>CAZDOK010000004.1:0-284308 GCA_964507025.1 uncultured Anaerolineaceae bacterium
GCAGGATGAGCTTGTCCTTGATGAACTGCCAGATGATGCGGGTCATTTCGTCGCCATCGAGCTCGACGACCGGATTCACGACCTTGATTTTCGCCATGGGACGGTTGCTCCTCTTGCTTTCTTTGTGGGCTCACGCCTGGGTTTGCGTGGCCAGCTGGCGCAGTACGTACTGCAGGATTCCGCCGTGGCGGTAGTAGTCCAGCTCAACCGGGGTGTCGATGCGGCACAGCGCTTCGAACGTGGTCGTGCTTCCATCGTCTGCGGTCGCCGTCACCGTCAGGCGCTTGCCCGGCTGCAGGTCAGTGGCGATGCCCGCGATGGTGTACGACTCGCGGCCCGTCAGGCCGAGCGACTCACGATTCTGGCCGGGGAGGTACTGGAGCGGCAGAACGCCCATGCCCACCAGGTTGCTCCGGTGAATACGTTCGTAGGACTCGGCGATGACGGCTTTGACGCCGAGCAGGTTCACACCCTTGGCGGCCCAGTCGCGTGATGAGCCGGTGCCGTACTCCTTGCCAGCGAGGACCAGGAGTGGCACGCCCTCGGCCCGGTACTGCACCGAGGCGTCGAAGATGGTCAGCTCCTCGCCTCCCGGCACGTGTTGCGTCACGCCCCCCTCGGTGCCGGGCGCCAGCTGATTGCGCAGGCGGATGTTCGCGAACGTCCCGCGCACCATCACCTCGTCGTGGCCGCGGCGTGCGCCGTACTGGTTGAAGTCGGCACGGTCCACACCCATCTCTCTGAGGTAGATACCCGCCGGGCTGCTGGCACTGATGTTGCCCGCCGGCGAAATGTGATCGGTCGTCACCGAGTCGCCCACCATCACGAGCACCCGGGCGCCGCCGATGTCGGTTACCGGGTCGGGTGTCAGCGTGAGGCTGTCGAAATAGGGCGGGTTCTTGATGTAGGTCGACCATGCGTCCCACTGGAAGAGCTCGCCCGTGGGCGTTTCCAGGTTGCGCCAGCGCTCGTCGCCCTTGAACACCTCGGCGTACCGCTTTCGGAACATCTCGGAGCGCACCGAGGTACGAATCGCCTCGGCGACCTCCGCCTGCGATGGCCAGATGTCGCGAAGGTAGACGGGATGACCATCTTTCCCGGTGCCGAGGGGTTCGTTGTAGAGGTCGATGTTCATACGGCCGGCGAGGGCATAGGCGACCACCAGCGGCGGCGAGGCGAGATAGTTGGCGCGCGTGTCGGGATTCACTCGACCCTCGAAGTTCCGGTTCCCCGAAAGCACGGCCGCGGCGACCAGGTCGTTGTTCTTGATCGCATCGCTGATTCGCGGGTCGAGCGGGCCCGAATTTCCAATGCAGGTCGTGCAGCCGTACCCAACGAGGTTGAACCCGAGCGCGTTGAGCGCAGGTGTCACCCCAGCGGCATCGAGGTACTCGGTGACCACCTGCGAACCCGGCGCGAGGCTCGTCTTCACCCACGGCGGCGTTTTCAGGCCCTTCTCCACCGCCTTCCTGGCCAGCAAACCCGCACCGAGCATGACCTCGGGGTTGGAGGTGTTGGTACAACTGGTGATGGCGGCGATCACCACCGAGCCGTGTTTGAGGTCGAATGAGACGCCGTTCTGGATGTGACCCGTCGCACCGGCCGCGGCCGGGTCGATCATGCCCGAGAGGTTCTTCTCCCAGTCGGCTTTCGATTCGGTCAGCGGGATCCTGTCCTGCGGCCTCCGGGGCCCGGCGATCGCTGGCACGACGTCGCCAAGGTCAAGCTCCAGCGTGTCCGAGAACACCGGGTCGGGGGTCTCGTCGGTGCGGAACAGGCCCTGTGCCCTGGTAAAGGCCTCCACCAGGGCCACGAGCTTCTCGTCGCGCCCCGTGAAGCGCAGGTAGTTCAGCGTCTCGGCATCCACGGGGAAGAAGCCCATCGTGGCGCCGTACTCGGGTGCCATGTTCGCGATGGTGGCGCGCGCAGCCAGCGGCAGGCTGGAAAGCCCGGTGCCATAGAACTCCACGAACTTCCCGACAACGCCGCGCTCGCGCAGCATCTGGGTCACCCGGAGCACGAGATCGGTGCCAGTCGCGCCTTCCGGGAGCTTCCCCGTGAGGCGGAAGCCAACCACCTCGGGGATGAGCATCGCCACCGGCTGGCCGAGCATCGCTGCCTCGGCTTCGATGCCGCCGACGCCCCATCCGAGCACGCCCAGGCCGTTGATCATCGTGGTGTGCGAATCGGTGCCCACGAGCGTGTCCGGGTAGGCGAGCGTGGCTTCGCCTTCCTCCTTCTCGAACACGACCGATGCCAGGTACTCCAGGTTGACCTGGTGAACGATGCCAGTGCCCGGTGGCACCACGCGGAAGTTGTCGAACGCCTGCTGCCCCCACCGCAGGAACTGGTAGCGCTCCCTGTTGCGTTCGAACTCCTTCTCCACGTTGAGCGCGAAGGCATCGGTTGTCCCGAAGTTATCGACCTGTACCGAGTGGTCGATGACGAGGTCGACCCGCTGGAGCGGGTTGATGCGGCCGGGGTCGCCGCCGAGCTTCTTGATGGCCTCGCGCATCGAGGCCAGGTCGACGACAACGGGCACGCCGGTGAAGTCCTGGAGGAGCACACGGGCAGGCGTGAACGCGATTTCGCGGTCCGTGCCGCTGTTGGGCTCCCAGGATGCCAGGGCCTCGATGTCGTCGCGGGTGACGGATCGTCCGTCTTCGAGGCGCAGGAGGTTCTCGAGCAGGATCTTCAACGAGAACGGAAGGCGGTCGATATGGCCGATGCCCTTCTGACGGAGGGCATCCAGCGAAAAGTAGGTATAGGTGCCGCCACCCGCGGTGAGTGTGGAACGGCTGGCGAAACTGTCAGGATGCACCGTTTCGACTCCTTGCAATGAACGCTACCGGTGTAGGCCGGCGCAGAGCGGAACTCGCCGGTACGACGGGCTAGAGGGGTCTGGTGCGAGAGTGCGGGCTGAATCCCATGTCCCAAGCCTCCTTCCACAGCACGTGGGGGTACTTGGGCCCTTTCCGGGTGAGCACCCGGTTGCCGTCTCGCCAGGTTCCCGCGACTTCCCCGTGGGGACCGTTGGGCCCGGGCCTGGCTGCAAACCGGGACGGCGAAGGCAGTATAGCGCATCCTGGCCGGGGAATCGTTTCATGCATGTCGAATGGAATTCGCGACAATTCTGATGACAGCCGAATGCGGTACTGATACGCTGACAGCGGTAACCGCGTTCCATCGGCCTCACGGAGAGGTCATAACAGAATTCCACCGGCGCTCGATGACCGTAGGTTCCACGCAATTCCAGGAGGGTCATTGGGTGTCGTACACCGACAAGACGCTCGTCTGCAGCGATTGCAGCGAGTCGTTCGTGTTCACCGCGGGTGAACAGGAGTTTCATGCGTCGAAGGGCTTTACGCGAGAGCCCCGGCGCTGCCCCAACTGCCGGCGGGCAAGGAAGGGTGCAATGGGCGGAGGTGAAAACGGCGGATTCGCCGATCGTCGGCCGCCCCGGCAGATGTTCGATGCGACCTGCGCATCGTGCGGCAAAGAGGCCAAGGTTCCGTTCGAACCCCGCGGCGATCGTCCGGTGTACTGCAGTGACTGCTTCCAGCCCCAGCCCCGCTCGCTTTCCGGTGGCGGTGGCGGTGGCCGCAGCTTTGGCGGCGGCGGCGGCGGCGGCGGTGGCGGATTCGGTGGTGGCCGCAGCAGCTTCGGTGGCGGCTCGAGCGGCGGCGGCTACAGTGGCGGTTACGGCGCCGGCGGGGGCGGCGGCGATTTTGGATTCGAACGCGGCGGGCGTGGTGGCGGCGGTGGCCGCGGCTGGAACGACCGCAAGGGCGGGAAGGGTCGCCGCTAGGCTGCGACGCTCTTCCCGATAGCGCACACTCTCACGGGCCCTCGCGTATCATTTACGCGGGGGCCCGTAGCTCAGCGGTGAGAGCGGTCGGCTCATAACCGATTGGTCCTGGGTTCGAATCCCGGCGGGCCCACCAGCCTTTTGCACAGCGCGCACGGCAAGCGGCCCCGGCGCAGCATGCTGCCACGCCGGGGCCGGAGGGGAAGCGGAGGAGATGGCTCCCCTGGGTCGATCAGCGCCCTCCCTGTTTCAGCAACCGGTCGGTAACGGTCAGTTTCATCATTTCCGAGGTTCCTTCGAGGATCGTCAGGATCCGGACCATCCGGTAGATGCGCTCGACTCCGGTCTCCTTCAGGCAGCCGACCCCGCCGTGGATCTGCACCGCCTCGTAAGCGTGCCGGTTGACCATCTCGGACGCGTAGAGCTTCGTCATCGCCGAGACTTTCCGGATGTCCTGGCCCTGGTCCCTCATCCACGCCGATCGCTCCACCATGGATTCGGCGGCGTACAGCTCGGTTGCCATATCAGCGAGCTTGAGCTGGATTGCCTGGAAACTCACGATGGGCGCCCCGAACTGGGTCCTCGTGGCGGCATAGGCTGCACTACGAGACAGTGCCCTCCGGGCAATGCCAGTCGCCATCGCCGCGGTCCGGATTCGGTTCCCGTTGATCCAGTCCATGGCCAGCGCGAAGCCCTTGCCAACTTCTCCGAGCACAGCGTCCTCGCCAATGCGGACGTCGCTGAGGGCGATCTCGCCCTGGATGCCGGTGAACCCCATGCAGGTGTGCTCGCGAGAGTTGTCATACCCAGGCGTCGCGGCATCGACCAGGAAGGCGGTCACTCCGGCCGGGCCGTCGGGCCCCATCGCCATGGCGAACAGAATCGCGAAGTCGGCATGTGGGCCGTTGCTGACGATGTTCTTGGTGCCGTTGAGCACCCAACCGCCCTCCGCGGGCATGGCCCGCGTACGCAGATTGCTCGCATCGGAGCCGGCGTCTGGTTCCGAGAGGGCGAAACACGTCGTGGTCTCTCCCGCCATGAGCGGTGCCAGGAAACGCTCCTGTTGCGCGGTGCTGCCGGCCAGGAGGATCGGTGTGGGCCCGCCACCCCCGCCCAGGACATCCTCGAAGAACACGGTGTCGTGCGAATGGAGTTCCATTTCCAGGATGCAGCGACCAAGGAACGAAAGGCCGGCGCCACCGACGGCCTCGGGCATGTCGGGGGCATACAACCCCAGGGCCTTCGCCCGTCGCCGGACCTCTCTGCGAAGCTCCCTCGGTGGGACAACGTCCCAGCTCAGTCGGTGTTCCGTTTCGAGCGGAATCACCTCGTTGGTAACAAAGTGCCGCACTGCCTGTCGCAGCGGCTCAAACTGGGCGGTTGATGCGTGGTCCAATGTGAGTCTCCCTTGAGTTACTTGATGGTGAGCACGCGCCGGCACTCCAGGCCGCGCGCCCTGACACAGCTGAATGCCGGCAGTTGACCCTCTTCGAGCGACTGCCCGAGCGCTTCGTGGTATCCCTGCACGCGGTCCCAGACGGCGCACTGGTAGGAATCCGCGATCCCGGCCTTCGTGATGTTGGTGTGGACGAAGCAGTCGTTGACAGCGACTTCGTAGCTGCGTTCGTCGACCTTTCGCAGCGTCATATCCATGAGCGGCGGCGCGACGTACAGGTCGAGACCGCCCTTGAGGAAGTCGAGGAACTCGTCGACACTCTCGGCGCGCTGCTTCCCGAGCGTTCGGGCCATCCGGCCCGCCTCCACCTGCCCGACCGCGCGGACGGCCGCACGGTTCAGCCGGTTCGCGGTCTCCATGCCGAATTCGGCGGCCACGGCCGCAAACCAGCGCGCGTCATGTGCGTACCAGGCTCGACGAATCAGGTCTTCGCGGGTCTTGGGATCGAGTTGGGTGGTTTCCACCTGGTGTGCCCTCCTTCGTTGGCGAATGAACGTGAAAGAGCCCGGATGAACCGCGGTGTGTGCGGTTTCATCCGGGCTCTGGGTTCGGGACCTCTGGCCTCTTTCAGTTAGCTAAGGTTAGCTATGGTCTCATCGGCGGCGCATCAGCCATCCGTGCCTCCATGCATGATTCCCAGGGGATCCGGTGGATGCGCTTGCAGCGGCGGCAAAGAATCTCCACCCCGGTGGACGAAACCCTCGCCACCAGGTTGCCGCACAGACAGCGCTCGTCCTCCATCCAGGATGGGTTCCGTGTCTCCCGATTCATGTGGCGCCTCGCGAAGAGAGTCGATGAATAGTTGTCCCCAGGCTTCGACCTTCGCCCGGTCTAGTTCTCCGTCGAGCGCCAGGTGGTTCACGAGGTCGAAGGTGAAGCCGATGGCCATGAAGTGCCAGGCCGCGATGCGAGGATCGATATCGCGACGGGCGAGGCCCCGCTCCTGCGCCGTCGTGATCAGCCGGCTGATGACATCGACCATTCCGGTGAAGTTGGCCGCGATGGTTTCGCGCACCTCCGGGTCGTCGGCTTCCCCGAGTGCCTGGAACCAGAGCCGTGCGTACGAGGCGCGGCCCTGGATGTGGTCGTAGTACTCGAGCCCGAGCGTTCGCACTCCCTCGAGGGGATTGGATGCGCCCTTCGCCCGACCGGCCCAGAGGCTCAGCAGGCGTGGCCCGGCGCTGCGGAGCGTTGCCAGGTACAGGTCGCGCTTGCTGGGGAAGTAGCGGTAGAGTGCCGCAGCCGAAACCCCGGCGGCCCGCGCGACATCCTCCGTGCCGGTGTTCGCATAGCCGGAGACCGCGAAGACGTCCTGCGCACTCTCGAGGATGAGTCGTTTGCGTTCGGCTGCGGGGCGTTTGGGGGCTCGTTGGCGCATGTGAGTAGTGAAAAGTGAGTTGCTATTCACAATAGTTCCGGTCGCCGCGCCTGTCAAGCGGTGGCGTGCCGGAGACCGGCCAGACCCCCTATCCTTGGTAGGCCCTATCCCACGGGAAGGGCCCTTCCTCGGAGGCGAACCTGTGACCAGTTCAGAAGCAACGGCGAGCGGCCGCCCTCCCGAGCTCGCCCCGCAGCAACTTCGCGCAGCACTCGACGTTTCGCTCCTGCCGGCATCGACCCGCGACATCGAGCCGCTTGATCGGCTTACCGGCCAGGATCGCGCCCAGGATGCGATTCGCTTTGGTCTGGGGATCGATGCGGAGGGGTACAACGTCGCCATCTCCGGGCTGCCCGGATCGGGAAGGACCACCGCGGCGCAGCAACTGGTGCGCGCGGTTGCGGGCGGTGCGCCTCGCGGCAAGGACTGGGTATACCTCCACAACTTTGACGACCCAACCCATCCGCGAGCAGCATCCCTTCCGGCCGGTCTTGGAGCGCGGCTGCAACGTGACCTCGCTCAGCTCGCCGAAGCCTGCCGCAAGGACATTCCCCAGGCGTTCGAGAGCGACTCCTACCAGGAGCGGGTCAAGGAAGTGCTCGAGCCACTCAACAAGGCACGCGAGCAGGCCGTAGCCGAGATGCAGCGCGCCGCCACAGCCCAGGGTTTCGCGGTCAATATGACTCCGATGGGGTTCGTCATCGTCCCGCTGGGACGCGACGGGCGACCACTCGCGCCAGAGGTGCTCCAGGGCCTGCCACGCGACATGCGTGAGCAAATCGAAAAACGGAGCGAGTTCGTCGAGGGGCTCGTGGAACAGGCGATGCGCGAGCTGCGCAAGCTCGACGCGTCGGCGCGTGACGCGGTTGCCAGGCTCGATGAAGACGTGGCGACATTCGTCATCGCGCACATCATCGAGGAACTAACCGGCCGTTACGGCGAGCACGGACTCGCCAGCCATATCGCCGCCATCCGGGAGGACCTCGTCTCCAACCTGGCCCAGCTCAAGCAGCTGTCGCAGGCCGCTCTCAGTCAGCTGCCGCCACATATCGTGGGCGAAATCACCAACGAGCGCGAGGCGCTCTTGCGCCGCTATGGCGTGAACCTGCTTGTCTCTCGGGCTGACTCCGACACCGGCGCACCAGTCATCGAGGAGCGCAACCCGACTTACCATAACTTGCTTGGCCGGATCGACTACGAGGCGCACTTCGGCTCGCTCACCACTGACTTCACACATATCCGCCCCGGTGCACTCCACCGGGCGAACGGCGGGTACATCCTCCTCCAGCTCGAAGACCTCCTCTTCGATCCCCGGGCATGGCTGATGCTCAAGCGCACGCTGAAGACCCGTGAATTGCGCGTCGAGGGCATCGGCGACCTGATGACGTCCCTGCCCGCCGTGAACCTCACGCCCGAAGGCGTTCCGTTCGAAGGCAAGGTCATCCTCATCGGCGAACCGCTCACCATGGCTCTTGTGGAGATGCTCGACCCGGAGTTCGGGCGCCTGTTCAAAGTCCGTGCGGAGTTCGAGCCCGACTCCACGCTCGATGCTGGAAGTGTGACCGGCCACGTGCGGTTCATCCGCCGCGTGGCGGACGACTGCAGCATGCACCCGTTCTCCGGGGAGGCGCTCGCAGAAATCCTCCAGTTCAGCGCGCGACTTGCCGGGCGCCAGGACCGCCTGAGCACCCGCTTCGGCGAACTCAGCGACCTCTGCAAGGAAGCCGAACATCTTGCGGCCGTTGAGCGCCACCAAATGGTCTCGGGAGAGGATGTCAGGCGCGCGATTGACGGCCGTCGGGGGCGCGCCAGCATGATCCCTGATCGGCTCCGGGAGATGATTCTCGAGGGCACCCGCCGCGTCGAAACGGAAGGCCTGGTGGCGGGGCAGGTCAATGGCCTGGCGGTCTACCAGGTGGGCACCCATGCCTTCGGTACGCCCATGCGCATCAGTTGCCGCACCGGAGCTGGCCGTCGCGGCGTCGTCGCGATCGAGCGCGAAGTGGAACGGAGCGGTGCCATCCACAGCAAGGGAGTGCTGGTGCTCAACGGGTACATCACCGGCAATTTTGGTCGCGACAAGTCGCTGGCGTTTACCGCGAGCCTGACGTTCGAACAAAGCTACGACGAAGTAGAGGGCGACAGCGCTTCCTGCGCCGAGCTCATCGTGATCCTCTGCGCGCTCGCAAACGTGCCTATCCGCCAGGACATCGCCATGACCGGCTCAGTCGACCAGTTTGGCCGCGTCCAGGCGGTGGGGGGCGTGACCGAGAAGGTGGAGGGGTTCTTCGATGTCTGCAGCGCACGCGGTCTCACGGGCTCGCAGGGGGTCATCATCCCGGCAACCAACGTGACCCATCTGACGCTACGCCCCGATGTTGTCGATGCCGTCGCCGCAGGACGATTCCACATCTGGGCCGTCGATCGCGTCGAGGATGCCGTCGAGCTCCTCACCGGCATCCCGGCCGGAGAGCGGGACTCCCAGGGGAACTACCCGGTCGACACGCTCTACCAGCGCGTTACCGTCGCACTGGAGGCGCTCACGTCGGCCGGCGCCGGCAAGGACTCGAACGCGGAGTGACCGGCCCCTTCACGGTTCTCGCTGGCGCCGCGCCTCCTGCTGAGCGCGGCGCTCCTTCCCGAGCCGTTGCAGGACTTCGGGATCCTGGCCTTCAACTCGCATGAAGTTCAGTCGCCACTGCTCGTTCGGCCAACAGTACGGCGTCTGCACGGTGGTGCGAGGGAACTGCGCATTTTCGAGCAGGTCGAGCGCCATGCCGACGATCGATGTCTGCATGGCGATGTCGTAGGGCGCGCCGCACGGGTTTCCGAGCGGGAAGTCGGTGAACAGGAAGCGGGGGACACCGCACTGTTCCACGATGTCGCGGGCTGACCCGACGATCACTGTTGGAATGCCAGCCTGTTCGAGGTGCCGGGCGACCAGACCCACGGTCTGGTGGCAGACTGGTCAGAGGGGCACGAGCATCGCGATGTCGACACCGTCCTCGCGGCACAGCCGCAGGATCTCGGGCGCGTCGACCTCGCTCGTTTTGCGCTGGCTGTACTCGGTCGGCACACCGTAGAAGCGCCTGGAGAGCGATCCGAGCCGTCCCGCGCGGACCGCCTCCTGGAGGCGGTGGACCGGGAAGTACGAGTCGAGGTCATCGGTGTGCGTGGCTTCCTTGTCCCACGACCGGTGCATGGTGTAGAGGCATTCCGGGGGTGGCTCGGTGGGCGCCGAGTACACCACCCGGGGTACGGAGAAGGGCTCCGGTTCGACTTCGCCCTGGACGATGCTTGCGGTGGTAACGAGGCCGATCCGCAACTCGGTGAGTGGCCTGGTGAGGGGACAGAACGGTGCATCACGGTGGTGCGCCCAGCGGTACGGGTTGTTGTAGCCCTGGGCCAGGTAGTAATCGCGTGATTTGTCGATATAGCTGACGAAGATCCGATGGTCGGGCTGGAGCTGTTCGCCCACTGCGCGTCTCCTTCTCGTCTCGCACGCATTAGACCACATGGCGGCAGCGCCGTGTCCGGCCACGCGCGCCCGAATTGGTCCGGTCCCTTCACGTGCCGTTCTGCTATATTGTCAAGCCCGGACTCACCCCGGGCCGCGCAACCCCGCGCGACGGAGGCCCCATGGCACGCGCAATCTGGCGAGGCACCATCAGCTTCGGAATGGTCAGCATCCCTGTCCGCCTCTTCACTGCCACTGAAAGCCAGGACATTGCGTTCCGGCAGCTGCACGCCGCCGACAACAGCCCAATCCGGCTCGTGAAACGCTGCTCGACCGATGGCAAGGACCTCGAACCCGACGAAATCGTGAAGGGCTACGAGTACGCCCGCGACCGCTTCGTCCTGGTCGATGAGTCCGACCTCGAGAAGCTCCCCATCCCGAGCAAGCACACGATCGCGCTGACGGCATTCGTCGATGCCCACGAAATCGACCCGATCTACTACGAGAAGAGCTACTACGTGGAGCCGGAGGAGCTTGGGAAGAAGCCATTCGCGCTCCTCGTCAAGGCGCTCGAAGAGAAGCAGCTCAGCGCGGTCGCGAAGATTGCGATTCGCACCAAGGAGCGGCTCTGCGCGCTCAGGCCGAAGGACCACGGCCTGGTGCTCGAAACGTTGTACTTCGCCGACGAGATCCGGAAGCCCGAGTCAGAGCCCCAGGAGCTCGCGGTTTCGGACGCCGAAATGAAGGTCGCGTACGCCCTCATCGAGCTGCTCCACGAGCCCTTCGACGCAGCGGCCTATCGGGACGAATACCGTGACGCGCTCATGGCCATCATCCAGGCGAAGCTGGAAGGCCACGAGTATGTTGCGCCGGCCGAGCAAGCGGTTGCCGCCCCGGCTGTCGACTTGATGGCAGCCTTGAAAGCGAGCGTGGAGGCAGCGAAGAAGCGCAAAGCCCAGGCCGCGGAGCCCGCACCCGAGCCCGCTCCGCCGGCGACCGCCCGTGGGCGGAAGAAGACGCCCGTCGCCTCCTGACGATGTCCGCCGGCGGGCTTGACGACTACCGACGCAAGCGCGACTTCGGTCGAACGCCGGAACCGGACGGGGGCTCACTACCGGTCGCCGAAGGCCCACTTCGCTTCGTTGTCCACAAGCATGCCGCCTCGCGGCTGCACTACGACCTCCGGCTCGAGCTCGACGGTGTGTTGAAGTGCTGGGCGCTGCCGAAGGGGCCATCGGCCAGCCCAGGAGAGCGCCGCTTCGCGGCGCGCACCGAAGACCACCCGCTGGCGTACGCTGGCTTCGAGGGAGTGATCCCTGAGCGGCAGTACGGCGCGGGTCCGAGCCTCATCTGGGACGCGGGGACCTTCTCTCCCGACGACAAAGGCAAGACATTCTGGGACGACCGCGCGGGGGCGGAGGAACAGCTGCGCGGCGAGATCGCCGCAGGCAAGCTTTCGGTAACGTTCCGGGGCAGGAAGCTCAAGGGCTCGTGGGCGCTCGTCCGGATGAAGGATGAGGACGGGCAGTGGCTGATGTTGAAGCACCGTGATGTCGCCGCCAGCGAGACCGGCGACATACTGGCCGACGGCGCGTCGGTGGCAACAGGACTGTCGATCGACGACCTGCGTGCAGGCCGGCAGGCTTCGCAGCTTTCTGGGCAAACCTGGGACTTCAGCCCCGCTACCCTGCCAGGTGCCAGGCTGAGCCCGCTCGCGCATGTCGAGCCCATGCTGGCAACGGCGGAGCCCATTCCCTCCACTCCCGGGTATTCGTTCGAACCAAAGCTCGATGGCATCCGGGTGATTGCCTACCTCGAACATGGCCGGGTCGAGCTTCGTTCTCGCGGCGGACACGATATCACCGCCGGGTATCCATCTCTCGTGGCGCTCTTGCGTCAGCAGCCGGCCGCCACCGCCATCCTCGACGGGGAGATTGTGGCGATCGGGTCTCAAGGCCAACCGTCCTTTGAACTGCTGCAGCAGCGCATGAACCTCCACGATGCGGAAGCCGTCGCGGCGGCCGAACGTGACATTCCCGTGGTGTTCTTCGTCTTCGACCTGGTCTATCTCGATGGCTACCACCTCGACCGCGCGCCCCTCCACGGTCGGCGCGAGGCGCTGGCCCGCCTTCTCCTTCCTACTCCGCACGTTGCCCAGGTCGCGACGATCCCCCTGCCGCAGGATGAGGCGTTCGAGGCGGCAGTGGCAGCTGGCTTCGAGGGCATCATCGCGAAACGCGACGATAGCCGGTATGAAGCGGGCAGGCGCAGCACCATGTGGCTCAAGCGCAAAGCGCTCGACCGGGATGTGTTCCTGGTGGCGGGATGGACGGCCGGTACCGGCCATCGTTCGACCAGCTTCGGCGGCCTCATCATCGGGGAGCGACACGATGGTGCCCTTGAATACCGGGGGAAGGTCGGGTCTGGCTTCACCGATAGCGATGTCGCCACCATCCGGCGCGAGCTGGATGCCGCGCCGCGAACGGATTCGCCTTTCGGCGTCCCGACTCCGGACGACCGGGCAGCACACTGGGTTGAGCCGCGGCTCCAGATCCTGGTTGAGTACGCGAACCGGACAGCCGCCGGTGTCCTGCGGGCACCCGTGTTCAAGGGCCTGGTCGATGCCGCAGGACGCGTGGATCGGTCGCCTCGACTGGAGCATCGGCCGGCTGCCACAGGCATCGAGGTCTTGGCGCAGCTCGACCGGCTGCGGAGCCGTGGCTCCATCGAGGGCCCGGGTTGGACCGTCCCGGTCACCAATCTCGACAAGGTGCTCTGGCCCGCGGATGAGGGCGGCGTGGGGGTCACCAAGCGGAACCTCCTGCGTTATGCCGCTCGCATTTTCCCTTGCATCGAACGCCATATCGCGAACCGGCCCCTGACGCTGCTCCGCTTTCCGGATGGCATCGAGCGGCAGCGCTTCTACCAGAAGCACTGGGAGGGGGAGCTTCCGCCGTTCGTGGAGACCGTGAACGCCTACTCGGAAGGTGAAGGCGTGGACCAGCAGCTGCTTCTCTGCAACAACCTCCCGACGCTCCTCTGGCTCTGCCAGGTGGCCGACCTGGAGTGGCATGCCACCCTGTCGCGGATAGTTCCCGGCCCCGATGGGGCCGAACTCCCCGCGTCGTTCACCGGGTCCGGCGACGCGCTGGAGGCCTCCGTGCTTAACTACCCGGATTTCATGCTGTTCGACCTCGACCCGTATATCTATGCCGGGACCGAGCGCGCAGGGGAAGAGCCCCAGCCCAATGCCGCGGCCTTCGCGCGGACCGCCGAAGTCGCCCTGAGTCTGAAGGAGATCCTGGACTCCCTGGGACTGAAGGCGTTTGTGAAGACATCCGGGGCGACCGGCCTGCACCTCTTCGTCCCACTGCAACGTGAGTTCGACTTCGGCATCGTGCGCGCGGCTGCCAACACCATCTGCCTCGAACTGCTTTCGCGCCGGCCGAAGGATGTGACCATGGAATGGGCCACGAACCGACGCATGGGGAAGGTCTTCCTGGATGCCAACCAGAACGCGCGCCACAAGAACCTGGCGGTCGCCTACTCGCCGCGGGCGAAGATCGGCGCCCCCGTTTCGATGCCGCTCCGCTGGGAGCAGGTCGGCGCCACGTCGCCCACCGACTTCACTCTGGAAACCGTGCCCGGGCTTGTCGCCGCGCAGGGCGATGCGTGGGCATCTATCTTCGAGGCAAAGCAGTCGCTCGGCGCGCTGTTGGGCATCTGATCGCGACACGATCTGTCGCGGGCCATGCGTAACCTTCGGATTGATGGCTGGTTGGCCGTCGTAATTGCTAATGGACTATATCGGTTGCACGGTTGGTGGTAGGATGCAAAGCGAAAGAGGCGTCGGAGCAGCCATGGAACACTCGACCCGCTACGGACAGGCACGCGCGGGCGCGCTCGCGAAGATGCTGACCGGCTCGCGTGATGCTTCGATCGATCAGCTCAGTGCACTCGTTTGCGGCATCCTCGAGGCGGCGGAGATCCCCGCCGATCGGCGTGCCGAGGTGCTTGGCGCGGCGCTGGTCACCGAGGCAGTGCGGCCGCACTGGGCGTCCTCGCCGTCACCGGAGGCCGCGCACGAATCGCTCCGTCGCGCCGATCCCGAGCTCGCGGAGGCCGTGGAAGCGGTCTCGATGCTCCTGCTCGGTCGGGCCGAGACACGCGAAACCACCCGCGCGGCCCTCGCAGCCCTCGAAGACCTGCTCCGCGGCAGCTAGATCACGGTTGGCGCCTGGTACTCCCCGAACACTTCCCGGAGCGCGCCGCAGATCTCGCCGAGCGTCGCATAGGCACGGACGCACTCGATGATCGGCGGCATGAGGTTGCCAGAGCCACTTGCCGTCTCTTTAAGCATGGCCAGCGTCGCGTGTACACGGGCGGCGTCGCGCTCGCGCCGGTGGTGTTCGAGCCGCTTGAGCTGGTGTTCCACCAGCCGCTTGTCGACTGAGAAGATCGACGGCCGTTGTTCTCCGCCATCCTGGTATTCGTTCACGCCGACGACGACTTCGCGCCGATCGTCGACTTCGCGCTGGTACTTCCAGCTGGCTTCGGCAATCTGGTTCTGCATCCACCCCGATTCGATGGCGACCACCGATCCACCCATCTTCGCGATCTGGTCCATGAAGCCCCGGGCCTGCCGCTCCAGTTCGTTCGTCAGGTGTTCAACGAAGTAGCTCCCGGCCAGCGGGTCGACGGTGTCGGCAACTCCCGTTTCGTGCGCGATGATCTGCTGCGTTCGCAGAGCGATACGCTGGGCCTCGTCAGTGGGCAGCGCGAGGGCTTCGTCGAAGCAGCTCAGGGCGATGCTCTGGACTCCGCCGATCACGGCCGCCAGGGACTGGATGGCGGCCCGGACGATGTTGTTCTCGGGCTGCTGTGCCACCAGGGTGCTGCCGCCCGTCTGGGTGTGTGTCCGGAACATCATGGAGCGCGGGTCCCTGGCGCCGTACTGCTCCTTGAGCAGCCGCGCCCACAGCCGGCGCAGTGCCCGGTACTTGGCAATTTCCTCGAAGAAGTTGTTGTGCGTGTTGAAGATCCAGCTGATCCGTGGCGCGAACTCATCGACGGCAAGGCCCCGCTCCAGTGCCGCATCCATGTAGGCGCAGGCATTGGCGAACGAGAAGCCAATCTCCTGCGCCGCCGTCGCCCCGGCATCGCGTATGTGGTAGCCGCTCACGCTGATTGTGTTCCACTGCGGCACGTTGCGGGCGCAATAGGCCATGATGTCGGCCGCCAGCCGCACGCTTGGTCCGGGCGGGAAGATGTAAGTTCCGCGCGCGACGTACTCCTTCAGCACGTCGTTCTGCACGGTACCATTCAGCTTGTCCGGGCTAACGCCCTGCTTCTCGGCGGCTACGACGTACATGGCGAGCATGACCGCTGCCGGTGCGTTGATGGTCATGCTCGTCGAGACCTGGTCGAGCGGAATACCTGCGAACAGGGTCTCCATGTCGTAGAGCGAGTCAATCGCCACCCCGACCTGGCCGACCTCGGCAATGGCCATCGGGTCGTCCGAGTCGTATCCGAGCTGGCTGGGGAGGTCGAACGCGACGGAGAGGCCAGTCTGACCCTGGCTCAAGAGGTACCGGAACTTCTGGTTCGATTCCTCGGCGGTGCCGAACCCCGCGTACTGCCGCATCGTCCAGTAGCGGCCCCGGTACATGGTCGGCTGCACGCCCCGGGTGAACGGGTATTCGCCAGGAAACCCGAGGTCGCGAAGGTAATCGAGCTCTGCGATATCCAGCGGTGTGTACAGGCGCTGCACCGGCTGAGAGCTCGTCGCGAAGTCCTCGTCCCGCTCGGGCTGCCGCTGCAGGGTCTTCGCCAGGGGACCCTCTTCCCAGGCGTGGACGGCACGGGAGAGTGCCGCGAGTGCCTCGGTCGAGAAGAGGCTTGGCTGGGTGGCGTTTCCGTCAGACATCAGAAACCTCCGGGACGGGCTTGACGCGCCGGGCTGGGCGCGAAGGTGGTAACCAGTATACGGTCCGGGAACCCCCGGGCTCAGCGGGCGGCGAGGATCGAGCGAACGGCGCTGGCGGCATCGACGGGTGCAATGACCGTCGTCTCCCCTGTGCGGCGCTTGCGGATCTCCACTCCGCCCTTTTCGAGGGCCCGGGGGCTGACCGTGATGCGAGCGGGCATGCCCAGCAGGTCGGCGTCCTTGAACTTGATCCCGGCCGAATCCTCGCGGTCGTCGACCAGGACCGAGAGCCGTTCCGCCGCGAGCAAGTCCTCTAGCTCGGAAAGGGCGTTCGCCACGGTCGGCTGGTCCAGGTTCAACGCGACGATGTGGACATCGTACGGGGCAACCTCCGGGGGCCAGATAATCCCGTTGTCGTCATGGTTGGCTTCGATGACGGCGGCCAGCATTCGTTCAACACCGATGCCATAGCAGCCCATCACACACGGTTTCCGCTCGCCCGCTTCGTCCAGGTAGTGCACGCCGATGGCCTCGGAGTAGATGGTGCCGAGCTTGAAGACGTGGCCCATCTCCATGCCCCGTCGCACTTCGAGAGCGCTGCCGCAGGCGGCGCACGCGTCGCCACCCCTGGCCAGCGCAATCTCAGCGACGATGTCGGCGTTCCAGTCACGACCGTGGTTTGTATTCAGGAGGTGGTAGTCGGTCTCATTCGCGCCGGCCACCAGGTTCGTGGCCCCAACCGCGCTTGGGTCGGCCACGATCGGCACCCCCTTGAGGCCGACCGCGGAAGCCGACCCCGCAGTAAGGCCGAGTCCACGCACCATCGCTTCGTCCATCGGCTCGACTTCACGCGCCTTCAGCGCGTTTTTGAGCTTGACTTCATTGACGGCGAGGTCGCCCCGGATCGCCACGAAGACCGGCTTCCCATCGGCCTTGTAGAACACGGCTTTCACGGTCTGGCGCTCCTCGATGCGCAGGAACCGGGCCAGCTCGGCAATGCTGCGCTGACCCGGCGTGTGGACGCGCTCCATCGGGAGCGGTTCGCCCGGAACGGCGGGTGGCGGTGCGAACTCGGCTTTTTCCGCGTTTGCCGCGTACCCGCATCCGGGGCACAGCAACACCTCATCCTCCCCGTCTTCGGTCAGGAAAACGAACTCCTGGCTATCCTTGCCGCCGATTGCGCCCGAGTCTGCGGCCACCGGGACCACCGGGATGCCCGCACGTTCGAAGATGCGCACATATGCCTGGAAGGCGGCGTCGTAGCTGGCGTCGAGCGTGTCCCAGCCGGTATCGAAGCTGTACGCATCCTTCATCGTGAACTCGCGTAACCGCACCAGCCCTCCGCGGGGCCGCGGTTCGTCACGGAACTTCGTCTGTACCTGGTAGAGGGTGACAGGCAGGTCCCGGTAGCTCTGAATGTGCCGTGACGCGAGGAGGCTCATTCCCTCTTCGTGCGTCGGGCCCAGGACGAACCCCCGCTCCTTCCGATCGGCGAGGCGAAACAAGGTCTGCCCCATGGCCTCGGCGCGGCCGGTCTGCTCCCACATCTCGATGGGGTTCAGGGCGGGGAGGTGAACCTCCAGGGCGCCACTCTCGTCCATCTCCTCTCGGATGATCGCTTCGATGCGGCGAAGGACGCGCCAGCCAACGGGGGTAAACGAGTACAGCCCGGCGGCAAACGGCGTGACGAGCCCAGCCCGGAGCAAGAGTTTATGGCTCGCAAGTTCCGCCTCGGACGGCGGCTCGCGGAGCGTTCTAAGCATCAGCCTGCTCATGCGCATGTGGGGGCTCCAGGTTCGGGGTGTGGGTGAACGTTGCGGCCCGCCCGGCGTTGCGGTCAAGCGCGGCGGGGCCGCTCCAACTCTTCGGAGTCGAGGATCAGGGTCACGGGCCCGTCGTTCACCAGGCCCACCTCCATCTCCGCGCCGAACACCCCCCGGGCACATCGGAGGCCCCTGTGCTCGATCGACTCGCAGAGACGGTCGAAGAGCGGTTGTGCCACCGCGCCAGGCGCGGCCCGATCGAACGAGGGACGCCTGCCTCGCCGCACGTCGCCATACAGGGTGAACTGGCTGACGCACAGCACCTCGGCGCCAGTGTCCAGGGCCGAGAGGTTCATTTTGCCGGCGTCGTCCTCGAAGATCCGGAGTTCCGCCACACGCGCGGCGACCCGATCCACGATGGCCGGGCCATCATCGGTGGCAATTCCCGCAAGTACGAGGAGACCGGGGCCGATCTCGGCAACACGCTGGTCCTGGACCGCCACCCAGGCGGAGGAGACACGCTGGACGACGAGGCGCACCTAGCTCGCCGGCTCCATCCCGGAAAGTGGCACGACGAGTGCGGCCCTGTGCCAGAGGTGCTCGCGGAACGCGCTGTCCCGGAAGATCTCCCCGGCCCGTTCGCCGTGGTCCATGATGGCTAGCATGGTCACTCCGTGGATGAGCAGATGGAGGATATCCGTCGCCCGGTCGGCGGTATCTGCGTCGAATGCGGCGGAGAAGTGCGCGTGGATTGCCCGGCGCCAGAGTGCCCGGGACTCCTGCTGCAAGGCCCTGGCCGTCTTGTCGCCGCCGAGCGCTTCGCAGCTCATCAGTCGCATCAGGTGCTGATTATCGGCGACGAATTCGAGTGTCTCATCGATGATCTCCCGGAGCCGCGTGGGGGTCATCGCCGGTCCCGGCGCTATGGTGCGGATATTGCGTTCCGGCCGGATGGTCCATAGCGCATCGAGCAGGCTGCGCTTGCTCGGGAAGTAGTAGAACACAGCGGCATCGGTCACGCCGGAGCGTGCGGCCACGGCCCGTACCGTGGTGTCGTCGAAGCCGTCGCGTGCGAAGAGCTCGAGGGCGGCTTCGAGAATGCGGCGCCGCGTTTCGTCGCGGCCTCGTTGGGCAGGCGCGGCCGGCTCCTCCGCTGGTTGCGCGCCGCGGCTCATGCCTTGCATCGCTCGCCGGCATCAAGAGCGGCATCGATGAGCGTCCGGATCCGGCTCCGGAAGTACTCCTGCTCAACGACGCCTGGCGCGTCTGCTCCGTAGGTCATCACCACATCCCACAGCGCACCAGCAAGCAAATGCCAGGCCAGGTCGGTAACGATCACGGCAGTCTCACCGTAGAGGCCGGAGGCAGCGGAACACAGCTCCTCGCGGAAGCGTCGCTCTGAATCGGCGAGGTAATCGAGGGATTCCCGACGACCGCGGAGCTGCTCACGAAGCAAGAGCCTGGTGAACTCCGTGTTGCTTGCCCACCAGGAGAAGCGGCGCTCCATGAACGTCGCGAGGGAGTCCCGGGTGGCTGTCGATGCTGGAGGCGGCTCGTCGCCGTACTCAGGCTCCACCAGCAGGGCTTCGTAAATCTCTGCCTTGTCCCGGAAGTGGTAGTGGATGGTGGGGTCGCTGATCCCGCAGTACCGGGCGATCATGCGGATGGAGGTGCCGGCGTATCCTTGCTGTGCAAACAACTCCCGGGCGGCGCTGAGGATGCGTTGCCGGGTCCCGTTTGCGTGTTCCACCCGGCCGGCTTCGCGATACTGAGCGGACCGGACCATGCGCCGGAGTATATGCGCGCGCTACGAATCCGAACAGACTTCGGAATGCCGAGACTGTGTTAACTACATCACTGAGTGGCTGACGCTTCGGCCGATGGCGCTGGCGCGGGTGACGCCGCCGGCTCGGTCGCAGATCCCGAATCCCCACTGTCAGCCGGCGAATCAGTCACCGCGGAGCTCTTATTGCGGCTGTCGGTCACGTACCAACCGCTACCCTTGAACACGACCGGAGGCGCGTGCAGGACACGCTTGGCGGTGCCTTTGCCGCACTCTTCGCAGATGTGGGTGGTTTCGGCGTCGAAGCCCTGCCGAAGCTCATAGGTGGCCTTGCAGCTCGGGCAGTGGTACTCGTACGTGGGCAAGGGAGTCACCTCGGACACTCGCCGCGGGCCGGCGGGACTGCCCTTCATCGTGACGGCCTTAGCACTCTGCTGTCAAGAGTGCTAAGCACCCGGGCGTGGCCGCCTTACGCACCGGCGCGCCTTGCCGTGTCAGGCCTGGCAACTCAGAATCGAAGATGGAGAGGTGGCAGAGTGGTTTAATGCAGCCGTCTTGAAAACGGCCGTGGCGAAAGTCACCGGGAGTTCGAATCTCCCCCTCTCCGCCACTTCGGCTATCGGCTAGCCGCCCTTCACGGTACGATCCGCGCCGCACTCTCTTCCGGAGCTCTCCATGAAACTTCACGAATACCAGGCGCGTGACCTCCTGGCCCAGAACGGTGTGGCCGTCACCGGCGGGCGGGTCGCCTCCACCCCGGCCGAAGCGAAGGCCATCGCTCAGGAACTCGGTGGCAAGGTGGTCGTCAAGGCCCAGATCCATGCCGGCGGACGCGGCAAGGGCCGGCTCGTCGACCAATCGCAGACTGCCGACATGTACCACAAGCTCACGACCGACCCGGCCAGTCACTCTGGCCAGGTGAAGGGCGAACGCGTCGGGGGCGTGCGCCTGGCAGACACTCCGGAAGAAGCGGAACGGGCGGCCGCCGCGATCCTCGGCAAACACCTTGTCTCCATCCAGACCGGCCCCGAAGGCAAGCTCGTGAAGCACGTGCTTGTCGCTGAGCAGACCGACATCGCCAAGGAGTACTATCTCGCTGCGATCATCGACGGCATGCAGGGGTCGCCGCTGATCATGGCCTCGGCGGAAGGCGGCCAGGAGATCGAGGTCGTTGCCCACGACAACCCGGATGCCATCGTCCGCGTCCCGGTCAACCCCAGCGCTGGCTGGGAGCCGTACGTCGGCCGGATGCTGGCCGCGCGGCTGGGCTTCGCCGGCGAACAGGCCGATCAGTTCGCGAAGATAGCCGAAGGCCTCTACAAGACGTTGATTGCCACCGATGCGAGCCTGGTCGAAATCAACCCGCTCGCACTGACCACCGACGGCCGTGTCGTGGCGGTCGATGCGAAGCTGAACATTGATGACAACGCGCTCTTCCGGCACAAGGACCTGGAAGCGCTGCGCGACAAGGACGAAGAGGACCCGCTCGAAATCAAGGCGCAGGAACTCGGAGTCGCCAACTTCATCAAGCTCGATGGGAATATTGGCTGCGTAGTCAACGGGGCCGGCCTGGCCATGGCCACCATGGACACGATCAAGCTGGCTGGCGGCGAACCAGCCAACTTCCTCGACATCGGTACCGTGAACGACCCTCAGCGCGTGGTCAACGCGTTGAAGGTCATCCTCGAAGACCCTTCCGTGAAGGCCATTCTCGTGAACATCTTCGGCGGCATGGCACGGGTCGACATCATCGCCCAGGGCGTGATCGACGCCCACAGCCAGATGAAGATCGATGTGCCCGTGGTCATGCGGCTCATTGGCACCAATCTCGCTGAGGGCGAGAAGCTGGTGGAGGAGTCAGGTCTGCCACTCATCCGCGCGAATGGCCTTTTCGAAGCCGCGAAGAAAGCCGTGGAGGCAGCCGCGACTGCTGCCTGAGCGCTCCGCGCTCACGATTTGAAAGGAACGGAGGGGGTACCCGCACGGGTACCCCCTCCTCTCGATCCAGTCACCCCTGGGGCTCTCCCGGTCGCTTCCGCCTCGCCCTCGCGCGTTCGTAGTTCTCGAAGGCCCGCTGGACCATCGGCCGGCGCTTGCCGCCCGGTTTCGCGAGCGCATATCCGGGGTCGGATTCGCCAGTCTGCGAGAGCATATGGAGTGCGTGCGCGCCGTAGATCGATCCGGTGAACCCCTGCGCCTCCTGCGCCTGGTTGATGGCGAGCTTGATCATCCGCAGCTGGAAGGGGTCGTTCTCCGCCACACGGGCGGCGTATTCCATCACCTCGGCATCCAGGTGCTCGCGCGGTACCACCCAGCTGACGAAGTCGAGGGCCTCGGCCTCTTGAGCGTCGACCAGCCGGCTCTCGAACAGGATCGCCTTCACCCTGCGGGGGTGGAGGTCCCAGGGCACCGAAAAGTACTGGAAGTTCGTAGGGAGAAAGCGCGCATCGTCGGCTGCCACGATGACATCGCAGGCCGAAGCGATCATCCAGCCGGCGAAGATGCAGTAGCCCTGCACCGCAGCGATCGTCGGCTTGGGGACGTTTCTCCAGCGAAGCGTCGGTGCGATGTTCAGGTCCCATGACCGTGTGTAGCGGCCGCGCAGCCCTTCCTCGATCGGGCGCGCCTCGCGGTCGGCCAGCTCTTCTGGGCTCCCCAGGTCGTGCCCGCCGGAGAAGTGGTCGCCATCAGCGCGCAGGACGATCACGCGGACAGCCCTGTCATCTGAGGCCGCCGCGAACGCGTTGTCGAGCTCCTCGATCATGACCCGGCTTTGCGCATTCCGGACCGTGGGCCGGGCGAGCGAGATGACGCCGATGGCGTCCCGCACTTCGTAGCGAATTTGCTTGTACGTTGCCACTGTTCAGCTCCTACTCCGGCGGGCCCATGCCCGAGATGCCCGCATCGACCAGCCCGTCGTACGCCTCCTGGGTCATGCCCAGTAATTGCGAGAGTACCTCGAAGCTGTGCTCACCCAGCAGCGGTGCCGGGCGCACTGGTGCCGTTCCGCTCCGTGAGAACCGCCATGGACCGGCCGCATGCGCCCACGTCCCGGCCTCCGCGTGGTCCACGTCGACAACGACTCCACGGTCCCGGAGTCCGGGGGCTGCAGCGATTTCGAGGCCATCAAGTACTGGCGCGGCACAAACACCGGCTGCTGTGAGCCGTTCTACGAGGAGGTCCCGGTCCCAGGAACGTGTCGCGGCCGCGATGAACGCGTCAAGTGCTTGTTCGTTCGCTGTTCGCGCCTCGAGCGTCTCGAAGCCGGCCATTGCTCCCGTTGCTGCGGAGGCAGGGCCAAGGGCGGCCACCACCTGGGCCCACTGCCGGTCGTCGTGGCAGGAGATGGCGATCCAGCGGCCATCGCCCGCACAGGGGTAGATGCCGTGGGGGGAGTAGAGCGGATGGTGGTTGCCGGACCGTTCGCGCTCCCGGCCCTTGCGCAGGTACTCGAGCGCCGCGTCGCCAACGAACGTGAGATTCGCCTCCTGCATCGAAAGATCGATGTACTGGCCGCGGCCGGTCTGCTCGCGGTGCCTCAGCGCCGTTACGATGGCCGCGACGGCATTCAGACCCGCCACGGCATCCGGGTACATCTGGCCCGAATTGAGCGGCGGACCTCCGGGGTACCCGAGGAGCGCCGACATCCCGGAGGTGGGTTCGATCGTCCCACCGATGCCGGGCACGTTCGCCCACGGTCCGCTGTGCCCGTAGGCGGAAAGGCTGCAGAGGATGATGCCCTGTTTGATCTCCGCCATCTGCTCATAGCCGATGCCGAGATTGCCGAGCACCCGCGGCGAGAAGTTCTCGGCTACGAAGTCGGCGTGTTCGAGCAATCCGCGAAACGCCGCCATCCCCGGACGCGTCTGCAGGTCGAGGGTGACGCACCGCTTGTTGAGGTTGACGGAGTTGTAGAGCGGATTGCAGTTCCACGCTTGCCGTGCAGTCGGAACGTCCCGCAGGCGTTCAGGAAGCGGCGCGTCGTAGGCTCCGCGCCAGCTATCGGGGCGCTTGCGCACTTCGACCTGGATGATGTCGGCGCCCATGAACCCCAGGAGTTCCGTACAGTACGCGCCGGCCCAGGCCTGGGTCAGCACAATCCCCCGGTACCCGGCGAGTGGCCCACCCGTCACCCCCACACCTCCCGGGCGTGCTCTCCGGGGAATGGCGCCCCTGAGTTCAGCCGCCACGATGACTCGGACATTCGGAACGCCGGGCCCGGGAATCGTCCGCCGTCCGGAGCCTCCACCCAGAATCCCCGCTCGCGCAGATGCTCGTTATCCAGCAGCTCCCCCATCGTCAGGACTGGCCCCGCAACCACCCTCCGGGCGGCCAGTTCCTCGAAGAGGTCGTGCTTCTGCCATCCGGCCATCGCTTGCTGGACCCGGTCCACGTACTCGTCTTTGTGGGCGGCGCGGTACCACGAAGTCTCCCAGCGCGGGTCCTCGGCGAGGTCATCCAGGCCGAGCAGCTGCATGGCATCGCGCCAGAAGTGCGCCCGGCTGATCGTCAGCGCGAAGTGGCCGTCGGCCACCGGCACGGGCCCCGCCGTGATGTCGGCGCTATCCCGACGGCCGAGCGGGCTGCCCGTGTACTCCGCACGGAGCAGTGCCGGCGCGAACGTTGAAACCATGACGTCCAGCGCGGCGATGTCGACCTCCTGGCCCTCGCCGGGGTGCCTGTCGCGATGGAGGATGGCCGCGACAATTGCGGCGTACGCGGCCACGCCAGTACAGAATGCAACCTGGTGACCCGAGGGGCGCAAGGGCTCTCGGGCGGCATCGCCATTGATGCCCGCCCAGCCGGAGCGCGCGGCGACCGTCAACTCGTCTCCCGGCACTTCGGCCAGTGGCCCCGACATTCCGTACGTCGTCACGTGGGCCATCACAAGATCGGGCCGGTTGATCTGTCCATATGCCAGCCCCCGCTCGTTCAGCTTCGACGGCGGGAGGCTGTTGATCACCACGTCAGCCCGGCGTGCAAGCTGCATGGCCCGATGACGGTCGGTCTGCCGGTCGAGGTCGAGGACGACGCTCCGTTTGTTCGCGAGGAAGTACGCCGCCGCAACGCTCCTGCCGCCGTCATCGAAAGGTGGTTCGCTCCGGAGGGGATTGCCGCCGGGGGGCTCCACCATCACCACGATGGCGCCGAAGTCCGCGAGCATCCGCGAACACCATGCTGCCGCGGCCGAATCGGAGAAATCGGCCACGACGAGTCCGGCCAGCGCTGGTTGTGTTGTCGTCATCGCGGAGCGATAGCCTACCCGGCGGCTGCCGACACCGCACCCCACCGGCTGCGGGGAACGGGACACATAGCCGTTGCAGGCTTACTCGGGCCGGGCGATGCTGGCCGCAGTCTCTGCCGGGGAAGTCACCATGACCGGGCCAAGCAGCAACGCGCGCTTTCTCTGGCGTTTCAGCCGTCCGGGCCTGGATGTGGACCACGAGCGCGAGATGCTGGTGGAAACCGATCCTGGGCCGCGGAGCGTGACCGTGTTCGCTCCCGATGGGTGGCCCCGCGGCCGGCCCGCCTGGGTCCTTCTCCATGGCATCACGGTGCCTGGCCGCCACCATGACGCTCTCCGCCGGATGGCGCGCGCGCTGGCAGCCTCGGGGCACTACGCCATCGCGCCGGAGGTCGATGCATGGCGGCACCTCCGGGTTGACCCGGGCGAGGCTGGCCCGGCCGTTGAGGCCGGCATCGCCGGGCTCGCGGCCGGGACCCCGGCCGACCTGGACCGTGTAGGAGTGATTGGATTCAGCGTCGCCGGGCGATGGGCCATGAGTATCGCAGCGGGGGCACAGGAGCGAATCAAGGCGGTCGCGGCGATGGGCGGCTATTGGGATATCGAGAGGACACTTGCCGCCATGGTCTCGGGCGAACACGACTGGGGCGGTGAACGGTATCTCTACGACCCCGACCCCTACGGCCGCTGGATCATGGGCGCGAATCTGTTGCCGCTGGTGACGGGGGATATGTTCGGACACGAGGCCGACCGCGAGGCCGCCGCGGCCGCTCTCCGTCGGCTTGCCTGGACGGCCGGCCAGCATGGTGCAACGGCCCGAAGCCCTGTCTATGACCCGCTGAACATCGCGCTCAGGGAATCCATCCCTGAGGCGAGCCGGAGCGCATGGGATCTCCTCGCTCCGCTCTCGTTCCAGCCGGCGCGAGCCGGGGACGACGCCCGCGAACTCGCGTCGGCCATGGCGGCTGCCGCTGTTCGGCGATACCCGCTGCTGGCAAGCACGGCTGGCCTTGAATCGCTCTCGCTTCCGATCGTGCTTTTGCATGGCCGGGCCGACCGGCTCATCCCTTTTACCGAGACCCTGCGCCTTGCCGCCAACCTGCCTCCCCGGTCGCTCCGGCGAGTAACGATCACCCGGCTGTTCGGGCACACCCGCTCGCGCGAGGCGCGGCCGCCGCGCGCGCCAGTCGCGCGGGCGGTCGAAACCCGGAACTTCATCGCGACGATCAGTGCGCTGCTCCAGTCACTCGATGGCCAGGAATGATCAGACCTTCTGCGGCGCCGGAACATCTGGCGCGAGCGAGTACTTTCGGAAGCTGATGAATGCGATGAGCACCAGCAACCCGGCAACCGGCCCCACCAGCCTTATCCCGAGAGGGTTGTCACTGGTGTCCCCCGCGAGAAGAATGCCCGCGAAGATGAGCGGTGAAAGCGCCGTGGAGGCCTTTTCCACCATGTTCTGCGTTCCGTAGAACATCGCCTCGCGCCGCGTGTCGGTTCGCTCGGCATCGTAATCGACGATGTCCGCGGTGAGGATGTTCGGGAACAGGAACACCCCGGCCGTAGCCATACCGCAGAACAGGACGGCCCCGAGCGCCTGTGCGAGCGCCGGCAGCACCGGGAGGAACCCGGCGAAGAACAGCAACGGAAATGCTCCGGCCGACCACAGCATCGCGATGCGGTACGCCTTTGCCTTGCCGAGTCCGCGCGCGAGACGTCGGTACAGGGGGACAGCCAGCAGGATGCCGCCAATCACGCAGGCCGTGAGCATGAAGGTGAAGACACCCGTGTTCTCGGACCCCTTCATCCCCAGTAATTCGGAGTCCTCGAGCACGGTGTCGACGAAGAACGGAAGGACAGCGGTCAGCATCTGCAATCCGGTCTGGAACAGGACGAAGCTCGGCAGATAGGCGATGAACTGCGGGTTCGAGAACGTGTCTTTCACCGCGCGGATGAAGCCGGGTGTGGATGGCGTGTCGTCTGCTTTCGCGACCGGCCAGATGACCAGCATCGCGCCGTACCGCACGCCAAAGGCGATGCTGGCGACGGTGATCGCCATGGCCGTGAACCCGAATGCGTCGACAACCAGCGAGCTCACCGACAACCCGACGATCGCCCCGACCACGCCGAACACCAGTTGCCATGTCGCCACCGACAGCCGGTCATCGGGGTGCCTCGCGATGGTTGGGAGGAGCGCTTCCTGGGCGGCACCGGAGAGGTTGCTGAGCATATAGAACGCCATCGCCAGGAAGAACAGGTAGACGAGGTTGCCCAGACTGGCGTGCGCTATGGGGGGCAAGAAGAAGAAGACGAAGAGGAAGGCCCAGAACGGCGTGAACACCACGATGAACGGGAGTCTCCGGCCCCAGCGCGAGCGTGTCCGGTCGGTCCAGTAGCCGATGAGCGGATCGTCGAACGCCTCGATGAGCCGGGCGACGGTCAGCGTCACCCCCAGCAGGACTCTTGCATCGATGCCCCAGGCGTCCGCGACGCGCGTGGCGATGGTGGCATCAGATGGTGGTGCGTAGAAATACACGAGCCACAGCGACCATGTCTGGGACACGGCATTGCCGGCCACCGAGGCGAACCCGTATGCAAAACGAATCCGGCCCGGCGTGCGCGGCGGCTCGGGCTGGGGCAAACCGGCCATGCCGCGAGTATCGGCCACCGGGCTCCGTCTGCCGACGGCCTTCTGGTCGGCGGCACATCCCCCGAACGACCCAGCCGGCACATGTGCGCCGGGCCTCTGCTACGCTACTGGGAGCCTCGCGCGGAGCTGCCCGTGTCCCTTCGCCTTTTCTCGTCACTCGGCCGGGAAGTTCGAGAGTTCCGGCCAGTTTCGCCCGGCCGCGTCTCGATGTACGTCTGTGGCGTCACCCCTTACGACGTAACACACCTCGGCCACGCTTTCTCCTATGTGCAGTTCGACACGCTTCGCCGCTATCTGCTGTTCAGTGGGTACGACGTCCGCTATGTCCAGAACGTCACGGACATCGACGACGACATGATCGTGGTGTCGAAGCGCCAGGACGGCCGCCCGATCCCGGAAATCCGGGATGAGAACGATGCCATCTTCCGCAACGACCTCGACCGTCTGAACGTCCTCCGGCCATCCGCCTACCCGTTCGCGACGGACCACATCCCCGAGATCATCGAGACGACAGCGAAGCTCATCGAGCGTGGCAACGCCTACGTGGTCGATGGCGATGTGTTTTTCGAAGCCGAGTCATTCCCGCGCTATGGCCGCCTCAACGGCGTGACGCTGGGCGAGCTGGGCAAACGCGAGAATCCCGAATCGAAGCGCGCCCACAAGAAACGCGGCCCGCTCGACTTTCTCCTCTGGCAGCAGGTCGACCCTGGCGACCCGAGCTGGGAGAGCCCCTGGGGCCCGGGACGCCCCGGTTGGAGCATCGAGTGCACCGCGATGTCGGTGAGGCACCTCGGCACGCAGATCGACATCCATGGCGGTGGCCACGACCTCATCTATCCGCACCACGAAAACGAAATCGCGCAGGCCGAGTGTGCCTATGGCGTCGAGCCCTTCTGTGGGTGGTGGTTACATAACGGGATGCTCCAGCTCGACGGAGTGAAGATGAGCAAGTCGCTGGGGAACCTGGTGCTCGCGCGCAACCTGATGGCAACGTACGAGCCCGATCACCTGCGCCTCTACCTTCTGAGCAACCACCTCAGGACCGATGCCAACTACCACGAGGGAGACATCGACGCCCTCGGCGAGCGCTACGGCCGGCTCAAGAGCGGCGTCATGCGTGAAGACGCTGCCGTGCCGCCCCCCGACGGGCCCGTGTTGCGCGCGTTTCGCGAGGCAATGGATGCTGACTTCGACGTACCAGGGGCACTGGACGTGCTGGATGACGCCGCAGCCCGAGTTCAGGCGGGTGTGTCGGTTCCTTCGGAGCCGTCGGAAATTCGTGCTGCGCTGGGCGTGCTGGGCTTCGCGTTCGCGGGGGCTCGCGGGCCTGCCAACGGCGACCTCAATCCTTGAGGCGTTTCGCCGGCCCGGCGACGCCGCTCGCTTCGAGCCGGTCGATTTGCTCTGGGGTCAGCCCCAGCCCGAGCAAGGTCTCACGCGTGTGTGCGCCGAGCTCGGGGGCGGGCGTACCTGGCGCTCCCGGCGTCTCGCTCAGCTGGATGTGGAGACCGACGATTCGCTGGCGGCCAAACCGGGGATGGTCCTGCTCCACGATGTAGCCATTCGCCAGTGGCTGCTCCTCGCCCGCCAGCGCTGCGTAGTCGAACACCAGCGAAGCCGGGACATCGGCCTCTCGCAATCGAGCCAGCCAGTGGGAAGACGTATTGGAGCGAAAGACGCCCTCCAGGATTGGCTCCAGCTCGTGCCGATTGGTCCAGCGGCCGTAACCGCGGGCGAATCGAGAGTCGTGCTCCAGGTCGTCTCGCCCAAGCGCCGTCAGTAGCCGCGGCCAGAACTTCTGGTCGATTCCGACGACCATCACCCACTCGCCGTCGGCACATTCATACTGCCCAACCGTCGGGGATGCGCGGAACTCGCGCGGGCGTTCCTGGCTGAAGTGCAGGTAATGGAGGAGCTCCGGCGCCTGGAGCGCCAGCTGTGTCCCAAGGAGCGACACCTCGACCTTCTGTCCCGTGCCGGTCCGCTCACGAACAAGCAAGGCGGTCATGATTCCCAGTGCCAGGTTCATGCCGCCGGTCTGATCCGCAATGCCGGGGTAGGGGATCTCCGGGCGATGTCCCGGTCCGCCGCCCGAGTGCTGCGCGAATCCGCTGTAGGCCTGCGCAATCTGGTCGAAGGATGGCAGCCCGGCCATCGGCCCCTTCGAGCCCCAGCCGGTGGCCCGCGCGTAGATGACCCGCGCGTTGCGCGACCGGAACGCATCGTATCCGAGTCCCCACGCCTCCATCGTTCCGGGACGGAAGTTCTCGACCACCACATCGCTGCCTTCGCCCAGTCGCAACGCAAGGTCCCGTCCCTCCGGTGTCCGCAGATCGAGGCAGACCGACTTCTTGCCCCGGTCCAACGCTTCCCAGAAGGCGGAGAACCCGTCGGGTTCCTTCCACATCCGCCGCCCGTAGTCCCCGTTTGGCTCTTCGACCTTGATCACTTCGGCGCCGAAGTCCGCGAGGATGACTGTCGCGAACGGCCCCTGCTGGTAGCGCGTGAAGTCCAGGACGCGGATTCCATCGAGTGGTTTGGGCATGTCCGGAAGTCTACCCTCCCCTTGCGCCCCACAGGTGGCGCAAATCGCTGAGCAGTCACTCAGTTGTCACTTTTGTCACCTTCACCCCGTGGCCACCCGGTGGCGCGGGGTGCCCGGGTCCCGGCACGCCGCTGGTTTGAATCTGCGGAACGCCGTCTCGACGCCAGCCAGGGTGCCCTGTCGGCCGTTCACCAAACCACCCGTGTCGGCCATCGGGAAGTGTCTGCAGCCACCAAATCGCAACGAATGCCGCGTTTGGCGCTGTCACCGCGGCAGGTTCGCGCCGATAAGTAAGGTGACATGAAAGGCAGAGCCAACTCCCGTGCACGCGAGAGCGTGTTCATCGGCGTGATGTGCGCCGCAGGTATCGGCGCGTTTGCGGCGGCCTTCGCCCTGCAGCGAGTCGACCAGCCGTTCGCCCTTGGAGCCGTGGTGGTCCTGGCAGCCCTCAGCGAGGGGCTCTCGGTGCGTCTGTACTACGACGGACGCGTCTCGGTGAGCTTCGTCGGCACACTGCTTGCCGCCATGCTGTTCGGCCCTCCCGGCGGCGTTCTCGCGGCCGCGAGCATCGCGCTAACGGGCTACGTGGTCGCAAGCCGCAACACCCGCAAGCTGGCGTTTAACTTCGGCCACGAAGTGCTCTCAGCGTTCCTCGCCGCCGCGTTCCTGGCCGCGATCGGCGTCACGGGCGGCAATCACACGATCCAACAGCCGTTCTGGGCGCTCTTCGGCGGAGTAACCGGGGCAGCAATCCTCTTCACCGTCGACGCCTGGTCGGTCTCTGCCATCATCGCCCTCACCTCGGGGCGTTCGCTCAAGGCTGCTTACCGCGAGAATTTCGCCTGGCTCTTGCCCCATTACCTGGTTCTGGGCGTGGTTGGCGGCGGGCTTGCCGTCATCTACGGCGAACTCGGCATCGCGGCCATCCTCGTCCTGGTGCTGCCGTTGCTCCTGTCCCGCTACTCGATCGCACAGTTCGTGGAACGAACGCGTGAGAACGTGATGCGGCTCGAACGTTCGAACCAGCAGCTCCAGGGTGCCTTCATCGAGATCCGCGACATGTCGAACGAGCTGAAGGATGCCTACACCGGGACGCTCGAGTCGCTGGTGACCGCACTCGACGTGCGCGACCAGGAGACCCGAGGTCACTCCGTCCGGGTTGCCCAGCACTCGCTCGATATCGCCAGGCTCCTCGGCATCAAAGAGGAGGAAGAGCTGCTCACGGTCTACCGGGGTGCGCTCATGCACGATGTTGGGAAGATCGGGGTGCCCGACGCGATCCTGCTCAAACCGGCAAAGCTCACGGAAGAAGAGTGGGAGTTCATGCGCAGGCATCCGGCCCTGGGGTACCGCATTCTCGCGCAGGTCCCGTACCTCCGTCCCGCCGCGAAAATCGTCCTGGCCCACCATGAGCGGTGGGACGGCGATGGCTATCCGCGCAAGCTCAAGGGCGAAGACATCCCCCTCGGCGCGCGCATCTTTGCCCTGTGCGATACCTACGATGCGATCATCTCCGACCGCCCGTACCGGAAAGGACAGTCGCCAGAGGCAGCGCTGGCTGAGATACTGCGCTGCGCGGGGACGCAATTCGACCCAAAGGTTGTCGAGGCCTTCGAAGCTGCGTTCCCACGGTGGCGGGAGGAAGATCACGACGCGAACCGGCGTCCGCTCTATCTTCCTGCCTGGAGGCAGGAACCGGATGCGCCAGGAAGAGCGGCGAGCTAGAACGCGCGCCGCTTTGTTGAAAGCGGCGGCGGAAGCGTTCGCCATGCGCGGGTACGACGGCGCATCAGTCGACGCCATCGCTGCCTCTGTCGGGCTCTCCAAGGGCGCCGTCTACGCAAACTTCCCCACGAAGCTCGACCTTTACCTTGGCACACTCGACGCCCTAATGGCCCAGGCCGAACTCCGAACTGAGCGCGTGGCCACCGCGTTGCGTGAAGGACGGGATCCTCTGAGCGCCAGCCAGCGGTATTTCGGACTCGGGGGAGACGCCGGCCACGCAGCCCTCGTTAGCGTCCTGTGGCGCACTGCGATCGAGTACCAGGCCGTCCGCTCCGTGTTGGAGGAACACCTGGAGCGCCGCCGGGAGCTGCTCGCCCGGGCCGAGGTGGACGCCGGCGGCAACCCAACCGAAGCGCTACAGCTGGCCGGCACCATTGAGCGGCTCATCGACGCGGAGATCCTCTACCGGCAGCTCGATGAGGCTGCTGGTCAACGCTCCATCCCCTGAACCGGCGGGTCTTCGGCACACAGAGAAGGCGGGCCTTTCGGCCCGCCTCCCCCTGTTGGTTTTGCTCCCGTTACCAGCTGATGGTGAGGGCCGGGACAGCCGTCGAAACGACCGCCACCGCCGCCAGGGCACCAACTACGAGGAGCGTCCGGAGCCTAGCCATAGGCACCTCCCGCTTAATCCGGCCGTTTGCCGACCGGCCGGTATGTAATACTCGGCGTGGCGGAACGGTGTCAATACCGTGGACGTATCGTTGCAACGCTTTAGATTCAATGGCGAATGTAAAAAGTGCGTGCTAGAGAGAATTAGCCCTGGGGAACTTCGCGGCGGTGAATGCTGAGCCCAAGCTGGAGCTCTTCGATGAGCGCTTCGGCTAGCTCTCGTTCCTCGTCGCCGGGAATTTCTCCACGCCAGGCTTCCAGGGCCAGTTCGGCCAACCGATTGGCACCCAGCGCCCGTTCGGCGTCGGCGAGCTCCTCCGCGCGAGCGGCCTGGTGCTGGATGATTCGGTCCCGGAGAATGTCGCGCACCTTTTCGTCGGCGGCCAGTCGTGCTTCCGCGTCGGAAAGCGGCGGCAACCGCCGGGCCGCCAGCACTCTCGCGCGAGTGCCGACCGGGTCGTCGTCAGGCGCCTGTGCGAAATCCTCCTGGTGCAGCCAGCGGCGGAAGATCTCCCGTCCGATGGCGCCGCTGAACAGCGACTCGGGATAGCTGCGGTACTGGTGCCTCAGGTGCGGGTAGCGCAGCAGAATCGCCAGCAACACATCCTCAGCGCTGACTGGAGCTTCCGCCGCCCGCTGGGCCGGACGCACGAACCGGCCGGGCGTGCCCGCACGGATTCGGTCCAGCACGGCTTCCTCGCTCACCCCCAGGTGCCTGGCCACGCGTTGCACGTACATCGCGCGCTCCACGGGGTCCCGAACGGCGACGAGCACCGGACGCAGTCTGTCGACGACCGCACGCGCCTCCATGGGAGATTGCGGCCGCTCGGGGCCCATGATGCGCCGCAGCAGGAATTCGGCGAACGGCAACGCCTGGTCGATGGCAGCACGCCACGCGTCGGGGGCATCCCGGGCGATCTCGTCCGGGTCCTTACCGGGGGGGAGGGGCGCGACACGAAGGTCCATGTCGGCCGCGCCGGCAATCGCATCGGCCGAGCGGGCGGCCTGCGCCATCTGCTCCGGGGTATCGAGCCCGAGGAAGAGCCCGCCAGCTCGTTCGGCCGCGGCGAGTCCGGCAGCATCCGGGTCCATCGCGAGCACGACCCGACGGGCGAACCGGCGCAAGAGCCGGGCGTGCACCTCGGTCAGCGATGTGCCCATGGTCGCCACGACATTGCGGAACCCTGCCTGCCACGGGCCGATGACATCCATGTAGCCCTCAACCACCACCACCGTCCCGGTTTCCCGGATGCCCGCGGCGTTGTGGTCGAGCCCAAACAGGGTCCGACCCTTGTCAAAGAGCTCCGTCTGGGGGGAGTTGAGGTACTTGGGCTCTTCACCGTGCAGACCGCGTCCGCCCATGGCGACGAACTCTCCACGATCGTTCGCGATGGGGATAATCACCCGGCCCCGGAACCGGTCGTACGGTTCGCGACCATCCTCTCCCTCGACCAGGAGCCCGGCGTCGATCATGTCCCGGTCTTCGTAGCCACGATTGCGCAGGAAGTCGCGCAGCCCCCGCCAGCCCTCCGGGGCCCAACCCATGTGCCACGCCTTGACGGTGTCCGGGAGGAGCCCCCGCTTCTGGACCAGGTAGTCGCGTGCAGCTGTGCCTTCGTCCGACTCGAGGCATCGTTCGTAGTGATCCACGGCCGCCGACATGAGCGCCGTAAGCCGCTCGACGTGGCTGCGCCGCCGACCGTCCTCTGCGGTGAGCTGGATGCCGGCCTCGGCTGCGAGCAGCCGGAGCGCACCCCGAAAGTCGACGTTCTCCCGCTTCTGGACGAAGGAGAACAGGTCGCCGCCCTCGCCGCAGCTGCCGAAACAGCGCCACGTGCCTCGTTCGGGGAACACATAGAACGAGGGGGTCTTCTCCGTATGGAACGGGCACAGGCCCTTGAAGCTGCGGCCCGACTTCTGGAGCTGCGTTACCCGTCCGACGTACTCAGCCAGGTCGATTTGCCGCTTGATCGCCTCGACAACATCCATCGTCTCCCATGGTACGGTGCCGGACGTGGGAGCGGTCAGAGCGGAACCGCGCGGGGGCGGGTCTGAACCGAAGAGGCGGGGTTACGTCACGGCCCGAGCTGGATCTCCTGGGAGTCCTGCACCTGCCCGGCGATCAGCACCTCGACGAGGGCAGTGCCGGCAGTGCCGGGGCTCGTCACCTGGATCGTCGAGGACTGGTCCTTGGCCAGTGCCAGCGTCGCCGCATTGCTGATCGTTTGGGAGCCCTGGCTGACGCGAACGGTGATGGCGGTGGCGCTTAGCGCCCCACCGTTATTCCGGATGGTGACAGAGATCTGGTTTCCCGCGACAGTCGCCGAGACGATGACGATCTCCGGGGATTCCTGTGGCGGCAGGAGCACAAAGGTCGCGACGTTGTTGTCTTCCCGGAGTTCCCGGACGGCATCCATGGGATCGACCGTCACCACTGCACGCTTCCCCTGGGTCGTGATTGGCGGGTCCACGTCGAACTCTGCAACCGCCGTGCCCCCGTTGGCCTCCATCGACGCATCAATCACCAGCTCTTGCTGTGGGACATCCCCACCGCCCACTGCCACCACGATGGGACCGTTGTAGGCGTTATTGCTCACGTTCGAGAGCGTGACGCGCAGCTGTGATCCGCCGCCGATGAGCACGGCGTTGGTGGGCACGAAGTCCGGGGCGTTCGGTCCCGGCGAAGGGCTCACGCTCGGGGATGGCGACGGCGACGGCTCCGGCGTGTCGGTGGCAGTGGGCGCCGGGGTCGGCGTCACATCGCGGATCTGTACGAGATCGAGCGTGTCAAGCGGGTCGATGGCGCTCCGCCTTGCCCAGCGCGGCTCCTGCCCGCCGGCTTCCACCAGCAGCCACTCAAGCGAGCGGCTCTTCCCCACGATGGTGACCTCGGCCCCAGCCTTGAGTGTCCCCACCTCGGTGAAGTCTTCGCCAGGCCCCGCCCGGAGCGTGGTGTCGGCGACGGCTCTCCCCTTGATGCTCTGGGGGCGTTCGCCCACTGACTCTACGCCGTAGACGCGCACCTTCGACGAGTCTTTCGTCGCGCCCGAAGAGGAGGTAACGCGGACGAAGATCTCGTAGGTCCCGGTCTGCTCCAACAGGAGTCGCAGCGTCGCGATGTAGCGGTTGTCAGAAGGTGTCTCACTCACATCGACCGAGTCGACCGATCTGTCGCCGACAAAGAGTTCGAACCGGACGATCGCCTCGGTGGCGGTCGCCTGCACGGCCACATCCTCCGGTTCGCCGATGTAGATGCGTTTGTCCTTTGGTGGCGAGTCAACCTGCACGTCGAAGCGCGCGTTGCCGCCATTTCCTCCGCCTCCATCGCCGCCCCCGTTGACCACGCTGAAGAGCAAGAAGACCACAATCCCGCCGACCAGGGCTGCAAGTGCCACGAAGACATAGAACAATGGCTGCCGCGCCGGCGGAACATCGTCGTATGCGCCGTAGTACGACTCCTCGTATTCGTCGTATTCGTCGTCATACTCATCGTCGTAGCCGTCTTCAGCGTCCCAGTCCTCGTCGGCCGGGTACGCGCCGGGGGATGCCGCGCCGATGTAGACATCGCCGGCTGGCGGTGGTGGCGGCGGCGGATACGTCGCGCCAATGACTGGCTCGTCGTCGGGGTAGCTGTCGTACCGATCACTCATGGCGGGTAATCCCGAGTATCTGGCCGCCTACACGTGCGAGCAATCCGAGCCAGCGATACATAACGGTTCGGGAAAGATCAAGGGCCGGGCTTCAGACATGCCAGCCTTCGGCCTCGCCGCAACCCAGTTCGCGTGCGAGGCGTATCGCGTAACGGTCGGTCATGCCGCTCACATAGTCCGCCGCGCGCCGCTCCACCGGGTCATCCGGGAGCGAGTAGCCGGGGGAAATCCCCTCCGGTCGGCGCACGAAATGGTCGAACAGGAAGCGCACGATACGCTTGCCGCGCTCGGCCTCCTGGCGAGTCGAATCGTACAGGTACACCCGCCGGAACATGAACTCGCGCAGCTCGTTTGCGGCCGCGTGGATGCGCGAGCTGAACCGGATGACGGGCTCGCCGTCGCCCCCGGTTGCCGCCCAGCTCGCCTCGACGATGTCGCAGATCAACGTGTTCAGCCGCTCGGAATGGCTCCGTCCGATCTCCGATCGCGCAACGGCGGGCAGCTCGTCCTCAGTGATCAAGCCCGCCCGGATGGCGTCGAGGATGTCGTGGTTCACATACGCGATGGCATCCGCGGTCTTGACTACCTGGCCTTCGAGGGTGGCAGGGACGCCCCAACCTTCCGCGAAGATGTCCTCCCTCGCCTTCGAGCTCTTCTCGATGGCGTCGAGCACCTCGAAGGTCAGATTGAGGCCCTGGCCGGCGTGTTCGAGCCTGTCGAGCACGCGCACGGACTGGTAGTTGTGACGAAAGCCTTCAGGCAGGCACTCGGCAAGCGCTTCCTCGCCGGCGTGTCCGAAGGGGCCATGGCCGATGTCGTGTCCGAGTGCCGCCGCTTCGGCCAGGTCCTCGTTCAGGTTCAGCGCGCGGGTGATGGTCCGGGCCACCTGGGCTACCTCGAGCGTGTGCGTGAGGCGGGTAACGTAGTGGTCCTCTGCGGGAGCGATGAACACCTGCGTCTTGTGCTTCAGCCGCCGGAATGCCTTGGTGTGAAGAATGCGGTCCCGGTCTCGCTGGTAGTCGGTCCGGACTGGCGAGGGTGCTTCCGGGCGCGCTCTCCCGCGGGACGTCGAGCTGCGAGCGGCGAAGGGGCTGAGGCGTTGCTCGTTGCCTTCCAGTCGGCGGCGTACCACGTGCAGATCCACACCTGAATTCTAGGCCGACTCACGCCAACGGTTGTCGCCCGTTCTGTGACCCCGGCTGCACAGTCAACATCGCAGTGTGAACTGGGCGATGGAGCGACCCACGCCAGGATGAAACGCTTCTTGTCGGACGGTAGGAATGCCGTCCGGAGGAGAGAAATGAAGATCCAGACCATCACGTTTGACGTGACCGGTATGACCGAGCGTCAGGCGTACTGCTACGTGGAATCCCTTCGCCTGGGCATGGCGGAGTTCGACGGGCTCATCGCCCACGCACGGGTTCGCATCCCGTCCAACGGCCGGTACATCATTTTCAGCACGTGGGAGTCGGCGGCTGCCCTGCGCGCCTTCCGCCACTCGGAGACGTATGCCCGTTTTGTCCTCAGCCCGCACGTCGCCGACCTGCGAGACCGCGACGAGGACGTCGAAGATTCGAGTGACATGGCCAGTTCGTTTGCCACGGCGCAGGCGGCTGCCTGACGAATCGGCCGGGTCCGGGAGCGTCTCAGCTCGCGGGGGACCGGCCCAGCTTCACCTCGGCGTTCGCGATGATCTCCCGCGTCTGGTCAAGCATGTCGGGGCTCACGCTGACGCTCGTAATGCCCCATTCGACGAGCTTCTCCGTGACTTCGGGATAGACGCTCGGGGCCTGCCCGCAGATCGATGCGGTGATGCCCCGTCGCTTCGCGACCGACACAGCGGTTTGAATCGCCGCCATCACGGCGTCGTTGCGCTCATCGAAGGTGTCGGCGAGTGCCTCGCTGTCGCGGTCGATGCCGAGCACGAGCTGTGTCAGGTCGTTCGACCCGATCGAAATCCCGTCGATGCCGACGTCGATGAACTTGTCGAGGATGATGACGTTCGATGGCACCTCGACCATCATCCACAGCTTGAATTCGTCGCTGCGGACAAGGCCCTCTTCGGCGAGTAGCTGCTTGACGCCCTTGAGCTCGGCCGGGGTGCGGACGAACGGGACCATCACGTAGAGGTTCTTGTACTCGGCGCGAACCTGTTTGATCGCCTCAACCTCGAGCCGGAACACATCGGGCTCGCGGATGTACCGGCTGGCGCCGCGGTACCCGATCATCGGGTTCTCTTCGTTGGCCTCGAACTCGGCGCCTCCGCGCAGGTTCGCATACTCGTTCGTCTTGAAGTCCGTGAGCCGGTAAACCACCGGGCGCGGGTTGAACGCCCGGCAGAAGTCGAACAGACCTTCAGCGATCTGCCTCGTGTACTCCTCGGGGCGGCCTTCCTGAATGAACTTCCGCGGGTGCGTCCCGATCTGGGCCACGATGAACTCAGCGCGGAGCAGGCCCACACCGTCGACGTTTCGCTTCGCGACTCGGTCGGCGAGCTCGGGTTCCGCGAGGTTCACGTAGAGCCTGGTCGTCGTCTTCAGCGCCGAGGCCTGGGCGTAGCGCTCCTTCTGCCGTTCGTACCAGGCGAGCCGCGCCTCGGCACGCCCCTCGTAGATCCGGCCCGCCGAGCCATCGACGGTGACCAGTCGATCCTCCCCCAGCCCGGTGGTTGCTCCACCCACGCCTACGACGCATGGGATGCCGAGTTCGCGGCTGACGATGGCTGCATGGCAGGTGCGTCCGCCGCGCTCCGTCACGATCGCCGAAGCGCGCTTCATTGCAGGAACGAAGTCTGGAGTCGTCATCTCCGCGACGAGGACGTCACCCTCTTTCACGACCCCTATGTCGTTGGGGTCGTGAACGACGCGGACCACGCCCATGCCGACCCCGGGGCTCGCTGGCTGGCCGGTGAGCAGGACTGGGGCACTCTCTTCCTCGCCCATGTCCTCGTCCACGTGGCCTTCGCGCATGGTCGTCACCGGGCGTGCCTGCGTGAGGTAGAACTTGCCACCTTCGTAGGCCCATTCGATGTCCTGGTGGGAGCCGTAGTGCTCTTCGACGGAGCGGCCGATGCGGGCGAGCTCGCGTATCTCGTCGTCCGTCAGTTTTTGCGCTTCGCGCAGGTGCTCGGGCACAGGTAGCCATGCGTTTGCACCTTCGTGACTGCCATCAGAGTGTGCTGCCCTGGCGATCATGCGGTCCTGGGGGGTCACCGTCTTGTCCAGGATCTGGAGGGACTCCTTGTGAACCATGTACAGGTCTGGCGAGATCTCGCCAGAGACAATCCCCTCGCCGAGGCCGTACACCGCCTCGATAGTGATCCTCGTCGCGTCCGAGGTCACGGGTTCGACAGTGAACATAACGCCGGACTTCTCCGACTGGACCATCTTCTGGACCGGAACCGCCAGGCCGACCTTCATGTGGTCATACCCGGCCTCTTCGCGGTAGAAGATGGCACGCCCTTCGAACAGCGATGCCCAGCACGCCTGGACGGCACGGACGACGTTGTCGGAGCCAACCACGTTCAGGTAGGTGCTCTGTTGGCCGGCGAAGCTGGCATCGGGCAAGTCTTCGGCCGTGGCCGAGCTGCGAACCGCAACCGGGCCATCGCCCAGTTCCCGGTAGGCTTCCTTGATTTCGTCGGCCAGGTGAACCGGCATTGGCGCATCCATGATGCGCCTGCGAATGTTCGCGGCGCGCTCGTTCAGCGCCTTCGTATCGTGGACGTCGAGCCCGAACAGTTCCTTCTTGATGAACGGCTCAAGCCCGCTCTGATGGATGAAGCGGAAGTAGGTGTCGGCCGTGACCACAAATCCGGGGGGAACGGGGATAGATGCCCGGGTGAGCTCTCCGAGGTTCGCTCCCTTGCCGCCGACGAGGCCAAGATCCTCGCGGCCGACCTCGGAGAACCACACCACCGAACGCGTTATGCTAACCAATCTGCCTATACCTCCGCGCACCGCGCATAGTGCAGACCGATGGCTTCGGTCGCCCGATTATAGACCGGAAGCGCCAATTGGCGCGCCCCTCCGATCGGACCGGACATCCCTTCCCCATTGGTCCGTTACTCCACCGTTACTGTCTTGGCGAGATTCCGCGGCTGATCCACGTCGCACCCACGCTGGACCGCCACGTAATACGCGAGCAGTTGCAGCGGCACGGATGCCACCACCGGCTCGAGCAACTCAGACACCTCGGGAACGGTGATCGCCGCGTCGGCGAGCCTCGCCAACTCGTCGTCGCCCTCGGTCACCAGTGCGGTGACCTCTCCGCCCCGCGCCTGTACCTGCTCGATGTTCGAAACCATTTTCGATCGCAGCGCGTTGCGCGTTGCGATAGCAATCGTGGGGAAACCGGGATCGATGAGCGCGATGGGCCCGTGCTTCATCTCCCCGGCGGCATATCCCTCGGCGTGGATATAGCTGATCTCTTTCATCTTCAGGGCGCCTTCCATGGCTGCGGGGAAGGCGAGTCCCCGTCCGAGGAACAGGAGATGCTGGGTAGTGGCGAACCGTTTCGCCAACCGCCGGTAGGCGGGCGCATGGCGAAGGATGCGGGCCACCGCTTCGGGCAACCGCGAGAGTTCGTGCATCCGCTGCTGGAGCTCCGGCGGCCCTATCCGCCCCTTCGCCAAACCAAGCTTCAGCGCCAGCCCATACAGGGCGACAACCGAAGCGGTAAAGCACTTCGTGCTGGCCACGCCCCGCTCCAGGCCCGCGCGGGTATACACGGTGCCCTCGGCGACCCGGGTTGTTTGTGCACCCTCCGTGTTGCAGATCGTCACCTGGAGCGCGCCCTTCGCCCGGGCTACCGCCATCGCCTCGAGCACGTCCACGGTTTCTCCCGATTGGCTGACCGAGACGACCAGCGTTTCGGGACCCAGGACCGGATCGCGGTAGCGGAACTCGCTTGCGTTATCTGTTTCCGCGGGAATCTGACCGAATTGCTCGAAGTACCGCTGGCCGATCATCGCGGCGTGGAGGCTCGTGCCCATGCCCAACAGGACGACCCGTTCAACACTTGCGAGCCGACCGGCTGCCGGCCCGAGGTCGTCGAGGTAGAGTTCCGCCGGGTCCAATGTACCGAGGCTCCAGATGGTGTCCGAGAGTGCTTCCGGCTGTTCCATGATCTCCTTGAGCATGAAGTGCGGATGCTCGCCTTTCAGGGCGCTCACCGGGTCGATCGGGATGCGTCTCCGGGGGATGTCCGCCGGCGCGCCCGATGCCTCGATGAAGGTGGCGCCGTTCCGGTCGACCCTCGCAAGTTGCTGATCGGCGAGGAACGCCACCTCCTGCGTCAGCGGCAAAACCGCGGCGAGGTCGCTCGCAAGCATCATCTCGCCATCGCCATAACCGACGACGACACCACCGGCATTCCCAACCCGCGCGGCAACCATGGCGCCCGGTTCCCGGTCGGACATCGCTACGATGGCCTGCGAGCCCTGGAGCCGCAGCGCCGTTTGCCGGAGCGCCTCCAGGAGGGTGTCGCCGGCCTTCACGCGGTCCTCCATCAGGTGGGCGATGGTCTCGGTGTCGGTTTCGCTGCGGAACTCGTGGCCCAGCGCGATGAGCTCGGCGCGCAGCCCGGCATAGTTCTCCACGATACCGTTGTGGATGACCACGACTTCGCCGTTACAGCTGAGGTGGGGATGGGCGTTCTGGTCGCTTGGCTTCCCGTGCGTTGCCCAGCGCGTGTGGCCGATGCCAGTGGTGGGCGCTCCAACGCTCTCGGTGAGGGCAGACTCAAGGTTGCTGATCTTGCCCTGCCGCTTCGTGATGTGGAGGCCGGTGTTCGTCAAGTCGAGCACGGCGATGCCGGCGGAGTCGTAGCCGCGGTATTCCAGGTCCTTGAGCGCGCGCAGCAGGACCGGGATCGCGGGCCGTTCGCCCGCGTATCCAACGATTCCACACATGGTGATGGACTCCTCTGTCCCGTGGCTCCCTTGCAGGAGCGGGCGGCAGCACGCGCGACGCCGGGTAGGGCGCAAACGATCGTTCCGGAAGGGGACGATGGAAGAGCAAGAGGGGGTGCGAACCCCTGGCACCCGGACCACTTTTGTCAGCCAGTTGCCTGTGCTGGTTTGTGTGCGTCCTTCGGCTGTGCCTGCCGGGGGGCCATCCGCCGAGTCTTTCGATGCTGCCCCCGCCTCGTCATCCGCCGCGTGGGCGGACCTGGCGCTTGATGTTGCTGCTCTTTGCGTGCCGTGGCTTGTTGTTCGGGCGAATCACCTCCTGCGCGAGCAACTGCCTCGAGTGTTGCCCACGCCCCGGTGGATGGTCAACTCTCCGCGCGGGGAATGCCTGCAAATCCGAGGAAGTCTTCCTCCCAATCGAGCACCGCCCGGATGAGCGGAGCCTCGATGCCGAACGGCTCAGCCCGTATGCCGCGCAGCCGGAACTCGTCCTCGAGCAGCCGGGCAATTTCGTCGAGCGGCCGCGTGTGAACGGCCAGTTCGCGCTCGGTCTCGAGAATCAGTTCGATAAGCTCACCCTGGATCTGATAGCCATCTTCCTGCAGCTGCTCCCAGATCCATCCAGCGCATTCGGTGAAGAGCTCTCCCTGGAGCCTGCCAGTCAGGGGCACGTATCCCATCCTTCTCGCTCGAAAGTCGACCGTCTCAGCCTATCGGGCCTTTTCCAACCGGGAAATCGGCGGCAGCCTCGGAGCCTCAATTCCCAGTTCCCGGCGGATGTTCTTCAGGCGCCGGATGTTCTTCGCGTCCGGGCCATTCCCATCGAAGCCGGGCACTTCGAGCAAGAACGGCACGTCGCGGAAGGCCGGGTGCCCCATCAGCGTGCGGAAGCCCGCGAGCCCCAGGTGCCCCTCCCCGATGTTTTCGTGCCGGTCGCGGAACGTTCCGAGTGGCTGCTTCGTGTCGTTCGCATGGACGGCCACCAGCCGGTCGAAGCCGATCTCGCGGTCGAACTCTTCCATTGCGGCCGAACAACCCTCTGTGGTCGCGAGGTCGTAGCCCATCGCGTAGGCGTGGCAGGTATCGAGGCAGACCGCGAGGGACGGGTGCTCGCCGAGCGCACGGATGATCTCTCCGAGCTCCGCGAACTTGCCCCCGATGCAGTTCCCCTGCCCGGCGTTGTTCTCGAGGATGACCAGAGACGGGTTATCGGGCTCGTCGTCGAGCACCTCGGTCAGCATGCGGGCGATCCGCCCCACCATGGCGCCATCGAAGCCAGCGCCGAGGTGGCTTCCCACGTGGAAGACGGTGCCAACCACACCCATGCGCCCGGCATAGTGCCGGTACGACTTCAACGAGGCCACCGACCGGGCGAGCAGCGCCTCGTCCTGGCTGCCGAGGTTGATGAGATAGACGCCGTGGAAGAACGCCGGAATGCCCGCCGCCTCTCGCTGGCGCTGAAAGAGATCCACCTGCTCGTCGGTGAGCACGGGCGACTTCCATTGTTGCGGAGCCGAGATGAACAGCTGGACAGCTTCGGCACCGATGGCGCGGGCGCGCTCGAAAACGAGGTGGTGTCCGCCCGCACTGGAGACGTGTGCACCGATCCGCACGTCAGCTCTCTCCTGGCCGCGTCACCGCTGCCTCGGGCCGGGCCACGCCCACTATCGCAGGCAGCGGGCCAATCTTCACCTGGCTCAGGTCGACCAATTCGAACCCGGCATTCTGGATGGCTTCCAGGGTCCGCCGGTTCGGGTGGCAACCACCGAGCAGTCTCGACCATGGCCAGGAAATGCCATCGAGGAAAGGTCCTGCCAGCGGGCCCATCGGCCGAACGTGCTCACAGAATCGCAGCTCGCCACCGGGCCGGAGCACGCGCCGTGCTTCCCGCAATGCCCGCCCGGCATCGGGGATGGTGCAGAACACGAGCGTCGCAAGGACCGTATCGAACGAGTGGTCCGCGAACTCGAGTGCCTGCGCGTCACCCGCACGTAGCTCGAAGCCGGCCGTTGCCGGTTTGGGGTGCCGCACTGCGCGTCCGCGCATGTGCGGGTCGGGCTCGATGCCGGTGTACTCCACAACCGGCGGCAGGTAGGCCCAGTTGGCCCCGACACCGAACCCCAGTTCGAGGGTGCGCCCCCGGCAAGCGCCGGCTGTCTGCTCGCGAAACCGTCGCTCGTTCCTCGGCTCGTGACGGCCCATCCAGTCCCAGAAGGCTGCGAAGCCCCGGTGCCCTCTTATCCCTGGTGCGGCGGCCGGCTCCTTCATTGACATCGTGCTGTCGCCTCCACAGAATCCCGGCAAGGCCGTGTCCCAGCGCGCCGGAGGAGCCATGTTCCCGGACGTTCCGCATACCGGATTGCCGCTTTCAGGTCTTGTCGTGATCGACTGCACCATCTGGCAGCAGGGCACGTATGCAACTGCGATGCTGGCGGATTTCGGCGCGAATGTCATCAAGGTTGAGGGTCCGGACTCGCCCGACCCCGGGCGCGGCGTCGGCGAGGCCTACTTCGAAAGCCATAACCGCAACAAGCGCGGAATCGTGATCGATCTGAAGACACCGGAAGGCCGGGACACCCTCCTCCGCATGTCCGAGAAGGCCGACGTATTCGTCCAGAACATGCGCCAGGGCGTGATGGAAAAGCTCGGGCTCGCGTACGCCGATGTAAAGGCGCAGAACCCCCGGATCATCTATGCCTCGGCCTCGGGGTACGGCACCAAAGGTCCACACCGCCTGTGGCCGGCGATGGACATCCTGGGCCAGGCGCGTGGCGGCACCATGATGACGCAGGGGCCGCCGAACCTGCCGCCGATCTTCTCGTTCGCCGGCATGGCCGATCAGGTAGGCGCCATCTCGCTTTCCTACGGCATCCTCCTGGCGCTGTGGCACCGGGCCCGCACCGGCGAGGGGCAGCACCTGGACGCCTCGCTGCTCGGCGGGCAGGTCATGCTGCAGTCGTTCAATATCACGGGGACGCTCTTTTCGGGCACCGTCCCGCCGCGTCGCTCGCGAGAAGAAGCCGCACCAATGTGGAATGTCTACCAGTGCCGCGATGGCGGTTGGATTGCGGTCAGCATGTCGCAAATCGGGCGGTGGTGGGCCCCGTTCTGTGAGGGCGTCGGGCGTCCCGACCTGCGCGACGACCCGCGGTTCAACCGGCTCCCCGACCACTACGAGCACCGGACAGAACTTGTCGCTGAATTGGACCAGCTGTTCGCACAGCGCGACCAATGGGAGTGGGTCGAGGACCTGTGCGGGAAGGGGCTCCCGGTGGCTCCGGTCCAGGACTATGGGCAACTCATCCAGGACCCGCAGGTCGTCGCCAACGAGTACATCGTCGAATACGAGCACGCATCGGGTGAGCGCCGGAAGATCGTCGGGCCGGCGGTCCAGCTTGAGAGCTCCCCCGGAAGCATCCGCTCGGGTGCGCCTGACTTCGGCCAGCACACCGAGGAGGTCCTGCTGGAATTTGGCTTCGATTGGCAGGAGATAGAGCAACTTCGGCACCGGCGCGCGATCGGCGGGCGGTAACGCGGCACCGTTTTCCGCCGAAAGACTGACCGAACCCCGCTTGAAGTGTGCCGGCCCGCCTTGCTAGGATAGGGGGGTACCCTATTTAGGCTGGAAGCCATGACCCCAGAGACGCGCCGCCAGGCCCTCCGTCGCATGAAGATCATTGCCGGCCAGGTGCAGGCCCTGCAGAAGCAGCTCGAGGATGACCGCTACTGCATGGACATCCTGGACCTTTCGCTTTCGATCCAGAAGGCGCTTCGGAGCCTCGACGGGCTCATCATCGAAGGCCACCTCCGTACGCACGTCATCGAGATGATGACCGGCGGCGAGCAGGAACGGGCCATCGCCGAATTGCTGCGTCTGTACAGGGTCCAGGGCCCGGCTGAATCGTGAGTACGCAAAACGGACAGGAGAATCTCGCCATGGCAAAGACCATCGAACTCAACGTAACTGGAATGACCTGCGACCACTGCGTCCGCTCGGTCACGAACGCTCTGAAGGATGTCCCCGGTGTCGATGACGCCGTTGTCAGCCTTGAAGAAAAGAAAGCTACCGTGACCGCCGACGAAGTCGACATCGCGAAGCTCATCGAAGCCGTCGAAGAGGAGGGCTACGCGGCCGCCGTCCGCTAGCCTTCGCCCCCCGGAGTTTTCACCATGGCAGCCGATACCACAGCGGTCACCCTCGATATCAGCGGCATGACCTGTGCCTCTTGCGTGCGGCGCGTTGAGCGGGCACTCGGCAAGGTCGAAGGCGTCGAAACGGCGAGCGTGAACTTCGCCGCCGAAAACGCCCGCGTGACGCTCTCCGCGGCCGTGCCCGTCGAAACGCTCGTGGCGGCCGTGGAAAAAGCCGGCTATGGGGCGACGCCCGCCACCGCGGGGAAGGATCGCAACGAGGAGCGCGCCGTCCACGCACGCAACACCCTCGTCCAGCTTCTGGCCGGCTCCATTCTCGCCATTCCGACGATCATCCTTGCGATGGCGATGGACATCGCAGGGATGCACATCAACGACGACCCCCAACTCCACAGCTGGATCGTGATGCTGCTCGCCACGCCAGTGCAGCTCGGTCTTGGCTGGCGGTTCTACAAGGGCTCGTACACCAGCCTCCGGCACCTAAACCCCAACATGGACGTGCTCGTGGCACTGGGAACGACGGTAGCGTTCGTCTACAGCGCCTGGGTCGTCATCACCAACAGCCATGAGCACATGTTCTTCGACGTGAGCGCCGCCGTGCTCGTGTTCATCACCATGGGCAAGTACTTCGAGGAAACCTCGAAGGGCGCCGCATCGAGCGCGATCCGCGCACTCCTGGGCCTGAGTGCACGTTCAGCCCAGGTCATCCGTGATGGCGTCGAGACTGAGGTGCCGATCGAGCGGGTCGCGCGGGGCGACATCTTCGTTGTGCGGCCCGGCCAGAGAATCGCCGTCGACGGCCTGGTGCGCGAGGGACACAGCACGATCGACGAATCGATGCTCACCGGCGAGTCCATCCCCGTTGAGCGCCGCCCGGGCGACCACGTCATCGGCGGCACGATCAACCAGAACGGTGTCATCCAGGTCGAAGCCACCGCCGTCGGCGAGGACACCGCCCTGCGCCGCATGGCCCGCATGGTTGAAGAGGCTCAGGGCTCCAAGGCGCCCATCCAGAAGCTCGTGGACCAGGTGGCCGCTGTCTTCGTCCCGGTGGTGATCGTCATCGCCGCCGCGACGTTCCTCGCCTGGGGCCTCATCGCCGGGAATTGGGAAGATGGGATGGTCGCGGCCGTCGCCGTCCTCGTCATCGCCTGCCCGTGCGCGCTGGGCCTCGCCACCCCGACGGCGATCATGGTCGGGACGGGCATGGGCGCCGAGCGCGGCATCCTCATCAAGAACGCCGAAGTCCTGCAGCGCACGCGCAAGCTCAACGCCGTCGTGCTCGACAAGACCGGCACCCTCACCGAGGGCCGCCCCCAGGTTGTCGAAGTCGTCAGCCTCGGCGGGCTCACGAACGAGCAGCTCCTGGTGCTCACCGCGACCGCGGAAGCACCCAGCGAGCACCCGCTCAGCCGGGCGGTGGTTGATGCTGCCGTCGATGCCGGCCTGACCATCGGAACCGCCTCGAACTTCGAGGCCGTCACCGCTCGCGGAGTGCAGGCGATGGCCGATGGTCTTCTGGTGCTCGCGGGCAATCTCCGGCTGTTCGAGGAGTACGGCTTCCCGCTCGACCAGCCCTTCCGCGACCGCGTAGCCGCCCTGGAAGATGCCGGCCGGACCGTTATCGCCGTCGCAGTGGATGGCCGCATCGAAGGACTCTTCGGCATCGCCGACGAGGTGAAGCAGAATGCCCGGCGGGCGGTGGAAGCACTTCGCGGGCAGGGTCTCCGGGTCATCATGATGACCGGCGACAACGAACGGGCTGCGGCTGCGGTAGCGGGCCGCGTGGGGATCACCGAGTTCCGCGCTGGCGCAAGGCCGGAGGACAAGCTCGAGCTCGTGCGCGAGCTCCAGTCGCAGGGGCTTTCGGTCGCCATGGTCGGGGATGGCATCAACGACGCGCCGGCGCTGGCCCAGGCCGATGTGGGCATCGCGATGAGCACAGGCACGGATGTCGCCATCGAAGCCGGGGATATCACGCTCCTGAACGGGGACGTTTCGAAGATCGCCGAAGCGATCGCGCTCAGCCGCTCCACGCTCACCACCATCCGCCAGAACCTGGTCTGGGCCTTCGGCTACAACGTCGTGACCATCCCGGTGGCGGCGCTCGGGCTCCTGAATCCGATTCTCGCGGGGGCCGCCATGGCCTTCAGCTCCGTCAGCGTGATGGCGAACAGCCTGCGCCTGCGGACCAAGTCTCGGAACCTCGCCCGTGCCAGCGGGAATGAGTACTCCGCGCCCGTGCAGAACGTACTGGCGGCGAACCGCGGCCCTATCTTCGCGATGGTCGCCGCCGCCGTGGTCCTGGTGCTCCCGCTGACTGTCTTCACCGGCATCGACCGCGGCTGGTTCGGCGGCGACGAGGGCACGGGGCCGGTCGAGGACCACAGCTCGCACACACAGCCATAGGTGTGTGTGCGAGCGAGCCCATGCGTTGAAGCCGGGTGGCCGACGGCGCCGCTGCTAGCCACACGCAACCGGGCCGGTTGGTACACTTGACCCATGAAGCGAGCAAACACGCGCCCCGTCCGCGCCGGCAGTGTCACCATCGGCGGCGGCAACCCCATCGTGGTCCAGTCGATGTGCGCCACGAAGACAACAGACCTCGACGCCACCACCAGCCAGGCTCGCATGCTTCACGAAGCCGGCGCCGGGCTCGTGCGCATTGCCGTAGACAGTACGAAGGACGTGGAAGCGCTCGCCGAGATCCGCGCCCGAGTGCCCCAGGCCAACCTGGTGGTCGACCTCCAGGAGAACTACCGCCTGGTGACCCAGGTGGCGCCGCACGTGAACAAGGTGCGCTACAACCCCGGCCACCTGTACCACCACGAAAAGCAAAAGCCCGTGCGCGAGAAGGTCGCGCTCATCGCCGAGACTGCAGTGAAGCACGACCTGGCGCTTCGTGTCGGCGTGAACTGCGGCTCAGTCGACCCGGAGATGGCCGCGAGGTTCGAAGGGGCCGACCCGCCCGAGCTCGATGGCGTCACCGCCATGGTCGAGAGCGCCCTCGAGCACTGCCGCATCCTCGACGACCTTGGCTTCACCCGCTACGTGGTCTCCATGAAGGACAGCGACCCGCGCAAAGTCATCGAGGGCAACGTCCGTTTCGCCGCGGCCCGGCCCGAAGTGCCACTGCACCTCGGCGTCACCGAGGCCGGGATGTTGCCCGACGGGGTCATCAAGACGCGTATCGCCTTCGAGCAGCTGCTGAGCCGCGGCATCGGCGACACCCTGCGCGTCTCGCTCACGCTCCCCTTCGCCGAAAAGTGGCGCGAAGTGGAAGCGGGCAAGCAGATCATCGCGGACGTCGAGGCCGGGAGATTCCGCTCGGTCCCCGTCTTCCAGGACCACGGCCTCAACATCATCAGCTGCCCCAGCTGCAGTCGCGTCGAGAATGAAGCCTTTGTGGACCTCGCCTTCAAGGTGAAGGAGATGTCGGCCTACGCGAAAGAGTACGACATAACCATCGCGGTCATGGGCTGCCGGGTGAACGGCCCCGGGGAGACGGACGACGCCGACCTGGGCCTCTGGTGCGCCCCGAACTTTGTCAACCTGAAGAAGGGCGAACACGAACTCGGCGCGTTCCCTTACGACGTCGTCCTGGACCGGCTGAAGGCTGAGCTCGACGCGATCATCGAAGAAAAGAAGCGGAGCCTTGCCACGGCCTAGGCTCGAACTGCTTGCCTTGCCTTCGCGTTCAGGTTAGGCTTCCGGCCTTATGACGAGCCTCGGAACGATTGCCCACATCGCCCGCTATCCGGTGAAGTCGATGCGCGGGGAGTCCCTCGCCAGCGCGCCAGTCGGCTTTCAGGGTATCCCGCTCGACCGTTCGTTCGCGTTCGTCCAGGAAGGCGTGCACACGCCGTTCCCCTGGTTCACCGGCCGGGAATGCCCGCAGTTGCTCCAGTGCCAGCCTATTGTCGGCGAGGGCCGCTGGCCGGCGATGCGGGTGCAGTCTCCCGCGGGCGAATTCGAGCTGGGCTCCGCGGAGTTCGCGGCCCAACTCCAGAACTGGAGCGGCCGCAAGGCGGTGCTGCATTCCGACTACCGTGGCTGCCAGGATGTTGCCTACGTCTCGGTCATCTCCACCGCGACTGTCCGCGCGCTGGCGGAAGCGGCGGGCGTGCCCGTCGACCACCGGCGCTTCCGCATGAACTTCGTGGTCGACCTCGGCGAGACGCCGTTCGCGGAAAGGGCCTGGGTCGGCCGGCAAGTGCGGCTCGGCGACGCCGTCATCGCAATCCACGAACAGGACCGGCGCTGCCAGATGATCACCCTCGACCCCGAGACCGGTGCCTCAACCCCGGCGGTGCTGAAGGCCGCGGGCGAGCTAAACGAGGTCTACGCGGGGGTGTACGGCTCGGTGCTGGTGCCCGGGGAGGTCCGCGTGGGCGACGAGATCGCGATCGCATAGCCGGCAAGCGACCACCGGGCGCGCGGCGGCAACGTCATGGACCGTCCTGCATGCCGCGCGCGGTCCCGTCCCACGTGATGAACTGCCGGATCTGCGTCGCGTGCTCGGTCGTGTGCCCCACGAGGCCCGTGATGACCCAGGCGTGCGGCTGGCCCCGGTAGCGGTGGGCCGGCGGCAGCGGTGTCGCGGCCTTGTCGTCCGTCATTTCTGCCAGCGTGCTGCGTGCCCGCTGGCGGCAGTAGTCGGCGTACGCGAGCATCTCCGACCGCGACCAGGCCTTCGGCAAGTTGGTGAGGTCCCGCCAGTGCGGGTGCCCGGCGAACGGCGGCGGCGGGGTCCACGGGCCGAATTCGCCGTTCAGGTCGTAGTCGAAGGACTCGAGCGCGTGCCAGGCCACGCTCCACGGAGTCGCCCATCGCTCGACCCATCGCCGGGCCAAGACGCGGCGCTGTGCGGGGTCGGTGATGGGTTCCCAGTCCGGGCCGAGGAACTGGCGATCGGGGTCCGGGGCCGGGACCCGCCACATGGAGGTTTCCCACAGCTCATCCGTGCAGTCCCGCACCACCCCGGCCAACAGGTCGAGGGCCTGTTCGAAGCCGCGGCCGAGGCTCTCCACCCAGATAGACGCCATACGCCGTGACGGTACGACGGGTGGGGGCGGATGCTCAAGGGTGGTATGCCTGCACCCCGGTTGGACTTAAGTCACGGCGCGGGTGGGCGGGAGTAGGCGACGCTGTCCTGCAAACACCTGCGGCGGCGGGGCGATCCGCGCCGTCCGCGAACGGAGGGCCAGGGATGAGCAGATTTGTCGTGGGGCAAGTGCTGGAACACGACCACCATGCGATTGACGCGGAGTTCGCGCGGTTCAGGGAGGGACTGGAGCGGGGCGAGTGGCTGCGCGAACCGTTCGAGCGTGCCGCCGAGGCGCTGCGACACCACATCTTCGTCGAAGAGGAGGCGCTGTTCCCCGTCCTGCGCGTCGGCGGGCTGGTCGGGCCTGTGTTCGTGATGCTTCGGGAGCACGCTGAGATCTGGCAGGCCCTCGACGCCATCGAAGCCGAGGTGGGGCGGGACACCACGCGCGCACTCGCCGCGATGGCGTCGATGATTGCGGTGCTCGAACCGCACAACAGCAAAGAGGAACAGATCCTCTACCCGGCGAGTGGCCAGGTGCTGAACGCCGACGACACCGAGGGTGTTCGTCTCGCGTTCGAGCAGGGCAAACGTCCAGGGGGGTGGGTCCCGGCCGATCTGCGCGGGTAGGCCTGCAAGAAGAGGGGACCTTCTCAGGCCCCCCACTGGGTAATTGGTGGAGACGCGGAAGAGTTGAACGACGGCTTGGAGACAGCTGGGTTCTCTCGCAACCGCATTCTGAATCAAGCTGGGGAGGCAGGCTTCCGCACCGACCCACTGGGAATGTGGGAAGGATGTCGCCGAGAGTCGACCACCGAACTGCTCCGGCGGGCCCTCTGTGCACCCAGCTCGCGCGCGGACTGCCGGGCGTAGAAACTCTGATCACCGTCGCAACCCACGTCTTCCGGTGTTAGAGTCGCGCGTGAGATTCCAGTTCTGGGGCAATCGCGAAATGGCCTGGCTCTCTCGGAAGCCGAAACGCCAGCACCTTCAGGTACGGGACTGCGGCATAGGTTTGAACGAGTTCGACTTCGAGATCGTCGGAGAGTCCTCCTACCAGGACGCCCTTCGCCGGGTTCGAGCATCCGCCTCAAGGAAGGATTCGCGCGGATGCGCGGTAGCGACGGTGGTGCTAAGACGAGAGCCCTCGAACCGGCATGACGCGAACGCAATCGAGGTGATCCACCCTGATCACGGCCGCATCGGGCATGTATCCCGGGACGAAGCGGAGAGGCTTGGCCCCTACTTCGAGGGCCTTAGGAAGGCGGGTCTGGACGGGGCCGCTTGTGACGCGGTACTGGTGGGCGGAGACAGGGGCCGCCCCTCGATCGGGGCATTCCTGAGTTTCCGTCCGATCAATGAGGACGACACACTTTGGGGGGATCAGCTCTCGGGGGACGCAACGCTTGACCTGCCCCTCGTCCGACGGCGCCTCAGCGCCGAAACCAACCCCATTGACCGGCACTATCTCTTCTTGGATCTGGAGCGACTCCTGTACCGCTCAAGGGACGACTTCACCTCTGCCCTCGACGATTTTGATGCTACCTGCCGCGAACACGATGCCGAGATGGATGGCATCCGGCAGGCGTTCGTTGCCAAGTCGGGCTTTCTCCCTGAGCTCATAACATACAGGCAAGCCGCGATTCGTCATCAGAAGGCAGGGGACCTGGAGCAGGTCATTCGTTGGACGGAACGGGGAATCGATCTCTACGGTGACCTTGCCCTCAAGCCTGAGTGGCTTCAGGACCTCGTGAAGCGACGAGACGACGCCACAGCCAAGATTCAGAAGGGCATGCACAAGAGCAAGTGAGCCCGTGCTCCCCGTGAGGAGCGCAAGGCCCGCCTGCCATAGAGGGCCGAAGCCATGTCGCCGATTTTCTTCGGGTGTGGATGACAACGCTGTCCCGAAAACGGAGTGAAAGCTCCCTGGCCCGCTGCTTGCTTGCGCACACGAAAAAAGGTGCCCGCTCATGGCGGGCCCACTTGGTAATTGGTGGAGACGCGGGAGAGTTGAACTCCCGGTCCAGCGAAGGTCGGCTCCGGATTGTCCTACAGGCTTTCCCACCGATGGGGGTCTCGCTAACGAACTGCGATGGTGGTCCTCACGTCCATTAGCCAGCCGATGAGTCTTTCGCGAGCGCTATCGGCGTGAGCCCGCGGCATCCTGGCTTTTGCGATGCCCCTTCCCGACGCTGCCAGGCCGGGCTTCGGGAGGGACAGCCTCTACTGTGGTTTAAGCAGCGAGTGCGAGTTGGCGATTATTGCCATTTGTTTTTGGCCGCCTGATTTACGAGGGTGACGCCCAACCTCGGCCTGCTATCCGGCTACCTGGCTCCCTGTCGATTCCCTTCGTCCCCGTGTGATGCGACCAGTATAGCACACCTGTTCGCACCCGCGTCATTACCCGCGGCGGACCGCCCGCTGGATGTCCATGCGCTGGTCTTCCTCTTTCAGCTTCTGGCGCTTGTCATAATGCTTGAGGCCGCGCCCCACGCCCAGCTCCACCTTCGCCTTGCCCCGCTTGAAGTACATCGCCAGGGGGATCAGCGTGAGCCCCTTGCCGGCCATCATCTCCTCGATCTTCCGGATCTCCTTCTTGTGCAGGAGCAGCTTGCGGTCGCGCGTCGGATTGTGGCTCGCGTAGCCGGCGTTCGCGTAGGGTGCGATGTGCGCGTCCTGGAGCCACACCTCGCCATCCTTTATCCGCGCGTACGATCCCTGCAGCTGCACCTTGTGCTCGCGCACTGACTTGATCTCGCTCCCGGTCAGCACGATGCCCGCCTCGAACTTCGCGAGGAATTCGTAGTCGTGGCGCGCCCGCCGGTTCTGGGCAACGGTTGAATCAGCCATATGCGTGAATGCAGCACGGCCCCGACGTTACGGTCGGGGCCGCGGAAGTCTCTTTCCAGTGTACGGCTTCGCCTACTTCCCTTGCAGGACCTCGATCGCCTTGAACAGCTGGATGTCGCCCTGGTCCAGGTATTCGTCGTAGGTCATGGGCAGTTCGATGTCGGGTTTCACCCCAAGGCCTTCAATCTGCTCGCCGTTCGGGGTCAGCCACCGGCCGACGGAAAGGTAGAGCGCCCCGCATCCGGCCGGGTCGCCGCAGTTCTTGAGCTCCTGGAGCTGATTCACGGTGCCTTTGCCGAAGCTGCGAACGCCAACCACCTGGCCACGGCCATTATCCCTGAGCGCCGCCGCCAGCACCTCCGAGCCGCTCGCGCTGCCCGCATCGATCAGAATGACCAGCGGGATCTCCGTGGCGATGCCGCCCTGGCGTGCCGACCACGACTGCGTCTTCCCGTCGGCATCGACCTCGGAGATGATGACGCCCCGGTCAAGGAACTCGTCCGCAACTTCGACGGTGGCCTGGAGGAGTCCGCCCGGGTTGCCCCGCAGGTCGACGATCAGCCCGATGTACCCCTGCTCTTCGACTTCGCCCAGCTTGGTCTTGAGCTCGGACACCGTCCGGTCGTGGAACTGCGAGATGTTCACATAACCGATGTTGGTCACGGCGTTGCCCTCGCGGTCGACCAGCGCGGTGCCGCTCTCGCCGGGGATCACCTCAAGGTTGGGCTCGATGAAGACGCTCTCCACGGGGATTTCGCCACGAGTGATGGTCACGGTCTCTTCCGTGCCATCGGTGTGGCGAACCCTCAAGGTGACCTGTGTTCCCTGTGGCCCACGGATGCGCTCGACGGCCTGCTGGGTCGTCCAGCCCTCCATCGACTCGCCATCGACCTCGAGGACGATGTCGCCCTGGCGGATGCCCACCTCTTCGGCCGGAGAGTTCCGGAACGGCGTCACGATAGTGATCTGTCCGTTCGTATCCGAGACCGATGCCCCAATCCCGTCGTAGCTCGATTCCAGGCTCAGTGCGCCCGACTTCAGCTCCGCGGGCGTGAGGTACTGGGTGTGCGAATCGTTCAGCGCGGTGATGATGCCCTGGATCGCGGCTGACCGGAGAGCCTCCTCATCGAGCGTCGCCTTATCGACGTACTGGTTCTGGAGGAGGTCGACGATCTCGTCGATGATTGCCGCTCCGACGGAATCGCCCCCCTCGGCTGCGGCAGGGCTGGCGGCTGCCGGGGACGGACTCCCGTCTCCGTTGAGATCCTTGAGGCCCCACCCGAGTCCGAAGGCAAGGGTGACCATGGCAAGGAGGAGGAAGACGACGACCGCCGTGCGGGCGGCTCGCTCGCCGAGCCCCGGCCGGGGCTGTTCACGCGAGATTTCCATGGGAGTCCTTCGCCGCGCGGCGCGGCTGCGCTGAATAGTCTGAGTGTACATGCGGCGTTTCCGCCGCTTCAATTTGCCCGGTTACTCCCGGTTTACCTCCTTCGGCGGAAAGAACCCGGCAAACCCGGCCCCAACCCGCACCCATGGACCACCGTCACCTGCGTCGGCCAGGAACACCGCATCCAGTTGCCCATCGGCGAAAGACGCGGGGACACCATCGGTGAGCAACCGGCCACCAAACGCGAACCAGCGCCCATCGACGGACCAGGGCCGGTGCGAAAGCCCGAACTGGTCGAAGAAGCTCACCATCGTCCTGCTGTCAGGCGAAAGCGTGATCGGCTCCATGGCGCGAAGGAACCGTCCTTCCGGCGCGTGGAAACGCAGCTGGTAGCGCCCGTCGCCGGTGTACGCGGGAACGAGAACGGCCAGCCGATCGCCCTGCGGCGCCCACCAGTAGCCGAGCAGCGGCCCCCGTACCAGGGGCCGCGGTTCGCCACCATCTGTGGCGTCCACCGTATACAGTCCGTGGAAGACGCCGGCTTCGGCGCCGGTCGTCACCGCGACGCTGACCTCGGTCGTACCGGGGCGAAAAGCGAGTGCCACGCCGCCGGGGAACCGGCCAAGTTCGCGTCGCGAGGCGCCCGGCCACGCGAACGCGTAGACCGTCGTGCCTTCGCCGCTTGCCTCCGCGTAGACCACAGTCGAGCTATCGGGGCTGATCGCGGGAGTTCGGAAGCCGGTCGCATTCGAGGAAAGTGGGGTCTGGTGGCCGGACTCGCGCTCCACGAGCGTCAGATTCGGGCCGTGGTGCAGCACCAGGTAGCTGCTATTGGGTGCCCATGCAGGGAAGATGGGGGCGCCACCCGTCAGCGTTGTGGCCTCGGCGTCACCCGGTCGCCACACGCGGGCGGCGAGTGTCCTGCCGGCGGGCATAACATAACATAAGTCCTGTCCGGTTGAGTCCCAGAGGGCGTAGTGAGCAACGCGCTCCGCGATCAGTGCCGGGGGTGCGCTCAACGACCCGGGGACGGGGACATCGCCCCCGTCGACACCCTGGAGGTGGAGCGCCGCGTGCGCCGCTCCAGCCGGTGATTCGACCCGCGACAGTGCGTACTCGCGCCGCCCGGGGCGCCACGTAGGCCACCAGCCGGTGGTCACAGCCGCTTCCACCCACGCGTCGCCTCGATTCCGCAGGACCCGTGCCACGCTGTCCGCACCAGCGATCGCGAGGAAGTCCGAAGGTTCCGTCATTGCCGCGGCACGTTATACCACACCGGGGGGCGGGCAGCGCCAGCGATCGATGTTCGCACTATATCAGTTATGCAGTGCCAAGCGGTTCTACGGCCACCCGGAGTAGGGGGTTCACCCCCTGGTAACCGAGGGTGTTCCCTTATGTCCTCTGCTGTTACCGAACCACCACGGATGCGTCACCCGGGTTGCGTTGTTCTGTCACCACCGCCCTCTGAACAATCGGTGCACCTGATCGACAACCATGTCAGACGGGTTGCCGTCGGGGTGCTTGTTCGGGGGAGCAAGAATATGCAGTGGTCGTCATCTCATTCTGATCCCGGTCCCACGACTGAGACACCAAACCGCCTCTCGCTGGAGGAGCAGCAGCAACTCGTGATGCAGTATGCGCCGCTGGTGCGCCGTGTCGCCCGTTCGCTGCCCCTCGAGATCCCGGGCCTCCTGGAGTTCGAAGATGCGGTGGGATATGGCACCTGTGGCCTGGTCGAAGCGGTCCGCCGCTACGACCCATCGAAGGGCACCAACTTCCACGCCTACGCCGTTCAGCGCATCCGTGGGTCGATGATCGACGCCTTCCGTCGCATGGACCGCCTCAGCCGGACGATGCGGCAGAAGGCACGGGATGTTCAGCGCGCACAGGGCGAACTCGAAGCCATCCTCGGGCGCACGCCAAACGAACACGAGGCCGCCGAACACCTGGGCATCAGTATCGAGCAGTACCGCGATGCCAGTTCCCACTCCCGCTGGGTCACCGTATCGCTCGACCGCATGCTTGAGCGCGATGATGATGGCGATTCCTTCCCGGCAGCCGAGATGCCGACCGCCGACGAAGACATCGACTTCACCCGTTCGTTCGAGGAGCGCGAGTTGTACGAAGATCTGGCCCGCTCAGTCCAGGCGCTCCCCGAGCGAGAACGCCTCGTCGTAAGTCTCTATTATGTCGAGCGACTGACCATGAAGGACATCGCAGCCGTCCTCCAGGTGTCGGAAACGCGCGTGAGCCAGCTGCACGCCCAGGCAGTCAAACGCCTGCGCCGGGCGCTCCTCCGCGACGTTGCCTGATCGCGCCGTCGTTGCCCCGGCCCACAGCACCTTCACGAGGCCCGGACCTGGCTCCGGGCCTCGGCGCGTTTGGCACGGTTGACAGGCCCGCCGCTCCGACACTTTTCTGTCACTCTCCGTCCGAAAGCACCCTACTAGGGTGGAAGTTTCTGCCGAAGATAGTGAGTGACAGCCGCACGTCCCTCCCGCGTGCCATCGCACAAGGGGCGGGCTTGGGAACACTTCCCCGGGGGCCTTGCGTGCCCGGCAGGGGATTCTTTGGGGGTTGATGCTATGGCGGACCGCTACGACGAGGGCTACCGGAGCCAGGTCGCGTTTGTTACCCACACGCGCGACTACCGGTCGTCCGAGGTGTTGCCGGCGCTTGCCCGGCACGGGTTCACCACTACCGAGCGCCCACACGACCGCGAGACCGAGCGCCTCATCTCGCAGTTCGATCCGGACCTGGTGGTCCTGGCGGTCGACCCGCGCCACGAGGATGACATCACCCTCGTCAGGCAAGTGTCGCGAGCGAGCAAGGCGGCGATTCTGGTGCTTGCACCGGGGCCGCACACGACCGGTCTGAGCTACGCCCTTGAAGCCGGCGCCGATGTCTGTCTTCGCGATACCGATGGGCCGGAGATGCTTGCCGCTCAGCTGAGCGCACTCTCGCGGCGCAAGGCCGTTCCCCAGCAGGAGATGCAGGACGAGGGGCCCAGCACCATCACCGTCCGCGACCTCGTGCTCGACTTCGACCGCTGCCAGGCGGTTCGCGACGACGAGACCATTCCCCTGACGCCGACCGAGTTCAAGATCCTCGCGTTCCTTGCGCGGAACGCGGGCAAGGTGGTGAGCCCGGTGGAGATCCTGCGAGCGGTGCAGGATTACACGTACTCCGAACGCGAAGCGCAGGAGATCGTAAAGGTCTACATCCGCCGCATCCGCCGCAAGGTTGAAGTCGATCCCGGCGAGCCCAGCTACATCGTCAACGTTCGCGGCTTTGGCTACATGCTCGAGCGCCGCGGCAGCCGTCGCGAATCCGCTCGCGTCAGCGAAGCCGCCTGAAAAGACCCCGTCGGAGCGCAGGAGAGCCCGGCCAATGGCCGGGCTCTCGCTATACTGGCCGCGTGTGCGAAACGGCTCAGGCGATCGTCACATCCTTGCAGCGGTACACATCCTGGATGGCATTGAGGAGCTGGATGCCTTCGGCCATCGGCCGTTGGAATGCCTTGCGTCCGCTGATGAGTCCCATGCCACCGGCGCGCTTGTTGATGACCGCGGTCTTCACCGCCTCGGTGAGGTCGCTTTCGCCGCTGCTCGCCCCGCCGGAGTTGATCAGCCCAACGCGTCCCATGTAGCCATTCGCCACCTGGTAGCGCGTCAGATCAATCGGGTGGTCGGTCGTGAGCTTCGAATACATCCGCTCGTCGCTCTTGCCGTAGCTCACACCGTTGGCATTGAGAGCCTTGAAACCGCCATTCTGCTCGGGCAGCTTCTGCTTCACGATATCCGCCTGGATGGTTACGCCGAGGTGGTTCGCCTGCCCGGTGAGGTCGGCCGATGATTCGTGGTTGACGCCGTTCACCTTGAAGCCCGGGTTGCGGAGATAACACCAGAGCACGGTTGCCATGCCGAGCTCGTGCGCATAGGCGAACGCCTCGGCGACTTCGACGATCTGGCGCGAGCTCTCGTCGGAGCCAAAGTAGATGGTCGCGCCGACAGCTGCAGCTCCCGTGTTCCAGGCTTCCTTCACGGTCCCGAACATGATCTGGTCGAACTTGTTCGGGTAGGTGAGCAGCTCGTTGTGGTTGATCTTCACGATGAAGGGGATCCGGTGGGCGTACTTCCGGGCAACCGAACCGAGGACGCCATAGGTCGATGCGACCGCGTTGCAGCCACCTTCCATCGCCAGGAGCACGATGTTCTCCGGGTCGAAATAGGCTGGATTCTTCGCGAACGACGCTCCGCCAGAGTGCTCTATCCCCTGGTCGACCGGGAGGATGGAGACGTAGCCGGTCCCGCCCAGGCGCCCGTGATCGAGGATCGACTGCAGGTTGCGCAGCACCTGGGGCGAGCGGTCGGAGCTGGCCATCACGCGGGTGACGAAGTCCGGGCCGGGCAGGTGCAGCGACTCCGCGGGGATGGTCTGGCACCGGTGCTGGAGCAGATGTTCCGCCTCGGCCCCAAGGAGACCGGCGATATCGCCCAGCGAGAGTTCTTTTGCGGGCCGATCAGCGACAACCATCAGACAACCTCGTTCAAGGTGGTGAAGCTGCCTCGTGGTTCGGAGACAGCGTTCCGCGCGGCCCATCATAACGCTTCGGAGCGCCACAGGCCGCGCGAGGCCGGCGACTGGTACTCGCGCCGTTCTTTACCTTCGCTTCGGCCACAGCCCGATACGGTGGGTGTACCATTTCCTTACGGAGACTCACCATGCGCGTTCTCGTTGTCGAGGACGAAGAGTCCATCGCCAGTGCCATCGAACGTGGCCTTATCAAACAGGGCTACGCCGTTGACGTTGCTCGCGACGGCGCCGAGGCGCTCGACAAGGCAACGGTCAACAACTACGACGTCATCTGCCTCGACCTCAACCTGCCACGTATCGACGGCCTCGAAGTGTGCCGCCGGCTGCGAGAGGACCGCTACGGCGGTGGGATTATTATGTTGACTGCGCGGAGTTCGATTAAAGAGCGCATCGAGGGTCTCGACTACGGCGCCGACGACTACCTCGTAAAGCCATTCGCGTTCAGTGAGCTCGCCGCGCGCATCCGCGCGATCGCACGTCGAGACGGGGGCCTCCGGGAGCCAATCATCAACACCCGCGGCCTTGAACTCGACCCGAATACGAATCGCGCCAAGCGTGACGGCAAAGAGATCCACCTGACGCCGAAGGAGTTTGCGCTGGTCTACTACCTCGCGCGCAACGAAGGACGCGCCGTGCCCCAGGAAGAGCTCCTCGAACACATCTGGGACGAGCACGCCAACCCCTTCACCCAGACGGTGAAGGTGCACATGAACAACTTGCGCCGCAAGCTGAACGACGGCTTTGACGAGCAACTGATCGAGACCATCCGCGGAAAGGGTTACGTCCTCTAGCGTGCGATTCCCAGCCTTCACCCGGAGCATCCGCTTCCGGCTCACCGTCTGGTATTCGAGCCTGCTGCTCGTGTTCGGAGTGGCTTTCGTGCTCGCCCTGAACATCGCCGTCCGCCTCGACCAGCCGGGGACCGTGTACGAAGGGGTCCAGTACAACGACATCGAATGGCAGCCGGTGCGCACCGGCCCCGGACAGGCCATCACCGGCTTCGTTCCGGTCCTGCGCGAAAACGTGACGCTGCGCGAAGCCGAAGACCAGATTTACTCCGAGAACATCGACAGGCTCCGCTACTGGTCGCTCTTGAGCGTCGTTGGCCTGGCTCTCGCCTCAGGTGTGGGCGGTTATGTCCTGTCCGGGATGATGCTCCGCCCCGTGCGCGACATCACCCAGGCGGCCTCGGAAATCAGCGCCACGAATCTCAGCAGGCGCATCAACTACGAAGGCCCCCAGGACGAGCTCTGGGACCTCGCCCACACGTTCGACTCGATGATCGGGCGCCTGGAGCACTCCTTCGAGCGCCAGCGCCAGTTCGTCCAGGATGCATCGCACGAGCTGCGCACGCCCCTTGCAGCGATCCGCACCAATATCGAAGTCACCGAGATGGACCCGGACGCCACGCCCGCGGAATACCGCGAGCTGCTGGCCACCATCAAAACGCAGACCGAACGCCTCACCCGGCTCAGCGAAGATCTCCTGCTGCTCACCAACGATGATGGCGCGAGTGTGGAGAAGGAGCCGGTGGACCTTGGAGATCTCGCTCTCGATGTCCTCGGCCAGCTGGGCCCGCTGGCTGGCGCACGCCAGGTCTCGCTCGTCCCGGCGGTGGCCGGCCCCACCGAGGTCGAAACCAGCCCGGATCTCATCTACCGGTGCGTGCTGAACCTGGTCGACAATGCGATCAAGTACTCCGGCGAAGGCAGTACCGTTACGGTCTCGGTCCGTTCTGGCTCTGGCGAAGGTATCGTCCGGGTGAGTGACAACGGTGTCGGCATCGCCCCCGAAGATCTCGAACGGATCTTCGACCGCTTCTACCGGACGGACAAAGGCCGGAGCCGGCGCGAAGGCGGCACGGGGCTGGGGCTCGCCATCGTCAAGGAGCTCGTTGAGGCGCTCGGCGGCACTGTGAGCGCCGAGTCCGAACTCGGCCGTGGAACCACGTTCACCATTTCCCTGCCGGCCATGGCTCCATCCGGGGCGGGGCGGATGCGGGCACCCGCTGACGCAACATTGACCTTTGAACCGCGCCAGTCTTGACCCTCGCCGGAGGCGCTCGTACGTTCCATCGTGGTGCGCCTCAACGAGGTAAGCCACCGTACGGCAGCGCAGGTACACCCGTGGCCTACTTGTCGCTGTCAGGAGGGAACCCGGCTTGACCCAGATTCTCGATCGCGTCGAAGGTCCTCGCGACCTCCGCAGCCTGACCTATGACCAGCTCGACCAGCTCGCCGGAGAGGTACGCCAGTTTCTCGTCGAGACGGTCGACTGCATCGGCGGCGGAGGCCACCTTGCCTCCAATCTCGGCGTCGTGGAGCTCTCCATTGCGCTGCACCGGCTGTTCGACTCGCCGAAGGACAAGATCATCTGGGACGTAAGCCACCAGGTCTATGTCCACAAGATTCTCACAGGCCGCAAGGACCGGATGAACACCATCCGCCAGTTCGGCGGCCTCTCCGGGTTCGCGGACCGGCACGAAAGCGAACACGACGCGTTCGGCGCTGGCCACGCAGGCACGTCGATCTCCGCCGCCGTCGGCATGGCCGCCGCCCGTGACCTCCTCGGCGAGGACTTCTATGCCATCGCGGTCATCGGCGATGGCGCAATGACCGCCGGCATGGCCCTCGAAGCGATGAACCATGCCGGCCACATGGGCACGCACCGGCTCCTCGTCATCCTGAACGACAACGCCATGTCCATCTCACCCAACGTCGGTGCGCTCTCGCGAAACGTCAACAAGCTCCGGGTAGACCCCCTGTATCGCAACGCCAAGCGCGAAATCGGCGAGCTCGTCGAACACCTCCCCCTCGGGCGCCAGGTGTGGCGCGGCGCCAAGCGCGTCAAGGCCAGCTTCCGCGACCTCCTGGTGCCGGCGAGCTTCTGGGAACAGTTCGGTTTCGAGTACTACGGCCCCATCGACGGCCACAACATTCAGGAACTCGAGCTGACTCTCGCATCGATCAAGAAGGTCGAAGGCAAGCCCGTCCTGCTCCACATCCTCACTGAAAAGGGACACGGCATCCCCGAAGCGGAAGCCGACCCGATTAAGAGTCACAGTGGTACCTACTGGCTCAAGAAGCCCGCGGCACCGGATGCCCCGCCCGCCCGCCCGACCTATAGCCAGGTCTTTGGGCAGGCCACCCAGGAACTCATCGAGTCCGACCCCCGGGTCGTCGCCATCACGGCGGCCATGCTCGAAGGCACCGGCCTCGCCCCCGTGCACGAGAAACACCCGGACCGGGTGTTCGATGTTGGCATCGCCGAGCAGCACGCGGTCACCTTCGCCGCGGGTCTCGCGACGCAGGGAATCCGCCCAATCGCCGCCATCTACTCCACCTTCCTGCAGCGCGGCTTCGACTCGGTCGTCCACGACGTGGTCGTGCAGAACCTGCCCGTGGTGTTCGCGCTCGACCGCGCGGGGTTCGTGGGCGATGACGGCAAGACCCACCAGGGATTCATCGATATCAGCTACCTGCGGTGCCTGCCGAATATGGTCATCAGTGCACCGAAGGACGAGGCCGAACTGCGCGACCTCCTCTACACCGGCATCCACTACGACGGACCCTTCGCGGTCCGGTTCCCACGGGGCTCGGGGCCCGGGGCGCCCACCGACCTCCCGATGAAGCAGCTCCCGATCGGTCGCGGCGAAGTCCTCCGCGAAGGAGCCGATGTAGCCCTCATTGGGTTCGGGGTTTCCGTGGGCGAATGCCTGCGTGCCGCGAACATCCTGGAGGAGGCCGGGATCGACGCCGCCGTCGTCAATGCGCGTTATGCAAAGCCGCTGGACTCGGAACTGGTCGCCCGCTACGCCCGCTCCACCGCCGGGGTCATCACAGTCGAGGAGAACGTACGCGCCGGCGGATTCGGCGATGCCGTGTTGGAGGCCCTGGCTGACGCGGGGATCGCTGACCGTTGCCTGGCGAATCTCACCATGCCTGACGCCATTGTGGACCACGGTCCGCAGGATACCTTCCGCCAGCTGCACCACGTTGATGGCGCGGGAATCGCCGCCCGGGTGCGTGATGTCCTCGCCGCAGCCGCACCTGCCGGCCAGCCCGGCCGCGCGGCCGAAGCGGTCGCACCCTGACGTGGCAGGATTCCCCGCCGCATTAGCCACGCTCCTCCCCGTCGTCGAGGAAGGCTTGCGTAACGCGATCGGGTCGGGCCAGTCGCGAATCGATGCTGTTGCCCGTTATGTCATGGGCTGGGAGGATGAGGCCGGCCGGCCAGCCCACGCCGGCGGGAAGCGCATCCGCCCGGCGCTGTGTCTCTACGCCGGCTCGCTTTACGCCGACACCCAGGCGGCGCTTCCCGGGGCCGTCGCAGTCGAGCTGGTCCACAACTTCTCACTCATCCACGACGAGGTCCAGGACCACGATGCCGAGCGCCACGGCAGGCCGACGCTCTGGGCGCTCCTGGGTGAGGCGCAGGCGATCAATGCGGGTGATCACCTGTACGCCCGCTCCACGCGCGCCCTCCTGGAAGGGCCAGGACATCCTGAACCGCGGCTCGCGGCGCTCGCAATCCTGACGAATGCCGTGGAGCGGATGATCGCTGGCCAGTGGGCGGACCTTTCCTTCGAATCGCGAGACGACGTGACTGCCGAGGAATACCTGGCGATGGTCGCCGGAAAGACCGGGGCACTGCTCGGAGCACCCCTTGCGATGGGTGCGACCCTGGCCGGCGCCCCGCCTGAGACCGCCCGTGCGCTCGGGGCCTGGGGCGAGGCCGTTGGCCTGGCCTTCCAGATTCACGACGACTATCTCGGCACGTGGGGCAACCCTGACCTGACCGGCAAATCGAACACAAACGACATCGCCCGGAAGAAGAAGACGCTCCCGGTGATCCATGCGTTACTGAGCCCGGGCGGACCACTCATCCGCGAGATCTATGCTGGTCCGGACCTGACCGAAGGGCAGATCGCTGCCGTCGTGGCGACGCTCAATGAGGTTGGGTCGGCCGAGTTCACCCGCGACGCTGCCGCGCGCCAGGCCGACGCTGCCTCGGCGATCCTGGACACGCTCGACCTGGAGCCTGGACAGAAGGCAGAGCTTCGTGCGATCGGCGAGTATCTCATCCATCGCGACGCCTGAGATTGCCTGTTTGGGGGCACTCCCCTAGCGTCACCCTGTGTTCGAAAACGTTGCTCAGGACATTGAGGTCGGCACGCGCTGGCATAGCGTTCCGGTGATTCGAGCCAGGTTCGGTGACCGCGCCGAGCGCGCGGCAGCGATCCTTCTCTCTGCCGAGCTTCAGGTCGTGCTGATCTACCGCTTCCAGGCATGGGCGCACGCCAGGCGCATTCCGCTGGTCCCCAACCTCTGCCGCAGGCTGACCATGCTGCTGGCTTCGGTATCGGTCGGCGATTCGGTGACCATCGGCCCTGGTCTCCTCCTGAACCACGGCCAGGTCACCATCGACGGCAGAGTCACGATCGGGAAGTTTTGCAACATCGCACCTTATGTCACCATCGGACTCGACACCGGTGGGCCGGGCCCCACACTGGTTGGACCCACCATCGGGAATTACGTGTTTGTGGGCACCGGCGCCAAAGTCCTCGGGCCGGTTACGATCGGTGATAACTCGCGCATCGGGGCCAACGCCGTCGTGATGTGCGACGTTCCAGCGAATTCCACCGCCGTGGGAGTGCCAGCACGCGTGATTCCGCACGAGCACCCCCTGGGCCCGGCCATGAAGTCTCCTGCTACCCGGGATCCTTAGTTCCCGGGCAGCAGCGTTTCGCCCATCAGATACTCGTCGATGCCCCGTGCGGCGGCACGGCCCTCCGCGATTGCCCAGACAATGAGTGACTGGCCGCGGGTCATGTCACCCGCCGTGAACACGCCCGGTACAGAGGTCATCTTGTTCTCATCGGCCTTCACGTTGCCGCGCTCGGTGAGCTCCAGCCCGAGCTGTTTGACCATCCCTGTCCGTTGCGGTCCCAGGAAGCCCATCGCGAGCAGGAGCAGTTCGACGGGCTCTTCGAACTCAGTGCCCGGGACTTCTTTCATCACCTGGCGGCCATCTTCATTCACGAACTCCACGCGGACACCATGCAGCGCCGTCAGCTTGCCATCGTGCCCGGCGAGCCGCTTTGTCAGGATGGAGTAGTCGCGCACGCCACCCTCTTCATGAGCGGAGGACACGCGGTAGATGTTGGGCCAGGTCGGCCACGGGTTCTCCGGCGGGCGCGAGGATGGCGGCTTTGGCAGCAGTTCGTATTGCAGCACCTCGGTTGCACCCTGGCGCAGCGCGGTTCCCAAACAGTCAGCCCCGGTATCTCCGCCGCCGAGGATAATGACGCGCTTGCCCTTCGCCGAGATGAACCGGTCCGCCGGGATCTCATCGCCGGCATTCCGGCGGTTTTGCATGGGCAGGTACTCCATCGCCAGGTGGACTCCGTCGAGCTCCCGCCCGGGCACATCCAGGTCCCGTGCCAGCGTGGCGCCGCCGGTCAGACAGATGGCGTCGAATTGGGTCACCAGCTCGCGCGCATCGATATCCACGCCGATGTTCGTGGAAGGGCGGAACATGACGCCCTCGGCCTCCATCTGTGCGAGGCGCCGGTCGATAAACCGCTTCTCCATCTTGAAGTCGGGGATGCCATACCGGAGGAGCCCGCCAATGCGGTCGTCGCGCTCGAAGAGCGTGACCGTGTGGCCCGCACGGGCGAGCTGCTGGGCACAGGCCAGCCCGGCCGGGCCTGAGCCGATGACTGCCACGGTCTTCCCGGTCCTGGCGCGCGCCGGTTCGGGAACGATCCAGCCTTCGTTCCAGGCGCGCTCGATGATCGTGAACTCGACCTGCTTAATCGTAACCGGGTCGTTGTTGATGCCGAGCACGCATGCAGCCTCGCACGGCGCCGGGCACAACCGCCCGGTGAACTCCGGGAAGTTGTTGGTCGCGTGCAACCGGTCAATGGCGTCGCGCCACTTGTCGCGGTACACCAGGTCATTCCAGTCGGGAATGATGTTACCCAGCGGGCAGCCCTGGTGGCAGAAGGGAATCCCGCAATCCATGCAGCGCGCGGCCTGGCGCTTCAAGTGGTCGACAGGGAACTCCTCGTATACCTCGAGCCAGTCGTGCACACGCTCCTCGACGGGACGGCGGGTCGGCGTCTCACGCGTGAACTCCAGGAATCCGGTCGGCTTAGCCACGGACCACCTCCGCGGTGGAGACATTGCGCGCCGCTGTCTGTTCGCTTTCGCGCCGCCACTGCTCCAGCACGCGCCGGTATTCCTTCGGCATCACCTTCACGAACCTCTTCGCCATGGCCGGCCAATCTTCCAGGATGCGCCGGGCGACAGTGCTGGCCGTGTACTCCACGTGCCGCTCCAGGAGGCCCTTCACCAGGTCCAGGTCCTCGGGCTCTTCCAGTGCCTCCAGGCCGACCATTTCCAGGTTGCAACGGGTGGCGAAGTCGCCCGCCTCATCGAGCGCGTACGCGATACCACCGCTCATACCGGCACCGAAGTTGCGGCCCGTCGTGCCGATGATGACTGCGCGCCCGCCCGTCATGTATTCACAACCATGGTCGCCCGTGCCCTCGACGACGCCCACGGCGCCGCTGTTGCGGACCATGAATCGCTCGCCGGCCACACCCCGGAAGAATGCAGCGCCGCTCGTGGCACCGTATAGCGCGACATTGCCGACGACGATGTTCTCTTCGGGGATGAAGCCATCCACCTTTGGCGGGTACACGATGAGCTTCCCGCCCGAGAGACCCTTCCCCACGTAGTCGTTGGTATCGCCTTCGAGTCGCAGGGTTATCCCCGGAGGAAGGAATGCACCGAAGCTCTGCCCGGCCGACCCGTGAAACTGGACATCGACGGTGTCGTCCGGGAGCCCGGACATGCCATACCTGCGCGTGAGTTCGCTCCCCAGCATGGTGCCAACCGTGCGGTTGGTGTTGCGGATGGCCAGGTCGAGGGTGACCTTCTCGCCGCGTTCGATCGCCGGCTGGCAGAGTCGCAGGAGCTCGTTGTCGAGGGCGCGAGCGAGCCCGTGGTCCTGCTCGGCGACACGCCGGGTAGCGACCTCCGGGCCGACTTCTGGCCGATAGAGAATCGCCGAGAGGTCCAGTCCCTGGGCCTTCCAGTGATTGACCGCGCGCCGCACATCCAGCACGTCGCTCCGGCCGATCATCTCGTCGAGCGTGCGGAAGCCGAGCTGCGCCATGTACTCACGGACTTCCTCGGCGATGAACCGGAAAAAGTTGACGACATGTTCCGGCCTGCCCGCGAACTTGGCACGAAGCTCCGGATTCTGGGTTGCGATGCCGACCGGGCACGTGTCCAGGTGGCACACGCGCATCATGATGCAACCCATCACCACCAGCGGAGCAGTAGCGAAGCCGAACTCCTCAGCGCCGAGCAACGCCGCGATGACCACATCGCGCCCGGTCTTCATCTGGCCGTCGACCTGGACGACGATCCGATCGCGAAGCTTGTTCAGCACGAGCGTTTGCTGGGTCTCGGCCAGCCCAAGCTCCCACGGGATACCGGCATGCTTCAGCGACGTGAGGGGGCTGGCACCCGTCCCACCGTCGTGACCGCTGATGAGGACAACGTCCGACTTCGCCTTCGCGACACCGGCCGCGACAGTGCCGACGCCCACCTCGGCGACCAGCTTCACGCTGATGCGGGCGCGCGGGTTCGAATTCTTCAGGTCGTGGATGAGCTGTGCGAGGTCCTCGATCGAGTAGATGTCGTGGTGCGGCGGCGGGCTGATGAGGCCGACGCCCGGGGTCGCATGCCGGACTTCAGCGATCCACGGGTACACCTTCGTGCCGGGAAGCTGCCCGCCCTCGCCCGGCTTGGCGCCCTGGGCCATCTTGATCTGCAGCTCGTCGGCATTCACCAGGTACTCGCTGGTCACGCCGAAGCGGCCCGAGGCCACCTGCTTGATGGAGCTGCGGCGCAGGTCTCCGTTCGCATCGGGCACGAAACGGCGGCGATCCTCGCCACCCTCGCCGGTGTTGCTGCGCCCGCCGATCCTGTTCATGGCGATGGCGAGCGACTCGTGTGCCTCGGCGCTGATCGAACCGTAGGACATCGCGCCGGTCGCGAATCGCTTGAACAGGCTCTCCACCGGCTCGACCTCGTCGATCGGTACCGGCGGCCGGTCGAGCCTGAGCTCGAACAGACCCCGTAGCGTTGCCATCCGCTCGCTTTGCTCATCGACGAGCCGGCTGTATTCCCGGAACACCCGGTACTGGCCGGTGCGCGTTGCGTGCTGCAGCTTGAAGACGGTGTCCGGGTTGAAGAGGTGGTATTCGCCGTCCCGTCGCCACTGGTACTGTCCGCCCCACTGCAGTTCGCGAAGGCCCCCATCGCGCGCGGGGAAGGCACGCTGATGGTGTGAAAGGGCCTCGACGGCGACCTCGTCGATACCGATACCGCCGATCCGCGAGACCGTCTTAGTGAAATAGCGGTCGACCAACTCCTCGGACAGGCCGATGGCCTCGAAGATCTGGGCGCCGCGGTAGCTGTGGATGGTGGAGATGCCCATCTTCGACATCACCTTCACCACGCCCTTCTTGATCGCCTTCAGGTAATGGTGGTGCAGTTCCTCGACCGGGATCGCCGGATCGATATATCCATCCTTTTGCACCTGACCGAGGGATTCGAGCGCCAGGTACGGGTTGATCGCGCCCGCCCCATAGCCGATCAGGAGCGCGAAGTGGTGTACCTCGCGAGCATCGCCGGTTTCGACCACCAGACCGACCTGCGTGCGCTTCTTCTCGCGGACCAGGTGGTTGTGGAGCCCCGCCACCGCCAGCAGCGTGGGGATGGGAGCATGGTCTTCGTCCACTCCGCGGTCGGAAAGGATGAGGATCTTCGCTCCGTTGGCGATGGCTTCGTCGGCCTGCTCGTAAATGTGGTCCAGAGCCGGGGGAAGGCCAGCCGGGCCAGCCTTGGCCGGGAACAGCATCGGTAGCACCGTGGCGCCGAGCGCGTGTTCCTTCAGCGACTTGAACTTGGCCAGTTGTTCATTGTCGATGAACGGATTGTCCAGGCTGACCAGGTGAGAGCTCTCCGGCGTTGGATGGAGGAGATTGCCCTCGGGTCCGATGACCGTCTTCACCGAAGTGACCAACTCTTCGCGGATCGCGTCGAGTGGGGGGTTCGTCACCTGGGCGAACAACTGCTGGAAGTAGTTGTAGAGCGGCTGGGGGCGGTTCGAGAGCACCGCGATCGGTGTGTCGGTTCCCATCGAGCCGATGGCTTCCTCGCCGTTCTGTCCCATGGGGCCCAGGACGTACTTGAAGTCTTCGATGGTGTAGCCGAACGCCATCTGCAGGCGCAGGAGATCGTCAGTCGTCGGAGCCGTGGGGGCCTCGACCTCCGGAATTTCGTCGATGTGCAGCAGGTTTGCCTTAAGCCATTGCTCGTAAGGGTGCTCGGTCGCGAGCTTCATCTTCAACTCGGTGTCGTCGATGATGCGTCCCTCTTCGAGGCTCACCAGGAACATCTTGCCCGGCTGGAGCCGCCCCTTGTGCAGCACCCGCTCCGGCTCGACTGGCAACACGCCGACTTCAGACGCCATGATGACCATGTCGTCCCTGGTGACGTAGTAGCGCGAAGGTCGAAGACCGTTGCGGTCGAGGACGGCCCCGATGTTCTTCCCGTCGGTGAAGGCGACCGACGCTGGGCCGTCCCACGGCTCCATCAGGCAGCTGTGGTACTCGTAAAACGCTCGCTTCTCGGCCGGCATCGACTCGTGTCCCTGCCATGCCTCGGGGATCAGCATCATCATCGCGTGGGAAAGGGGCCGCCCGGCAAGTACCAGCAATTCCAGCGCCTCGTCGAGGCTGGCGGTGTCGCTTCCATGTTCGTTGATCACAGGCAGGATCTTGTGGATGTCGTCGAACAGGGGCGATTCGAAGAGCGCCTCGCGGGCGGCCATCCAGTTCCGGTTGCCTCGCAGCGTGTTGATCTCGCCGTTGTGCGCCACCATCCGGTAGGGATGCGCCAGCTCCCAGCTGGGGAAGGTGTTCGTGCTGAAGCGGGAGTGGAACATCGCCAGGGCGCTGACCATCAGCGGGTTGCTCAGATCGGGGAAGTACTCGCGTAGCTGTGTCGCAGTGAGCATCCCCTTGTAGACCATCGTCCGGCACGAGAGGCTGGGGAAGTACATCCATTCGGCGTCTCGGATCCCCCAGCGATCGATGGCCTTCTCAAACCGCTTGCGAATGACGTAGAGCTTGCGCTCGAAGTCGTCGTCGGTTGCCACGCGCGAGCCGCGTCCAACGAACACCTGGTAGATCGCCGGCTCACCTTCGAGCGCGGTGGCACCCAGCATGGAGTTGCTGGTTGGCACTTCGCGCCAGCCAAGCAGGTGCTGGCCCTCTTCTTCCACGATGGCGGTGAATAGCGCCATGGCCTGCGCCCTGGCCCGGGCGTCGTGCGCCGTAAAGAAGAGGCCGGCCCCGTAGTGGCCGGCCTCTGGCAGCCTGATGCCAATCTGGGCGCACTCGCGCCGCAGGAACTCATGCGGCATTTGCACGAGAATGCCCGCTCCGTCGCCTGTGTTCGGTTCGCTGCCCGATGCACCGCGATGGTGCAGGTTCTCAAGCGCGGTCAGGCCATCCTCGACCACCTGGTGAGAGCGGTGGCCCTTCAGGTGGACAACGAACCCCACGCCGCAACTGTCACGCTCGAACTCCGGGCGGTACAGCCCTTGAGCGGACGGCATCCCTGGCTGGCTCATCGTCCTCTTCCCCCCAAAATCACAGTCTCAAAATGCCCCGCCTTTTTGCGAATGCCACGGCCCCCGCGGTGCCGGCGGATTCGCCGCCCACGATTGTGAAAACATTCGCAAAGTCAGGCGAACAGTTGGGTGAGTTTGCAGTATATCAGCCATGTCAAGCCATCCGTCGACCCCCGGATTCTCAATCCCACCCATGCCTCACACCTATCCATCGCCATGCGGCGGGTATACTTGGCCCAGCTTCTCACCGGCAGGCACCCGATGACTGAGTCGTACTGGACCCCCGAAACCATCGAGGACATGGTCAGCGCGCGCGCGAAGATCCTTGGCCCGGCCGTTTGGGCTGCGGCCACACCGGACCCGCGCCATCTCATCTCTTTCGCCGGGGGCCTGCCCGATATCCCCTCCCTCCCGGGCGAGCAGCTGCTGCGCGCTGCCCGCACGGTCATCGACCGCGAGCAGAAAGAAGCCCTGGAATACGGCGGGACCTACGGGTCTCTTCCCCTTCGCGAAGCCATCGCCGAGCGCTCCACACGGATCGAGGGCATCCCCGTCTCCCGTGACAACGTGCTCATCGCCAGCGGTTCGGCTCACGCGATCGGCATGGTCTGCGAGACGCTCCTGGACCCCGGTGATTATGTCATGGTCGAAAGCCCCAACTTCCCCGGGAGCATGCGCACCATCCGCTCCTTTGGCGCGCACCAGGTCGCCATCCCGATGGACGAATACGGCATGCGTACAGATGTCCTGGCGGCCGAGCTTCACAGGCTGGCCGACCAGGGCAAGCGGGCAAAGTTCGTCTACTGCATCCCGAACCACCAGAACCCGGCCGGCTGCACGCTCGCGCTCGAACGTCGCCATGAGCTGCTGGAGGTTGTCCGCGAGCATCGGACGTTCGTGCTGGAGGATGATGCCTACGGGGAGCTCTGGTTCGAGACGCCACCGCCCCCCTCGATCTTCGCCCTCAGCAACGGAGACCACGGCATCAAGGTCTCCAGCTTCTCAAAGATCATCGCCACCGGGCTGCGGATGGGCTGGATCACCGGTGCCCCGGCGCTCGTCTCGCGCATTGCGGCTCTCCGATATGACATGGGCAGCAGCCCCTTCCTGGGCCGGGTCATCGCCGAGATGATTCGCAACGGCGACCTCGACCGGCACATCGAGAACCTCCGAAGCATCTACCTCCGCAAGCTGGAACGCGTGGAGGATGCGCTCGCCCGGTACTGCGCCGACTACTGCAACTACGTCCGGCCTCTCGGCGGGTTCTTCCTGTGGCTCCAGCTCCGCCCTGGCATGAGCTCGCGGGATGTCCAGCTTGCCGCGAACGAGCGCGGTGTGATCGTGGGACAGGGGCCGCAGTTCTTCGCCGATGGGCAGGCGACCAACCACCTCCGTCTCGCCTTCAGCTACGTTGCCATGGAAGAGATCGAGGAAGGCATCCACCGCCTCGGCGACGCCATGGCTGAGGGGGCGGCGCGCTCGACGGCGAAATAGTCCTCGGAGCGCTTCGCACCCGGTGCCGGTAGAATCGCCGCCCGGGAGGGACCTTCATGCACAAAGCCACCATCGGGAACCTCGAAGTCACGGCGCTGCTCGACGCTCCCATCCTCATGGACCCCCGCCAGTTCATGCCGCAACACGCCGAATCGTTCATGGCCGAGTTCGGGCACCTGGCCGACGAGCGTGGCTTGATGCAGATGGCCGTCACCTGCTACCTGGTCCGCTCCGCTGGCAGGAACTACCTGGTCGATACAGGCCTCGGGCCCCGAAAGCGTCCGGGCTTCCCCGGCGGCAACCTCGACCTCGCGCTCCGGGAAGCAGGCCTCTCGCCTGCGGACATCGATGCGGTCGTCCACACGCACTTGCACATCGATCACGTCGGCTGGAACACGTTCGACCGCGAGGATGGGGGCCGCGAGGTGTTCTTCCCCAACGCGCGATTCTTCATCCAACAAGCGGAGTGGGACTACTGGATGACCCCCGACCGGCTCGCGCAACCCGCGAACGCCCACCTCTTGGAATGCGTCGAGCCGTTGCGAAACTCCGGCCGCATCGTGTCCGTCGACGGTGAACACCCCATCGATGCACACCTCACGTGCGTCCCCACTCCCGGACACACCCCGGGCCATGTTGCCATTGGCCTGGTGTCGGCCGGCGAACGGGCCGTCATCATCGGCGATGCCTCGCACCACCCTGCCCAGCTCATCCACCCGGACTGGTCACCAGCGTTCGATATCGACCCCGTGCAATCGGCAGCGACGCGCGATCGGTTGTTCGACTGGGCGATTGAGGAGCAGCGCACCTGGCTGGCTGGCCACTGGGAGCACCCGGGCATCGGCCGCCTGATCCGCCTGAACGGGAAGCGAGTCTTCCAGGCACTCTAGCGGGCGGTTCCAGGGCGGGTCGTATACTCGGCGCCTCTACTCACCGGAGAATGCAATGTCGATCGAGATTCGTCCGTGCGCTGATGCCGACGAGATGCAGCAGTATGGCCGCATCGTGAGCTATGTCTTCGCCTCCACAGATGGCGTAAACGAGGAGGTGGCGGCGACCCTTCCGGAGTGGACCACCTGTGCATGGGTCGATGGCGTCATGGCCTCCACCCTCGGCGCGTTCCCATTCACCATGCGCCTGAACGGGGCTCCCGTCCGGGCGGGCGGCGTGACCGCCGTTGGCACTCTGCCGGCGTACCGGCGCCAGGGCCTGCTCCGGGCCACGATGACCCGGGCGCTCGAAACCATGCACGAGCGCGAGCAGCCCCTTGCCATCCTCTGGGCCAGCATGGGAGCCATCTACCAGCGGTTTGGGTACGGCCTGGCAACCTCCCACGTCAGGTACTCCTTCGACCCGCGTTTCGCGGCCCTTCGCGATGTTGCTCCTGCAGGCGGACGAGTCGAGCTGCTGCCCGGGCCTGAGGAGGCCCTCCCGCTGTTGAAGCAGGTGTACATCCAGTGGGCCACCCCACGGAATCTGGTCCTCCACCGGGCGACCCCGCTGTGGATGTCGAGCACGCTCCGGCCGCCGAAGAAGGACGCGCCCGTTTACTCTGGCCTTTTCCGCGATTCCATCGGCGAACCACGGGGGCACCTGGTGTACAGCACGGAGGAGCGACCGACTGGCGAGCCTGGCCCGGACCAAGTCATGACTGTCAGCGACTTCATCGCGCTCGATGTCGCGGCTGCCATGGCGCTCTGGGAGTACATCCGGAATCACGACCTGGTCCGAACGGTCGAGCTCCACGGCATGCCGGAAGACAGCCCCATCCCCGCCCTGCTCCTGGAGCCTCGCATGCTGAACAGCCGAGTCAGCGATGGCATCTGGATGCGCGTGGTCGATGCGGAGGCCGCACTCGCGGCGCGGCCATATGGCGCGCGCGGTTCCTTGAGCCTCGCCATTCAGGGCGACTCACTCTGCCCGTGGAACAACGGCACCTACCTGATGGAAACAGACGGGCCGACGGCGGACGTCAGGAGAACGGACCGGCAGCCGGACCTCACGCTGTCGCCAAACGTTCTCGCATCGCTGGTGGCGGGATACCGGAGCGCCACGTACTTCCACCGCGCCGGCCTGTTGCAGGCTCGTGACGAAGGTTCGCTCCGCACGGCCGATGCTCTCTTCCGAACGGAGTATGCGCCTCACTGCCCTAACAGCTTCTGACCGCCCGGGTAGGGCGCCCGCCTCCGCCGGGCCTGCCTGTTGCCGCCTCGTATAGACTGTCCGGAACACCGTCTGGCGAGAGCGTGACATGCAGATCGTCCCCGAACCCAACGACGTCATCCCCTTCCCGGCCATCGAGCACACGCTGGCTAACGGACTGCGCGTAATCGCGCTGAACACCGGCTACCCGAACCTGGTGTCACTCCAGATTCCGGTGCAGACAGGGTCACGCAACGAAGTGGAGCCTGGCAAGTCGGGCTTCGCGCACTTCTTCGAACACATGATGTTCCGCGGCACCGAACGCTACCCGGCGGACGTGTACCAGGAGATCGTCACACGCTCCGGCGCCCGCCAGAACGCCTACACCACCGATGACTACACGAACTACCACCTGACCTTCGCGAAGGACGACCTGGAGACGATCCTCGAACTCGAGGCCGACCGCTTCATGAGCCTGGCCTACAGCGAGGCCGACTTCAAGACTGAAGCCCGGGCCGTGCTTGGCGAATACAACAAGAGCGCCGCCGACCCGCTCACCAAGCTCATCGAAGTCCAGCGCGATCACGCGTTCAGCGCCCATACCTACAAGCACACCACGATGGGTTTCATCGCCGACATCGAGGACATGCCCAACCAGTTCGAGTACTCGAAGACTTTCTTCCAGCGCTGGTACCGCCCCGCATACACCACCCTGATCGTGGCCGGCGATGTCGACCCCGAGGCGGCCGTTCGCCTCGTTGAGAAGCATTGGGGGGCGTGGCAGACGGGCAATACCCAACCCGTGGAGATTCCCCAGGAGCCTCCTCACGCGGCACCGGTCGTCGTCCACCACCCGTGGGCCACGCCGACCTTGCCGTGGGTCTCCGTTGCCTTCCACGGTCCCTGCTTTTCCACTACCGCCACGGACTACGCCGCCCTCGACGTGCTGCTCGACCTTCACTTCGGCGAAACATCGGACCTCTACCGGCGCCTGGTCGAGAAGGAACAGATCGTCGACCAGCTGTTCCCCTACCTGCCATCGCAACAGGACCCGGGTCTGGCGACCGTGTTCGCCCGAGTAAAGCGTTTTGAGGACGCTCGTTATGTCCGCGACGCCATCACCGAAACGTTCGCACTTGCGCGACGTGAACCGGTGACCGCCAAGCGCCTGGCCGAGGCGAAATCCCACAATCGCTACGCCTTCGCCCGCACGCTCGACAACTCGGAATCGATTGCCGCGACGCTCGCGCGGTTCGTTCGGTTCGAGCGGTCGTACTCCACGCTCAACCAGCTCTTCCGGACCATTGACTCTCTGGAGGTGGCGGACCTCGACGCGGCCGCGGGCCGCTACCTTGGCGATGCGAATATGGTCGTTACGCTGCTCTCCCACGAAGCTCCCGCGCCGGATCTGCTCACTGCGCCGTCAATCGAGAGCAGCAACGCCGGGGTTCCCGCGCCGGTTCGGACCATCGCGCTTCCTTCCGCGTCGTCGCTCGTGCGCTTCAAGCTGTTGTTCGGAACCGGCTCGGCGTACGACCCGCCCGGGAAAGAGGGTCTCGCAGCACTGGCCGCCGCGATGATCGCGGAAGCGGGCAGCCAGGAGATGGCCTACGACGAGATCACTCGAGCCCTCTTTCCACTGGCGGCTTCGTTCTCGGCGCAGGTCGACCGCGAGATGACCACCTTCACCGGCGTGGCGCACATCGACACGCTCGATCAGTTCCTTGGTATCGCCCTGCCACAGCTCACTCGCCCCGGCCTCCGCGACGAGGACTTTCAGCGGCTCAAGGCAATCCAGCTCAACGAGCTGGTGCAGGACCTTCGCTCGAACAACGAGGAGGAGCTCGGGAAGGAGCGGCTGCAGGAGCTTCTGTTCGCCGGCACGCCCTACGGTCACTCCACCTCTGGAACCGTGACCGGGATTGAGTCGATCACCCTCGAAGATGTCCGAGCATTCGTGGCTGCCGGTTACATCCGCTCGAACCTGGTGATTGGCACCGCGGGCAACGTCTCAGCGGCCGCCTCGGCAGCGCTTCAGCGTGCGCTGGCCGCGCTCCCTGAAGGCGCGCCACCAGAGCGCGCAAAGATCGCTCCCCCGGAATTGGCCGGCCTCGAGGTGGAAATCGTCAAGAAGGAAACACGCTCGGTCGCGGTGTCGCTCGGCCACCCGATCGATGTTCGCCGCGGCCACCCGGACTTCGTGGCGCTGTGGCTGGCGCGGGCATGGCTCGGAGAGCACCGAGCCTCGAACGGGCGCCTATACAACCGCATTCGCGAGGTCCGCGGGATGAACTACGGCGACTACGCGTACATTGAGGCGTTTCCGCGTGGCATGTACCAGTTCTTCCCCGACCCCAACCTGGGCCGCCGGGCCCAGGTCTTCGAGGTCTGGCTACGCCCGCTGCGGCCCGAGCAAGCTGTCTTTGCGTTGAAGTTAGCCCTGTTCGAACTCAGGAATCTCATCCAGGACGGGATTTCAGAGGCGGACTTCGAGACCACCCGGGAGTACCTGGCCAAGAACGTCTTCGTGATGACCAAGACCCAGGACCAGCAGCTCGGCTACGCGCTCGACAGCGAGTGGTACGGAATTCCCGAGTTCACGAAGTACATCCGGGACGAGCTCGCGAAGCTCACCGTCGAGCGGGTGAACGACGTCGTCCGGCGCCATCTCTCGTGGCACAACCTGCAGGTGGTGATGATCGCCGCCGATGCGGAAGGGCTCCGCGAGCAACTGCTGTCCCACGATGCAGCCACGATCACCTATGACGGTACGAAGCCGGACGAATTGCTCGCAGAGGACCGCACCGTCGGTGCGTTCGACCTCGGGCTGACACCCGAACGCATCCGGATCACGGAGGTGACGGACGTGTTCTCCTCGTAGGCCTGCGCACACTGCCGGGCTGGCCCTTGCGCAGACTTCGCTACCTGGTGGACCCGGCGAAGACCCCGCTCGCTGCGGTGAAGGGCCTGTAGCTCGAATCAGGCCAGCTGGGCTTCCAGTTCCTCGGCAGTGCCGGCGGGCATCCGGCAGGTCATGTTCTCGCACACGTAAGCCAGGGGCTTTCCCGCCGGCGCCCGGCCTTCGAAGATCGGGATCCCCTCGCCATCCGAGCTCGGCGCGATCACCGTCCAGGGCAGGAAGCGCCGCGCGACGACCTGCTCAAGCGGGCGGCGTTCCATTCCGTCGCCGACGATGGCGATTTCGCGGTGCGGCGAAAGCGCAAACTCCATCGCCTGCAGGATCGTTCCAAAGCCGGTCGCCGCCTGAAGCAGATGGTCGGCGACGTTCGATACCACTTCATCGACCACACGCTCCCAGGCAGCGGGACCGTAGTAACGTCCCATCCACAACGCGAACAGCGCCGCCACCCCGTTTCCCGAAGGTGTCGCCGCATCAAAGAACGACCGCTGGCGCACGATGAGCTCTTCGCCGTCGTCCGGAGTCTCATAGAATCCGCCCCGCTCTGCGTCCCTGAATCGTTTGAGGATGTGGTCAAGCAGGTCGCGGGCCCACTCCAGGTGGTCGATCTCGCCGGTTAGCTTGTACAGCTCCACCAGGCCGAGCCCCAGGTACGCGTAGTCCTCGAGCATCCCCTCCACCTTCGCGGCTCCGGCCTTCCACGTGTGCAGCAGGCGGCCGTCGCGCCAGCAGGACTCGCGCAGGAATGCCGCCAGGCGCACCGCAGCCAAGCCGTATTCAGGCTCACCCATGACCCGTGCCGCCTCGGCGAACGCCGCCAGCGCAAGGCCGTTCCACGACGTGAGAACCTTGTCATCGAGACCGGGCCGGACGCGCTGCTCGCGCGCCTGGAGCAGATGCGTCTGGATTCCGTCCATGCGGTCGAGGAGTTGCTCTTCATCCAAACCGAAGCGCGAAAGGAGGCCCGCAAGGTCCGGCCGCGCGCTCAAGACGTTCCGGCCGGTCAACTCCGGGTGGTGCGGATCGTTGAAGTTCCCCTCGGGGGTGAGGCCGTACCACGCAACGGCGAGGTCTGTGTCGTCACCCAGCACTTCGCGCACCTGGTCGATCGTCCAGACGTAGTACTTGCCCTCGATGCCTTCACTATCGGCGTCGAGGGCCGCGTGGAAGCCGCCGGCCGGGTCTTGCATCTCCCGGAGGAGGAAGTCGAGCGTCTCCCGCACGATGCGGGCAAGGCCCTCGTCCCCGGTCACCTGGTAGGCGTGCAGGTAGAGACGGGCGAGCTGTGCGTTGTCGTAGAGCATCTTTTCGAAGTGCGGGACCAGCCAGCGCTCATCGACGCTGTAGCGAGCGAAGCCACCACCGAGCTGGTCGTACATGCCCCCGGTGGCCATGGCCCGGAGCGTGTGCAGCACCATCTCCAGGGCTGCCTGGCCAACCTCGGTCGTCCGCCCCTCGCGGTGATGGACCGCGAGAAGGAATTCGAGGCTGGAAGGGCTCGGGAACTTCGGTGCCGCGCCCATTCCGCCCCAGGTCGTGTCGTAGTGCTCCGCCATCCGCTCCACTGCCGCATTGGTGGTCTCGTGGGAGATCGACTCGCCGGGCCCGGCCACCCGTGCCGCGGCCTGCCGCATGTGCCCGGCCAGGCTCTGGGCCGATTCCAGTACCTTCTCCCGTTCCTGGGTCCACTTCTCGTGCAAGAACTGAAGCACGCGAGGAAACCCCGGGCGGCCGTGGCCATCCTCGGGCGGAAAGTACGTCCCAGCGTAGAACGGCCGGCCGTCGGGCGTCATGAATACGGTCATCGGCCACCCTCCTGAGCCGGTGAGCGCCTGCACCGCGGTCATGTACACGCCATCGACATCCGGCCGCTCTTCCCGGTCGACCTTGATGTTCACGAAGTAGCGGTTCATCAGGTCCGCTGTCGCCGGGTCCTCGAACGACTCGTGCGCCATCACGTGGCACCAGTGGCAAGAGCTATACCCGACCGAGAGCAGGATCGGCTTGTCCTCGGCGCGCGCTTCCGCAAACGCCTCGTCTCCCCAGGGATACCAGTCGACCGGGTTCCCGGCATGCTGCAGCAGGTAGGGGCTCGTTTCGTTGGCGAGGCGATTGGGCATGGGATCGAGCGTACAGCATCACACGTGAGCGCTTGCGCGGCGAACATGCGTTCTGCTACCGTGGCCGGCCATGGACAGAGCAGCGATCAACGAACTCTTCGACTACACCGGCTGGGCATGGGAACGCATTGCCCGGCTCATCGACGAACAACTGGCGGAAGCCTACGCGAAGCCGATGGAGGGCTCAGGCTGGCCCTCCATCGCCGACTGCCTCTCCCATACGGTTTCCGCCTACGACGGCTGGCTGAACGCGGAGTGGGGCCAGATCGGTGCAGGCCAGTTGAGCTACCCGGCCGAGTGGCCCAGGCCCGTGGAGGACTGGAGCGCGATGAAGGCGTACCACAAGCGCGTGCGCGAGACCTTCAAGCAGGTCCTCGACGTTCCCGACGCCGCGCTCTACGAGAAACTGACCATCAACGACGGTTTCGGCCCCGAACTGATGAGCCGCGCCGACATCCTGGCCAACCTGCTCATCCACGAACGCGGCCATCACGGCGACCTGAACACGCTCTTCCATCTCCACGGCGTCAAGAGCTATTACATCGACTACCGGTTCTTCCGCACGCTCCCGGACCGCTTCTTGATGGACCTCGACGACAACTGACGGATCCGGCGCGAACTGGCATAGAATCGCCCCCATGCCAAACGACCTCGTCTTCCGCAACGCCCGCATCATCGACGGCTCTGGTTCGCCCGCATTCGAAGGCGATGTGGCCGTGTCCGAAGGGCGCATCGTCTCAGTCGGCGAGGCGCCTGGCGGAGCGCGGGAAATCGACGCCCGGGGCCTCGTGCTGTGCCCTGGCTTTGTCGATACCCACTCGCACGACGATGGCGCCTTCCTGCGCCACCCGGACATGGCATTCAAGCTCGCCCAGGGCGTGACCACCGACATCAGCGGCAACTGCGGTTTCAGCACCATCCCGAACGACCCCGGGCGCGAGTACATGCCCGGGGATATCTCCGGCCCCGGCGCCGGATGGACAGACCTCGACTCCTATTTCGAGGCCTGCGCGGCGAAGCGACCGGCGATCAACAACGCCATGCTGGTCGGGCACAACCGGGTCCGCGCGCATGTGGTCGGCCTCGAAAAGCGTTCCGCCACGCCGGACGAGATCGCGGAGATGCGCGGCCACGTCGCACGGGCCATGGAGCAGGGCGCCGTTGGTTTTTCCACCGGCCTGATCTACGAGCCGGGCCGCTACAGCACCACGGAAGAGGTGGTCGCCTTGGCAAGCGAGTGCACGCCTTACGGCGGCATTTACGCCACCCACATGCGCAACGAGGGAGACCGGCTGCTCGATGCCGTGGCCGAGGCCATGCACATCGCTCGCGAAGCACACATCCCGCTCCACATCTCTCACCACAAGGCGGCCGGACGCCGCAACTGGGGGCGTGTGAAGGACTCCCTCGCGATGGTCGATGCGGCTAACGCCGAGGGTATGGACATCACGCTCGATGTCTACCCCTACACGGCCGGCAGCGGGCCGATGTGGCAGTACGTGAACCTCGACAACATCGACTCGGAGTGGGCGATGGGCGTCATGATCGCCAGCTGCCCGGACTACCGCGAATTCGAGGGCCGCATGGTGCCCGACATCGCCAAAGACCGGGGCTGGACCGTCGAGGACACGGTCCGCGAGATCGTGACCAGCCCGCAGGGCCGCCAGGTCATCTGCATCCACTTCATCATCGATGAGGCGGACATCGAGACGAACCTCCGTCACCCGCGGATGCTGGTCGGCTCGGACGGCATCCCCCAACTGCGGGGAATGCCCCACCCCCGCCTCTTCGGGACCATGCCCCGGGTGCTCGCGCGTTATGTCCGCGAACGCCACGTGCTCTCGCTCGAAGAGGCCATTCGCAGGATGACGAGCGCCTCCTGCGAGCGGTTCGGGCTGGTGGGCCGTGGCCTCGTGAAAGAGGGCTACTGGGCCGACCTGGTGCTCTTCGACCCGGAAACCGTCCAGGACCTGGCGACCTATGAAGATCCGAAGCGGGAGCCGAAGGGGATCTCGCTGGTGATGGTGAACGGCCAGATCGCGTACGAGGACGGGAAGCACACCGGCGTTGGCAGCGGCAACGCCCTGCGGTTCAAGCGGTGAGCGGCCGGCTGCTAGGCTCGGCCATCACTCACGAGCTGACGCTCCGGAACGTGTTCGGACTCGATGTACGCGACAAAGCGCGCGACAACTGCCCGGGCGCTGGACAGTAGAGCCGCACGGTCCGAGTCGGTGATCATCACCTGACCGGTGTGCGTTCCACGGGCGTGACGTATCTCCCGCGACGCCCGTGACAAAGTCTTAAGGAAGTCCTCGTCAATGTTCAGGCGCTCGCGCATCCCTCGCCAGGCTGATTCATGGTCTCCGCCTTCGGGTCGGAAATGCTCTTTCAAGGCATCGATCGCTCGCGCACAAAACAGAGCTGTATCCCGTTCGGCACGGATAGCCTCTCGGAGGTCGCTAAGGGCAATGCGCAGCTGCGGGTTCCCGAGCGAGAGGGTCCGAACCGCCTCGTACTCCACCTCCACAGGCTCCAACTGAGGAACCGCGAACTCCACTCCGAACGTCACAGGAGACGAGCCGTGTTCGCCGCCGGACTGAATCTCGACATCATACGCCCGCTGGGTGACAAAGCCGAAGGCATCAACCTGCGCTCTCACCAGGTCTTCGGCGGTATTCTTGAGCGTGACGAGGTCAACAGACAGGTCAGTGACGAGTTCGATCGTGATGACTGAAGTATCTATCCATATGCTCACGTCAAAGGTCCCGCCGGCAATTCCGCGGAGGCTGATGGGCGGCAGCGACACGTGAGCCCGCTCCGGTAGGACTCGTCCGTGAAATGTGAATGAGCGCAAGTCCGGCGAGAGCATGAAACACCTGCCAATCACACGCGATCTCAGCGCCAGCGCCGGACCGCCAGTATAGTCCCGCACACAACCCAACTCCGGAGTACCCCTCATGCAGATGCCTGCAGTTTCCCTCGCGGCCGCCCCGGGCCGCCGGAAGTGGACCGTCGAAACCGCCCAGAAGCTCGAAAAGGCCGGCTTCCAGGGCATCTATTGCGCAAGCTTCGGCGATGGCCTGGGGCTCTGCCTCTCCATCGCCCACTCCACAAACGAGATCAAGTTCGGCACTTCCATCATCCCCATCTACTACCGGGTGCCGTTCGACCTGGCCCAATCCGCGGCCTACATCCACGAAATCTCCGACGGCCGGTTCTCCCTCGGCATCGGCGTAAGCCACGCCCCGGCCAATGCCCGGCTGGGCGTCCAGACGGGCAAGCCGCTCAGCGACATCCGGGATTACGTTGCGAAGATGCGAGCCGCCGCGCAACAGACGGGCCCGCTCCCGCCGATCGTGCTCGCCACGCTCCGTAAGAAGATGGTCCAGCTTTCGGTCGAGATCGCCGAGGGCGCGGTCTGGGCGAATGCCTCCCGCTCTCACGTCCCCGACTCCCTGTCGCTCATCCCTGCGGAGAAGCGCAATGGCGACTTCTTCATCGGCGACATGATCCCCACCTGTATCGATGACAACGACCCCGCAGCCGCCGCCAGCGTGATGAAGCGGACGCTCACGGGGTACGTGATCCTGCCGAACTATCGGAACTACTGGAAGGAAGCAGGCTACAGGGAGGAGATGGAGGCCATCGAGGCGGCCCTCGCCCGCGGTGACCGCGAAGCGCTCCCCGGGCTGATGACCGAACGCTGGCTCGCCGATGCGACCCTCCATGGGACCAGGAAGCAGGTGCTGGAAGGCCTCGAAGCCTGGTTCGCAGCCGGCGTGAAGACGCCGATCCTGGTGCCGTCGTCCATGAGCGGGGGCCAGGTGAAGGCCTTCGAGGAGCTCTTCGCGGCATTTAGCTGAGCGTGCCCCGGCAACCATGAGCGGGCACAATGGAAGCATGCTCGCCGAAGAACTTCGCACTGCCATCGAAGCAGCCCGCATCGCCGGTGACGAGGTAGTGCGCCTCCGGCGCGATGGTGTGCGCTACGGCCGCAAGGAAGGCTGGGAGCTGGTCTCCGAGGCCGACCTTCGCGCCGCCGAGATCCTGCACGAGAAGCTCACCGCAGTCTTTCCCGCAGATGGCTGGCTGAGCGAGGAGCATACCGACACCGCCCACCGCCTGGGCCGCGATCGGGTCTGGATCGTCGACCCCATCGACGGCACGCGCGAGTACCTGCAGGGCATTCCCGAGTATGCGATTTCGATTGGACTGACCATAGAGGGCCGTCCCGCCCTCGGCGTCGTCCTCAACCCTGCCACCGGCGAACTCTTCGCCGCGGAGTGCTTGACCTCAGCCGAGCGGCCGCCCACGGAACCCACGGGTTCACCGTTCGATGTGCTCGTGGGGCGCGGCGAACAGGCACACGACGAGGTGCCTCCTCTTCCGCGGGGCGCAAAACCACGCGGCGTGGGCAGCGTCGCCTACCGCCTGGCGCTCCTTTCGCGCGGTGAAGGCAATGCCGTCGTGACCGGCTACGGCCGCTCCGAATGGGATGTGGCAGCGGGCGCGGCCCTCTGCGTGGCCGCCGGGCTGCGCGTCACAGGTGTCCTGGGAGACCCGCTAGTGTTCAACCAGCCCGAGCCGCGCGTTCGCGGCCTCCTCGCCGCCGAACCCGGCCTGCATGGGCGGCTCGAAGCGTTCCTCCAGCAGTTCCGCAGGGATTGAGCCTGTGCAGGCTGTGCCGCATGCCAGTCTCCACTCACTTCTGCGGGATAGACGTCAGGCGAACCCAGAGCGCGGGCGCTCCCGCTGGGTCGGCTGAGAAGACGCGCGTGGCGGTGAACAGCCCGAGCACCCGAGTCGAATCGGCGAGGGCAACGATGCCAACGCGCTCCCAGGCGGGTACCTTTTCGTTCACGAGCAGGTCCGAGACCTTGCGTGTCATCCCGTGCCACGTGATGCGGTCGCCCGGCTGGAGCGGCCGCACCCGCAAGGCTCCCCGTGCAGCCCCTTCGCCCACCGCAAGTACCGGGCTCCCGGGTGTTGGATCGACCGCACTCGTAAGCACATCCACGCGCCACGGACCCGCGCGCGTGCTCCCCGGGACGTTGAGAATGGCGGCCGGGAAGGGCTCGCCGGCTTCGAGACGCGGCCCCAGGCGCACCTGACCGCATGACGCCTCAACCATGGTGTCGCCGAAGGCGACGCCACCCGCACCTTTGCGCAGTACCGCCCGCAGGTTTTCGACGCGCGTCCGGTTGGTCTCCGGCTGCAGGTGATAGAACGCTGCCTCGCGTTCGATCACAAGCGTAAGTGCTTCTGACGGGAGCTCCCGAAACGGCTCGAGCGCGAAGATCGCGCCAATCGGGCCACGTTCGCGCGGTTGTACGTCAAAGGACCGTTTTTCCACAAATTCAAAGGCCTCACGCGCGCTCGACGCGAGCCCGCGGAGCGCATCGTCGACAGATGGATTGAGGGTGCGCAGCGTGTCGAGCACGCCGCCCCGCACCCGGCTCCGGGTGAATGCGGGATCGGCGTTACCCGGGTCGAACGCCGGCGTCACACCGAACTCGGCGCAGATGGCCTCGGTGTCCTTGCGGGTGACGGCGAGCATGGGCCGCACCAGCCGGCGTTCGCTGGCACCGGGGATACTCGCGACCGGCAGCATCCCGCGGATGCCGCGAACCCCCGACCCGCGGACGATGCGCATCAGGACCGTTTCCGCCTGGTCGTCCGCAGTGTGGCCCGTGGCGACACAGTCCGCGTGTTCCTTGTCGGCCACGAACGCCATGAACTGGTAGCGCATCATGCGGGCTGTCTCCTCGATGCCCCGGCGCTGCCTGGCGGCCACCGCTGCGACATCCCCCTCGCCGGTCACGCACTCAACGTCGAGCTCCTTGCACAGGGCCCTCACCGACTCCATCTCAGTGGCCGACTCGGGGCGGAGCTTGTGGTCGAAATGAACCGCCTCGACGTCAAACCCGAATCGCTCGCGCAGTCCCAGCAGCACCAGCAGCGTCGCTACCGAGTCGGCACCACCAGATACCGCGACGAGCACCCTGTTGACACGCCGGAACATCCGCTCACGCGTGGCGAGAGCGATGACCTCCCGGCGGACACGGTCGAAGGTTGCCCTAGCGGGGGAAGAGGCGCTCCCACCAGGAGCCGGTGGGGTTCCCGTCGTCTCGGACAGGGGGGCTGGTGACCACAAAGGGGACTTCTCCCTCACGAATGTAGCCGAGCTGGCGGCGCGCCTGCTGTTCGACGTAGGCATCCGAGCCGACGTAGTCGCGGACCGCCTCCAGGTACGCCTTCCTGTCCTCAAGCTCCTGCAACCGGCGCTCTGCAGCGGCCCGGTCATCGGACAGCTGCTGGTTGCGGATCCAGCCGGTGGCCGCTGTATAGGCGAAATACCCGGCGACTGCCAGGCACGCGAAGACGATGAGGCGGGTGCGGGTACCCTGGAGCGCTCCCATACGCTGTCGTCACACGCTACGCGTCGCCGGGACAAGATTCAAGGCATCGAGATGGCAGACGTCGTTCAATCGCCGAACCGAGACGCGGCCGTTCCGCACGCTCACTTCGCTGATTGATGCCAGGTCGACCTGGAAGGCACGAAAGTTCTCGAGCGGCACATCCAGCAGGGTGCAGAGCAGCGCCTTGATGACGAAGTTGTGCGAAGCGATGACGACGTCGCCACCGCCGGGGTCGCGGAGTTCGGCGGCAAGGCTCGCAAGCCGCCCGGCCACATCGCGCAGGCTCTCCCCTCCCGGAAGCGGTGTGTCGACCGCGTCGGGGCCTGTCCACCGAAGGATGAACTCGGGGAACCGCGTGCGCATGTGCGCGAAGTCGAGACCCTCCGTCTCTCCGACATCCATTTCGGTAAGCTCCTCCCGCGTTTCCGCCGGGATGCCTACGACTTGCGCCACCGCCTCCGCGACCCGGAGCGCCCGGGCCAGCGGACTCGAGTAGACCCGCGCAACCGGCGCCCCGGAGAAAGCCCTCCCGACAGCCTCCGCCTGTCGCTCACCCAGGTCCGTTAGGGGAACATCCGAGCGGCCAAGTCCCTTGCCATCGCGATTGAAGGCGGTCTCGCCGTGCCGGACCAGGTAGATCGCGGTCATGTGTCCTGCTCGGGCGCACTGAGCGGAGCCCACAGTCGTGAGATGAAGGGAGAGAAGCCGATAGACCGCCAGAACTCTGCGGCGTCGGTGTCGGCCGCCATCACCGTCATCTCGAAGTGTGAAAGCCCGTCGACCTCCCGCGCCCAGCGCGCGACTGCCTCAAACAGGGCACGTCCCACGCCGCGGCGCCTGAATTGCTCCGAGACGTAGAGGTAGCCGATCGTCGCGTGCCGTTCGGGCAGCCGGTCCGGCGGGTTGGCCTCGACCCCGCCGCTGATGAATCCCGCGAGAGCGCCGTTGATCTCTGCAACAAAGGCGGCGGACTGGCGGCGGCCGAGCGTCTCCTGGAACTGGGCGAGGAACTCCGGTTGTAAGACGGGAACGGGTACGATGCGCCGGTCGACCAGCGCGTTATGTTCGCGAGCCCTCTGCCACATCCCAAACAGGGCCGGGCCATCGCCAGGCGTGGCCGGTCGAATGCTCACTCCGCCTACTGGTACTGGCCGAACCGCCGCCATAGCTCCCTCGCCTTCGATCGTTCGTCGAGGACGATACCATCACGCGTAATCGCCCCGCACTCGCGGTGCGGGAATAGCGCCGCCGCCAGTGCCTCGGGACGCGCTGTCAGCGTTTGGTCGGCCTGCATGCGCATGGAGAGCACGACGCCACCATCGGCAGGCCTGAATCGCACCCAGGCCGTCGCGGCCCGCAGATCATACTCGCGGACCCGCTCTCCGCGCTCTTCGCGCCACGGCATCGTGGTCTGCCGGGCGAAATCGTCGATGGCCCGCTGCGCCTCAGCGGGTGAGAGCTCCGGCATCACCATGCTGTAGTCGGCCCAGAGCATTGCTGCCTGGGGCGGGGGCGCGCTGAGTGCCACCTCTTCGACGGCAACCACGGCGAGGTCCTCGGTCGCCTCCTCGCGGAGCCGCCTTGCGAACTCATCCACCGGGACGGACTCATCCAGCGTGACGTCCATCACCTCGCGTTCTGCGGTGAACCCCAATGGCAGCGGCGATGCGAAGGCCAGCTTTGGGTGTGGCGTAAACCCCTGAGAGTACGACAGCGGCAGTTCAGCCCGCCGGATCGCGCGCTCCCAGAAGCGGAGCACGTCAAGGTGCGAGATGTAGCGGACACGGTCGCCCTTGCGGAACCAGACGCGGATGCGCTGCGCGGTCATTCGGGCGATCCTACCACGCGGCCGGGCGCGTTCCCGTTGCTCAGATCAGCACCGATGCAGCGAGATCCTCGGCGGCACTGTGCGGGTCAAGCTCCCGAGCTGCGACGCGCTTCACCAGGGCCTCGAGTTCCTGGTCAGGAGTGGCGGCCCGGATTCGCTCCAGTACGATCTGTCGCGTGATCGAGAGCACCTGGTGCCGGGCGTCTTCCTCCCGATGCTTCGCCAGTTGCCCCGATTCCGAAAGGTACCGGTGATGCTCCGCGATCGCGTCCGCCAGCGCGTCGAGACCCTCTCCCTTCGTTGCCGTGGTCTTCAGAATGGGGGGCCGCCTCGACCCGGCCGGCGAGAGCGCGAGGAGTGCCTGCAGCTGGCTCACCAGGATGTCCGCACCCGGGTGGTCCGCCTTGTTGACCACCAGGATGTCGGCGATCTCGATGATCCCGGCCTTGAGCGCCTGGATGTCATCGCCGGTGCCCGGGTTGTTCACCAGGATCGTGGTCATCGCCGTCCCGGCGATCTCCACCTCGTCCTGGCCGGCCCCGATGGTCTCGATGAGGACGCAGTCGAAGCCGAATGCGTCCATGACTGCCACCACATCGGCGATCGAAGGCGCAAGGCCACCCAGGGCGCCGCGGCCTGCCATGCTCCGCATGTACACGCCCGGATCGAGCGCGAGCTCCTGCATGCGGATACGGTCGCCAAGGATGGCACCCTTGGTGAACGGGCTCGAGGGGTCGACCGCAACGATGCCGACAGTCATGCCGCGTTTCCGGTATTCGGCCGCAAGAGCGCCGGTAAGGGTGCTCTTGCCCGAACCGGCGCCACCAGTGATGCCGATGATGTGCGTCTTGCCAGAATGCGGGAACAGGGCGCGTACATAGTCGCGCCCCTCGGGCGTGCTGTTTTCGACGCGGCTGATGATCCGGGCGAGCGCACGGCGGTCGCCGGAGAGGAACCGCTGGACCAGGTCGTCCACGATTACTTCTTCACGTTGTCGTAGACGAACTTGACTATGTCCTGGGTATTGGTCCCCGGCCGGAAGATCGCCTGGAAACCAAGCTTTGTGAGCGCATCCGTGTCCTCTTCTGGGATGATCCCGCCGCAGAACAGCAGGACGTCGTCGACGCCGCGCTTCTTAAGCTCTTCGACCACGCGCGGGAAGAGCTCGAGGTGCGCACCTGAGAGGATGCTGAGGCCAACGACATCGACATCTTCCTGAAGCGCGGCTTCGGCAATCATCTCCGGGGTCTGGCGGATGCCGGTGTAGATCACCTCGCAACCACCGTCCCGCAGTGCGCGTGCGACCACCTTCGCTCCTCGGTCGTGGCCGTCCAGGCCAGGCTTGGCGATCAAGACGCGGATCTGCGCCGTTGTGGTGCTCGTGCTCATACTCACTCTCCCCGGGGTTCGTTTTGTAGTGCCTAGGTTAGCGTCCGCTCGCTACTTGCGCTGGACCAACTGCAGGTTCACGCCATGGCTCGATTTCGCCGAGACGAACGCCACGCCGTTGTTCGCACTCCCCACCCGCGCCCCTGCCGCGCGCAGGTGCTCGACGGCGGCATCGATGTCATCGACTTCGATCGAGAGCAGGAACGTGCCTTCGCCGCGCTCGGCAGCAAACTGGGCCACCGGTCCTTCGCTGGTGAGCGGCTGGATGAATTCCAGGTCGCTCTCGCCCACCGTCATGAACGCGTTCTTGATCCCGAGCGCCGCGACTTCGCCCCCCTTGCTGGAATCGACGGAAAAGCCGAAGTTGCGCGAGTAGGTCGCCAGCGCGGTGTCGAGGTCCTTCACCACGATGCCCACGTGGTCGATGCGCTTTGCTTTCATGTCAGTTTCCCTCCACCGGGATCGCGTTGTACTGGATAACGGCGAATGGCACGCCGCTGGTGCCGTCCTTCACCGAGGCGATCTTCGCGCCTGGTTGAACAGCCGGCCGCGGGTCGCTCACGGGGTAGCCGAGGCCACGCAGGTGGGCCACCGCCGCGTCGATGTCTTCTACCGCGAGCACCATGCCCCAGAGCCTGGCCTTCACCTCTTCGTCCGGGTTCACCTGGGGTGGCCCCGCGAACTCGAGCACGACTTCCTGGAGCTTGGCGAAAGCGAGCTGTGCGGACGTGCCGGGACGGATCATCTTCCGCTTGATCTCGATCCCAAGGTTGTCGGAGAACGTCTGGGCGACGGCGCCGCTGTTGTTCGATGAGATCACGATGTGGTCGATGTGGGTCGCGCCGATACCCATCAGTGGTGCCTTTCCGCGAGCGGCGTCGCGAACTCGACCAGGACCCCGTGGTTCGCCTTCGGGTGGAGGAAGCAGATCATGCCGGCGAGGCCGAGTCGCGGCTTCTGGTCGATCAGCTCGATGCCCTTTGCCCTAGCCCCCTCGAGCTCGGCATCGACATTGTCTGATTCGAAACAGATGTGGTGCATCCCTTCGCCACGCGAGGCAAGAAACTTCGCCACGCCGGTGTCGTCCCGCGTCGGCTCCAGCAGCTCGATCTCCGAGTTGCCGATCTGGAGGAGCACCCCACGCACGCCCTGGTCTTCGATGACGCGGTCGGCAGTGACGGGAAGCTCGAGGGCATCGCGATAGAACTTGAGCGCCTCATCGGCGCTGTGAACGACGACGCCCACGTGGTGGATCTTGGTCAGCATGCGGTTGGTGTGCCCCTCAGGTGTTTGATGTGACTTCTTCGACCACCGACTGTGGTCCGGTGCGGCGAGCGCCCTCCATGCCCGCAAGCCGGGCGGCAATGTGGTGCCAGTGCTCGCGGTCGTGGTCGACCATCGCCTGGGCCAGCCGGCCGTACGGAGAGCCCTCAGCCGTCAGGTCTTCATCGGAGACATTCGACAGCTCCTCCAGCAGCCGCATGCGACCACCCTTCAGCTGCTCGAGCACGCTCCAGAAGTTCAGGTCTCGCTTGCGTTCGACGTGGTCGTTGTTCCAGGTATCCTGGTTCGCCGGGTCGAAATCAAAGAGGCCCGGCCGCGCCCCATGCCGCAGCTCGCGGATAGCAGCGACCACCTCGGCCTCCCACGATGCCACGTGCCCGACGATGTCCTTGAGCGACCAGTCGCCAATGAATGCCCGGTCGATGTCGCGGATGCGGCACGTTTCGATGTTGCGGATCAGCTGGTTCCGTTCGAGGTCAAGCTCGCTCAGCAATCGGCGCCGCTCGTCGGCGCGCCCGCGGACATCGTCGTCGGTCATTAGATGAACACCGGTTCCCGCTGTTCGCCCCATACCTTGCGCAGGCGGTGGCTGATCTCTCCCAGGGTCACCCGAGCTTCAACGCACTCAACCATGATTGGCAGCAGATTCTCGGTGCCGCGCGCGGCGCCCTCCAGCTTTGCCAGCAGCGCCTCGACGGCGGCACCGTCGCGGTTGGCCCGCAGCGCGCGGAGCTTCTCGACCTGGCGTTGCCCGATCGACGGGTCCACGCGAAGCAGATCGGGGGCAGCGTCTTCCTGCACGACGAAGTCATTCACGCCCACGATGACGCGTTCCTTCGATTCGACCTGCATCTGGAAGCGGTAGGCTGCCTCCTGGATCTCTTTCTGCTGGAAGCCCTTCTCGATAGCGACGAGTGAGCCCCCGAGCTTGTCGATGGTGTCGATGTACTCGCGCGCCTCGGCTTCGAGGCGGTTGGTCATATCCTCGACGTAGTAGGACCCGCCCAGGGGATCGACCACGTCGCCGACGCCGTTTTCGTACGCAAGGATCTGTTGGGTGCGGAGCGCAATTTGCACTGCCTTCTCCGTCGGCAGCGCGAGCGCTTCATCCATGGAGTTCGTATGGAGGGACTGCGTACCGCCGAGCACGGCCGCCAGTGCCTGCACCGCGGTTCTGACGATGTTGTTCTCTGGCTGCTGGGCCGTGAGTGTGGCTCCCCCGGTCTGTGTGTGGAAGCGCAGCATCTGGGAGCGCGAACTCTTCGCGTTGAACCGGTCGCGCATGATCCGGGCCCACAGGCGCCCCGCCGCACGGAACTTCGCGACTTCCTCGAGGAAGTTGTTGTGACAGGCGAAGAAGAAGCTCAGGCGCCCGGCGAAGTCATCCACATCGAGACCCGCGGAAATCGCCGCGTCGACATAGGCGATGCCGTCGGCGAGGGTGAAGGCGATCTCCTGGGCGGCTGTGCAGCCAGCCTCGCGCATGTGATAGCCAGAAATAGATATCGTGTTCCACTGCGGAACCACGTCCTTGCAGTAGGCAAAGATGTCGGTGATGAGCCGCATGCTGGGCTTCGGCGGGTAGATGTAAGTTCCGCGCGCGATGTATTCCTTGAGGATGTCGTTCTGCACGGTGCCGCCCAGCCTGTCAGGGCTGACGCCCTGCTGCTTCCCTACCGCGACATAGAAGGCCAGCAGGACCGAAGCAGTCGCATTGATGGTCATCGACGTCGTGACCTTGTCGAGCGGGATGCCCTCGAACAGTGTCAGCATGTCCTCGATCGAGTCGATCGCCACACCGACTTTGCCTACTTCGCCCGTTGCCATGGGGTCGTCCGAGTCATAGCCGATCTGGGTCGGCAGATCGAAGGCAACCGAGAGGCCGGTCTGGCCCTGGTTCAGCAGGTAGCGGTAGCGCTGGTTCGATTCTTCGGCAGTCCCGAAGCCGGCATACTGGCGCATGGTCCAAAACCGGCCCCGGTACATCGTGGGCTGAATGCCCCGGGTGAAGGGGAACTCGCCCGGGAAGCCAAGCCCGGTGGCCGGATCCCAATCGCGAAGGTCGTCCTGCGTGTAGATGGGCTCGATGGGCATCTTGCCCGTGGTTTCGAACACCTTGGCCCGCTCCGGGGCCCGTTCGGTGGCCTTCGCGTAGGGGCCTTGCAGCCACTCGCGCTTGGAGGTGATTGGCATTATGTGGAGACTCCGGGACGCATGGAGGCCCGCCCTCGAGAGCAGGCATTTCTGGCCCGAAGTATAGGCGGCCCGGGGTTGGCCCGGCAAACCGCCGTGGACTACGGATCGCGCGTGTCCCGGGCCCTATCGACCAGGCGCTTGAGCCGCTCGGCCTCGAAGTCGATGGGTTCCCGAACAATGGCCAGCCGCCGCCGGCGCTCGTGGAGCTCGTCGTCGTAGGTGTGGATGCGTTCTGCGTGTCCCATATCACTATGTTCGGCCGGATGCCCCGCAAGAATACTCCGCATCCTCCCGAATCTCTCCCCGGCATTCCACCACAGCACGCCCGGGGTCTCAGGGACAGGCCTGGCATAAATAGGGGCTTCCCCTCTTGACAAAGATCTTTATAATCAGCGTCCACGCTCCGGGAAGGTGGCGCCCGGGTGGGAATTCGGTGAAGATTCCGCGCTCATCTTTCGAAAGTTGCCTTCTGGTGGCGCCCTACGAGGCGTCCACTCGCGGCTTCGTGCGAGCGCTCCACGAAGCCGGCATGGCCGTTCTCGAACGCGAACCCGGCCCGTCGGCACTTGCGCTCGCCTGCAGCGGCGAGTTCACCGCAGTCGCATGGTTTGTCGATCCACGCTCCGCCACAGCTCCTCTCGCAATCGTGGAGCTCGCTGCAGCGGGCGTCCCGATGGTCGCCATCCATGCCGGTGGCTCGGCCGAACTGATCGCAGAATGCCTCCTTGCCGGCGCCGATGCCTGCCTCGATCTCGCGGCCGACCCCCGCGTCGTGGTCGCGCAGGTGAGGGCCGTGCTCCGGCGCCATGGGGCGTATGATGGAAGGGCAGCGGAAGAATCCGGCCTGCTTCAGGTTGGGGACTTAACCGTCGATGTAGATAGATGCGAGGTGCAGCGCGCGGGAGCGCACGTGGCCCTCACGGCATCGGAGTTTCGGATCGTGGAGTACATGGCCCGCCACAGCGGACGTGTTCTCCGCCCTCACGAAATCCTCAATGCCGTGACGACTGACTACGAGTATCTCCCGCGGGAAGCACAGGATGTCTTCAAGGTGTATGTCCGCCGCATCCGGCGCAAGCTGGAACCCGTCGAGCACGAGCCGCGATACCTGGTGACGGTCCGGGGCTTCGGCTACAGGCTTGAAGGCGGGAACCCGGCACGCCCGGCCACCGTGGCGGCCCACACCGCGTAGGCATCCTGGCTCCCGGGCGCCAATGGCCTCCCGGGAGTAATGGTGAGCGACACTGGCAACCATCCGGACGATGCACTGCTCGAACGGCTGCAAGAAGCCGCTTCGGGCGATGCCGCCGTACGCCAGCTCAGGCGTCGCTACGACCTCTTGCGCGAGGATTACGAGCGCCTGCTCGACCGGCTCGGCGAACTCGAAGATCGCCTGAACGAAGCGGCGGAGCGGGCCACGGGGCCGGTGCCGGCCAGCACCTTCTCATCCGGTCTTGCCGAGGCGATCGCCGCCCCTCTCCTCCGCCTGCGTGACGACTACCTCGCAGCCGTGGCAAGCATCCAATCCGTGGTGTCAGGCCTCGAAGGACTGGCGTCCGGGTTCAAGGGCCAGCACACCGCGACTGGCCGCCCTGAAACCCAGGCCTACCCCGCCGGGACGCCGGACCAGGCGGAGCGGCCCCCGGCTACCGCACGGCCGACACGCATCCACGTCGATGTCAAAGGCTCCGGTTTCGGTGAGTTGCTCGACTTCCAGGAGCGTCTCTCGCAGCTCGGCGGCGTGGCACGGGTCTCCATCAACGCCATCGACAACGAACGCGCCACCCTGGTCGTTGAACTGGAACACCCCCGTTAGCTGTCGCCGGCCGCCGGCGAACGCGTAGACTCCCACGGCACACGGGCTGGCTGGCTCGGCTGCGAAACCGCCATGCCCGACGGGGGACGGAATGGACATCGGCGAATTCAACGCGGCCTGGCTCCGCGCATGGTCCGACAAGGACATTGCGAAGCTCCTCACCTTCTATCATCCCCAGACCCTGTACAGGGACGGCCAGGTGCCGGGCGGAATTAGTGGGCACGACGCGCTCGGCGCCTACCTCGACAACCTGTTCAAGATGACGCCGCCGATGGAGTACACCCCCGACGAAGTATGGCCCATCCCCGGCGGTTACTGCGGACGCTGGATCTGCACCATCTCGTTCCCGGATGGCGGCCAGCGAAGGATGCGAGGATTCGACCTCGTGCTCCTGGACGGCGACCGGATCACCCTCAACGAGGTGTACACCCACAACCTGCCCTGACCCACCCCTCAGCGTATTGTCCGGAAGAACTCAACGATCTCTTCCCGGAGCAAAGCGGGTTGTTCGAGCGCGGCGAAGTGCCCACCTCTTGGCAGCTCCGTCCACCGCGTGATGTTGAAGCGCTGCTCGGCCCAGTTCCTCGGCACGCGCCATGGTTCCTTCGGGAACACCGCGACTCCGGTGGGCACCTCGACTCTGGGATACATGAACGCTCCCGGATCGCGCCGCGCCTCGTAGTAGATACGCGCCGCGCTGGCGGTGCTGTTCGGCGCCCAGTAGAACATCAGGTTGGTCAACAGTACGTCTTTCGGGAAGGTTAACTCGACATTTCCCGGGTGGTCGCCCCAGGTGTGGAACTTCTCGACCACCCACGCCGCCAGCCCGGCCGGGGAGTCCGCCTGGGCCACGGTGAGGGAATCGGGCTTGGTCGACTGTACGTTGCTGTAGCCAGTCTCGCCTGCCTGGAACGCATCCCGGGCCGCGATGGCCTCGCGGTCTGCTTCCGTAGGCTGTGCTGGCGGTGGGGCAATCACGAAGTTCAGGTGTGCGCCGGCGATATGTTGGCCATAGGCCGATGCCATCTTCGCGCTGATGATGCCGCCCCAATCGCCGCCCTGGACTCCGTAGCGCGGGTAGCCAAGCTCACGAGTCATGAGCGTATCGAAGGCCGCGGCTATTCGGCTGATGCCCCAGCCCCGGTCTCGTGGTGCACCCCCGAATCCGAATCCTGGCAGCGCCGGGATCACGAGGTCGAATGCGTCTTCCGCCCTGCCGCCGTGTGCCGCGGGATCCGTGAGCCGGTCGATGAGGAAGTAGAACTCGAAGATCGAGCCCGGCCACCCATGGATGAGCAGCAATGGAAACGGCGATGGCCCCCTGCCCTTGATGTGCCAGAAGTGGATGTCCACCCCATCGACTTCGCAAAGGAACCCCGGGTGCCGGTTCAGGTGGCCCTCATGCATCCGCCAGTCGTAGGCAGTGCGCCAGTACTCGCAAAGCTCGCGAATGTAGGCTTGATTCGCTCCATAGTCCCAACCGGCATCTGCGAGCTGTTCGGGCCAACGTGTGCGACCGAGTCGCTGGCGGAGGTCGTCGAGGACGGCATCGGGGACGTGGATGGCAAATGGTCGGGCAGGCATTGGCGAATGATAGCCAGCCGGGCGGCGGCGTCCAGCCTTTCGCCTTGACCCACCATGGGCCCGAACCTAGGATGAGAGTTCCGTGCTGAGGTAGCTCAGTTGGTAGAGCACGGCACTGAAAATGCCGGTGTCCCCAGTTCGAATCTGGGCCTCAGCACCACGGAGCAGCTTCAGAGCTCGACAATAACGTCGGGCTCTTTTCGTTGTTGCGGGGCGCTATCCCTCCGCCGCGAGCTGCGGGTTTGTGACCGTCAGCTTGTCATGGACCACGCCCCGCAGGTGAGCCAGCACGGCCTCCCGCCACGCACCGGCATCCGCGTCGCCCTGCTGGATGCGCTGTCCGAGTTCACGGTTGCGGGCCAAGAGCCGTTCCCTCACGTTGGCGAGCCCCGGCGGCATGGGCTCGACTCCCAGCAGGTGGTCCAGCCCATCCCACTCGCGCGCGTAGTGGTCCTCCTGGGTCGAAAGCTCACGCCGCAACATCTCGATGACGTTCATCGAGACGCGTGCATGGAAGCTGATGCGCCCCTGGGTGCTGGGCATGACGTCGTCGCGAAGAAAGCCCGCGACGGCCTCCAGCAACTCGTCGACCGTAGGCCGATCCTGCATCAGTCGCCCCTCCCCTCCAGCAGGTTCAGGAGTTCCCATTCGGTTTCGGCCGTTCGCCGCCCGATACTGGCCAGTTCGACGCTCTTGCTGCGCCCGGTGAGGTACGTGGCCGCCTGGGTAATCGTGATGACGCCCCACTTCACGTTGCCGTATACCTCCCAGAAGCGCACACGCTCGGGGTCCACGGGGAACCCGCCGGCGGCCTCGTATTCGCGGAAAAACTGCTGTCGGTCGCCGACGCCCGCCATTGGGCGCGAGCCACCGAAACGCCACGACTTCACGGCCAGCCAGCCGAGGTCCTCCATCGGGTCGCCCCAGTGGGCGAGCTCCCAGTCGATGATCCCCCGGACACCTTCTTCGCCGAACAGGAAGTTGCCAAGGCGGTAATCGCCATGCACCAGCACCTGATCCTCGACCCGGGGCAGATTCGCACGCAGCCAGCGGAAAGCCAGCTCGAAGACGGGGTGCGGATCGGGTGACGACACGCGGTAGGCGCTCTCGTAGTGGTCGATCTCCGCCTGCGCGGGCGAAACCCCGGGCGCCGGGTGAGGCAATTCGGCAAGCTCCGGGTGGGCATCGAGGCGGATGGTGTGGATGCGTGCGAGGCTGGTTGCCAGCTGCCCGGGAATGAGCCGACGCGCCTCTCCGTATTGCTCACCACGAATCAGACGGCTGCCCAGCGTTTCCCCGGGCACCCGGCGCATCACGAAGAACTTCACGTCGAAGGTGTCGTCGCCATCCCAAAGCGGTTCCGGCACCACCACGCCCGCGTCCCAGGCCGCCTTGATGAGGTGGTACTCCAGTGCCCGGCCCGGCATCGACGGGACGCCGGGTATAGGGTCGCAACGGAAGATCGCTTCGGTGCGCTCAGTGCCACTAACGGCATCGAACGACCACGTCTCGCGCGAGGCGCCGCCGGACAACCGCACCAGCTCCTCGATCGCATGAGGTCTTCCCGTCCGGGCCTCGATGAAGCGCGTCAGCCCGTTGCGGACCGTGTCGGGGTCCATCCGGTCAGTCTACCTGGTCGAGGTATTCGCTCAGGCCGTAACCTTTGCGCTCACCATCCAGCGTGTACTCGGTCATTCCCTCGCCGATGTGAGTGAACATCCCGGCGCGGCGATTGCGCAACGGAATAAAGCCCTTCACTTTCCCCTCGATGACGTGCGTCTCTCCGTTTGCCAGCGTGACCTTCGCCTTCAGGCCGTCGTGGTAGTTGGTGTTGCCCTCGTATGTGGTTTCGAGCTCGGCGTCCTTGATCTGGATAATCTCGTCGGGACCGCGATGGAACACACCGCCGACCCGGCCGCCAACTACCGATAGCACCATGCCGAGGTCGTCGCCGAAGTTCCCGGTTATCCAGCGATACGACGGGGTCGACTGCCAGTAGCGCGGGCCCCAGGAGTGGTCGCGCAGCCCGTGTCCCTTGATTTCCAGGACTGGACCATCCTCAACCTGGAGCGTGCCAGTGACCCGCATGTGCTGTTCGTAGTGGGCGCGAGCGAATTCGCTCTGGGCGCCGCCGGCATTGGGGTCCGAGACGTGGCCATAGATGGCGCCCACGCCCTCGTGGAGGAGGTCGAGCCTGATCTTCCTGTGCGGGTTCTCCTTGAACGCCACGCTCGGCTCCCGCATCTCACGCGGGTCCTCGAGGTACACCACCGAGCCCTCGTAGGTCGTGCGGATCTTCTCGCCCGGAACGAGCACCTCGACCTTCAGCCCCCCTGCGTTCCAGCCATCGTTGCTGGAGATCTGAGGGCGCTTGTAGTTGAAGAGCGCCGAGCCATCGGGCTGGTACACGATCACTGTCATCTCGGCGTGGCCCTCGTTCGCCCGGTTGCCAATGCGCAGGAAGCCGCCCATCTGCTTCTCGCGGTCGAAGAAGTTGAAGTAGACCGACTCGTTGAAGTTCTCTTCCGGTCCAAGCGGGTGAGTGTAGTCGTCTTCAGGCTTGACGTTGCCGATGATGGTGACCATCTCTCAGTATCTCCTCGGCGAAGTGTGCGGTGGCGCACGATGCGGCGGGATCATAGACCAAACAACGCGGCCCTGCCGCCCACCCGGGGAGGAACAATGCGCCTGGCAAAGAACTGTCTCGATGTCGGCCTTTTCACCACGAACCTCGAGCCGATGCTGGAGTTCTGGCAGCACGAGGTTGGCCTTCCGTTCGAAGAGCTCCTCCCAGTTGGCGCCGGCGTCCACCAGCACCGCCACGCGATGAATGGCGCCGTGCTCAAGCTGAACCATGTGCGGGGTGACCTGGAGGACGGCGGACCCGGCGGCTACCGGGAGCTCTACATCGTCCGCGAAGGGCGGCGCGTTCCGAAGCGGCTGACGGATCCCGATGGCAACAGGGTCGTGCTCGTGCCACCGGGGTTCGCGGGCATCGAGTCGGTGGCCATCCTTGTCGCGGTGAGCGACATCGCCTGGGCGACCAGCCATTACCGGGGGTCGCTGGGGTGGGAGCCCGTGGACGAAAACCGCTTTCGCTGCGGGACGACCCAAATCCTGCTGGAACACGACGAGGCGATACAACCCACGGGAGAGATGCGCGCACGCGGATTCCGCTACCTGACCGTTCAGGTGTGGGACTGTGACGCGGAGTACACCAGTGCGCTTGCACGCGGCGCCCACGATGGGCGCCCGCCCGTGACACTCGGCAGCACGGCCCGGATTGCGTTCGTCCGCGATCCCGACGGGAACTGGCTGGAGATCTCGCAGCGCGCCTCGTTGACCGGAGCGGTGAGCTGACCCGCTACTGGTCGACGGCGGCGAATGTCCGGAGATAGTTGACCAGGTGCCAGAGCTGCTCCTCGGTCAACCCGGCATCCCTCCACGCGATCATCGCCGTCCCGGGCACGCCGTTGGCGATGAAGTTGTACAACTGACCATCGGGATGCTGGGGCACATGCACCGTGAGATCGAGCGGATATGGGTTCAGGTCGAGGCCCGGTGGTGGGACGCCCGTCCGGCCGTGGCACGACAGGCAGTTCTGCTCGTACAGCGTTCGCCCGGCGGCAAGGGAATTTGCGTCGGGGAACACCGGGTTTACGGGGAGCGAGGCATCCGGCTCATGCGCGTGCACGGCGAAGAGGAGGAGCAGCCCGAATCCGAAACCACTCATCGTCAGACCGTTCGCGGCCCAGCCCGCCTCCTTACCAAGGCCGCCACGGATCGGGCCACGGAACAGGGCGAACCCGAGCCCGGCCAGCACAAACACCAGCCCGCCAAACTGGTTCCAGGTGAGCCCGGGTGTCGGCTTTGCCCACGCGCCTGAGGACACTGCGCCAGCGACCGGTAGCCCTGCCGGCCGGACATCGAAGAATCCACGCACGTCGTCCACGTCGGGGCGACGGACCTCCACCTCCACGCGCCAGCGGCCCTCCAGCGTCATGAACGGCCCCTGCCCCAGGTATGCGCCTTCGCCAGAACGAGACAGCGTCAGCGTGGAGGCACCGATGGCCTGGTCCTCCTGGTAGCGGAAGGTGAGGCGCACGCGGTCGGCTCCAGCTGGAGCGCCCCCCGTATCGGAAAGCTCGACGCGATAGGTGTTCAGTCCAGTCTGGTTGGGGTCGATCGCGAGGCGAATCTGCAGGTCCCCGAACGTGGACTGTTGGTCGAACGGTTTTCGGTCGGGGTCGAGCGTAATCGACCGGGAAGCGGTGGTCTGCGTCAATGCCGACGCCGCCAGGAACACGCAGAGGCCAAGGCCAACCTCAGCCACGGCGAAATAGCGAAAGCGTCGCGGTTCGCCGGGCCGGCCAGCGACGAGCCGCGCATTGCCCCACCTGGCGTTGTAGGCGGCGACCCCGAGCAGCGGCGCCATCAGTCCCAGCTTCAGCAGCAGCGTCACGCCATACCGCGTGTCGCCGAGCTTGCCTCCCGAGTCCACCTGGACGAAGGCCCCAAGGAACCCCGTGGCAAGCAGGATGAACACCATGCTCGACGCCAGCAGCGAAAAGTGCCCCATCAATGTCCGCCAGCGATCCTCGCGACGGCCCACCCGGGCCGAGACGGCGAGGCCGAGGACCGAGCCAATCCACGCCATCGCCGCAATCCCGTGGAGGAAGTCGATGCCACGTGCCCACGCGCTCCCGGGCACCGCGGCAGCGTGGCTGGTCGCCGTGAAGGCCCAGAGGTAGACGGCCACCGCCCCCAACAATCCGGCCGCCACCCGGCGGGAGAGGCCGCCCGCGAACACAACGAAAACACCCATGATGAGGACCAGTCCCATCCTGGTGAGCCAGTAACCGCCGCTCTGCGTTTCGAAGAGAAGTTCGCTGGCCGGTACACCGCGGTAGGCCTCGCGGATCGTTGCCAGGTTCAGGAGCGTCGCGATGGCGAGCACCGCCACGCCGGCTGCCGTGGTTCGAGCCAGGCCGCGCCGGGTTCCGCCGGGGGCTTCGGTCCAGAGCAGGGAAATCACCGCGCCGGCCACGACCAGGGCGAGGCCCAGTAGGGACAGCGCGCGGACGGCTATCCCATCGGCCCGAGGGCTCTCGAGGTTCCCGCTGGCGAGCCCGGCCACCGTGTTCACCACGTCCGGCACCGAGCCGTCCGGGTTGAGCACGGTGAACGGGAAGGAGCCCTTGATCGCGTGGCCATCGATCCGCGAAACGTTGCTCCAGAGCACGTTGTAGATGCCGGGACCGACCTGGGGGAGTTCGACCTGCATCGTCACCCCCGACACCTGCACGGGCGGTGTCTCAATGACCTGGCCGAGGGCGTCAAGCACCTGGATGGTGCTCGAGCGGGCGTCGATCGGCTCGGTGAACTGCAGCGTGACCCGTGCGGGGGCACGCTGCAGGAACGCGTTCGGGCCCGGGTCGGAGCTGCGAAGGGCCGCATGCGCCGAGGACGCCTGCGGCTGGGAGAGCGCGAGCATCGCGCCCGCGATGAGCAGGAGCAGGGCCGCGAGGACCCTCACGGCCGCTTTTGCACCAGGAGGAACGTCCCACCGGCGCCCAGCACCAGCATGCCCACGCCCACGGCCATCACGAGAATCCAGGTCACCCCATCTGCGTTGCCGCCACCCTCGAGTGCGGGGGCGGGCCCGCCGGCTCCACCGGGAGTAGGCTCGCCGCCTGCCAGGTCTTCGCGAAGCACCTCTTTGCCAGGGCTGGCTGCGGCGGCCGGGTCGTAGGTGAAGATGGTCTCGCCACTCGCGTCGTCGCCGTCTTCGGAGCTCAACGTCTTCCATCGGACGGTGTACGTGCCCGGTGCCAGGTCGGCCGGCAAGGGGACGCTCAGGCGAGCGCGGTTCGCGTTGTCGATGACGGCTGCAACGGAGGTCACCTCACTGCCCTCGGCGTCGATGACGTCGATGTCGTTGGCCCCGGGTTCCCGTGCGAGCTCCTGGCTCATCTCGAAGACAACCTCGGAGGGTTGTTCGACCAACACCGCTCCATCCCCCGGCTTAACCCTGGCTGGTTCGGCATGTGCCGCGACGGAGGCCGCCGCGGCGAGGGCGAGCAGGAGCGCGGCAGCCGCCGCCAGGACTCTCATGTCACCAAGTCTAGCCCGGGGGCCGGGTGCGGCAACGCCTCCCGGCCGCAATCCTTACCGCTTCGTGAACCGGCTCAGTCGCCCGAAGCCACCAGCCCCAGGTAGCGGTCGCGATCAGCGGCGGTCGCGGGCCGGTGCTTCACATCGTCCGGGCCCATCGCTCGCAGCCATGTCGCGAACTCGAGCAGGATCCCGTCCGGGTCCATGAAATAGAACGACCGGATGAACGTGCCTTCGTGCACCTCGCGGCTCACCTGTCGCGGGCTGTCGTCGTGATTCAGGATGGGTGTCACGTGGACGCCCCTTGCCTTGAGCTTCGCGTGATACTCGTCGAATCTTTCCGCGGGTACATCGAACGCCACGTGATTCATCGAGCCGTGCGCGGTGGCGAGCTCGCCTTCACCGGGCATCCCAACGGGAGCTGAAACGCCGGGTGCCGCACCCGGGGCATTTGGGAACCAGAAGAACGCCAGCGAATCGCCGTTCCCGATGTCGAAGAAGAAGTGTTGTCCCATCTTCCCCGGCAGCTCGATCGTCTTGATCAGCGGCATGCCGAGCACGTTCGCATAGAAGTCCACCGTTCGCTCCATATCGCGGCAGACCAGCGCAAGGTGGTTGATCCCACGCAGCACGAATTCGGTGTTCTCCCGTTCCATCGGTGCCCTCCTCAACGGCGTCCCGGCCGTCCGCAAAGGGTACACCCTCGCCGGGGAAACCTGAACGCTCGTCCAGTTACTCTCCAGCCCCTTCATGCCCCGCGAGCCAGAGGTCGTGCATCAGCTGCACGTGCCCGACGTGCTCTCGAAGATGGCCGATAGCCGCGAACAGCGTTCCCGCACCGTTCCGAAGCGGCACGGGCAGGTTGTCGTTGACGTTGAGCTCGACCCTTGCGCCAAGGTGGGCTTCGGTCCCGGGGGAAAGGATGTCCGACGCCTCGCCCTCGAACCCGTCGATCAGCTCGAGGAGCGCCCCCTTTGAAACGCCGGCCGTTCGGAACGCTTCCGCGCGCTCCCCCGCCCGGTACTCTATGAGCGAGCCCACACGCCCGGATCCGGCCGACAGGAAGAACCGCGTCGAGGTGACACAGTGGACGACCATAACGGCGAATGAGCTCGCACCCGGCAGCGGCTTCCAATCCATCGCCTGGTCGGGCAGGTCCTCAATGGCCGAGCGCAGGAAGTAGAGCGATTCACGGGTGACCTGGAGTGCGCCCTCATGGGTTGGCGTCAAGTAACCTCTCCTTGTTGGCTTCCGCCGGCATCATCGCGCCGCGGTGCAATCGGCGCATCCGTCCCGGGCGGCGAACAGCGAGCACGGGGCCGAATCGTCCCTTCCCCGGCGGACCCATATAATCGAGCGACTCGCCCACCAGGAGCCCCGCATGCTGTTTTCCGTCCGGCTCGTTTCCCGTCAGCCCCACGATATGTCGCCCGAAGCCTGGCAAACCGTGGTCGCCGATCAGCTTCGCGCTGTCAAGGCCCAATTCGACCAGGGGAAGATCCGGGCGATCTACCGGGAAACCGGTGTCGGAGTGCTTGCGATCTACGATGCCGCCGATGCGCGCGAGATGGACCAGCTCATCGCCGCACTTCCGATGGCGCGGTACTTCGCCGAAACCGAAGTGCACGCGCTCTGGGACATGGCGCCAACGCTCCAGGGGATGTAGTCATGATCACTGTCTCGCCCGACGACTTCAAGGGTGCGCTTGGCTCCTGGGCCTCGGGCGTGACCGTGGTGACCACCGCGCTCGGTGACCTCGTCTATGGCATCACGGTGTCGAGCTTCTCCTCGCTTTCGCTCGATCCACTGCTGGTGATGGTGGCGCTTGCCGATAGCAACCACCTGCCAGGAATGATCAAGAAATCCAGGCGCTTTGCAGTCAGCATTCTGGCCGCCGACCAGCAGGATGTCTCGGCATACTTCGCCACCTCCGGGCGCGACCCGCAGCCCTCGTTCGACTTCCCGGCAGTCGCGCGGCCCTGGCACACCGGCAGTCCGATCATCGAGGGCGCCATTGCCCACCTGGACTGCGAGCTGGAGCAGGCGATCCAGGGCGGAGACCATACCATCGCCATCGGACGGGTTGTCGGCGCCGCTTTCGACCGCGAACGACAGCCACTCGTGTACTTCCGCCGCGCCTACCGCAGCGTTACCGAGGTGTCTCATGGCGGTTAAGGTCATCATCGAGCGCCGGGTACTGCCCGGCCAGGAGCGCCGGGTGCTCGAGCTCCTGCGAGCCCTCCGTATCCGCTGCCTCGACGAACCCGGATACATCACGGGGGAGACGCTCCGGGACAGCGAGGACCCGCACAACCTGGTGGTGATTAGCACCTGGTTTGGCCTGGGCGACTGGCGGCGATGGCACCAGTCCGAGGAGCGTAAGGACTTCGAAACCCGAATCCGTCAGCACCTCGCAACGCCGGAGCGTGTCCGGGTGCTCCTCGAGGGCCTCACCGAGCACCACTCCGGGGCCTGAGCGAATCTGCTCACTCGCTCAGCGGTAACTTTGCGCAATTCCGCACAAGCGGGGTAGTATCCGCTTTCGGGAGGTCTGGCCGTGTCACCTGCGCTCGCATTTCTGGGCATCTCGATCCTCGGTACCTGGGGCCTTGCAAGCATTGGCCTCATCGCCGGTGGGATCATTATGTTGTTCTTCCCCGGCGACCCGACGACAGCGTCCGATAACACGCTCGGCGGCATCGTCCTGATTGTCGCCGGCCTCGTTTCCGGCGGCCTCATGCAGGTCGTGGTGGCGCCGCTCCTCGGCCTCGATGCTCCCGTCCCGATGCGCGCCAAGGACATCAAGGCGCACGGCAAGTTCACCCGCTGGGCAAATGCCGGCCAGCTGCGCGATTATGTCGACGGCATGCCGAAGGAAGTACGGCTGCGCGCCCAGCGCGTCCTCATCGTCCGCCAGGGTCAGGAGATCCACGCGATGAACGCGCTCTGCTCGCACGCTCGCCTGCCCCTTGGCGGCCTCCCGGGCTCGCCGGTGAAGGCTCAGCCCGTGCAGGACGGTTGCGTGATGTGCCCGTTCCACGGCGCCCGTTTCGAAGTGGCGAGCGGCAAGGTGATTCGCCAGCCGTTCAGCAGCCAGTTCAACAACGACCACCCCTTCCTCGGCGGGCTGCAGTCGAAGCTGTTCAAGCTGTTGCGGTTTATCCCCATGCCCTACCAGGCCTTCCCTGTGCCGAAGTTCGCGCGGCCCAGCATGGACGCCGAGGACATGCAGACGTATCCCGTGAAGATCGAGGGCGAAGATATCATGGTGGGGCTTCCCCGCTAACCGCTCCCTTTCCCGCTGTGCGCACCGTCGGGCATGCTGTGCAGCATGCCCGATTTGCTTTCCTGGCGGCCGAAGTTCCCCATCCTGGCGAACAAGACCTACCTCATCAACAACTCGCTCGGCGCCATGCCCGCCTCAGTGCTCGATTCACTCCAGGAGTACACCACTCTCTGGGCAACCGAGGGCGTCGTCGCCTGGGAGACGTGGCTGCCCGAGGTCGCGAACACGGCGGCCATCCTCGAGGACATCACCTGCGCGCCTCGCGGGTCGATGACCATGTGCCAGAACGTCACGAACGCCCTCGCCGAGATTCTCTCGTGCATTGAATACGATGGGCCGCGCAACGAGATCGTCTACTGCGCTGGCGAGTTCCCCACCGTCGAGTACCTGCTGGACGGCCAGCGGCGGCTCGGTGCCCGGACCGTCCGCGTGGGGGACGACCCGCTCGTGTTCCCGGCGGAGGAGCTCATCGAGGTGATCACCCCGAGGACTGTCCTCGTCGTACTCTCCCACGTCCTCTTCCGGACGGCCGAGCTGGTCGATGTCCGACCATTCGTTGAAAAGGCCCACAGCGTCGGCGCGCTCGTCGTCCTGGACGCTTACCAGTCGATGGGGGCAGTGCCGTTCAACGTGCTTGAACTCGACGTGGATTTCCTCGTTGGCGGCTCGGTGAAGTGGCTTTGCGGCGGTCCGGGAGCCGGTTACCTCTACGCGCACCCCAACATCGTGGACCGGCTGGAACCGGCTTTCGCCGGCTGGTTCTCACACGCCCGTCCATTCGGGTTCGAGGCTCCACCAATCGAGTATGCCCCCGGCGTGGCTCGCTTCACCGGCGGCACCCCGAACATGCCTGCCTACTACCAGGCGCGCGAGGGCTACCGGATCATCCGGGAGGTGGGTGTGGCGTCGATACGTGAGAAGGCGCGCCGCCAAACGGCAATCCTCATCGATGGAGCGCTGCAGCGCGGGCTCACCATGAATACCCCGCCCGACTTCGAGCGCCGCGGCAACCACGTCACCGTCGACATGCCCGGGGCCCAGCAGGTCAAGGACGAGCTCATCCGCCGTGGTTTCGTCGTGGACTACCGTCCCGGTGCCGGCATCCGGATCGCGCCCCACTTCTATAACCGCGACGACGAGTGCACCGCCATCCTCGATGAGATCGTGGCGATCCAGCGGGGCGGGTAGCCTCTGACGCCGCGCCGTTCGCGGTTTCAGATGTCCACGGTCAGGCGCACCCGCGCGGTGCGACCTTCCTCGATCCCCTCCGCCCGCCTGACGCTGGCCTTGAGCGGGCCGCTATAGCGGCCGTCCCTGGGCCACAGCGACGTAGCCCAGGTTGTACGCCCAATGCCGGCCGTCACCGGGATCATGTCCCAGCCATAGGTGACCGCTCCCGAGACAGCGGCAAGACGCGCGCACTGGGCCTCGGGGACGGTGATGAAATACCACGGCGCGGGACCTTTCCAGAACCAGACTCGTCCGCTGAACTCCAGGTCCGTCGCCTCACTCCGGGTTCACCGAAAGCCCTATTCCTTGACACGTGCTGCCCATGCCGGGCTCGCTAGTCGGTGTAGCGGAAGAAGCCCCGTCCCGTTTTGCGCCCGAGGTGCCCCAGGCTGACGAGCCTGCGAAGCAACGTGGGCGCCTTGAACCTGGGCTGACCGTACTCCTCGAACATGCTTTCCGCGATCAGTTTGAGCGTGTCGAGTCCGATGAGGTCAGCCGTCGCAAGCGGCCCCATGGTGTGATTCAGCCCGACCTTACACGCATTGTCGATATCCTCTGCGGTCGCAACGCCGTTATCGAGCATCTCGATGGCATCGAAGATGAACGGCACCAGCAGCCGGTTCGCGATGAACCCGGGTGTATCTTTCACCTGCACGGCCACCCGGCCCAGCTTCTCGCAGAACTGCATGGCGTCCCGGAGCGTTTCGTCGGTCGTGCTCGCGGTGGACACCACCTCCACGAGCTTGAGTGCCCAGGGCGGATTGAAGAAATGCAGGCCAATCACTCGCTCGGGACGGCCGCTTGCGGCCGCCAGATCGCTCAACGGGAGCGAGCTCGTGTTGCTGGCGAGCAGCGCATCGCCCCGGCAGACCTCGCCCAGCCTGCGAAAGACACCAGTCTTGACCGCGATGTCTTCGACTACCGCCTCGATCACCGCCTCCATGCGCGCCATGCTCGTGAGGGAGTCGATATCGGAGGTCCCGGAGAGGCGGTGGCAGGCGTCTTCGCACGCCTGGGGTGTGATGCGTCCCCGGTCTGCTTCTCGCTCCAGCCGTCGCCGAATGCCGGCAATGGCTGTCTCCACCCGGGCCTGGTCTATGTCGACCAGGGTCACATCGAACCCATGGTAGGCCGCCACCTGCGCGATCCCACTCCCCATCAGTCCCGACCCGATTACACCAATTTTCTCGATGCGCATGTGAACTCCCATCCGGTTGGGCTATCCATCCATAGCCTCCAAGCATTCTACCGGTGGCACCGACCGGGGCGCGACTGCCGCACCGATGGTAGACTGCGCCCACCAACAGGAGCTGCCATGTCTGTACCAGAACAGAGCCTCATCACCGACGAACACCGCGCCCAGATTGGGCAGAAGAGCGACCCCGTGAAGGTCGTCATCAAGGAAGAAGACGCGCGCCGCATGCGCGACGTCCTGGGCGACAACGACCCCCGGTACGCCGATGGGACCGGCGTCGCACCTCCGTATGTGATCGCGGGCATGGGCGGCGGCCCCCGCCGCGGGATGCCCCAGGTACTGCCCGGTGGGCTGCTCACCCAGCAGGAGTGGAAATTCACCCGGCCATTCAAGATCGGCGAGGAGCTCACCGCCATTTCCCAGGTGTTTGACATTCGCGATCGCCTCGGCGGCCGCTATGGGTACAGCGTTCTGGTTACCCAGGGGACCGACTACTACGACGCCGACGGAGACCATGTCGCATCGGCGATGATCACCATCACCCAGTTCGACCCGAAGACCCAGAGGAAGGGTGACGAATGACCCAGCGCTACTACGAAGACGTGAACGTGGGCGACGACACCGAGCCACTTGAGCGGACGCCTACCACCGACATGGCCATTGATTTCTTCGGCCGCGACAACCCGACCAATCCTGCGTTCTCCGACATCGAAGCCGGCAAGCGCCTCGGCGTCGGCGGAGCCCTGGTGCCAGGGCTGCTAAAGCTCTCGTGGCTCACTCAGTACGTGAGCGATTGGGCCGGCACGGCGGCCGAGGTTCGCAACCTCCGCGCGGCGTACCGCCGCCCCGACGTCGCCGACCGGCCTCTGGTCCTGGCCGGGCGCGTGGTCGACAAGCGCATCGAAGACGGCAAGCCAATCGTTGAACTCGAGGTGGTCACCCTGGCGGATGGGCAGCCGAGCACGCGGGCCAACGTACAGGTTGAGCTGCCGACTCGCAGCTAGGAACAGCGACTTACCAAACAGAAGCGGCCTGCTATACTGGTAGTAGTTGCGGATGCAAGCACTGTACCCGCAACACTCCAGGTGAGGTGTCCCGTGCCCGCAGCAACCGCCGCCAATGTCCTTGCGCTCCCGCGAGTGCCCCGCCCCGGGCCAGAGAGCCGGCTCCGGCTGGTGGCCCACATCATCACAGCACCCACCTTCCTCGAAGGCGAAGGATTCCAGGTGCGGCGCCCTTTCCCGGGCATCGACATGGGCCTCGCCGACCCGTTCCTCCTCCTCGACCACCTCGGTGCCGTGGAGTACGCGCCCGGAGAGGCAAGAGGCGCTCCCTGGCACCCACATCGTGGCTTCGAGACAGTCACCTACATCATCGATGGCGCAATCGAGCATCACGACTCGACGGGTGGAGGCGGACTCATCACCGATGGTGCCACCCAGTGGATGACGGCAGGCGCTGGCATCCTCCACGACGAGGTGCCGCCGGAGTGGCTCGTTCGCAAGGGTGGCCTCTTTCACGGCGTCCAGCTATGGGTGAATCTGCCCCGCGAAATGAAGTGGACGCCCCCGCGTTACCAGGACATCGCCAGCAACCGCGTCGTGCTTCTCAGCTCGTTCGACGGCGGTGCACTGATTCGGTTGATCGCGGGAGACATGGCCGCCCATGCCGGCCCGGGCGTGACCTGGACCCCGATTACCTATGCCCACGTCACGCTAAGCCCGGGTGCGCGATTCGAGACGGAGTGGCGAAAGGACTTCAACGCCATGGCATACGTCCTTTCGGGCACGGGAAGCGCTGGCCCCGAAGGCAGGCCGATACGCGAAGGCCAACTCGCCGTCTTTGGTAACGGTGATTCAATCAGGATCGAGGCTGATGCCGTGCAGGAGAGCCGCGCCCCGTACCTGGATTTCCTCATCCTTGGAGGGCGCCCCATTCGCGAGCCGATCGTGTTCCACGGACCGTTCGTGATGAACACGCGGGACGAGATCTTCCAGGCCATCCGCGACTATCACGCCGGCAGGCTCGGAACTATCCCGGCCGAGCGCATCGACTTCTCGAGGCTCCACGGTGACCGTGGCGGAACGATGGAAGCCTCGATCGGTCACGCGGATGCGCAAGCGTAGCGTTGGGGATCGAAGACTTCGGTTACCTTGCCCGGGAGGCGCGCGCCAACTACGATGAACGTGTTAGGGGGCCCCGTGGTGTAGCGGCCTAACATGCCACCCTGTCAAGGTGGAGATCGGCGGTTCGAATCCGCTCGGGGTCGCCACGCCATAACCCTGGAGTTGTGGCAATCGGTCGGAACAGCGGGAGGAACGGCTCCCGAGGTTTGACGCACGGCACGTGGCCTGTCTCGAGGTCAATCCAGACGCGTTCGAAAACCAGCTTCACGATGCCCGCACGGTCCGTTTAGAAGCCTGATCCCAGACGTCAGCGATACGTCGAACGATGGCGGCAGACTCCGTGACCTCAAGTTCTGAGGCCGCATCTAGCCCGTCCAACTCGGCCTTCTTCCACTCGTACTCAGGCCTTCGGATGTCGTCAAGGCGAGTAGCGGCGACCGTTGGTGCCGGTCACCCCTTCCCCCGTAGCCACGAGTACACCAGGTTTGCGCGGTCGAGCAGGAAGCGCTCGTCGGAGAGGGGGAGGGACAACTCCGCAGGGATGGCGAGCGTGTCTCCTGCGGAGGTGTCGATGGCAACCAGCTCTCCCCCTTCGAAGAGGTAGATGAGACCCCGTCCCGGCTCGGGCACGGTCATCACGCCCAGCCGGAACCTGCGGTAGAAGCGCTGCCGGCTCGCGAACCGGACGCAGAAGTCCCACTCGTCGCGCAGCGCCGCCGCCTCTTCGAACCGCAGCTCCTCCGCGGCTTGCGCCATCGCCTGCTCCAGGTGGGCCGTGATCCAGCCGTCGTCACCGTCGAGGAATGCCCGCACCCGGGCGGCAATGGCCTGGTACCCGGCAGGTGTGATGGCTCCACGGCATGGTCCCGGGCACGTCCCGAGGTCGAAACGGGCGCTGCGCCGGTACGGTTCGCGGTCGGTACAGGCGCGCAGTCCGAAGTGCTGCGTGATGAGCGCTACCAGGTCGCGCGCGAAGTACTCGTCCGTGAACGGCCCGAAGAGCGCGCCCGGCCGGGTGGGCTCCGACTCGACCACAAGGCAGGCCCGGAAGGCATCGTCGGTGAGCAACACGTAGCGCCGTTCCAGATAGTCGCGCTGGCGTTCGTTGTGGCGCGGGTTGAAGCGCTTGATGAGCGCGTCTTCGAGCAGCAGGGCGAGCAGCTCTCCCGGCGTCTCACGCCAATCGAACCCGGCGATGGCCGAGACCAGGTGCCGCTGCCGGCTCTCGGGACCAGCACGGCCCGCCGCCAGGTACGAGAGCATCCGCTGGCGGAGGTTCAACGACTTCCCGATGTAGAGCCGTTCACCGTCTCGTCCGAGCCAGGTGTACACACCGGGGCGCTCCGGCACCTCCCGCCGTACCGCCGCGCGCAGTTCAACCCGGCGGCTATCGGCGGACATGCGCGAGCCCCCATCCCGGTTGCACGTTCATGGTGGGCGGGAAAATGGAGCGGAGTTCGCCTGAGCCGAATCGCTCCAGCACATCCGGCGCCACTGCCCCGGCCACCAGCCGCACAACCGCATCCGGCGGATAGCCACGCGACGCCTCCGCAAGGTAGGTCCGGACCTGCGATGGTTCGAGCGCGCCGGGGAGGTGCAGATCGAACATGGGCCGCGCCGGTAGCTCGATGAACGTTGCCTTCGAGACGCTTGCCGCCCGCCCGGGTGCGGACTCGACCACCAGGTCGTAGAACCCTTTCGGTTCGTTTCGCTCGGCGAACGACGTACGCTCGACCGAGCCCGGGTAGAACACCGGCGGGTGGCCGGCGTCGAGCACCTGGGCGTGGTGGATGTGGCCCGAGAGTATGGCCGTCGCCCTCGTCGGCAACTGTCCGGAGCGGATGACATCGGACCCCGAGCGGAACGTGTAGCCATTCGAGCCGACACGCGCACCCGCGACCGTGTGGTGCATGCAGAGGAACCTCGCCTCCGCCTCTACCGCCTCGAACCCGGCCTGCTGCAAGAGCCCGGGGAACGACTCGCGGAGGTCGCCCCATGCGAACGGAAAGCCACTGAACGCCAGCCGCAGCCCCTGAGCCTCCAGCGCCACGGTCCTGGGTCGATCGAAGACGTGAATGTCCGGATGGCCGAGCCAGAGCGACGGTGGCAGTCGCGAGCGGTCGTGGTTGCCGGGCACAAGCAGTACGGGCACCCCGAGGTCGGCAATGCCAGCGAGGGCAGCGAACGCGCCCTCGACGACCGCGGGCGCGACCCGGCTGCGATGGAAGAGGTCGCCACCATGGACCAGGACATCGGGCCTGGTAGCGGCGGTGTAGTCGAGCACCCGGCGGAAGTTGGCGAAGAAGTCGTCACCCCGCCGGCGCCGCTGCGTGCGCTGATGGGCAGGCTGGTCGAAGCCCAGGTGGGTGTCGCCGAAGAGGACGATGCGCGCACTGGCCACGAGAGGTCAGGATACGCGCACGGTGAGGCATCTCCGAGGGGTGAGTGGCACAGGGGAGGGTTGTTGCGAGGATGCCCGGCCCATCGTGTCTTCTTGCGCTCACTTAGCGCGGACGAGGTGGATGTCCAGATGTGGATGCAGGTCGAGGAGCCGGTCTGCCAGCGAGCGACCAGCCCAGAGCCGCACGCTCGGGCGGCGCTGACTCACCAGAGTCACATGGGTCACCCCCTCGTCGGAAACGACGGCTGAGAGTTCGGTGACCAGGTCGTTGCCAGCGAGTTCGCGCGTGTCTGCGTTCAAGTCGAGAGCAACGGTCAGGATGTGCGTCATTCCTTGCTCCTTGAGCAAGGCGGCCGGGTACGCCGCGATCAGCTCACCATTGAACGCATGGGCCAGCCGCCAGGCCCGGCGAATCGCCACCTCCGAAGCAGGAGTGTTGTCCAACAGCACCAGGACCCGTTCGGCAGCCTCCCAGCCCTCGAGGTGGTGCTCGTGCATGTACTCCTGGAGTTGCTGCTCGACATCGAAGGCAACCCGTTTGAGGGCGAGCTCGCGGAGCGCGGCGAGGTTGCCCTTTCGGAAGAAGCCCTCGAGGGCCTGCCTGGCCTGCTCAGGCGGATAGATGTTGCCGTGACGCATACGCGCCTGGAGGGCCTCGGGCGAAATGTCGACCACCTCGACTTCGTCGGCCTCGTCCACGATTCGGTCCGGCACGGTTTCGCGAACGCGCACCCCGGTGATCCCCGCGACTACGTCGTTCAGGCTCTCGAGGTGCTGGATGTTCAGCGTGCTGATGACAGTGATGCCTGCGTCGCGGATGTCTTCGACATCCTGCCAGCGCTTCTCGTTCTTCGAACCCCGAGCGTTCGTATGGGCAAGTTCGTCCACAAGCGCGACCTGCGGACGCCGCGCGATAACCCCTTCGGTGTCCATCTCTTCGAGCACCACCCCCTGGTAATCGATGCGCTCCCGGGGGATGACCTCCAGGCCCTCCAACGCCTCGACCGTCAGGGGGCGGTTGTAGGTCTCGGCGAAACCGACGACCACGTCAGTCCCGCGTGCCTTGCGGCGCCGCCCTTCGTTGAGCATCGCATACGTCTTGCCTACGCCTGGTGCGGCGCCGACATAGATACGCAACCGGCCACGTTTGGCCTCCTCTTCCTTCAGTTTCCGAAGGAGGGCGTCGGGATCAGGGCGGGAGTCATCGTTCGCGCGCATGGCTAATCCGGTAGTGGGAAGCGCTGGTCCAGCGCAATGTTGAGCTTGAGCACATTCACGCGCGGCTCGCCGAGCACGCCAAGCCACGAGGACTCCACGAACTCTTCGACCAGTGCGCGAACGGCCACAGGGTCCGCATTCCGCGCTGCTGCCACTCGCGCGACCTGCAGCCTGGCTGTTGCGGGGCTGATGTGTGGGTCCAGCCCGCTTCCGGAGGCGGTCACGGCGTCCGACGGGACGGGGGTCTCGGCCCCGAGACCGTTCTCTGCCCGGAACTCACCCACCCGCGCGGAGACGCCGTCGAGGAGGTCCCGGCTGGTCGGGCCGAGGTTCGAGCCGCCCGACGCCGAGGCGTCATAGCCGCCGCCCGCGGCCGAAGGGCGCGCGTGGAAGTAGAACGGGGCGCTGAAGTCCTGTCCGACGAGGCTTGACCCCAAGTGCTGGCCGTCTCTCGTGACCAGACTTCCGTTCGCCTGCCGCGGGAAGAGTCCCTGCGCGATGCCTGTCACGGCCAGCGGATAGGCTACCGATGTCACGAGGAACAGCAATGCAGTCACCGCGAAGAGCGGACGAAGCTCTGGCACCCATGAGCGAAACGTTGCGTTCACTGTTGTGACCTCCTAAGCCAGCCGGGTGAGATTGATCACCATGTCGATGATCTTGATGCCGATGAAAGGCGCGATGACCCCGCCAAGCCCGTAGATGAGGGCGTTGCGGACCAGGAGCGGCCCGGCGCTCATTGGCCGGTAAGCGATCCCCCTCAGCGCGAGGGGGACAAGCATGACGATGATGATTGCGTTGAACATGACAGCCGAGAGGATGGCACTTTCGGGGCTGCCGAGCCGCATGACGTTGAGCGCGTCGAGCTGGGGGTAGGCTGCGACGAATGCAGCCGGCAGGATGGCGAAGTACTTGGCCACATCGTTCGCGATGCTGAACGTCGTGAGGGCCCCGCGAGTCATGAGCAACTGCTTGCCGATGCCCACGATCTCGATGAGCTTGGTGGGGTCGCTATCGAGGTCAACCATGTTGCCGGCCTCCTTCGCGGCCTGCGTCCCGGTGTTCATTGCGACTCCAACATCTGCCTGAGCCAGGGCAGGTGCATCGTTCGTTCCGTCGCCGGTCATCGCGACCATCCGCCCGGCCGCCTGCTCGTCCCGAATTCGCTGGATCTTGTCCTCCGGTCTTGCTTCGGCCATGAAGTCGTCCACGCCAGCCTCTCGAGCGATGGTTGCGGCGGTCAGCGGGTTGTCGCCGGTCACCATCACCGTGCGGATGCCCATCTTGCGCAATTCGGCGAACCTCTCGCGGATCCCTGGTTTCACGGTGTCCTTGAGGTAGATCAGGCCCAGGATTTCGTCGCGCTCAAGAACCGCGAGCGGCGTCCCGCCTTCGCCAGAGATGCGCTGCACCGCCGGGTGGAGCTCTGCCGGAGCGGCTTTCCGGGAGGCGGCCATCACCGCATCCACAGCGCCCTTGAAGGTTCCCTGCCCATCGAGCCGGATTCCGCTCATGCGCGTATCGGCGGCGAAGGGAACGAACTCGCCGACCGCTGATTTCGCGATGGCGCCCTCAACCAGGCTTGCGAAGCCCTGTGCGCGGGCGAGCTCGATAACCGATTTGCCTTCCGGCGTGTCATCGAGGATTGAGCTCAGAACGGCCGCGGCGACCAGGCGTCCGGGCTCCACGCCACCGAGCGGTATGAACTCGGCTGCGAGCCGATTGCCGAAGGTGATGGTCCCGGTCTTATCCAGCAGGAGGGTATCGATATCACCCGCGGCTTCTACTGCGCGCCCCGACATGGCGAGAACGTTGCGCTGGACGAGCCGATCCATGCCGGCGATTCCAATCGCCGAAAGCAGGCCGCCAATGGTTGTCGGGATCAAGGTCACGAGGAGCGCGACGAGAACCACGACCGAGATTTCCTCGCCGGCGTATTTCGCGTATGGCTGCAACGTGGCGGTGACCAGCAGGAAGATGAAGGTGAGGCCCGCAAGCAGGATGTTCAGTGCGATTTCGTTGGGCGTCTTCTGCCTTTCGGCGCCCTCCACGAGGCCAATCATCCGGTCCAGGAAGCTCTCCCCGGGATTCGCAGTGATGCGTATCTTGAGGAAGTCACTGACGACTGTTGTGCCACCCGTGACCGAACTCCGGATATCGGTCCCGGGCTCCTTGATCACCGGCGCGGATTCCCCGGTGATCGCCGCCTCGTTCACGTAAGCGACGCCCTCGATGACGTCGCCGTCCCCCGGGATCAGCTCGCCGGCGCGGACCATGACGATGTCGCCACGTCGGAGCTGGCCGCCCCCCACGACCTCGACAGTGCCGTCCGGCCGCACGCGGTTCGCGCGACTCTCTATTCGGGTCCGGCGGAGGGTCTCGGCCTGGGCCTTACCCCTACCCTCGGCGATGGCTTCGGCGAAGTTGGCGAACAGCACCGTGAACCAGAGCCAGAGCGCGATTTGCAGCTCGAACCGGAGGAGGTTGAACCCACCGCCGGTGAGCACGTCGAGGATGAACAGTGCCGTCGTAAGGCCAGCCCCTACCTCCACGATGAAGATCACCGGGTTGCGATAGAGCGTGAGCGGATGAAGCTTGGCCAGCGAGCCGAGCAACGCCTGACGGACGATCTCCATCGTCCAGACCTTCGGTTTCTTCTGACGCTTTTGGACTGGGACCTTGACGGTCGGTGTAACAGCCACGTCATCCCCTCTAGAATGCCACCCCGTCGTTGAGCAACAGCTGCTCAACGATCGGGCCCAGTGCCAGCACCGGGAAGAAGGTCAACAGTCCGACGATGCCGACGGTTGCGGTCAGCAACACGCCAAAGGTGAGGCCGTCCGTGGGAAACGTGCCTGGACCGGGCGCGACCCGCTTCTTCGCGGCCATCACACCGGCGATCACGAGGACCGCGACGATGATGACGAACCGGCCCAAAAGGATGTTGATGCCGATGCCGAGGTTGTAGAACGTGCTGTTGGCGTTCAGCCCGGCGAAGGCGGACCCGTTGTTCGCCGCGCCCGAGGTGAACGCATAGAGCATCTCGGAGAAGCCGTGCGGCCCCAGGTTGTTGAGGTTGTCAGTCCCGTAGCTGTTGACGGCCGCGAATGCGAGCCAGAGGAGGATGAGCACCGGGAAGACCAGGATGGCCGCCATTACGGCTTTCATCTCGCGAGGTTCGATTTTCTTTCCCAGGTACTCGGGCGTCCGGCCGACCATCAGCCCGGCGATAAAGACCGCCAGGATGATGTACACAAACATGCCATACATCCCTGCGCCAACACCGCCGAAGATGACCTCTCCGGTCAGCATGTTCACCAGGAGCACAAGGCCGCCGAGGGGCGTGTAGCTGTCGTGCATGCTGTTGACCGAGCCGTTGGATGCGCTTGTCGTGGCCGTGGCCCACAGGGCGGATGCGGCGACGCCGAAGCGGACATCCTTGCCCTCCATGTTCCCACCCGGTTGGCCGGACCCGGCCTCGACCAGCACGCCACGACTCTCAAGCTCGCCAGTGCCCTGCTGTTCGAGCCACGTTGTCGTGAGCGCCCCGGCGAGGAAGAGAACCGCCATTACGCCGAAGAGCACCCAACCGTGCTTCACGCTCCCGACCATGCGTCCGTACATCGAGACCAGCCCGGCCGGGAGCACGAGGATTGCAAGGAGCTCCACGCAGTTCGACCAGGCTGTGGGATTCTCCAGCGGGTGGGCGGAATTGGCATTGAAGAACCCGCCTCCATTGGTGCCCAGCTGCTTGATAGCAACCTGGGAGGCCGCCGGACCTACGGCAATGAGCTGTCTGGCGCCTTCAAGGGTCGTCACCTCCCGGTACGAGTCGAACGTCTGAACGACCCCCTGCGAGACCAGGAACACTGCCATGGCCAGCGAAACCGGCAGGAGGATGTAAAGGACCGAACGGGTGAGATCCACCCAGAAGTTGCCCAGCGTCGCTGCGGAGTGGCGTGCGAGTCCCCGGATGAGTGCCACCAGGACCGCCATCCCGACTGCCGCCGAGACGAAGTTCTGGAACGTCATGCCTGCCAGCTGCGAGAGGAAGCTCATCGTGGTTTCGCCACCATATGACTGCCAGTTGGTGTTGGTCGTGAAGCTGGCGGCCGTATTGAACGCAAGACTCGGCTTCAGCCCGGGCAGGCCCTCGGGATTCAACGGCAGGTGTCCCTGCAGACGAAGGAGGGCATAGAGCAACAGGAACCCGAGCAGGTTGAACCCCAGGAGCGCGACCAGGTACTGCCTCCAGGTCTGCTCCCTGGATTCGTCAACACCGCACAGCCGGTAGGTGGCGCGCTCCAATGGCCGGATCAGCGTGTGGGCGAATGTCCGCCGGCCTTCGTAGACCGCGGCCATGTAGGCGCCGAGTGGGATTGCCACCAGCACCAGGATCGCGAGGTACGCAAGGATCTGCATGAGTTGCGCGAGGGACATCTAGAGGTCCTCCGGGCGGAAGAGGCAATACAGCGTGAACAGGCCGATAAGCACGGCCAGCGCCAGCGCGACAATGTTCTCGAAGTCCAACTCTCACACCCTCCGCAAGAACTCCATGACCAGGTAGAAGAAGACGAACGAGCCGATTCCCACGGCGAGGAACGCTACGTCTGGCACGTCGATTTACTCCTTTTCACGTTCATGCAGCCCATTCTCGGGGCCGGGATTCGCGCGCCCGCAGTCGGTTGCCGGCCGAGGCCGGGTGTAGCGGATGATCCAGGCGCCCGTGGGGGTCTCTTCGACCTCCCGCCACCGACCATCCGAAGCGCACGCGCCAGGCGATGGAGGCGAGGCACTCCCTCGGCTCGCGGTGGAACGACTGGAGCCGGCTCAACGATGGATTAGGCATCGGTGCCGACCTTGCCGGGTGCCCTCGCACCAGTCGCTTCCTCCAGCAGCCGGAGAAGCGCATCGACCGGGAAGGGCTTCGTCAGGACTCCGGCCGGCTTGAACTCCTCGACCCGCGAAGGAGCCAGCGGCGATGCCGAGAACACAATGACCGGTACGCGCTGACGATCGAGCGGCGAGAGCCGGCGGAGCAACTCCCAGCCGGTGAGGTCGGGCAGGTTGATATCCAACAACATCACGTCCGGGACCTCCTCGGCGAGCACGAGCAGGGCATCCTGGGCTGACGCCGCCGTGCGTACCCCGTACCCCCGCGCGCGCAGGGTCAGCGAGAGCACCGCCACGATGGGGGGCTCGTCATCAACCAGCAGCACGCTGACGCTCACGGGGAATCCTCCTTGCGCCACAGGGCCAGGAATGGACCTCCTGGTGCACCGCGCAGCTCGAGAAGGATCCAGCCGAGGGCCAGCAGCTGCCTGATCCCCTGGATGCACAGGTCGGGCGTGACGAACTGCTCCTCGCGGTAGGCGATATGACGAACCATGGCATCTATCCTCGCCGGGCCCGGTCGTTCCCCTCAGCGCCGTCTGGTCCTACTTCTGGTGTCCAACAGGCCGAGGTTCGACAGCTGCACAACGGGGTGAGGATGCCAGGGAGCCCATCCGGGGGGCGTCTGGCGCTGACCCTTGATGCGTCAGGAAAGTATCAGGATTCTGGAAGCACGAGCCGATAACCGACAGCTGGCTCCGTGACGATCAGCGAGCCACGGCCCTGGCTCGCACCGTCGAGCCGGGAACGGAGCTGGTAGATGAAGGTGCGAAGGATGTGGGCGTCATCGGCATACTGCTGGCCCCAGACGTGCGTAAGCAGCATCCGCTGCGTGAGCACTTTGCCCGCGTTCGACGCAAGAAACCGGAGCAGGTCGAACTCCCTGGGGGTGAGATGCACCAACTGCCCGTCCACGGATACCGTGTGGCTCGCCAGGTTCACCCGGATCGGGCCCGCCTCGACGATGGGCTCGGTTTCGGCTTGCGCCTGGTGACGCAGCGCCACTCGAATGCGCGCGAGCAGCTCTTCGATGTTGAATGGCTTGGTGAGGTAGTTGTCAGCTCCCGCATCGAGTGCCTCGACCTTCTTTCGATCGTCGCCAACCGCGCTCAGCACGATGATGCTCGCACGGCCAGTCCGAAGCGCGCGTGTCAGCTCGATGCCATCCGCATCAGGCAACACGAGATCCAGGAGGATCACGTCGGGAGAGAAGTCTGCCGCGCGTTCGACCACCGTCGCACCGCAGTCGCGCGTGTCCACTGCGTATTCGGCAGCCTCAAGGGCGCGCCGCACTATCCGCAGGATTGCCGCGTCGTCATCGACCACCAGGATTCGAGCACCCTTCATCTCGGCTCAGCAGCCAGCGGGAGATTGATGCGGAAGGTGGTACCCGCCGGCGTGGAGTCAACGGAGATGCTTCCGCGGTTCAACTGGACCATGGCTCGAACGATTGCGAGCCCCAGCCCGCTTCCGGTCGTCCCCCTGGATGACCGTCCTCGATAAAACTTGTCGAAGATGTAAGGCAGGTCGTCCGGTGCAATCCCCGGGCCCTCATCGGTTACAGAGAGCACACATCGGCCGCCACTGGCCTCACCGCTGATCGAGATGGTCCCTGATTGCACGGAATACTTCGCCGCATTCTCGACGAGGTTGCACAGGGCGCGCAGCATGAGTCCGTAGTCTGCCCGCACCCAGAGTTCATCGCCAGCATCAACACGCACGGAACGGTTCGCCGTGGCAGATGCGGTGCCGCGTGCCGCCTCGTCAAGAAGTGCCCTGACGTGGACAGGCTCGGCCTGAACGCTGACGGCCCCCGCTTCTAGCCGGCTCATATCCAGCAGCTCCTCCACCGTCGCGGTCAACCTGTCGGTCTGCGACTCAATCGTCGCAAGGAGTTGTCTCCGGTCGTCCTCACCCCACTCCAGACCCTCTGAGAGCAGGCTTCCAACGGCGGCCTTGATGGCGGTCAACGGCGAACGGAGGTCGTGTGACACGCTCGACAGGAGTATCGATTTGAATTCGTCGGCGCGTTTGATGGCCTCGGCCCGCCTGGCCTCTTCCTCAAGCCGGAGCCGCTGGACGGCGAGCCCGGCCTCATCCGCGAAGGCCCGCAGCAATCCATCGAGGTCGCCCCCGGCGGGGGCGGTTAACGCTCCAGCGACGCGGAGCACTCCCGCGTCGCCAGGGCCCGGCCTGAACGGCACGAAGACATCGCGGGTGACGCCGCGAGCCTGGAAGCTGGCGCGCCGAAGCCGGCGCGAGTCATCCAGCGTCCGGACAATCTGGCCCGTCTCCACGGCGCGGTTAGCAAGCGACAGCTCGTCCCTCGTCATTGGTCCCGGGTTTCCAGCGGAGGCTATAACCTCCCACTGCTTCCCGGTGTTTCTCCAGAGCTCGCATCTGCCCGCGTCGAGCGCCCGTGCCACCGACTGCACCAGCGCGTGCAGGGCAAAGCGGGGCCCGGGGGCTCCCGCGACCCGCCGCGAGAGCTCGAGCATCGTTGCGAGCTCGGCCCGCCGGGCGTCAGCCGCCGCCACCTGCCCCCGCAGCAGTGCGAGCATCGATGCACCGACGCCAGCCACACACAGGAACACCACCAGCGCAGCGATGTTGTGGGGGTCCTGCACCGTAGGGCGGTGGAGTGGAGGCACGAAGAACACATTGAGCAGCACATCGGCCATCACTGCGCTCATCAGGCCGACGGCATATCCCCACACCGCCGAGGAGAGCAAAACGACCAACAGGAAGACCATGGCGACGACAGTGATCTCGTTCTCGCCAGCGAACGGGGCAAGGGCGCCAGTAAGGACAACGAGGAGTATCGCCGCAGCCAGCCCGCCAACCCTGGGCTCAATGACAAAGGCCGGGGGTCGTGCCTGTCGCAGCCGGCGCACAATGAGATACTACGCCGTCAACATCGATAGAGCTGGCACGGCCATCGCCTGCAACCACCCCGAACGTGATGTTGGCCTTCGCAACCAGGGGTGCCGCAACCGAGGGAAAGGTGCCGTTCGCGCGGGCCCGAATTGCTGCCAGCAATCGTGGCCTTGGTCGGCGCGGACCGCGTCGTGCCCGGGCGAGTGTTGGTGAAGGACCAGCTGCCCCGCTGGGATTCTTGTGGAGCGGATGGAACGGGTGCGGCTCAACTGGCGGCTGGTTCTGGCCGAGCCGCGGCTGGCCGAAGTCGTCGTCGTCGTCGACCTCTACCGGCTCACGAGCGTCACCTTCCCTGGCTCGCGCACCGTGAGCTATGGCTACGACGACGCCTCGCGCCGCACCTCGATCACCTACCCCGGCGGCTCGAACCAGGTGGCCTACACCTACGACGCCGCCGACCGCCTGACCGGCATCAGCCACGTCAAGGACGGCTCGACCACGGTCGCGTCGGTCGCCTACACCCTGGACGACATCGGCAACCGCACCGGGCGGGTGGACCAGCAGGGCACCTTCGATGACGCCGACCGCAGCACCGGGGTCCAGCCGCCGAGCCCGGCCGCGGCCATCGGCTACGACTGGGACGACAGCGACGCCGAGTCGCAAGCGGAACTCTCGTCGCAAGTCTAAGGCGGCGTGTTGATAAGCGCCGTCACGAACATGTCCATCAGGCGCTTACAGACATCGCAGAACGGAGCCTGCAAGTCCCTCATCTTGCAGTTCAAAGTGGGGCGATAGTTCGCGCACGGTTCGTAGGCCGCGCCCTGGAAGGCGGCGACTTCGCCTGAGCCGGATTGCCCGGGCGGCAGGTGGCCCGGTTGAGCCGGGCAGGAAGGGGCGTTCGCGTTGTGATAGACCTTTCCTGAGCCTCCCCACCAGGGCGCCGACGGCGACGTGGTTACGTTGGCGTAGGACTGCACGCTGCTGAGGTGATTCGCCAGGGGCGTGTCGTACTCATCTCGCAGCCCCAACATGTGGCCGAGTTCGTGAAGCACCAGCTTGACCATGTCCGGATGCCTTGCGGGGACCCACATATGGGTGCCCCACGAGGAGCCGCCATAGCTCGCGGCGTTCACCAGCCCAATGAACCTTGTGGCCCCGACGCTAGCCTGATCAACCCACGCGTTTGTCGGATCCCCGGAGAGCAGTTCGCAGTCGCCTCCCTTTCCGTACCCGCTGTCGTAAGCCGTGGTGGCGGTCACCGCCGCCGGTCCGTTGCACCCTGCCGCATAGTCGGTGCCAGTATCCGAAGAGGGGCGGAAGACGGGCTTGAGCTCAATCCTTCCAGGAAGACCGAGGCTGCCGATCGCGGCCGCGAGCCCCTGGCAATCCGCGAGGAACTGCGTCTGCTGGCCCGGCGTGTACCCATCGCCCACTACGCAGATCGTCATCGCGACCGGCCCGGGTGGGGGAGGAAGGAAAGGAAGCTCGAGGAATTGGGCCGGCGTCGGCCGGACCGGCCTGACCCGAGGGAGCCCGGAGAGGTCGATCGGGAATGGACGGGGACGTCCTCGGTTATATCGGCCACAGCAGCGGGCGGAAAACACCTCGATCCGTTCGGGTTCGAGCTGCCAGGGCAGCTGGATCTGGAAGCGGAAAGGGGCGTCCTCGACCGTCACCAACTCCAGTCCCTCGCCACCCCGCTGGCGCGGGACTTCGACGTAGGCCCCGGTTGGGTCGGGGTTCACGAACAGGTGGACGCCGCCGCCACGGTCAGTCACACGGACATAGAACTCCGCCTCGAAACGTTCTTGCCTGCGCGAAAGCCTCGATGCGGCTCGCCGAAGGAATCCGGGAAAGACTCGGCGGCCGCGGTTCGCAGCCTCCGGAACGGCTGCAAGCGGGGCGCGGGTGTTTCGAGCGCCGACATGGTCAACCGCGCGAAACTTCGACCCATTGCGCTCAACGACGATATACCGCGAACCACCTGCAGGCCCTGGTGCCAACTGGAGCACCATCGCAACTACCCGTTTGGGTCCGGAGGGTTGCAGTCGGGAGACCTGATGACAAATGCCTTACCAAGCCTGCCCGGCGCCGAAGCGCACTGGAGCGCGTTGGGAGGGTTTGGGTAGCTCTGATTCCCCACGTGCCAGACGAGACTGACCCCCTCGAACCCGTGAGCTGCGGCTCGTGCCAGGACCTGCTGATCGATTGCCGGGTCGGTCAGAGCGAGAAGTGCGTCGGCCGGAGCGATCCCGGGCGGCCAGCTCCAACTCGCCGGCTGCGGGCCGCTGGGCGCCAGGCCGAGTGAATCTTCCAGGTAGTGCAGCAGCCCCTCGGCGAACTCCTGCTCGAAGACCGCACCGTCGACCACTGGTTTCCACCAGTTGTGCGCCGGCTTCTGCCCCGGCTGCGTCGCCGTGTTCGCCCGCGTCGGCGCCGGGCCGAACCAGTCGATATCGATGTGCGCCTTCTTCTGCGCGCAGTGACTGGAGCCGATTTCGATACCGACCCGGGAAACACGGGGGTCCGCTGCGATCGGCGCGAACGGGGCCGGAATCGCGATCGCCGGGTTTTCCCACTTCAAACGGAGCACCCGGAGCAGCTTCACGCTGCGCCACCGGCACCTCCGGGCGATGTCCGCCTGCAATCCCATGGGCCGGCCCCGGGACTTCTCCCCCGTCCAGAGCCGCATCAATTCGCGAAGAGTCCAGTCGACACCCTGACCGTCCGCGCTTGACTTGATCGTGTGGTACTCGTTCAGCCCTGGGAGATAGCGGAACGTGTACGCCACCGGGCCTCGTCGCAACTGCGGTCTTCTGGGCGGTGGTCCGGGCAGCGACATCACTTGACCTCCTGAAACTCATGCCGGCAGGAAATGCGGATGATGCGCTCGTTCCGGAGGGATGTCAATCCGTTGACTATCACCTCACTTAACGCCGATGTTCCTGCACTAACCGGGCTGCAGCCGTGCGGTTGGCCGCGCCGGTCTTTTCCAGGATGTTCGCCACGTGGCGGATGGCCGTGTGGAGACTGATGACGAGCTCATCCGCTATCTGCTGGTTGGTCATGCCGGCTGCGATGAGCTGAAGCACCTCGACTTCTCGGGCCGTGAGGTCCCAGGGCCGCCGTCGCCCGGATCTGGCCGGCTGCAATCCAAGGCGAGCGGCCGCGGCCTCGGGCGTTCGAATTCCCAGGCGCGTTCCCACGCGCTCGAGGTGACCGTCCACCGTGCGTTCGTGTAAGAGCAGCCGGTCCGCGATGCGGGCAGGAGATGCCCCCTTGCTGAACTCCTCCAGCACCTGGCGTTCGATAACCGAGAGCTCATCTTCGAGCACCTGTTTCCCTGGTCGCCAGACCGGCCGCGGGCTGCCGTCAGCCAGAATCTGCCGCGCCACCAGCAGCGGTCCGAGCAACCCACCCTCGCGAAACACCGTCATGCCCGCTTCGACGGACTCGCGAATCGGCCGGTCCAGGCCGATTCCCGCGGCCAGCGCCAGCCTTGCCCGCTCGATAGCGACCAGTCCCGCTTCAATGGGCGCGCCGGTCTCGGCAGCCTGCGCACCGGCGATATCCAGGTCGCGCCGCGCATCCTCGTGTTCCCCCAGCACGCGCGAGCACATCGCACGGGCCCGCGCCACGAGAATCGGCGGGCACATGCTGAACACAACCTGACCGGTGTCAACCGGGCGGAGTGCCGTCAGCACCTCTCCGGCGATGTCGGGGGCGTCCCACTCGCTCGCCAGTTCGGCGGAAACACACAGCGCACCAAGCCCGACGAAATCCACTTCGCCGCGCGCTGGCAGCTTCCAGCCGGAAGTGGTGGCACGCCCGGAGCCGCCGCTAGCGTCGCGCATTCTGGCCTCGGTGAGTAGACGCAGCGGCATGGCCAGAACACGGCCCGCCCGCTCCTCCCAGGCGGAGATGGCGTCAAGGGCTTCACCGAACTCGGCGCGTATCAAACGGTGCCACGCGACCGCACCATCAAGCATGAAGCGGGCCTGGACGTAGCCCGACCGGTCGACGAAGCGCACGCAGTCGGACTGGTGCATCCGCATTGCTTCCTGATCCCCCTTCAGGAGGGACGATGAATGGAGGAGTGAAAGACTGAGAGCGCCATGTGCCCAGTCGTGCGCACCCCGGGCCGTTGCCAGGGCATGCTCCGCAGCTTCCGCGGCCTCTGTAAGTCGGCCCGTGACGATGAGCGGCCACGCAACGCGCGCTGAGCCCCACGCCCGTACAACCGGATTGTCTACTGCGGCGGCCTCCCGGCTGGCGGCCTGAAACGACTCCAGTGCCGCCGCCGGGTTAAGCCGTCGCATCTGCGTCAGACCGAGCGTGGCAATCGCTGCTGACACGGCTTCGACCGACATGGACCGTCGCGACATCTCGACCGCCTCCCGGGCGATGCGTTCATCGTCGGGATGGCGGGACAGCTGAAGGGCATCAGCCCGTTGGGTCAGCAGGCGGGCCTGGATGTCCATGGCTTCGCTCCCGGCGGCAGCGAAGAATTCCTGCTCATGGACGAGGCTCGGAATCGGTTCGGCGGCTGTGGTGAACGACGTCTCCCAGCCGATTATCGCGAGGCCCCAGGCCCTGACATCGACGGTCCCCCGGAGGTTGCGCATCGCCTCGAAGTAGAGCTCCCGGGCCCGTTCGCCGTTGCCGTCGTTCTCGCATGCTCGAGCAGCACGGCACTGGAGCCAGCCCAGCGACGCGGAATCGAGCGACGAGACGAAGGCGGGTAAGGCGAGACTCGCTTCGTAGAGACGGCGGGCGGTACTCCGGGCATAGCCTGCCATGGCCTTGTCGGCCGCCCGCACATACAGGTCGCCAAGCTCCGCCGGCGGACCGTTGCCACCATCGGCCGCAAGCAGGTGCAGGGCCCGTGTCACGACCTGTTCGGAGCTCAGCCCTTCCGCGATCCGAAGGTGGATGGCGCGCCGTTCGACCGGGCCAAGCGCGGCTTCGAACGCGCCGCGCAGGATCTGGTGCGCGAAACCCAGGCCGCCGGGCCGCTCCTCGAGGGCTCCGGCAGCAACTGCCGCGTCCACCGCAGAGGCGGTATCCCGGCCATCACACAGCACGTCCAGATCCTCGATGCTGAACTCATCGCCGAGAACTGCCGCCGTTCGCAAGACCGCGAGTGTCTCTTCACCAAGGGACTCGAAACGCGAAACGACTGAGCTCGCAGCGTTCTTCGGCAGACGCAATTCCCCGGCTGGTTGGCGGAGCCCAAACTGTCCGCCCCGTTCCACCAGGACACCCTGGCTTTCGAGGAGGCCTGCGAGCTGGATAACAAAGAAGGGGTTACCGAGAGTGGTCCGGGCGACTGCCTCCACCAGCTGCACATCGCAGGCCCGACCGAGCCCCGAGTCCAACAGCTCCGAGACCTCGGGCTCATCCAGCCCATCGAGAGCGAGCACTTCGGTGACCGGTTCGCGCAAGAGACGCTGGAACGTCAGCTGAGTGCGGCCCGCTGCCGCGAACGGCTGATGGGTCGCGACCACAAGGAGGTTCAGCCGCTGCCTGTGGGCAAAGTCCGTGATGCCCCCTGCAAAGCTTCCGAAGAGCTCCATCTCGGTCGCATCAGCAGCGTGCAGGTCATCAACCGCCAGGAGCAGGGGGCGCCGTTCGGCCAGGCCAACAGCAAGCCCCACCAGCTCCGCCGAGAGACTGCGCGGGTCCCTCCCCTCGGACAGCGCCAGTTGCCCGCCACCCAGCGGAAGCGCGGCACGATCGGCCTGGGCGGCCAGTGCGGCATCCAGGGCGGACCCGGGCGCACGGGGCCCGCCGGAGTACCGGGTCCACACCGTCTGCCAGCCCTGGTTCTCGGCTTCGAGGAGGAACTCCCGGACCAGGCGGGACTTGCCGACCCCGCTCTCGCCACCCACCAGCACCACACTCGGGTTTCCGTCGCCGGCACGCCTGAGGAGAGCCCGCAGTCGCGCCATTTCCCCTGACCGCCCGACAAAGGGAGGGACGCCGCCCTGGGCCGCGGAGGAGGCATTCGCGCTTGTCAACGTGAGGCGCTCCTTGAGGGCGGATGCTAGCTCAAAGCGCCAGGGCGATTCAACGAGACCGAAATCCGCCGGTACACAACCAGAAATGGCCAGATCTGGCCATGAGATCGGAGGGGCGACCGACCACGATGTGACCTATGCGCAGCCTCGTCCCCCAGGGCCCCGGGACTGCCGCAAACCTCGAAGAAAGGAGGAGACCACCGTGGACACCCTGGATCTCGCCAACGCAACAGTGGCGGAACACGAACGCCTCGTCCGGCAATTGCTGCTGGAACGGCAGGCGTGCACCGCCTCGATCGATCCCACAAGCGTTGCTCCCGGCTCGGCTGGCGCACGCGGATGGGTTCCCCGCCTCCGTCGATCGACGGATCACCGGTAACGTCCGACCGCCGGACGCGGTCACCTGTCGCCAGCCGCGCCTGCGACCGGGGAACCCCACGCGCGGCCTTCACCGCGATCCGGCCCAGCGCTTACAGAAGAAAGGAACGAAGATGACTTCGCAAACGCAATCCAGGTCGCCGAACGCCTACCGCCTACCCCTCACCACCATCGGGCTCGGGGTTGCCGCGATCGCTGGCTTCACGGTTGGCGCCCTCGCCTTCCGCGGGGATGGCGATTCCACAACTCCCGCGACCGAGCCCACGAACCTCGCGGCCAGCCTCCCGCCCTCCGGCGGTGTGGCCGACATCTCCGCAGAGGAGTGGGCCATGATCCAGCGCCAGGTGCATGACGCGTTCATGGATGCCTACCTGGCAACGTGGCCCGGAGGATTTCCGCAAGCGCTGCCTGTTCCACCAGTTGGCAGCACCTCCGATGGATCGACCACCTCTCCTTCCATCGACGATGCCCGCGCGGAACATGACATGCTCATCGACGGCGTCCTGGCAGGAGCACCCAACTGAATACCAGCCCGGGAGTCGAGCCGCAGGGGCAACGCCCCACAGCTCGACTCCCGCGGTTCAGACCAGGCACCGAACCTGCGCCTATCCGGCGGGCGACGCGCGCCAGGTCACCCGGACGGCGAGGACGCGAAGATGTCGTTCAGTCCTTCTTTGTGCGTCCGTCCCGGTACCGCCCGTCCCGCCAGTCGAGTGCTTCCTTCAGGCCACCGCCGCTGGCCATCGACTCCTGCATCTTTTCCTGCCAGAGGTAGGCTTCGGCGGTCGACTGGCCCATCGCGTCCATCTCGGTCGAACTCCGAAGGCTGGAGTAGATGCCCATGTTCTCGTACCAGCGATTGCAGGCTGCCTTGATCAGGGCGAGATGGTCGGCGGTCATGTTGGCGAAGCGGTCGGCGAAATCGATCGTCTGGGCTTCGAGCTGATCGGCCGGCCATGCATAGTTGACCATGCCGATGCGCTCCGCTTCGCTGCCCGTTATCGAGTCACCCGAGAGCGAGAGCTCCTTGACCTTGCGAATACCGATGACAAGCGGCCAGATGGCGCCGTTGCGGGGGTAGCCCAACCCCCGAACGCCCGGGTGCCCGATCATGCAATCCTCGGACGTGACGACCATGTCGGCCATCATCGCGAGCTCGACGCCGCCCGCCAGGCAGTAGCCGTGGATCTGCGCGATCGTCACTTTCGCCATGTTCCAGAAATACAACTGGATATCCGTGATCTGCTGCATGCTGGTGCGCACGTTCATCACCAGGCGCCGGTTCTTCTGGTCGGCGTAGGCGTATTCCAGCCGCTGGCGCTGCGTCCCGGAGGCGTTGCGATAAGGGGTCAGGTCGTAGCCTGCGCTGAAGACTCGCCCTGCCCCGCGCAGAATGATGACGCGCACCGTCGGGTCGGCCTCCCACACATGCAGAGCGTCGTTCAGTTCAAACAGCAGGTCCTGCGAGAGCGTGTTGAGCTTCTCCGGCCGGTTCAGGGTGATGCGTCCAACGCGGCCATCGCTTCCGACGCGGTCGAGCATCAGGTTTTCGTAAGTAGGATCCATCTGAGTTACCTCACCTTCAATTCCGGGTGTGCATGTCACGCCCCCCATGGGGCCGCCGTTCGACGATCAGGCCCTCGGCAGGCCGAGGCCGCGGGTCGAAATCACGTTGCGCTGGATCTCGCTCGTGCCGCCGGCGATCGTTGCCGAAACGCTGCTGAGGTAGGAGACGGCCGGACTCGCGCCCAGTGGACCGCGTTCGCTCATCACCATCCCCCAGGTCCCGGCGGTCTTCAGCATGCTCCGGCTGATCCGCTGGGTCAGTTCGCTGTTGTACAGCTTGGCAACCGAGGCCTCGGCGTTCGGGATCTGTCCCGCGGCCTGCATCGAGATGACGCGGTGCGACAGCAGCGTGCCGGCCTGGACCTCGATCCAGCGGTCGGCCCACTCCTTGCGAAGGACGGAGCGTTCGCCTGCCGTCAGCGTGTTCGCGTTCTGCTTGAGCCAGGTGATGGCTTTCTCGGCCGAATGGCGCTGGCTGACAGCCGTACCAATCGAGGAGCGCTCGAAGTCGAGCGTGGTGGTACCGACGTACCAGCCACGGTTCACGTCACCGAGGACGTTCCTCCGGGGTACCCGCACGTCCTCGAAGAACACCTCGTTGAAGCTGTGCATCCCCGCCATGTTGACCAGCGGCCGGACGGTGATGCCGGGAGTCTTCATATCGATGAGGAAATAGGTGATGCCCCGGTGCTTTGGCGCATCGGGGTCGGTCCGCGCAAGCATGAAGATCCAGTCAGAACGGTGCGCGCCGGAGGTCCAGATCTTCTGACCATTGATGATGAAGTCGTCACCGTCGGCCACCGCGCGCGTCTGCAGCGAAGCCAGGTCGGAGCCTGAGCCGGGCTCGCTATAGCCCTGGCACCACTGGACTTCACCTTTCAGAATCCGGGGGAGGTGCTCGGCCTTCTGTTCCGCGTTCCCGTGGCTGATGAGCGTTGGGCCAAGCATCATGACGCCAAGGCCACCCATCTGCGGGGCCTCAGCTTCGGCGAATTCCTCGTTCAAGATGAACTGTTCGAGAACGGAAAGGCCGGCGCCGCCATATTCCTTCGGCCACGCGGCGGCTATCCAGCCACGCTCCGCGAGGGCCGAGCGCCAGCGCTCCACCGCCGGAGAGCCGCCGAGATCGCCCTCAAAGGCATCCCGCGACCGGATCTCTGCCGGGAGATGTGTCCCGAGGAACGTCCGAACCTCCTGGCGCCAGGTCGCCTGACCGGGGCTGTCGCGAAAGTCCATTGCAGTACCAAACCTTTCGGGTGACGTGTGACAGCCCCGGTGCGGGCCGGGGCTGTCACGGTGGGCGATGTGCCCGGCCATGCTCCCGTCAGGGAGCGGTCTTGCTGGCCGCGACGAGCGGCGGCGCCTCGCGCCAGCTGGGCACACCGTTCTCGGGGAGGGCCGATGCGCGTCCGCCCCCGTTGACCTCGGCCCAGTGAGCGTGGTTCATCTGGTGGATGCTGAAGCACGCCTGGATCGAGTTGTAAAAGCCCTGGTTGTCCACCGTCTGGTTCACCGACTCCTTGATCAGGAGTGACGTGACCGACGGGCGGAGTGCAATCCGGCGGGCGAAGGCGAGCGTGTCCTCCTCCAGCCGATCGTTCTTGAACACCTTGCTCACCATGCCGAGGCGGAACGCTTCGTCGGCGTCGATCGAATCACCAGTGAGCAGCAGTTCCTTGGCCTTGCGCGGGCCGAACTCCCACGGGTGCGCGAAGTACTCGAGGCCGCACATACCGAGGCGAGCACCCACCACGTCCGCGAACTCCGCGTCCTCAGCCGCAACGATGAGGTCGCAGCACCAGGCCAGCATGAGCCCCGCTGCGTAGCACTTGCCCTGGACCTGGGCGATGGTCACCTTGCGCAGATCGCGCCAGCGCATGGTGTTCTTCATGAAGAAGTGCCACTCCTGGAGCATGCGCTTCTCGACGCCGGCGAGCGACCCGCCGTAGGCCGCCACGGTCGGGTGCAGGTCGGGGCCCGGAGTGCGCTCAGCGATGGACTCGGGTGTGCCCATGTCGTGGCCGGCCGAAAACGACGGCCCCATGCCTGCCAGGATGACCACCCGGACTTTGTCATCGGCTTCGGCATCGAGGAAGGCGTGGTCGAGTTCGACGAGGAGCCCGCGGTTCTGAGCGTTGCGGGCCTCGGGACGATTGAGCCAGATGCGGGCGATCTTGCCGTCATCCAGCCTTTCCGTCTTGATGTACTTGTAGTCAGACATGTTGCGGTCTCTCCTTCACTTGGTGCGCTGCTCTCACAGTGCGATGGCTGGATCAGCTGATGAGTCCGCTCTCAAGGGCGTCGTGGAATGCCTCCTCCGAGAACCCCAGGATCTCCCGGTAAACCTCGCGGTTGTGCTCGCCGAGCAGGGGTGCGTAGCCCCTCGGGCGAACGGCGCCGGTCGCCGACCTGAATACGGGGCCTGTGATCGGGCCCGGGCCGACAATTGGCCGACGGATGATGGGGAAGAACTCCCGCGCGGCGAGATGGTCATCCCACAGGAGGCGGGGCGCCGATTGGACCGGGTAGGCGGCGATGCCCGCTTCCTGCAGGGCCGTGGTCACATCCCACGGCGAACGCGTGGCGGTGTAGTTGGCCAGGGCCGCGTCGATTTCGTCGCGGCAGGCCAGGCGCTCCTGGAGGCAGCACGCCCGCGGCACAGCGATTCCCGCTGCCTGGAGAACGCCCCGAAGGGCATCCCACTGGTCGTCGTCGGAGACAGCGATCGAGACCCATGTGTCGAATCCGGCGCAACGATAGAACCCGTGCGGGTGCATCGACTCGGACCGCTGCGAACTGCGCGCATTCGGCAGGCCGAGCGAGGCACGGACCATCGAGGCGGGCAAGAGCGATACCAGGCCCTCCAGCTGCGAGAGCTGCAGGTGAACGCCGCGACCCGTGAGCTCACGGTTGCGCAGCGCGGCCAGCGCCCCCATCGCTGCGTACATCCCGCCCACCGGGTCACCGTAGAAGATCCCGATCTTCGTGTTTGGGTCGCCATCTTCGCCCGTGAGCGATGCGAACCCCGAGGCATGCAGGAGGTGGTCGCCATAGGAGAGGAAGTCGCGCTCCGGACCGGAAGCGCCGTAGCCAGCCATCGAGACGATGACCAGGCGAGGGTTTGCCTCGTGGAGTTCTGCGGCACTGAGCCCCAGTGAAGGCATCACCCTGGGTGCGAAGTTCTCAATGAGCACATCGCAATGCCGCACGAGTTCGAGAACGACTTCCCGGGATCCGGGGGCTTTGAGATTCAGCGTCGCCGAGCGCTTGCCACGGTTGCACGAGGTGTAATAGCCGCTGCGCTCGTAGTCGCGGAGGTTATCGGCGAAGGCTCCGGACCAGCGAAGGATGTCCAGCCTGGTTCCGGACTCGAGTTTGATGACATCGGCGCCGAGGTCCGCGAGGATCATTCCCCCGTAAGGGCCGGCCCATGACCACCCCATGTCGAGCACCCGCACCCCTGCCAGGTCGATCCCTGGACCTCCACCGGAGGCCGTCCAGCCCGTGGCACTTCGAGCAGGCGCGAGCGGAGCGGTTTCCACCAGCGGCACCCTCGGGCCGCGGGCCGTCGAGCCGTTCACTTCCACCTCGACCCACGCGTCGCGCGAGCGGAGCTGCTCCGTCTCGAGGACCTCGGAGGCGGAACGCGTGTAGGCAATGGGCACGCCGGCCCGCTGGCCTTCCTCGACGAGCCACCGCATCGGATGCTGCGCGCTCCACTCGGAGATCAGGCTGCGCACGAGTTCCCAGTGCGCCATCCGCTGCAGGCCGTCGGAGGCCCACGGCTCCTGCGCCCATTCAGGGTTGCCCATCCAGCTCACGAGCCCGGCCCAGTGGTGTGGTTCCACGGTCCGGAGGTAGACCTCGCCATCCGAGGCGGGAATTAACATGCCGATATTCGAAAGCCGGGCGTTGGGGTTCCCGTTGACGGTGTGGTTCCAGACGAACACCGGCACCACGCCGTGCAACATCGCCGCCTGGACCTCCTGGCGGCTGACATCCAACAGCATCGGCTCGTTCGTGGCCTTCGACTGCAGCATGCCGAACAGCGCCCCGATGGCTGCAGCCAGCCCCCCGAGCATCTCCGGTTGGCGGTCCGGGGGCAATACCGGCGAATACCCGTCGACGTCATCGTCCGGGACGGCGCGACGAGTCACATACGCGAGCCCGCCCGCCGCCCACTCGTTGATCTGGTCCATCACCAGCGATGCCTGGGGTCCCCAGGTGCCCATGGGAGTGACGATTACGGCGGCCTGGCCGGCACGAAGCTCTTCGAGCGTTGCGGGCAGTCCCAGCTCCCGAAGCCGCGGGAGGGAAGAATCCAGAAGGAGGATATCGGCTTCGGAAGCCAGGGCTGCGAGATCCGCACCGGGTGGCGGAACCCACCGCCCCCGGTCGAAATAGGCACTCTCGATCGCGTCGAGGCGCCGCGTGATGCCGTCTCGGACCTGGCAGACGTCCGCGCCCTGTGCCGCGAGAATCAGTCCGGCGAACGCGGCCGACCGGCTCTCGCCAACTTCGAGAACACGCAATCCTGATGCAGCCTGCACTTACTTCGCCCCCCTCATGCGAGGGTCGAGCTCATCGCGCAGGGCATCTCCGAGCATGTTGACGCCAAACACCACGATGGTGATCGCAAGGCCGGGGAAGATGGCGAGCCACGGGGCCTTGTACAGGTAGAGCGATGAGCTGCCACTCAGCATCCTCCCCCAGGAGGCCGCGGGTGGGGGGACGCCGAAGCCAAGGAAGCTCAACGACGCTTCGGCCAGGATGGCGGAACTCATACCCAGTGTGGTCAGAACCATGAGCGGACCAAACAGGTTGGGCAGTACGTGCCGAACGAGGATGCGGGTTGGGCTGGCGCCAATGACCTGGGCCGCCTCAACAAAGGTCGCCTTGCGGTACCCGAGCGTCGTCGCCCGGATGACCCGGATGCCGCCGACTCCGAGTAAGAGCGCAAGGACGCTGATGATTTGCACGAGGCCCGCTCCGAGCACCGCCACCAGGGCGAGCAGGAGGATGAGCGTTGGAAACGCCATCCACGCATCCACGATGCGCTGCACGATGATGTCGAACCATCCGCCGAAGTAGCCGCTGACCATGCCGACGGTGAGCGCAATGGTCATCCCCACGATCACGGCGCCCAGGCTCACCTGGAGCGTCGTTCGCGTCCCATACACGATGCGGCTGAACTGGTCGCGGCCGAGGTTGTCGGTCCCGAGGTAGTGCGAGGACGACGGTCCCACGAGGCGATCGCCGAGGCTGGTCTCGTTCATCCCGTGCGTCGCAATGAGAGGCGCCGCGAGCGCTACAGCGACAATGAGGAAGACGATGAACACCCCGACGGTGCCCAGGGGTTGCCGGCGGACGAACCGGAAGGCCGTGCGGCGTATCCGCTCGAGTCGCGGCGTGGCTCTCCGTGCCGCGGAGTCGACGGCGAACGAAACTGGCTGTGTGGTTGCCTCAGTCATCTAGTTCCCCAGGCTGATTCGTGGGTCGAGGACCGGGTACAAAAGGTCCACCAGGAGGTTCACGGTAAGCACGACGAACACGAAGAGGAGCGTCATCGCCTGGACCATCGGGTAGTCGCGCTGTGAGATGTTGTCGAGAAGGAAGCGTCCCATGCCGGGTAGGCCGAACACCTGCTCCATGATCACGGAACCGGAAATGATCACCGGAACCTGCAGGCCAACCAGCGTGACCACCGGGATGAGCGCGTTCTTCAGCGTGTGCCGCCAGATGATGGCGGACGAGGCAAGGCCCTTGGAACGTGCCGTGCGGATGTAGTCCTGCCGGTTGACCTCCAGCACCATGGTCCGGGTCATGCGCATGACGCTGGCCGAGGCGGCTGCTCCGCCGATGAGCGCCGGGAAGATCATCAGTTTCAGGTTGCCGACCGGGTCATCGAAGAGCGGCACCCACTTGCCGGCGACCGAGACGTTCCAGAGCACGGACGGGATGACGATCACCATCGTCCCAAACCAGAAGTTCGGGATCGCCAGCATTCCGATGGCGAACGACCGCATGCCGTAGTCGATGAGTGAGCCCGACTTGGAAGCCGAGATGATCCCGACGGGGATCGCGATGAGAAGCGAGATTGTCAGGCTCATCAGCCCGAGCTGCAGGCTCACCGGACCGCGCGCCTTGAGCTCCTGGGCCGCAGTACGGCCAGTATGAAGAGACGTGCCGAAATCGCCACGCGCAAGGTCGCCGATCCAATTGAGGTACTGAACATGAATCGGCTTGTCGATACCCAGGCGAGCCCGCATGGCATCGGCCGATGCCGCGTAGCCGTTGTCCTGGACCATCAGATCGACCGTGTCGCCGGGGATCAGACGGATAAGCATGAAGACGGCGGTGACGACGATCAGCGCGGTCGGGACGAAGAACGCGAGCCGCCGCAGAAGGTAAGCAATCATCGGTACGACCTGCAGACCTCAGCTACGCTGGAGCGGCCGGCGGCCGGAGCCTCCGGACACCGGCCACACCAGCGACAGCAGGGGGAACTACGACTTGAGGGAGTTATCGATCCACACGCCGCGGAGGTAGCCGCCCGTGTCGTAGCTGACATGGTTGCGGTAATCCGCGACCCACGGCTGCCAGCCATCGAGCTGCGAGAACGACGGGGTGTAGAGGTAGTACAGCTTGACCGCCAGCATCCGCTGGATGTCCTTCACCACCTCTTTGCGCTCGTTGACGTCGAGCGCCTGGCGTTGCTTTTCGAGGAGAGTCGTCAGCTCGGGATCGTTGACCTTCGCGAAGTTCTTGCTCCCGGTGGGGTGGAACATGTCCCACAGCATCTCGTCCGGGTCGCCCATGAAGCGGACGCCGGCGTACGACATGAGCTCGTAGGTGGGCTTGCTATTCATCACCGCACCCACGAAGGCCCCGTACTCCATGATGTTGACGTTCAGGTTGACGCCCATCTGCGAGTACATGTCCTTCAGCAGTTCCGGGTGCTCCGCGACCGCCGCTCCGTAGCCGGAGGTGAAGGTGAAGTTCGCGTTGATGCCGCCCGCCCCCGCTGCTTCGAGCAGCTTCTTGCCTTCAGCGGGATCGAACTTGAGGAACTTGTCGCCATCGCCAAGCTGGCCCGGCGGCAGCCGCCAATCGTCCCACAGCGCCTGGATCGGGCCGTTGTCGATCGTGCCCTCACCGTTGTAAAGCGCCTTGAGCCAGCCTTCGCGGTCGATACCGAGCGAGAGCGCCTGGCGCACGCGCGGGTCCTGGGTCGCACCCTGGTCGCTCCGCATCGTCACGAGCCACGCGACGCAGCTCAGCGACTGCATCACCATGTAGTCCTTGCGGGCCGAGATGACGGAGTCCATGTTCTCCCAGGTGACGGCTCCGATGTCCTGCTCGCCCGAGCGGAGCGCCGCGAGGACCGCGTTCGCGTCGGCGATGTTCCGGAGCGAGACCTCATCGAGGTACGGTCCGCCGTCGCGCCAGTAGTTCGCGCGCTTCTTGAACACCATCGATGTGCTCGGCTGCCACGATTCGAGTTCGAACGGGCCGATGCCGAGCGACTGCGCCGCCTCGACCTTCTTCAGGTCGCCGAACTGCTCGACCACTTCGGGCGCGACAATCTGGCTGTAGTAGTGGCCAAGGTAGTTGAACAGCGGCGCATAGGGCTGCTTCAGCTTCATGACCACGGTCTGGTCGTCCGGCGTCTCGATCTTGTCGATCGCCGTATACAGGCCCGCGAACGGGGACGGCAGCTTGAGAATCCGCTCCAGCGAGAACTTCACGTCGCTCGCCTTCAGCGCGCGACCGTTGAGCGGCGCCTTCGAGGTCCAAACAGCCTTCGGGTCGAGGTTGAACTTGACCGTGGTCGGGTCAACCTGTTCCCACGAGGCTGCGAGGTTCGCCGAGGCCGTGACATCTGCCACGCCATGCTTGGGACCGAAGCTGTAGGCGAGCAGCGGCGAGTTGAACATCGACGTCCGCAGGTGCGTGTGAATCGATGTCGTCTGGTGAGGGTCCCAGGTGATCGGATCGACCTGGTACGAGAGCCGTAGTGTTCCGCCGGGCGTCGGCGCCTTGCCGAGGTACTTCTCTTCGCCGTTGATGAGCTTGCCGGCGCCGCCGGTCAGGCCCTGGCCGCCGCCGGGCGTCGAGCCCGGGGTTGCCTCGCTGGTCGCGCCCGGCGTCTCGGTCGCGCCCCCGTCGTCATCGTCTCCTCCGCAACCAACGAGGAAGAGCGCGGCGGCGCCACCACCAAGCGCGCCACCACGGGTGACGAGCTTGCGGCGGCTCAGCCGGGAACGAACCCAATAGTTGTCCTTTGACATTTTCCCTCCTGTGGTCGCACATATCCCTGTTCGCGACCATTCCTGCGGTACGCGGCGCATCATGGAGGTCAAAATAGGACACTGTCAAGCGATATTGCACCAATTTTGACTCTTCACGCCCAATTCTGCAGCGTGTAGACTCTCGCAAAGCACGAAACTGGGGTGACGGCCACGTGGCGATGGCAACTTCGCGGACAATCGATGTGCTCGAGGCACTCGGGGAAAGCCCCCATCCACTGAGCCTCGGCGACATCGTCTCCGCAACAGGTATCGGGCGAGCATCCGCCGGTCGTCTCGTCGCCTCGATGGTTGAAAGCCATGCAGTAATCGCAGAGGGCGACCCGCCGCGCTACCGCCTGGGCTTGCGCTGCTGGAACGTTGGTATGGGCGCGCTCCGCCAGCACGCCGTCGTGTCCGTCGCCCTGCCTCACCTCATCGAACTGGCGAGGACCCTGAATACGCGCGTCAACGTATCCGTGCCCGAGGGCCTCGACATGGTGTTCGTACAAAGCGTCGAGCCCGTGGGGGCCAGGCTGACGGTCCAGCCGCTCTTCGTACGGACCAACCTCCTGGATACGGCATCCGGGCGCATCGCCGCCGCCTTTGCCAACGAGGAGGTGCTGGCGATTCTCGCTCAGTCGGAACTCCCGAAGCTCACGCCGTTCACCCGCACCACCGGAGAGGTCCTCGCCGAACTGCCCGAATTCCGCAGCCGGGGCTATGCCACGATCGATCGGGAGCGGGATATCGACATCTCCGGGGTCGCACTGCCGATTCGCGACCGGGCTGGCGGGGTGCTGGCAGCCATTGGGCTCCCCGTGGTCGGTCCGCTCAGGCCCGAATTCCTGAGCGGGGTCCTCAACGCGGCGATGGATGTGGCAATTACCGTGTCCGTCGAAATGGGTTTCCCGGCACGCGCCTCGTTTCCCCTGGCATAGCCACCGGCCGCTGGTCCGGGGGGCGAACGCTCAGCCCGGGATTGTCCCGACCAGCTGGCGGATAAGCGCGACCTGCCTCTCCACGTACTCGTCCCGGGACATCCCGCGGGGCAGTACCCATCGCTTCAAGCTCCATGCATGCGCGGCCATCAGGATATCGAGTGCGGCCAGGTCCGGATGCGGGCACTGGAAGCTGCCCCGGGCATTGCCGTCCTCGATGATGGCCCGGAAGATGGCCAGGATCCGCTCTTCGCGGCCCATGAACTCTTGCTGGCCTTCCGCCGGCAGGTGCCGGTACTCGCGGTACATCAGCAGGATGCCTCGACTGACCGTGTCCACTGCCTCGAACAGCCGCCTCACCGTGTGTTCGAGCGCTGCCTGCGGACCTGAGGCCTCCTTGCGCTGCGCCTCCAGCATGTCCTCGAGGGTGCCGTAGATGGACTGCATGACGAGCCAAAGGAGGTCTTCCTTTGCGCGGATGTACTTGTAGAGCGAACCGACGCTGATCCCGGCGAACTCGGCGATTTCGTTGACCGAGACCTCGGCGAAACCCCTCGCGATGAACAACTCCGTGGCCTTCTCGACCACGAGCGAACGGCGCTCAGCGAGGAGCGCCTCGTCCTTGATCCCCGACCGGATGCTCAGTGTGCTGCTGCGTTCGTCGCTGGACATTGCCCTCTCGGTGGGTCCCTCGCCGGGGTGATGGTACCAGAGCCAGTCCCACGAGCCCCGCACTGCCAGGCGCATTGACAGCGGGAGTCCGGGTTCTGGATACTTCCTCGGGTGAGTGCTCACTCACTCTACCGCAACGAGCCGCCGGGCGACTGCCCGGGTAGTGCCGGCCAGGCCGCGGATGCAGAATAACCGTCTCAACAAACCCGGGCCGCCTGCAGGACGGCCGGACCACGGGGGAAGCATGAACGAGGACATGGACCGAGCGAGACAGCTTCGCGCCGAATACGACGAGGCGGTGGTGCGGGAAGGCAGGGAGCTGGCCGGGCCGTTTATGACCGTCTCCGGCCGCCCGATCGAGCGCCTCTACGACCCGACGGATGTCGCCGGCCTGGATTACGAAAGCGACATCAACCTCCCCGGCAATTATCCCTTCACGCGTGGCATCCACCGGACCGGCTACCGCGGAAAGCCCTGGACGATTCGGATGTTCAGTGGCTTCGGCTCGGTCGAGGAGACCAACCAGCGCTACAAGGACCTCCTTGCCACCGGCAACAACGGCCTCAGCATCGCCTTCGACATGCCGACCCTCATGGGCTACGACCACGACGAGCCGTGGGCCGAAGGTGAGTTCGGCAGCTGCGGAGTCGCCGTCGACTCGCTGAGCGACATGGAGATCCTGCTCAGCGACCTCCCGCTCGAAAAGATCACCACCTCCATGACCATCAACAGCCCGGCGCCGGTCGTGTGGGCGCTCTTCATCGCCGCCGCCGAGAAACGCGGCATCCCGCGGGCGAAGCTCGCGGGCACGCTCCAGAACGACATCCTGAAGGAGTACATCGCCCAGAACGAGTTCATCTACCCGCCAGACTACTCGATGCGGCTCGTGACCGACACGATCGAGTTCGCCGCCAGCGAAATGCCGCTCTGGAACCCCGTCAGCGTGAGCGGCTACCACATCCGCGAAGCCGGCGCGACGGCCGCCCAGGAACTCGCGTTCACTCTGGCCGATGGCATCGAGTACGTGAAGTGGGGGCTCGCGCGGGGGATGGACATCGACAGCTTCGCGGGCCGCATCAGCTTCTTCTTCAACAGCCACAACGACTTCTTCGAAGAGGTCGCCAAGTTCCGGGCCGCCCGCCGGATCTGGGCGCGCCAGATGCGCGAGCGCTTCGGCGCGAAGAACCCGCGGAGTTGGCTGATGCGCTTCCACACCCAGACGGCCGGCGTCTCCCTCACCGAGCAGCAGCCGGAGGTGAACCTGGTGCGGGTGGCGATCCAGGCGCTGGCCGCGGTCATGGGCGGCACCCAGTCGCTCCACACCGACGCGATGGACGAGGCGATGGCCCTGCCAAGCGACAAAGCGGCCCGCCTGGCCGTACGCACCCAGCAGGTCATCCTCCACGAATCGGGCGTCAGCAACACGGTCGACCCGCTCGGCGGCAGCTACTTCGTCGAGAAGCTGACAACGGACATGGAGAACGAAGTGCTCAAGTACTTCGAGCGGATCGAGTCGCTCGGCGGGGTCATCCCCGCGATCGAGACGGGCTTCTTCCAGAAGGAGATCGCAGACGCCTCGGCGCGCTACCAGTTCGAGGTGGACACGCGCGACCGGATCATCGTGGGCGTGAACGAGTACGTGAGCGAAGAGAAGCCGGACATCCCGATCCTCCAGTTCGACCCGGAGGGGGAGAAGCGCCACCTTGCGCGGCTGAAGCGGCACAAGGCGGAACGTGATGCCACCGCCCACGCGGCTGCCATGGCTGCACTGGAGCAGGCGAGCCGCGACCCGCAGGCCAACACGATGCCGTACATCATCGCCGCGGTGAACGCCGGCGCGACCGTCGGCGAGGTCTGCAACATGTGGCGCAGGGTCTACGGCGAATACCGCGAGCAGGTGGTCGTTTGACAGTCCGCGTGCCCGTGTGAGGCGAGATAACCCGGCCCGCGGACCAGTCGGCCCGGGCAGGGTTACTCAGACAACTCGCGTGAGGGTCAGGCGAAGGCGGAGATTCCGAGTATTGTCCGGCCAACGATGAGGCTCTGGATCTGCGAGGTACCCTCGTAGAGGCTGAGCCCGATTGCATCGCGGAGAAGCGGGGCGATACCGGTTTCATCGACGAAACCGACGCCGCCGTGAAGCGAGATGGCCCGGCGGGCGTTCTCCACAGCGGATTCGGTGGCGAATTGCTTCGCCATCGCCACAAGCGACGCCGCGGTCTCACCGCGATCAACGGCGGCGGCCGCGTGGTGGACCATCAGGCGGCTCGCCAGCGTGGTGGTCGCCATCTCCGCGACCAGCTGCTGAATAAGCTGGTGACCGCCGATCGGTTTGCCCCACTGCTCTCGCGACTTAGCGTAGGCAACTGAGATGTCCAGGCAGGCCTGGGAGATGCCCACCGCGCACGCCGCAGTCGAAAGGCGCCCGACTTCGAGCGAGGACTGCGCAATGGTGAAGCCCTGGCCGACTTCGCCGAGCCGCGCATCGTCGCCGACGTGGACATCTTCAAAGGAAAGCGAAGCGGTGTCCGACTCGGCCAGCCCGAGCTTGCCGCCGATGGGGGTGCGGCCGACACCGGGGGCATCGCCCGGTACGATGAACGCCGTCATCCCGCGATGCCGTGAGCCTGGCTGCGTCTGGGCGAACACAACGATGAAATCGGCGATGGTCCCGTTCGAGATCCAGAGTTTCGACCCGTTGATGATCCAGGAGTCGCCGCTCATCCGGGCTTCGGTCTTCGCCGCGGCGGGATCCGAGCCGGAGTCCGGCTCAGTGAGCGCGAAGGCTCCAACCTTTGCACCAGCCAGCGCCTCCCTGAGGAGCGCCGCGTGTTGTGGAAGGCGGCCGAAGCGATGGAGGGCCGTACCCACCAGCGATAGCTGTACCGTGAGTGCCCCCGTGAAGATGGAAGGGCTGACACCACCGATGGCTTCGCAAACGAGGCAGTAGGAGATGTGGTCGGTCTCGGCACCGCCGACGTCTTCTGGGAAGGTGCCGCCCAGCAGGCCGATGGCTGCGAGCCTCGGCAACACGGACTTGACCAGCGCTTGATCGCCGGGACTGGCCGCCGTCAGGCCGCGAAGTTCGGTATCGGCGAAGCGCCTGGCGGTCGCATACGTAAGGCGTTGGGCTTCGCCCAGGTGGTCGAGTTGCATCGGTCCTCCAGCCGGCGGCCGTGACAGCCGGCATTGTGTTAGTGAGTACTCGCTCACCTTAGCGCCGCCTCGCCCGTTCAGGCAAAACGGCTCACTCACCGGGGTAGTTCCTTTGCGCCGTCTCCAAGAGTGAGCCTGCCGTCCCGATCTCCAGCGCCCTGGTTTGGCGGCCGCCTGCCGACAGCTCAGAAAGCGGCTACCGCATCCGCGAGAGATGGTCCGCCACCGCATCGGAAAGCAGATTCAGACTCAGGAGCAGGAGAGCCAGCGTCGCGCCCGGGAACGTCACATACCACCAGGCGTCGCGCACGTACTGTCGCGACGAATTGAGCAGTCCGCCCAGGGAGGGCGTGGGCGGCCGTTCTCCAAGGCCGAGGAAGCTGAGCGCGGCGGCAATCAGGATCGAGGCGGTGAGCGTGAGCGCCAGCTGGGTGACGAGCGGCGCGAGGGCGTTCGGCAGGACGTGCCTGGAGAGGATGCGAAGCGGGCCAGCACCGGTCGCGCGGGCGGCCAGCACGTAGTCGCGCCGGCGTTCGGCAAGTGCCTGCGCACGCGCGACCCGCGTGAAGACCGGGAACGAGAACAACGCGAGGGCAACCCCAATGCTCAACATCCCCGGACCAAGAACCGCCACGATGGCGAAGGCGGCCAGGACTCCCGGGAACGCCATCCAGGCGTCGAGCACGCGCATGGCTATCCGGTCGGCCCAACCTTCGACATAGCCCACGGCCAACCCCAGCGTGGCACCGAACAGCGCCCCTGTGGGTACCGCAAGCAAGCTCGCCAGCAGCGACACGCGGAGTCCCGTCGCTGTGCGTGCAAGCAGGTCGCGCCGGAACTCGTCGGTGCCAAACGGGTGCTCCCACGATGGGGGCAGGAGCCGGCCAGGGGCATCCTGCGCCGATGGATCCCCGGCAAGTACCGCGCCGAGTGTACAGAACAGACCGAGGCCCGCGAGCACCGCACTCGCCACCCATACGCGACGGTCGTGGCGGAACGTACGCGGACGCTCCCGGACGCGGTCTCGCACGGTCGAACGCGGGCGGGCGATAGTCCAGGCGCTCATCGGTCACGCACCCGCGGGTCGGCGAGCCCGTAGGCGATATCCGCCGCGAGGTTCACGCCGATGAAGATGAAGACGAGGACGAGGATTCCACCCTGCACCACGGCGTAGTCGCGGTTCTGGATGGCGCTCACCATCAACCTGCCCATGCCCGGACGGGTGAACACCTGCTCGACGACCACGGCGCCGGAGAGCAACTGTCCTACCTGCAGCGCGCCAATCGTGATGACCGGCAACAGCCCGTTGCGAAGCGTGTGGCGCAGGAAGACCGAACGTTCGGCCAGGCCCTTCGCACGTGCGGTCCGAACGTAATCGAGGCCGCAGCACTGGACGACAGCCGTGCGGGTGTAGCGGGTGAGGACTGCGGAGATGCCCACGGCAACCGACACCGCCGGCAGGGCGATAGTCCTGGCGCCGGCAACGGGGTCCTCCCAGAGCGGCACACGGCCAGACGCCGGGAGCCAGCCCGTCTCGATGGCGAAGAACCAGAGCAGCAGAATCGCGAGGAGGAACCCGGGAACCGCCAGGCCGAACCCCGCGTAGGCGGTGGCGAACCAGTCCCAGCGGGAGCCGGGGCGCATTCCGGCAACGCCGCCTACGGCCACCCCGATGAGGACGGCCAGGGGGTACGCGACCACGGCCAGCTCCACGGTGGGCGGCAAGGCATCCCGGATCAGCCGCATGACAGGCTGACCGTTCTGGAGGGAGCTGCCGAGATCCCCGTCCGCCAGGCTCCTCAACCAGGCGACATACTGAACGAGCATTGGACGATCCAGCCCAAGATCGCGGCGGATCTCAGTGACTCGCTCGGGCGGGGCGTCCTCCCCGGCGACGAGCTCGGCCGGATCGCCAGGGACGATTCGAACAACCAGGAAGACTGCCAGGCTCGCCAGTACCGCGACCGGCAACGCGTGAGCCAGGCGGGCGAAGATGTACGTTGCCATTTCGATGCTCCTCGTCGGGCTTCCCGGCAGGTGGCGGAGGGAGCGGTGCTACCCGCCGGGAAACCCGGACACGGACGGAACCGGCAATGTGCCGCACGGCAGCGACGTGCCAGCGGGCGGGAGGGGAAACCCCACGGCCGGCATCGCTGCCCGGGGAAGACGGCGCATGAGCCACGATTCGCCCGTGATGGATAGGCAGGGGGCGGCCGGAGAGAGCGATTCCGCCCCCTGCCCACGTCGATCACCGGGACGGTCAGGCCTTGAGCCAGATCCTCCCGAAGTTCGGTGCCTGCAGGGGCTGGATGAAGTACTCGTCGAACCCTTCGACCTTTTCGCTGACGGCATCCAGCGCCCCAGACGGCTCCAGCGGGATGATCCACGGGTCATCGAGCCAGTGCCGGTTGAAGCGGCCGTAGAGCGCCTTCGCTTCTTCCGAGAGCGGGTCGAGCGCCGGAAGCTTCTTCAGGATGTCCGCGAGTTCGGCGCTGTCCTGCTGGCTCACGTTCGGGATCGCGATGTTGGTATTGCCGAGCAGCGCCGAGGCAGGAATCGGGTCGCCGAAGTTGGTCCCGCTCGCCACGATCCCTTCGATCTGGCGATTCCGGATACGCGCGACGAGCGCCGCCGCATCGACGGGGACAAGGTTCACCTTGACCCCGATCGCCTCGAAGTCCTTCTGAGCAACGGTGACGCTTGCAGTACTCCGCTGGGAGTACTCGATGGTGATGGGCTCGGACTGGTTGAATGCGGCCTCCTTGAGAAGCGCCTTCGCTCGCTCAGGATCGTAGCTCGGGACATCAAGGGACTTGTCGTAGGCAGGCGAGTACTCCGGCCAGAGCTGTGACGTGGCGCCGTAGAATCCCTCGCCAATTTCGTCTGCGATACGCTGCTTATCCACCGCGAGAAAGAGCGCCTGGCGAACCCGCTTGTCGGCCAGTGTCGGGTTCTTGACGACCATCGCGAGGATCAGACCACCAATCCGGGGCGCGGTGCGAATGGCGTCCCGGAAGCGCTTTGCGGACGCCCCGGGCAGGCGGAAGGCAATCTCGAGATCCCCGGCTTCAAAAGCATTCGCCGCGGCGGCCTCGTCGGCGAAGCTCTTAACCTGGATCTCGTCAAGGTACGGCCCGCCCTCTTTCTCGGTCAGGTGCCAGTTCGGGTTCCGAACCATGGTGAAACCAACGCCCGGCGTCCACTTCTTGAACATGTACGGGCCGGTGCCCTGGACGCTCTCACCTGTGAGGAGCTGCGGAAAGCTCGACGCCTGGGTGATATTCAGCCCAACGAAGAAGCCGGTCATGTCGTACCGGGTCCGGTCGAAGGTGAACTCCATGGTCCGCTCGTCCAGCTTCTTGCGGTCGGTGATGGCCTTGGCGAGCGCCGAGGTCACCCCGGCGGTCGTCACTCCAAACTGCTTGGGGTTCAGGTGGAAGTCGATCCCGAAGAACACATCTTCGGGAGTAACTGGAGCACCGTTATGGAAAGTGACCCCGGGCTTGAGGCCGACCACGAGCTTCGTCCGGTCGGCGTTGTACTCGAACCGCTCGGCCAGCACGAGTTCTGGCTCGGAGACGCTCGAGCGGTACCGGACGAGACCCTCCGAAAGCATCCACGGAAGGAGCCGGTTCTGCGGCGCGACCACAAACGGGTAGCCCGCGTTCAAGACGATGTCGGCAGTCTGGTTGATGCGGAGGGCTCCACCCCGCCGCGGCTGAACCTTTGTGGGCTCGGGCGTGCTGGTGGCCGCCGAGCTCGGGCTGCCGCTGGCTCCAGGCTGGTCTTCGTCGTCGTCGTCGCTGCCACATCCGACGGCGACAAGGCTCGTTGCGCCGGCGGTCAGTGTGGCAGCGCCGGCGAGGAAGCGGCGCCGGCTCAGGGCCGGGCGCGCATTCATGGGGTTCACGTGTCAGTCTCCTGTACTCAAATCAGGACCACCGGGAGGCAGGCCACCGGCCGATGATGCGAATTCGGTGCGTCTCAACCCGCCCGGCTCAGCCCGGCGACAGCCGCGCGCACCAGGGCAGTCTCGACATCGCGCGGAGTGACGCCGGTGTGGCCGCGTTCGGAGGCGACCGCCTCGGCCGCAGAGAACGCCGCGTCCAGCTCCTCGTCGCTAAGCGCGACACGCGTCAGCAGGCGCGTAAACAGGTGCGGCACATGGCTGCACCAGTGCAGATCACGCCGGGCGAGAGCGTCGTGTACGCGGGCTTCGTGGGGCAACCCTTCCTTGATAGCTTCGGCGTTGCGCCGACTGGTCTCGGGGTCGGCCCGGAACGCCATCGCCCGGGCACGGGAGTCGGCCCGGCCGCGCGCGATAACCTTGCTGCGATCGCCCATGGAGGCAACAAGCGCATCGAACGCGGGTTCGACGCCCTCGGGTTGGTAGTAGGCTGGCTCACCAGCGAGCGTCAGCAAGCCCTCGACCAGGTCGGTCAGGCTCACGGAACTGCTCCCGTGCGAACACGCAAGCGCTTCGACACGTTCGATGACGCGCCGGAGATCGGAATGGCGAACCGAGGCGTCGCTGGCACCACCAGCGATGATGTCCTCGGCCTTGAAGTCCCATGGCATGGCGAACATGGTCGTGACCACATCGTGCCCCAGGACGGTAAACGGCTTCTCAGCGTTCTGGCAGGTCTTCGTCTGTTCGGTCGGGCATGCCTTGCAACCGCCCCGCATCATGCCCTGGAAGATGGGCATGATTTCGAGTGGCGAGATTGTGCGCATGCGTTCGGGATCGCGAATGAGTGCATCCCAGGCGGGTGTGCAATGGCCGGCCACCGCAGCAGCGGCGGCTGGCCGCGTGGTATCTGTCACGCAGCTTCTCCATCGGTACTCAATGGCTCCACTCGTGCATCACCACGAGCCGTACGGCCCGGCGAACCCGAGGCGACCGTGCGATGACACAGGAGCGGAGAGGGCTAGGAAGCGACCAGTACCAATCGAGGAGGAGGTTCGAAGGGGTCAACTGCGACGGCCCGGAGGTCGGGCGTTGCGGCTGCTTCGTTCAGGCGCCACGCGCCATCGATGCCAAGGAATCCCACCACTTCACGCAGCATGGCGACGGTGGCGAGACCGGGCACCGGGGTATCGGAACAACCGGACGCATCGGCGTGACAGTGCTGTGCGTGCTGGTCCGCGCCCTGGCCGCCGTGTGAGTGACTGTGGCCGTCGGCAGCCGCTCCCTCGTGGCTTACCCCGGACAGCGGGATGCGCACATAGGCGTCGGTGCCGGGCAACGGTATGTCGATCGCTGGCCAGTGCCCAACGAACGTCAGCATCGGCAGAAATGAGAGCAGGAGCACCCACGCGGCGAACCGCAGTGTTCGCTGGTCTGACCCACCGGTGAGCATTCGGAGCAGACGCACGTTGCCACGACCATATTCCGGGGAACTCCGGGGCACAAGCCATCCGGACCCTGCCGGGGGATACGACAGATTTTCGAAAACATGCCCGGCATCATAACGACGAGGGGATACGGCCTCGCAGGGTATCGCCTGCATGTCCGTGGCACGCCTCAGCGCGCCCGGATGCTCGGACCGGAGCCCGGGTCCGCCGTTCCGGCGGCGAGGGCCACGGCCCGGCCACTACCAGACGCAGGAGCCCACCATGCAACTCAAGGAAGTCATCGGCAGGCGCCGGACCATCCGCTTCTTTCTCCCCTACCGCCCGGTGGAACGGGAGAAGGTGCAGAAAATGCTGGAGGCCGCCCGCCGCGCGTCCTGCGCAGGCAACGTGATGAATGCGCGGGCGATCGTCATCTGGCGTGAGCAGGCCGACCCGAAAGTCATCAAGGCGATCGCTCCGCGCATCGGCTACCAGCAGATGCACACCGCGCCGGTCTTCATCTTCTGGTACAGCGAGAGCTCGGTGTATTACGGCGATGCCTGGCCGGACAGCGTCCTGCGCCTGGCCGATGCCCGCCGGATCGGCCTGAACGTCGAGGACACGTACAAGGAAATCAATGAGAAGCTACGCCCCATCTTCGCCATGACTGGCCAGCAGATGGGTGTCGCACCGCTCGCCTTCATGGACGTGGGTCAGGCCATTTGCCAGGCGACGCTCGTCGCCTATGAGGAAGGCCTCGGATCCTGCCTCATGTCGAGCCCACGCCTCGAAAAGGTCGCCAAGCTGTTCAACCTGCCCGAGACGGCTGTCCCGATCTGCGTGCAGGCGCTCGGGTATCCGGCGGAGTCGTGGGAGGCGGGCGGTCAGACCCCAAAGCCGCCCCTCGGCGAGATGTTCTTCGATATGGAAGTGGGGAAGCCGTTCGAGTCGGACCCGAAGGTGGTGGAGGAGCTGAAGGCGGCCAAACTCATCGACGAGCCAGCGCCGTTCCCGTGGCGCGATGAGGAGCTGAAGTATCTCATGCGAGCCCTCGGGCTGGAGAACACGCTGCTGAACGAAATCGAGTACTAGCGGGACTTTCAGTCGTTGCCGCCTGGCTGGCGCGCGGAAGACGGGCTCCGCGCGCCAGCCAGCGCCTCCTGTACGACCCCGGCCAGTGGTTCGTAGTGCGAGCCTCGCCAGTAGACCTGCCCGCATTCCGCGCACTGCCTGAACTGGTCGTAGTGCTCGCGGGTAAGGGGTTCGAGCCTGTCGAGCACGTCCGCCTTCGGGACATCGCGCAGCAGCCCGTTGCACCTCGTGCACCGCGTGAACGGCCTGCTCAAGCCGGCCAGTTCGAATCGCGCCAGGACTTCCGCCAGCTGCGCGCGGGGGTCGTCGCTGCGGACGCAGTACCCACGCTGGACGATGGACCGCATGAGGAGCTGACGATCGCGGGTCAGCAGCACGCGGTCATCTTCCGCGCTCATGGATGCGAGCCAGGAATCCTCCGCGTCGTTGCGGTAGAGCGTGTTGAAGCCCAGCAGCCGCAGGTTGAACGCGAGCTTGCCAAGGTGGGCGTCGACCACGAACCGGTGATCGAGGGGCGCCGGGGGTTGCAGGTTGTGAAGGCCGTCCAGCGGGATCCGCCGGAATGGCGGGTAAACGCTGATTCGGACGGGCCGCTCCACCAGGTAATCAAACCCGGCGGGCTCGCCATCAACCAGGACCAGGGCGACCTCCACGTGCGGCACGCCCCACCGCTCAAACGCGTCCTTGACCGATGTCCGCCGCTCCAGGCGACTGCCGACAAGCACGCCTCGACAGGGCGGCGGCAGGAAGTCGTTCAACTCGCCGTAGAACCGGATCTGGATGTCAACTGGTTCGGAAGGCCGGTTCGCCATGGCGCATTCAGCGTGCCACAGCCGCGAAGCCGGCGGCACCCCGGCTAATGGTGGTGGGCGATGTCGCCGAGGTAGAGTTCCTCCCGAGACCGCATCCGTGCTTCCTCCTCCGGGCTGTTCACGTGGTCGTAGCCGCAGAGGTGAAGAATTCCGTGCGTGAGCAGGTGGGCGAGTTCGGCGTCGAGCGAATGACCCACTTCTGCCGCCTGCCGCCGCGCCGTCGGCAGCGAGATGGCGATATCCCCAAGCAGCTTCTCTTCCGAGAGCGCCTGGACGAAGTCGTCCGATTCGTCGGGAAAGGAGAGGACATCGGTGGGCTCGTCGATGCCCAGGAACTGGTGATTCAACTGCCGGATCTCATCGTCGCCGGTTATCAGGATGGCGAGCGACGTGCCCGGCTCGACGCTCTCTCCGGCCATGACCCGGTCCGCGAGGCGATGCAGTGCCTCGACATCGAGCGCCGGCGCCTCGATGGCGACCTCGATGGCGACCTCGTAGGGCATCTCGTCGTACACGCTAGCGCGCGAAGATCTCGACTGCATCCTGGGCAGCCGACATTAGCGGCATCGGGATGATGCCAAACACCAGGACGCCGATGGTGGCGGCCCCGAGCGCCATGGTGATCGAAGGCGAAGCGCGGAACCTCTGGGCCTCTTCGGCTTCACCCATGAACATCGTGCGCGCCACTGAAAGGTAGTAGTAGCCGGCCACCACACTGTTCAGCACACCGATCACGACCAGCCACACCAGGTCGGCGCGGATGCCGGCGTTGAAGATGTACAGCTTCGCCCAGAAGCCGACCGTCGGGGGGATGCCCGTGAGCGAAACCAGGCAGAAGGCCAGCGCGACGGCGAGGACCGGCGAGCGCTTCCACATGCCCGTGTAGTCCTTGATCTGGTCGCTACCGATACGCTGGGAGATGGCAATGACACCGACAAAGGCGCCCAGGTTCGTAAAGGCGTACGCGGCCACGAAGAGCAGGATGGCACTGGCGCCAAGCGTGAACTCCTCGCCGGTCACGGAGATCGCCGCGAGGCCGATCATGAAGTTGCCAGCCTGGGCCACCGACGAGTACCCGAGCATGCGCTTGATGTCTGTCTGAACGATGGCCATGACGTTGCCGAGCGTCATGGACGCCGCGGCCAGGACGGCGAAGATCATCGACCAGTCGTCGCTCAGGAAGTCGGCCTCGAACGCCTCGAAGAAGATCCGGATGACCACGGCGAAGGCGGCAGCCTTTGAACCCACCGAGAGGAACGCCGCGACGGGCGTGGGCGCGCCCTGGTAGACGTCCGGTACCCACATCTGGAACGGGACCACCGCCATCTTGAAGCCGAACCCGGCGATCAGGAGGATGGTGGCCACGACGAGCAGACTCCGGTAGGTCTCGCCGTCGGCGCTGATTGCTGCCGCGATTTCGGGCAGCAGCGTCGTCCCGGTGATCCCGTAGACGAGCGCCATGCCATACAGAAGGAGTGACGAAGCGATCGCGCCGAGGAGCAGGTATTTGAGGCCGGCCTCGCTGGACCTCGAATCCTTGCCCCAGCCCGCCAGGATGTACTGCGGGATGGAGGAGAGCTCGAGCGCCAGGAAGATGGTGATGAGATCGCGCGAGGCAGAGAGGAACATCAGCCCGGCACAGACCGTCAGGACCAGCGCGTAGTACTCTCCCTGGCCGCGGCCTTCGCGGCTCACCCAGTCGATCGATGCAAGCACAACCGTGGCGGTGATACCCGCGAACACGTAGTAGAAGAAGACCGAGTACTTGTCCAGCGAGAGCGTGCCATCGAACACCGTCTGGTAGTCACCCCGCCCAACCCAGGACGTCGTCCAGAACGCAGAGGTCGCGAGACCAAGGAGCGCGACGATGGGCAGCACCCGGCGCTGCTGGGGGACCAGGGAGTCCACGAGCAACACCAGGCCGGCGGCGATGAGGACAGCGAGCTGAGGGCCAACGACATCGAGGCTGTTCACGCTTCAACCCTCAGCATGATGGATTCGATAGCGGGCTCGATCATCTCGGTCATGATGTCGGGATAAACGCCCAGGAGGATGACGAGCGCAGCCAGCCCCACAACCACGGTGTGTTCCCACCAGTGGCGCTGGTCGGTCAGGCCGTCCCATTCGTGCTTCACCGGACCGAAGACGACGCGCTGGAGCATCCAGAGAACGTACCCGGCGGACAGGACAACGCCGAAGATGGACATCAGCACGGCCCACTCGTACTTCTGGAACGTCCCCAGGAAGACCGTGATCTCCGCGATGAAGCCTGCCAGGGCCGGGAGACCCAGGCTCGCAAACCCGGCGAACACCATCCCGGTCGCGATGAGCGGCATCTGCCGGGCAAGGCCGCCCAGGCGTGCGATCTCGCGGGTGTGCGTCCGCTCGTACATCAGGCCAACCATCACGAACATCAGTCCGGTGATGAGGCCGTGGGCCAGCATCTGGTAGGTCGCCCCGACGAGCCCCACGTTACCCAGGGCCCCAATGCCCAGGAGCACAAGCCCCATGTGGCTGACGGACGAATAGGCGATGAGGCGTTTTACGTCGGTCTGCCGGAGCGTGATGAACGCTCCGTAGAGCACGCTGATCGCGCCGATCGCGGCAAACCAGGTGTCCCAATCGTCGGCAACCCCGGGCATCATCGTGACGCACATCCGGATGAGGCCATAGCCACCCATCTTCAGGAGCACGCCCGCAAGCATCACCGAGACTGCCGTCGGCGCGTCGCCGTGAGCATCGGGTAGCCAGGTGTGCAGTGGCACGATCGGGAGCTTCACCGCGAATCCGATGAACAGGAAGAAGAACACCCAGCCCAGCGGGATGAGCGTGTCCTGGAAGTCCGTCTGGCTGAGCACCTCGATATCGAAGGTGTTCGCGTTGAAGGCGAGCACCAGGATGCCGACCAGCATGAAAGCCGACCCGGCGATCGTGTAGAGCACGAACTTCATCGCCGAGTATTCCTTGCGCCCCGAGCCCCAGACCGAGATGAGCAGATACATCGGGAAGAGTTCGAGCTCCCAGAACAGGAAGAACAGCATGAAGTCGAGCGCGGTGAACACACCGATCACCGAGCTTGCGAGCACCATCAGGCAGGCGTAATAGGCGCGGGGCCGGAGCGTCACACTGAACGAGACGAGCACGGAGGCCAGCGTGAGACACGTCGTGAGCAGGACAAGCGGCATGCTCAACCCGTCGACGCCGAGGAAGTACTGCAGGTTGAAGGCGCCGATATCCACCCATTCGTGCCGTTCGACGAACTGGTAACCGTCCTTGTCCAGGTCGAACGCGAAGAACATCTGGAGCGAGATGGCCAGCATCGCCACCGAACCTGCCAGGGCAATCCAGCGGGACTGCTGCTCCATGCTCCGCGGGAGGAGGAGGATGAGCGCCGCAGCGACCACCGGGAGGAAGACGAGGAGAGTGAGTTCCACGGCCGCCTCCTACAGCGGGTTCGCCGTGATGACGGCGACGACGATGATGATGACTCCGGCCACGACCCCGAGCCCATAGCTCTGGACCTGGCCGGTCTGGATGATCCGCAGGCGATCGCTGATACCCCGCGCAAGCGTTGCCGAACCGTTGACGATGCCATCCACCACGTAGCGGTCGTTCGCCTGCAATAGCGCGTTCCAGCCCCGCTGGAAGATGTTGCGGACGAACACGTCTTCGTACAGACGGTCCAGGAAGTATTTGTTCTCGAAGGTGATGGCGAATGGCGCGAAGGTGGCCCGAATCGACTCGGAGGTAACCCAGCGCTTCATGTAGATCGCCCATGCCGCCCCAATGCCCGCCACCGCCACGATCGAGGAGCTGATCGCGATCCCGATCTCGAACGTGCTGCCGTGGGACTCCACATGCGGCAGGGCAGCCTCGATGAAGTCCTTGAACATATGGTCGTAGGCCAGCCAGCCAGCCGCAATCGCGGGGATCGACAGGACGATCAGGGGACCCTTCATGACCCAGGGCGACTCGTGCGGATGGGCAGGATCGCCATGGAAGTGCGAATCCTCGTCGTGGTGATCGACCGGCTGGCCGCCTTTGTACTCCCCGTGGAAGGTCAGGAAGATGGCGCGGAACATGTAGAAGGCCGTCATGAATGCGACCGTCACGCCGATGACCCAGAGCGCGCGATCATGGCGCCACGCATCCAGCAGGATCTCGTCCTTCGACCAGAAGCCCGCGAGTGGGAAGATGCCTGCCAGGCTGAGCGAGCCGATGACGAACGTCCAGTACGTCACAGGCATGTACTTCTTGAGCCCGCCCATCTGGCGCATGTCGAACGTGTTGGTCGCGTGGTTCACCGAGCCGCTGCCAAGGAAGAGGAGGGCCTTGAAGAAGGCGTGGGTGAAGAGGTGGAAGATGGCAGCCACGTACCCGAACACACCCAGCGCGAGCATCATGTATCCGAGCTGGCTCACCGTGGAATACGCGAGCACGCGCTTGAAGTCGGTCTGCACGAGGGCGATGGTCGCCGCCACGATTGCCGTGACTGCGCCGATCCATGCGACCACGTCGGCGGCGTCGTGCGACGCCTCGAAGACGGGGAAGAAGCGGGCCACCAGGTACACGCCGGCGGCCACCATGGTCGCTGCGTGGATGAGGGCGGAAACCGGGGTCGGGCCCTCCATCGCGTCGGGGAGCCAGACATGGAGCGGGAACTGGGCCGACTTGCCTGCCGCCCCGGCGAAGAGCCCAAGGGCGAACAACGTGACGATGTAGCCTTCTGGCTCGCCGCTCGTGGCCCACTCCTGGATCGCGGTCACGTCGAAGGTCTCCGCGCGGGTCCACACCAGGAGCAAGGCGGCGAGAAGCCCCAGGTCCCCTATCCGCGTCACGATGAACGCTTTTTTCGCGGCGGCCGCGGCACTCGGCTTGTGGAACCAGAAGCCGATGAGCAGGTAGGAACACAGACCGACCAGCTCCCAGAAGATGAACATCTGGAAGAGGTTGTCGGCCAGCACGAGACCGAGCATTGAGGTGGTGAACAGGCACATGTGGGCGAAGTAGCGCCCGTAGCCATGGTCACCCTGCATGTAACCGGTGGAATACACCTGCACCAGGAACGCGACGGTGGTGACCACCACGAGCATGACCGCCGTGAGCCCGTCGATGCGGACGCCGAGGTTCACCTGCAGGTCTCCCGCCGAGAACCATTCGTGGCTGTGGACCGCGACTCCCCCATCGGCGTCCATGACGTTGAAGAGGGTGACGTAGCTCAGGACGCAGGCGGCGCCCACCCCGAGGATGGCCAGCCACCCGGCGGCCAACGGTATTTTTCGGACGTAGAGTGCGATAAGCCCCCACGCCACGAGCGGGCAGAGCATGATCGCCCAGAGGATCTCCTCGGCGATCGTTGGTGCGGAGGCGGGAGCGGCTTCGAGGAACAACATCGGCTCAGATCTTCCTCAGGATTTCCCGGGCGACGTGGGCCTTCCCGGAGGGAACGTAGAGCGTGCGCTCATCGCGCATGGATGCCTTTTCGCCGTACCCGATTGGCGGAACGATGCGCACCGAAAGCCCCTCGGCAGCGAACAGCTCGCTCCACGTCTGGGCCACATAGGCGTTGCGCACGGTCATGAACTCAACCCACATCGGAAATCACGACCTGAGGAGATTGATCTGGTCGACGTCGACGGTCTCGCGATTGCGGTAGACCGAGACGGCGAGGGCGAGCGCGACCGCCGCTTCGGCAGCGGCCACAGTGATGATGAAGACGGCGAATGTCTGGCCCGTGATCGGCCGTTCGCTCGCCGAGAAGCGCGAGAACGTGACGAGAGTGAGGTTGACGGCATTGAGCATAAGCTCGACGCCCATGAGCACGCCGATGGCGTTGCGCTTCGAGAGCGCTATCGCGAGGCCCAGGCAGAAGAGCAGGGCGCCGACGGTCAGGAAGTGTTCAATGCCGACACTCATACGAGCGCATCCTCCGCTTCTTCCTCCGCCGAGCGGGTGAGCATGATGGCGCCCACGAGGGCTGCCGTGAGGAGCACGCTGGCGATTTCGAAGGGGAGAACCCAGGTGCCGAGGAGCGCACGACCAAGATCCTGGGCGCTCAGGATGGGCGCTTCCTCCACCGTCTTCCAGCCGGTGTCGTGAACCACGAACAGGAAGATTGCCGCGAGACAGATCGAGAGCAACACGCCGGGCAATGCCCAGACCGTCTCGCCGTTATCACGGCCGGCGCGCGGAGTCAGGAGCACCGCGAACAGAACGAGCACCGCGATGGCCCCGACGTAGATGATCACCTGCGCCATCGCAATGAATTCGGCGGAGAGCAGGACAAAGAAACCCGCCACGCCGACGAAGGCAAGGATGAGGAACAGGACCGCGTGCAGCAGATTTCGCGAGACCATCACGCCACCACCGGCGACAAGCGTGATCGCCGCAAGTACCCAGAACGCGAAGGTGACACCAAAGCCGTCCATCAGTCAGCTTCCCCGACGGGGACGTAGCCGCGCGCGTCCTTCACGAGCCGCGGGCGCGTCGGAATCGTCTCGGGTTTGTAGCCGTTGAACCGGGCCCAGGCGAGGACGAGCAGGAAGGACACCAGGATATTGAACCCGGCGAAGAGGTAGATGTACGCCTTGTCGTACCCCTGCTCGGCCCAGATCATCTTCTCGGTCACCGCGATGAAGAGATTGAACAGGGCGAGCGGCAGCAAGTACTTCCAGGCGAACGCCATCAACTGGTCCGACCGCAGGCGCGGGAGCGTGCCGCGCGTCCAGATGAACAAGAAGTAGAACAGGTGCGTCTTGCCGATGAAGATCATCCAGGGCGGGACCCACTGCTCGAGGCCAAAGAGTGTCCAGCCACCGAGGAAGACCGTCGCCGCGAAGGCTGACGCGGCCAGGGCATAGCCGATGTCCATGCCGTAGAACAGGCCCCACTTCATGCCGGAGTACTCGGTGAGGTACCCGGCAACGATTTCCGATTCGGCCTCGGCGATGTCCGTGGGTGTCCGGTTCAACTCGGCGCTGACACAGATGAAGTAGATGACGAGCGCCAGCGGTTGCACGAAACCAAGCCAGATCTTGTATTCGTCGGCCCAGAACACCATGCCCTGGAGGCTTAGCGTCCCGCTGATGACCACCGCGCCGAGCAGCGACATCACCAGCGGCGACTCGTAGCTGATGGTCATCGCGACGATGCGCATAGCACCGAAAAGGCTGTACTTGTTGTTCGCGCTCCAGCCAGCCATGAAATTGGCAAGCACCGGCAACGAGGACACCGCCAGGAAGTACATGAGGCTCACCGGAATATCGGCGAAGACCATGTTGGGACCGAATGGGATGACCGCAAACAAGAGCACCGCAGGTGCGACGAACACGATCGGCGCGATGTACATCACGACCCGATCGGCCCGGGTCGGCGTCAGCGCTTCCTTCTGGATGAGCTTGATGGCGTCGGCTATGGGTTGAAGGAGGCCGAACGGGCCCACCCGGTTCGGGCCGTAGCGCGACTGAATGCGGCCAATCAGCTTCCGTTCGCCGTACACACCCACGAAGAGCTGGGAGGGAAGGACGAAGATCAGGAAGCTGGCGACAAAGCCGATGAGCGCGGCCAGCACGTACACAACGCCGAACGGCAGGATCTTGTCAGCCGCCTCGAGGATCTCGCGGGAGAGGTTAGCCAGGTCGCGAAGGTCGTACCAGTTGTCGGTCGCGAGGAACGGCGTCATCGGTCGATCTCCCCCACGACGATGTCGATGGAGCCAAGCACCACGATCGCGTCGGCCACGGTGCCACCCACCGTCATCTCCCTCAAGGCGGAGAGATTGATGAATGACGGCGGCCGGATGTGGAAGCGGTAGGGCGAGGGGCCTTCATCGCTCACCAGGTAGTACCCGAGCTCGCCGCGTGGGCTTTCGATGCGGGCATACGCCTCGCCCCGGGGCGGGCGCAGCGCGAGTGGCACCTCGGTCCGGAACGGGCCAGACGGCAGGCCATCGAGCGCCTGCTGGATGATCTTCACACTCTGGCGCATCTCCTCGAGGCGGACGATGAACCGGTCGTAGCTATCGCCCTGGTAGCCAATCGGGATATCGAAGTCGTACTGCTCGTAGCCGCAGTAGGGGTCGGCCTTGCGGAGATCCCATGCAATGCCGCTTCCGCGCAGCATGGGCCCGCTCAGGCTCGCGTTGGTGGCCAGCTCGGGGCTGAGCACTCCCACACCCCGCGTGCGGCTGATGAAGATCTCATTCCCGGAGAGCAGGTTCTCCATCTCTTCGATGAACGGCGGGAAGTCGGCGAGCACCTTGCGCACCATCGGCTCGAACTGCGGGCGCAGGTCGAACGCCACCCCACCGATGCGCATGTAGTTGCATGTGAGCCGGGCGCCCGAGGTGACTTCGAAGATGTCGAGGATCTTCTCGCGCTCGCGGAAGCACCACATCACCGGGGTCTGCCATGCGCCAGTATCGTTCGCGAACGCGCCGACGGCCATGCAGTGGCTGGCAAGCCGCTGCAGCTCGGCCATGATGACGCGGATAGCGTCCCCCCGGGCCGGCACCTCGATCCCGGCGAGCTTTTCGGCCGCAAGGCAGTAACCGAGGTTGTTCGACATGCTGCTCAGGTAGTCGGTCCGGTCCGTGAACGGGATGTTCTGGGTGTAGGTCCGCTCTTCCGCCAGCTTCTCCATCGAGCGGTGGAGGTAGCCCATCACCATCTCGGCATCGATGACCTTCTCACCGTCGACCGTCGCGCGGATACGGAACACACCGTGGGTGGACGGGTGCTGGGGCCCGATGTTGATGACGAACGGCTCGCTCTTGATGACGTCGGTCATTCGATCACCTTCACGGGCGGCTCCTGGCGGCGCGCCACGCCGGCGAACTCGCCGAGGCCTGGCTGGAGCCCGCCAGGCATGGAGAGGAAGTCCTTGCGCAGGGGCCAGCCGGGATACCCCTCCCAGAGGAGGATGCGGTACAGGTTCGGGTGCCCTTCGAACTTGATGCCGAAGAGGTCGTAGGTTTCGTTCTCCTGCATCCACGCGCCGTGAAAGACGGGGACCACGCTCGGGACCACGGGATTTTCGCGGTTCCGGACATCGACCTTGAACAGCGCAATCTGGTTATTGTCGAACGACTGAATGTGGTAGACGACCTCGAAGTGATCCCAGAAGTCCACGCCGCAGAGGTTGGTGAGGTGAACAAGGTCGGCATCGGGGCTCGTCCTCAGCGCTTCGAGGGTCGCCACGAGATGCTCGGGCTTGAGGTAGCACGCGGTGTCCGTGGTCCGCTCGACGGAGCCGGGCACAACCGACTCAGCGAGGGCCGCGGCCTCGGGGCCAGTCAGTTCGCGGGTCACAGTCGCCACTCCAGTGCGCGCTTCCGCCAGGCGTAGATGCCGCCGATGACGAAGGTGCCGATGAACAGCAGGCCCTTGCCATAGCCGGCCCAGCCCACTTCGTCGAAGACCAGCGCCCACGGGAATAGGAAGACGATTTCCACGTCGAGGAGCACGAAGAGCAGTGCGATGTAGTAGAAGCGGAAGTTGAACTGGACGAGGCTCGGCCCCTCGGTGCGAAGACCACATTCGTAAATGTCGTCGCGAACGACATCCGGCTTGCCTTTGGGGCGGATGTTCGCGTACTGCAGCGCCCACGACGTGACTACCGCGCCCAGTGGGAAAACCAGGGCGATGATGACCAGGATGCCGATGTGACCGTATTCGTAGAGCACGCCGGAGCCGTTTGTGAAATCTGTCCCTAAAGGACCGGGCCGACTATAGCACGGGCCTCCCGAGCGGACAAAGCGAACCAGGGGTCCACGGGAGGTGCGGTTGTGGCTTGTGGGCAACAGTTCGGCCGCCAGCGGAAGGTCACTTGCGCCCCCAGGTGATTCCTTCCGCCGGCGGCCAGGCCCGAGTATCCGCCGGCGCAGCGAAGCGTTCGCCAAGAGGGGGCAAGCCGCCGGTAAAATGCGCGCAAATTCCGCCCCCCGAGGTCCCGTGCCAGTTCCCATCGTTGGCCTCATCGGTTGCGGCCATATCGGCCGCTTTCACTCCCGGAACCTCCGCGGATCGTTACGTACAGAGCTCGTGCTCGGAGAGTACGCCGCGGTCTGCGACCGCGACATCGCTCGTGCAGAAGGTTTCGCGGCGATCACCGGGTCACGCTGCGTCACGTCGGATGCCGAGAAGTTGCTGGGCCTCTCCGGCCTCAACGCCGTGTACATCTGTACCGAAACAGCGGAACACCCCGCGCTGGTAGTCGAGGCCGCTCGCCGAGGTCTGCATGTGTTCTGCGAGAAGCCGCTGGCGAAGTCGCTCGGCGAGGTCCGCGAGATGGTCGCGGCCGTCGAGGCAGCCGGCGTGGTAAACCAGGTCGGGCTCGTGTTGCGGTACTCCCCGGTCCTCACCGTGATGAAGCACTTGATGTCCGAACCGTGGCTCGGCCCGTTCCTGACCGCACACCTGCGCGATGACCAGTTCTTTCCCGTCAGGGGCCATTACGCGAGCAGCTGGCGCGGGAGCTTTGAACGGGCCGGGGGCGGCACCCTCATCGAGCACTCCATTCACGATGTGGATCTCTTTCGCTGGCTCTTCGGCGACATCACCGCCGTTCGCTGCCACACGCGCATCACGAGCGGTCACGAGGGCGTGGAAGATGTCGCGATTGCGACGTTTCAACATGCAGCGGGCCATCAAACGTCGTTGTCGTCGGTCTGGCATGCGCTCGATGACCGGCCATCGACACGGCACCTCGAAGTGTTCTTCGAGGGTGGGTACTTCGCCACCGATCACGACTTCCTTGGACCGATCCGCTACCAGGGGCGCAATGGGACCGTGCAGGAGCTGTCAACCGAGGAGGTCTTTGACCGTTATGTCGGCCTGACCGGGCTGGAGGGCGCCGAAGTCGATCTCGCTCGCGCGGGAATGCTCGAGGACTATGCGTTCCTGCGCTGCGTAACCGAGGCACGGCCGGCTTTCCCGGACTTTCGAACCGCACTGGCCGCTCACGAGGTCGTAGATGCGTGCTACCGCAGCGCCCGATTGGGCCAGGAAGTCAGCATGGACGAGCCATAGCCGCGGGCTATGGCTTGCCGCCAATCGCGTTTACCGGTCGATAGGGCTCGGGTATCATCGCCCGACACGCGGCCGTTCCCTCCCCGTTTCTCCATCGCCGCACGATCCCGCACCGAAGGAGCCTTTCGCGATGAGCAGCGACACCCTGAAGGATCTTTACCCCATCGGCGAGGCACCGCCGCTCGGCCACGTCCCGGCGAAGATGTACGCGCAGGTCATCCGGCAGACCCGGTTCGGGCAGCCTAACCAGGCGTTCCAGGAAGAAGTCATCGAGACGCCCGAGATTGGCCCCGACGACGTGCTCGTCTATGTGATGGCCGCGGGCGTGAACTACAACAATGTCTGGGCGGGACTGGGAACGCCGGTCGACGTGATTGGGGCGCGACAGAGGGCAGGCGAACCGTGGGACCACCACATCGGTGGCTCCGACGCCTCGGGCATCGTCTGGAAGACCGGAACCGCCGTCACGAACGTAAAAGTCGGCGACGAGGTGGTCGTCCACTGCGGCACCTGGGATGTTCATGCGCCAGAGGTCGTCTCTGGCGAGGATCCGATGTTCAGCCCGAGCTTCCGCATCTGGGGGTACGAGACCACCTGGGGGTCGTTCGCTCAGTTCACGAAGGTCCAGGCACACCAGTGCATGCCCAAGGCGAAGCACCTGAACTGGGAGGCAGCGGCCGCTCCCACGCTGGTCGGAGCAACCGCCTACCGCATGCTCTTCGGGTGGCCACCCCACACCGTTCGCGAGGGTGATGTGGTGCTCGTGTGGGGTGGTGCTGGCGGCCTGGGCTCGATGGCGATCCAGCTTGCCGCGCAGGCTGGGGCGAAGCCCATCGCGGTCGTCTCGAGCGAATCGAAGTACGAGTTCTGCACCAGGCTCGGGGCGGTTGGTTGCATCAACCGGAAGAACTTCGACCACTGGGGCCGCCTCCCGCATTGGGAGAGCGAAGAAATGAACAAGTTCACCGTGGGGGCGCGTGCGTTCGGGAAGGCAGTCTGGGACATCCTGGGCGAGCGCCGGAGCCCGCGCATCGTGTTCGAACACCCCGGCCAGGACACCATCCCCACGTCGCAGTTCGTGTGCGACACGGGCGGAATGATCGTCATCTGTGCCGGCACCACCGGGTACAACGCCGACGTGGACCTGCGCTACCTCTGGATGCGCCAGAAGCGCCTCCAGGGCTCCCACTTCGCCAACGACGAACAGTCATACGCATTCAACAAGCTGGTCCACGAGAAGAAGGTCGACCCGTGCCTTTCTCGTACATTCGCCTGGAACCAGACGGGCGAGTGCCACCAGCTCATGTATGAGAACCGCCACCCCGATGGCAACATGGCCATCCTGGTTGGAGCCCCGCGCGAAGGCATGACGACGATCCGGTAACGTCACGGCCGCCCGCACCGGTTGAAGGAACGCAGGTGCCGCTACTTGCCCCCGGTGGGAACCGGGTCATCAACGCGTTCCGGCGCCCCGTGGGGCCCGCCCGGCCGCACCCCGTAGCCCACCTGATGGGCAGGAGCCGCACGCCCGAACGTGTGGCCCGGGTTGAGGATGCTGATGAGGAGCATGATGCCGACCACAATCAGCCCCTGCGTGATGAACATGTTGGTGACGCCGACCGAGTCGGCAACCCGGCCCAGGGGGAACGCCATCAGCGGCATCGCGCTGAAGCTCAGCATGTTGATGCTCATGACGCGGCCGTAGAACTCCGGTTTTGAGGCTTCCATCATCAGCGTGCTGTTCAGGGTCTGGTATGCCGTCAGCGTGAGCCCAAGCACGACGATCACGGCCAGGGCTCCCGGATAGCCGAAGGAGCGCGAAGCAAGTGCGAGGGCCACGAGGCCCATCCCACCGAGGATGCCCGCAACCCACTGAACGAGCGTCTTGCGGTCAAAAGCGGTAAGCGTTGCCACGCCCAGCGACCCGATCAGCGCACCGATCCCCGAGGCCGACTGCAGATACCCAAATTCCGCGTCGCCCTTGCTCAGGTCTTCGTGGACGAAGCCGGCCAGGAGCATCACGTACGGCATGGCGAAGAAGCTCACGGCGAACATTGAGATATTCAGCTGGCGGAGCCTCCCATCCCGGGCGACGTAGGAAAGACCGTCCCCGATTTCGCGGAACATGCTTCCCCGCCGCATCATCCCCGTGCCTCCGAGCCCAGTCGGAACAAAGAACAGGAACACGACAGACACCGTCGAGAGAGCCGCCTGGGTCAGATAGACCGACTCCAGGTTCCACGCCGCGACCATCGCACCGGCCACGGCGGGCCCGAACAGACGCGTGGCGTTCATTGCTGCGTTCGACATCGCCATTGCGCTCATCACATTCTGCGGACCGACGACGTGCGCCATCAGCGGGCTGCGAGCGGGCATGCCCAGCGCCATCGCCGTGCCACCCCCGAGACCGAGGACGAACAGCCATCCGATGGTGATGGTGCCGGTGAAGAGCATCACGGCCGTGGCAACGGCGAAGAAGGCGGTTGCCGATTGCGACGAGATGGTCAGGTTCCGCTTCTCGAAGCGGTCGGCGAGCGAGCCGCCCACGAGCGAAAACAGCAGCATCGGCAGGCCGAACGAGAGCGAGATGAGTCCGACTGCTCCGTAGGACTTCGTCAGGTCCCACGCGAGGAGGGCACGCGCCACCTGCTGCATCTGCATCCCGGTGAACGAGAAGAGCGACGAAGTCCAGAGGTAACGGTAGTTCCGGTTCTTGAAGACGACCAGGGCGGCGGAGAACGAAGGCTTGCCTCCGCCCACGCCCGGGCCAGGCGGCCTGCCTCCAGCTGGACGTTGCATCAGGCCAGGCTCACGGTGAGGTTCGGGGCAATCATTCGCCACATCCTAATCAGATGACACCCCTGACGTAAACGTCAGCGTGAAGGGCTCGCCAGTGCCAGCGAGTCTGCTTCCAGGTTCGTGCGCACGTAAACCCGAATCGGGTTCGACGGTTGGCCCTCGACGAGTCTACCAGCCACGCTCACGTGCCGCGCTGGCGCCATCGCCCTTCGTATGCCTGCCTACCCCGAGCACGGGCCCGTCGTCGTCAGTACTGGCCGGGTAAGCCATACTGACCAGCACACACACCGCATTTGCAGGAAGCGCCAATGGCACGAGATTACGCTGCTGATATCGCTGATCCCATAGCACAGGAAATCGTCACGAACGTGGGCGTCTGGGTTGACCGCGAGGTCAAACCGGTCGCCATGGAGTACGAACACGCCGACCAATTCCCCGACCCGCTCGTGAAAGGAATGTCGGAGATGGGGCTCTTCGGGATCAAGATCCCGGAGGCCTACGGCGGCCTCGATCTGAGTTTCGAGTGCTATGCAGGCGTTTGCATGGAGCTGGCGCGCGGCTGGATGAGCCTGGCGGGCATCATCAACACGCACGTGCTCGTCGGCTACGCCATCAGCGAATACGGCACCGAGGAGCAGAAGCAGAAGTACCTCCCGAAGCTTGTTGAGCCGGAAATCCGCTGCGCCCTGACCATCACCGAGCCCGACGCGGGCTCCGATGCCCAGGCGATCAAGACGACCGCCGTCCGCGACGGCGACGACTACATCATCAACGGGCAGAAGATGTGGGTGACCAACGGCCACCGCGCGGGCGTCTACCTGGCGATGACCAAGACCGACACCACGGCGAACCCCCGGCACAAGGGCATCACGGCCTTCCTGATCGACGCCGGAACGCCCGGGTTCTCGGCGGGCCGGCGGCTCGAGAAGCTGGGCTACAAGGGCGTGGAGACCACCGAACTGACCTTCGACGACTGCCGCGTGCCGGCGACCCAGGTGCTCGGCGGGAACGAGGGCCGAGGCTTCCAGCACATCATGAGCGCGCTCGAGGTCGGGCGGATCAACGTCGCGGCCCGGGGCGTGGGTGTGGCCCAGGCGGCCTTCGACGACTCTATCCGGTACGCCCAGAAGCGCGAAGCCTTTGGCAAGCCGATCTTCGAACACCAGGCCCAGCAGCTCCGGCTGGCCGAGATGATCACGAAGATCCGGGCCGCTCGGCTGCTCACGCTCGATGCCGCGCGCAAGAAAGACTCGGGAGTCCGAAGCGACCTCGATGCGGGTATCGCCAAGCTCTACGCGACCGAGATCGCGCAGGAGTGCGTCCTGGACGCCATGCGCATCCACGGTGGCGTCGGCTACAGCAAGGAGCTGCCTCTCGAACGCTACTACCGTGATGCCCCGCTGATGGTCATCGCCGAGGGCACGAGCGACATCCAGAAGACGGTAATCGCCCGGGGGATCGTGAAGGACTACCCCATCTAGCGCGCGGACCTTCCGACGCGCTCCCTCGTTCTGTTTCTCAAGGAGTCAGCCGATATGACCGACCTCAAGGTCCCGCTGGATATCGCCGGCACGACGTTTTCCGACTTCGAGTTCGAATGGAACTGGCAGACGTCGCAGCTGCTTTCGCGGGCGACCGGGTGCTCGATCCGGGACGAGCGTGACTTGCCGTGCTTGATGAACACGTCAGATGCGGCGGGCCACCCGATGGTGCCATTCAACGGTGCCCTGCTGGCGCGCAACCGTGACGAGGTCATGGACCGGCTCATCGGCGGGTATGCGAACTGGCAACAGGTCGGGCGCTGGGGCTCGGGAGGGGCGAAGTACTTCGGACCGGTTCCGCAGGCCGGGCGCGGCCGCGTGACCTCGCGCATTTCCGAACTCGGCGCGACCTCCAAGGGCCACGCACTCGTGCGGTTCAACTTCGAAGTTGCCCAACTCGCAAGTGGGAGCCCGCTCCTCGAAGGCTGGATGCTACTCTTCTTGCTCGGCTGCGCACCCGAAGGCGCCGGAGCCTTGAACCCACCACGTATCACGATCCCTGACCGCACACCTGATGAAGTGGTAGCCCACGACACCCACGTCAATGTGACTTTTGACTGGGCTGTGCCTTCAGGCGACTGGAACACGACGCACTTCATCCAGCAGACGGGAAACCCGGCACCTTTGACGCACGGTCCGCGCAACATGGGCCTCGTTCTCCAGGACGCATGCCGGGCGTTTGCCAGCGGTCGGGTGGACCGGCTCAGGGAGGTCACCATTGGGAGCCTGCCGGCGCCCCACTACCCGCCCGAGCCGACGGAGACCCGCTTCTGGCGCGAGGGGGACCGCATTCTCGGCCGGCTCGTCGTGCCAGCCAATGAGCGAATCGACGGCGGAGAGGGCGACAAGGTCTGCATCGACCAGATCGAGCTGCGGCTCTAGACGAGGGGCGGAGTACCCGCCGAAGCCACTCACCAGCATTCCTGCGGGACCATCAGCGATGGCGCCGGGGCAGCGAAATCTACCTGCCAGCGGGAAGCCATCCGTTCCCGGAGGGACTCCGGAAATCAACTCCGGCCTGCGAAAGAGCGTCAACACGAGCGAGTGACAGTCGCCAACTGCCGGCTGGCTTTCTATCGCCCGTTCGAGTGCGGCTTCGAGCAGAACATTGGCGCCGGGCTCAGCCAGTCTCACAAGCGCCGATATCGCGGCGTATCTCGGATCGGATGCCTCCCCGGCAGCCATCTCATGCAATCGTCCGAGGCATTCGGTGGTGAGACCACCAATCAGGCGGCGTTCGCCGAGTTCGCGGGCCGCCGCCCCGCGAACCGCCGGATCACGGTCCCGGCTCAGAGCCAGCAGAAGGTCCGTTGCTTCGGTGTCCCCACGCTGGCCATAGACATGGGCGAGCGACATACGGATGAGGCTATCGCGATGGGTGACGAATCTCCGCAGCGGCGACAAATCAAAGACCGCGAGGATCGGGGGCCACGTTTCTCGGGGTTCCCCCCGGGCATGATTCACTCGCTGGCCGAACTCCCGCGCGGAAGCTCCCATCTGAATGCCGCTCAGGGCGTCGAGGGCATAGCGAACGACTTTCGGCGAACGGTCGTCGAGCGCATGCATCAGTCTCGGGATGTTCGCATCGCGTTCTTCGGGCGAGTCGGTGGCCAAGTCGAGGAGCGTGACCCCGAGGGCCCTTCGGGCGACGCGGCGAGAACGGAGTTCGCCTTCCGCGGCCTCCAGCAGGTCACCGTGCGGGCCGCGCTGAAGCGCCTCGAAACACATTGAGCCCAGGTCGAAGTCCGTATCGCTGGCCAGGTAGACCTCCACCGGCTCCGCAACGGTTGCCTCGTCGAGGAGCGCAGCCCTCTCATTCGCCTCCTGGAACTGCCGCGTCCAGTAGTCTTCCGCCATGTAGGAAGTATTGGCGTCCGACTGATTCGCAGCCATGGGTGTCCGGCTGGCATTCGCTGATCACTCCTGGTTTCGAGGAGGGACAGCCTCATCTGGCGTCGCGCTGCGATTCGCCGTACGCGCCCCCACGGAACCCCCGAACGGCACCTGCACTTCGCGGTGGTAGGGGATCTCGACGTCTTCCTCATCGAAGCGTTTCTTGATGCGGCGGCGGAGTTCGCCGGTCAGCTCCCACTGTTTAAAGACGCGGACGTCGCCAACGATCTTCAGATCGACCCCGTCGTTCCCGAGGTTGTTGACTCGCACCACTTTCGGCGGCGCGAGGATGTCCGCGGCCCGGTCCGAGGCAAGGCCTGCGCAGACATCGTCGACGATGGCGATCACGCGATCGACATCCTCCTCGTAGGCGATGGTCACGTCGAGGTTGATGCGGCTGAAGCCCTGGGTCATGTTGGTCGCGACTGTGATAGCGCTGTTGGGGATGACGTGGACGTGGGCGTTCATGTCCCGCAGCACGGTCCGGCGGGGCGTAATCTCGATGACCTCCCCGCTCACCCCGGCCACCTGCACCACGTCGCCGACGGCGTACTGGCCCTCAACCAGGATGAAGAGGCCATTGATCACGTCCTTGACGAGGGTCTGAGTGCCGAGGCCGATGGCGATGCCCGCGACGCCGACCCCCGCGATCACCGCTGAGATCTGGACGTCGAACTGGTCCAGCACCAGCGCGGTTCCCACGAGCGCGAGGAAGATCGTGAACACCCACCCGAGCGTCGCCAGGAGCGTCTTCACCCGGCGTTCAACCACCGCCGGGTCTTCCCGGCGGGCACGGCCGGCCCGGAGGGCGGCGGAACGGACGACTCGCCCGAACACCCGCACGACCAGCAATCGCACCAGGACCAGGCCGATGAAGATACCCAGGATGTTGACCCCGCCCGTCGTCAGCCAGTCGCGCCACTGGTCTGAGCTTTCGGGAATGAGGAACAGCGGTTCGAAATTCATGCCGGCACCAGCCTGGCGTAGCTCTGCAGGAGCCGCCGAACGCCCGCGGACTCGAAGGCAACAACGACTTCGACATCGCCGCCATTGGCGTGCGAGCTGACGACCGTGCCGGCGCCGAACTTGGGGTGGACCACGCGATCGCCGGTAGCCCACTGCGCTGCCGCCGGTGGCGGTTCGCCGGGGTCGAATAACGGCGGAGCGGAAGCCGCCTCCATGTACGTGCGGGGTGTGCTGCCGAACGGGCGCTTGAGCTGCGCCGGGATGTCGGCGAGGAACCGCGACGGCGGGTTCGCGGACTGGGAGCCGAACGAGAACCGCCGGTAAGAGCGCGTGAGGTAGAGCAAATCCATGGCCCGGGTTATGCCCACGTAGCAGAGCCGGCGCTCTTCCTCCATCTGCCGGGGGTCGTCGAACGAACGGATGTGGGGCAGGACGCCCTCTTCGAGGCCGATCAGGAAGACGACGGGGAACTCCAGTCCCTTTGCGGCATGGAGCGTGATCAAGGTGACGGCCGACGACCCCTCGCGGAGCTCGTCCACATCCGCTACGAGGGCGACATCCTGCAGGAATGTCGCCAGGTCGCCGCCTTCACCTGCCACCTCTTCGTACTCGCTCATCACGGAGCGGAGCTCGAGCACGTTCTCGATCCGCTCCTCGGAAGACTCGTCGCCGTCCTGGAGGTACTTCGCATAGCCGGTGAGCGAGAGCACCTGGTCGAGCAGCGCGGGCAGCGCAAGGGTGCGCTGGGACTGCAGCAGGTCAACGGTGTTCACAAACGCCTGGACGGCGGAGGCGGAACGACCGGTGACTCCCGCCACGCCGGCGCCACGAGCGACCTCGGCAGCGGCGTCCCACGGCGTCGTGCCCGTGCGCGACGCGTGCTCGCGGAGACGTTCGACCGTGCGGTCGCCGATGCCCCGGCCTGGCACGTTGATGACGCGCAGCAGGCTCGCCTCGTCGTACGGGTTGTGAATCAGGCGGAAGTAGGCGACCAGGTCCTTGATCTCGCGACGCTGGTAAAAGCGGACGCCCCCGATCAGGCGATAGGGAATGCGATGACGCACCAGCGCTTCCTCAACCGCCCGCGATTGCGCATTGGTCCGGTACATCACCGCGATGTCGCCGTAATTTCGGCCGGCGGACACCAGGCGGGCGACCTCGCTCGCCACGAACTCGCCTTCCTCTTCGTCGCTGTACGCGTCGTAGGTCGTGATGAGCTCGCCCCCCTGCCGCTCGGTCCAGAGATGGCGCGGGTGGCGGCCCGGGTTCTTGCCAATGACTGCGTCGGCGGCCTCGAGAATCGCGGGAGTCGAGCGGTAGTTCTGCTCGAGCAGGTAGATCGTGCATCCCGGGAAATCGCGCTCGAAGAACTGGACGTTGCGGACGTCCGCGCTGCGCCACGAGTAGATGCTCTGGTCCGGGTCGCCGACCACCGTGATGTTTCCGTGGACCGACGCGAGCTGGCGAGCCAGCGCGTACTGCACGGGATTCGTGTCCTGGAACTCATCAACGAGCACGTGCAGATAGCGGCCCGCATACTTCTCGAGCATCGCGGGCTGCTGAAACAACCGAACGGCATACAGCAGGAGATCATCGAAATCGAGGGCCGAGGCCGACTTGAGTGAGGCCTCGTAACGACCGTAGGCGCGAGCAACGACCTCGTCGCTATAGCTGCGGACAGTCGTCGCCATCTGCTCGGGAACAATCATCTCGCTCTTGGCGTTCGAGATCTGAGAAAGGACGCCCCGGGGCGAGTACCGGCGCGGGTCGACATGCAGTTCTTCGAGCACCCGTTTCATGAGCGCTACCTGGTCGGCGTCGTCGTAGATGACGAAGTCGGGCGAGAGCCCGATTGCGGCCCCGTCGATCCGCAGCCAGCGCGCGCACATGCTGTGGAACGTCCCCATGTGCAGGTCTTTCGCGTCTTCGCCCAGCAGTCGTCCGGCACGCTCGCGCATTTCGCGCGCCGCCTTGTTGGTGAAGGTAACCGCGAGGATCCGCCACGGGGGCACGCGGCGCTCGCGCACCAGGTAGGCGACCCGCTGGGTGATGACCCGGGTCTTCCCGCTCCCTGGCCCGGCGAGGATGAGCACGGCACCGTCGCCGTGGGTGACGGCGGCGCGCTGCGGTTCGTTCAGGCCCTCGAGCAGGGGCGCCAGTTCAACGGTGGAGTCCACCCGGGCAGTCTATCATTCGCTCACCCACCCTATCCATTTCACGATCGCCCGTATGGGGGCCGTAGACTAGTCTGGGCGGCGGGCAATCAGGCCGGTATGGGAGAATCGCATGTTTGATTCGTGGCCGGGAGGCTCGTGGGAAGCGACCGTCAGGTACGTCGGGGCGGTCCTGGCGATCTACCTCGCGGCGATCTGGGTGGCACTGGTGTTCTGGACCTACCGCGACATACGCCAGCGCACGCGCGACCCGATTCTCCAGACCGTGGCCGTGTTGCTCGTGCTCATCTTCTTCCTGCCCGGACACTGGGTGTACCTGATCGTGCGGCCTCGTTACACGCTTACGGAGCTGTACGAGCGTTCCCTCGAGGAAGAAGCGCTGCTGCAGGAGCTCGAAGACCAGAAGGCTTGCCCCACCTGCAAGCGCCGGGTGCTGGATGACTACCTCATCTGCCCCTCGTGCCGGACCCAACTGAAGGAGCCCTGCCGGCAGTGTTCAAAGCCCCTGAGTTACGCCTGGGTGGCCTGCCCGTATTGCGGGCTGGAAAAACCGCCCCGCGAGGGCTTCGGGCCGCGGCCCGTCAGGGCGCCGCAGCCCCGCCAGCAGGCAGCCGCGGCGCCACCTCAGCCACGGCCACAGCCCGCTCCCCAGGGCCGGGCCCCGGCCGGGCCACAGCCCATGGCACAGCCCGCATCGCGCCCAATGCCCCGGCAAGCGCCCGCCGCCGAAGCACCGGTGCAGCCTGCCCGGCCCGCGCGAGATCCATTCGGACGCAGCGTCACTTCGCCCGCGCCAGCCGATGAGGGGCCAGTTATCGGCGAGTAATCGCCGGGTGCTGGCTCGCCAGGGTGCGCTTCAGGCGAGTGCTTCGAGCAGTCCCGTCCCGGCGAGCAGCTCCGCCATGCGGTCCAGCTTCCGCTCCCCGGAAAAGCGCGTCCGGTCGAAGATTCCTTCGAGCGCGATCACGGTATTCTCGGTGTCCGTGCGGGAGAGCAACACCGGGATGCCGTTCGCCCCTGCCGCATCGAACAGGTACTCCGAGGGCCGGCGGCCACCCGTGAGGATGAGCAGGTTGGGCTGGCCCTTGATGGCCGCCAGGTGCTGATCGGTCTTATCGAACCGGACCACCACCGCCTTCGATTCGAACCGGCGGAAGTAGGGCTGGCCGGCATCCGAGCTGATCGGGGCAATCACCAGGTGGTCTGAGGTCACGTCGTCGTGATCGCCCTCCACCAGGACCTCGGCGTTCAAGGCGGCTCTCGCCTCGGACACGCTGAACCCGGTCAGCGTGCGGTCCTCGCCCACCTCCACCACCAGCGGTGCGCCGGCTGCTGCGCGCGAGCCAGAGAAACCGTCCACCCCCGTCACGACGATTGCGACGGTGGCTGCGGGCGATGATGCCGGTTTTGTGCCGCGGGCAACCAGGACGACCTTCGCTTCGGCGGGCGCCGAGGCGGCCGGCCCCTCGACTACCAGCGTTTCGCCAGCCCCAGCGGCAGGGATGGCAGCCTGTGGCTCTGCCGGGCTACCGGGGGCGAACGACAGCGTCGCGAACCACTCCGCGTCGGCTTCGGCGTTCGATCCCTCGCCATCGGCCAGGCGGACGAGCCTGACCGAAGTGCCGAGGTAGGCGAGGTGCCTGGCGATGGCGGCAGCGACGCCAGTCTTGCCTTCACCGGGGTTGGAAGAGGTCACGTAGAGAAGCGCCACGGTTCAATCCTCGGCGCGTTGGCGCCAGAGCGATTGTGACGAACTGCACACGTTGCGACAAGGCGAGCCGGCCCCCTTCGCGGAGCAGGCAGGGCAGGTACCATTGCCGGTATGCACGTAACCCGCCGCATCACCGTCGAACGAAACCGCCTGCGATTCGCTGCGGCCCACATGGCCACGTTCAGGGGCGACTGCGAGCCGCTCCACGGGCACAACTACGACGTCATCATCGAGATCGAGGGCGACCTGACCGAGGAGCGCTGGGTGTGGGACTTCGGGCGAGTGAAGCGGGCCGCCCACGCCATCACCGAGGAACTCGACCACAAGTTCCTGCTCCAGCGCGATAGCCGGCACCTGTCGATGGAGGAGTCTGAGACGTCGTGGACCGTGAGCTTTGGCACCCGCAGCTATGTGTTTCCCCGGAGCGATGTGCTGCTGCTCCCCATCGAGAACACGACTGCCGAATGTATCTCCGAGTGGTTCGCAAGCAGGCTGCTCGATGCGTTGCGCGAGCAGGGCGCGACCCACGTTCGCCGGCTCACGGTCGGGATAGAGGAAATGCCCGGGCAAACCGGCTGGTATACACTGGACCTCTAGAGGGCGCGGCTCACCGACGCCCTCGATGGCATTGGAGGAAGGCATGCAGCTGGACTGGGACAAAGCCATCAACGAAATCCTCTCCGAGAAGATGTCGTGCCAGGCCTGCGGGTCACTCGGCGATCACATGGTCGTCGGCTACACCCGCGAAGCGGCGGCGGCCGAGTTCGCCATGCGTTGCAAGGAGTGCGTCGACAAGTCGGACTGCGATGCCCGCAAGCTCGTGGTGGTGTGCGAGAACTGCGCGCCCACCTATCGCGTCAATGGGGAACTCATGGACGAGGCGGGCATGATGGGCGTGATGCTCGAAGAGTGCCGTCGCAACCTCGAGGACTCGGTCGACTATCTCGCCACGTACTGGAAAGAGGAAATCGACGTCCCCTACGAGGACATGGCGAAGGGGCTCGACGAAGTCGACCCCGAGCTGTTCAAGGAAGAAGACTCCTGGCGGCTGCGCCTTGAGGAGGAGTACCTCCAACTGCACCGCTGGTTCCGCGAGCACCACGTGCCGATTCCGGATCCGGGGTGGCGCAGCCAGTACGTCGAAGAGGTGGTGGGCCTGGGCTACACCTCGCTCCTGGGCGACTGAGGCATTGGCGGCAAGAGAGCCCGTGGTATACTGACCCGCAGCGGGCGGAAGTAGCTCAGTGGCAGAGCGCCTCCTTGCCAAGGAGGAGGTCGCGAGTTCGACCCTCGTCTTCCGCTCCATCTCGAACTTGAAAAGCCCGCCTAGATCGGCGGGCTTTCTCGTTGTCCGCGGCCGGGTTCAGCCCCTGGCTGGCATGTACTCCCTGTGGACCCGCTCGGCGGCTAGGTAGAGGTTGGGGTCAGCACCAAACACGTCCCGGATGACCCCTGGCACACCGTCCGGCTCGATCGTCGTCGTCTCGACGCCGGTTGCCAGGTAACGGCGCAACGTGCCGTTGTTCAAACTCGTGTAGACGCCTTCGACATAGCCGGAGAAAGCAAGGATGTGGAGAAAACTTCGCTCGGCGTTCCAGTCGTTCGCGCCATCGATGATGGGCTTGAGGCTCTCAAGCGTTCGCGGCTCCGGGTCGAGCTGCTTCGTGGGGCCCGGGTTGCGCGTGACGAAGATGCCGCCGTCGCGCACCTCGTACTCGAACTTCTCGCGCGGGGTGTCGAGCGAGAACGACTCGAAGAGCGGGTAGGCCTGGAAGATCGGCGCCGAGTAGCCGACATCCGCGTAGTAGGGGCCCTCGGGGAACTCCACGCGCACGCAACAGTGACCCGGGTCCATGTACATCAGCGACGCATCGAAGCCCAGGTCGTCCAGCAGGAAGTGGAGCCCGCGCGCCAGCGTCCAGCACAGCCCGCCAGCGCCCCGCTCGACCACGCGCCCGATGTACTCGTCCATCGAGGGCAGGAAGTCGCCGCGCGCGAGGCCCGGTTCGTAGTCGGTGATCTTCGTCAGCGTTTCGAACGGCACCCGCAACTGGTGCTCCCGGATGATGCGGTGGAGATACTCGAGCGTTGGCGCTTCCCGGTTCAGCTCCAGGTGCCGGAGGAGCTTGTCGGCGAGTGCGCTGGTCGTGGAAGTCGCGGTGGTCAAGGCAGGTCCCGGATTTCAATCGTGATGGATCAAGCCTATCGAACGAACGGGCATTCTCATTGTGAAGTACGCCACAGGCGCGCCCAAATACCACCGCGCGCCCGTCCCGATCGAGCGAGAGGAGCCGCCTACGCTCCGCGTGCCGTAGGCTGAGCCGCATGCGAAGCCGGGCGCGGGTCCTTGGCCTCATGTCGGCAGCCCTCATGCTGGCAGGTTGCGCAACCGGCCCGGATGAGGGACCGGCCCACGGCCCCAGCGCGGAAGCTCCCGGGGCCCCGGCAAGCACGGTTATGTCCGGTCCGCCGCACCTGTTCGACGTCACCCCCACAGCCGCGACCCCGATATCGGTGCCGTTCGACCCATTGCCCGGCGCCCGTGCCTATTACGGCACGCTGGAGCAGACAGCCTACCGCATCGAGATGCCATCGGACTGGAACGGCGGACTCCTGCTCTGGGCCCACGGCATTCATGGGTTCGCCCCGGAGGTCCGCTCCGAGAACCCGCCGCCTGCCCTGCGCAGTGCGCTCATCGCCGGGGGGTACGCGTGGGCCGCCAGTTCGTACAGCCAGAACGGTTACGTCCCCGGGATCGCCACCAACGACACGCTCCTGCTCAAGCAGTACTTCACGGACCGGTTCGGGCGACCGGAACGCACCTATGTCGCCGGAAACTCCATGGGCGGGAACGTCGTGACGCTCGCGCTCGAAAACTTCCCGGACGAGTTCGACGGCGGGCTCTCGTTCTGCGGCGTGGTGGCCGGAGAAGAGTGGATCGACTACCTGCTGGCCTGGGCGACGGCCGCGGAGTTTATCGCGGGGGTCGAGCTGCCGCTGGAGGAGGGACCCGCCAGGGTGACCGAGGTCCTGGAGACGCAACTCCTGCCAGCCCTGGGGCCGCCGGAGGCACCCACGCAAAAGGGAAAAGCCTTCCGCAGCGTCATCCGAAACCTGACGGGTGGCGCCCGCCCCTTCTTCGCCGAAGGGTACCGCCCATTGTTCCGGCCCAACTTCGGGCTCATTACCGGTGACCCCGGGCGGGACCTGCCGACGACACAGGCGGCGTCAACTGCCGGCATCGATTTCCGGGCCGACCTCGGCCTCGGCTTCGAAGGCGACGCTATCAACCGGGGCATCCGTCGGTTCACCGCCAGCACCGTCCTGCGCGACCCCGCCATGCATCCCGAAACGGCGCCAACCACCGGGAAGATCCGCGACCCGCTCCTTACCCTGCACGAGACCGGCGACCTGACGGTGCCGGTGTCGATGGAACAGAGCTACCGCAGGAAGACCGAGGCCGCGGGCACCGCGGATTTGCTCGTCCAGCGCCTCATCCGCAGCAGCTCGCACTGCGAGTTCAGTGACGAGGAGGTCGCCCGGGCATGGGACGACCTGGTTATGTGGGTCGAGGGCGGCACCAGGCCGGCCGGCGACGATGTCTCCGGCGACCTTTCGGACAGCGGGAAAGCCTTCACCAATCCGCTTCGCCCGAACGACCCAGGGACCACCAGGTAGCCAACGCCGTCAAACGTGTAAACGCGATGCCGCGACTCCGCCCCCGCGCGCGCCCGGAGATGCGCGTCAGCGCCGGGACATGGCAACATTGATCCCAATGACGATCGGTGTACGTCCCCCTCAATGACCACCGGCGAACGGAAGTTCCGGCCCGACATCGAAGGGTTGCGGGCGGTGGCCGTGGGGCTCGTTGTGCTGTCGCACGCGGGGGTCCCGTGGGTGGAAGGCGGATACATCGGCGTCGATGTGTTCTTCGTGCTTTCCGGGTTCCTCATCACCGGCCTGCTGGTCCGCGAACAGGCCACCGCCGGCTCCATTTCGATGGCGGGCTTCTACGCCCGGCGCGCCCGCCGCATTCTCCCGGCCGCCAGCCTCGTGCTGGTCCTGACCGTCCTGGCGTCGTACCAGTGGCTGGGATTCCTCCGCGGCGGCGTGATCGCGGAGGACGGGAAGTGGGCGGCGCTGTTCGCAGCCAACCTGCGGTTCGCGTCAGAAGGCACCCAGTACCTCAACCTCACGGCACCGCCATCGGCCCTTCAGCATTACTGGTCCCTGGCGGTGGAGGAGCAGTTCTACCTCGTCTGGCCGCTCGTGTTCCTCGTCGTAGCGACCGTCGCCCCCGGCGTGAAGCTCGCCGCGAAGCTGACCGCCGTGCTGGCGCTGATCATCCTCGCTTCGTTCGCCTGGTCGGTGGTTCAGACTGCTTCGAACCCCACGTGGGCGTTCTTCTCTCCGCTCACGCGGGCATGGGAACTGGCCCTGGGGTCGCTACTGGCGGTGGCGGCCCCCCGGTTGCTGCTGATGCCGCCGAAGGTCGGGCCCTGGCTGAGCTGGACCGGGTTCGCCGGGATCATCGGCGGTGCGTTCGCCCTGGATAACGGGACCGCGTTCCCCGGATACGCGGTCGCGCTCCCGGTTGTGGCGACGGCCATGGCCGTCGCCGGGGGGACGATCGCTCCGGGCAGTGGCGCCGAGCAGCTGCTCCGGTTGTCGCCAATCCAGATGCTCGGCAAGTGGTCGTACTCGCTCTACCTCTGGCACTGGCCGGTGCTCACCATCGCGGCCCAGCGCACCGGTCACAGCCTCACGCTCGCCGAGAATCTCGGCCTCGTGGTCCTCGCGCTCGGGCTCGCCATCGTCACGCACTACGCCATCGAGAACCCGATTCGCTTCGCCCGTCCACTCGTGCGGAACTCGTGGTCGAGCCTCTCCGTCGGTGTTTGCCTCGTTGGCGCGGCCTACGGGCTGAGCGGCTGGCAGCTCCAGGCGAACAACCCGTCTCGGCCGCCCGCCCAAACCGCCGCCGCCGTGGAGGGTGAGCCTTCCAACGGCGCCGGCGGACCGGGAGCCGAAACCCCGCCAGACGTCCTGTCATTGGTTGCCGCATCCGCGGCCATCAAGGCGCTGCCGCCAGACCTCGTGCTCGACCTGAAGAGTGCCAACGAAGACTTCGCCTGGCTTCCCGCCGAGCCCGATGAATGCCTGGTCGATCCAGAAGTCCAGGAGTCTCCCCCGTGCATCTTCGGCGACCCCGAAGGGTCGCACACGGTCGTCCTGCTTGGCGACTCGCACGCGGCCCAGTGGCTCACAGCCCTCGGCGACATCGGCGAGCGCTTGCAGTGGAAGGTCGTCCTCCTCGGAAAGACCGGGTGCCCCGCCGCGTGGGTTAACTTCCACAGGGCCTACCAGAGTTCCACCCAACGCCTCATCGGTCCGCCGGCTGATTGCCTGCAGTGGCTGGACAACGCAATCGCGCGCATCAACGAGACGCAGCCCGACCTGGTCATCCTGGCCAGCTGCAACGGCTGCGAGTACATGGTTGACGCCGATGGCGACGTGCTGACCAGGTCCGTGTGGGGCGCCGGCCTTGAAGAAACACTGCGACGCATTACCCCGCCGGACACCAGGAAGGCCGTCCTTGGCGACATCCCGCGGCTCAAGGGCTCGGTCGACTGCCTCGCTCTGCATCAGGACAACGTGCAGGACTGCGCGGAGCCCGTCGGCCCCGTAACCGCGGCCACCTACAACGACATCGAACGAAGCGTCGCAGAGGCAGCCGGCCTCGCCTTCATCGACGTCACCCCGTGGTTCTGCGGCTCCGTGTGCTCGCCCATCATCGGCAACATCGTCGTCTACACGAACGACTACCACGTCACCTCGACCTACGCCAAACACCTGTCCGGCGAACTCGAGCGGGTGCTCCGCCCGATCGTCGAGGGCGAGTAGCACCCGCTCCCCCGCCCGCCCCCTACGCGCCCGCGAGTTCGAAGTCGCACCGCACCCAGCGGTCGGCCGGCACCGGCTGCCAGTTCAAGTTGTTGTACTTCAGGTGGCCATACCCTCCCGAGAGGGCGAGCCACTTCACCATCCCCGGCTCGATCTCATTCGCGCCCGACCAGTTCGCGTACTGCATCGGCTCCCAGCCGTTGTACGAGATCACCTGCCCCGGCATCACGTTCGGCGCCACCTTCACGCGCGCGAGGAACTCGCTCACATCGTTGAACACCCGGACGAGGTCGTCATCCTTCACACCCCGCGCCTCCGCATCTGCGCGGTTGACCATCAGGCTCGGTGCCCCGCGATGCGTTCCGAGCACGAACTCGTTGAAGTGGTTCATCGAATGCACTGACCAGCGGTTGTGGCCCGACGACATCCCCAGCGGGTAGTTGCCACCCATCGCGGGGCTCGGCTTGTGCGTTGGGAGTTCTTCGCCAGCTTCGAGGAACCACTCGTGGTCGATGTAGAACTGCGCCCGCCGGCAGTACGTGGGGAAGGGGTCGCCGCGCTCGACGTGATAGGTGAACGGCGTGATCACGTCGTCGGGCTTCAGGTCGGTCGCCTGCCCGAGCATGTAGGGCGCCATCCCCATGCTGGTGAACCGCTTGAAGCCGCTCTCCCGCAGCGACTCCAGCGTCGTGCCCTCCGGGAGGGTCCCGGCGAAGACCGAGTCGCGGATCTGCTCGTCGGCCAGCACCTCCTGGTCCTTGTAGTAGCCGCCAATCGTGTAGTTCGCTACCAGCTGGTCGTAACGGACTGGCGTGCCGTCGGGCAGCAAAAACGATGCCAGCCCCCGTTCGCGAGCGCGGGATTCAACCGTTTCGAGAATGGCGAGGAAGATGTCCCATTCGTTCCGCGATTCGCCGGCGGGCTGCACCACCTGGTCGGCCAGCGTCAGGTTGGCGACGAACGGGCCCGGGATGGCGAACGCGATCTTCTCGTAGTGCTGGGCTGCCGGCAGGAAGTAGTCGGCCTGCTGCACGGTGGCGGTCATCTTGAAGTCGATGGCAATGACGGTCTTGAGTTTCGACCACAGCCCCGCCATCGCCTTCTTTCCGCCACGAGTGCGGCGGAACGCATTTCCGCCACATTCGATGTACACCTGCGGGGTCTCGTCCCTGCGGGGGTGGTCAAGCCCGTCCCACCAGCCCTGCCGTACCGCCTCGGCGACATACTCGTCGAAGCTGCGGACCATGGAGCTGTCACTCCACTCGGGCCGGTTCCAGCGCTCGGCATGGTCCATCTGGTTGTACCACCAGAACACGGGCGGGGTGTTGGCGTCGGCCGGCACATCGTCACCGGTCCGCTCGTCCATCATGCCCAGCAGCCCACGCCTCCCCTTGGTCAGTTCGTACATCGCCAGCTCGTCGTTGACGAGCGACGGGTCGGCATGCCTGAGCGCGGCAATGGCGCTATCGCGGCCTGCGATCACCGCCCCGGAAGCTTCGAGGCCCGGGCGGCGCTTGTTCATCGCAATCTGGGCGCCATCGTGCAGCCCCGAAGCCCAGGTCCGCAGCCCCGTACCCCGTCGGCCCCAGTTGCCGCTCGCCGCGAGGACCAGGCACATGGTCCGTTCGATCAGGTCGCCGTGGTACATCTTGCAGGCGTTCATCCCGAGGAAGACGTTCGTCCGCTTCGTTGCGATCTTCCGGGCGAGCATGCGGATCGTTTCCGGGTGAACGCCGGTGATCTCCTGCTGCTTCTCCGGCGTGTAGTGCGTGTCCAGTTTCCTCCGGAGTACCGCACAGACTGGCTCGACCGTCACGCTGCGGCCATCGCGCAGGGTGACGTCGTACGTCCCCTCCAGCGCGACCCGCGCGCCGTTGAGCTTCAGGGTGGTGCGGTCGGCCGGCACCAGCCCCCGGTCGGCATCCCAGCAGTACAGCTGATCTTCCCGCCCTGCGCCTTCGACATCAGTCTGACGGAGGAACCGCCGGTTATCGGTGCGGACCAGGAGCGGCATGTCGGTCTGTTCGCGGAGGAAGTCCCAGTGCGCGATGTCTTCGGCGAACATCACCTGGACGAGCGAGAGCCCGAAGGCGGCATCGGTGGCGCCCTCGAGGTTGACCTGGTAGTCCGCGTGCGTGTGGGACGGGTTCACATCCGGTGAGACGTTGACGATCTCGGTGCCCTTGTAGCGCGCCTCGCTGATGAAGTGGTAGAAGGGGACACGGGTATAGACGGGGTTGCTGTTCCAGATGACGAACAGCTCGGACTCGAACCAGTCATCGGCCGAACCTTCGACATGGCTCTTGCCGAAGGTCACGTACACCCCGCTGTTGAAGTCGGAGATGATGGCGTTGAGATCCATGGTCTGGCCGCCGATGAGACCGAAGAACCTGGAGACCGGGCCGCCCACGACAATCTCGGGGTTGCCCTCACGCACTATCGAGCGGGGCCCGTGCCCTTCAATGGCATCGAGCAGCTCATCGGCAATCTCGGAGAGCGCCTGGTCCCACGAGATACGCTCCCACTTGCCTTCGCCGCGCTTCCCCGCGCGCTTCAGCGGGTACTGGACGCGGTCGGGGCCCTGCAGCGACTGGCTCCAGCAGGTCCCCTGCATGCACCCCATCGGGTTGTAGTCCGGCACCGCGGGGTTGATCACCGGCAACGTGCCAGACGGTTCTTCCCGGATGACCACACCGTCCTTCACGAAAACCCGCATGGGGCAGCCGCCGGGATAGCAGTCGACGCAATGGGTCCCCCATTGCACGGAGTCCCAGGTGAACTTCTTCGCGTAGGTGCTCATGTGCCTTCGCCCAATCCATGCGAGTGTGCGCCCGTTCCTGTCGAACCAGGCCGGCGCCCTGCGGGCTGCGCCCGAGCGGTCGCGATCCGGCGCGGCGCAGCCACACGGAACGCATGGCAGAGATCTTGCCATCGGCGGCAATGACCTCGGTCATACCTGGGGTGGGCTACGGATTGTGCGCCGTGGACGGCTGCGGTCCGGGGCCAAAGGCGCCCCGCTCCGCATGGCACTGTGTGGTTGCCGAGCAGGGATTCGAACCCCGACCATAGGCTCCAAAGACCCGTGTGCTACCGTTACACCACTCGGCAGTGGTAGACGCTAAGAGGCCAGGCGTCAGAGGTTAGCGTAGGCTGCGCCAACTACCCCGTCGAGCGTAAGGATGAACCCGGCACGACCCTTCGAGAACTGATCGCATGGCAGACAGCGATGGACCTGGTCGAAGCCGCCTATCGGCTCGCCGGCCAGTTCCCCGAGCGCGAACGGTACGCCTGTGGAGCCACTCACGCGGGCAGCGGCATCAGTCCCGGCCAATATCGCTGAAAGTCACGGCCGCCAGGGAACCAGGGAGTCCGCCAATTTCGTGTCAATCGCGCGCGGCTCGCTCGCAGAACTGGAGACGTTCGTCTTGTTGGCTGAACGGCTGGGCTACGTCACGCCCGAAGAAACGGCAACACCCAAGAGCCTCGCCGACGAAGTTGGCAGACTCTATCAGTCGCTTCGCTCAACTCCTAACCCCTAACCACTAGCCTCTAACCCCTACCCTGGTGCCGAAGGTGGGATTCGAACCCACACGAGCTTGCGGCTCAGCGGTTTTTGAGACCGCCGCGTCTGCCATTCCGCCACTTCGGCCGGCTCGTCCATCATACGGGCTGCCCGGCCAACGGGCGCCTCGATCTTGTTCTCTCGCGTATGCTGCCAATTGATGATCCGAGCCGGACGAGCGCGCCACACACTCGCAACGGCCATGTCTGTCGCCTTCCTGGCACTGGCTGCGGCTGGAGTAACGTCCGCCCGGGTACCTCCACACGCGTCCGCAGCCGACCCGGTCAGCGACCCGGCTTTCTGCGCGAACGAGGGGCCACCCGCGGGCGCCACTGCATCCACGGTGAACCCAGCGACGAACATCTTCCGGCCCGGGCTCCCGTTCCTGGTCGTCATCCCCGGGCTGGCGTTCCTCCCGGGGGCAGACGCGCCGCCGCCGCCCGGTGAAGGGCTCGTCGAGCTACAGGCAAAGCTGGCCGCCGAGATCGCCAGTGCGTCGACACCCGGGGATTTCGCTGTCGCCATCACCGACCTCCAGACCGGCGAGACCATCCACGTCAACGGCGAACGGAGCCACCGCGCCGCCTGCACGATGAACCTGTTCGCGATCATCACCGCGCTCCGCGACGTGCAGGGGGGCCTCTACCCGCTCGCCGACGTCGAGGCGACAATCCGCCGAACCATCTACGCCAGTGATGCCGTGACAGGCCGGGCACTCTACGAGAAAGCCGGCGGCGGAGACGTCGTCGCTGGCGTCGCCCGCGTACGCGAGCTTCAGCGAGACGTCATCGGCATGGACTCGACGTCGCTCGACCATCCGCCAGCCTTTCCCGGCGAATCACTTGGTGTGAGCGCCGACAACCTGATCACCGCCCTGGATGCGAACCGCGCCCTGGCCATGCTGTACCGGGCCGAGCTGCTGAACGTGGAATTGACCGCGTGGCTCCTCGACGCGATGACCGGGGTGAAACCGGGACTCAACTACCTCACCGCCGCACTCCCTCGCGAGGCGACGGTGAGCCACAAAAACGGCTTCGTGCCCCTCTGGGACGGTTATGTCGATAACGACGTGGCGATCGTCCGCTTTGGGCCGGGACTACGGTATGCCTACGCGATCTCGTTCTTCTCTCAGGCTGTGCCAGTGCAGTACGCCGATATTCCCCTGGCGCAGGCGCTCGTGCGCATGACCTGGGAGCATTTCAGCGGCACGTACGAGTAACCGGCGGGACCTGCCATCAGGATAGAATCCTGCGCATGCTGTTCTCTTCGCGATACTGGACCGGTATCCAGGATGGGTCGATCACCCTGACGTTCCGTCGATGGAAGCGCCCGCAGGTGCTGGCCGGCCGTGAGTACCGCACGCCTGCTGGGCGGATCTCGGTGGATGCATGTGGCACCGTCGACATCGGGTCGATCAACGATGCCGAGGCCCGGCAGGCAGGTTTCGACAGCGCCGACGCTCTGCGACGCGAACTAGGCAGCGATCCGGCGCTCCCCGTGTACCGCGTGGCCTTCCACCGGCTCGATGGGCCCGACCCCCGGGACGTGTTGGCGACGGATAAGGACCCGGCGCCAACCGAACTCAGGGCGATGGCCGGGATCCTCGGACGGCTGGACGCCGCAAGCGCGAGTGGGCCATGGACGCGTGCGACGCTGCGCGCCATCGCAGCCCATCCGGGGACGCGGGCAGCCGACCTCGCCGCGGTGCTCGGACGCGAGACGCTAGCGTTCAAGGTCGATGTCAGAAAGCTCAAAGCACGCGGTCTTACGGTCAGCCTCGAGACCGGCTACCGAATCTCGCCCCGGGGGGAAACTGTCCTTGCGTGGTTAGACTCACAGGATCCCGGCGGGCTCAGCCGCTTGCCTTCCTGAGTTGCTCGTCTTCGCCGGCGATGAGCCAGACGTCACCGGGCTCAACCACGACTTCGCGGTCGGGCCTGAACGTGACGATGTCCTCGCGTACCAGGGCGAGCAGGACGACATTGTGGCGAGTGAACGCCTCGAGCATGCCGATAGTCTTGCCGAAGGCTGATTCGGGCGCGTCGAGCTTGGCGCAACCAAACGTTGGACCGAGCGAGAGGTATTCGCCCAGGTGGCTCGAAGGGCCGAGGGTGTGAGCGAGACGGATCGCGGCCTCCTGCTCAGGCTTGACGACCATGTCGGCCCCCGCCAGTCGCAGCGCTTCGGCGTGATCATCAGTGCTGGCCTTGGCGACGACGTGCCTCAGTTCGAGCCGCCGCTTCAGGGTGAGGGTCAGCAGGACACTGGTGGCGACGGCACTGCCGATGGCAACCGCGACCGTGTCGTAGGTTTCGAGAGCGAGCGAATTCAGGAATTCGAAGTCCGAGAGGTCGCCCGATGCCGCGAGGGTGGCGATCTCCGCAAGTTCGTTGACCCGCGCGGGATCGGCGTCAACCGCCAGCACTTCGATACCCATGCCCACCAGCTCCTCGACGAGCTGGGAGCCGAACCGGCCAAGACCGAGGATGGCGACTTTCATGATCTAGCCGAGCCTCACGCTGTCAGAAGGGTGGTGGTAGCCAAGCCTGCGGCGAGGCTGCGACATGTAGAGGATGAGCAAGAGCGGGCTGAATCGTCCAAACAACATCGCGAGAATGAGGACGCTGTGGGCCGCGCCGCCAAACGATAAGGTTCCACCGGCGCTGAAGCCAACTGTGCCAACGGCGGACACCGCCTCGAAGAGTGCATCGATAAACAACTGGTCCGATACCAGCGTCAGCGCGATCGTGAACGCGAAGACCATGCCAACGTAGTAGAGCGCGAGCGTCGTTGCCTGGCGAATCACCAGTTGCGGTATGCGCCGCCCAAAGGCGGTGACCTCCTCGCGGCCGCGGAGCGTGGCGACCATCATCGCGAGGAGCAGGGAAAAGGCTGCCAGTTTCAGCCCGCCGGCGGCGGACCCCGATGCACCGCCAACGAACATGAGACCCATGGTTGCGACTTTGGTTTCGTCGTTCATCGCCCCAACGTCCACTGCGCTGAACCCCGCAGTCCGGTTCATGGTGTGGAAGAGCGCAGCCAGCGGGCGATGCCGTTCATCCAGGGCACCGAGCGTGCGGTCGTTTCCCCACTCGACCAGCCCGATGAAGACTCCACCAGCAGCCAGGAGCGCCAGGGAGGTCACGAATACGAGTTTCGAATCGAGAGGGAGTCGCTTGAATGAGCGCCGCGACAGGTAGGCAACAACAGGCACAAACCCGGTCGCGCCGGCAAAGATGAGCACACTCAAGACGCCCAGAACCAGGGAATTGGTGGCGTATGGGTACATGTCGGCACCCGTGATGCTGAATCCGGCGTTGTTGAACGCTGAAACGGAGTGAAACACTCCCCACCATAATGCCTGCATTGGCGGGACTTCTTCGGCCCAGAATGCCAGCCAGAGTAACGCCGTCCCCAGCACTTCGAAGACCAGGCTGAAGAGGGCGACGCCTCGTGCAAAAGAGAACGTCTCTTTCATGGTGGGGGCTCCGTAGTACATGCGTAGCATGTTTCGATCACGGAGACCCATCTGGCGTCCGGCAATCCAAAACACCACGGTCGTACCCATCATGTACCCCAGGCCACCGACCTGGATGAGCAGGAGAATGACCACATGGCCGAACCCGCTCCAGTGGACGTGCGTGTCCGCGACGATCAGACCGGTGACGCAGAGGGCAGAAGTAGCTGTGAAGAGCGCGGTCCGTGGTCCGACCCACTGGCCGGACTCGGACGCAAACGGAAGCATCAGGAGCAGCGTCCCAGCCACAAGTACCGCCCCGAATCCTGCCAGCACCTGCGAGATGCCGCTGCCCGGACCGCGCAACCGCACGCGGGCGGCCATCCGGCGGCTGAAGATCCCGGTCGCCCGGGTATGGCGTGCTGGTGCGGTAGCCATCTAACCCAGCCTCACGCTGTCGGCCGGGTAGTGGTACGTCAGCTTCTTCCTCGGCTGGGACATATAGAGGACAAGCATTAACGGGCTGAAGCGACCGAACAGCATGGCGGCGATGAGCACAGCATGGCCCCAGTCGCCGAATACTGATGTCCCGGCCGCGCTGAAGCCCACCGTGCCCAGCGCAGACATGGCTTCAAAAATCGTGTCCAGGAACTCCTGGTGTGAGGTGAGCGTGAGTGCGAGCGAGAAGCCGAAGACAAGTGCGACGAAATAGAGGGCGAGTGTTGTGGCCTGCTGGACGATGGCCGTCGGAATGGTGCGCCGAAACAGGCTCACCTCCTCGCGCCCGCGCAGCGTCGACAACATCACCGCGAACAGCATCGAGAACGCGCCGACCTTGAGGCCACCCGCGGTGGAGCCGGCCGCACCGCCGACAAACATCAACCCCACAGTCGATACTTTGGACTCGTCGTGCAATTCGTCCAAGTTCAGGGCGCTGAACCCGGCGGTGCGACTGTTAGCGCTGTGGAACAGCGCCACGACGGGTCGATCCTCCGCCGCAAGGCTGCCGAGAGTCCCTTCGTTGTTCCACTCGAATGCGGCGACGAAAAGTGTGCCGGCCAGCAACAACGCGGCACTGGTCGCAAAGATGAGCTTCGAATCGAGAGGCAGACGCCTGAATGAACGCCGGCTCACCAGGGTTGCCACCGGAAGGAACCCGAGCCCCCCGGCGACAACGAGCGCGGCCAGCGTGAGGAGCACGATCGGATTCCCCGCGAAGGGGACCATGTCGGCTCCGGTGATGTTGAATCCCGCGTTGTTGAAGGCAGAGACCGCGTGGAAGACGCCCCACCAGAGGGCTTCGGGGGGTTTATGGCCCGCGATGAGGAACATGACCGTCAGGATGGCCGCACCCGTAGCTTCGAAGGCAAACGTGAAGAGCCCGACGCCCCGTGCGAACGAGAGCGTCTCCTTCATGCTTGGCGCCCCGTAGTACAAGCGGAGCATGTTGCGGTCGCGAAGGCCGAGCTGGCGGCCGAAGGCCCAGAGCACGATGGTGGTGCCCAGCATGTAGCCGAGCCCGCCAACCTGGATGAGCAGAAGAATGACAACTTCGCCGAATGGGCCCCAGTGAGACTGGGTGTCGAACACCACCAGACCGGTGACACAGATCGCAGAGACGGCGGTGAACAGCGCGTCCCTGGGGTTTGTCCAGTCGCCCGATTCAGATGCAACGGGCAGCGTGAGGAGCACGACCCCGACAGCAAGAACGATCCCAAATCCGGCGAGGATCTCACTGATGCCGCTCCCGGGCCCGCGGAACGGCCGGCGCGAGGCCATGCGGGCAACATGGACACCCCTGGGGGCGGGCCGCCGGGCAACACTCAAGGCTTGTCTCCCGTAAGCACGGTTGGCAGCGGCTCCTCCCGGCGCGCGAGCTTCGGAACGGGGCACGAGACGAACCCTCGCGGGCGGTTCGCCTGGCGCTCCGAGCCGAGGGATAACCTACCTGAGGCGCCCCTCTACCACCACCTGCCATCCACCCCGCTAGCCGCCCTGGTTGAGGAGCACCGGGTCCCGGCCCATCATCCCACGGAGCAGGTTGACCTCGCCGCGGTGGCCATTGAGGTGGATCACCAGGTGCAGGTTGATCGATTCGCCGAGCTGCTCCGTCCGTTCGCCCAGCTTCACCTCACGCTCGAGGTCACCCTCGCCGATCGAGTCGAGGAACGCCGAGGACAGCTCGGCTACCCGTGCCTGGTAGGCCCGGAACTCAACGAGCGAGCCGATCCGGACCGCACTTGCGTCCTCGCTCGACTGGCCGGTACCGAAGCCCTTCGCCGGCAAGCCGGTCCGCGCTGCCCAGCCGCCCGTATCCCACTCTGCTGGCTTGCCCTGGAAGATCTGCTGGAAGAACAGGTCCTCGATTCGGGCCGCGTGCCACATGCACCAGGCGATGGAGTGCGACTGGCCCTCGGGAACGAAGTGGAGCTGCTCCTCGGAGAGCCCATCAGGCGCGCCGCGGAATCCCCGGTGGATGAAGTCCAGTGTCTGCTTCATGAAGTCGATTGCCGTCATGGGAACCTCCATCTGCGCCAGGACTATACAGCGCCGGGGCCGTTGGCCGGGGACGAGTGAGCCACCGTACTGCCCATAGCCTCCGGTCACGCTAGGCTGGAATGCTGAATGCTCGCCCAAACACCCCTGGAACTGGTCCGCGACGAACTGGCTGAGGCGTTCTCCTTGGTCGCAGCGACGCTGAGCGCACCCGCTCTCGTTTCCCTGCCCGTACCGGAGGCTGGACTGGACGGCGCGAGACGGGCGGGCCTCGCGCGCATCTTGCGGAAGGCATCGGTGGTCTGGCGCCCCCCGGGCGAAACCACCATCCTTGCTGGATTTGGGCAAGAGATTGCCCTGCGGGGCGCCCGCGAATCAACGATGCATGACGCGGCCAGGGCTGTCCGGGAGGCCGCACGAATCGTTCAGATCGACCGGGTGACCGGGCCGGCGCGGCCCTCGTTCTTCGGTGGCGGCCGGTTCGTTGCCGGCGGGACTGTCCACGACCCGGCCTGGGAGGGGTTCGGCGGATGGGCGTTTGTGCTTCCTCGCCTGCTGGTCGCCGTGAGCAGCGAAGCGGTCGAGGCCAGCGTCACGCTGCGTCTCGAACCCCGGTCGAGCCGGGTGTCGATCGCCGCTCGACTGGCCGAAACCCTGCGACAACCAGCCCTCGCCCCCACAGAAGGTCCGACGTGGCCCATGGAATCGGCCGGGCGCGACTGGTGTGAGACCGTGGCCGCGGCGATCGATGAGATTGAATCGGGACGCTACGAGAAGGTTGTACTGGCGCGTCCGGCAGACATCCAGCACGACGACGAGATCGACACGGGGCTCGTGCTGGAACGCCTGGCCGGCCGTTATGAGCGCTGCTTCCTGTTCAAGATGGTGCAGGGCGCGAACACCTGGCTCGGCGCGACTCCCGAACTCCTGTGCAGAGTGCAGGGTGGCATGGTGAGCACCATCGCCCTCGCTGGTTCGGTGCCTCGTGGCGGCGACCCGGCGGCCGACGATGCACTCGCCGCGAAGCTGTTTGGCGACGCCAAGGAACGACTTGAGCACGCCCTCGTCGTACATGCACTTCGTGAAGGCCTCGCGCCGTTCTGCAGCGCGCTCGAAGTGCCGGAGGAGCCGGAAATCCTCCGCGTGGCCAACATTCAGCACCTGCGAACGCCGATCACCGGCCGCTTGCTGCACGGAGAGGATGTGATGACGGTAGTGGCGGCGCTGCATCCGTCGCCAGCCGTGGGCGGTTGGCCACGGGCCGAGGCAGTAGCCGCCATCGACCGGCTCGAAGGCATGGACCGGGGTTGGTATGCGGGCCCGATCGGTCGCGTGGGGCTCGATGGCGACGGTGAGTTTGCGGTCGGCCTTCGCTCCGGGCTGATTCGCGGCTCGGCGGCCAGGTTCTACGCCGGCGCGGGAATCGTCCACGGCTCGGACCCTGAGCGCGAATTCGCCGAGACCGAGACGAAGTTCCGGCCCCTCCGGGAGGCCGTCGATGGCGTCTGACGCGCCGCTTGCGGTCGAGGCAGCCTCGGCCGCATTCGTCGACGGCCTCGCCGCGCACGGGGTCGAGCATGTGTGCATCACGCCGGGCTCACGATCGACGCCGCTCACGATCGCGTTTGCGCTGCAACCGGCGATCCGCCCGTGGCTGCACCTGGATGAACGCGCAGCCGCGTTCTTCGCGCTCGGCATGGCGAAGGCGACCAGGCAGCCAGTCGCCCTGGTGTGCACATCCGGCACGGCCGCCGCGAACTACTACCCTGCGGTGACCGAAGCGCACCTCTCCGGCGTGCCGCTCATTGTGTGCACCACCGATCGCCCTCCGCGCCTGCGCGATGTTGGCGCCGAGCAAACCATGCCGCAGACGGGCATGTACGGGACGACCGTGCGATTCGCCCAGGATCTGCCAACTCCTCACGGCGCGGCGTTCGAACCCGGGTTCTTCGCGACGGTCGCGATGCGGGCGGTACGCCAGTCACTCGGGCCCTATCCGGGGCCAGTCCACCTCAATTTCCCGTTTGAGGAGCCACTGATCGGCGCAGGCGCCCGCCAGGTGCGGCAGGCACCCCTGCGCCGGGCCATTCCGCCCGGCACGCCGGCGCCGCTTCCCGCGGACATCGACAACGCAGCCGACTTGCTGAGGCCCGCCCGCCGCCCGCTCATCGTGGCCGGCCCGGAAGTTCCCTCGAATGCCGCGGGCCCGATTGCCGAGCTCGCCTCGGCGCTGGACGCTCCAATCCTGGCGGACCCGCTTAGCGGCCTGCGCACGGGCCCACACGACCTTCGCCACGTCCTGGCCGCCTACGACGCGGTGCTCCGCGACCGGCGCGCGCTCACCGACTGCGCCCCGGACGCGGTTATCCGCTTCGGGGGGCGGCCGACTTCCAAGGCACTGAACACCCTGCTCGACCAGGTCGTTGCCCGGCAGATCTTGTGCGAACCATGGGGCTCATGGCGGGTGGGATCGGTCGCCATGGACCAGGTATTGCCCGGCGATCCGGCAGCGAGCGCGGCCATGCTGGCGACTGTGCTCCGGGGGCAGGCGAACGCGGAGCCGGGGTGGATGGTGGCGTGGAGGGGGCGCGATGAAGCCGCAGCCGCCGCGATGCGCGAGGCGGCGCTGGAGCCTGGACCGCTCTTCGAAGGGCGCGTCTTCGTGGAACTCCAGGAGAGCCTGCCCACCGGAGCCACGGTTGTCGCAGGCAACAGCATGCCCGTGCGCGACCTCGACTCGTTCGTCATCCCCGACGCGAAGCCGCTTCGGTTTCTCTCGAACCGGGGCGCCAACGGCATCGACGGTGTGAATTCGACTGCTCTGGGCGTGGCTGCCGCAAGTCCGGGCCCGGCGGTGCTGGTCATCGGCGACCTGTCGTTCTACCACGACCTGACGGGGCTCTGGGCCGCCAGGCGCCACGGCATCGATCTGACCGTCGTGCTGATCAACAACAACGGCGGGGGCATTTTCCACTACCTGCCCCAGGCCTCGTACCCGGACCTGTTCGAATCGTGGTTCGGCACGCCGGCGGACCTGGAATTCGAACACGCCGTCCGTCTCTTCGGTGGCGACTATCACCGCAGCCCAGACTGGGCGGACTTCCGCGCCCGACTGCAGGCTCCGCCGAAAGGACTCCGCGTCATTGAGCTGCAGACTGACCGGGCCGCGAATGCGGCCAGGCACCGCGAGGCGTGGCAACGCGCGGCAGTGGCGGCGTGGGACCGAGCCGGAGTGGCGCATGCCACGGCTTGAAGTCGCGCCGGGGTTCTTCATCAATGTCGAAGTGGCAGGTGCCGGGCCCGCCATCGTGTTGCTCCACGGCTTCACGGGGTCAGCGGCTGGTTGGGGGCGGTTTGGCGGGCTGCTGCGGGAACGGCTCACCACCGTCGCTGTCGACATCGTGGGCCACGGACAGTCAGACAAGCCGGTCGCGCTCGACCACTACCGGATGCCACGGGCGGTGGCCGACATTGTGCGAAGCGTCCAGCTCGCGGGATTCGAATCATCCGCATGGCTTGGATATTCGATGGGTGGACGGACGGCGCTCCATGTCGCGGCAGCCTTTCCAGCGGCGGTCGAGCGGCTCGTACTCATCGGCGCGTCCGCCGGAATCGCGGAGGCGGAGGGCAGGGCAGCGCGAGTTGCCGACGATGAGCGGCTCGCCGGGCGCATCATCGACGAGGGGGTCCCCGCGTTCGTCGACCACTGGGAGTCGATCCCGCTGTTCGAGTCTCAGCGGGGGCTACCGGAAGAGCTGCGCCAGGAGATCCGCACCGGGCGGCTGGCGTGCGACCCGGCAGGTCTGGCCAATAGCCTGCGCGGCATGGGCACCGGGGCACAGGAACCGCTCCATGGTCGCCTCGGCGAGTTCACCATGCCCGTCCTGGCTATGGCGGGAGAGCTCGATACCCGGTACGTGTCCACCGCGCGCGAGCTCGCGGGTGGGATGCCCCTTGGCCGCGCGGCCGTGGTGCCGGCGGCCGGACACGCGGCCCACATCGAGAATCCCGAGTGGTGCGCCGAAGAGGTAATCGCATTCGTGCTGAACACAAAAGGAGACCACCAGTGACGGCAATTCAATGGCAGACTGCCGGGACCTACGACGACATCATCTTCCAGAAGGCCGAGGGCATCGCCCGGATCAGCATCAACCGGCCTGAGGTGCACAACGCATTCCGCCCGAAGACCATTTTCGAGCTCCTCGACGCCTTCCGGAACGCCAATGAGGACTCGAGCATCGGGGTCGTACTCTTCACCGGCGAAGGGGGACGGGCGTTCTGCTCCGGCGGCGACCAGCGCGTGCGCGGCCATGGCGGCTATGTCGGCGAAGACAACATCACCCGTCTCAATGTCATCGACCTGCACAAGCTCATTCGCTCGATGCCGAAACCGGTCGTCGCGCTGGTTGCCGGGTACGCGATCGGCGGCGGGCACGTGCTGCACGTAATCTGCGACCTGACCATTGCCGCTGAGAATGCGCGGTTCGGGCAGACAGGCCCCCGGGTGGGAAGCTTCGATGGCGGATTCGGCGCTTCCCAGCTGGCGCGCATCGTGGGCCAGAAGAAGGCGCGGGAGATCTGGTATCTCTGCCGCCAGTACGATGCGCGCGAGGCCGAGGCGATGGGGATGGTGAACAAGGTTGTGCCGTTGGACCAGCTCGAAGCTGAGGGCGTGCAGTGGGCGCGCGAGATGCTCCAGCACAGCCCAATCGCGCTGCGGATGCTCAAGTCGTCGTTCAACGCGGAGCTGGACGGGCTCTCGGGCCTGACCGAGCTGGCGCACAACGCGAACATGCTCTTCTACATGACCGATGAAGCAAAGGAAGGCCGGGATGCGTTCCTCCAGCGGCGGCCCTCGCGCTACAGCGATACCTCGGCATTCCCCCGCACGCCCTGAGCCAATGCTTCGCCTTCGTTGGCGGCGGGTCGCGGTGCCCTTCCGGAACATCGTCGCGAACGCGCAGGCGACGTACCGGGTGCGCGAGAGCGTGCTCATCGAACTCGAAACGGCTGGCGGGCTTCGCGGTGTCGGTGAGGCCGCGCTCCCGGCGGGCGAGTCCTTCGCAGCGCACGGCGACTCCATCGACGCCTTCATGGAGGACACGAGTTCCCGCATCGCCGGTCGGGGCCCCGGACAGGGCCCCGGTGGGCTGGCGCTACCTTCGTACGAGCCCGGCACCTGGAGTGCAGCGGTGATGTGCGGCATCGAAACCTCGCTGGCCGATCTCGCCGCCCGCGCAGCGGGAGTGCCCCTCCACCGGTGGCTCGCCACGCACGCGGATATCCCCGGAGCCGGCGCAGGCAGCGAGATCGAAGTGAACGGACTCGTGGACCTCACCGATCCGGGTGCGGCCGCGCGGGATGCCGTCCGGCTCGCAGCGAGCGGGTTTCGCACCGTCAAACTGAAAGTCGGAGGCGACCCGCGCACCGCACTCCACACGGTTGCCGCTGTCCGCGACGCGGTGGGGCCCAACGTCACTCTGCGCTGCGACGCCAACCGCTCATGGGGGTACCACGAGGCCGTCCAATTCCTGGATGGCTGCCAGGCGTACGCGGTCGCACTCTGCGAAGAACCACTCGCAGATCCCGGCCGCGACTATTCGTTGCTTGCGGCGCTTCGACAGTCGTCGCCTGTGCCCCTGGCGGTGGACGAGTCCACGCGGGACGTCGAGACGCTGGAGCGGGTCATCACCGCCAGGGCGGCGGATACGGTGGTCATTAAGCCGATGGCCTCCGGGTTGGCCGGGGCCCTTGCGATGCTCGCCCGGGCAAGAGCGGCGGATCTCCCTGTCATTGTCACCACAACGTTCGACCTGGCTCCCGGAACGGCGTTGGCTCTGCACCTGGCCGCCCTGGCCGGCACTCCGGCCCCCGCCTGCGGGCTCGCGACTATCGACCTCGTCGAGAACCCTGTCGGTTCGGGCCTACCCCCGGTCGTCGACGGCCGGATGCGCCTCCCCGAACGGGCCGGTCTGGGTGTGACGCTCGACACCGCCTCAGTGGAGCGGTATGCGGTTGGCAATTGGAGCGAGGTGGAACCATGAACGGCACGACGGTGGACTGGCTCGCCCACCGCGCCGATGCGTTGCCTTCGGCAGTGGCGCTGGTTGATGACGCCCGGGGGCACAGCTACGCCGAACTCCACCGCCGGGTTGACGGCGTTGCCAGCGTTCTCTGGCGGCACGGCGTCCGGCGCGGGGATCGAGTAGCGATGCTGGCGTGGAACGCGCCGGAAGTGGTGGAGCTTGTCCATGCCGTGGCCCGCCTCGGCGCCACGCTGGTGCCTCTCAATGCCCGCCTGCGTGTCAGCGAACTGGTCTTCCAGTTGCGGGATGCCGAGGTCGCGCTGTTGGTCGCCGACACCGCGCTTGCGCAGACTGCCGGGGAGGCGGCCGCGGAAGCTGGTCTTCCGGGGGCCCTCGTCTTTCCGCTCGGTGAGGCGGCCCCGGGAGAGTTCGAACGGGCCGGGGAGCGCAGTGACGATGAGCCCCTGTGTATTATGTATACTTCCGGCACTACCGGCCTGCCCAAGGGCGTCGTACTGACTTACGGCAACTTCTTCGCGAGCGCGGCAGGTTCGGCATTCAACCTTGGAGTCTTGCCCGGCGATCGGTGGCTCGCGTGCCTCCCACTGTTCCACGTCGGCGGACTCTCCATCGTCATCCGGAGCGTGCTTTACGGCACGGCGGTGGTCCTTCACCGGCAATTCGACGAGCGGGTTGTGAGCGCTTCTCTCCGTCGCGATGGTGTGACGCACATCTCGGTCGTGGCGACCATGCTCCAGCGCCTGCTCGATGTCGACCTCGCTCCGTGCCCACCCCAGCTTCGCGTGGTGCTGGTCGGCGGCGGCCCTGTGCCCGAACCGTTGCTCGAACGGGCGGCGAGTCTCGGGTATCCGGTGGTGCAAACCTATGGCCTGACCGAGACCGCGAGCCAGGTCGCGACCCTGGCGCCGGCAGATGCCATCACGCGGCTCGGCTCGGCTGGCAAGCCCCTGGTGACAACGCGGCTGCGCATCGATGCGCTTCCCGGGGAGGCCGGGGAGATCCTGGTCGCCGGGCCCGTCGTGACTCCGGGCTACTTCCGCCGTCCTGAAGCGACAGCTGCCGCTATCCGCGATGGCTGGCTACACACGGGAGACATCGGCCGGCTGGACGAAGACGGCTACCTGTATGTGCTGGACCGGCGCGATGATCTCATTGTCAGCGGTGGCGAGAACGTGTATCCCGCGGAAGTCGAAGCTGTGATGCTGCGGCACCCGGGAGTGCGCGAGGCGGCCGTTGTCGGGCTTCCGGATACGAGGTGGGGCCAGGTGGTGGTAGCGGCGGTCGTGCCAGGAGGCGAGCTCGATGCGGCAGAGCTCCAGGAATGGATGCGCGCGCGCATCGCGGGATACAAGGTCCCGGCCCGCATCGAGATCGTTCCGTCCCTGCCGATGACGGCGAGCGGCAAGGTCCAGCGGCGCCTGGTGCGCGAGCTGCTGAAGCGCTCCACGTAGCCTCGGCATCAGCGCGCCACGGCCACCGCGCGTCGTCGTACAAGCTTCCGCAATTCGTCGGCCCAGAGCACCGTGCTGGCCAGACCAACGCACAGTGCCCAGTCGCGCAGGGATAGGGGCTCCGTGCTGAATGGCTCCCGAAGCAGTGGCAGGTGAACGACGGCCACCTGGAGTGCCAGCGACACGGCGACGGCCAACCAGAGGTAACGGTTCGTGAAGAGGCGGTGGAAGGCGCTGGTGCGGTCGCTTCGTGCGTTGAAGCAGTTGAAGAGCTGGGCCAGCACCAGGGTCGTGAACGCCATCGTCCGGGCCCCGGCGATCTCCCCCTCGCCACCCAGCATGCCCCCGCTGAGGCCGAGGTCGAGTGCGGCGAGCGACGCGATCGCCATCACCAGACCAACAAACACGACTCCCAGCTGCATGCTGCGGTCGATGACCCGATCGCCCGGCCGGCGGGGCCGCACTGTCATCACATCATCGGGCGGCGGGTCGATGCCCAGGGCCAATGCCGGCGCTGCATCGGTGAGCAGGTTGATCCAGAGAATCTGTGTCGCGAGGAGCGGCACCGCTACCGTATCGCCAGCATCGTCCAGGCCCAGGAGGCCTGTACCAATCACACCCAGGAACATCGTGAGGACCTCGCCGGTGTTCGAGGAGAGGAGAAAGCGCAAGAACGTGCGGATGTTCGCAAAGATGCCCCGACCTTCCCGCACCGCCGAGACGATGGTCGCGAAGTTGTCGTCTGCCAGGATCATGTCGGCGGCCTCACGCGTCACATCCGTGCCGGCAACGCCCATCGCCACGCCAATGTCTGCCGCACGGAGTGCGGGCGCATCGTTCACTCCATCGCCGGTCATCGCCACGACGTGCCCCTGTGCCTGGAGCGCATCGACGATCCGCAGCTTCTGCCTGGGGTCGATTCGCGCGTAGACAGAGACCTCTCCAACAGCCCGGCGCAGTTCTGTTTCGTCCAGTCCTTCGAGGTCACTCCCCGTGAGGACTCGCGCATCCGCGGCGGCCAGACCAAGGTCGTTTGCGATCCGCAGGGCTGTGCGGGGGTGATCCCCCGTGATCATGAGCACCCGGATCCCTGCCACGGTCGCCTGACCGATGGCGTCCCTGGCCTCGGGCCGGGGAGGGTCGATGATCCCCACCACGCCAAGGTAGGTGAGGCCCTGCTCCAACGGTTCAAGGCTACCTGGCCACTCCAGGCCGAAGGAATCATCGGTGCCCGACTCTAACCGCGGCAGTTCGCGATAAGCGACTGCCAGGGGACGCAGTGCCCGTTCGGCCAGCGATTCCACCTGGTCCATGATCGTGGCTCGGCGCTCCAGCGTGAGCGCGCGCACCCCACCGGCGATGCGCTCGCTGGTGCAACGCCCGAGCAGCACGTCGGGTGCACCCTTGGCAACCACCACCAGCCGATCGGCATTCTCGGCATCGCGCTGCAAGGTACTCATGAGCTTGCGTTCGGAGGTGAAAGGTGCTTCAGCGACGCGAACGAAGCGGGCATCCATGGCGTTCGCGATGCCAACCTTGGCCTCGGCAACAAGGAAGGCGGCATCGGTCGGGTCACCCTGGATACGCCAGGTGTCATCTTCCTGGAGCAGCGTCGCGTCGTTCGCCAGGCTCCCCGCACCCAACACGGCCAGCACCTCATCGAACAGCCATGCGTCTGCTCCCTCTCGTCCGAGCGGCCGGCCCTCCACCGTGGCGACACCTTCGGGCCGATATCCAATACCCGTGAGTACGACCTCACCCGACCCGGTGGCGACCGAAACGAGGGTCATCTCATTGCGGGTGAGCGTGCCAGTCTTGTCAGAGCAGATCACCGAGGCGGATCCGAGCGTCTCGACAGATGCGAGGCGCTTCACGATTGCGCGTTGCCGGGCCATGCGCTGCACACCGAGCGCCAGGACAACGGACAGCGCCGCCGGCAGGCCCTCGGGAACGGCAGCCACCGCCAGGGAGACCCCCACGAGTAGCACGCCACCGGCGTCGCTGGCCGTCTGAACCTCCGAAGTGAGCAAGATGCCTGCCACCACGATCACGGCAATGACGACCACAGCCGCCGTGAGCATCCGCCCCAGGACGCGCACCTCACGTTGGAGCGGAGTTGGTTCGTCGGCGGTCCTTGCCAGGAGACGGGCGATGTGCCCCATCTCCCGGTTCATCCCGGTGGCGGTCACGATCGCCTTTCCACGCCCGCTGGCCACACCCGTACCGGCGTACACCATGTTGAACCGGTCGCCGAGTGCGGCGGCCGTCCGTATGGGGGTGGTGTCCTTCAGGACTGGCTCGCTCTCGCCCGTCAGTGCTGCTTCGGCAACCTTGAGAGACGCAGCTTCGAAGAGCCGGCCATCGGCGGCCACTGCATCGCCCTCGCCAAGCAGCAGGATGTCCCCTGGCACGACGCTGGCCGCTGGGATCTGCCTGGCGGTTCCATCACGCACCACGGTCGCCAGCGGGGCGGCCATGCGCTGCAGAGCCGCCACTGCATGCTCGGCGCGCGCCTCCTGCAAGTAGCCGAGGAGAGCGTTCGCGGCGACGATGGCAAGTATGACGATGACTTCAAAGGGGATGCCCTCCGCGCCATCGATGAGCCATGCCACGAATGAGACCACGACCGCCACGAGCAGCAGATAGATCAGCGTGTCCTGGAACTGCTGAAGGAACTTGCGCCACTCCGGGACCGGAGGGGCCACGTCGAGCGTGTTGGGGCCATGGAACTCGAGCCGGGCGGCACTTGCAGCGCTGGAGAGCCCAACCTCGAGGTCAGACCCGAACGCCTCCGCGACGGTGGACGCATCGGTGCGCCAGTGCTCCTGCGGCATGAGAAACGGTGCCCCCGGAGGCGGTTGGCCTCGCGCCGTTACTGTATCGCGAACGAATCGGACGAGTTGCGGCCGGACCGTGGCTCGGGCCGCGGTACGCCGGGTATTGGTCCGTTAGTAGACTAGCTGGTTACCGCACCGCCCGAATTCGAGTCCTTGCAGGAGGACGGTCAACCGCCGCGATGTTGGCCCACCCGGCCCGCACGGCGATGTTCACAAGATGGTGGCTCCCCGACGTGGATTCGAACCACGAACACCGCGGTTAACAGCCGCGTGCTCTACCGTTGAGCTATCGGGGAACAGACTCAAGTTTCGGCGGGACGGGCTGAAGATGCAACCCGCGCAAGGGGTTTGCCCGGCCGTTTTCAGCGGCGGAGGCGAACCACAGGTCCTTCGCTGAAGAGCGAGCCGACGCTGATGCCGAGACGCTCATGCACGCGGTGTGGGATGCCAAGGTCGGCGACGAACAGTTCGCCAACATGCGTGCGGGCGGCGGCCTCGAACACGCCGCGCTTGGGCAGATCGAGCATGAGCGTGGTGGCAGCCTGGATCGCGGGCCGGCTGATTTCGCCCGTTGTCGCGTTCACACCGGTTGGGACGTCGATAGCCAATACCGGGCGCCTTGCATCGATCGCGAGCTGGGTCACCGCCGCCGCGATGCCTACCGGGGGACCTTCGAGCCCATAGCCGACGATCGCGTCGATCACCAGGTCGGCAGCAGCCAGCTGCTCTTCGACGGTGATCTCGCTCGATTCGAGATCGGCCGGCTCGATGATGCCGCACTGCCTCAGGATGTGGACCTGCCGGCGGGCCGTGAACGACGCTTCCTCCTCGACACCGCTGATGACCGGGTCCACATGGAAGCCCCAGTTCGCAAGGTGACGGGCAGCCGCCAGGCCAGACGCGCCCTTGTTGCCACCCCCACAGAGCAGCACGACTCGCTGTCCGCGACCACGCCCCCCCAGCATGGCAAGCGCAAGTAACGCGGTTGCCCTGCCGCCGTTCTCGGTGAGCTGGAGGATATCGAGTCCGAACTCCTCCTGGGCCACGCGTTGGACCTCGCGCATCTGGGCGGCGCTGACGGAACGGACCTCGTTGACCTTGCGCTGTGGGAACCCGCCGGGGTCGGGTCGGAAGGGCATGGAGAGCGTCCTCTTTGGGGCGCAATCGCGCCTCGGGAGAGTCTACGCCCGGGCCGCGACAACGGTCACGGCCTCACACTTCGTCTGCGGAATACGACGCAGTCACCCGTGCTGATATACCTCCCCGCGTGTTGAAGTCACCGGTAACCATGAGGTGAAGCGGGCGAATGGCCTGCACGATGTCGTCGAGGATGGTGTTGACCACGTTCTCATAGAAGATCCCGCGGTTGCGGAACGTCTGCAGGTAGAACTTGAAGCTTCGCAGCTCGATGCACCGTTCGCCCGGGGTGTAGGTGACGATGATCGTCCCGAAGTCGGGCTGTCCCGTCATCGGGCAGACGCTCGTGAATTCTGGCGCGACAAACTCGATTTCGTAGTCGCGCCCCGGGAAGCGGTTCTCGAAGGAGTCGATGGTCCCGTCGGTCTTGTAGATGTTTTCGGACATGGTTTGAGCGTGGGCCCCCGCTGGTAGTGGCGCAAGAGGCAGTCAGGCCCGGGGGAGGCCGAGCCCCCGCGTGGCAATGATGTTGCGGTTCACCTCGCTGGTTCCACCGGCGATGGTGTAGCTCGGCGCGGCAAGCGCCCAGCGCTCGATGCGCCCTCGCAAGGGGGCGTAGGGGCTCGCTGGCTCGATAGTGCCGGGCAGGCCCAGCACGCGAAGCCCGGTGATGCCCATCTGCCGCTGGAGCTCGGTGCCGAACACCTTCGATACCGATGCCTCGGAGTTTGGCACCTTGCCCTCGCTCTGCATCTGGGCGACGCGGTAGCAAAGCCAGCGGCCGATCTCGAATTCGAGCGCCCTCTCGGCGAGCTCGTGGCGGATCTCCGCGCGCCGGAGCACGCGGTTCGTACGGACATGCGCGATGAGCGCCTCGAGGGTGCTACGCGTCATGACCACCCGGTTGATGGAGCTGCGTTCCTGGTCGAGGGTGGTGGTGGCGATGTACCAGCCGCGGTTCTCCTCGCCGATGAGGCAGTCGCGCGGGACGCGCACATCCTCAAGAAACACCTCGGTGAAGTGCTCACTGCCCATCAGGTTCACCAGCGGGCGCACCGTGACCCCTGGTGTCCGCATGTCGAGCATGAAGTAACTGATCCCGCGATGCTTGGGGGCCTCGGGGTCGGTCCGCGCCAGGAGGATGCCCCAGTCAGCACCGGTCGCTCCGCTGGTCCAGATCTTCTGCCCATTGATGATGTACTCGTCGCCGTCCCGGACCGCGCGCGTCTGGAGCGAGGCGAGGTCGGAGCCCGCGCCGGGTTCGGAAAACAGCTGGCACCAGTGCACGTCGGCCGAACGCATGGGGGGAAGCCAGCGGTCCTGCTGCTCGTTCGTGCCGTGCATCATGAGGGCCGGACCGGCGAGCCAGACCCCCTGGTCGTAGGCGCCAGGCGCCCCGGCAGCGCTCATTTCCTCCATGTACACGGTCTGGGTCATGTAGCTGGCGCCCGCGCCTCCGAAGTCGCGCGGCCACCCCATGGTCAGCCAGCCGCGGGCGGCGAGCTTCTTTCGGAAGGCGTCGGTGAAGGCGGCCGCCTCGGGCGAAACGTGGTCCCGGTCATTCGTCATGTTCCAGTCGTCCGCGGGGAGCTCGGCGGCAAGGAACTGTTGGAGTTCCCGGCGGAAGGCGGCGTGTTCGGGCGAATCGTGGAAGAGCATAACGGTGGATCCGGACTGGTGCGATGCCCGGAGTATACGGGTTGGAAAGAACCGGTCCGGCCGGGAGGCCGACGAAATCTTCACACACAGGCCACTTCGGATCGTGTTGAATTCCGCAAGCCGACGTAACGACGCCTGCGACGCGGCCGCGTGCTGACCGACATCACGTGCGCGAGTGTCGCTGCAGTGTCACGGGCGGCTATCATCCGCGCTGCTCTCTGGCGTGGTGTGGCGGGCGTAAGGCCGCTCCACGCGCGATGCAAAGGGTGATCTCAGCCGGCCCGGGTATCCCGGGCTGAGTTGCGTTCACTCCGAGGGGGAGGTTGGTACCGGGAGTGAGGCACCACCAGAAGGTCGAGCACCCGTCGTGGCGGGCCGCTGTCTTGTTGTTGCTGGCGCTCGCCGCGGTAGCGCTTCTCGCGATGCCCGGAACGGATGCGAGGGCCGCGGGCGAAGGCATCTTCGAGCTCGACAAAGTGGAGTACTCGACGCCGGAGGGCACCGCCGTGCTGGTGACGGTGAAGCGCACGAGCGGCGCCACGCTCACCGCCGATGTGCAGGTGCAACTGGAGCTCGAGGGCGGCGACCCCAATGTCGACTACCCGGCTTCGGAACAGACCAAGCTGGTGACGTTCCCGAAGAACACCAACCTGACGCAGCAGAGCGTGTTCATCCAGACGCTGAACCAGAACCGGTTCGAGAGCAAAGACATCTTTGTGACCATCCGGAGCGTCAGCAACGGCGGACTCATCGGCCCCATCTCCTCGTCGAAGATCCGCTTGATCGGGACGAACGAGCCCCAGGTTCTGAATGTCTCGCCAAGGAGCGCGGGCACCGATCCCCAGCCTCCCGGGGGAGAGACGATCATCATCACCGGGGTGAACTTTCTCCAGCCGGGCGTCAGCACGACCACAGATATCAGCTTTCTGCCGGCCAACAACATCCTCGCCACACCGACGCCGCTCGGCACCTGCGGGACTTTCACCCCCATCAACAACACACAGATCATTCTGACTCTGAACCTGGGCCCACTGCCGCTTGTGTGTGGCTTCATCAGTGAGGGCATCCCGCACCACATCATCGTCACGGTCAAGGATCCGTCGAGCACCGATCACGACAGCCGGCCCGATACGGTGGAGCGGAACGACCTCTTCTACTACACCTCCGGCCCGACCATCACGCAGCTGTCGCCGAAGTCCGGCACCGTGGCCGGTGGAACACAGGTGCGCATCACGGGGCGCGGATTCCTCGGCGCGCCGGGGGCTCTGTGCTCGACCGTCATTTCCCAGGTGGTGATCGGCGGCACGGCGGTCAGCAATTGCGTCTACGAAGGTCCCAACACCATCGTCGCCACCACCCCGCCGCATCCCATAGGCAAGGTTGATGTGGTCCTTACCGTCGGTGCGAAAACCAGCCCGGCCACGTCGGATAGCGAATTCGAGTACACGCAGGGCCCAACCATCACCGGCCTGAGCCCCAACTTCGGACCGCCTTCTGGAGGCAACACCGTCGTCATCACCGGCGCGAACTTCATCCTCAAGGATGCCACCCTCTATGACGTCCCGGTCTCCGAGGTGCTCTTCGGCGGCGCCTCGGCCGCCTTCGTGGTCGAAAGCTCCACGCGCATCGTCGCCACCGCGCCTCCCGGTACGGGCACGGTCCAGGTCACGCTCAAGCATCCCCTGGCGGGACTTAGCCAGTTCACGTCCGCCGCGAACTACGGGTACAGTGCCGGACCGCTCATCACCTCCATCTCGCCCGATTCCGGCCCCGTCGTGGGCGGCACGGTCGTCACGATCACCGGTACCGGCTTCCTTCCGGGAGCCACGGTGAAGTTCGGTGCCACCCAGGCCACCTTCGCCACGGTGGTCAGTCCAACCCGGATCGATGTCACCAGTCCCGCGGGCGCTGGCGTGGTCGATGTGATTGTCACGGTCAACGCGAACGCGAGCCCGGCTGGCCCCCAGGCACGGTTCTCGTACTCAGGCCCGACCGTGGAGAGCGTCTCGCCCATCGCGGGGCCCCTGGCCGGCGGTGGGACGGTCACCATCAAGGGCAAGAACTTCAACTCGCAGGCGGTCGTGCAGTTCGGTGCCGTGGCCGTGATCCCGACGTACGTCGACCCGCAAACGCTGACCGCGGTGGTGCCCGCCTCGGCGATTCCGCAGGCAGTCCACGTCCGCGTTTCGACCGGCTCGGGCCTCAGCCCGGAAACCCCCGCCGACCTTTACACGTACACGAACGGACCAATCGTCGACCTGGTGAACCCCAATAACGGGCCGACAACCGGCGGCACCATCGTGATCATCATCGGCAAGAACTTCACGGCGCCGCTTTCGGTGCGCTTTGGCGACACCCCGGTCGAGGCGTTCAACCTCAACAGCGCCACGCAGATAACGGTGCTGAGCCCGCCAAACGGCACCCCCGGCGCCGTCGACGTGCGCGTGACCAAAGGGACTGACGTGAGTCCCACCGGACCGGCGACGAAGTTCACGTACAATTCGGCCGTCCCCAAGATCACCGCGCTCACGCCGAATACCGGCTCGACCTTCGGGGGCAATGACGTGGTGATCACGGGCATCGGCTTCACCGGGGCAGCGTGCCCCGGCGCCGTGAAGTTCGGCACCGTGCAGGCCCCCGAATGCAAGGTGATCAACGACACGACGATGACGGCGAAGGCACCGGCGAACGTCTCCGGCCCGGCCGTGGTCGTGATTACCACGCAGAACGGCAGCTCCGAGATCGTCCCGAATTACACCTACGTGAGCCCAACTGGAAGCGGTGGAGGTTCGACCGCGCCACCCGCGCCCGGCCCGGGTGGTACCGAGAGCTACACGCTGACCTCGCGCTGGTCGCTGATGACATGGACCGGCCGCGACGGTATGAGCGTGAGCGACGCCGTCCGCGGGACGGGCGTGCCCGGGGCGAATGACCTCTCGACCCGCATCACGGCCATCTTCCAGTGGGATGCCACGGCCGCTACGTGGAAGGCGTACTTCGTTGGGGGCGATGGCGTTCCTGGCGCGAGCGACTTTTCGACGATGGCAATTGGGGCCGTCTACTGGGTCGCGATTTCGGGCGAAGGCACGGTGCCATGGGTGATCCCGCTCAGTTAGCCCGGGAAGGGCCCGCACCGGAGATACCAGGCTGTCACCTTGCCGTTACGTGGTCATCCGTCCGGGGTGCAGCTATCCTTCGAGCAATGCGTGATTGTGCCCCCGACCACGCGGATGGTGCCCGGTGAAGTTCGGCACCCTCCAGGTAGCCATGCTGACCGGCGAGACCCGGTCGTATCCGCTCGACCTCCCATCAGCGCTGGTTGGGCGCGGCGAAGGCTCGAACATCCACCTGGATGACTTCTCCATCTCCCGGCGCCATGCGCGCCTCACCGTCGATTCCGGGCGCCTGATGGTGGAGGACCTGGCGAGCGCGGCCGGCACCTTCATCAACGGTGAGCGTCTCAGCCCAAACGTCCGGTACCTGCTCGATGATGGCGATCAGCTCCGGTTCGGCGATCTGGAAGCGAGCTATTTCCCGCCACCGCCGGCCGACGCGATCACGGCGGTCGCTGACGACGACACGGTGTTCTCGCCCACCGGGCTCCATGTCGCCCTCGTCTCGCCCGCGGTGGCGATCGACCCGGGTCGCCAGGCAACGGCAACGCTGACGGTCACGAACCGGGGTCGCGTCGTCGACACGGTGACCATTGAAATCACGGACTTGCCGGCGGACTGGTACACGATCGAAACGCCGCAATCTTCGCTGGTGCCGGGAGCGCACCTCGACGTGCAGCTGACGCTCCATCCACCGCGCCGTCACGACTCGCTCGCCGGGCACTATGACTTCACGGTGAAGGTGGCTTCGCGCGAACACCAGCGCGAGGCAATCGCGATCGGCAGCTTCGAGGTCCTGCCGTTCGAATCGTTCAGCCTTGCGTTCGAGGCGGTCCGGAGCAGCCGCAACTTCCGGCTCGTGGCCGAAAACCGGGGAAACCAGCCCGCTCGGTTGGGCCTCGCCGGCCAGGATGACGAGCAGGTGTTCCGCTACGAGTTCGATTCCTCCGTGGTGCAGCTGGCGCCAGGCGAAAAGCAGGTTCTCGCGCTCAAGGTACGCCGGCCGCGCCAGCTCCTGGGGCCCAGGGTGGTGCTTCCGTTTGAAGTCGTCGCCTCAGCCGAGAGCGGCTCTGACGTGCGGGCCCGCGGACAGCTTTCAGTTGACCCGCCACTCCAGAAGTTCCGAATGCCCGCGATGTTCGTGCTGGCGGCCCTCGTGCTCGGAGTCACCGCGCTCGCCATCCTGATTCTCACCGACGGCGAGACGGTCCAGACCGCGGGTGCCGAGGACGAATACGCGGGGGTCCACCTTTGCGACGAGTCGGATGCTGTCGCCGAGCAGCAGGAGAAGAACGAGCAGGCAGCGCAGGCCGAACCCAACACAGAAGCGACCGTCGCCGGGACGTTCGATGGCGGCAGGCCGATCTTCGGACAGGTCGATGCCAACGGTGCACCGTTCTTCGCGCAAAACGACGCGCGTTGGGCCAATGTCGAGTACGCCCGCTCGACCGAGCTCCCTGCAGGGAAGGACTGGTGCGGGACCACCATCTCCCAGTGCGGCTGCGCGATGACATCGGTGGCGGTGATGCTGGCGCTCTACAACGTGCTCACCCTGCCCGATGGCCAGCCGCTGACGCCGCAATCGCTCAACGCGTGGTTCAACGGCGAGGCGAAGCGGACTGATCGGGGCTGGGTAAGCCGAGGCTACATCTACGGCGACGTCATCTGGACGGCGGCGAACGAGCTTTCCGGCGAGATAGCGAAGGCCAAACCAGGCACGCCCACCGTCCGCTTCGTCCGCACCGGTTCCGGGTCCGAAGACGAGATCCGGGCAGAACTGCGGGCGGGGCGGCCGATCATCCTGGAGGTGCCTGGCCACTGGATCGCAGCCGTGGGCCTCGACGGCGACACCATTCTCATCAACGACCCGTTCTATCGCGACCGCACGACGCTCGACGCCTACAAGGGCAAGGTCCGGAGCTCGGTCATCTACGAGCCAAGCTCCGACCTGAGCGCCGTGGTGCTCACCGCGCCTTCCGATGTGAAGTTCCGCGTGGTCGACAAGCAGGGCCGCGTGGTAGGTACGGGCGACACAACGGCCGGTGCGACGGCCGAGCCGATCATCCAGATTCCTGGCGCCTCGGTGAGCACCCGCCGCGCGTGGCGCGATCCCACCTGCATCGAAAAGGCGCCCCCCGCCGGGGCCGGCACGCACCAGATCGTCCTGCCCGGCTCGCGGGACGACTACCGCATCGAAATCCTCAGCACCGGCGACCAGGGCGGGAGCGTCGCCATCCATACCTACGGTCGCGACGGCACGGCCTCGATCGCGACCATCGAGGGCCAGGAAGGGACCACCGCCGAACTCGACTACGACCCGAATGCCCCCGCGCCTGTGGTGCGCACGCCCGGTGCCGGCGAGGGCACGCCGACACCGACCAGCGACGCTGGCGGCGAAGGTGGTGGACCCGGCGACGAAACGCCAACACCCGGGGCGACCCCCACGCCCAGCCCGACGCCGGCCCCTACCGAAACGCCGTTTGTCGAGGCCACCACGAACATCACGCTCGGGGCCGAGCCCGGCCAGTTGCGGGTGGAGACCTCCGACAACAGCGGGTTCGAGCTGGGCGACCCCATACGCTTCGCGCCAGGGCTTCCGAACGAAGAGGACAACATCATCGTCGGGTTCGGGTCGTTCCTCCTGGCGACACCGTTGAAGTTCGCGCACGGGCCGGGCGAGACCATCCAACGTTTGCCACGGCCGCCCGGCCAGGGCCCCGGGCTGCCACCGGGCATCACCCCGCCCGCGGAAACGGGCCCGCTGCTGCCGCCCGACACCGTGGGGGTCGCCTGCAGCACGATCTACCAGCCATCACCAAAGCAGGCGACGTTCATCTGCGACTTGCAGGTGACAGGCACCTACACCACCACCCGGTGGACGCTGAACGGCGAGGTAGTGCCGGATTTCACGGGCTCAAGCTCGTTCCTGATGGCCTTCAACGACGACACCCCGGCGACCGTCTCGGCGACCGTGTGCAACGTGACGATCTGCCGCTCGGTCACGCGACCGGAGCGGATCGTGTTCCCGGCGAACCTGGGCGGCACCACCTTCACCGGGCCCGGCGGCACCGGAACGGGGGCAACGCCGGTGGCCACGCCGCCCGCGGGTGGCGCCGTGGCGGTGGTGTGCGGAACCGAGTTCCCAATCACGCCGGATGGCCAGGTTGCCCAGTTCAACTGCGAGGCCAACTTCTCGGGCGACTTCACCAGCATCTCGTGGTCGGCCCCGGGAGGAACCCCGGCGAATCAGAGTGGGAAGAGCAAGACGTTCACCACCTCGGTCCGGAACCAGCCGGGCGCGCCCGTCTCGCTGCGGGTGACGGCGACGGTCTGCAACTTCGGCACCTGCAGGACATCGCAGCCGACGACGGTGGGCATCGGCCGGACGATAACGACGCTGGAGTCGAACCCTGATGCGCAGGTCAACAGCGGGCATCGCCTCACCCTCATGGCCCGCGTCGACGGTGTCGGCGGCATCGTGCCCCAGGGCGGGACGGTGCAGTTCTATGCCGATGGTTTTGCCATTGGTCCAAGCGCGACGCTGTTCACCGTGGGCAAGGTTGCGGTTGCCCAGGCGGCGGTGGAAACCGGGCCACTTTCCTATGGAGACCCGGAAGGAACCGGCATCGATCACGTGTTCGTCGGCAAGTACAGCGGCGGCATCAATGCATTCGGCAGCGACAGCGCCGAGCGTATCATCACGGTTCTCCCACCAATCAAGGACGGTTGCGACTCGGTCGACGAGGACGATGACGGGACCGTCGACAACACCTGCAGAAACGTGGTGAGCCCAACCACGGGCTTCGCCACGGCGGGGAGCTACGCGACGCCGAAGAACCTCGGCGGCGGTACGGTGCTCCACGGCCTGGGGATGTCTGGTGGCCTGGACGGGTCAACCGCGACGACGTTGATCCTGCGCCCCGGACAGTCCTTCACTGTTAGCGGGAGCGTCGGGCGGACGGACTACTGCCCGGGATGCATCCGGCAACTGTACATCGGCATCGGCGGCAACCAGACGAGCGGGACGCCGCCGCTGGGGCCCAAGTGCCTCGTGAGCGGAGTGCTCCCACTGCATACGGTGAACAACGTGCCCTTCAGCACCGGGTTCAACGCGCCCGACAAGCCCGGTGTCTACTACCTGCGCGCCACAACCACGCTCGACTATTTCTGTGTCGGTCCACAGGTTGGCCCACCGGAAAACTCGGTCGGCCGACTCGTGGTGCAAGAGCCAGTAAGTTCCGAGCTGCAAATATGGAGCCGACCCGCCAACCTCTGGGATCCGCTCGATCCGAACTCGACCGACCCAAATGCTCCAAAGCTCCTCACCGAAATCCCCAGCGACGGCCAGGTGATGTTGCGGGCGATAACCAGCCCCAGTGTTCCGTACGGGCGCGTGGAGTTCGTGACCACACCGCCCGCCACGAACGTAACCGACGCGATGTTGACGCTGCCGGCACCAAATCAGAACACCATTGTGTTGCTGCAGCAGGTGTGCCCCTCCAGTGGCACCCTCGGCGGCCAGACGTGCATTCCTGGCGAAGCGCGCCTGCTGGTGCAGGCCGGGAGCGCTGCCCGCGGACAAACGTTCAGTGTGACCGCCAAGCTGGAGACCGATGAACTCGAATTGCCCTCCGGCCAGAGTGCGTTTGCGGACTACGTCATCCGCTTCGCGCAGACGCCAACTCCGACCTCCAACACCAAGAGCCTGAGCGTGCTGCTGCCGTCGGTGACGGGGATCATCGCTTCTCCGACGGGCGACGTCGCCATCTGTGCGACGGCCCCGCCCGGCTGCACGCCCATCGTGCTGACAGCCGCCGTCTCGGCCCCACCCCCCCTCACCGAGACCCCAACCGGGGGGAGCGTCGAGTTCTACTGGAAACCAGAGACCGGGGGCGACTGGACCCTCCTGGGCACGGACACGACCGTGGTGGCAGGAGCGGCGTCGCTCGACGTCCAGGCCGGCTTGGGCACGGCACACCTCGGGGATGTCGTGTTCCAGGCCCGCTTCAAGCGCGGGAGCACGAACTTCGAGGATAGCAAATCGGCCGCCAGCGACACGGTCACGTTCGTTCGGGCCCCGGCGACGGCGGCCATCGTCTCTGTCACCGCCGCGACCGACGGGAAGGTTGGCGACGACATCACGCTGATAGCCAGCGTCGCCGGCAGCAACGGTTTCGATCCGGCGGGCGGAAGTGTGGAGTTCAAAGTCCGCCCATCGACCGCCCCGATCGGAGATGCGGAGACGATCGGCACGGCGCAGTCGCTGGCGTTCGATAGCGGGAGCGGCCAGTGGCGCGCGACGTTGACCTATACGACGGGTGCCGACGGCACGCCGCTCGAAAGTGCCGGCGCCTACCTGTTCACAGCACACTTTGTCCAGACGGCCACGCTGGCCGCGGACGTTTCGAACGACTTCGCGTTCACCCTTACACCCCAGGACCCGACCATCACGGTGACGCTCCCCAACTCCGGCACCATCACCACCGGCGACTCCCCGGCCGTTGTCCGCGTGGTCCTGACTACGACGGGCCGGGCCAGCCGACTCGATGACAACTGCCCGAGTGGTCAGGGTGGAAGTAGCTGTGGCGACATCGAGCTGCTGGGCACCGGGGCCACCACGGCGCCGTCGGGGCCCGTGGTTGAGCTGGAGACCGGTGTCTGGGGCCGGGAATTCTCGGTGAGCGGGCTGGACGCCGGGACCTACTCTATCTCCGCGCGCTACACCGGGAACACCTACTTCAATTCAGTTACGTCTGCCGCGCAGACGCTCACGGTGAACAAGAAGACGGTCGCCATCACCGTCAGTGCGACTTCGCCCGTGGCGGTGAACGCCACGCAGAACCTTTCCGCCTCGGTTTCCCCAACAGCGGCGCCGGGCACGATTCAATTCAAGGTCAATGGAACGGCGCACGGGTCGCCCGTTACCCTTTCGAGCGGCACGGCTTCGATACCGTGGACGCCGACGAGCACCGGCAGCTTCAGCATCACGGCGGAGTACATTTCCAGCAGCGTCAACTACGCGAGCCAGACCACCTCGAACACGGTCGCAGTCACGGTTAACGCAATCGTCACATCAGTCACGGTGAGCGCTCCCAGCCCGAGGCAATTCGGTCAGGAGACCACGCTGACGGCGACCGTTACGCCCTCGACGGCGCCCGGCACGGTCCAATTCAAATTGAACGGGGTCAATTTCGGCAGCCCGGCGACGGTGAACAACGGCACGGCGACCATCCAATGGACCCCCAGCGGGACCGGGACGGTCGCACTGACCGCGTCGTACACGTCGGGGAGCACGAATTACCTGAGCGATCCGGACTCGAACTCGGTCGACATCGTGGTGAACCCGGCGACGGTAACCGTCACAGTCACCGCCTCATCGCCCGTTACGGTGAACACGCCGCAAACGTTGAGCGTGACCGTTTCGCCTGCAGCGGCACCGGGAACCATTCAGTTCAAGGTCAACGGGACGAATCAAGATACTGCTCAGGCGCTCATCGGCGGTGCAGCATCGGTAGGGTGGACACCAGCTGCCACGGGGACGTTCAACATCACAGCGGAGTACACGTCCACGAGCACGAACTACGCGAGTCAGCCTACGTCGAACACGGTTGCGGTGACGGTAAACCCGGTCCCCGTCACGGTCTCCGTTTCGGCAGCCTCCGCAGTGACCCTGGGTAACCCGATCACGCTGACAGCTACGCTCTCACCGGCTGCAGCACCGGGGACGGTTCGGTTCTTCGCCGACGGAGTGGATGTTTCGGGAGCTGTCGCTGCGGACACGACGGACGGCATCACCACGTACAACTGGTCGCCGTCATCCGTCGGCGATGGGACAGCCACGATTACGGCAACGTACACCTCGTCGAGCGGGAACTACGCAAGCCAGGCAACGTCCACATCGACCGACGTGACCATCAACCCTGCTCCCACGACGCTGGTGGCGACGGCCGTCCAGACCGGAGGCGCCGGGAGCAGCCTGACGTTCACCGCGGACCTGACATCGGCGTTCGGAGCGAAGACCGACATCGATGGCGGGACAGTCACGTTCTCCATCAGCGGCTCGGCGTGCACCGGGATGGCCGCCGCCACGGTAACCGACGGTGTGGCAACGCTAACCGGAGTCACCTGCACGGCGGACACCCGCCAGGTGACTGCCACCTACACCGGCAGCGGGAATTACGCCTCGTCTGCGGACACTACCAACTTCCAGATCGTGGTTACCTGATCCGTAAAATCGCGTGCGCGGCCCGGCGAGGCGCTCTATGCTCCCCTCTGCTGTGGTCCAACGACCCTGTGCCCCGGGTGATGTGACAGCGTGAAGTTCGGTTCGCTCCAGGTACGGACCCCCGATGGGGAGGCGAGGGAGATTCCCCTCGACCTGCCCTCGCTCATCGTGGGCCGCGCCGATGGCAACGGTATTGTCATCGACGACCTGAGCATCTCGCGTCGCCATGCCCGCCTCATCATCGAGTCCGGCCGGCTCCTGGTGGAGGACCTGGGTTCGGCGGCGGGCACGTTCGTGGGCGGCCACCGCATCGACCCCCATACCTCCAACCTGGTCGAGACCGAACAGCCCATCCGCTTCGGCGATGTTGAAGTCCAATATGTGCCGCCGCCACCAGTCGCCGCCGAACAGGACACTGAGGGCGAGGGAGGGCCGTCCGAGTTCGAGGAAGTGCCATCGAGCGCGATCCGCGTGTCGATCGTCTCGCCGGCCACGCCCGTCGAGCCCGGCGGCACCGTGTTCGCGACCGCGGTCATCCACAACCGTGGTCGCGTGGTCGACCTGGTGCGCCTCTCGGTCACGGGCATCCCGGAATCGTGGGTCAGCTTCAGCCAGGGCACGATGGCGCTCGTCCCCGGCACGCGCGAGACGGTGACGGTGGTGATCCAGCCACCGCTGAACCCCCAGTCGCTGGCAGGCGAATACGATTTCGGCGTAGTTGTGGCCTCGGGCGAGCACGACCGCGAAGCAGTCGCGTTCGGCAAGCTGACTGTCCTGCCGTTCGACGCCACCGAAGTCCACCTGATGCCTATCCGGGGGAAGCGGGACTTCACGGTGACTGCCCGCAACAAGGGCAACGCGCTCGCGACCTACGCCCTTTCGGGCAATGACGACGAGGCCCAGTTCAACTACGACTTCCCGCAGCCATCCATCGAGCTGCGCCCCGGCGAAGAGAAGCGCGTCCCGGTGCGCGTGAAGCGCACCAGGCGCCAGTGGTTCGGAAGGCCGTCGTTCGTGCCGTTCCGGGTGGTTGCGACGCCCACGGCGGGGACGGCGCCGACGGTGGAGGCACTGGGCCAGCTCACCATCCGGCCGCCGCTCGAACGGTGGAAGTGGCCGACCATCCTCGCGCTCTTGCTGGTTGGGATCGCGGCCGGCCTCTGGCTTTCGTGGGTGTACCGCGACCGGTTGCCGTCGTGGGTGCCGTGGGCCGAAGAAGCCAGCGGGGGAAAGGGCGCGGGTACGGGCGGCTCTGGCGAGGCGGCCTATGCCGGCGTCCATATGTGCGACAAGTCGGAGAGCGAACGCGACCTCGTGAAGCCCCAGGAGCTGCCGGCGGGGAGCAGCGGCGCCCCGTACTTCGCGCAGAACAACCCGGCCTGGGGCGCCGTGGAATACGCCAAGGCGAAGGACCCGGAGTTCGGGCCCGACTGGTGCGGCACCACCATCGAGCAGTGCGGCTGCGCGATGACCTCGGTGGCGACCATCATGGCCATCTTCAACATCCTGACGATGCCGGACGGCTCCGAGCTCACGCCGGAAACGGTGAACGCCTGGTTCAACCAGGAGGCGCGCAAGACGAGCCGTGGCTGGGTGAGCCGGGGATACATCTACGGTGACGTGATCTGGACGGCGGCGAACGAGCTCTCCGCGGAGATCGCGCGGACGCGCCCGGGGAGCACGACCGTCCGGTTCGTGCGTTTTGGCGCTGGCTCGGAAGAGGAGATCCGGGCCGAGCTGCAGGCGCAACGGCCGATCATTCTCGAGGTCCCGGGGCACTACATCGCGGCGGTCGGCCTCGACGGCGACAAGATCCTCATCAATGACCCGTACTACGCCGACCGCAAGACACTCGACGTGTACAAGGGCAAGGTGAAGAGCTCGGTGCTGTTCGAACCGAGCAACAACCTGAGCGGCGTGGTTCTTACCGTGCCAAAGGACCTGCGGGTGCGCGTGGTGAACGTGAAGACGAACCAGGTGGTTGGGGCGGTCACTGACGAGGCGCCAAAGACGGAGATCGAGGGGGCGTGGCTGAACACGCGAAACGCCTGGCGCGACCCGACCTGCGTCGAGAGCCCGCCGCCGGCGGGTGCCGGCACGACGTCGATCTACTTGCCCGGGAGCCGTGAGGACTACCGCATCGAAGTGTTGAACCCGGGCGGCGGTGGTTCGACCATCGCCATCCACAGTTACGACCAGAATGGCAACGCCGAGGTCACAACGGAGGACGCGACGGGGAGCCTGGTCATGTCGATGTCGTACGACCCGGCGCAGGCTGCCCTGAAGACTGAGGTCCTCGCCGGCGCGACACCCATCCCCGGCACGGGCACGCCAGGTCCGGGCGAAACCGTGACGCTCCCGCCGGGGGGCACCGGTGGCAGCACCGGCGGCACGGGCGACGACGGGACGGGCGGGGTACCCACTACTGGCTCGGGCACCGTCACCGCACAGCCAACGCCGACACCTCGCCCAACGGCCACGCCGGTGCCCACCGCAACCCCGGCCGCCCCGGCCGCCGTAGCAGTGAAGTGCGATGTCGCGTACACGCCCACCAATGCGGGCGTCACCTGCACGGGGACGGTCACAGGCACCTACACGACCACCCGCTGGAGTGTGAACGGGTTGCCCGCCCCCGTCGCTCCCGGAGCGACGACGTTCACCACGACGTTCAGCCAGGACACCTCGCTGAGCGTGGAGATGACCGCCTGCAACGTCACGGTCTGTAAGACGGGCTCCGCAGCGGTGGTGGTGGCATTCCCGACGGCCACGCCAACCCCATCACCGACGGTGGCCGCGGGCACGCCAACACCGACTGCGACTCCCAAGCCGAACGGACCGCCTGCGTTTGTGCCGGTGCAGTGTACCTACGCATGGGTCTCGGGGCAGGCGAAGATCGACTGCTCGACCACGTTCACGGAGGATTACACGGAGATCACCTGGACTGCGACGGATGCGGCCCCGTCGCTGGTCACGACGTTCGCGAAGACGTTTACCACCTACCGGTCGAGCCCGGGGACGACGACGGTGCAGGCGAAGGTGTGTTATGCCTCGGTGTGCACGAACTCGGCGCCGGTGGACGTGATCGTGGGTGCTGCCCCGGTGGTGCTCGCGACGGTCTTGAACATCGTTGGTCCGGAAGGGGGCGTCTGCGATTTCATCCCGGTTCAGCTGTACGCGTTCATCGCGAACTGGAACGCAAATACGCCGTACCCGACCGGATTCATCTCGTTTTACGACCAAGGCAACCTGATCGGTGCGGTCCCCGTGTCACCCGGGGAACCCGAGGCATTCCTCTCGACGACATTCGCAGAGGGCGACCATTCCGTTTCCGCGAGCTACAGCGGCGACAGCAACTGGGCTTCGGCAAGTTCGGGGACCTCGGGTTTCGCCAGCAGCTATGTCTACTGCCCTTAGTGAGCAATTGAGCACGAACATGCCCGACCCCCGAGACCGCACCGTCCCCATACTCCTCTTACTCGCCCGGGAGATTGAACGCATGCGCGCAGCCGGGGTGCCGGTTGGCGAGGACGACCTGCGCGGGCTCTACATCCCCGATGCCGAGGCCGATCGATTGCTCGGCGAGGAGGCCGAGGACTTCCCGGCCGGCCAGGAACAGCGGTTGGCGGCGCTCACCGCCGCCTGCGGCCTGTCCCCGCTCGAGGAGGGCGTTGTCCGCCTCTGCCTCGCAGCCGAGACGCGCCCCGGCGTCGAGCGGCTCATCGCCTACGCGCAGGACGATGTGTCGCGCAGGCGGCCCCGCGTCGAGCTTGGATTGCGGCTGCTCGCCGACGACCCGCTCGCGGCCCTCGGTCTGTTCGACGAGCAACTCCCGCTGCGCCGCCACCGCATCGTGGAACTGCTCGATGACCCCGGCCAGCCTTTGACGCCGCTGCCGTCAAAGGCACTGGTGCTCGACGATCGCGTCCTGCGATTCCTGCTCGGCGGCGACGGCATCGATGCCGCTATCGCGGGGTCGGTGCGCCTGCAAAGCGCGGCAGCCGCTCCGCCAGCTGCCACACCGGAGATCTCGACAGTCGCTCGGCACCCCGCGACCGCGCTGGAACCCCCCGTCGTGGCGCTCCAGGGGCCGGACCCCGGCCGACTGCGCGATGCCGCGCTGTGCATTGCCGCTGGCAGCGGATTGGGCGGCGTACTGGAGTTCGAGCCAGGGCGGCTACGGGACGTGGCAGGGGCCGAGGCAGTGTCTCGGGCGGGGCGGGAGGCCGCGCTCCAGCGGGCCGCCCTCCTAATCGGCCTCGATGCCGCGGAAACGCCCGTGCGCGACCAGGTGCTCGCCCTCATCGGCGGCACCGCCGCGCCCCTCACGCTGCTCGCGAGCGAGGGCGGGGGAATTGCCTTCGCGGGACCGTTGCTACATGTACCGGGGCTCGATCACGAGGCCCGGCTTGACCGCTGGCGAGCCGCGGTGGCTGACGTGAATTGCTCGGCCGACGCCGCCGAGCTCGACGCGCTCGCCGGTAAATTCCGGCTCGGCGCCGACGCCATCGCCAGCGCGGTCCGGACAGCACTGGGAAGAGCCATCGCTCGGGATCCGTCGGCACCCGTGATTTCACGCGAGGACCTGTACGCCGGAGCACGTGCTCAGTCCGCCCCCATCCTGGGCACGCTCGCATCGAAGATCGCCCCGCATTATGTATGGGACGACATCGTGCTCGAAGACGATCCGCTGGAACAGCTGCGCGAGTTCTGCGGGATGATCGAACATCGTCACCTGGTCTACGACACGTGGGGCTTCGATAAGAAGCTCGCCATGGGCAAGGGAGTCATCGCCCTGTTCGCGGGCCAATCGGGCACGGGCAAGACGATGGCGGCGGATGTCATCGCGGGGCAGCTCGGGCTCGACCTGTACAAGATCGACCTCTCCGGCGTGGTCAGCAAGTACATTGGCGAGACCGAGAAGAACATCGGCGCCATCTTCCGCGACGCCGAATCATCGAACGCCATCCTGTTCTTCGACGAGGCAGACGCGCTGTTCGGGAAGCGATCGGAAGTGCGCGATGCCCACGACCGGTACGCGAATATCGAGACTGCCTACCTGCTCCAGCGCATGGAGGAGTACTCGGGCGCGGTAGTCCTCTCGACGAACCTGAAGATGAACCTGGACGAGGCCTTCCTCCGGCGGATGCATTTCGTCATCGATTTCCCGATGCCCGAGGAGCCCTACCGGCTGCGCATCTGGCAATCGACTATACCGCCGCAGCTCCCGCTGGCGGCCGATATCGACCTCCCCTTCCTCGCGCGCCAGTTCAAGATCAGCGGCGGGAACATTCGCAACATCGTGCTCGCGGGGGCGTTCCTCGCAGCGCAGGAAGGCGGACCCCTGGGCATGCGCCACCTCATCCGCGCGACTCGGCGGGAGTTCCAGAAGCTTGGCCGGATGGTGACCGAAGCAGAGTTTGGAGACCACATCACCCATTTGCGCTAGTTTCTGCCGGCTTAACCGCTGGCAGGCCGTATCCAAGCGGCTATGATGTGCGCCGGAGGTCTGCCGAGGATGCCCGACTACCAGCCCGCCGATTCCGAACGAGCCATGCATGGCCAGCGCGCCACGACTGCCGCACCCGCGCACGCGCCGGCTCGCCACGCCCATCCGCTCGTTACGCTGCAGGCCCACGCGGGGAACCAGGCGGTTGCCCGGATGGTGCAGCGCGCCGCGGAGGAGGACGAGCTCCAGGCGAAGCACGACCCCATGCTCCAGCGCGCCGCGGAGGAGGACGAGCTCCAGGCGAAGCACGACCCCGCGCTCCAGCGCGCCGCCGAGCAAGAAGAGGAGCTCCAGGCGAAGCACGACCCCGGGCTCCAGCGCGCTGCCGAAGAGGAAGAGGAGCTCCAGGCCAAGCACGACCCCAGGCTCCAGCGCGCTGCCGAAGAGGAAGAGGAGCTCCAGGCCAAGCACGACCCCACGCCGCGCGTTGGTCTCGACGGCGGGCCGGTCGGCGCGGACATCTCGGCGGAAATCAATGCACAGCGCGGTGGCGGGTCGACCCTCGATTCAAGCTTCCGGGAGCGCATGGAGTCAGCATTCGGAGCGGACTTCAGCGGAGTGCGGGTCCACCAGGATTCGCAGTCCGATACGCTCAACCGGCAGCTGACCGCGAAGGCCTTCACCACCGGGAACGACATCTTCCTGAGGTCGGATGCAAGCACCGGAGATGGTCACCTCATGGCCCATGAGCTAACGCATGTGGTCCAGCAACGTGCGGGTGGTGGGCCGGCGAGCGGGGGAATGACCGCGGGTCCCGCGAACGATCCCCAGGAGCATGAGGCGGACCGGACCGCGGAGGCGGTGCTCTCCGGCGGGATGCAACGCGAAGCCGAGCAGGAATCGGGGGTCTAGTCCCCCCGGGGACAGCGTGCCGTGCTCAATGATGTCGACGAAACCCTGAAGCAGTACCTGATTACCGACGTGCCCATCGAGCGTGGGGAGGTGGACGTCTCGTTCGAGCGCCCGACCCGCGAATGGTCTGGCCGGCTTTCGAAGCCAACGCTCAACCTGTTCATGTTCGACATCCGGGAGCGGACCGGGTACCGCGACGATACGCCCCAGGCAATGCGGTTGGCCACGGGTGCCGTCTCGCAGATGCTGCCGGCTCGGCGCGTCGACCTGAGCTACATGGTTACCGCCTGGGCGCGCGAACCGGAAGACGAGCACCGGGTGCTCGGCCGGGTGCTCGCCTCGTTGTATCGGGGCACCGAAATTCCCCCGCAGTACTTCCAGGGAGAGCTCCGCGATTCGGAATACCCGCTGCTGGGCCGCATCGCGCCGCCGGACCACCTGATCAAGCCTGCCGACCTGTGGGGAGTGATGGACAACGAGCTGCGGACATCGCTGACCTGGGTGGTGACCGCACCACTCAACGTGTTCGCCCCCGTCACGGGGCCGCTCGTGCGGACCGTCGAAATCGATTTCGGCGAGAAGCATCGAGAGCCGCGAGAGCGCTGGATCCAGGTCGCGGGCTTCGTGCACCGAAAGGGCGATCCGCTCGCCGGCGTCGGGGGCGTGCGTGTCTCCGTGGTCGGCACCGGGCACGTGGCAGTCACCGATCCGGGTGGCCGGTTCACCTTCCCGGGCGTGCTCGCCGGCGAACACACGCTGGCCGCCGTGACGCCCGATGGAACTGAAGCAACCCGCACGGTCACCGTCCCGGGCAGTACCTATGACATCGAACTGTAACGAACTGTGCCGGATGCTAAGTCGCTAATTTCCTCAACTCATTGCGCGCCGGGCGGGCGATGCTGCTAATATTGCCGCGCCCACGGGCAGGCCAGCCCGTCAATACCGCACCCAAGGAGCCCTGATGGCTACGTCGTACCTCACACCCGGCGTCTACGTCGAAGAAGTCGACCGGGGGACAAAGCCCATCGAAGGCGTCGGCACCGCCGTGGCCGCGTTCCTCGGCATTGCCGAGAAAGGTCCCGTCGGCAAGGCGACGATGGTGGCGAACTGGACGCAGTTCGTCGATGTGTTCGGAGGATTCATCCCCGGGGCCTATTTGGCTCACGCCGTCTTCGGCTACTTCAACAATGGCGGCGGCCTCTGCTACGTGGTCCGCATCGGAGGAGCCGGAGACGCCGATGCATCCGCACCGCAGCCCGTGGCTGAGATCGCGGCGAAGGGCGCAGCGGGCACGGCAACCATTCGCGCTCTCCCGAAGCCGAACGTCAGCACCGACGGCCTGAGCGTCGAGGTGGCCGCAGGCGACGACGACACCTTCACCATCACCGTGAAGGGCGGCGGCGCTGAAGAGAAGTTCGAAGGGCTGACGCTCGGCAAAGGCGCCAAGAACGCCTTCGACGTGGTCAACAAGCAATCCACCCTGGTCCAGCTCGAGGAAGTGAAAGTCTCGGGGCTGAGCCTGGCTGAGCGCGCCCCGGCACCCGGGACATACCCGCTCGCGCTGCCCTCCACGACCACCACCGCGGTGGTCCCGGTAACCCCTTCCGACTACCAGGGCGATGTGACCGAACGGAGCGGCATCGATGGCCTCGAGGCCATCGACGAGGTCACCATGGTGCTCGCGCCCGACGTGATGGCCGCCTACCAGGCCGGCGTGCTCGACATGGATGGCGTGAAGGCGATCCAGCTGGCGATGATCGCCCACTGCGAACGCATGGGCGACCGCGTCGCCGTCATCGACACCCCCCCGGACTTGAACGCGCAGCAGGTCAAGGACTGGCGGATGAACGTCGCCGGCTACGATTCGAAGTACGCCGCGATGTACTACCCCTGGGTGACCGTGGCCGATCCCACCCCCGGCGCCAAGAGCACGACGATCACCATCCCGCCCTCGGGGCACATGGCCGGGATCTGGGCGCGGAACGACAACGAGCGTGGTGTGCACAAGGCTCCTGCGAACGAAGTCATCCGTGGCGTCATCTCGCTGCCGATCAACCTCACGGGTGCGGAGCAGAGTGTCCTGAACCCGAACGGGGTGAACTGCCTTCGCGTCTTCGCCGGCCGGGGCATCCGCGTGTGGGGCGCCCGCACGCTGTCGTCCGACCCATCGTGGCGCTACCTGAACGTGCGGCGCCTGTTCAACTTCGTGGAGAAATCGATCGAGAACGGCACGCAGTGGGCGGTTTTCGAGCCGAACGATGCCATGCTGTGGGCGAAGATGCGCCGCGACATCGGCGCATTCCTGCGCGTCGTGTGGCGTTCGGGGGCGCTGTTCGGTGCGACACCGGAGCAGGCCTTCTTCGTGAAGTGCGACGCCGAGAACAACCCGCAGGAAACGCGGGACCTCGGCCAGCTGATCGTGGATATCGGCATCGCGCCCGTGAAGCCGGCCGAATTCGTGATCTTCCGCATCAGCCAGTACGCACCCGAGGCCTAACCGTCTCGCCGGACCAGTAACACAGAAGGAGCAAGCGCCCAGTGCCCGCACGCGACACCGATCCACTAACAGGTTTTATGTTCGCCCTCGATGCCGGGGGCAAGGTCCAGGGGTACTTCACTGAGATTTCCGGCCTTGGCTCGGAGACCGAAGTCATCGAACACAAGATCGTCGACGGCTCGGGCCGGGATCTCGTCCAGAAGATCCCGGGTCGCCTCAAGTTCACCGATGTCACCCTCAAGCGCGGCGTCACCAAGACGATCGACATGTGGGATTGGCGCAAGAAGGTCGAGGATGGCGACATCGTCGGAGCCCGCACCAACGCCAGCATCACGATGTTCGATCAGAGCCTTACGCCGGTCGCGAAGTGGGACCTCCTCAATGCCTGGCCCTCGAAAATCACCGGCCCCCAGATGCAGGCGGACTCGACCGCCTACGCCATCGAGGAGATGACCCTGGTGTTCGAGAGCATGGCCCGCGAAAAGATGTAGGAGCCCCTTCCGGGCGGCTCCGCTGAACCAATCGGAGGCAGGGGCCGGCGCGGCTCCTGCCTCTTCCAGTCTCGATGGCACAGGCGATGAAGGCACTCCAGACCGAGTTCGAGTTCACCCTTCCGCGGGGTTACGTGGATAGTTCCGGCACACTCCACCGCGACGGGCGCATGCGCCTTGCCACCGCGATGGACGAAATCGCGCCCCTGCGCGATCCGCGGGTGCGCGAGAACCAGGCCTACCTGGTGATCATCCTCCTCTCGCGCGTGATTACCAGGCTCGGCTCGTTGCCGCAGGTGACCCCGCACGAGATCGAGAATCTCTTCACCGGCGACCTGGCGTTCCTGCAACGGCTGTACCGGCAGATCAACGAAGAAGGGACTTCGCTGGTGCCAGTGACGTGCCCCGAGTGTTCGACACCGATAGAAGTGGACATCTCGCGCCTGGGGGGATAGTGGGCTACCCCCTCGACCGGCTCAACGAGGAGGTAGCCTACCTCGCCTACCACTTTCACTGGCCGCCGGAAACACTGCTGGAACTCGAACATCGCGATAGGCAGCTCTGGGTGGAGCAGGTGGCCGAAATGAACAGGAGACTGGCCGATGCGGTCCAGGAGACGCACTGATGGCTGACATCAGCAGAATGACCGACCCGTGGGCGGGGTTTCACTTCACCGTCGAGATTGAGGGTGTCCAGGAAGCCCGATTCACGGAGTGCACCGGCCTCGAGGCGAAGATCGATGTGTTCGAGTACCAGGAAGGTGGCGTGAACGACCGGACACACAAACTCCCCGGCCGCCGCACCTTTTCGAATGTGACGTTGAAGCGCGGCGTAACCTCGTCGACGCATCTCTGGGAGTGGCTGCACCGGATTGCGACCGGGGCGGCCAAGCAGAGCGAGAAGAAGAACATCTCCATCGTGCTCTACCGGAAGGCTGAAGAGGTGTTTCGCTGGAACCTCATCGGCGCCTATCCGGTGAAGTGGACCGGCCCCACGATGCAGAGCGACCAGTCGGCGGTGCTGCTTGAGAGCCTGGAGCTCGCTTTCCAGGAGTTCACGATTGCGTAGGAACGGTAAGCCGTGAGTCAGCAGGAGTCTATCGGTAGCTCCGGCAACCTGGCCAGTGCCGTGCTCGACCGGGCGGAGCGGTACAGCCGCGGCGTGCTGGGCCTGAACGCTGGTCTCGATCGCATGCTCATCTCTTCCGGGGGCGATCTGCCCGCGGCGCCAACGTTCGGGGGATCGCCGCTTTCCGCGGGAAGCTACCGCGCCGTGGAAGAGAGCCCCCCGCCCTCGCAAATCGTTGAGCAAGGCACCGCGTTGCCTGAGCCGGCTGCCACCGAGTCCGTCGAAGTCGTCCCGGGCAGTACTGCCGATGCGGCGGACGAGGGCCCGTCCTGGGTGCGCCGCCTCGAGACCATGGCGGGGATACTCGAGGCGCGGATGATGGAGCGGGATACCGCGCCACCACTTGAATCGATTGGCATGCCCGTTCCCGCCGAAGCGACGCCGCCGCAACCCCGTCCCTCGGGCCGGCGTTCGCGGATCCAGGAGGCTGCCGCGCCGGTCACGATCGAGCCCGTCCCGACAGTCGGTCCTGACCGAGCGACAGACAGCCCGCCGGCTCCTTCAGGCGACGTCTCGACCACAGCCGGGGCCGGTACTACGCCTCGTTCACCTTCCACCACTGACCCGGGGACCGCGGCGGATCAGCGAGGAACGGTCCAGCGGACTCCTGCACCCGAGGCTTCACAATCCCTGGGAGCACCGGCGCACGACGCCACCACCCACGCTCCGCCGGACCAGCCATCTGCGGCTCCATCCGAGGAAGCCCCCACCGTGCGCCCCCGGGCGGGTCTGGAGCGCGTCTCCGATCGGGAAGCCTCCACACCGCCGGGAGGACATCCCGCGACCCGTGAGGCAGCCCACCCGGCGCCTCCGGTGGCGGGGGCCCCGGCCAACGAATCGGAGCTGGCGGCGGCGCCTCCCTCACGCCCTCCGGGCGCACCGGCTGGCGAGCTGCGGACCGTTGCGTCGAGCATGCCGGTGCAACGGCGAACCGAACCGCCGGGAGCACCTGCGCACAGCTCCGCAACGGCCGGGCCACTGGACACGACGGGCCCCACACCCCGGCCACCCGAAGCCACACAAGCCGCGGCAGCCCCCGGGCCGGGCACCCAGCCTGAGGGTCCCGCTGGGCCCGCCGATGAACCCGGTCCGCCACAGCTCCCCGCGGCGGTCTCAGGTGGAGCGTCCCCGGCGAGCTCGTCCGCTTCCACAACCGAACCGATGGCCAGCGTCCCCGGCGCGCCGATATCACCGGCGGCAGCCGAGCCCGAACCCGCCCGGACGCCACAGACCGATGCGCGGGAACCATCAGGGCAACCGAGCGAGCCCGGGGACGCAGCCAATATCGCGCAGCGTGGGACTCCAGTGCCTGAACTGCCAGCGGAACCCGAACCGGAAACCACCTCGCCGACGATAGCCGTCGACCCAGGGGCGGACGCATCGCCGATGAGACCGGGGGAGCCCCCGCTTCCGGCCGCCCCCGACGTGGCACGGTCGATCCAGCGGCTTTCCGCCCAACCCTCGGAGGCAGCTCCCACCGGTCATGGTCCCGGGCCAGTCCCCGGACCGGGCGGGGCACCGCCAGCGAGTCCCGCGCGGGAGGCTGAGCCGGCGGCCGCCGCCATCGAGGCGCCCCCGCCGATGCCTTTCGCAGCTGACCACCAAGCCGACATGGCTTCGGCTTACGAGGTCCCGCCAATCGGGACACCTGCTGCGGGCGCCGCAGGGACGGACACCCGGCAGGCGGAGCCCGTTCGGACTCTCCCGTCGCCTCTCACGGCCGCATCGTCATCCGAGAGCGTCGCGGCCGAGGGACCCTTGACGCCGCCCACCGAGACCGGACCTCACCCTGTCCCGGATCAGACTGCCGACCTGGGAGTTCCCGAGCCGGCGGAGCCGGTCACCGGGCCAACCGCTGCCACGGCCAGCGAGACCGACCTTGCACCGCCACCTCCGGGGGTCTCGCCATCGATCAGCCAGGTGACGGTCGAGCGCGGCAACATTCGCCGACGCGTTGAGGCGCCACAAGCACCTTCGACACCAGTGGCGCGACCAGCCACATCGACTGCGCCAGTCCCCGCAGCCTCGAAAGATGCACCGGTGGCGCCAACGCCTGGGCGGGCCCCCGAAAGCACCGGCGGCGTACCAGTCGTGGAGACGCCGGAACGCGAACCTGGCTCCGTGCCGGCACCGGCGGTGCCCCATGAGACAGTCCAGGTCCCGCAGACGAGCCGTGCCCCGGCTGGCCCGGCCGACCAGGGTTCTTCTCCATCGCCGCCGCTTGTCGATGCCTCGCCCGCGCGACTCCCCGAGGGGCCAGGGACTCGTGCCGCGCCTTCTGTCCAGCCGCCGGTCGTCCGTGACAGCACCACGGCTCAGCCACACACGGCGCGGGAAGGTTCGATCGCGTTCACGCCGGAACCACCGGTCGACGTGCCCTCTGCCGTGACCGAAGAGCGCGCACCGGAGGCATCGCCCCCGTCGCCGCAGATAGGACGCGTGCAACGGCGGGCCGAGGCACCATCTCCGCCCGCGGAGCCGCCCGTCGCCGGGGAGACTGGGGCCGTCACGGGCGACGCGACGCTCGAGCCACGCTCCGGGGTGCCCCGGGTGGCGTCTGTCGCACCTGCCGCGCCCGCCGATACACACACCGAATCGCCGGGCGACCGGGAGGCGTCACGGGAGCCGATCGCCCGTGAGGTGAGCCCGGGGGCCGCTCCTCTTGCGCCCCCCATCCTCGAAGGCACTGCGCCCCCACCGGCCCCGGCGCGACCGGATGCCGCCTCGGCGGCTTCTGCGCCGGTCGTCTTCCCCTTCCCTCTCGCCCAGCGCCGGGTCGCGCGGCAAACCGGGCCGTCGGCCGCGCCAGCAGCCGAAGAGAAGCCCGGCGCGCGTTACGAACCGCGCGTCGCGCCTGAGAGTTCGAGCCCGGCCGAGCCTCCGACCACGCCCATCCAGCGGCAAATCGCTACCCTGCGGCCACGCTCCCTGCCGCCGGTTGCACCGTCAGCCGGCGGCCCCGCTCCAGGTGCACAACAGCCGGGGACGGGAGAGCAGCCTGCCGGCGAACCGCCACGCCCGCGCGCCACGGTGGTACCAGCCCCCCGGGAGCACCAGGGCGCCGCGCCGGCGTTGCACCGGTTAACCGTCCCGCAGGCGCCAGCCGCACTACCCGCACCTCCATCCGAGTCCAGCGCGGTGACGCCCGGCGAGCCTGCTGCCGCGAGCCGGCGCGTTGCAGTTTCATCAGATCGCCCCGCCGCAGGCGACAGTACTCGCGCGGCGCCGCGGACACCCGCCCGGTCGATGACATTGCGCTCGAGCTCGCCCGCTCCGGGCCTCGGGAGCTCCGGGACCCCGGGGCCAGTGCTTCCGGGCCCCTCCGAGGTGCTACAGCGTGTCGCAGCCGCGACGCCGGTCGACCGTCCGCAGCTGCCGCTGGCACCGCCGCCCACTCGGCAGGTTGTCCAGCGAGTTGAGGAGCCCGTGGGGAGCGTGACGAAGGTAGAACCCGCACCCGAGGCACCGGAGCTGCCCGATATCGACCGGATTGCGGACCGGGTCTGGAAGAAGATCAAGCGCGATCTTCGCGTTGAACGGGAGCGCGAACGTGGGATGCCGTAAGACGTGTGTGGTCTGGTATAAGGACGGCTACAGATGACGCTCGTGAAAGCCACCATCAGGAACCTCGACACGAACAAGGCCATCACCTGCCTGTTCAACCCCACCGAGTATGCCTTTGCGAAGGAGGTGGGCTGGGCCGAGGCCGCCGACCGAGGCGCGAACATCCCGCAGCTCGAGTTCGTGGGGGGAAAGCCGGCCACCCTCACGCTGAGCCTGTTCTTCGACACGAACGACACAGGTGAGGACGTGCGGGCGAAGTACACCAACGACCTGTGGGACCTGGCGCTCGTGAACCCCGACCGGCTGGACTCGAAGACCAACAAAGGCCGTCCGCCCGAGTGCATGTTCGAATGGGGCAACGCCTGGTCGTTCAAGGCCGTCGTCACCAGCATGACGCAGCGGTTCACGATGTTCCTGGAGGATGGGACACCGACCCGGGCCACGGTCGACCTCACCCTGAAGCAGGCGCACGACCCCGGGAGATTCCCCGCGCAGAACCCCACCTCGGGCGGCGTGGCTGGCCACCGTACGCGGGTGGTACAGCAGCGCGAGACACTGGACCTCATCGCCGCGGAAGAATACGGCGAGGCGCGACACTGGCGGCACATCGCCGAAGCAAACGGCATCGATAATCCGTTGCGCCTGCGACCCGGTCTGCGGCTGGCCCTACCCCCTCTGGATGAGCACCCAGGGTGAGCAGTCCCGAACGGCCTCAACTCAACCTCTTCGCCGTGAAGGTCGACGGTGCCGACCTGCCACCGGCGTTCTTCAATGTGCTTGCCGAACTGGAAGTTGAACAAAGCCTGCACATGCCGGGCATGTTCACCTTGCGCGTCGCCGAGAACATCACGAGTTCGCCGGCGTGGCAATGGGCGGACGATGCCCGGCTTTCGATCGGCAAGCCCGTGTCGGTGCAGGTGCGCAACGGGACGAGTTTCGTTCCCTTGCTGGAGGGCGAGATCACCTCCATCGAGCTGGACATCGAGCAGGAAGCAGTCCCGATGCTCATCGTTCGCGGTTATGACAAGTCCCACCGGTTGCACCGCGGTACGCGGACCCGCGCGTTTGTCCAACAGACCGATTCGCAGATCGCGCAGTCGATCGCCGGGCAAGCCGGTTTGCAGCTGCAGGCCGATTCCACATCCGTCCAGCACGAGCACCTGTTCCAGGTCAACCAGACCGACTGGGAGTTCCTGTCCGATCGCGCCCGTCGAATCGGTTTTGTGCTCCGCTTCGCCGATGGCAAGCTGCATTTCCAGAAGCCGGAGTCCAACAGCGGTACAAGCGTGCGGTTGGAGCTCGGGCAGGTGCTGCTGGAGTTCCGCCCACGCTTTTCAGCAAGTTCGCAGGTCAACTCGGTGGAGGTGCGGGGCTGGGACCCTCAGCAGAAGCGGCCGACCGTGGGGACGGCGAGCACTTCTTCATGGACGCCGACCGCAACCGGCCTGCCGAAGGGTGCCGCCGCCGGCCAGCAGGGCTTCTCCAGCGCGGCCAAACTCATCGTCACTGACCAGGGAATCTCGAAGGCCGACGAGGCCCAGGCAGTCGCCGGCGCGACGCTGAAGGCCATCGCCTCCGTCGATATGGCGGGCGAGGGTCGTTGCCTCGGCAACCCGAAGGTAAAGCCAGGTGTGACCGTCCAGGTGGCAGGTGTCGGTACCCGCTTCAGTGGAAACTACGCCGTCACGGCCACTCGCCACACCTACACGCCCGAGGACGGCTACCTGACCGAGTTTACGGTCGACGGGATGAGTTCGGGCACCGTTGCCTCGATGTTGCTGGGCGATCCGCGCAGGCCCGGCCGCTCCGCGGCACACGCCACATGGCCACTCGCGGTCGGGATCGTCACCAACAACAAGGACGATGAACGCGGCGCCCGTGTGAAGGTGAAGTTCCCATGGCTTTCGGAAGAGCTCGAAAGCGGTTGGGCGCCGGTGGTCTCTCCCATGGCGGGTCCCGATCGCGGGCTGATCATTCTTCCCGAGGTCAACGACGAGGTACTCGTTGGGTTCCTGGATGGCGACTTCAACTACCCGTACGTGCTGGGCTCAACCTGGAACGGCCAGGACAAGGCGCCCCTGCAGACCGGGAAGCTCGTCTCTGGCGACGGCAAGGTGGTCATCCGCCATTTCCGGACACGTGCGGGCCACGTGCTGAGCTTCGACGACACCCAGGGGTCGGAGAAGATCGAGCTTATCGACAAGTCGGGCAAGAACTTCCTCAAGATCGAGTCGTCGTCGAGCAAGATCTCAATCGAAGCGGCCGGCAACATCACGATCTCGGCGGGAGGGAAGGTCGCCATCGAGGCGAAAGCCGACGCGGCGGTGAAAGGCGCGAACGTCTCGGTCGAGGCGCAGGGCAAGCTCGAGCTGAAGGGCGCCCAGGTCGCGATCAACGGGAGCGCCCAGGTCAAAATCAGTGCTCCGGCGGTACAAATCAATTGACCACAAACGACGACATGCTCATCGGCCGGGGTTGGCGGTTTCCGGTGTCCGTCGATGCCACCGGGGGAATCGCCATCTCCTCGCATGCACAGGAGATCGAAGAGGCAATCGCCATCATCATCGGCACCAGTCCCGGGGAGCGGGTGATGCGCCCGACGTTTGGCTGCCACATCCATGAGCTGGTGTTCGCACCGAACAACCCCGAGACCGTTGGCCTTGCTCGCCGTTACGTCGAGGAGGCACTCGGCATGTGGGAGCCGCGCATCTCGGTGGAGGGCGTCGATGTCGCGACGGACTACTCGGACCCGGAGGCCGTGCGGCTGAACATCACCGTGACGTACACCATCCGCAGCACCAAGGACCGGCGCTCGCTGGTCTATCCCTTCTATCTGATCGAGCCCGAATGACCACGCGCGTGACGGGCCTCATCGCGGTGGGAACCCTTACAATTGCGCGCTCAGGAGTCCCTCATGCCCCTTCCTGATCCTCAGCTCGACGACCGGCGGTTCCAGGACCTCGTGAACGAGGCCAAGATGCTGATTCCGCGCTACACCCCGGAGTGGACCGACCACAACGTGTCGGACCCCGGGGTCACGCTGATTGAGCTGTTCGCGTGGATGACGGACCTGATGCTCTACCGCCTGAACCGTGTGCCGGAAAAGAGCTATCTGCGATTCATGGACTTGCTCGGAGTAACGTTGAAGGACGCCGTGCCGGCGACCGTACCGGTTACGCTGAGGCTCTCGGCGCCGCAGCCGGGCGCGGTAGTGATCCCGCGGGGCACCGCGGTCTCGACGCTCGCCGCGTCCGATCAGCCGGCGATCACCTTCACCACCGACCACGACCTGGGGGTCGTGCCGCCGACGCTCCGCCAGTGCCTCTTTTCGTCCGATGACGTCGAGTACGCCGACTACACGGGACGGCTGACCCTCGACGGCGAGTTCTTCGACGCGTTTCAGCGCGTCCCGCTACCCGGCGATGCCCTCTACTTCGGGTTCGCCGAGAACCTCAGCCACCATCTCCTGCAGCTGACCATCGACTGTAACGTGGAGGGCATCGGGGTTGACCCGCGCGATCCGCCGCTTGCGTGGGAGGCATGGTGCGGCGATGTGCGCGGCTGGGTGCGGTGCGCCGTGGAACGCGACGAAACTGGTGGACTGAACACCGACGGCGCGATCGTGCTCCACATGGCGGCGGGCATGGAGGCGCGGGTGCTCCAGCGGCTCCAGCTTCACTGGCTGCGGGTCCGGGTGGTCCAGCCAAGGCCCCGCCAGCCCACGTACTCTGCATCTCCCCGCATCAACACCGTCGAACCGGTCTCCATCGGCGGAACTATCCAGGCGACGCACTCGACGCTCGTGGTGAACGAACTCGTCGGGCGCACCTCCGGTGTGCCGGGGGAGAGCTTTCAGCTGCAGAACTCGCTCATCCTGCCGCGAACGGGGGAAGAATACCTGGAGGTGTTCGAACCGGACGGCGAGTGGATGGGCTGGACGGAAGTGACGACGTTCCGGGATTCCGGACCGGATGACCTGCACTATGTGATCGACGGAGTGACCGGCACCCTGCGGTTCGGACCAACCGTTCGAGAGCAAGACGGCCGGGAAGTTGCCCACGGACGCACACCGGCCCGCGGTTCGGCCCTCCGGTTCACCAGGTACCGCTACGGCGGAGGCATCATCGGCAACGTCGGCGCGAACACGCTGACCGTGCTGCGTTCCTCCATCCCCTACATCCGCGAGGTGACCAACCGCATGCCGGCGTCTGGCGGGCTCGACCCGGAGACCCTGGATGCGGCCCGGCTCCGCGTGCCCGAGGCCGTGAAGACGCGGGACCGGGCGATTACGGCCTCGGACTATGAATTCCTCGCGCGTGAGGCATCGCGTCGGGTCGCTCGTGCGCGCTGCATCCAGGTGCGCATGGATGGCTCGGGCAGTTCGGTTCCACCGGGGACAGTCGAGCTGCTCATCGTTCCCCTGCTCCCTCCCGATTACCCTCGCACAGTCGAATCGCTGCAACCTGCGCCCGAGCTCATCGAGGAAGTGCGCGAATACCTCGACGAGCGGCGACTGCTGGGTACGCAACTCGTCGTGGACGGCCCGGCCTACGTCGGCGTCAGCGTGGAGGCCACTATCCTCGTCCAGCGCCACCGGCGCGCTGATGACGTTCGAGCGGCCGTGGCGGACCGCATTCGCGAATACCTCGATCCGCTCTTCGGGGGGCCCGACGCCACCGGCTGGCCCTTCGGCCGCGACCTCTACCTCTCCGAAATGCAATCAGTGGTGCAGTCGGTCCCGGGAGTCGAGTACGCCCAGGATGTGACGCTCTACCAGGTCGACATTCAGACGGGACAATCGCGCGCGGCAGGCCAAAGCATCACCGTGGCTGATGACGTGCTCTTGCTTTCCTATGAACACGTTGTGACGGTGGCACAGCGATAACCATGGCGATGACACCAACCAGCGAGAACGCCGGCACGAACGATGGCGGAGAGCCGCCAGCGGCAGCGCCCGCGTTTGGGCACTCCTCCTGGGACACGCCACCGGGTGTTCCACAGGCACGCAGCAGCTACCTGGATCTCCTTCCCGGTATCCACCAGGAGAACGAGCTCAGCGACTTCCTCGGGCGGTTCCTGCTCATCTTCGAGCACATCCTGTCGCCGATCGACCGCACCATCGAGAACATCCCCTATTACTTCGATCCCGATGTGGCTCCGCCGGATGTCGTTGCGTGGCTGGGGTCATGGCTGGGGCTAGTGCTCGATGCCCGCTGGCCGGAGGATCGGCGGCGCGACCTCGTGAAGGCCGCTCCGGAGCTCTTTCGTTGGCGCGGGACGCGGCGGGGGCTGGCACACTTCCTGCGCCTCTACACCGGTGTCGAGCCCGAGATCATTGAGCCCTCGCTCCGCGAGATCGCGAACGACCGCACGCGGGCATTTCGGTTCACGGTGCGCGTGCGCACGCCACGGGATTCGGGGCTCAGCCGACAGCTGGTGCAGAGCATCGTTGAGTCGGAAAAGCCGGCCTTCGCCGCCTGCAACCTGGAGTGGATCGAGGAGCGCTGAGGTCAGGGCGCTGGCGCGATCCAGACCACGCCATCGGCACTCTTCTCCGCAGCCCAGCCAGAAAGGCCGTCACCCTCGATCTTCCACCAGGTCAGCGTCCCATCGGTCGCTGGCCCGCTCTTGATGGCGACCCTGGTGCCTGTGCACAGGCGGCCAAGCACGTTGTCGGGAGCAATCCGTGGCGTGTCGCCCGAGCGGACGGCGAGACAGTTCGTGTTGTTCGGCACGGGGTCCGAGTTCATGATCACGCCGCTGCCACCCACGTAGAGCCCGGCGGGCGTGGGCGTCGCCTGTGCTGGCGTCGGTGATGCGGGGGCGGTGGGGGTTTCGACAGGGGTGGCCGCCTTCTTCTCGCTCGAACAGCCGGGCCAGCCATCCTTGCAGTTCGTCGTGTATCCGTAGGCGCCGCCACCCAGCAGGGCAAACGCGAGCACGGCCGCCGAGGGCCAGCGAAACCGCTGCAGTGGCGGCCGGATGGTGAGGTGCGCGTCGGCAGTCGCCGGGGAGGAGGCGCCCGCGGGGCGGCCCTCGACACGGAACGGCCGCATGGTGGCAGGGCCGAACAGCTTCCGGGACTTCGTCCGGACCGAGAGCGAAACGGTCCGCTCCTCGCCCGGCTGGAGCTCCAGCTGCTCGCTTTCGAGCTGGTAGTCGAGCTCGGTGCCCTGGTCGGAGGCCGCGAGGGCGACCGTGATCGGCGTGTTCCCGGTGTTGCTCGCCGTGAGCTTGAAGTCACGCCTGGCCCGTGGCGGCTGGACCGCCAGCTTGAAGCCTTCGAACGGCAGGATGGTCAGCCGGCCCAGGGCCCGCACCTCACGGCCACGCGCTTTCGACGTGACCGCGACCGAGAACTCGTGATCGCCGGCGGTCGCCGAGGAGTCTCGTGGGGCCTGGAGCACGATCGTGATCTCGTCGCGCGCGCCCGGTACCAGCGAGATGGTCGGGCGGCTCACACGGGCCCAACCCTCGGGAAGGTCGACGATCGCGACCGAGAGTTCATCGACGACACTGCCGCGGTTCTGGACAAGCACGGTTGCGGTGGTCGGCGATCCGGCGGCCACTGGCGCGCCTGGCGAGGTCAGTGCGACACCAATGGTCTGTTCGGATTCGGCTGCGGCACCGGCCGCGCGGGCGGCGGGCGACTGGTCGCCACGGAGTGCCTCAGCGAGGACGAACCTGGCCTCGACGTCGCCGTAGCGCATGGTCTGTCCGCTTTCCACGATCGTGGGCGTGTTCGCGGGGACGCGTTGGCCGCCGACAAAGGTGCCGGTGCCCGAACCGAGGTCGGATATGGTGACCCGGCCGGATTCGATGACGAGCTGGGCGTGGCGGCGCGAAACGGAAACATGGTCGATGACCACCTGGTTCCCGTCGGCGCGACCGATCACGACCGATGGTTCGGTAATGGGGTACTCGCGGATCTGGCCATCGGGCGTTGCGACCCGCAGGGTGCCGTATTCCATGGTTCCTCACTCGAGGGCGAAGGTGGCAGTTTTGTGCTGGTGCGCAGCATACGCGGGGCAGTTGGCTCATACCAACAGGAATTACCCCAGTGCGGGCGGGAGGAGCGCTTCGAGTCCGGCATGGGGCGCGGCCGTGCCCGCGATCGCCGGACGCGCCTGGTAGAAGCGCTCTTCACCGTAAAAGCTGGCGCGTAAATCCTCCGGGATGCGAGCGAACAGACTGTTTTCGCCAAACTGGCTGCGATGCATACCGGCAGCGGCACGTTTCGCATCCGTGAACTCGCGCACGTCGACCACGTGGGTGAGGACCCCCTCCGGGGCCGCCATCGCCTGCTCGAAGCGTGCACGCCGTTCCGCGTCGAGGCCCTCGGGCAGCAGACCACGCCGTTCGAGCTCCAGGTACATGCCGGCGAATCGCCTCATCGTGAAGGCGCCCCAGTACAGCCGGCCCGGCTCCCAGGGAACGCCGGCATCGCGGAAGTGCGCGGGGTCACCGCACGCGTCGAAAGCGGCGAGGGTGTGCCGGTGGACCGCGATGTGGTCCGGGTGGCCATAGCCGCCAGTCGGATCCCAGGTGAAGACGAGGTGGGGCCTCTGCTCGCGCATCAGCGTTACCAGCTGGCCAACCACGATCTCCGGTTGCTGGGCGTAGAGGCAGCGTGGGTCCTGGTTCTCGGGCGTGCCTGCCATGCCGCTGTCGCGGAACGGCAGAAAGCGGACATCGAACACGCCGATTTGTGCCATCGCGGCGCGCAGTTCGAGCTCCCGCACGTAGCCGAGTGTTTCGGGCGTGGCCAGCGACGGGTCGCTGATCTCACCCACCTCGCCGCGGGTGGCGCACACCAGGGTGACGTGCGCCCCGCGGGCGGCGAACGCGGCCAGGGTGCCGGTCGCCTGGCCCTCATCATCGGGATGGCCGAAAACAGCCATGACACGGACGTACTTCATGGACGCGATCCTAACGGCTCAGCGGAGCGGCCGCTGGCGTCCCGGTAGCGGCGGCCCACACCAGAACGCAACCTGGCCGTCTCTCGAATAGAAACCGTGAAGCCGGGCATGATGGCTGCATGAATCTCTTGAGTGCACTTGCGCCCACCAGCGTCCCGGTCGACCCGGTCGAAGGCATCGCGGGGCGGGTCGCGTTCACGGCGGCCGCGAAGGCTGTGAAGGTTTCGCACGAGATGGCGAAAGATACGGTTCGGCTGCTCGACCCGAATGTGGGGCAACGCCTGAACGCCGAGGCTTGAATCGAGACCGCTGCGGCGGTGGCTGGTAACCTCTCCAGTGCAACCTGTCACTGGAAGGCACATGCGAGAGATCACCGCTGACCAGATCACCGAAACCGTCGCCCGGCTCGCGATCGAAGCGACCCACTACCTGCCTGAAGATGTTGAAGGCGCGATTCGAAAGGCACGGCAGACCGAACGCAACCCGCTCGGCGTGCAGATCATCGACGAAATCCTGGAGAACGCCGAGATCGCCCGGACGCGGATGCTCCCGCTCTGCCAGGACACGGGCACGGCCGTCGTGATGGCGGAAATCGGCCAGGACGTCCACATCACTGGCGGTTACCTGATCGACGCCATCAACGAGGGCATCCGCAGGGGCTACGGCGAGGGCTTCCTGAGGAAGTCGATCGCGGCCCGTCCGTTCAGCACGCGAACCAACACGGGCGACAACACCCCCGGCGTGATCCACACCGATATCGTTCCGGGCGACCGCGTCCACCTCTCGTTCATGCCAAAGGGCGGCGGCTGCGAGAACATGTCACGCTACCAGAACTTCCTGCCCGGCATGGGCAAGCAGGCCGTCATCGACTTCGTGTGCGAGACGGTCGACATGTCCGGTGGGAACCCGTGCCCACCGCTCGTCATCGGTGTGGGCATCGGAGGGACCGCGGAGAAGGCGATGACGATGGCCAAGCACTCGCTCTTCCGCAAGATCGGCAGTCGCAGCGAGGACGAAGAAGTCGCACAGCTCGAAGTGGAGCTCCTTGAGGCAGTGAACGCTCTCGGCGTGGGGCCCCAGGCCGTGGGGGGTTCCACTACCGCGCTCGATGTGTTCGTGGAGACGTATCCCACCCACATCACCGCGCTCCCTGTCGCCGTGAACATCCAGTGCCACAGCGCCCGCACGAAGCAGGCGGTGATCTAGTGGCCACGCTCCGTGTCGTGCCGCTGTCCGAGGCCGACCTCGAGGCAGTTGCCGGGGTGGTGAACCGCGCCTTCGGTGTGTATTCACACATCTTCACGGGCCTCCGAACCTCGCCGGCGGAGTACGCCGACGAGGCGGGGCCGGGCGCACGGGTCATCCTGGTCGAGGAACACGGGCGTCTGCTCGCCACTTCGATGGTCACCCTGGCTGAGCGGTTCATCGAGCCCGGCCTGTTGGGCCCGGCGGGCATGGAGCGGACTCCGGATCGCAGGCCGGCAACAGCCGATAGCCACCCCTGGTCCGGCGCGCTGTACTACGGCCTGGCGGGCGTCGAGCCCGAGACCATGAATCGCGGGTTCGGGCGGCTGATGGTGGAGCACGCCGAACGGATCGCCGCCGCTGAGGGCTATCGGCGAGTTGCTCTCGGGACCGTCCGGGAGTTTGGCCTTGTCGATTACTACGCGCGCTTCGACTACTACGTGGTCCACGAAGAGCACTTCGAGCCGGGACACTGGGACTTCGTGGTGCCGCACGACTACTGCGAAATGGTGAAAGACCTGTGAGTCACAGCATTCGGACGGCAGAGGCGTGCGAAGCCGTGGCCATCGCCCGGATCGTGAACCAGGCCTACCGCGTCGAGGACTTCTTCAAGGTTGGCGACCGCACCGACGCACGGGAGATCGCCGAACTGCTGCTGAAGGATAGTTTCCTCGTGGCGGAATCGAGTGATGGCGAGTTGGTGGGGTGCGTGTACGTGGCGATCAAGGAGGGCCGGGGCTACTTCGGGATGCTCTCGGTGCAGCCGGAGCACCAGGGCCACCGCCTCGGGCGGCGCCTGGTCGATGCAGCGGAGGGGCACTGCCGGGACGCCGGGTGCGGCGAGATGGACCTGTGGGTGGTGAACTTGCGCGAGGAGCTGCCGCACTGGTACCGCAAGCTCGGCTACATCGAGACCGGGACCGCGCCGTGGCCCGAGGATGCCTTGCACGAGCTGAGCCGTCCGGCCCATTTCGTCATCATGTCTAAGAAGCTGGACCCCGTCGTCCGGCAGGAGGAATCGCATGCCTGACAGTGTCGCTCTCACTACTCCGCTCACCGATGAAGTCATCGAGAGCCTGACCATCGGGACGCATGTGACCTTCAGTGGTGTGATTTACACCGCGCGCGATGCGGCTCACAAGCGCCTCATCGAACTCGTGAAGAAGGGCGAGCCCCTGCCGATCGACCTTCGCGGGCAGGTGATCTATTACGTGGGGCCAACCCCACCTCGGCCGGGTGCCGTCATCGGCTCGGCCGGCCCGACAACGGCGATGCGGCTGGATCCATACACCGTCCCCATGCTGGAGCTGGGACTGAAGGGGATCATCGGCAAGGGCGGCCGGGGGCCGGCAATCCGCGAGGCGATCACGCAACATCACGCGGTCTACTGCATTGCAGTCGGCGGCACGGGGGCGTTGCTCAACCGCCATATCAAGTCAGCCCAGGTGGTCGCGTTCGACGACCTCGGCACGGAAGCGATCCGGCGGTTGGAGGTCGAAGGCTTCCCCGCAATCGTCGTCAACGACTGCCACGGCGGCGACCTGCTGGAGGCGGGGAAGAAGGCCTACCGGACGAGCAGCCGGCCAATCCCGGCGGTGCAGTCGCTCGGGGGCTAACGCCGCCGGCCAAACTGCCGTTCGATCGCGTCCGTGCCCATGTGGATCAATGTGGGCCTGCCGTGCGGGCAGGTGCGCGGTGACGTGGTCCGTTCGAGGTCTTCAATCAGCCGGCGCATCTCGTCCATCGCCAGGGGCATCCCGGCACGTACGCTGCTGTGGCACGCGACGGTTGCGGCTGCCCGGCCGAAGGCGTCCTGGACCCGCGTCTCGGACTGCAACTTCTCCAGCAGCCGGGTGACCTCGGCGGCAAGATCGACGGCGCCAAGCCCGGCAGGCAGCGCGCGGACCAGGACGCTGCGGTCGCCAAACGCCTCCGTTTCCAGCCCGAGCCGGTGAAGCGAATCCCGGTGCTCATCGAGAACCGCCACAAGCGGCGCTTCAAGCTCCAGCAGCACCGGTTCCAGGAGAGGCTGGACGGCGTCCTCGCCTCTCTCAGTTTCCTTCCTCGCCACCAGCCGGTCGTAGACAACGCGCTCATGGGCCGCATGCTGGTCGATGAGGTACATGCCATCGGGGCCTTCGGCGACGATGTAGGTTGCGCCCATCTGCCCGACGAGGCGGAGCAGGGGGAGGACGCCGCGCTGCGTGTTCGCGGAAACGGGAGAGGGTGGCGGCGATGCCTGAGTCATGCCGCGGCGCGTGAGATCCAGCGTAGCCTGGACAGGCTCCGGGCCACGCAGCGCCCTTGGTGGCGCCTGTTCGCGGCCCGCGGAGGCGAGCACACCGGCCGGCGAGTCGTTCGGAGCCGGGGATGCCATCCAAGCGACCGGCCGCGAACGCTCGAGCGCAAGCTGGATGGCGTGCCGGACCGCCCGGCCGACGGCACGCTCGTCCCGGAAGCGCACCTCGGCCTTTGCCGGGTGCACGTTCACATCCACCTCATCGTCAGGGAGCGAGATATGCACTGCGGCCAGCGGAAAGCGGCCGCCCGGCAACTGCGACTGGTACGCATCGACCACCGCGAACACGAGCGGACGGCTCTGCACCCAGCGCCCGTTCACGAACACCGAGATGGCGCTCCGATTCCCGCGGTGGACGGATGGCGGCCCGGCCAGGCCACTGATGGCGAAGGCCTGTTCGCGGTGATCGACATCGAGCATGGCAGCGGCCGTCTCGGCACCGTAGACGGCTGCAAAGGCGTGCCGGATGTTCCCATCGCCGCTGGTGGTGAGCACGCGACGGCCCCCGGAGACCACCTGGAACGCGACCGATGGGTAGGCGAGTGCGTAGTGGGTGGCCAGCACGATCACCGCTCGCGATTCACTGGCGGGCGTTCCGAGGAACTTACGCCGGGCCGGCACCCTCGCAAACAGGTCGCGCGCGGTGATGCTGGTGCCCGTTGGCCCCGGGCGAGAGAGACGGCGGACGACCCGGCCATCGACCAGTGCAAGGAACACGGCGACCGGCTCTCCCTCCGCCCGGCTCACCACCTCGACATCGGCGGCGGCGGCAATCGAGGGAAGTGCCTCGCCGCGGAATCCCAGAGTGTGGACGCGGTGGAGGTCATCGAGCGCGGCAATCTTCGAGGTGGCGTGCCGCTCGAAGGCGAGTTCGATGTCCTCCGGCCTGATGCCGCGACCGTCGTCGGAAACACGAATGAGCGCGACGCCGCCGTCGGCGATTTCCAGGGTGATGCGGGTCGCGCCAGCGTCAATGGCGTTGTCGAGCAGTTCGCGGACCACGGAGACCGGCCGCTCCACCACCTCTCCCGCGGCGATGCGCGCGGCCACTTCGGGCGCGAGGATGCGAATCGCCCGCGGACGCCGCGAAGCCTCGGCGGCGGTCATGAGGAGCTGCCTCCCGGCCCCGCCCGAACCGCCGCTCGCAGCTCGTAGAGCTTCTGGATGGCTTCGATCGGGGTCATGCCGTCGATGTCGAGCCGCTCGAGCTCCCGTTCCACGGGGGATTGCCCGCCAAACAGCGACGGCTGGAGCGGTGCGTGACCGTTGGCACCCGGCAGGCCCGGAGTGCCGGCGGTGCGCTCCGATTCGAGTTCCCGGAGGAGGTGTTCCGCGCGCGAAACCACAGCCCCGGGCAGCCCGGCGAGCCGCGCGACATGAATGCCGTAGCTGCGGTCGCTCGGGCCGGGGACGATGCGGTGCTCGAAGACGACTTCGGTCCCCTCCTCGTGCACGGCGACGTGGGCGTTGCGCACCCTGGGCAGCACGTCCTCGAGTGCTGTCAGTTCGTGGTAGTGCGTGGCAAACAGGGTGCGCGCGGCGACCTCTTTGCGGTTGTGGACGAACTCGACCAACGCGCGCGCGATCGCCATGCCGTCGAAGGTGCTCGTCCCCCGGCCGACCTCGTCGAGGATGACCAGCGACCGGGGCGTGGCCTGGTGGAGGATCTGCGCGGTCTCGACCATCTCGACCATGAAGGTCGACTGGCCGGCAGCGAGGTCGTCCTGGGCGCCAATGCGCGTGAAGATACGGTCGAAGAGCGGCAGCCGGCCCTCGGCGGCGGGGACGAACGAGCCTGCCTGGGCCATAAGGGCGATGAGCGCGACCTGTCGGAGGAAGGTGGACTTCCCGCTCATGTTCGGGCCGGTGAGGATGAGCACCTGGCATTCGCCATCGAGCGTGCAGTCGTTGGGCACGAACCGGCCAGGGCCGAGCGCAGCCTCGACCACCGGGTGGCGGCCCGCGGCGATGTGGAGGGAGGGTGCGCCGAGCTCCGGGCGGACGTAACCGCGCTCAGAGGCGACCTCCCCAAGCGCGAGCACAAGGTCGATGAGCGCAACCGCCTCGGCGACGAGCTGGAGCGAGGCGATGCCGGCAGCGAGCGACTCAACGAGCTGCGAAAACGCCTGCCGCTCGAGCTCCACCAGGCGGTCACGAGCGCCGACCAGCCGGGACTCATGCTCCTTCAGCTCCTCGGTGACGTAGCGCTCCGCGCCCACCAGGGTCTGGCGGCGCTGGTAATGCCCGGGCACGAGGCCCGCGTTCGCGGCCGAGACCTCGATGTAGTAGCCAAACACCTTGTTGTGGCCAACCTTGAGTGTCTTGATGCCGGTGCGTTCACGTTCGAGGCGCTCGAGGCCCAGCAGGAACCCGCGCGCATCGCGTGTCAGGGCGCGCAGCGAGTCGATCTCCGGGCTGAACGCCGGGCGGATGACCCCGCCCTCGTCGAAGGACGTGGGGGGATCCTCGTCAAGGGCGGCATCAAGCGTGACCAGCGCTTCCGAGGCGGCGGCGAGCCCGTGGAGCGCGCTCGCCAGCTGGTCCGGCAAGGCTTCCCGGGGGATGCGTGCGCCCAGGTCAAGCGTGGCGCGAAGGCCGTCGCGCAGCGCAGCGAGGTCTCGAGGCGCCGCGGAACGCGCCCCGACCTTTCCCAGGATCCGGCCTATGTCGGGCATGCCCCTGAGGACCAACTGGCAGCGCTCACGCTCCAGGGGGTGGGAAACAGCCCACGCGACGGCGTCATGCCGCGATGCGATCTCAGTCGCGTCGCGCAGCGGATGGGTGAGCCACTGCCGGAGCAGGCGGCTGCCCATGGCCGACCTGGCCTGGTCGAGCACGGCGAACAGGGAAGACTGGCGGCCCGGCTGGGGCAGTACATCCAGGTTCCGGAGCGTGCGCTGGTCCACGGTGAGAACGCCTTCGGGTGGTACGTGGCGGACGCGCTGGAGCGCCCCGAGTGCGGCGGCGTAGGTTTCCCGGAGGTAGGCAAGGAGGTGCGCGAGTGCCGCTGACTCGGCCGGCGAACCGACCAGCGTCGCCGCGGCGTGATCGCCGAACTGGCGCGCGAGCTCGGCGGACACCGCAAGGTCGCTCAGCTGAGGCCGTGTGACCAGCACGCCGCTGAACGCCTCGGGCTGGTCACACGGGTCCTCGACCAGCAACTCCGCGGGAGCGCTTCGCGCAAGCTCCGCCGTAGCCTCGGGACCGGAGGCAAGCCGAATTTCGCCCGTGGTGATGTCCGCCAGGGCGAGCGCGGCCGTTCCCTTGCGGCCGGCGAATGCTGCGAGGTAGTTCGGCGCGGCCGCATCGAGCGAGGTATCGGAGGTAACGGTGCCGGCCGTGACGACCCGGACCACATCGCGCGGGACGAGGCCCTTCACCTCGGAAGGGTCGGCCAGCTGTTCGCAGATCGCGACCCGGTAGCCACGGGCCACGAGCTTCGCCACGTGACCATCGATGCTGTGATACGGGACGCCCGCCAGCGGCACCCGGAGGTCCTTGCCCATGGGCTTGGAGGTCAAGGTGATCTGCAACTCGGCGGCGACGAGCTTCGCGTCGTCGTCAAACGTCTCGTAGAAGTCCCCGAGCCGGAAGAACAGGATCGTGCCAGGGTAGCGCTGCTTCAGTTCGAGGTACTGGAGCCTGATCGGGGTGGACACGCAGCGCGACTCCGGCGAGCGAGATACGCCATTCTACCGGCAGGCGAACGGATGTGCTTCCCGGCCGCGGGCAAGAACCTCAGCCGCCAGCTGCCGCCCCGCTGGCGATCGGCGCGGCGAAGCGGTCGACCACCTCGATGGCGTTGGGGGCGACCTCTTTGCACGCTCCGCAACGGATGCACGCCGGGTCATCGATGGTGTACCCGGAGCCCTCGCTGACGATGGCGCCTGTCGGGCAGAGCCCGGCGGCCTCCTGTAGGGCCGGGTCACTTGCCGAGCGCACCCGGTAGTTGATCAGTCCGGCACACACACCTGCACGGCAGCGCTTCTGCTCGATGTGCTCGAGGTACTCGTCGCGGAACGTCTTGAGCGAGGTCTTCACGCTCGTCATAGCGAACTGGCCATGGAGGCAGTTCGACCAGACGAGGGTACCGACGAGCTGTTCGAGGTTCGCGAGGTCCACGTCGCGGCCACCCCCGGCGCTGATCCGGCGGAGGATCTCGGTGGCGCGCTGGGTGCCGCCGTGGCAGGTGGTGCAACGCCCGCAGCTTTCATCCTCGCAGAACCCCAGGAAAAAGAGGCACATGTCGACGATGCAGGCAGACGTGTCGAAGAAGACGATGCCTCCCGAGCCGAGGAACATGCCTCGCTCGCGGTAGGGGTCGAGGGTGAGGGTGAGGTCGATGTCCGAGGCGGGAAGCACACCAGAGAGCGGACCGCCAGGCTGGAATCCCTTCAGCGGCCGGTCGCCGCTGAGCCCGCCGGCATACTGCTCGAGCGCCGTGCGCACACTGGGGCCGAAGGGGATCTCGATGCAGCCTGCCTGTTTCACATGGCCGGAGAAAGTGAACATCTTGGTTCCCTTCTCCTTGGCGTCGGAGACCGAGCTCCACCAGAGCGCCCCGTTCCGCATGATCATCGGTGCGTTGGCATAGGACTCGACATTGTTCACGTTGGTCGGCTTGTTCCAGAGGCCCGCCTGCGCCGGGAATGGCGGCTTGATGCGCGGCATGCCGCGGTAGCTGTCGATCGAGTTGATGAGGCCCGTTTCCTCGCCGCAGACGTAGGAACCAGCCCCGAGGAAAACGACGATGTCGAAGTCCTTGCCCGTGCCCAGGATGTTCTTGCCCAGGAGCCCCTTCTCGTAGGCCTGATCGGCGGCCTTCTTCAGGCGGGCGAAGGCAAGCGGATACTCGTACCGGATGTAGATGTAGCCGGCGTCGGCCTGCGACGCGAGAGCGGCAATCAGCATCCCTTCGATGATCAGGTGCGGGTCGCCCTCCATCAGGATGCGATTCACCCAGGCCCCCGGGTCGCCTTCGTCGGCATTGCAGACGAGGTAGCGGGGGGAGGCCGTCGCGGTGCGGAGGAAGTCCCACTTGCGGCCGGCCGGGAAGCCGCCACCGCCGCGGCCACCGAGGCCAGAGTCGAGCATCTCCTTCACGATGGCCTCAGCGTCCATCTCGAGGGCCTTGCCGAAGCCCTCGTAACCTCCGCGGGCCAGGTAGTGGTCGATGTTCTCAGGGTCGGTGATGCCCAGGTTCGCCATCAGGCGACGGACCTGCCCCTGCATGAAGGGATGGTCCGACAAGAGGGGGATGCCGGCGGTCGGGTTGCCCTCAACGACTCCCAGCGCCATCTCGGGCCAGTCCTGGCCGGCGGCCACTTTGTCGATGAGCTCATCGACGCGGTCCGGGGTGATGTTGGCGTAAAGCACGGTCTGGGTGCCGGCTGCTGTGCGCACGGTGACGCAGGGTTCCATCCAGCAGAAACCCCAGGAGCCGGTGACGCCCACATCCGCGACGAGTTTCTTCGCGTCGACCGCTTCCCGGAGCTTCGCGATAACCGTGTCGGCGCCCCGGGCCTTCGAGGATGTATCGAGTGTGACGTTGATGCGGACGCGCCCCGACGCCTGCTCGGCGGCCCAGGACTGCCTGGCAGCGGAGACGATGGATTCGAGGCGGGTGTTCATTGGCCCGCCTTCAATTCGCGTGCCAGCCGGATGGCCTTCGCGACCGTCAGGTCGCCCACCACCTCGCCGTTGACCCACACCTGGGGGGCTTCGCTGCAGGTGCCGTTGCACTGGCCGATGTGCAGCCCGATCCGGTGGTCGGGAGTCTGGGCGTTAAGCGGAAGCTCGAATTCGTGCTGGAGCACCTCGCGGATGCGGTCGCCGCCCTTCAGGCGGCAGGCCGGGCCACAGCACCAGGCGACCTCGGTCTCAGCCGGCGGATGGGTGCGGAAGTCCGAGTAGAACGAGACGGTGCCATAGACCAGGGCCGGTGTGGTATTCAGCTGGCGGGCGACGACCTCGATGGCGGTACGCGTGATGTAGCCATACTTGTCCTGGATCTTGTGGAGCGCTGGCATCACGTGCCCGCGTCCGGGTTCAAATTCGGCCACGAGATCTCGCAGCTCCTGCACACCGGGTTCAGCGGTCATCGACCGGACCTCTCGCTTGTGAAATCGAGCACACTATAGCCCAAACCCCCGCTAGAGGCGCATGCGGTTTCACCGCGCTGCCGATATTCCCTGAAGCCGTCCTAGATTCCGGCCCCCCGGGCGTTCGCCACACTCCGCGCGTCTTCATCCATCATGGCCGCGACCTTTTCGCCCAGGAGCAGGCTGTAATTCTGTCCGCGGTCCTCGGGGTAGACCTGGGTGGTATTCGAGAGGTAGAGCCCCGCGATGCCGGTGCGCATCTCGGGAATCGATGCTGAGTAGTTCGTCGTTATCACTGGCTGGCCACCGGGGTCCTTGAAGAACCACTTCTCCCGGACCCACGACGGCTCGAATGCCGGGTTCAGCTTCTTGATGCCGTCGAAGTAAGCGGCGAAGACCTGGTCTGCGTCCATCTCGAGGACCGGGTGACCCGGCGGTGTGTAATTCGAGAGATAGACAACGTGGTGGCCGCCGTAGCGCTCGGGCGGCATGAAGTTGGTGTGCTCGATGCAGGCGACGAACGGCAGGTCATCGCCGATGGAGAGCCAGTAGTACGGCGTGAGTGGCCGGTCGAGCGCGAGGATGAGGCAGGTGGCCCACTGGTACCGGACGCGTTCCAACACCGCCCGGTATTCGGCCGGGAGGTCCGGACAGATCTTCATGGTGATGATGTTCGGCGTGGTCATGAGCACCTGGTCGAACGGGTGGAACGAGCCGCTCGCATGGATGCCCGTGACCGTGCCGTTCACCAGTTCGACGCGCTCGACCGGGGTATTGAGATGGATGACGACACCATCGGCCTCGAGCCTGTCAGCCAGGGCCCGGTAGTAGCGCTTGAAGGAACCCTCCAGGTACCCGAGCTGCTCCTTCGAGCCGCCGCCTTTGCGCGACGAGAAGCGCAGGTAGACCTTGTTCCAGAGCCAGACCATGCCGACGTTGTCGGCCTGGTCGGCGAACTTGCCGCGCAGGAGGGCGCCCCAGAAGGCGTCGAACGCCTTCCGGCCAACGGCCTTCTCCATCCAGGCTCTGGCCGTGACGCCTTCGTAGCGGGCGATGCCATCCTTGCGGCGCCGGAGCCAGAGCGCCGCGAGGCCAAGCCGGACCCGGCTGACGAGCGGAATCGCGGTGAACCGGAGCAAGTCGAGCGGCGTGACAAAGGGATACATCTTCCCTTTCACGAAGTGGGCGTTTTTCGGCTCAATCCACCTCAGGTGGTTGATGAGCTCAAGGTCTTCGATGTAGCGAATGACGGCGGTGTCGTTCGTGAAGATGTGGTGGTAGAAGCACTCGAGCTCCTCTCCGCCAACGGGAAAGGTGACCACCTGCCCGCCGACCTCATCGCGCCCCTCGAAGATGGTCACCTGGTGGCCGCGGGCGCGCAGCACTCGCGCGGCCGCGAGCCCGGCGACACCAGCGCCGACGATCCCCACATTCATGGCGCTATCCCCTGCTCCTCGACCTCAACCTGCGTAATGCGCCTGAAGGATACGCCGTAGCTCCAAAGGAGGATCAGGCCAAGGATGGTGGTCGGAACCAGGATGACCCCGTGGGCGACGATTGAGTAGGCGCCCGCCACATTATCGGCCACGCCCCCGCCAACCAGCACCAGCTTCGCGGCCCACTCGAAGGGGCCAGTGCCACCGAAGAACGTCGGAATGATGATCGCCAGGTTGGCCGCCGCCAGGAGCAACGCGTAGTGGCCAAAGCCGACGTCCATGTTGAATCCCTGGCCGATCACGGCGTAGGCGCCGGCCTCGATCGTCCACGCGGCGCCGCTGAAGCAGCACACCAAAAGGAGCGAGCGCCAGTCGTGTACGGAGCGGAGGCTACCGACGAGCGAATCGGCCATCGCTTCGGCCTGGTGCTCGAATCGGTCGGGCAGGACGCGCAGGAAGAAGTGGATGACAGTCTTCGCGCGCTGTTCGTTGAGTGTGAGGATGTAGAAGCCCGCGAGCGCAACAACGAAGAGGACCGTTGAGGCGACCGCGATGGCGCGCAGGCGACCGTCCTCGAACCCCACGATCGAACCAGCGATGAGCAGCATGAGCACGAGCGTGACACCGTCGAAGAGGCGCTCGACGGCGATGGTGCCGAATGTCCCCATCTTCGAGACGCCCTCGCGGTCGCCGAGCACGTAGGCGCGAACCAGTTCTCCCGCACGCGCGGGAAGGAGGTTGTTCGCCATGTAGCCGATGATGGCGTAGGGAAAGAGCCTGGCGGGGCTCATCGGCGCGACGGGGCGCATGAGGATCGACCAGCGGATGCAGCGTGCCACGATGGCAACGAAGAGCACGCCCGTGCCGGGAATGAGCCACCAGTATTCCGCCTGCTCGAGCGCGTTGGCGAGGTCCCTCGGGTGGGTGGCGCGGAGGAAGAGGCCGACGAAGATGAGGCTGATGATCAGGCTGGCCCAGAAGCGGAGAGAGCGAAGCACGGGACCGCCTGTCAGGGGATTTCGAACAGCCTGAGCCGCGCAGCGCCGCCCTCGACTATCCAGAGCTTACCATCGGCAGATTCAACCATCCCATAAGGGCGGTTGAGCGGCTCGGCTTCGGAGGAGATGGTTGCCGCCAGCGATCCATCCGCGTTGTACACGCGGACCAGGTTGAGCGAGGGCACGCTCGCGGCGACTCGGCCATCGGAAAGGACGCGCAGGTAGGGTTTGTCGTTCACCTCGACCCCACCCCATCCATCGACAAGGAACTCCGCCCGGAACGAGCCATCGGCATGAAGCACCTGGATACGCTGGTTGTACATGTCGGCCACGTACACCGCGCCATCAGGACCGAGGGCGAGGCCGACCGGCTCGTCAAACTGGCCCGGGCCGCTGCCCACCGAGCCCACCGTGCGGACGAACTGCCCGTCGAGCGTGAACACCTGGACACGATCGTTCCCCGTATCGGTCACCCACACCTGGCCGGAGGCGTCGACCACGGCATCGCGCGGGCCGAACAGGTCGAACGGCCCGGGAGCCCTCGAGGTATCGGGCGGCTGGCCAAACGTCGAGACGAGCTTCAGGTCCCGGTCGAACACCCGCACCCGCCAGCCGAAGGTATCGGCGACCACCACGTGGCCATCCGGACCGACAGCGACGCCCCACGGCTGTGATTGCTCGCCCGGGTTGGCCGCGTTGTCGCGGATATCTATCGATGTGACGAAATTGCCCTGCGCGTCGAACTTCTGCAGCTTCTTCGTGGCACTGTCGATGACGTAGAGGTTGCCCGAGGCGTCAGCTTCCACATCGACCGGAGCGAAGAACTGACCTGGGAGCGAGCCGAGGCTACCGAAGGTGGGCCGGCCTTCGCCGTCCGCTCCGGGCTTCGGTGGCTCGACCGGTTTGGCGGAGAGCCTGCCCGTCGCGAGGTCGAAGTTCGCCGGGAAGAACGCGAATGCGTCGGTCGAACCGGGTTCTCGCGCCGGCGCGTGATCGCGCCAGTAGTGGAACCATGCATCGAGCCATCCGCCTCCGAAAACGCCATCGGCAATCACCTTCCAGGTTGCCAGGCGGAAAGGACCGCAGTTGCCGGAACGCGAAAGGCAGGCCTGGCCGTTGTCCACGCTCATCGCGTACTTGTAGGTCTCGTCGTACCACCAGCGATGGGGATAGCGCTGGGGGCTCCCGTACTGAACAGCCGCGTTGCTGGCGGCGTAGTCCTGGGCCCGGCCCACGTTGCCGTAGGCCACCAGCATCACGGAGAAGTTCCCTGCCGGTGGCCCGTTCGAAAAGTCGGCGTAGGAAACGGCCTTGTAGTCGCGCAGATACCACGCCCAGGGCCAGGCGAACGAGTCGGTCGTGTCCACCGCTATGGGGAGGTTAGTTCCCATGCCCGATGCCTCGGCGAGGGCGTTGATCTGGTCAGCGACATCCTTCAGCTGGGGCGACGACTGGGTGTAGATGAGCAGATCCTTCGGGACGTCGCCGCGTTCATAGGCGGCCATCACCATGGTCCGAAGAGAGAAGAACGTCAGCGCACCGATCACCGCGACGACCGCGACGAAACCGGCAGAGCTCCTGCCGAGCGGCCAGGCCGCGAACAGAATGCCGGCGACCACAGCCAGGGCAACCGCACCGCGCAGGAGATGAAACGCTGCCCCACCGGGAAGGAAGGCGACCAGCGCGAGCCCCCCGGCCGCGAGCAGGGACACGCTTGCCAGCGTGGCTGCCGTCCGGCGGGAAGCCTCGCGGGTGGTCCATGCGCGCCATGCTCGCTGGACCGTCCACGCCGCCAGGAGGCAGGCAGGAAGGGCGATGTGGACGTTGAGCCAGGGCATCTTCTCGGCGCCCCACGAAAGCGCGCCCCAGATGCCCACGAGCCAGACCACGAGAAACCGCGAAAACGCATCGCCCCGCACAACCGACCACCAGGCACCACCAACGACCAGCACGAGGGGCAGGAACTCGTACGCCGGCATGAGCATGTAGTAGTAGAACCAGGGCTGGTCGCCCCGATGAGCATCCTGCTGGCTGTACCAGTAGTCGAGCGAGCCCCATGGTCCGCTCACCAGGCCATCCAGGTTCGTCCAGATCGAGGTCATGAGGGAGAGGTAGACGAAGGCAGACGCGGCGAAGGCGATACCCCAGACTCTGGGCTTCCACTGGAGTCCGGCAAAAGCCGCCATGCTGGTGGTTACCGCGAACAGGCCGAGCAGGGCGATTGCATCGCGCGGGGCGATCGGGCCCTGCAGGCTCTTCTCCCAGCTCAGGCGATCCTTTTCGATTAGGCCGAACTTCTCGAGGAGTGCCACGCGTGCTACAGGCGTCAGGAGCGGGAGGCAGAACGTGCCAAGCAGCACCAGCACGTCGCCGCTCCGTGGGAGGTCGTCGCCCCAGTCCAGGTTCCGGCGCAGGGGGCCGAGGAAGGGCCAGAGAGCAGCCACCATCCACGCCCACGGTGCGAACCCGACGGTCAGCAGGATCCGTCGCGGCAGCGTGTCGAGTTCGCGGGCCGCGAGCGTCCGAATCGCCAGCGTGTTCGCCGCGTAGAGGTCGAGGTAGACGAGGAATGCCGCGAAGGCGAGAAAGGACCCTTCCTTGGTAAGCACGTTGCCGGTGAAGCCGGCGGCGAAGACGAACAGCCACCGCTGGCGGCCTTCGTCGATGTATCGCCACATCGCGACCACCATGAGGAGCGTGAACGCCCCCATGTAGATGTCTTCGCGGAAGAAACGGCTGTAGTAGACGAGCGTCGGCGAGAAGGCGATGAACGCAACCGCCGCCAGCGTCCCCGCGGAGCCGAGGCGCCGGCGCAACAGGAGAGGCAGGGCGACCAGGGCGGTCCCGAAGAGCGCGGCCGAGACACGGCTCGTGTAGTCGGTGGCGCCGAACAGGAAGAACACCAGGCCCTGCAGATGATAGTAGAAGGGACCATGGAATACGGGGCTATGGTTGTAGTTGCCCTGCAACAACCCCCAGGACCACTGAGCATGGATGCTCTCGTCGTGGTGGAGCGCGCGCGAGCCGAGGTCCCAGAAGCGCAACGCGAACGCTGCTGCCAGGATGACGGCATAAGCCGCGGTCTCCCAGTTGACCGCGATCCGCGTGGCGACCAGCCGGTCGATGCCAGCGAAGCGCGGAGATGCCTGGGTGGCGGGACGAGCAGTCATGGCCCTGCTTTCAGATACACGGTCACGGGCACACGCCCGGTGGGAAGAGTATTGCGGTTGGCGAGCCAACTGAGGTAGTCGAGGAAGTCCGCGTCTGGACCTTGTCTTTCCCTGAGGATGGCCCACTCGCCGTCGAGAACGCTGTACCCCTCGGGCGCCGCGAGGTCGGCGGGCCAGATGACGACCGAGGCATCGGGCACGGAGCCGGAGGCGACGATGAGTTCGCCCGAGTCGCGGAATGCCCAGGTCAGATCTTGTTCGAACCGCGGGTGGATGACGATCAGCCCGCCCTCTTCGTCCCGGAACCGCAGCGCGATGTCCCGTATCTCCCGGGCCTGGAAAGGGCTCACGGGAGAAGGGAGCGGCTCATTCGGGAGTGAGAAGGCCACCCCTGAAAGTCCCGACACCAGGGGCAGGATGCCAATCACGGCAGCGGGCGCGGCGAGGGCCGGGCGCGACCGGCGGTCCAGGGCGACGAGCACCGTGGCGCCGGTGGCGACCACCATCAGACCGCCGACCACGAGCTTTTCACTGCTATCGCCTACACGGCCATCGCGCGCCCACTGGAGCATGAACGCCGTCGCGACGAGGAGAGAGACGAGCATGCCGGGAACCAGGAACCGGGCAAAGGTCCAGTCCGCGCGCAACGCGGCATTCGCCAGCCGAACCAGGGATGGGCCGAGGAGCAGCGCAACGGGGATGGACACGCCGGCAAGAGGGACAGGGGAATGGCTCCCACCAGAGGCAACCAGCCAGGCGGCCGCGAACCCTGCCCATGCGAGCAGTTCGGCGCGGGCGGGATCCGGGCGATCTCCCCGGGTTGCACGATGGATGTCGTGGAGACCTGCGGCCAGCCCCGCCACAAGCAGCGGTGCCACGTAGAGTGCCGCCAGGTATCCCGTCGTCTCGGTCGACCAGCGGCCATCGAATCCAGCGGCGAATGCGTCGAAGGGAGGCACGCGAAGCCCATCCCAGCCCAGCCCGAAACGGAAGCTGGCGGCGAGCACACCGGCTGCCAGGCCCGCGGCTGCAAACGCGAGCGTCCGGGTCGCCGGGTATTCCTGGCGAAATAGCCGCGCAACACCCGCTCCCATGGCGAGCGGCAGCCAGGCGGGGCCCGTCGTGGTGAGGACGAACGCGGCGGGAGCCCAGGCCCACGCCGGTGTGCGCCGGTCCTGGAGAAGGACAAGCAACCAGGCGGTCACCGGGATGTCGAAGCCAGAAGCCGTCGCCGTGGCGCCCAGCAGAACGCCGGGCGCATCGAATGTGAGCAATGCGAGCGAGAACAACGCACCCGCCTCGCCCAACATCGGGCGCAACCGGTACACAGCAACCGGCACGGTGCCGGTAATCGCAACCACCAGCAACCGGGCCGGCAATTCGGAAGTTGTCCATTCGAACGACAGCGCGGTGAGCGCCTGGAACAGCGTGGGGATGAAGCGGGAGTCACTATTTCCGACATGGGCCTGCCATGCCCCGGCGAGACCTTCGAGCTCGGCCCCTCCGACCGGCGTCCCCAGTGCGGCGCCGAGGCGGAGAGCGATGAAGAGACCGCCGAGCGCGCACCACGCCAGCCCACCAACCGTGAGTGCTGGGGCGCTCTTCCGGGCCGAACGCACGGCCGCGCCTTCGCTCACGAGGTGGGAATCCTCCGGTACTCAGGCACCCTGTACACCCGGTATGTGCCCGCTTCGAAGGCGACGTCGAGGAACGTCGCGAAATCCGGGAGCAGTCCCGGGTAGTTGGCCATTTCCACCCGTCCGACCACCAGGTAGCGTGCGTCGAACTCGCCCATGGCGGCGAGCACTGTTTCGGGATTGCCGGAGAGATACGCGGAGTCAACGAGATCCTGGCGACGAGTGAACTCAGCACGGTTGTCCGGCGTATCGCCGCGCCACTGGATCTCGTGAAAATACCAGCCAATCGGGGTCTGACGACCGGTTCGAGCGGCGATGCGTCCAGCCTCGGAGTAGTCCACGTTCCCGTTTACGATCACCGGTTGTTGTCCTGCGCTCCCTTGCCAGCGCCGGCCGGTTGCCTCAAAGACGACCTCCCCGGGCGTGGTGTGTTGCTGGATCCAGAGGGTGAGAGCGTAGTCGTTCGGGTCATTGCGGGCGACTGCTTCGAGGCCGTCGATGGTGGTGGGCAGGCTGAAGTTGCCGGTCCGGTTGAATGCAGCGAGGAGGGGGTAGACCAGGCCAGCGGCAGCCAGCCATGCGGCCGGAAGGGCGAGGTAGGCGGCCGGCCTCCGGAACAGTACCGCCGCGCGGAGCCGGGCCACGATGCCCACCGCCCCGGCCAGGGCGAGGAGCACCCATGCCTGGTACGAGAGCTTGAACACTGTGTTGAGCCGGGGAACCGAACCAAAGAAGACATCCCGGATAAGGAAGAGCTCGGAGCCGAACAACAGCAGGGCTCCCGTAGCCGCGAACGCCGCCACCGGCGCGGCCGCCCTCCGGGATAGCGTCATCGAGACGGCAACGGTCGTGAGCAGCCACACGACCGCCCCGTAGAACACCAGGGTGACCCAGCCGCCGGTGCCCCGTGCATCAAGCCCATCGGCGAGGTCGCCGCGGGCGGCCGCGAGCGCGAGCCACCCCAGGAATGGCAGAAGCGGAACCCATGCCGTAGCGATGGACACGCGTACCAGACCGGGAAGCCCGCCACGCCTGGAAGCGAAGAGCGCCGCCAACAGGCCGGCCGCGAGCAGCGGTCCGAACTGCAGAAAGGCATGCGCCGGGCGCGTGCCCTCGCCCACGTAGGCGTACATGCCCTCGGCCTGCGAACCGAAGGTGAGCCACCACGGGGCGTACCCGATGGCGGCTGCCAGGGCCACCGGGCCGAGATACGAGGCGCCAGCCAGTGCCGCGGCCGCCGCGGGGAGTGCACGCAGGTTGCGTGCGAAAACCGCGAGCGCGAGCACCGCGGAAAACGTGATGACGTCCCATGCGTTCTGGAAGGCAAGCGCCCCGATGATGACGGCCAGGGCCAGGCCGGTGAGCGGGTCGTTGAGATGCCGCCGCCAGCCCAGGGCACCACGACCGCGCCACGTCGCCATCGCCACTCCGACAGAAAGGAGTACCACTGGCAGCGACATCACGTGGGGATGCAGGTCACCCAGGAGAAAGCTGAAGAAGGGGAATTCCGTGATGGTGCCGGGGATGATGCGAGAGCCACGCCACCAGAACCAGAACTCAGACGGGTACCAGGAAGTGGTGCGGGGGTTCAGCTGTCCGGAGTAGCAGTTGTCCGCCTGCCCGGGCTCGCAGGGGATCATCCACTCGACCCCGAACGCCTCGAAGACCGCGCGATTGGTGTGGCCATGGGCCGCCGCCCATTCGAACATGGCTGAGAGGGAGCCAACGAACAGCAATAGCCCGATCGCGGCGGCACCAGCGGCCATCGCCCACTTGCGGCCGCGTGCTCCGACCACCCATCGGGCAAGCGCGAACGCGAGCGATGCCGCGCCAGAAGCAGTCGCGGCGAAGGTGTACGCGAGCGAGAGGTTGTAGCCCACGGACGCGGGGACACCCGAGACGGCGGTCAATACTCCCGATTGGAGGTAGCCGAAGTAGTAGTAGCTCGCGCTCTCCCCGGCGAGCCAGGGATCGTGCGGCGGGTACTCCGGCGAGGTGAGCGTCGCATTCAGGTACATGAAGTCCATGGGCTGTTCCGTGCCGCCGATTTCCGCGTTGTATGAGCGGAAGGCCACGTAGCCGAAGAACGCGAACGTGAACACGCCAGCAGCCACCACCAATGCGGGCCAAACGCGGTACCACGTCACCAGCAGCCAGCGGTCGCGGCCGGCAGTCGCGGCAGCTACAAGCGCGAGGAGCCCGAGAGCGAGCACGTATCCCCCCCGGCCGGAGGGGAGGACCGAGAACACACGCAGGACGAAGTACGCGTAGCTCGCGAGAAGCAGCCCGACCGGAAAGGCGAGGCCCGCGCCGGCATCGGGGAGCCGGCGGAGGAGGACGGCCGCAATCGGGAAGCCCAGCACTCCCACCGCGAGCGCGACGAACCAGAAGGCCAGCACATCGCCCATGGAGCCTCCTCAGGCGAGCAACGAGTCGACGAAGTCCTCCGGGTCGAACGGCGCCAGGTCGTCCATCTTTTCGCCCGTGCCGATGAAGCGAACCGGTATGCCCAGCTCGTGTGCGATGGCGAAGGCGATGCCGCCCTTCGCGGTGCCATCGAGCTTGGCGAGAACGATGCCAGTGACACCCACGGCATCGGCGAAGGTCTTGGCCTGCATCAGCCCGTTCTGCCCGGTCGTCGCGTCGAGCACCAGGAGAGTTTCATGGGGGCCATCGGGGAACTTCCGCTGGACGATGCGGTTCATCTTCTTCAGCTCTTCCATCAGGTTCGACTTCGTGTGCAGGCGTCCGGCGGTGTCGATGATCACGAAGTCGGCGCGAGCGCTCTCCGCGGCGGAAAGGGTATCGAAGACCACCGCACCCGGATCGGCGCCCGGCTGGTGCGCGATGACGCGGACGCCAATACGCTCGCCCCACACCTTGAGCTGGTCCGTAGCCGCCGCCCGGAACGTGTCGGCGGCCCCGAGGATGACGGTTGCCCCGTCGCGCTTGAACGCGTGCGCCATCTTCGCGATGGAGGTGGTCTTCCCGGCCCCGTTCACGCCAACGACCAGGATGATGAGCATGGCGGGGGCATCGGGCCGGGCCCACGCCGCTGGAATCTCGCGCGGCTCGTGAAGCACGCGGACAAGCTCCTCCCGAAGGATGTCGCGCACGCGAGCCGTCTGCTTGACCCCTTCCTGCTTCACCCGGCCGCGCACACCGTCGAGGATGACGGTCGTCGTTTCCAGGCCCGCGTCAGCGCCAATCAGGATCTCCTCGAGCTCGTCCCAGAGCTCATCGCTGAAGTCGGGCCGCTCGAACAGGCCGCCGAGGCGGCTGAAGAACCCGCGCCGTGTACGCTCGACGGCGCGTTCGGTCTGTTCGTGGACCTCCGCCTTTTCATCTGGTGTCGGCTCGTACGTGTCTTCAACGGCGGCCTCTTCGGCCGCTTCTGCGGTGTGTTCAGCGGGCTTCCTGCGCCAGAACCTCACAGGGGCTCCTTCTCGCGGTCTTCGGGGCCGATGGTACCGCCCCGGGGAATTAGGGGCAGTTGTGGCAGGGCGTACCGTTGCGGTATGGCAACCCTGGCGTCCGGGACGGCGTTGACCGCGGAGGAGTTCTACCGGCTGCCCGACCCGGCCCATGGCGGGAAGAGCGAGCTCGTTCGGTGGCAAAGTCGATGCTGCTCACCGGGACTCTCACCGGCGAGGACGGGGGATAAGCACGCCCGGCTTCGAGCTTTCCGTCGCGACCATCTTCGCCTGAGTGCGGATCAGTTTTGCGGGATGTCCGAGAGCCGAAGGCTGAGCACCTTCGACACGCCATCGCGTCCCATTGACACCCCGTAGATTGCATCGGCGACTTCGATCGTGCGCCGGTTGTGCGTCACCACGAGGAACTGCGTCTTCTCGGCGAGCTGCTTGAGCGCGCTTGTGAAGCGGCCCACGTTGGCTTCATCGAGTGCGGCATCGACCTCGTCGAGCACGCAGAACGGGGCGGGGTTCGCTGAAAGCAGGGCGAACAACAGCGCCACGGCGGTGAGCGAGCGTTCGCCTCCCGACAGGAGGCTGAGACTCTTGATCCGCTTACCGGGCGGCTGAGCTTCGATTTCGATGCCGGCATTCGCAAGGTCTTCGGGGTGGGTGAGGATGAGCGAGGCGGTACCGCCGCCGAAGAACGCCTGGAAGTACTCGCCGAAGCTGGCGTTCACGCGTTCGAACGTGGTGGTGAAACGCGTCCGGATTTCCTCATTGAGCTCGGAGATTGCCGTGCGAAGCTGGTCCTCGGCGTCGGTGAGGTCGCCCAGCTGGGTAGTCAGGAACTCGTGCCGCTCCTGGAACTCGCGGTAGTCTTCCGGCGCCTCGGCGTTGATGGCGCCGAGCCTTCGAATCTGCCGCCTGAGTTCCTCGATTCGCTCGCGCATGGCCTGCACGTCGATTTCGGCTCCGCCCTGGATGCGGGGCGCATGGAGCGCATCGACATCGAAGAGCGGGTCCGCGGCCATCGCCTCATCGAACGCGACGATGCGGCCGCTGCGGTCGGGCGCGAGCCCTTCGCGCTCCATCTCCAGCCTGAGATGCTCGATGTGCTCCGTGGTGCGAGCGAGCTCCGCTTCGAGGTCCAATCGCTTGCGATCGATGGCCAGCAACTGTTCCTGGGCTTCGTTGTATTCGTCCTGGATCGTGCGTTCGTGGTTCTCCAGGCGGTGGAGCTCGTCGCGGTCGGGAGCGGCATCTTCCGCGTAGCGCGCCTGCTCGGCGCGAATCGTCTCCAGCTCGCGGGCAAGCTTGGCCAGGCGCTCATCGATGACGCTGGCTTCGAGTTCGAGGTTGCGGGCCTGGAGCCGCTTCGCCGCAATCTGGCTGTCGAGGCGCTCGATGGACTTCTCGTGCTGCTCACGCATGGCGAGCAGCGTTCGGCGCTCACCCTCGACCGACGCCAGCCGGGCGCTCGCCTCGGAGACTGCGCGCAGGGCCGCTTCCCGGCGGTCGGTGGCGGCGGTGAGTTGCGCTTCGAGCGACTCCACCTCCGAGCGGCGATCGTCGCGACGCTGCTGCAGCTGGCTGGCGGCAAGGGATGCCTGGGCGATCTGTGCCAATCGGCCGTCGCGTTCACGCTCGATATCCGTGCGCTTCGAACGGATGGCGTCCATGTCGCGTCGGAGGCGATGCAGACGCTCGCGCTCCCGTTCGAGGTCGTACCGGGCGCCTTCCAGTGCGCGCCGGGTCATTTCGTAATCGGCCTCAGCCTCGTGCGAGCGCTTCGCCACCTGGTCGATGGCCGCGCGAGCGTTAGCGATCCGTTCGGCGCTCACCTCGGTGCGCTTCCGGAGCTCCTCGATGCGCTCGGGGAGTTCCTCGAGTTCCCGCTGGCGGATGAACTCGCCCTCGTCGGCCCCTGTCGAGCCACCCGCCATGACGCCGGTCTGTTCGATGTAGACGCCTTCGAGAGTGACCACCGATCCGAGTGCCCGGCGGATCATCCGGAGCCCGGCCTGCACGTCCTCGACCACAATGACGCGGCCCAGGAGCGTATCGACCAGCGGCTTCATGCGCTGATCGCAGCGAACGAGTTTCGCCGCGACCCCGACCACGCCACGCTCCTTCTGGAGATTGAGCGGGTACACGTGGCGAACGGCGTCGAGGGGAAGGAACTGGGCGCGGCCCTGTTTGCGGCGTTGCAAGATAGCGATGGCATCGAGCGCAACCGCCTCGTTTTCGACGATCACGGCGTGGAGGCGCTGTTCGAGCGCGGCGTTGATCGCCACTTCGAGCCCTGCCGGGACCTTGAGCTGGCGGGAGAGCAGCCCGATGACGCCGGGGATCTCCGGCGGTTCGCCGAGGCTACCCGGTTCGAATTCCTCCATGAGCGCCTGGCCCATGATGAGGACGTTTCGCGTGCCTGCTGCGACACCATCGTGCTCCGCCTGGACGCGGCGCAGCGCGTCGAGGCGGCCTTCGAGGTGGTCAAGCTCGCGCAGGTCATGGTTGCCAGCGGATTCGAACTCGCGAACCTCTTCCTGCACGCGCCCGAGCTGTTCGCGGGCGGCGTCGGCCGCGGCACGTGCGTCCTCCACGCGGACTTCGCCTTCCATCACGGCGGCACGCGCCTCGGCGAAGCGGCGGCCGTAGCCAATGAGCTCGACGATGACCTGCTTGCGGCGCGCGATGACCTGTTCCATCTCACGCTCGAGTTCAGCGATGCGGCGCTCGGCGTTTTCGATGTCGGATTGCATGGCGCTGGCACGACGGTCGTCGCCGTCGGCGCCATCGCGAAGCTCGCCAACGCGGCTGCGGAGGGCCGAGTACTCGCGCTCGGCGGCATCGAGTTCCTGCCGGCAGCGTTGCATAGCATCGCGAGCGCCTTCGGCCTCGCCCACCACCTCGATGCCACGGCGGCCATCGTCGACATCGGTCGAAGCAAGGGACATGCGCTCGCCTTCGAGTGCCTCAAGCTCGGCGCGGACTTCTTCGCGCCGGGCTGAGACCATGCCGTGGCGTTCGCGGTCCAGCGCCACCGCCTGCTCGGTGGCGGCGAGGCGCTGTTCGATCTCCGTGCTCCGTGTATCTCGCCGGGAAATGGCATCGCGGCGCTTACGGATCTCCTCGGAAAGCGTTCGCAGCTGCTCGCGGAGCTGGGTGACACGCTGGGCCGCGGTGGCGTTTTCCGCGGTGCCCTGGTCGAGCGCCGCGCGGGCACGGACGAGGGTGTTCTGCGCCTCGTTCCAGAGGTGGCTGTAATAGGCCTTCAGGAGCTCGGTGAGTTCAGCACTGAGCCGCTTGTGTTCGGCGGCGCGCTCGGCCTGGCGGCTGAGCTGGGCCAGCCGCGGTTCGATCTCCTGGATAATGAGCGAGACGCGATCGATGTTGTCGCGCGTGGCGGCCAGGCGGTCCTGGGCCTCCCGGATCTTCATCCGGAACCGTTTCACCTCGGCCGCCTCGTCCAGGAACGAGCGCCGCTCATCCGGGGACATGCTCAGCACCTCATCGACGAGGCCCTGGCCCATGATGGAGTAGCTGTTCTGGCCCACATCGCCCTTCATGAGGAGGTCGATGACATCGCGGAGGCGGACCCGGGAGCCGTTCAGAAGGTACTCGGAGTCGCCATTCCGGTAGACGCGGCGCGCGATCTCGACTTCCGCGAAATCGACCGGCAGCCAGCGCTCCTCGTTATCGAGGGTAAGCACCACCTCGGCCATGCCGACGGCGGCTCGCTCCTTCGTGCCTGCGAAGATGACGTCTTCCTGCTTTTTCGCCCGGAGGAGGCGCGTGCTTTGTTCGCCCAGCACCCAGCGAATGGCGTCGGAGACGTTGCTCTTGCCGGACCCATTAGGGCCGACCACGGCGGTCACGCCGCGCCCGTACTCGAACGTCGTGCGGTTGGCGAAGCTCTTGAAACCCTGGATGGAGAGCTTCTTGAGGTACATGTGCTAGCCCTCCTCCCGCGATTGGGCGGTGAGCCAGGCGACGGCTTCCTGGGCAGCCTGTTGCTGTGCCTCACGCTTGCTCCGACCCTCGCCCCTTCCGAGGGTCTCACCAGCGATTCGCACTTCAACCACGAACCGGCGGGCGGGTGAGCCGGCCGCATCCTCAACCGTCACATATTCCGGTGGTTCGTGCCAGCGCGCCTGGACCATGTGCTGCAACGAGCTCTTCGCGTCGACACGGGCGCCATGGCGCCGGGTCGCCTCGAGCTCGGGCTTGAGGAGCCGGCGCGTGAGTGCCCGGGCGGCACGATAGCCGTGCGCGCGGTAGACGGCGCCGATGAGCGCCTCAAGCGCGCCCGCGAGATTGCGGTCCCGGTTGCGGCCGCCCGCCGCTTCTTCCCCCCGCCCGAGAACCAGGTGGTCACCCAGTTTCAGGCGGGCGGCGACCTTAGCGAGGCTGGTACCGCGAACGATGTCCGCGCGCATCCGCGTGAGCTCGCCCTCGCCTGCGTTGGGGAATGACTCGAAGAGCAAGGACGCGATGACCATGCCAAGGACGGAGTCGCCGAGGAACTCCAGCCGCTCATTGGAGACCGCGGAAGCGTCGGCCTCGTTCAGATAAGAGGCGTGGGTGAGTGCCTGGCCGAGGAGGTCTTCGGGCAGTGGCCGAACGCCGAGGCGTGCCACGAGTTCCGCGTTGTCCGTCGAGGTGGCCAGCGCCACGTACCCTCCCGCCCGTCTGCGCCGGGCACGGCCACCGTCGCGGCCGCAAAGGAATTGCTAAAGCGCTATGATCATAGGGAGGTCGTTCCGCCCGAGTCAAGGTTGCAGTATGCTCGCGACAGGTTCAGCGATGGTACATGGGACAGCGTCTGAGGCGTGCAGCGTGTGCGGGCTCGAGGTTGCCATTCACATGGAGGCCTGGTGCAACACGTGCGGGCTGCTCTATCACTTGAACCAGCGGGCCGATCTCGCCGGGGATGACTGCGGGCAGGTGTGGATCAATGAAGAGCACCTGGCGCTGGAGTTCGCATGTAACACGTGCCTGAACCCGGTCCCCGCGGGGCTCGACGACGTGCTCGACACGGGTGAGGCCGCCCTGGTTGCGGGTCTGCCGGAAGCAAGCCTCATCGAAGCCGTGAGCCTCGGACAGGTGAAGCACCGGCGAACCGGAAGCGGGACGCTGCTGTTCCGGCGGGGAGACATTCTCGACTTCATCCAGGGGCAGCGATGAACGATGCCTGCTGTTGCGAATGCAAACAGCGGATCGGCTCTCGCAGCGCGCTCATCTGCGCTGACTGCGGTGGACTCTTCCATTACCCCGATTCCCGCATCAACGAGGCGGGCCGGGCTTGCGGAGTGCATGTGATCGGATTCCGGAACCTGCTCGGGCGCGATGTGGTGCCCTTCTGCCTGCGCTGCGACATGGCGTTCCGCCTGCGCTACGGGATCCCCTCGTGAGCACGCGCAAGCGGCGCACCCGCCAGCAGGTGCAGGGGGCTCCCCCTGCCCAGGGGGCAGCCACGGCGGCGCCGCGGACGACCCCGATGCCCGACTGGAAGTGGCGGACGTTTCCCGTGTTTTTCGCGTTTGCGCTGGGAGGCTTCGCCGGGCTCTACATGGGGATTTTCTCGGCCGAGAGTTCAGGTTTCTTCGTCTTCGCCTCGGCGTTTTGGGCCGTGCTCCTGGGCCTGGGATTTTCGCGGTTCACCACGCGCTGGATCATGAGCCGGCAGTGGGCGCAGCGCCGGGCGGAAGCCAAACGGGCAAAACGTTGAGGCGGCACAAGGGCCCGCGGCGCTCGTGAAGATACGCCCGAAATACTTCGTGTAGGGTTGACACGAACTCCCTCTCGTGGCACTTTGTTCGTGCTACTTAGTGTAGGTTCGACACTAAGTTAGGAGGGATGCCAATGACCGCAGTAGTGCGCCCGACCGTTTCGGAATACGCCGAACTGCTCGCGAAGTACACCGACCCCGACACGTGTCCGACGGACTCGCTGGAGCCCCTGCCGCTGATCGAGGAACCGGCATTCGTGAGCTGGCAGCAGGACATTCCCCGCGCCTACCTGGAGATGAGCCCCGAGGAACTCGACCGGCGAATCGCCATCGCGCGGGCGGTGCTCGGGAAGAAGCTGGTGGTGCTGGGACACCACTACCAGCGGGATGAGGTCATCAAGTACGCGGACTTCACGGGCGACAGCTTCAAGCTGGCCCGGATTGCCGCCGACCAGGAAGACGTCGAGTACGTGCTCTTCTGTGGCGTGCATTTCATGGCGGAATCGGCGGACATCCTCACCGACGAGAAGGTAAAGGTGATCCTGCCGAACATGGCGGCCGGATGCTCGATGGCCGACATGGCCGACCCGGACGACGTGTACGCGGCCTGGGAAGAAATCCACGAGATGATCGGCGACGACGCGAGCGTCGTGCCGGTCACCTACATGAACAGCGCGGCGAGCCTGAAGGCGTTCGTCGGCGAGCGCGGCGGGCTCGTTTGCACGTCGAGCAACGCCGAGAAAGCGCTCGCATGGGCGTTCGAACGGGGCGAGAAGATCCTCTTCTTCCCGGACCAGCACCTGGGACGCAACACCGGCTATGCGATGGGCATCCCGCTCGACGAGATGGTGCTGTGGAACTGGCGTCTCCCGAATGGCGGAACCACACCTGAGCAGCTTCGCAAGGCAAAGATCATCCTCTGGCAGGGTCACTGCAGCACCCACCAGCGCTTCAGCGTCGAGCAAATCGAAAAGGCCCGCCGCGACTTCCCCGGCATCAACGTCATCGTGCATCCGGAGTGCAAGTGGGACGTCGTCCAGGCGGCAGACATGAATGGCTCAACCGAGAAGATCCTCAAGGCCATCAGCGAGGCGCCGGCCGGGACTGCCTGGGCAGTTGGCACGGAAATCAACATGGTCAACCGCCTCGCGCACCAGAACCCGGACAAGACGGTCTTCTGCCTCGACCCCGTCGTGTGCCCCTGCAGCACGATGTACCGCATCCACCCGGCATATATCGCCTGGGTCCTGGAGGGCCTCGTCCAGGGGCAGGTGGTCAACGAGATCACGGTCGACCCGGAGACACGGAAGTGGTCGCTGGTCGCCCTCGAGCGGATGCTGGCGTTGCCCTGAACTCAGTTCCCGGCGCCGAGCGCACCGAACTTCTTCCGCCGATGATCGATGACCTCCTCGCGAGTACGCGTGAGGAGGTCATCGATCATTTCGGCGAGGTGGGCCACTCGCTCGGCCGCCGGCCCGATTTCCAGCAGCCGCTGTTTCGCCTCCTCTTCGACCTGGAGCCATGGGCCAAGGAAGTTGACCAGCTCGTGGGGGCCCTCCGGCAGGCGCAGGCCTTGCGCCCACTGGTCGGTGAGCGAGAGCGCCATGCGGAAGTAGGTGGGGAAGGTCGTGCGGACGGTCTCGATGGCCGCCTGGAGGTTGGGAGTGAGCGGTTCGGGCTCATCGCGCACGAATTCGACCTCACCGAAGGGGTAGGGCCGTGGCGGGAGCAGCCGCACAAGCCGAAAGCGATGCGCGCCACGAGCGGTGAGCACGAAGCGCCCTCCCTCGACCTCCTGGCATTCCTCGATGCGGGCGGTGGTGCCGAAATCGTGAGGAATGGCCCCACCACCAACCTCCTCACCCTGGCGGATCAGAAGCACGCCGAACTCGCCCCCCGAAGCGAGCAGTTCGCGGACCATTACGCGGTAGCGCTCTTCGAAGATACGCAGCGGCAACTCCATCCCGGGAAACAGGACCGTGCGCAACGGAAAGAGCGGCAGTTCCACGGAACCCCCTCCGGTGGGCTACCTCCGGGACCGCAGCCAGCTTTCGAGCTCGGGCTGGTGCTCTTCGAAATGGTGGATGCCTGCCCCGTGGAGCAGGCGATTACCGATGAGTGGACGTCCGCGTTCCGGGTCTTCGCCATAGAGCGAATCGGGGAGCGACTCTGCCGCCGACCGGTAGGCCTGGAAAGCGGCATCCCACGCAGTCAGGGCGGCCCGACCCGGCTTCGCATCCAGAGCGAACTTCTCGTTCCAGGTATCGGCGTTGGAGTAATCCACGCCCTCCGGCGTGGGCCGTTCCCCGCGGGCGACGCGCTGGATAGCGCCGGTCATCTCACGGTACCAGCCTTCCATGTGCGCCAGGCACTGGGAGAGGTTCCAGGTCCCGAGCCATGTCTCGGCATAGGCCGCATCGCCGAGTTCGGCGATCGGTGCACGAAATGCCCGGTATCCCGCATCAAGCGCAGCCAGCGCCTCCGCCTTCGTTGCCATTGGAACCCCCCTCTTTACGCGAGCCCCGCGAGCTGTTTGGCGTACTCGAGAGTGCGCCGTCCATCGTAGGCGCGGGAGATCATGAGCTTTTCGGCCTCAAGCGACCCTTCCGCATGGATGGCGAGGACAGCGTGGTAACCGCCGAAGTCGCCGGTCGTCAGGTCGCTCACCATGTTCATGGCGCGCGTGCGGGCTTCGCCATCCACTCCGGCACGGCCCCCCAGGTACTTGCGCAGCAGGTCGCCGGTCTCGGGACTGGCGAAATCTTCGACCCCGGGCCCGGTCACGAGCATGCCGCCGGCGATGTCCTGCACGTGCTGGAGCGCTTCGTGGTAGTTGTGGGCGAAGTGGTACTTCGCCATGTTCGTGGTCAAGGCATCGGGCGCGAAGATGCCGTGTTCGTCGGGAGCGCCGCGAATTGCCGCCATGTCCGTGAGGGCGCGAAGCGTCTCGGCGTAGCTGATGAGCCAGATGAGCTTGTCGCGGACGTGGGCGGCCTTCGAGATACCGTTCATGTCGGCCATCAAGAGGGCCGAGCCGATGAGCGCATCGACCAGGGGGAGCTTGTAGCTCACCGCGGTGAAGCGGTGATACTCGACGAACCCGAGGGCAAGCGCCCCGGCGAAATCGTGTTCGCCGGCCAGGAACACACGTTCCCAGGGCACGAAGACATCGTCGAAAATGGTGATGGTCTCCATCATCTTGCGATCGGCGCTGAGCGGGGCATCGAACTCGCTCTTCGGGCTGCCGCCATAGGGGCTGGCGACGAGCTTCAGGCCGGGCGTGTCGACGGGGATGGCGAATGCGAGCGCGTAGTCCTTATCCGCCTCGGACATGGCGCGCGTGGGGAGAACAATCAGCTCGTTGACGTTCGTGGTGCAACTCGTGTGGATCTTCGCCCCGCGCACGACGATTCCGTCAGGACGGCGCTCGACGATCCGGGTGTACATGTCGGGGTTGGGCTGATTGAGTGGCCCCGCCGAGCGGTCGCCCTTCACGTCGGTCTGGGCGACAGAGATGGCCAGGTCGCTATCGCGGCAGTGGCGATAGAACGCTTCGACGCGCTGGTAGTAGTCCGTCTCGTACTTCGTATCGACCTGGCGAGAGACGCGGTGGAGCGCGAAGAGGGCGTCGGTGCCGATTTCTTTGACCAGGACGACGAGCGTCTTGCCGAGCGCGGTGGCGGCTTCGATGAGCTGGCTGCGCTTGAGGAGGTCGTCGTTGCTGGCGGGGATCTTGAAGTAGCGACTGTACTGGTCACCACCCTCGGTCACGACGGCGAGGTCGCGGTAGTCCGGGTCTTCGGCCATTTCGAAATCGAGGCAGGCGTGCTGGACCGCCTTCTTGATGACCGGGTGCGAGGTGACATTTGCCACCTGCTCGCCACGATAGAAGACCGTCCGGTTGTCCTTGAGCGAGTCGATGTACTGCTGGGGGGTGCGGAGTCCCATGTGTTCGGGGCGTCCTCCGGGTGAATTGCCTCGGGCCAATACCGTCGGCCGAACCATTCTAGCCGGGCAGAGGTGACGCTGCTGGACAAAGGACCAGGCCCCGCGAATGCGGGGCCTGCTATCTGCGTGCTCCGTCCATCAGTCCCGGTTCCGCTCCTGGCTCGCTCTCCCGAGGGGAGCGCCGCGGGCGCCTATTCAGGTGGTGGCCGCTAAGCGTGTGTGCCTACTGGTGCAGCCGGGACTGGGACGCTGTGCCTGGCTCGCCGGGCGAGCCTTGTATCGGACGGAACCACCTTCTGTAGAAGGCGTGGACCCTGATTTTCATGGCTTTGACCTCCCGGTGGGGTTGGGACCTGGATCCTGAGCCTGCCGTCTAACTCTGCACGATCCAGACCTGGAAGAGGGCGTGGATCCGGCGACCGTTCATCGTGTTCATTCCCGTTTCCTCCTTTCCCGTGACCCCCGCCCGGTGGTCTCTTGTCTGTAGTCATAGTAGGCCCGCTGGTGCGGCCCGGGGTGGGCCGGGTGGGGCAATCCGGTGGGCCCTAAGGGTCGTCAACGCCCCGTTGCGCTTGTCGCAACCCGGCGTCATCACGGCTACCGCGCTTCGGAGGACGGGAACCGCCCTACATGCTCCGGAGGAGGCGGATGCGCTCCTCGATGGGCGGATGCGTGCTGAAGAGGTTGTTCAGGAAGGACTGGTGTTCGCGGAGGGGATTGGAGATGTACAGGTGCGCCGTCGCCTTGTTGGCCGCCTCAAGTGGTTCGTGGTCGTTGGCGATTTTCTCGAGCGCACGGGCGAGCGCCTCCGGATGACGGCAGAGGAGGGCTCCGCTGGCATCGGCAAGGTATTCGCGGCGCCGGCTGATCGCCATGCGCAGGGCCTGGGCGACAATCGGCGCGAGGATGGCCCCGATGATGGCGACCACAATGAGGATGGCGGCGCCGCCGCCGCCCTTGTCCCGGCTGCCGCGGCGATGCCCGGCCCCGAACATGGTGTATCGGAGGAAGAGGTCGCTCACGAGAGCGACCAGGCCCACCAGGACGGTGGCAACGGTCATCACGCGGATGTCGTAGTTGCCAATGTGGGAAAGCTCATGCGCGAGGACGCCCTCGAGCTCGATCGGCTCCAGCTTGTCGAGCAGGCCGCGGGTGACGACGACGTGGGCGTGCTGGGGGTCGCGCCCGGCGGCAAAGGCGTTGGGGGCCGAATCCTCGAGCACCCAGGTCTTCGGCATGGGGAGCCCGGCGCCGATGGCCAGGTTCTCGACGCGGCGCACGTATTCCCACTCTTCTTCCTTGGTCACTTCGTGTGCGCCGGAGATGGAGAGGACCACGTTGGTCGAGACCCAGTAACTGAAGAGGGCGTAGACAATGAGTCCGATGCCCACCACGCCCACGATCCCGATATCGCCGCCAAGCGCCATCACGATCACGCCGACCAGGGCAGTGAGCAACACCACGAAGATGGTCATCATCAGCCAGGTCGTCCGCTTGTTCGCGGCGATGCGGTCGTAGATGAGGACGGAGCCAGGTGCGGGGGAGGGCGTCAAGACGTTGGACCCTCCGGATTGCCGGATTGTCGATTGTCGATTGTCGATTGCCGCCTGGCCGAGCCGGCAGTCCGTGCGCGTAACGTCTTCTTGGAAGCTACGGTCATGGCCAGCAACTGGGATGCTTCCTTCCTCAACGGCTGTGCTCGACCCGCGGACATGATTCCGGTTTCAACAAGCAGCTCAAGCCAATAGAGGCTTTCGTCTGCCTCCTCCTCGACGATAGAAAGCTTCGCAATCATTTGCGCGGACCTCTGGGCTCGTGCCGCGGCACGGTAGTTGGCGCCGACTGATTGTTGCGGAACGCAACAGCTGGCGACCGAGGACATCACTCACCTACCTGCTGGCAGTTCGCCGATCAGAACGATCGCGTCCGTGGCGAACCGTTTGGTCCGACGTTTGAATTCTTCTGCATCCATTCAGGCCACCTGTCTGGCGTCAATCGACAATCGTCAATTGACAATGGAGCAGCGTCAGCTGGTCCCGAAGCTGACCTTCGCGTCCTCCCGTGCGCCTTCCTCGGCCTCGAAGAACTCGGCTGGTTCGAAGTTGAACATGCCGGCGATGATCGAGCTCGGCACTACGGCGGTGCGCTCGTTGTAATCGCGGACGTTGGCGTTGTAGAACTGGCGCGAGTAGGCGATCTTGTCCTCGGTGTCAGTCAGTTCGCGCTGGAGCTCCAGGAAGTTCTGGTTGGCCTTGAGGTCCGGGTAGGCTTCGGCGACGGCGAAGAGAGAGCGCAGGGCGCCAGTGAGCATGTTATCCGCTTGTGCTGCCTGGCCCGGCGTCGCCGCCCGGTCCAGCATCGCCCGGGCCCGGGTCACGTTTTCCAGCACTTCTTTTTCGTGGGCGGCATAGCCCTTCACGGTCTCAACCAGATTCGGGATGAGGCTGGAGCGGCGCTTCAGTTGAACGTCGATTCCCGACCACGCTTCCTTCACGCGAATGCGCGCACGGGCAAGGCCGTTGTAGATGCCGATGACCCAGAAGATAAGGACCAGGACGACGACGGCGATGACGATGAGAGTGATCAACAAGGCCACGAGGAAATCGCTCCTGCCGGGGTTGGCGGCATGCTACCACACGCCACGCTGCCGGCGAGCCGTCCGAGGCAGGCGAACAGTCGCGGTCAGCCGGGCGGCGGCAATCGATACGTGCGCGCGGCCGTGTCGTGGAACATCGCGGACTTCTCGTCCTCCGAATAGCCAGAAGCGAGGCGCTTGAAGGCGTTCCACAGGACCGCGTATGAGCAGCTGACGCGGTCGACCGGGAAGTTGCTTTCGAACATGCATCGGGAAGGACCGAAGCACTGGATGGTCCAGTCGTAGTACTGGCGCGTGGCCGCCACAAGCTCCTCGGATGTGGGAGGCCTGGGGCGCTTGTCCCAGCCGAAGCCGTTCAGGGGCATGTTGATGCCGCCGAGCTTGGCAACCACGTTGGGGCACGCCGCCAGGGCGTCGATGTCCTGCTTCCAGGTTTCGTATACCTCTGACTGCCTTCCCGCGTAGGGTCCGATACCAAGCGGACCGCCGAAGTGATCGAGCACTATTGGCGTCTCGGGGAACGCGCGAGCGAGTTCGACCAGCTCCTGGAGCTGGGGATGGTAGAGCCACGCCTCGAAGGAGAGCCCGAAGCGGTCGAGCTGTCGAAATCCCCGGCGGAAAGCCGGTTCGGCCAGGAGCCCGCGTGGGGGATTCGTGTGCGAGTTCCGGATGTCGGGGCTTTCGTGCCAGCCGGCCGCGTGACGAATCCCGCGGAAACGATCTGGTGCCGCAGCGATGTGTGCCTCGAGGACAGGCACGACGTCATCGCCAAGCGTGAGGTCGGCGAAGCCAACTATCCCGGCTGCTACCCGCGCCGGCCCGTACCGGCCGCTGGCCGACATGGCGGCCACGCCATTGACGAACTCGGTCTCGCCGACGGGGCGCATCTCCAGCGGACCGTCCGCCCGGTACATGGACATGCACTCGACGAACACGGTACTCACCACGTTATGACCACTTCCAGTGTCCGCGAGCAGCTCGTCGAGCAGGTAGCGGTTCCCCGGGTGGTCCCAGAGGTGGTGGTGGGGATCGCAGATCGGCCGATCCGGTTCAAGGATCTCTTCCTGGACCTGTGCGTGCCGGTCGCTCGAATCGGGCATGGGGAGCCTCCTCGCGGCGGTGCCGTGAGCCTACGCCTACGCATGTTGCGGGGGAACCCTCAAGCACCGTAGCCTCGCGCGACACACCGGCGCTGCCGTCCTACCCGGGAGGGACCATGGCTCGCATTCCGCTGCTCACCAGGGCCGAACTGCCACCCGAGAGGCAACACCTCCTTGCCCGCGACATCAACCTCAACCGGGCACTCGTCCACAGCCCGGAGGGAGCACGTGCCTTCTGGAGCCTTGGCGGTTTCATCCGCAATACGAGCAGGCTCGACCCGAGGTTGCGGGAGATGGCGATCCTCCAGGTGGGTTATGTCACCCGATCCCGGTACGAGTACTCGCACCACATCAAGATCGGTCGCGAATTCGGCGTGAGCGATGCGGACATCCGGGCAATCGCCGGCGAGACCGCCGGGCAGGCCACCGGTCTGCGAGAGCTGGACCGCGCGGTGCTGGCGGCGGCCCGCGAGATGGTGAACGGCCTGCACGTAGCTGACACGACCTTCGAGGTCCTTCGGGATGCGCTCGACACGGAGTGCCTGCTCGACCTCGTGCTCACGATCTCGTTCTACTCCGGCGTGGTTCGCCTCCTGGAGACGCTGGAAATCGAGGTGGAGCCCGACTACCTGCCCTACCTTCAGGAATTCCCGCTGCCAGCGTAGCGGGCAATGGGCGCCGGGGTTCCGGACCTGCGGCCCATTGCGGTGTACCTGATGATGGCGCACCGTAAACGGCGATGAGCACGCAGGCGCCGGAACAGAAGCGTGGGGGCATCTCCCTCAGCACCGCGCTTGTCGTCGGGCTCGTCGCCACCGTGGCCATTGTCCTGGCCCTCTCGTTCCTCCCTGGCGTCGAGGACAAGGAGGAAACCGTTGGCCTTGGCCAACTGGTAGCCGATGCCGCAGCGGGCAAGGTCGACACGATCGTCGTCCGCGGATCCGAAGCGACGGTGACCTACACGGCGCCCGAAGGACTCGCCCCCGCCGAAAAGTCAGCGATCATCCCCGACACAGTCGATCTGCCGGCGCTGCTCCGGGACGAGGGCATTGCGCTCACGCGTGCCGGGGCGCCCGCAGGCAGCCCGGCGGTCGAGCTGTCGTTCGAGAAGGACGACGGCGGGGCGTGGTCGGGCCTGTTCACAATCATCATCTCGTTCCTGCCCCTCCTGCTTTTGGTCGCGTTCTTCGTCTTCATCATGCGGCGGACGCAATCGGTGGGCGGCCAGGCGATCGACTTCGGCAAGAGCCACGCCCGGCTGTTTTCCGGGAGCAAAGTGGCCGTGAGCTTCGCCGATGTGGCGGGCGTCGATGAAGCGAAGGAAGAGCTGGCGGAGGTGGTGGAGTTCCTCAAGAACCCGGCAAAGTTCGCCGCCCTCGGCGCGAAGATCCCGAAAGGTGTGCTCTTGCTTGGGCCTCCGGGCACCGGGAAGACGCTCCTCGCCCGGGCGGTCGCGGGCGAGGCCGGCGTTCCGTTCCTGAGCATCTCCGGGTCCGAGTTCGTCGAGATGTTCGTCGGCGTTGGGGCGAGTCGCGTCCGCGACCTGTTTGACCAGGCCAAGAAGAGCGCTCCCTGCATCGTGTTCCTCGATGAAATCGACGCGGTAGGACGCCAGCGCGGGGCTGGCCTTGGAGGCAGCCACGACGAGCGAGAGCAGACGCTCAACCAGATCCTGGTGGAGATGGACGGATTCGAACCGGGTACCAACGTCATCGTGCTGGCGGCCACCAACCGGCCCGACATCCTCGACCCCGCGCTCATCCGGCCCGGCCGGTTCGACCGCAAGGTCATCCTCGATGCTCCCGACGTGAGGGGCCGCATCGCCATCTTGCGAGTCCACCTGCGCGGCAAGCCGCTCGCCGAGGACATCTCGGTGGAACGCCTGGCCCGGACGACCCCGGGGTTTACCGGGGCCGACATCGCCAACCTCGTCAACGAAGCGGCCATCCTCGCAGCACGCCGCGACAAAACCCGGATCGATATGACCGACTTCGTGGAGGCCGTCGACCGCGTGCTGGCAGGGCCGGAGCGGAAGAGCCGCCTGATGACCCCTCGAGAGCGGCGGATTGTCGCCTATCACGAAGGCGCCCACACCGTGGTGGGGCACCTCCTCAAGAACCACGACCGCCCCCAGAAGGTCACGATCGTTTCCAGGGGCGTGGCCGCGGGTTACACGCGGTTCCTTCCCCAGGAGGAGGAGCACTTCAAGACGCCGGAGATGTTCAGCGACCAGCTGTGCGCGGCACTCGCCGGGCACGCCGCCGAGGAGCTGGTCTTCGGTTCGGCCTCGACCGGGCCATCGAACGACCTCGAACAGGTCAGCCGTCTGGCGCGCGCGATGGTCACCCGATGGGGTATGAGCGAGCAACTCGGGCCGCTCACCTATGGGCGAACCGAAGAGCTGGTGTTCCTCGGACGGGAGATCTCGGAGACGCGGAACTACAGCGAGGCCACCGCCGAGGAGATCGACCGGGAGGTGCGCCGCATCGTCACGGGAGCACGGGAACGGGCAATGCAACTGTTGACCGAAAACCGGGCGCTGCTGGACAAGGTGGCCGAGGCGCTGCTCGAGGTCGAAACACTCCAGGACCCCGAGCTGACGCAGCTACTGGAGAGCGACCCAAACGAGCCGTGGCATGCCCCCATATCGCCTAACGGCGCCGGCAGTATCCCGGCGCCCGCGGCGCCGGCCTGGCCCGATACTCCAGCCGCCGGGCAGGCCGGGTAGCCGTCCTGCGACCAAGGTCCCACGCGGAGTGGGCCGCGTGGCCCTCACCGGTCGAACCATCGGGGGGTAAGGTGGATACCAGGGCAGGGACAAAACGCCACCGCCTTCGCGGCGAGTGCGCCGCCCGACCGGGAGGCCGGCTACGGCACCAGGGAAAGGCCCCTGCCCTTTCGCCTGTCCGGGGAGAGCACCAGGGCGCTGACAGGCAGGAGCACTCGGCCACGTGATCCGGCTCCTCCGGGTCTGGCAGGCGCAATCCCGATGAGCGAACCTCAAGGCGTGAACATGTCATCCCGCAAATCCGTCCACCTCACGAGCGGCTGCCGATGAGCGCTCCGCTGGTTGTGCGTGAGCTGTCCCGGGTATTCGGGTCAGGCGAGGCTGCGGTGTGCGCCGTGGATGCTGTCAGCTTTCGCGTGTTGGAAGGTGAGACGGTAGTGATCATCGGACCTTCGGGGTGCGGCAAGACCACGCTGCTGTCGATGCTGGGATGCCTGCTGCGCCCCACCTCGGGGAGCGTGTCCATCCTGGGCGAGGAGGTGACCTCGCTGAGCGAGGGCCGGCGCGCTCAATTCCGCCTCCGTCACATCGGCTTTGTCTTCCAGTCGTTCAACCTGATCTCGGCGTTGAACGCGGTGGAAAACGTTGAAATCGCGCTGAACCTCGCTGGGACCACGGGTGCTGCAGCCCGCCACCGGGTGGAGGACCTGTTCTCCTTGCTCCACCTGGGGCACAGGGCGGCTTTGCGGCCCAACGACATGAGCGGAGGCGAACAGCAGCGCCTGGCCATCGCCCGGGCGCTGGCGAACCGGCCCGACATCATCCTCGCCGACGAACCCACGGCCAGCCTCGACTCTCACGCCGGCCGGTCGGTAATGGAGCTGCTCCAATCGGCCGTGAAGACCGGCGAGACTCGCAGCCTGGTGGTAGTCACTCACGACCTGCGCATCGTCGATATTGCGGACCGGGTGTTCGCCATGGAGGACGGGAAACTGCGCGAGGTGGACCCGGCTGCAATCAGCGTCACCGGTGGGCCAGCGGACCGTGAGGCCACGGAGAGGTAGCCGGGTGGCCATTCCGCCGCCCTTGCCACGAGCGGGATGATTGTCTGGGCCGTGGTGGCCCGGACCACAGCACACCGGGCGAGCAGCCCGAGGATGAGGTTTTCACCGATGCCAGGACCAGCACGCGGGAATCGCGACGAACTCACCCCCAGCGGTCAGCCGATGATTCGCAACGCCATCATCACCGCAACAAACCAGGATGCGTACCGGCTCTCTCGGAAGTTCCCCGAGCCGACGGTCTGCACTGAGTGCAAAGCGGTGTACCAGGGTGGCCGGTGGCAGTGGCCTGCGGCCGGGGCGAGTTCGGCGAAAGCCGCGAAGCAAACCATCTGCCCCGCCTGCCGCAGGAGCCGCGATGAGTACCCGGCAGGGACGCTGACGATTTCTGGCGAATTCCTTCGGCTCCACAAGGCCGATGTAATGGCCGCGTTTCGGGCCGAAGAGGAGCTCGAACGGGCAGACCATCCGCTCAACCGCGTGATCGACATGAGCGAAGACGATACGGAAATCGTCGTCACCACCACCGACATCCATCTCCCGCGGCGCATCGCCGAAGCGCTCTACCGGGCGTACGAGGGCGAGCTCTCGATCGACTACGCCGACGACGAGCAGAGCGTCCGGGTAACCTGGAGGCGCGAAGATCCGCATCCTCCCGCAGAGCCCGTGCGCGCGCCCATCCTCCCCTACGAGATCGTTGACAACGGCGTGATCGAGAGCCCAGAGGCAAACGCCTACTTGCTGGAGCGGATCGACCGGTTGCGGCGGTTCTATCCCCGGATCACCTCGCTGCGTGTGGTCACCGAGGCCCCGCACAACCACCACCGCAAGGGCGGGCCTTACCAGGTGAATATCCACGCGGATGTACCGGGCGCAGTTGCCAGGGTCACGCGGCAGCAAGCCGATGACCTGCACGTGGCAATCTCGCAGGCGTTCGACGCCGCCCAGCGCCAGCTTGAGGACCATGCCCGCGTCCAGCGCGGGCAGGTGAGCCCGACAATTCGGCCCGCCCGGGGCCAGGTGCTCCGGCTGTTCCCCGAAGGCGGCTACGGTTTCCTGGCCGCCGAGGACGGGCACGAGGTGTACTTCCACCGGAACAGCGTGCTCGGCGACGAATTCGACCTGCTCGAGGTTGGGGACGAGGTGAAGTACCGGGAGGAATCCGGCGACAAGGGCCCGCAGGCGAGCAGCCTCGAACGGTAGCCGACGTGCACCAGATGTGACGGGGCCGCCCGAGTCCCTCCTGGTGGCCTTCGCTTTCGCGGACAAGTAGGCTCGGCGCGAACGTGCGGGTAAGGGCGACCGGCCGCTGACGAGCCTGCCCGAGCATTGGAGCTATGAGTGAGCAACGCGCCATCTGCATCGGCCCCAGTCTTTCGCGGGCGCCTCACCTTCATCCTGGCAGCCACGGGTGCAGCGGTCGGGCTTGGCAACATCTGGCGTTTTCCCTTCGTAACGGGAGAGAACGGCGGCGGGGCGTTCTTGCTGCCCTATCTACTTGCCGTCGTTTTGCTCGCCGGGCCTGCGATGCTGATCGAGATCGCCGCTGGTCGGTCGACTCGCAGGGGCGTCGCGGGGACGTTCACGAGTGCCGCGCACTTCGGGCGGTGGCCGGGCCTGTTGATCGCTATCGGCGCGCTTGGACTGGTGAGTTACTACCTGGTCGTGACCGGATGGGCGCTCGGCTACTTCGTCCACGCCGTTGCAGGGTCCCACCCATCGTTCGCCGACTTCACGAGCGGGAATAACTCCCTCTGGTACTTCGGGCTTGCGACGACGGTGAGCGCCCTTGTCGTGGTGCTCGGCGTCAATCGTGGCATCGAGACGATGAGTAGGTGGCTCGTCCCCGGCCTGTTCCTGATGCTCATCGCGCTGGCGGTCTATGCACTCAGCCTGTCCAGCCGCGACGAGGCACTGCGCTTCTATCTTTCGCCTGACTTCGGCGAGCTGAGCCGCCCGATCGTCTGGATTCGTGCCGCCGGGCAGGCGTTCTTTTCCGTCGGCGTGGGGATGGGCGTGCTCATCACCTACGGGGCGTACGCGAGCGACCGCGAGCGGTTAGTCGCTTCGACTGCCGCCGTTGTGCTGGCCGATGTCGTCGTGGCGCTCCTTGCCGGGTTCGTCATCTTTCCGCTTGCGTTCTCCTATGGCACCGACGTTGGCGCCGGCCCCGAGCTGGCATTCGAAACGCTTCCGCGGGCGTTCGAGGGATTCGGCCCGTTCGCCTCCTACGCCGTCGCCGTTGGGTTCTACCTGGCGCTATCCGTGGCCGCGGTCACCTCAGCCGTCTCGCTCATCGAAACCGTGACCTCGGCCCTGGGCGACGCGACGGCGCTCAACCGGAGGCAGGCGGTGGCCGTGACGACGATCGCGACGGTAGTGCTGGGCGTTCCCTCCGCACTGAGTTACACCAGCGCCGAGTTCCGTCTGGGGGACTTGCTGTATTTCGAAGTCATGGATACCGCCATCGGGACGATAGGGCTGGCGGTGGGAGCACTCGTGACCACGGTCATATTGGCGTGGCCCGGCCGGAGCCGCGTGCTGGGGGCTCTCCGCGGCAGCGGTCTCGCCGGGCAGGCCAGCGTGTGGTTCGCCCGCTGGGTCGTTCCGACAGCAATTGCGGCGTTGCTCTTTGCCATGCTATTCGACCTGGTACGCCACCGGATTCTGCCGGAAGGGGGCTAACCCGAGGATACCTCCCGTGCCGGCGCGGCAGTGAGCCGCGACTGGACGCGAGCGCCCAGGAATTCGCGATAGCGCAGGGTGGTGAGAAGCGCTCCAGCGAGCACGAGCCACCCGAGCAACGGCAGCAGCAGGGCGAGGCCAATGGCCTGACCGGCGAGCCCCGCCACGGCGGTCGCCGCCTGGGCGATGCCGATCGTGAGCGGGAAGAAGCTGAGGACGCGGCCGCGCATCTCATCGGACACCAGGTGCTGGATCAGGGTGCTCGCGACAAGACTCGTGCTGGTGAACGCCGCACCCATCGCGTAGTCCGAGACAGCCGTGAGCGGAATGAAGCGCGAGTATCCAAACGAGAGCACGCCGAGACCGAAGAACACCGCCACGAACGCGAGCGAACCTCCCCGGAGCGCGAGGTGAGACTTGCGCGCGAGGGTGATGCTGGCTGTCAACGACCCGAGCCCCCAGGTCGCCCCCATCAGACCTACCTGGGCGGAATTGAAGTCGAGCACCTCGATGAAGAACATCGGCCCGAGTGGGGCGGCGACTGGCATTCCGATGACCTGGACGATGAACACGATCGAGACGATGGCCAGGATCGGCCGGTGGGCGCGGGTGTAGGCGAGGCCGTCGCCGATGCTCCGGAGCGTGCCGCTGCGGGGTGCGGGCGCCGGCTGGTCCTCCAATCGGAGCATGGTGATAAGCGGGATGATCGCAAGCCACGCGACCAGGGAGGACGCGTAGACGGCACCGGGCGCGAACACCTGGTTCATGGCGCCAGCAATGGGCAGGGAGAGCGGCATGGTGACCTGGCTCGAGATGGCCAGGAGCGCGATGGCCGCGGCAATGTTCTCCCGGCCGGCCGCTGCTGGCACGCTTGCGCTGCGGGCCGGCGTATCGATGGACTGGATACCGGCCGCCAGGAACGTGACCCCGGCGACGAGCCCAACGCTCCCCTCTCCCAGTGGTTCGGTCAGCATCAAGAGCGCGATCACGCCGTGTGCAACGAACGACAGTGACTCGCATACGAGGAGAACTCGCTTCCGGTCGGCACGATCGGCGATTGCACCGCCAAGCAGGCTGAAGGCAACCATGCCGGAGCCGCGGCTCGCCGCCAGAATGCTCGAGTAGATGACTGCCGAATCGGGGAAGTGCTGGCTGACCCAGAACACCTGGGTCATGAGGTGCAGGGGGAACAGGACGCCGACGACAGCAGACCCGGCAAGGAGCAGGCGGAAGTCGCGGCGCGCGAGCGGGCGCAGCGCCGGACGGGAGGCAAAGGCTTCGGCCACCCGCCCATGATGAAGGGCCATTTACATGCGCTGTATCATACCTACGACAGAAGCGGCATCTTGCCGAGTCCGTGACTAATGTCACAGCAAGTGGCCCGTGCGCGAACTCAGCATCGATCGTAAGAGGTAGCCACGATGTCGCGTACATCGGCAAGTTCTATTGAGCCATTGACTCCGAGCCAGGAACGCACGATCGCGGCGCTCGAGCGTTTCCCGCTCGTGGCCGGGCTAAGCCGTGAAGAGATAACCGAAATAGCGCTTCAGTGTTCGCTTCACCGGATCCCGGCCCATCGGCGCGTGTTCGAGGAAGGCGAGCGCTCGAAGGGGCTCTGGGTCATCACCTCGGGCCGGGTTCGCCTCCACCACCTGATGGCTGACGGCCGTCAGCACGTGGTGGGATTCCGCGCTCCGACTGCCGCCCTCGACCTCAGCTCGGCGCTGGACGGGCGGCCCTACACGGCCACGGCCACCACCCTGGAGGACGCCGAACTGGTGCTGGTGCCGCGCGGACTGCTCCAGGAGCTCGGCAAGCTCTACCCGGTAACCGTGCGGAACGCGATCGACCTCCTGTGCCTGGAAGTCCGGCAACGGGATATCACCACCGCCATTGCCGCCCTGAAGGACGCTCGCGGGAGGATTGCCTGCGCGCTGCTCCAGCTCTCGCGCCAATTCGGGCGCAGGCATGGGAACGCGCTCCGCATCGACTACCGGCTGACGCGCCAGGACATCGCCGACCGTTCGGGCGTGACGGTGGAAACCGCGATCCGGGTGATGTCTGACCTGCAGCAGCGCGGCGTATTGCGCACCGAATCGCAAATCATTGATATCCTGGATATCGAGCAGATCCGGCTGGAACCGAGCTGTGAGGATTGCCAGTTCGAATGCTCGGTGTTCGCACCCCGTGTGTCACGGCCGGAGGGGCCGGCCGAGGCCATATGATTGGCATCATATAGAGCCAGGCGCTCCCAGCTATAGATTCCCACCGCGCCAACCACAGATTCCGGGCGCGCGTGGGAAGAGGACATGCGGAGTAACTACTGGGAGACTCGGCAGCGGAAACTGAGCAGGCGGCGGTTCGTCGGAGGAGCCGCCAGCACCTCGGCCGGACTGGCCGCCTTCGCGGCGGTGGGCTGCGGCGACGACGACGATGATGGCGCCGAGACACCGGCGGCGACCGCGACCAGCGGAGGCGGGGCGGCATCGCCGAGCCCGGCAGCCGGCTCGCCAACCGCGCAGCCGACGCCGCAGGGGAAAAAGGGCGGAGTCACCCGTGGCAGCAGCTCGAACGCGACGTACGACTCGTTCGACCACAGCCGGAGCCGGTTCACGCCCGTTGCGACCATCATCGGCCGGACCATGCAGCGGGCCATTTTCTGGGATAGCTTCGCCGAAGGCCGCCTTGCCGGCGGATTCGCCGAGAAGTGGGAGCAGCCCGATCCCCAGACGGTGATCTTGAAGCTCCGCAAGAACAACTTCTTCCACGACAAAGCGCCAGTGAACGGCCGCCAGACGAAGGCCGAGGACATCAAGTACCACATCGAGCGGAACAAGGGCGGCAAGCGCCTCGACGGAACCGAGGATCCGAACTTCTACCGCAAGGGCGAGTACCAGGTCGTCGAGTCCGTCACAGTGCCAGACGCCGAGACGGTCCAGGTGAAGCTGGCGAAGCCTTCGCCGCTCTTCCTGAACCTGTTGGCGCAGTCATACGAAGGCATCGGCGCTCCCGAGGCGATTGAGGCGTTCGAAAAGGACTACGCCAACTTCCACCAGAAGATGATCATCGGCACTGGCCCGATGGTCCTGGTGGAGTTCGCATCCGAGGGCCGGGCGAAGTACGAGCGGTTCGACAAGTTCACCGGGACGGTCTACCTGGACGGAATCCAGGAAGTGCCGTTGTTCACCGACCCCCAGGCGGCACAGGCCGCCTTCGAACAGAAGCAGACCGACGCATACGCGCCGCCGAACGTTCAGGTACTGGCCGAGATGCGGGACCGGTTCAAGGGCAAGGTGTACGAGCGGACGAACTTCTCGGCGAACCCCATCATCGCCGGCTCGTACTACGGAGGGGCCGCACCCTGGAACAACCCGAACCTGATCGGCGCGTGGTTCCGCGGCATCGACCGGCGGCAGCTCATCCAGCAGTACCACGGCGGCCGCGGTGTCATCTCCGGGTCGATTCCCCCGAGCCAGGGCGCCTTCGGCCTGACCGAGAAGGAGCTCATCGAGTTCCCGGGCTACCTCCAGGACGTGGACAAGGACATTGCCGAGGCGCGCAAGATGTGGGAAGCCGGTGGCGGGCCCGCTCTTGGCGACGTGACGATCGACGTGCCCGACATCTTCGAGGGCGTTTACCAGGCGAGCTCGATCCTGACGGCGATGCTCAACAAGAACCTGGGCACCAACCAGTTCAAGGCCAAGGTCGAGCCGTACTCGACCATCACCTCGAAGATCGTTGAGCAGAAGTATGGTTCGGGGAATGCGAACCTCTGGTATGGGTGGGACACGGAAGTGCTCGATCCCGAGCCAACGGCCTTCCTCATCAGCAACTACAGCTCGACCTCGACACTGAACAAGCAGTTCAGCGTGAAGATGGACGGGATGGACGATCTCCTTGCCAAGGTGGGCGTCGAGCTCGACATCGAGAAGCGAAAGGACATGACCCGCGAGGCCGAGCGCAAGCTGTTGCAGGCGTACGGGGGCGGGCGCATCTACTCGCACTTGCAGATCACTAACACTCTGGTCTGGAACTACTACCACGCCTCCGAGTCGGCCCCGTTCAGCACCGCGCACCTCGGCGCGATGTATGGCTGGATCGATCCGGACGACCCGACTTACCAGGGACGGCCAAGCTAAATGGGGGCATACGCGCTCCGCAGGACGCTCATCAACATCCCGGTGATCTGGCTGATCGCCACGCTCGTCTTCTTCGCGACGAGCGTCTTGCCGGGAGACTTCGTCGCCCGCCGGATTGCCCAGCAAAACCCGGCGGGCGGCGAGGACAGCGCCGCCCAGATTGCCCAGATCAAGAAAGACCTGGGGATCGACAAGCCGGTCGCCGAACGCTACGTGACGTACCTGTGGGACACCGTCCGGGGAGACCTGGGCCAGTCCTATCGAACGCGGCGGCCGGCACTTAGCGAGTTCGTGAAGGGGGCTCCGTACACGCTGCAGCTCTCGCTGATGATGCTCGCCGTGGCGCTCGCCACGAGCGTTCCGATCGGGATCATCTCGGCACTTCGCCAGGATTCGCTTGTGGACTACGGGCTGAGGCTGCTCGCCATTCTCGGGGTGGCCGCGCCCAACTTCTGGATCGGCACGATGTTGTTGTTGCTCGTCGTGCGGTTCGAACTCTGGACGATCGACCTCTTCAACTCGCCGTTGCTCTGGGAGAACCCGATCCGGAGCCTCCAGCTCTTCATCCTGCCAGCGATCGCCGGTGGCTTCGCATCGGGAGCCGGGATCATGCGTCTGACCCGTTCGCAGATGCTCGAAGTGCTCCGGCAGGACTACATCCGGACAGCATGGGCAAAGGGACTGCGGGAGCGCGTCGTCGTGGTCCGCCATGCGCTGAAGAACGCGATGATCCCGGTCATCACAGCCATCGGCCTGACGGTGGCCGGCCTCCTGAGCGGCAATGTCGTCTTCGAGTACCTGTTCAACATCCCGGGGGTCGGCAACCGCATCCTCACCGCAATCACCGAACGCGACGTGCCGGTGGTCCAGGCGTTTGTCCTGATCATCGCGACGTTCGTGGTGTTCGTGAACCTGGCGGTGGACCTGTTGTACGGCTGGATCGATCCCCGCATCCGACTGTCATAGAGGCCCCACATGACTACGCAGGAAGCCGTTCGAAGAGAAGAACCGTTCTTCGCGCCGCCGCGCCAGGCGATGCGCCCCATCCGCAGTGCGCGGGCAGTGAAGAACTTCATGATCCAGAAGCCGTTGGGCGGCTTTGGCGTGGCGCTCATCATCATCGTGTTCCTGGTGGCGCTTCTGGCTCCGTTCATCCAGCGATACGACCCCGACGAGGTGTTCTCACGGGCGAACCCGGATTACGACGCCGAACTGGCGGAGAAGTCGCTCACCGACCGGAGTATCCGGTTCCAGTATCCGCCGGAGAAATTCGAACCGACGGTCATCGCGGCTGTCGATGGCATCTCGGCCGACCACTGGCTGGGGACCGACACGGCGGGGCGCGACGTCTACGCGCGGATGGTGTGGGGAGCACAGCTTTCGCTCCTGGTTGGCGTCGGCGCGGCCTTCATCGCCATTTTCCTCGGGACCCTGCTGGGAACGGTGAGCGCGTATTTCGGCGGTGCGGTGGACATGATCATGCAGCGCATCACCGACACCCTGCAGGCCTTCCCGGCCCTGATTCTGTTGTTGCTGTTCTTGCAGGTGGTGGAGAACGCGAACAAGTACCACATGACCCTGGCACTCGGAATCGTTGGCATCGCGGCAGTCATCCGCGTTGTCCGTAGCGCGGTGTTGCGTGCCCGGGCCGAGCTCTACATCGAAGCGGCCAGGGTGATTGGCGCGACCGACCTGCGGGTCATGGTCCGTCACATTCTGCCCAACATCATGGCGCCAACGATCGTCATCTTCACGATTTCCATCGGTTCGTACATCGTGGCCGAGTCGTCGCTGGCATTCATCGGGTTTGGAGACCCGGCCGCGATCTCGTGGGGAAAGATGGTAAACGAGGGGCGCAAGCTCTTCCCGGCCGAGTACACGATTTCGCTGGTCTCGGGCGGGGCAATCACGCTCACCGTGCTGGGATTCAACCTGGCCGGCGATGCGCTACGCGATGTCCTGGACCCGCGTATGCGGGGTGCCGGAAAGGGTGGTTTCTAACGCAACCGATATGACGGTCGTCATATCTCGAACCCGGCGACACCTGCGAGATTCTCGCCAACCGGGGTCCTGACCACGTCCTGCCGTCCAGGATCAGGTGAACTCCATTTCCGTCCCAGGGCCCCGGCCCCTCTTCTCTGGGACACAGGCCGTCGCATTGCACGGGGGCACCAGCACAAGGAGAGGATTGCATGACTGCACCGGAAATCGAACGCACTGCCACCGAGGTTTCCAGCAAGTACCGCGAGCGGTGGGACTGGGACGAGGTGCGGTGGGCCTCGCACTGCATCGACTGCTATCCGGGCAACTGCCCGATGCGCGTGTACGTCAAGAACGGACAGGTTGTCCGCGAAGAGTCGGCTGCTGTGTTCCCGACCTACGAGCCCGGGGTCCCCGACATGAATCCCATGGGTTGCCAGAAGGGCGTCGCCTGGTCGCGGATGGTGAAGGGCGACGAACGCGTGATCTACCCGCTCAAGCGCGTGGGCGCGCGCGGCTCGGGCAGTTGGGAGCGCATCACCTGGGACCAGGCGACCACCGAGATCGCCGATAAGATCCTTGACGCGGTCCAGGAAGTGGGCGGCGAATCGATCATCGCGCCCTCCGGCTGCAACACGCCGCCGGCGGCGGTGGCCGGACGCGGCGCGTTGCTGGGTTCCGTTGGTGGCCTCACCACTGACGTGAACGCCGAGATGAACGACTTTGCTCCCGGGTACTACCTCACGTATGGCACGTTCGACCCGGTAAGCAGCATCGATGACTGGTTCCACGCCGAGGTGTTCATCATCTGGGCCGGGAACCCGAACTACACGCGAATCCCGCACATTCACTTCGTCAACGAAGGCCGTTACGCCGGCCATGAGGTAGTGGTCATCGCCCCGGACTACTCGCCGTCGTCCATCCACGCGGACTACTACGTGCCCGTCAAGGTGGGGACCGATGCCGCGCTGGCGCTGGCAATGGCCCAGGTCGTCATCCAGGAGGGGTTGGTCAACGAGGCGTTCGTGCGTGAACAGACCGACCTGGCGCTGTTGGTGAACAAGGCGACGAACCGCTACCTGCGGGCCTCTGACATGCCAGAGGGTGGCTCGGACGAACAGTTCTACGCGTGGGATACCCGGGCGGGGGCGCCGGTGCAGGCTCCGCGCGGCAACCTGCAGTGGGGCGACGCGGTGCCCGCGCTCGAGGGTGAGTTCACCGTCACCACAAAGAGCGGCCCGGTCACGGTGACCCCGGTGTACGAGCTGATGAAGGCTCGCCTGGCCGAGTACACGCCCGAGCTCGTCCAGCCCATTACCGGGGTCGACCCGAACACGACGCGGGTGCTTGCCCGCAAGATCGCTGCGAAGCGGACCGGGATCCTGTCGGCTCTCGGTGGCATGGGGAAGCACTACCACGGCGACCTGATGGAGCGCGCGCAGCTGCTCTTGCTCGCGCTCACCGGGAACTGGGGCCGCCAGGGCACGGGCGTGCGCGCGTGGCTCGCCGGCGGATTCGATGGCTCGGCCACCATCATGATGAAATCGAAGCGGGGACCCGATGAGGTCGCTGCCGTGCTGGACATGCGCGAGCAGCTCATTCAGATGCGCATCGGGGCCGACCCGTCGCTGACGCCCCTCATCATCGCAGTCGAGCAATCGCGCCAGTCAGGAAGTGGACTGGTGCCGCCGATCTTCTGGTGGTACCACCATGCCGGGTACAAGGAGACGTGGGAGCGCGACGAGTGGCACGACCCGAGCATGAAGCGGCCGTTTGCCGACTACTTCCGTGAGGCTAGCGAAAGTGGCTGGTGGAGCGGCGTGGATGTCCCCCGGAAGGAACACCCCACGCGGGTCATCATCGAGATGGGCGGCAACGTCCTGCGGCGAACCCGGGGCGGCAGCAAGATGCTCCTCGAGAAGCTCTGGCCGCAGCTCTCGTGCGTGGTGACGCTCGAAGTGCGCATGAGCACCACGGCGCTCTTCTCGGACTACATCCTGCCGTGCTCCCAGTGGTACGAGAAGATCGGCTTCGGCATCCCGAGCACCCACGTGATGCACCTGACGTTCTCGGACAAGGCGGTCGATCCGCCGGGCGAGTGCGTACACGAATGGGAGGCCTACCGGCGCATCGCCGAGAAGGTCCAGGAGCGGGCGCGAGCGCGCGGCATCCAGCCATACATGGATGCTCGTGGCGTCCAGCGCGACCCGGCGAACGCGCACGACAACTTCACCAAGCGCGGCATGTACGTTGATGAGGAAGTGCTTGCCGACGAGATGATCCGGGACAGCGCGGTGACGGGCACACTCCCGCCGAACGCCAGCCTCGAGGATATCCGCAAGAACGGCTTCTACCGCTGGCAGAGCCTGGGCATCAACCCGCGGATGATCGCCCAGGCGACGCAGCCGCGGCAGGATGAAACGTTCGTCCCGTTCAGGGACCATGTGGAGAAGGGTGACCCCTACCCGACGCTCAGCCGCCGCGCGCAGTTCCTGATCGAACACCCCTGGTTCATCGAGGCCGATGAGCATCTCCCGCGCTACAAAGCGCCGCCGGCCATGGGCGGGAACTACGAGTTCCAGATCACCAGCGGCCATAACCGCTGGAGCATCCACTCGCTGAACAACGCCTCGCAGATCATGCTGGACACGCACCGCGGCACCCCGCACCTGGTGATGAACACCGACGACGCGGAGAGGCATGGGATCGCCGATAACGACATGGTTCGCGTGTACAACGACATGGGCGAATTCCAGGTGCCCGTTCTCCTGTCTTCGAGCGCCCAGCCGGGCCAGGTGGTGATGTACAACGGGTGGGATCCGTACCAGTTCCCGAACTGGGCCGGCCCGAACGATATCGAGCCCGGGATGATCAAATGGCTTCACCTGGCCGGGGGCTATGGACACCTGCGCTACTGGGTGACGGAGTGGCAGCCGTCGCCCGTCATGCGCAGCACCCGCGTGGGGATAGCCAAAGTGGGGTAGCTCACCTCGCGCGGGAGTGAAAGGGGGCGCCCAGGGCGCCCCCTTTTTCGTGCCCATAGGTCAGTATGACCACAGTCATAACCCGGCTCGATGGGTGCGCGCGACCATCCGCGCCATGAAGGCCGCAGCAGAGTCAGAACGCATCTATACGAGTGCCCAGGACCTCTATCGCAAGAAGTGGGAATGGGACGCCGTCTACTGGGGAACGCACTGCGTCGACTGTTATCCCGGCAACTGCCCCATGCGCGTCTATGTGAAGGACGGGCTGGTCTGGCGGGAGGAGCAGTCGGGCTCGTTCCAGACCATCGAGGAGGGCGTCCCGGACTTCAACCCGATGGGATGCCAGAAGGGCGCTTCCTGGAGCCAGTCGCTCTACGGACCCGACCGGGTCCTGTACCCGCTGAAGCGCGTGGGGGAACGGGGTGAGGGGCGCTGGAACCGGGTGACATGGGACGAGGCGCTGGGCGACATCGCTGACAAGATCATCGATGCGATCCAGGTTGGCGGACCCCAGACGATCGCCCACGAGGGCACCCCGGAGATGGCAACAGTCATCCCGACGAACAAGTTCTTCAGCACGCTCGGCGGGCACGGGCTCGACCTGAACGGTTCGATCAACGACTTCTCGATTGGCCTTTACGAGACATTTGGGCGCTTCAGCGCGGTTTCCTCCGCCGATGACTGGTTCCACTCGGAAGTGGTCCTCATCTGGCACATGAACCCGATCTACACCCGCATCCCGTTCTACCACTTCATCGCAGAGGCCAGGTACAACGGCGCGGAAGTCATCAACATCTCGCCCGATGTGAACCCATCGCACGTCCACGCCGACATCCAGGTCCCAATCAACGGCGGCACCGACCCGGCCTTCGGCCTGGCCATGGTCCAGGTGATCTTCGAAGAAGACCTGGCCCACTGGAAGTTCATCCGCGAGCAGACCGACCTCGGGTTCCTCGTACGGACCGATAACGGCCGCTACCTGCGGCAGACGGATGTAGAGGGCGGCGGCCTCGAAGACCAGATGTACCACTGGGACCCGGCAACCGGCCTCCGAAAGGTCGACCGTGGGAACGTCTTCCTGAAGGGTGTCGAGATCGCGCTCGAAGGCACCTATGAAGTGAAGCTGCACGACGGCTCGACCGTCCAGGTCCGGCCCGCCTGCGATATCCTTCGCGAGCGTCTGAACCGCGACTTCACGCCGGAGAAGCAGTACCCCATCACCGGTGTCCACCCCGAGACGGTGCGGTCAATCGCCCGCAAGGTGGCGACGCGTAAGACGAACATCATGCTCGGGTACAACGCCTGCAAGTTCTACCACGGCGACCTGATCGAGCGGGCGCAGGCGCTCGTCCTGGCGGTGAGCGGCAACTGGGGCAAGAAGGGCACAGGCATCCGCTGCTGGGCGTCGGGCATGCACGATGGCGCGTTCATCGCAGTCAACAAGCCGGGCCCGGGCGCGGCAAACACGGAGATCGTCCTCTCGGGGCGTGATGCGGGTATCGCGGCCTTCAAGAAGACGGACCCGACCATGACCACGGAGATCGCAGTCAAGCGGCTCGGGCAGATGTCCTCAAAGTTCCAGCGCACCCCG
>CAZDOK010000005.1:0-90093 GCA_964507025.1 uncultured Anaerolineaceae bacterium
CGGGAGGCGGTGCCGCACCTGCGGAGGGCGGGGGGCGGGCACATCATCAACGTGTCGTCGCGCGCGGGAGTGTTCCCGGGGCCGGGGCCGTACCCGGGAGCACGGCGCGGCGGCGCATTCTATGGAATGGTGAAGGCGGGCCTGGAACGGCTTACGCAGGGGCTGGCGATGGAGTTGCAGGACGATAAGATCGCCGTGAACGTGCTTTCGCCGCAGGGGCGGATCAAGACGCCGGGCAACGTGTTCGCGCAGAACGACCCCCAGAACCCGGACCTGGAGTTCGAGGAAGCGGTTGCAATGGCGAAGGGGATGCGCTGGATCTGCGCGCAGCCGTCGACGTTCACGGGGAACATCCTGTTCGACGAGGACCTGTGCCGGGAAAAGGGCCTGCTATGAGCGAAGCCCCGACGGAGGGTATCTGCCTCGCCGGATTCGAGCGGGTGCGGGAGGAGTTCGAGCGCAACCTGCGCGAGCGAGGTGACGTGGGCGCCGCGGTGGCGGTCGTGGTCGGTGGGACGCTGGTGGTGGACCTGTGGGGTGGCTGGCTGGACGCCGGCCGGACGCGCCCGTGGGGGCGAGACAGCATCGTGAACGTGTGGTCGCTGGGGAAGGCGGTAACGGCCATCTGCCTGTTGCAGCAGGTGGAGGCGGGCCGGGTCGAACTCGAAGCGCCGGTGGCGCGGTACTGGCCGGAGTTCGGACAGGCGGGCAAGGACGAGCTGCCGGTGAAGTACCTGCTGAGCCACCAGGCCGGGCTGCCGGCGGTGGCGAAGCCGTTGCCGCCGGGCGCGAACCTCTTGAGCTGGGAGACGATGACAGCAGCCCTGGCGGAACAGGAGCCCTGGTGGACGCCGGGCGAACGGTTCGGTTACCACGTGAACACATTCGGGTTCCTGGCGGGCGAGGTGCTGCGGCGGGTGGACGGCCGGGGTGTGGGGACCTACATCCGCGAAGAACTGGCGGAGAAGCACGGCGTGGACTTCCTGGTGGGGTTCGGGCCGGAGCACGACGCGCGAGTGGCGGACTGGATCCCGTACCAGGCGGAAGCGGGGGAGGAGTCGCAGCGGCCGTGGCTGGGGCGCGACCCGGCGACGCTTTCGGGGGTGGACCTTGCGCGGGTCCTGGCGTACCGAAACCCGCCGGGGCACCCGGAGGGCGGGGTGAATTCGCGCATGTGGCGGGCGGCTGAGTATCCCTCGACGAACCCCCACAGCAACGCGCGGGCGCTGGCGCGGCTGTTCGGCGCTCTGGCGGACGGCGGCCGCATCGATGGCAAGCGGATCCTGGCGCCGGAGCTCATTGAGCGGGCGAACAGGATCGAGGCGGACGGGGAGGATGTGGTGCTGGGGCGTCCGAACCGGTTTGGGCTGGGATTCCAGCTGACGAACCCGGGCATCCGGCCACTCGGTCCGAACCCGCGAGCGTTCGGGCACTACGGAAACGGAGCCATCCTTGGGTTCGCCGACCCGGACGCGGGCGTGGGGTTCGGGTTCGTGTGCAACCGGGCGGGCAAGTCGTGGCGCGACCCGCGGAACATCGCGCTGATCGACGCCGTGTACGCGAGCGTGTGAGCCTGCGCCGCCCGCGGTTCAGGCGGGTTCAGCGACGAAGATGGGGATCTTGCGCGTGGTCCGCTGCTGGTAGTCCTGGTAGGGCGGGTAAGCCGCGACCGCCAGTTCCCAGAGCCGGGCGCGCTCGGCATCGTCAGCCACTTCGCGGACACGCATGTCGAAGACCTGTGCCAGGTCGCGGATCTGCACCCTGGGGTTGGAGCGCAGGTTGTACACCCAGACGGGGTTCTTCGGGGCGCCGCCCATCGAACCGACGAGCACGTAGCTATCGCCGTCCCTTACGCGCATCAGGGGAGTCTTGCGGACGGCGCCGGTCTTGTTGCCGGAGTGGGTGACGATGACGACGGGCAGGCCGGTATTGAGCAGGGTCGTGCCTTCGGTGCCACCGGAGCTTTCGTACAGCTCAACCTGCTTGCGGACCCACTCGACGGGGCTGGGGATGTAGTCGCTCACGCGTTCCTCCTGTCGTTGGAGGAGAGTCTACAGGGAGGATGGGTTTGAAGGGGCCGGGTGAGCGGGCTGTCAGTAGGCATCCTTGCGGTCGGAGAAGGCGAACACCCAGGCAATTCACCGTCTAGCTCCAGAAAGATCCTCCAGTCGCCGGAGCGCAACCGCCAATCGTTCGATCCGGCGAGCTTCTTTTTCGCCCTTGCCACTGTTGCCGAAGTCCCGCAGGGCGAGCATGATCCGGGTCGTCTGTCTGGGGTTTCGCGCGGCGAGCTGAATGATTTGCTCGACTCCGGCGTGATACGAGAGAAGCTCATGCCTTATCCGGCTTGGCGGCCCCGCCGTGTGAGGACCGCATCGAGGTCGCGAGATCTGGCACGAACCCACTCCGGCACGGGTTCGTCGGTTTCCGGTGCCGAGTGCAGGATCTTGAGCCGTTCCTCATGGCTGATGGCTTCGATAAGGTCCGCCCTACCCCACGCCGGCCAGCTTCTTGCGCTTCTGGGCAACGTAGTCGACCAGGATGTACTCGCCGAGCTTGTCGGGGGTGGTGTAGAAGACGCGGCCCTTATTAATGCGCGCGACCTGGTTCACGAACTCCTTGAGGTAGTAGTTCCGGTCGAGCATGAAGGTGTTGATGGTGATGCCCTTCTGGGTGCAGCGCTTCACTTCCTTGAGGGTCTCGCGGATGGTGATGGGGCTGGGCGGGTAGGCGAAGTAGCTGCGGCCCTTCTCCAGGTGGGCGGTGGGCTCACCGTCGGAGATCATGATGATCTGGCGCGTTCCCTGGGTGTGCTTGGCAAGAAGCTTCTGCGCGATCATCAGGGCGTGATGCATGTTCGTGCCCAGGACCGACTCATCCCAGCGGACGTAGGGGAGTTCGTCGGCCTTCAGTTCGCGGGCGTAGGCGCTGAACCCGATGATGTAGAGGCTATCGCGCTGGTACTGGGATGAGATGAGGTTGTTGAGAGCGAGGGCGACTTTTTTCGCCGCCTGGAAGCTTCCGCGCAGCGCCATCGACCAGCTGAGGTCGAGCATGATGACGGTGGAGGTCTGGGTGAGGAGCTCGGTGCGTTCGACCTCGAAGTCGTCGGGCTTGAGGCGGATGGGGGTGCCCGGGCCCTCGCGGTACATGGAGTTCATGATCGTCTTCTGAATATCGAGGAAGAAGGGGTCGCCGAACTCGTACTTCTTTGTGGTGTCGGTGCGTTCGCCGCCGGAGCCGGTGTCGCGGATTTCGTGCTTACCGAAGGAGTCAGCCTTGAGCTGGTTGTAGATCTCGATGAGGGCGCGCTGGCCGATCTTGCGCGTGCCGCGGGGGGTGAGCTCCCACTGGTTGCCCTTCTTCCGGATGTAGCCGGCCTCTTCGAGGATCTCGAGGAACTGCTTGAGCTGGTCGAGGGTCTCGCGAGCTTCGGGGCCAAGGAGGTCTTCGAGCTTGTCGGCGTCGATGTCGTCGATCTCGCCGCCGTACTGGGTGCGTTCGAGCTGGCGTTCGAGCTCGTCGATGGATTGCATCTGGTCCATGAGGTTCATGGCGGACTGGAGGTCGATCTCCTCATCGCCGCGGAAGGGGTACTGGTTGCGCAGGTCGCGCATGGGGTAAAGGTATTCGAGGTTCTGGCCGAGCTCGTTGAGGGCCTGCTGGAGCTCGGAGTCGCCCATCTTATCGCCGAGGAGGTCCTGGAGCTGCTGGCGCATATCGCCGGGGAGGGAATCGAGGAGCGACTGCATCTGGCCCATCTGGTGCTGCATCTGCTGGATGAGCTCGTCGAGGGACTGCGGCGGGTTGTCGCCGAAGAGGTCGCCGTACTGCTGCATGAACTGGTCGAAGTTCGGCTCCTTGCCGGCCATCTTGTCCTGCAACATCTGGTTGAGATCGCGAACCATGTCCTTCATGCGCTGCATGTCTTCGGGGGACATGTTGGCGATCTGGTTGTACATGTCCTTGAAGAAGGTATCCATCATGGCCTTCTTCAAAGATTCGAGGAGTTCGTTGAAGCGGGCCTGGGCCTCGGGGTCCATGAACTCGTAGTTCTGGAGCTCCTTCACCTGGCCGGCGACGTCCTCGGGGAGTTCCTGGAGGAACTGCTTCTTCTTGTTGGCGATGTTGCGGAGCATGTCGGCGAATTCGCCGGGCTGCTGGGGGGCGCCCTGCTGCTGGCTGCCCTGCTGGCCGCCTTCGGAGCCCTCTAACTGGTCGCCCTGCTGGCCGGGCTGTTGCTGGCCGCGCTGGCCCTGGGGAGACTGCTGGCCCGGTTGCTGCTGGGCCGAGCCCTGGGGCGATTGCTGGCCCTGTTGGGACTGGTCGCCCTGGGGCTGGCCGCCGGCTTCGTCGAGGCGGCGGTCGAGGGTGTTCTGCTCCATCTCGAGGATCTCGTCGAGCTGGCGCTTGAGGTCATCGAAAATGGAGGACAGGTCGAAGCGGTCGAGCTGCTGGCGGCGCTGCTGGCGGAGCTGCTGGAGGAGGTCGCGGAGGCCCTGCATACGGTCGCCCATGGGGTTGCGCATGCCGCGCTGGAGGAGGTTGCGCAGGGCGTGCTGGAGGTCGCCAAAGTTCATGAGGTCGTCGGTGAGGTTGTCGAGGATGTCCTCGGCCTGGAGGGCCGGGACTTCCTGGGTGCCATCCCACATCGAGTAGCGGTAGCGCAGGGCCATGGAGTCCTCCGGGGCGCGCGGGGGCACGCCAGATGGGGTGAGGGTAGCGGAATCGGGAAGGGTTGTCAGTTGAGGGCGAACCTGCCGTTACGAGGAGGTAACGCCGGGGAGTAGCGCCCCGCGGCGGCAAGAAGGGCCCGGCGGCCCGGTGGGAGCGTCCACTGGACCCATGCGCTGGCATTTCGCTGCGCGTTAGGCTCCATCCGATGCGGAGGCGTCAATGCTCAGCCTCGAACCGCGGACCTGGAGAGCGATCGCCCTTATCGCGGCGTTTCCGTTGCTGGTCGCCTTCCAGATCCTCCTGATCGTCCTTGGGGCGCCGGGGAGGTTGCTCGCGAGCGTCGGGTTGATTGTCTGGTTCGGCGGCCCAGCGCTGGCGATCGCGGGGTTGGCGATGTTGTGGCGGCGGGAACGGTGGCGGGCGGCGCCCTCCACGGCTGGGGGGCGGCTCTCCCTCTGGCTACTCGCCGGGGCAGGAACTCTGTTCTTCGTGTTCGTGGTGATGCTGGCACTGGGAGCCGGGCCCGACAACCCCGAGCGGTTCTTCTCGAACCTGTACTTGGCGATACCACTGATGCTTGCGGGAGGCTGCGCGATCGCGGGGGGTGGTATCGCGGCGTACGTGCTGTTCGCGCGGGGGGAACGGTCGCTGTTCGTGGTCGGCGTGCTGGTGATCGGCGTGTTGGTCGCGTTCTTCACCGCGGCCGAAATCGTGGGACACGACGAGCCGGGAGGGCCGCGGGGCGGGCGAACGCCAGTGCCCCGCCCGGCAGCCACCGCAACCGGCACGGCGGCCCAGGGCGCGACCACCACTCCACAGCCAACCTCGCTGGCGAATAGTCACACCAACCTTTCAGTGGCGGAAGTGGCGCCCGGCAAGGTGCGCGTGACCTTTAACTACGCCTACAACCACGATCCGGCGGGCGTGACCATCACGGCGATCACGGTGAGTCCGTTGGGGGCGAACGGCAAGCCGCTGTCCGGGTACGAGCCGGTGGTGCAGTCCATCGGCAAGGGAAGCGGGCACGTGGATGTGACGTTCACGTTCACGACGGAGCAGCTCGCGGAGGTGCGGGCGTTCTCGGTGTGCTTCACGGCGCCGAGCGAGCCGGACCTGGGGTGCGCGGTGAAGGAGTACGGGCCCTGAGCGTTGTGACGGCGGCTCCGCTTCTGGCATAGTGCCCACAACACCTCCCGTGTTTCGCGGGACTCGGAGGAGAGCGGTGCTGGAGCGCCACCTCGAGCCAGGTCACCTGTTGCGCCTTGTGGAGGAGCGGCACGTCCGCTTCCTCACCGAGCTGGAGATGCGCTACCTCGCGCACATCGAGATGGGATACACGAACGCCGAGTTAGCCGATCTGTTCTGCGTAACGGAAGCCACGGTCCGGCGCCATGTCGGCGACCTCGTCCACAAGGTGTTCGACGCGACCGGGACGGCCAGCGACCGGGCGAAGCTGCAGGCGTGGACGAGGAGACACTTCGCTTGCTGCACGCAAGCCGCCGCCGAGATGATCGAAAACGCGCGCAAAGACTCACGCGGCGATCAACCATCGCAATTGCGCCAGGCCTAGCATCTGACTGCAGGAGGTGGTGCCCGTGCCGAATCGCAGCCGTGAAGTCGATCTACCTACGAAACCCGTAGAGGTGCCCTACTCTCTGACTACGGCACCGGCAGCCTCCGGCAGCCGGGGGAGGCCAGGTCTCCGCTGGGGTCGTGGCCGGATTCTCGCCGCCTTGCTCGCAATCACCGCCCTACTGCCTACGGGAGTAACGGCGGCACAACTCGTCGACATCTTTCCACCCTGGGGATATTCTGCGGGCAGCGTGCATCCGAGCAGCGGGTCCTATTGCTACAGTGTGCCATACACTTGGCAGCACAGCCTGGCGTATAGCATCAACACATATTCAAGCCCGCAGAAGATCAACTTCAGCTACCTGGATTGGTACGGTGGTTCTACCACTCTCAATCCATCAGTCAACTATCGGTACGGATTTGTCTGGCTCGTATCATCGGCAAGCAGCTCAGCAACACAGATCTCATCTATGTGGCTGAAGCCGTTCAACGTCTACGATGTTACCGTTTGGCTATGGCTGGATGTTGCCTGGAGCCAGTACCACCCAATCTGGGTTGAAAGCAACTTTGGGCTCGACAACGGTGGCGGTCAATTCAGCTATTACTGCGTGAGCAGCTCAACGGTAGATTTTTGGCCACCAGGATCTTACTAGATTCGGTATCGGTCCGAGCCGTGCTGTGCAAGGAGGTGCATTCATGTTCCAACTAAAATCCAGGAGGACGCTCTGGGGAGTGGTCGCCGGCATACTTGCCATGGCAGTGGTGGGTGCGACCGCCGTGGCGGTCTGGCAGGGGAATGAAGCCAGTTCGCTCGACCCGAATGATGGGCAGGCGGTTTCGATAGGTACCAGCGACTCAAGCGAACTCGCCCGCATGCTCGGTGACGCCTCGGATGAAGCGGGCTTCGAGCTCAAGGTGCCCGACCTTCCAACCGGTTTCATCGTGGAAGGCCTGCGGACATGGCCAGCCCACACGCCTGGGGCGGGGGGTTCCTCATCCACGTTTCGCCATGCCGAGCTGTTTGTGAAGGGTCCGGATTTCGGCTTTCAAATCACGCAGACTAACCGGCCGGTCAACCTTGTGGGGTCGCCTCAGCTGATCGGCGGCACCAGTGGTGACGAACACCAGATCTTCCTGGAAGAAAGCGACCAGGCGAAGGTCTACACGCTGATCACGGCTGACCGGAGCTTTAGCCTGGCCATCGCCAGTCAACACCCCCTTCCCGAAGAGGAAGCAACCGCGGTACTTCGGTCGATGGCAGCGAGATGAGCACTGGCTTCGGGCTGGAGTCGTTGATTTTATGTCGCGAGACTCCTCTGCTAAATCCGAACCCGACGGGTGGCGCCAGCAAGGTTGGCGCGGCTCAGGCGGCGGTTGCGGGACTTGCCGCCGCCGGCGGCGTGGCAGCAGCAGCCTTCGCCCCGCTCGGGCATTCGACAACGTACAACTCGCGAGGCGAGGTGGTTGCGACGCGGAGCTACTCGCTCCACGAGGACGGGATCGGGTGGGAGACGGGGCTGGTCCTGGGGTGGTTCTTGCTCGGCGCGGGACTGCTGCTGGTGTTCGCATTCGTGGCATGGCGGGGTGGCGGTGATGGCTGGTTGCGGCAAGCGCTGGTTGTGCTCGGGTTCCTGCTCACCGCTTCAGCGCTCTTCCTGGCGCTGACCGTCGGGTGGCTGCTGTTGCCGGCGGCGGCGCTATCGCTGCTGGCGGCCGCTCTCTGGACCTGGGCACCGGGTCGAGAACACCCCACCGGTTCGCGCAGATAGGGGCCCTCAGCCGCCGGCCACCTTCACCGTGAGTTTCCGTGCTTCGAGCAGCCCGACCAGCCGTTCTCGGAGGTCGCCCTGGATGACCAGGGTGCGGCCCTCGCGCGCGCCACCTGTGCCGCACTGGGCCTTGAGCGACTTCAACACGGCATCGAGGTCGGCTTCGGAGCCGGGGAGGCCGGTGATGAGGGTGGCGGTCTTGCCGCCGCGGCCGGCCTTCTGGCGGTGGACGCGGACGATGCCGTCGTCGGGGACGGCGGGCCCGGCTGGCTCGGCCTTCGCGCGCGGCGCCTCCGCCGGCTTCCGGTTTCCCGTGTACGCCACGCGGCCGCCATCTGTGGAGTAGACGAGGCGGGAGGAGTTGTTGGGGCGGGTCATTGGAGCGCCGTGGTTAGCGGTCGCCGCCGCGGAGGAAGTCCTCGACGTCGCGGAGGATGTCGTCGGCGGAGGGGAGCTCGCCCCCGGCTTCGGGCTGAACCTCCTCCTCTTCGCCCTCGCCGTAGCCCTCTTCGAGGGTCCGGACGTAGGAGGCGATCTGGTCGTCGCCGCGGGAGGCTTCCTCGACGCGGCTGCCGAAGGCCGCGACCTCGTCCTCGAGGTCGCCGATCGGTGGAGTGATTCCGAGGACGGGTTCGAGGGCGTGAAGAAGGGCGAGGGTCGCGGGCGGATTCTCCTCGACGTTGAGGTAGTGGGGGACGCCGGCAGCGAGGCTGATCAGGCTCGTGCCGCGACGCCGGAGGGCATCGTGGAGGACGCCGAGGATGCCGGTCGGCCCCTGGTAGAGCGAGCGGCCCAGCCCGAAGCGGGAGGCGAGGCGCGGGTCGGCCGAGGAGCCGGTCACGGGGATGGGGCGGGTGTGGGGCGTGGCCGCTGGCCGGGCCACCAGCGTGCAGATGAGTGATGGATTGAGCCCGGCGATCACGTCGGCCATGCGCTCAGAGAAGGTGCGCCAGCGGAGGTTCGGCTCGGCGCCCATGACCACGACGAGGTCGTTGGGGGCATCGGGGATGCGGGCGAAATACGCCTCGTTCTTCGGCCAATCAAGGCGGCGGACACCCTCTTCGTCAATGCGGACATGGGGGCGAGAGTCGGTGAAGACGTAGTAGTCCTCGGGGTCGACGGTGAGGAACTGTTCGCCGTTGTATGCGTCGACGAGGTGCTGGGCAGTGTCGGTCGTGACGGTGCCGGTATCGCTCCAGCCGGTGAAGGCCATGATGACGACGGGAGAGCGGAGGCCGGGGACCTCGGAAACGGTAAATCCATCCACGAAAGGCATTGTACCGCGTGGGGGCTAACGGGGCGGTGGAGGGGAGGAGGGAGGAGGGAGGAGGGCGAGCGAGGGGACCCTCTGGAACTCGGCGATGTTCAACGTCATGACGCTGTGGCCGCCCGTGAGCGCGGTCGCCGCGATCAACAGGTCGCGCTCCCCGATGGTGAGCCCGCGACGGCGAAGGTCGACCAGGACATCCGCAGCCACGCTGGCCTCGGCCGCACCGAAGGCACCAATCGGGAACGCCTCGCAGAGATCGCTGGCAAATCGTTCTCGCGCCAAGCGCCGGGCTTCGGTGTCCGCCAGGAGGGCGCCCACCCTCAGTTCCATGAGAACGATGGAAGGGATGATGCAGTCGCCGGGCAGGGTCTCGAGGTTGACCGAGCCTGGCTCCATCAGAGCCCGCTCGATGGCCACTACGACAGATGTCTGGATTACGGTGCCCACGGCCCCAGGGGTGCGGGCTGGTTGAGCATGCCGCGCACGAGCTTCAAGTCCTCGATGAAGTCGTCGTGATCGAGTGGGGGCGCTTCGTGCCGGAGTTCGAGAAAGCGTTCCCACCCGGAAGGGGGCGTGGAACCTGGTTCGAGCCTGCCGACGATTTCGCCGTCCCGTTCGAGTTCAACCGAGTCGCCGCGCTCAAGGGCGCGCCTCGCCTCGGGAGGGAGGTCTTCGATGGCGATGCGGACGGTCATGAGCTGAATTGTACGCGATCGACACCGGCCTAGACGCCGGCGTAGGAGTGGAGGCCGCTGACCCAGAGGTTGACGCCGAAGTAGGTGAACATGACGAGGGCCCACATGGCGACGAGCCACCACATGGGGTCGGGGCGCCAGCCGCGGCGGACGCGTTCGGGGACGATTTTGCGGATGCCGGGTGCGCCGGCGACGCTGCCGTTCCCGGCGCGCGCGTGGAAATATGCGGCGATGCTCAGCCAGGTGACGAGCGCGGCGGTCTCTTTCGGGTCCCAGCCCCAATAGCGGCCCCAGGCGCTGTTGGCCCACCAGGCGCCGAGCGCGATGCCAAGCCCCAGCAGCGGGAAGCCGACCATCACGGCCTTGTGGGCGAGGTCGCCGGCAGCCTCGGCCGAGGGAAGGGCGGCGTAACGGCGGTGGCCTTCGCCACCCTGGAGGAGGTAGACGACGGCGCCGCAGAAGCTGACGGTGAGGACCGCGTACGAGAGCATCATGACGCTGACGTGGATGGTCAGGAGCGGGCCGTTCTGGAGCGCCGGGATGAGGGGCACGATGTCGCTGGGAAAGAGCGAGGCGATGACAAGCACTCCGAGGACGATGGGGAGGGCGATGAGGCCGAAGCGGCGGTTGCGGGTGTAGGCTTCGAAGGCGAGGTAGGCGGCGGCGATGCCGAAGCCGAAGGCGGCCGTGAACTCGTAGAGGTTCGAAAACGGGGCGTGCCCGACGGCCGACCAGCGGGTGGCGACCTGCCCGGCCAGGAAGATGACCGTGATGCCCGTGAAGGCCGTGGCCAGGCGGCCGATGCCGGGGTTGGCGGTGCCGCTGGTGGCGCTGAGCGTGACGGTGCCGGCGGTTGTCTGGGCGCTCACGCGGCGGACGGCAAGGGAGGCGCTGGCGACGTAGGCGACGTAGAGCACGGCGGCGATTGCCGCCGTGGCCATGCCGGACCAGAAGAGGTAGATGGAGAGGTCTGCCACGGTTCGTTCCTTGCGTCACAAATCGTAGCGCGGCGAGACGCTTGGAGGCAGCGCGGCGGCGCGCGGACTTAACCGAAGCTAATCGATGACGGCGACGGCCTCAATCTCGATGAGCAGTCCCTCGATCGCCAGCGCGGTGACGCCAACCATCGTGCTGGCGGGGGCGTTCTCGGCGGGGAGGTAGCGGGAGCGGACTTCGCGGATGACCGGCAGGTCCTCCGGTTTCAGATTCACCACGTAGGTGTTGAGCTTCACCACATCGGCGAAGGTGGCGCCGGCCGCCGCGAGGCAGGCTTTCACGTTTTCGAGGACCTGGACGGTTTGCGCCCGGAGGTCGCCGCGGCCGACGACGTTGCCGTCTTTATCGAGGGCGATCTGGCCGGCGACGAAGGCCATCCTGCCGGTGGCGGTGACCACGTAGCTGTAGCCGCGCGGGGTGGAAAGCTCGGGGACTGTGGGGTAGTTCTTCATCCGGGGAAGTGTGCGGTTACTCGCCGAACATCGCCAGTGTTTCGGCGATGGCGGCGGCGGCCGTGCGCTCGTGCTGGGCCGCGCGGCGGAGCGCCATCGCGGCTGCTCGGCGGAGTCCCGGGTTGTTTACGTTGCCGTGCCCACCGGTGGGGAAGGGGAAGAGGGTGATCAGGGGAGCGAGTGCCCTGGCCTGCTCGCGGATCGCCTGTTCGGCGGAGCGTAGCTGAGGCGCCAGATCGGGAATCGCGCTGGCGACATCCGCGAGAAAGGCCGCGCCATCCATGCGGGCCGCCTGGAGGACGGTGATCGTGTAGGCGTTCCCCGCGCGGTCGACTTCGGCATCGGTCTCAAGCACCTCGGCCCAGGTGGCGATGCCGGCGGTGCCACGCGGCTGATCATCGGCAGGCCCATCGGTGCCCGCGAAGCAGGCCAGGGCCGTTTCGAGCGCCCCGGCGACCGCTTCGAGAGGATCAACTTCAACAGCGTCGAGCGGCGCGAAGAGCTCGATGGCGCCCAGGCTCGATGGCCACGCCTCCCAGGGGACGAAGGGGCCCACTTCTTCCGTGAGGATGTCGTGGACGAAGAACCCCGCCCGCTCGCGCGAGTAGCCGAAGACGATGGCGTGCTCGTGGAGGTGGAAGTCCCAGCCGATGAGCGGGCGGCCGGCATCGAGGTGGGCGATCGCCCAGGCGATGGCGGCGGCATGCCCGCCGTCGCCGTGCGGATTGAAACGCTGCCAGCGGATGCCGGTGCGCTCGTAGCGCTGCACCATGGCCCCCCAATCGAGGTCGGTCGGCCCGGACGGGAGGGCCGTGACGCCACCGCGCGTGCCCAGGCAGAAATGCCATGCGTGGCCGGTGAGACCCATGATGGCGTGGCGTGGCAGGGGATGGTCCAGGTGGGCGAGGATGCCTTCGAGTGCGCCAGCGGCGCTGGTCCAGTTGGGCGCGAGCTGGAGGCCGGGAATCTCGGTCACGGATCGAGTGTAGAACGGGCGGGCGGTATGCCGGGGCGAGCCGGCTGGCCGCCGTGGCCCGTAGACTTCGGGGACCACAGGACGAGGAGGGCCACGATGGCCGAGGAAATGGGGATCTTCGAGGTGATGTACCACTGCCGGGCGATGCGCCGGATCAAGCCGGACCCGGTGCCCGAGGAGCTGCTGCTAAGGCTCATCGATGCGGCGAACCAGGCGCCATCGGGATCGAACGCGCAGAACGGCCGCTGGATCGTGGTGCGCGACCGGGGGGTGAAGGAGCAACTCGCCGAGCTGAACATGAAGGTGTTCCAGGCCTATACCGGGCCGGGTGGGGCGAGGCCGGCCGCGCTACCACACCAGGCCGCCGACGCCCGGGCGCGCATGCTCGAGGCGGTGCGCTGGCAGGCCGAACACTTCGCCGATATTCCCGCGCACATCATCGCCTGTTTGCAGGTGGCGCAGCCGATTCGCGATACGTTCTCTGCGGGCGCCGGGGCTGGTGGTTCGATCTGGCCGGGGGTGCAGAACCTCTTGCTGGCGGCCCGCGCGCTGGGGCTGGCGGCGACGCCGACCACGTTCGCCATCGCCGACCGTGCGGCCGCCCAGCGGGTGCTCGAATTGCCGGAAACCATACTGCCATTCGCGCTCATCCCCGTGGGGTACCCGATGGGGAAATTCGGGCGAGTCACGCGCCGGCCGGTGAGCGAAATCATGCGCTGGGACCGCTGGTCGTAAGCGCGCCAGTACAGCGGCCTTGACGGTCGCGCTTTCCCACGCCGAATCGACCCGTAGAATGCGGCACTACTCTAGCCGGGAGGCCACTGTGCCTGAGACCTGGGAACTCACCACCCTGGAGAACGGGCTCCGGATCGTGACGACGCCGATGCCTGCCACCCAGGCAGCATCAGTCAACATCTTCGTGGGCGTCGGATCGCGCTCGGAGCCGGCGCGGCTCAACGGGATCACGCACTTCCTCGAGCACATGGTGTTCAAGGGTACCGAGAAGCGCCCCGATGCCTTCCTCATTGCGCAGGAGATCGAGGGCGCGGGTGGCACGCTCAACGCCTACACGAACAAGGAGTTCACCTGCTACTGGAATATCGTGCCTTTCGATCGGGTCGCCACGGCGATCGATGTCGCTGCCGACATGCTGCTGAACTCGAAGCTGGAACAGGAAGAGATCGAACGGGAGTGCCCCGTGGTGCAGCAGGAACTGAAGCGCAACCACGACAACCCCGCCGCCTGGGCGGGGCGACTCATCGGACAGGCCGTGTACGGCGAGCAGCCGGCTGGCTGGGACGTGGGCGGTCCGGTCGACCTGGTCGCCACCTGGAAGCGGCCCGATTTCGTCGAGCATATCGAGGACTGGTACAAGCCGGGGAACATCGTCGTCTCGGTTGCGGGGAACGTGACTCACGAGCAGGTGGTCGCACTGGCCCGGCCGCTCTTCGAGGGCATGGCGCCGGGCACCATTCCAGGCGTGGTGCCCTACGATCCATCGATCACGGGGTCGAGGGTGGCGACGGACTCGCGGCCAATCGACCAGTGCACGATGTACCTGGGCTTGCCGCTGTTCGGAAGGGAGGACCCGGACCGCTGGTCGATCCGGATCATGAACGACGTGCTCGGGGCAGGAATGTCGTCGCGGCTGTTCCGCGAGGTGCGGGAGCGGCGCGGCCTGGCCTACTCGGTTGGTTCGGGCTACGGCTACCTTGCGGATGCGGGCGTGTTCACGATCTCCGCCGGCGTGAACCGGGACAAGCTGCGTGAAACGATCCAGGTCTGCCTCGAGGAGGCTGAGAAGCTGGCAACCGACCACGTGCCGGCCGACGAGTTGCGCAAGGCGAAGGACCACAACATCGGGCGCTTCCGGCTTTCGCTGGAGACCGCGTTCTCGCTCGGCCAGCGCCATGGCGAACAGCTCATCACGCGCGGCGAAATCGAGCCCATCGACGACGTGGTCCGGCAGATCGAGGCGGTCGATGCCGATGCCGTGCGAGCAGTGGCGCAACGCATCCTGAAGCGCGAGAAGCTCCACTGCGCGGTCGTCGGCCCGGACCTGGACGAAGCGGAGATCTCGGCCGCGCTGGGGTGAGCGACTGGTACTGCGACGAGCTGCTTTCGGGGCGGACGGAGGTCGAGCGGATCTTCGAGGACGAATCGGTGATCGCCTACTGGCACACGCGCCCCCATTACGCCCACCATGCGGTGGTCACCACGAAGGCGCACGTCGACTCGTTGCTGGAGATCGACGCGGGGACGCTCGCCAATGTGTTCGAGGTAGTGCGCGCGGTGGCCGCGCTGTTGGTGGCCGAATACGGCGGCGCGCACGTGGTGACGAACGTGGGCCGCTTCCAAGAAGAGCGGCACTTCCACGTGCACGTGGGGGCGGAGTAGCTACCAGATTTCCGGCGCCCAGGGGTGTGTGTGCCAGCCGAACATGGCGTCGGCGCGGGCGACGGCCGCAGGCGCGCCACCCACTCGGCCCGCGCGCCACAGCGGGGCAAGGCGGGTGCCGCCAAGGTAAATGGCACCCAGTTCGGTAGAGGTGAGGGCGATGTCCGGTTCGCGCTGGGTGCGGGAGCACGTTGCCCCATCGGGGCCGCCTTCGAGGTGGTAACGGCCGGCCACCCAGGGTGCGAACGCGTCGGTGACCTCGATGACGCAGGCCCCCTCGGCGGCATAGCGGCGCCCGGAGAGGGCAGCCACGGGATCCACGATCCGGCAAAAGACCGTGTCGGTCGGGCGCCGGACGAGGCGGCGAGGGTCGACGAGCATGTGGTAAAGGGGCTCGTCGATCCGGCGCCACTCGGCCTTGATCGTGCCGATCAGGTCGACGCCGAAGACGTACCGCCAGAGCGCCGAGTAGGCCGCGCGGGAGGCCGCCATGAGCTCGCGGACAGCGAGCGTGCTGGTGGCAGAGCCATCTTCCTCGGATTCCTTGACGCGGTAGCGGACGTACCCGAGGACCTGGCCTGCTTCTTCGTATTGAACAAAGAAGCTGCTGCTGAAGCCGGGAGCGGGGAACTCCGGCTCGCGGAGGACGCGGTGCTCCCACCACGCGGCGCTGCGGCTGTGCATTCCCGGGATGTCGCTGCGGGCACGTTCGTAGACGGCCGGCCAGGCGGCAAGGGCGTCATCGCGGGTTACAAATCGAACGCGGCCGGGGGCCGGTGCAGCTTGAGCGAGAGCAGTGCGGGCCCGGTCGATCCGGAACTCGACGCCTTCGGCCGCAAGGCCATAGCCGAACCGCCCGTAGATGGATGCCTCGGACGCCCAGAGCATGGCGATTGGTTCGCCGCGTTCGCGGATGTGGTCCAGCTGGGCACGCATCATGGCCGTGAGCACGCCCTGCCGGCGGTGAGTTGGGCGAACCGAGACCCAGGTGACGCCGGCGCAAGGGAGCCGGGCGCCTGGAACGGTCATGTCGAACGACCAGACACCGGTGGTGCCGACCACCTGACCCGCATCCCAGACCGACCCCGAGCGGTCGAGCTCACCGTACTGCAACGTGTGGGGGAGGAGATCGGGCTGGTAGTCATGGCCAAAGGCAGCACCGTGGCACCCGAAGAATTCTGGAGCCTCGGCAGGAGTGATTGGGCGAATGGCGTAGTCCAGGGTGTTACTCCGTCGGTGGTGGCGGGCGGCTGGGAGCCGAGTGCGGAAGTATACCCGGCGCGACGAGACGCGGCCGTGCTTTACGGGGCGCTAACCGCGACGGAACAAGCATGCCCGCGGAGACGTCTTGGAGAGTGGAAACGCTGATGGTCTCCTGGCGACGTAGTGGATGGGCCGTTTGGGTGTGCGCCACGATCCTCCCCGCTTCGGTGGCGTGCAACGGTATGAGCGACGCCGGGAGCACTGCCAGCGAACCAGCGGCCCCGCCCGTGGAGACAGTAGCCGCGACGCCCCCGCTCGCGGCGATCTCGGGCGGGGCCTCGCAATTGGATGAAGCCGGGGTCCTGGCGGAAATCGCCATCGCCGCGAGCGTCGCGCCCGGCGAGATCGAGCTGCTCTCACTCGAGGCCGTGACCTGGCCCGACGGCTGCCTTGGCCTGGCCGAACCCGGACAGGTGTGCTCCCAGGCGCTGGTGACCGGGTGGCGGGCGGTGGTGAGGATGCCCGACGGGACCGAGCGCCGCTTCCGGGGCGGGGCCGGCCGGCTGATGGCAGAGAGCCGTTGAGGGCGATGGAGCGTTGGCCGCGGCCGCGTAGCATCTTGCAGCGTGGGAGAGCTTGCGGCGCTCGTGGCGGCGATGACGTGGTCGGCCACGAGCGTGGCCCTCACGTCTCTCTCGGCGCGCACTTCGCCGGTTGTGTTGAGCGCGCTGCGGCTGGGCTCCGCCACTCTGCTGCTGCCGTTCATCCTCTGGGCGAGCGGCCAGGCGGGCGATCTCGCCGACGCATCGACGTGGACACTCCTGCAGGTCATCGGGAGCGGTTTCATCGGCTACGGGATCGGCGACACGATTTACATCCTCGCCCTGAAGCGGCTGGGGATGCAGCGTACGTTTCCGGTGACGATGGCACTCTTCATCAGCATGACGGTAGCGGGCGGCGTGGTGCTGCTGGGTGAACCGCTCACCTGGGGCCTGCCCTCGGGTGCGGCACTCATCGGAACGGGGATCTACCTCATCGTCATCCCTGGAAAGGGGACGAACGAGCTTGTGCCACAGGTCGTGCCGGCCGACTCGGCGGTGGCAACGCTCGTCGAACAGCCATCCGGAACGGCATTCGCTGCGGCGGGCTTCTCCGGGTATGCGCTGCTGGTGCTGGTCGGCGTGTTCTGGGCGGCAGCCACGCTCTGGCTCGCTTCGGCCAAAGGCGACCTCGGGGCAATCGCCGCGGGAGCGGTGCGCACGCCCGCCGGTGCGGTGGCGTTGCTGGCGTTCGCGGCCACCATGCAGCCGCGTGAGCTGAGGGCGCCCTTCCGGAATCGAAACCACATCCTTGGCATTGTGGCCGCGGGAATCGTTGGCACGGCCTTCGGGAGCCTGATGTACGTGTACGCAGTGGTGACGGCGGGCGCGGCACGGACAGCCGTGCTTTCGGCGACCTCGCCCCTCCTGGCACTGCCGCTCTCGATGATGTTCCTCGGAGAGCGATTCACGCGGCGGATCGGCCTGGGGACGGTGTGCTGCGTGTCGGGCATCCTGCTGGTTGTGGCGTAGGGAGGTGCGCGTGACGAATGGCGAGTGGCGGACCTGGCGCACCGGGCGTGCGCTTGGTGCGGCGCTCCTGCTTGGCCTGGCCGCGGCGGCGTGCTCGGGAGACGGGAATTCGCCGGGCGCCGGGGGCGGGCCAGCGAGTCCGACAGCCGCGGTGACCGGGCACCCGTTGGCCACGGTGACCGCCACCGCTGTGGAGGCGCGGCCGCCGGAGACCCCGTCCCCAACGGCCACGTGGCCGAGCACTGCCACCCCAACAGCGACGCCGACCGCCGTGCCGACTGCCAAACCTCCGCCTTCGCCCACGCCCATCCAGCCAGAGAACCATGCGAACGGGACGTTCACCATCGTGGTATCGCAGGGGGCGGTGCGGATAGGGGTGCGTGTCGAAGTGGCGGCGACGCTTGCCCAACGGCAGCAGGGATTGATGTTCCGGACGCAGCTCGCCGAGGGGGAGGGCATGTTGTTCCTGTTCGACCGCGACGTGCAGACCGGATTCTGGATGCGGAACACGCTGGTGGCTCTGGACATCGCATACATCGGAGCGGACCTGCGCGTGAACGAGGTCAGGCAGGGGAAGCCGCTCGACGAGACGCCGCTGGTGCCGGCGGAGCGTTACCGGTACGTCCTCGAGGTGAATGACGGGTGGTTCGAGCGGAACGGGCTCGGCCCCGGATCGCTGATCGAGTTGCCGGATGGACTGCCGGCACCAACTGCAGACTAGCGCGGGCTCAGGCGGTGCGCGGTAGCCGGCGCATGCGCTGGATGGGGATGGGGTGGTGGGCCGCAATCATGCGTGCGAACTCCACTGCCTCAACGGGGGGAGTGAAGAGATGTCCCTGGCCCATGCGGCAGCCGATGCTGGCCAGGTACTCCCGCTGCCACTGGTTTTCGATGCCTTCGGCGACCACGCTCATCTTCAGCGCGTTGCCCATCTCGACGATCGCGCGGAGCACGGGACCGGAGGTCGCATCGACGCCGAGGCGGGCAATGAACGACTGATCGACTTTGAGCGTATCGACGGGGAGGCGCTGGAGGTAGCTCAGCGAGGAGTAGCCGGTTCCGAAGTCGTCGATGGCGAGACCAACCCCGAGGTCGCGGAGTTCGCCCAGCATTTCGAGGGTGGTGGGGATGTCCTGAATGAGGACGCTCTCGGTGAGCTCGAGCTTGAGCTGGCGGGGCGGCAGGCCCGTCTCATCGAGAACGCGTGCAATGCGGCGGGGAAGGTCGCGCTGCCGGAACTCGGCGGCTGAGATGTTGACGCAGACGCAGAGCGGGTGTCCAGGGCGGATCCGCTGGAATTCCACGGTCCGGCGGCAGGCTTCCTCGAGCACCCACTGGCCGATACGGACAATCTCGCCCGTCTCTTCGGCGATGGAGATGAAGGTGGCCGGTGAGAGGATGCCGCGGTGGGGGTGGTCCCAGCGGAGGAGGGCTTCCATCCCGGTAATGTCGCCCGACCGGAGGTCGACCAGGGGCTGGTAGTGGAGGAGAAGCTCCTCGCGCTCGACCGACCGGCGGAGCGCGTTGTCCAGGTCGAACTGCTCGGCCGGGCTGGCGTCAAGTTCCGGCGTGAAGAGGACGAATCGGGCTCGGCCCTCGGCCTTCGCACGGTAAAGAGCGATGTCAGCTTTTCGGAGGAGGTCGGTGGTGGCGCGATCGGCAGCGGTGTTCACGGCGATGCCGATGCTGGAGGTGACGAACATCTCCTGGCCAGAGAGGGAGAACGGGCGACGGAGGGCGTGCATGATGCGTTCGGCAACCCGGAGGGCAGCAGCCTGCGCGTTCGTGCCCTGGACGAGGACGGTGAACTCATCGCCCCCGAGGCGGGCGACCATGTGGCCTTCGGCGGCGCCCACCACGCGCTGGCTGAAGACGGAGAGGAGCTGATCTCCGACTCCGTGGCCGAGCGTGTCGTTGAGGTATTTGAAGCGATCGACATCGAGGAACATCACCGCCACGCGATTGGCACGGGGGGCCGCGCCCAGTGCCCGCGTGAACCCGGAGAGGAAGAGCGCGCGGTTGGGGAGGCCGGTGAGCGGATCGTGGAAGGCGCGATAGACGAGGGTATCGGTGGATTCCTGGACCGAGTGGGCCAGGCGATTGAAGGCGCTATTCACGGCTTCGATTTCGCACAGCGGACTCGACGCGGTGCGCATCGAGCTCACCTTCGGAGGCGGCCGCGAGTGTGGCGGCAACGGCGCGGAGGGGGCGGGCGACGCTGCGATGCAGGACGTATCCAGCAGCTGCGGCTGTGGCCCCTCCCGCCAGCAAGGCCACCGCAAGCGCGTTTGGAGCCTGGCCCAGGAGGTGCAACAGCGAGACAGGCAGCAGGCACGCGGCGAGCACGACCGCACCGAAGTAGATGGCGATCGGGAGCCGTGGTACCAGGTGACGGCGAGAGGTCATCCGCCTGCCTTTCGAGGGTGGATGGCCCACGTTCGCGGGTGGACAGACGCGAACCATCGTTACCGTGTTTATCGTCGGACATTTACCAACAAAACAGGGTGTTGTGCCTGATCTGGCGCCGGCGAAGGCGGTGCCCGCCCATCTGGCGAGGCGGCCGCTCGTTGGGCACGAAGCCCGAGTTCAGGCAGCGTGGCTGGCGGGCTGGTCGCGATACAGGTAGAGCAGTTCGCCAACGACCACCGGGTCGAACCACGAGCCGGAGCCCTCGCGTATAGTCCTCCGCGCGGCGTCGAGCCCCTCTTCAGAGGCCCGGTCGAACGCTTCGGCGACGGCGACAATGCGGGCAGCGAGGGGGAGCGCTTCGCCGCTCAGCCCGAGTGGGCCGGAGCCATCCCAGCGCTCGCCGGCGGCGGCAATGGTAGCGCCGACGGAGCGGCAACCCCGGATCCGGCGGACGACCGTGGCACCGGCAGCGCGCGCGGAGACACCAGCCGGGCACGTGGCGGTGGGCGGCGTGGCAAGCGGTCCTCCGATGGCATGGAGCAGTGCTCCGAGCACGAGGTCGTCAACTTCAGCGGGAGGCACTGAGAGCGGTTCGACGAGGGAGTTCGCGACTGCAGCGGTGCGCGATGCATGGGCCGCGCCGGCCTCGCCCAGGACCGCTTCGATGAGGGTGACCAGGGGCGTTGTTTCGCCACGGCGCCACTGGCCGAGTGCAGCGGGGAGCCAGAGGCCGAGCGTCATGGGTGCGAAGCGGTGCGTGCGGGAAAGGGCAAAGCCCGCTGCGGCGACTGCTCCGACAGCAGGCAACCCCGCACGAACCTGGCCAGGCCCTCCCTGGAGAGGGAGGAGCACGACAGCCGAAATCGGCGCCAGCAACGAGATGGCGGCGGCGGCAAGGGCGAACCGGCTGCCGGTGATGGCGTACGCCTGCCAGAAGCGCCACGCCCCGTAGGCCGCTGCGACGCTCAGCACAAGCAGCACGGCAATGGTGCCCAGGGCTAGCATGGGCGGGCGGGCCCGTGGCTGAGTCGTGGTGCAGGGGAGCTGCCGGATGCGCTCACCCCGTGGTTTTCGGCATGGAAGGTGTGCCGCCCGAGTGTCGCGTTGGTAAAACGTCGTTCATGATGCGCGGGACATCCGAACGGGGGTTTTTCGGTGGAGAGCTATAAGATCCAGCTGTTCCTGCACATCGCGGCGGCGATTGTCGCTCTGGGCGCAACGTTCGCCGTCCCCGTGCTGCATGCCTGGGCCGAGCGCCGCGGTGTCGGCGCCACCCGCATGGCGCTGCAGTTTGGCCACCACATGGAGAAGGTGCTGGTGATCCCCGGAGCGGTGCTGGTGCTGCTCTTCGGGCTCGGGCTCATCTTCGACGATGCCACTGGCTACAAGGACGACTTCCCCTGGTGGCTGGGCGTCGCTATCGGTTGGTACCTGGTGGCATTCGCGGTCGCGGCGTTCGTGCAAAAGGCGAACGTGGACAAGGCCATCGCAACGCTCGACCGGGTGGAGGATGACGGGGACTTTCCGCCGTCCTACATGAACGCGGCGGCGCGGGTGAAGGTCACCGGGGCGTTGCTTGCGATTTCGACGATCGCCATCACGTTCCTGATGGTGTGGAAGCCCGGGGAATAGCAGCCGCCCAGGAGACCGGAAACGGCGAAGGGCGTCCCTACAGACGCCCTTCGTGGCGGTGGTCCCGGGGGTTGGTTCAGGCAGGCACGGCGCCAGCGAAGAACCGGTCGAGGACTTCCTGGCGGAGTTCAACGTTCTGGATGTGCGCGCGCTGGAGCTGCTGCCAGTAATAGCGGTAGGTGGCGCGGTCGTGGAGGTTGCCCTCGTGCTGGATCGGCCCCCAGTCGGCATCGTATGCCTTGAGAAGGATGTCCTGCGCCTCCTCGACCTCGTGGTGTGAGGGCGACATGGCGCGGACGATCGGCTCGATCTGTGCCGGGTAGATGCTCCACTGGCGCAGGAAGCCGAACTCCTCCCGGGCACGGCGCGCATCGTTATAGATGAACTCGGTGTCGCGCAGCTCGAGGGTGACGTTGTGGGCAGGAACAACACCGTTGGCGAGCGCAGCGGCAACCATCTCGGCCTTGGCCCGGGCGAGGAGCCTGTGGTCGAACTGGTAGGGGGAGCGCATGGCGAAGGCCGGGATGGCGCCGTTATGAGCGCTGACAAAGTCCATGAGGCCGAAGTCGAGCACCTGGACGTTCGGGAGTTCGGCGATTTCCCAGGCCTGGCGGAGCGCGCCATGCGTTTCGACGAGGGCGTGGATCGGGATTTCGCGGCGGATACCGGCCTTGGCGGTGGTGTTGCGGATGTAGTCGATCATCTCGGCGAGCTCGGAGGCCCGGACGGTCTTGGGGATGGTGATGTAGGCAATGCGCGCGCCTGCGCCCCCGACAATGATGTCGACGTCGGCCTTCCAGTGCTCGTGGGTGTAATCGTGGATGCGGACGCCCGACATGCTGTGCTGGTTGCCGCCGCTGTTCTGCATGCGGACGACCATCTCGGCGTGCTGGCGCTCGGCGCCTGTGGGGGCGCCGTCCTCGCAGTCCATGGTGATATCGAAGACACCGCCCATCTTGTTCTGGAGTTCGAGCGCCTTGGCGATTCGCTCCTCGGTACCGGCGAAGTGTTCGCAGGTGGGGATGATGGGGAAGGGCTTTTCGCCCTCGAAGAGGACTTCGTTGGGATGTCGAGGCATAGGGGTTCCGATTCCGAGGATGGGATGTGTGCTGGCGCCCGGGGAGGGGCCGTTGGGGGTTCAGTATGCCGGATTGGGGTGGCAAAGGCGAAGCGCGCCGGCACCTGGGAGAGGGTCAACCACTCGCCCGCACGTGCTCGGAAACCATGCGCGCGGACCGCGGCCTTGAGGCGACGCACGAGGCAGCGAGTTTCGTATCGAAACAGAAAAAGTGAGCCACAAGCGAAAGGTAGGCGGCTATACTACCCATGCACCGTGTACATCTTTGATTTGCAGCTCACGAACTACCGCAACTATGTGCGCACCGGCGTCCGCCTCGAAAAGGGGCTGAACCTCTTTATTGGTGAGAACGCCCAGGGTAAGAGCAACCTGCTCGAAGCCATCTACCTGCTCTCGACGTTGCGTTCGAGCCGCGCGAGCACGGACGCGGACCTGGTGCGGCACGACATCATCCCCAGCGACTTCCCGGTGGCGCGGCTGTCATGCGAGGTGGAGCGGTCTGCCGGAAACCTGGCGCTTGAACTTGCGATCGTGGGGCGCACGACCGACTCCAGCCACCGGGCCGGCAAGCGAGTGCGCGTGAACGGCGTGCCCAAGAAGGCCTCGGATGCGGTTGGACAGCTGTGTGCTGTTCTGTTCACAACGCTGGACATCGAGATCGTTGCGGGGCCGCCGCTGATGCGCCGGCGCTACCTGGACATGATGATCTCCCAGGTCGACCGTGGCTACCTGCGCGCGATGCAGAAGTACGCGAAGGTGCTGCAGCAGCGGAACAGCCTGTTGAAGCGAATCCAGAACCGCGAAGCCTCTTCCCAGGAGTTGAACTTCTGGGACCAGGAACTCGCGCACGCCGGGGGGATGATCTTCTGGGCACGGGCCGATGCGCTCGGCCACATCGTTCCGCAGGCGCAGCAACAGATGGAGCGGCTGAGCGATGGGCTCGAAGACCTGCAGCTGACCTACCGGCCCTCTCTCGGCGGGCTCGACTCGACCGACTCGCCCATCGACGACTCCGAATGGACCGCGCGCATGCTGAGGGCACTCCAGAACCTCCGCCAGCGAGAGGTCGCAGCCGGGGCGACGCTTGTGGGGCCGCATCGCGACGACGTGCTCATCGAAATCGATGGCATGGCCGCGGACGCATTCGCATCGAGAGCCCAGCAGCGGACGGCCGCGCTCTCGATGCGGCTGGCCGAGGCGAGCTACCTGCGGCGGGCCCTGGGAGACGACCCGGTGGTGTTGCTCGACGACGTGTTGAGCGAGCTCGACGCCCGGCGCCGGCGCGGTGTGCTCGAATACATCGACACCTTCCAGCAGACGCTGGTGACCACCGCCGACCCCGACCGGCTGCGCGACATCATGACGCGGGCGGCGGGCCGCTGGGTCGTCTCGGCCGGGTCGCTTACCCGCTTCGAAGGCGAGTAGTCCCACGGGCAGGCGGCGTTCGCTCGTCATCGGCGGTGCCGTTGTCGTCGGAGCGTTCGCCTTCCTCAACGGCCTGGGAGCGCTGGCGCTCCTGCTTGATGTCGACGACGGGCCGAGAGACCGCCTGTTCCAGGTGAACGCTTTCCTGGGGACGGCGATCGTCACGCTGAGCCTGGGCGGGATACTGGTGTACCAGGCGTCGTCGGCGCTGGGTGGGACCGCTTCGACGGCCATGCGGCTGCGTACCCGGAAGCTGCTGTGGGCGCCGCTGGTCGTCGCATTCCCGGTACTGGTGTGGCTCGGGCAGTTCCAGGTGAACCACCCGGAACGATTGCCGTGGGTGTTCCCCCTGACGAACGTCCTCATCGTGAGTATCCCGTCGATGGCGCTCGCGCTGTTCGTCTCGCAGCGGTACCTGCGGTACAACGCGTGGGCATGGCCGTTCAGCTGGCGGGAGTGGACGAGCGGGCTGATCTACGGCGCCATCGGTGCGACGACCGTGGGCGCGGTGATCAACACTCTGTACCTGCTGCTGGCGGGTGCGTGGCTCATCAGCACAAAGGGTGCTGGCGATGCGTGGTCGGTGGGCGAGAACCTCTCCACGCTGCCCGAGGCGTGGGGCATCGCGTTCGACCTCTCGGTCCTTTCGGTGGTGGCGCCCATCAACGAGGAGTTCTGGAAGGGGATGCTGGTTGCGTTCTTCTTCTTCCGCAAGGGAGGCGCCGCCCGGTGTTTCGTCTGGGGCGTCCTGGCCGGCGCCGGCTTCAACGTCCTCGAGACCTTTCAGAACAGCCTGGCCGTGGTGAACCCCGAGGAACTCACTGAGCAGCAGATGAGCGAACAGTGGTGGCTCTTCGCGGTGGGCCGGGCGGGCACCGGCGCCCTGCACTCGACCGCGAGCGGGCTCTCGGCGCTGGGCTTCTACGGGCTGCTCCGCAGGCGCCGCCGGTACCTGGCGGGCTACCCGGCGGGTGTGCTCATCCACGGGCTCTGGAACTTCCTGAACTACACCCTTGCGGGAGACGCGATCCTGAGCGGCTCCGGGCCTGACTCGGCGTTGCTGGACATGCTGAGCATCGCCGGGCTCGGTGCGCTCTTCCTGTTCTGTCTCACTACCCTTTGGGTACTCAGTCTGCGGCTGCGCGACGGGTTCCCCGCGCCGGTCTACCGGGCGATTGGGATGATGCCCGGGAGCCAAACGAACCGGGGACAGGCATAGAGCCTGTCCCCGGCAATGACATCGGAACGAGAGCCGAACTAGCGGCTGCGGCGCGCGGCGAACGCCAGCCCGGCCGAGCCAGCGATGAGGACCGCGCCCACGACGATCATGGCGGGCAGCATCGAGGCCGAGTCCCCGGTCATGGTGTTGCCGGTGGCCGGGGCGCGCGGGGCGGCCGGGGCCGGGGCATCGACCAGCGGAACAACCTTGAGGGTGCCGTTACCGGCGAGGCCCACTGCGACGGCGGTGTACACCGTCTTGGCCTCCAGCTTGAGGCCCGGGATGGTCAGCACGGTCGCGCCCGTGGCATTCACCTTCACATCGAGGCTGTAGGTGCCAGCCGGGACCGGGGTGTAGGGGCCGAAGCTGCGATAGGCGACGCCAGTGAAGACGTTGGTGCTGGTGCCGCTGACCGCGACGTTCACAGGCGGGGCATCGGGCGAGGCGTGGATGAGACGGATGTGAGCGTTGTTGCCGCTCGGGGTGCTGTTATTGTCTTCGAAGACTTCGAGGCCGAGGGTGCCCTTGCCGACCTCACCGACAGCCAGGACGGTGTAGTCCTTGCCGGCGACGATCTCGAGGTTCGCCTCGAGGGCCGGGGAACCGGTACCATCCGAGGGAGAGACGAACACCTTCACGTTGTGGCCACCGGCGGGCAGCGTGACGTAGGGAGTGTTGTTGGGGAAGGCGAGCGCGGTGACGGCCTTTGCGCCATCGACAAAGATGTCGACGGCGGGGGTATCGGGCGAGGCGTGCATGACGCGCACGCGGCCCGAATCGGCAGCGCTTGCGCCGCGCGGGGCGATGGCCAGCACCGCAACCAGCGCGGTGATGATGGCGGCACCGGCCAGGAGCAAAAGCCTGGCGGTGGGGTTCGAAGTGCGAGCTGCAAGCATCGCGGGGTCCTCCAGTGGGGAATGTCCGTGCCCGCCGGCCGAACGGGCTCGTTCGATGCATGTACGACCGCGGGATCACGAATCGATCACCGGCCGGGGAAGAATTTCTTGAGCGCCCCGACGGTCTCGGCATTCCTGCGTTTCCGCGAAGGCGAGACGAATGCCTTCGATGCCGTCGTGGCCGAATACACGGGCCCGGCGTATGCAACTGCGGTGCAGGTGTTGCGGGATTCCGCGCTGGCCGAGGAGGCTGTGCAGGACGCATTCCTGCGCGTCTGGCAACGCGCGCACCTGTTCGACCCAACAAAAGGGGCGGAGCGGAGCTGGATCCTCTCGATCGTACGCAACCAGGCCATCGACGCCCTGCGTAAGCGCGCTCGCGCTCGCGAACGATCGATTGAGGACACTCCAGCCGTATATGCGTTGAGAGACCCCGACGACACCTGGCAAGCCGTGCTTGCCGGGCTCGCCGGGGGAGAGGTGAGACAGGCGCTCGAGGAGCTGCCCCAGGAACAGCAGGACGTGGTGGTGAGGACGTATTACCAGGGCAAGCGGCCAGTCGATGTGGCGCGAGAGCTCGGACTCCCGGAGGGGACTGTTCGCAGCCGCCTCCGGCTCGGCCTGCAAAAACTCAGGGATTCCCTGACCCCCTTGCGCGAGGCGCTGGAACCATGAAACACGACCGGGCAATCGAGCTATTGGCGGACTTCGCAATCGACCTCCTTGAACCGGATGAGGAGACCGCCGTGCGCGCGCATGTCGAACAATGCGCGGAATGCCGGGCGGAGCTCCAGGTCTACATCCAGGCGGGCGACGCCCTCGCGGTGGGCGTCGAGCCGGTGGCGCTGGCGGCCGGCGGAGCCGAACGGATCGCCGCGGGGGTGCGTTCGCGCATGGCTGCGGCGCGCGAACCTGCCCGCCCGTCGCTTCGCATCGTGGAGCGAACACCGGGCGTGCCACATCACTGGCGAACCATGGCGCTGGCTTCGGCGGCGGCGGTGCTCGTGCTTGCTGTCGGTCTGGCCGTCTCGGTGAACGGGTGGATCAGCGCCGAGGACCAGGCGGACCGCTATGCCCAGGAGCTGCGCGCGCGGGCCCTGGAGCTGCCGCTCGAGGGTGAGGGCGCACAGGGAGTCATTTATGTATCTTCCAACTTCAAGAGCGGGGTGGCGCGCTTCAGCGGGCTGCCCCCGGCACCAGCGGACCACCATTACCAGGTGTGGAGCGAAGGGCCGTTCGGCGAGCGGTCGGCGACGGATTTCGTAGGGCAAGAGGGCGACCTCTTCGTCGAGCTCCCCGAGTTGCCGACCGACATGACGCGGATGTTCGTGACCATCGAGCCTGACGGGGCGACCGGCGAGCGGCCAACGGGGCCGGAAGTCCTGACCACGCCGAAGTAGCGGTAGCCCGTTCGCACGGGCGCGGGCATGATCGGGCGAAATGTCCGACGATGCATTCTTCTCAGTTGATGGTGACCGGTACATCCCCAACCGGGTTTGTCGTGGCCCGTGGGATCCGAATTCGCTCCATGGGCGGGTGATTGCCGGCCTGCTGGGCGCCGAGATGGAACGGCTCCACGGCGAGCCCGACCTCCAGTTCGCGCGGATGACGGTCGACTTGTGGCGATTGCCGACCTTCGTGCCCATTGAGGTCCGCACCAGCGTCGCGCGGGAGGGTGGCCGCATCCGGGTGGTCGATGCGGAAGCGTTTGCCGACGGAGTCTCGGTGGGGCGGGCGAGCGGTGTGTTGCTCCGGCGCGGTGACGAGCCGGAGGGCGAGGTGTGGCACCCCGAGCCATGGGACATGCCCCTGCCGGACACGATCAAGCCTGAGGAGTTCCCGGCACAGGTTCAGGGCGACTGGAAACCGATGTGGGAGACGCGCTCGCTGGGGCGGGCCTTTGGGAGCGTTGGCAGGAAGCGGGTGTGGATGCGGGAGGTGAGGCCGCTGGTGGCCGGACGCGAGCTCACGCCGTTCCAGCGCGTGGCGCTCGCCTGCGACTTTGCGAGCCCGCTGGCCAATTCGGGTTCGCACGGCCTGGGGTACATCAACGTGGACATCACGCTCTACCTGTACCGGCTGCCGCGGACCGAGTGGGTGGGCTTCGACGTGGTCGAGCACGGGAGCGCCGAGGGCGTGTGCATCGGCGAGTGCCGGCTCTACGACGAGGCGGGGGCGATCGGGCAGAGCACGGTCGCCGGGCTGGCACAACGGCGCCGGGGACGGTAGGCGCCCGAAGCGGAGGAACGCCGAAGCCCCCGTCCGGTGGGGAAGGGGGCTTCGGAAGAGGTAGTGAGCGAACGGTCTGTCAGCAGCTCTCGTTGTTTGCGTCGAGGAGCGTTACCGACTGGCTGGGCGTCCCGAGCTTCATGACCAGGACGACCCCAGAGAAGCCGGGGATGGTGGAGATGCCACCGGCCGAGGTGTCGTTCACGTAGGTGGGGACGCCGGTGCCGGTGGTGTTGAAGTAGTGGAGCCACTGCTGGTTGGGGCCATCCCAGGTGTAGATGGCGGTCCAGGAGCCTGATGGCAGGCACTCGGTGAACTTGGTCGGGCTGACCGCGCCCGCCTTCACAACGCCAACGTAGTGGATGTTGCAGCCCTGCGAGCCGTTGGAGCAGACGCCTCCGACGGTGCTGCTGTGCTTCGCGACGGCCATGCCAAGCGTGGCGCCGAAAATCGCGGCGAGGCCAAGGCACATGGCCGCGACCGCGAGAACCCTTCGATGAAACCAGCTCATTGTTCCTCCCGCACTGTCACAGCGGTGCGCGTGGTAGTTACCGTAGCAATCGGTGCGAATACACGCACCAAGAGAAACGCTGGCCGATGCGTGGTGGTTGCCACGTGGCTGTAAAACGTTCGTAAAAAGGAACGTGGAACGGCTCCAACGGCTGGTTCAGGAACTCCCGGCAGCTTCCGCCGTGGTGGCGGAAGGCATGTTTCGCTGCAGGAAGAGGTGGATGAGGTCGGCGATGGTGCGCGAATAGGCGGAGTTCGCATCGAAGGCGTGGGGGAGGCCATCGTAGAGGTGGAGCTCGGCCCGGGCGCCGGCCTTCTGGAGCGCTTCGTACATCTGGAGGCTCGCTCGCCAGGGGACGAGCTCATCCTTCGTGCCGTGGATGAGCATCGCCGGCGGGAAGTCGCGGTGGGCGTAGCTCACCGGGCTGGCGGCGCGGTAGTCCTCGGGTGAGGCGCTGGGCCCCATCATCTGGCCCACGGCATCGCCCAGCGAGCGCATCGCAAGCTCGACCGGCGGATAGATCGCGACGCAGGCCCGGACCGAGGTATCAATGCCCTGGTGGACGCCGGTGCCTTCGAGCTCCGGCTTGTTGGGGGTGGCCGCGAGCATCAGGGCGAGGTGCGCGCCGGCGGAGTTGCCGTGAACGGCGATGCGCGCCGGGTCGACCCCGAGCGTGGCGGCGTTGGCGCGCATCCAGCGGAGGGCCGCCTTCACGTCGTGGATCTGCGCCGGCCACTTCGCCTCGCCCGAGAGCCGGTAGGCCGCCGAGACGCAGACGTAGCCGAGGCGCCCGAGGAAGATGCCATAGCCACGGAGCTGGGCGGGTTCGCCCTGGAGCCAGGCGCCGCCATGGATGAGGAGCACACCCGGGGCATTCCGGGGCGCACCAGGCGGGGTGAAGATGTCGTAGCGGAGCTCGCGGCCATCCATGGTGTCGATGAGGACGTTCTCCTGGATGGCGACGCGCGGCGAATCGGAGGGCATGGGCGTTCCCCGGAAGGTGGTGGCGGGAAGCTTGCCGGTACCAAAGGCAGGACGCAACCGCGCCGCGGCGGCGGCTGGGGGAAGTTCTAACGGAATTCACCCTGATTGTGGGATGTGAGCTGCCGACGAGGGCGTTACGATGCGGCCACAAGGAGCGAATCATGTTGCCGCTTGGTTTCAGTTGGGGGGCATTCCTCGTCTACGTCGCGGCGCTGATGTTCATGACCATCGGCGGGCTGTGGGGGCTGTTCGAAAGCCGCCACCCCGCGTTCCTGGTGCCGATCCTGCTGGGCCTCTTCTACTTCTACCTGGCGTGGGAAGCGGTGGTGGAGGATGAGGACAATCCGCCGGCGCCGCCCGCGCGCAAGAACGAGGGGTAACGCCCGCGAGCCGCGTGGGAGGCTGACAGCGGCCTTTACCGGGCACGGCGTAGAGTTGGAGCCATGGGAATGCGGAACATCCGGCTGGGCTCGCTGCTCGGCATCCCGGTACTGGTGAACCCCAGCTGGTTCCTCCTGTTCGGGATCACGACCTGGTTCCTCGCGACACAGTTCTATCCGAGCGCGCTGGAGGATGCCGGCCGGTTCACCCACTACGCGATGGCGGCTGCGAGCGTAGTGGTGTTCTTCGCCTCGATCGTGCTGCACGAGCTCGGTCATAGCGTAGTGGCGAAGGCATTCAAGATCCCGGTGAAGAGCATCACGCTGTTCGTTTTCGGCGGAGTCGCGCAAATCACGCGCGAAGCAGCCCGCCCGTTGCACGAACTGTTGATGGCGCTGGCCGGGCCGCTCACGAGCCTCGTCCTTGGCGGCGTGTTCGCTGGCGCGTGGTGGCTGCTGGGCGCGCATGGCCACCGGCCCATCGACTACGTGCTCGTCTGGCTCGCGATCATGAATGTGATCCTGGGCCTGTTCAACCTGCTGCCCGCATTCCCCATGGATGGGGGGCGCGTCTTCAGGGCAGCGATCTGGCTCGTGACCGGGAACTACAACCGGGCGACCGGGATCGCGGCATGGACAGGCCGGGGGTTCGCGCTGGTGATGATGAGTCTCGGGCTGCTTGGCGTGCTGGGGCAGGACGTCTTCGTGGCCCGCGACGTGGGCAGCGGGGCCTGGCTCATGCTCATCGGGCTGTTCCTGGAGAACGCGGCGCGGCAGAGCCTGCAGCAGAACAAACTGGTACGCGAACTCCAGCGCTACCGGGCCGAAGACCTGATGCACCGCGATCCGCCGGTCGTCGAGGGTGACCTCTCGGTGGGGTCCCTGGCCCGCGGCGTGCTCGAATTGAACCCGCGGGTGTGTTACTTCGTCCAGGACGGGGGCAAGCTCGCCGGCATCCTGAGCGGCTACCAGATGCGCGAGATCCCCGAGGAACACTGGGACCGGGTGACCGCGTGGGAGGCGATGGTCCCGAGTGACCGGCTCCGGGCGACGGCGCGCGACCGCCTCATCTCCGATGTCCTGCTGGAGATGGAGACTGAAGAGCTGCTCCACATGCCGGTGGTCGATGATGGCCGGGTGATCGGCGTCATCGCGCGCGACCGGATCCTGGGCGTGCTACGCCAGGCGGGACTGCTCGGGCCCGCACGCGCCTGAGTTTGGATTGAGTCGACCCCGGGCCGCATGATGGGCGGATGAACCGGCTACGGCTCGCGCTGGCAGTGAACGCCGGGAAGGGTGCGGGAACCGCCACGCGAATGCTACGCCGGGGCGGTGGAACAGCGCTCCCCGGACTGGTCGCGGAACGCATCCATCCCCGGCTTGTGCCCGACCTGGGGCGAGGCCTCGGCGGGGGGCGCGTCCTCATCACCGGGACGAACGGCAAGACCACGACCAGCCGGATCGTGGCGGAAGTGCTGACCGGCGCGGGGCGGCCGTTCATCCACAACCGGGAGGGCAGCAACCTGATGCGGGGGATCGCCAGCACGCTCCTCTCGCACGCGGGCCTTGCCGGCAACATTCCCGGGGGCGCGGCCACCGTAGGTCTGTTCGAAACGGACGAGGCAACCCTCCCCCCCGCGGCCGAGGCACTGGCGCCGGGCGTTATCGCCTTCACCAACCTGTTCCGCGACCAGCTCGACCGCTACGGTGAGGTCGATACGGTTGCCGGACTCTGGCGGCGAGCGCTCGAGCGAACCCCGCGGAATTCGACGCTCGTGCTGAACGCCGACGACCCATCCGTCGCCGAAATGGCGGTTGGCTGGGATGGTCCGGTTCACTGGTTCGGGCTCGATGACCCAGCGTTCGCGACCGACCGGGGCGGCGCAATCGATGCACGCTGGTGCCGCTGCGGCGGGGACTACGTGTACGAGCGCCGCTACTTCGCCCATGTGGGCTGGTGGCGCTGCAGCCGCTGCGAGCGCAGGCGCACGGCACCAGCAACCAGCGCTTCAGCCGTGGAGCTCGGCCTGGATGGGGCCTCGTTCGAAGTGGCGGGCCTCGGGCGGGTGGAGATGCCCCTGACCGGGCTCTACAACGTCTCCAACGCACTGGCCGCCATCGGCGTGTGCCGGGCGCTCGGCCTGAACGATGCCGCGATCGTCGCCGGGCTCGCGCGGGTGCGTGCCGCGTTCGGGCGCCAGGAGGTGGTCGAGCTCGAGGGGCGAAAGCTGCGGCTGCTGCTGGCCAAGAACCCCGCGGGGGCGAACCAGGTGCTGTTGCTCCTGCGCACCATCGCCTCGAAGGGCGAGCAGAGGCTGATCAACGTCGCACTGCTGCTGAACGATCGGTTCGCCGACGGGCAGGATGTGAGCTGGATCTGGGATGTCGACCACGAGCTTATCGCTGGCGCGGTCGAGCGGTGCTGGATGGGCGGCGACCGCGCCGAGGACCTCGCGGTTCGAGTGAAGTACGCGGGATGGCCCGTCCCAGGAGCCGTGGCGCATGAGCCGGGCCGGCTGCTGGACGCCATCCTGGCCGGGACCGTGCCGGGGGACCAGGTATTCGTGATGCCGACCTACACCGCGATGCTCGACCTGCGGGCCGAACTCGCGCGGCGGGGAGCGGTTGCCGGGGCGATGGACTGAGAGCTAGCGGTGGTACATGGGCGCGCCAGTGCCGCCCCGCCTGGTCATGATGACCTCCGCCATGATGCTGATGGCAATCTCTTCGGGAGTTTCAGCGCCGATATCGAGCCCGATGGGCGTGCGGACCATATCCAGGTCGGCCTGCGCGAAACCTTCATCGCGAAGGTGTTCGAGGACGGTCCGGGTGCGGCGCTTCGATCCGATCATGCCGAGGTAGCCGGCGCCCCGGCCCACGCACTTTCGCAGCGATAGCTCATCCTGTTTGTGCCCACGGGTGACCAGGACGATCGACGTGTTCGAATCGACGGGGAAGCGTTCGAGGGCTGCTTCGAAGTCATCGCAGAGGACCTCGTCGGCCTCTGGGAGGCGCTCGGGACTGGCGAAGTCCTCGCGGTCATCGAGGACGACGACGTAGAAGTCCAGGAAGTCGGCGAGTCTGGCAAGTGCCCTGCCGATGTGGCCGGCCCCCACCACGAGGAAGACGGGCTTCGACTCGACGACCTCGATGTAGATCGAGGTCGCGCCGCGCACGGTGCGTTCCGTGAGGCCGTGAGGCCCCAGGTAGACGGTTTCGGCGGCGTGGCGTTCGAAGGCGCGTGCGGCGTATGCGGCCACGAGGTCGTCGAGGCGGGAATCGCCGAGCGAACCGAGGCGCGCCCCGGAGCGCTCGACAAGGAGACGAGCCCCGGGCGTGAGCGGCCCCGGTCCGGGTTCGAGAATCGAGGCGAGGACAACAGCCTCGCCGCCTTCGGCGGCGGCGAGGAGTCGTCGTGTCAATTCGAGCATATCGGGTAGCTTACGGGGTGGCGCAGCGGGACGGGAGAGCCGTCGCGGTTTTGCCCGGGCGGCAGATGTGGCCTATGCTGCATGCAGTCAATCGAAGAGCCAGAGACCGCAGGTCCCAATGCGAACCGTCTGAGGACGGGGGGATAAGCCGCAAGGCGCCTGCCGAGGCAGAGAGTACGAGATGTGCGCAACGCGCCCGCGTCTCGTTGCGATCCCTGCCCCGGCGGCAGGGATTTTCGGTTTCCGGGCCACCGCCCCGGGCCATGTGTGCTGCTGCACCAGCCCCATTCGCAGGAATTGGAGGACGCCCATGCCGACTCCACGGAAAGTCGCGATGCTCGCCGAGATCAAGGACCGCATGGAGCGGGCCTCGATCGCGATCAGCGCCGACTATCGTGGGCTGACCGTCGCCCAGATCACCGAGCTCCGTCGTGCGCTTCGCCCGGCGGGAGCGCAGGTGAACATCGTGAAGAACACGCTCGCCGCGATGGCCGCCAAAGAGGCTGGCCGCGAGGAGATGGCGGAAATCGTGCAGGGGCCGACCGCCCTGGCGATCGGGTTCGACGACCCGATCGCGCCCGTGAAGGCCCTCACCGAGCACCTGCGCGCGAAGCGCCTGAACATCGAGATCCACGGTGGCTGGCTCGAGGGCAAAGTCCTCAGCCGGGCCGAGGTCGAGAGCCTGGCGACGATGCCGTCGAAGGAACAGATGATTGCCGACGTGGTGAGCAAGCTGCAGAGCCCGCTGTACAACTTCGCGGGCCTGATGCAATCGACCATGCGGAACTTCGCCGGCCTGATCGACGCGCGGGCGAACCAGCTCGAAGCGAGCGCCTGAACCACCCCGGCCAGACCGCCAACGCGGAACAGCCACGAAACGCACACTGGAGAGAGAACCGATGGCAACCAAAGTTGAAGAGGCCCTGGAAATCATCAAGGGGATGACCCTGCTCGAACTGCGCGACCTGAACAAGGCGATCGAGGACGAGTTCGGCATCACGGCCGCCGCGCCGATGGTGATGGCGGCGGGCGCCGCACCGGCCGCGGGTGGGGCTGCTCCGGCCGCCGCCGACGAAGAGAAGACGGAGTTCAACGTCGTCCTCAAGAGCTTCGGCGACAACAAGATCAACGTCATCAAGGCGATCCGTGAGGTCGTCAGCGGCCTGGGTCTGAAGGAAGCGAAGGACCTCGTCGAGGCCGCTCCGGCCAAGGTGAAGGAAGGCATCGGCAAGGAAGAGGCTGAGTCGATCAAGGCGAAGCTGACCGAAGCCGGCGCGACCGTCGACATCGAATAATCACCTTCCGCCCGCGGGAAGCACCACAGGGGCCCGGCAGCAGTGCCGGGCTCGTGTCGTCCCGGAATCAGGCCGGGTGGTCGTGCTCAGCAGCGGCGTAGTGGATATCGCGGACTGCGTCTGAAAGATGCAGTGCTTCCTCGGCGTCGAATCCCAGCGCGACAAACGTCTGGCGCATGAGTTCGAGCCCACCCTCGAATTCGGGGACGACGACTTCGGTTGCCCCGAGACCGCGCAGGACGTGGATTTCGCCGCCCGTGCGCGCCCGGACCAGGATCGGTACGGTCGGCGCGATGGCGCGGGTCGCGGCAACCGAGACGAGCGCCGTGCTCTCGTCGGGGACGGTCACGACGACGGCGCGAGCATGCTGCAGCTCGGCCCGTTCGAGAACTTCGTGGCGGCCCGCATCGCCCCAGATCGTGGGAATGCCGGCGGCGTTCAGGCGGCGCGCGCGTTCGAGGTCGGCTTCGACGACGGTAAACGGCGCGCCAACTTGCCCCAGCGCGTGCCCCGTGAGCTCGCCAACCCGGCCATAGCCGATGATGACGACGTGGCCCGCCTGGGGTAGGCGCGGCTGTGGGAGCTCGCCCTGGCGATTGATGAATCGCCAGACCGGGCCAAAGCGGTGAAGCGCGGCTTCAATGACCGGGATCGAGCGGAACGCGATCGGGTTGAGAACAATGGAGGTCGCCGCGGCAGCCAGGATGACGTTGTAGGTGACCGGCGTCATCAGGCCGCTGCCGAGGGATTCATCCGCAATGATGAACGAGAACTCGCCGAGCTGGGCCAGACCGGCCCCCACGACCAGGGCTGTGCGTGCCGGGTAGGGGAACACGGCCGCGGTCAGGAAAGCGATCGCAGCGTTGCCGAAGAGCACGAGCAACGTGACCGCCAGGTACAGGTCGAGGTTCTCGAAGACCAGGTCCGGGTCGACGAGCATCCCCACCGAGACGAAGAACAGGACGGCGAACGCATCGCGCAGCGGGACCACGTCGGCGGCGACCTGGTGGCTGGTCACGGTCTCCGATACCACGACGCCGGCCACGAAAGCGCCGAGCGCGACGGAGAGGCCGAAGGCGGCGGCGCTGGTGGCGATACCCAGGGCCCCCGCGACGAACGCGAGGATGAAGAGCTCCCGGCTACCGGTGCGGGCCACGAGGGAGAGCAGCCTGGGCAAGAGCCGCGCACCGAAGACCAGCATGATGCTGACGAAGACGGCCGCCTTGGCCACGGCCAGCGCCAGGTTACGCCAGAAGTCCCCTTCGTGGCCGGGCTCCAGCGTGGGGAGCATGGCGAGGGTGATGATGGTGAGGAGGTCCTGGGCGATGAGCCAGCCGATCGCGACGCGGGCATGGACGGTGCCCATGAGCCCGCGGTCTTCGACCGAGCGAATGAGGACGACCGTCGAGGCGATGCTGACGGCCAGGCCGAGGGCGAGCGCCTCCCTTCCCGGCATGCCAAACGCGAGGCCGAGCGCGGCCCCCGCGGCTGTGGCCAGGGTGACCTGGATGAGCGCCCCGGGGATCGCGATGCGGCGGACCGTAAACAGGTCGGCGAGGTTGAAGTGGAGACCGACACCGAACATGAGGAAGATGACGCCGAGGTTCGCAAGTTCCTCGATGGCTTCCGCGTCCGCGTCGTAACCGGGCGTGAGCGGGGAGATGACCAGGCCAGCCGCGAGGTAGCCGACTATAGGCGAAATGCCCGCGAGGCGCGCGAGAATTCCGCCCGCGACGGCAAGGCCGAGTGCCGTCGCGATCGACGTCAGCAGGGAGAAATCTTCCAACGAGTAAAGCCTACAGGTGATCCGCCCGTGGCGGCGGAGCCTCAGGCGTGAGGAAGCAGCACTACCTTGCAGTCGTGGGGATCGGCGAGCGCCTCGAAGGCGGCGGGCAGCTCATCCAGGGCGACCGTCCGGGTGATCATCGGCGAGGTGTCGATGCTGCCATCGGCGAGCGCGGCCAAGGCGTCGGCGTATTCCGGCGGCGTGTAGCCGAGCACAAACTGGAGCGTGAGCTGCTTATTGATGCCGACCATCGGGAAGATCCGGTCTTCCTTCATGCAAACGCCGACAACCACAACCCGGCCCATTCGCCCAACGAGCTGCATCGCCTGGTGGAGCGTGCCTTGGACACCGACACATTCGAAGACGACCGGGGCCGGCGCGCCGGTGGCGCGCTCCACGGCGGCCGCCAGGTCTTCCTCGGCGGGGTTGACCACCAGGTCGGCGCCGAGCTGGCTGGCGAGCGCACTCCGCGGCCCGGCGTACTCCGAGACCGTCACGTGCCTCACGCCCTCCTTCTTGAGCCAGAGGAGCGTCATGAGGCCGATCGGCCCGGCACCCATGACGACGGCCGCCTCGCCGGGCTGCATGCGAGCCTCACGAACGGCGTGGAGACCCACGGCGCACGGTTCGGTGGTTGCCGCGACACGGTCGGGCACGGAGTCCGGGACCTTGAGCAGAAGCGGTGCGCTCATCACCACGTATTCGCCGTAAGCGCCGGGATACTTCGCGCTGTAGCCGAGAGCCACCATGCCATTCGGCGACGCAGGGTCGACGAGCACCGGGATGGACGTGACGCGGCTCCCGGGAACCCACTCGGAGGCGCCCGGGCCGGCCTCGACCACCTCAGCGACGAACTCGTGCCCCATCACGATGCCAGCATCCGGCTGGTCGTTGTCCCAGGCGACGCTCCCGCTCATTCGCGAGGCAGCGACCATGTCGTCCATGTACTTCGCGGCGTGAAGGTCCGAGCCGCAGATGCCGCAGGCAAGCACGCGGGCCAGCACCTGGCCGGGGCCGGGGGCGGGGCGGGGGATGGACTCGATGGCAAGCGTCTTTCCGCGAAGGACCATGGCTTTCATCTGGGGTGGTTCGCCTCGGGCACAGGAATTGAGCGCGAACTGTAGCACAGGGGGCTGCGGGCAGCGGCCTCATTGCCCGGCGGTGGCGAGTTCGGCCAAACTCTGGGCATGGGAGTTCACGGGGAGGGGCAGGCGCGGCATGGCCGACCGATCCTGCTGGCCACAAACAACCCCGGAAAGGTGCGCGAGTTCCGGCGGTTGCTCGAACCCTTTGGCTTCGTCGCGGTCACGCCTGCCGAGGCGGGCGTCGCCGTTGAGGTGGAGGAGGACGGCCAGAGCTACGCCGAGAATGCCATCCTGAAGGCGCGCGCCTTCGCCGGGGCGAGCGGGATGACCGCGCTTGCGGATGATTCGGGCATCGAGGTGGACGCGCTCGGCGGCGGGCCGGGGATGTACTCGGCGCGCTATGGCGGCGCGGGGCTGGATGACCGGGGCCGCGTCGAACTGTTGCTCCGCGAACTGCGGGACATCGCCCCGGAGCAGCGGACGGCCCGCTACCGGGCGGTGGTGGCGATCGCGTTCGGGGGCAACGGGTCCGAGCCGGTGATCTTCGAGGGAGTTCAGGAGGGACGGATCGGCTTCGCCCCCCGCGGCGAACGCGGCTTCGGCTACGACCCGGTGTTCCTGCTTGCCGACGGGAGGACCCAGGCCGAGGCGACCGACGAAGAAAAGGACGAGATCAGCCACCGGGCCCAGGCGGTGAAGGCGGCGGCCCGCTACTTGCTGGGGATTCGGGATTGATGCCGCGCATGGTGGTCGCGGCGATGGGGTTGGCCCTCTGCGCAGCCGCCTGTGGCAGTCCGTCGAGCACCATCCCGGATGAGCCGGAGTGCCCGGCGGCGGCGCCGCTGCCCACGTCGCGGACCACGCCCGGCGCTGTCTCGGTGCAGGCGTACTTCTCACGGGTGAGGGAAGGCACCAGCAGGTTGTACCAGTGGCGCGAGGAGCTGCGGGCGGACTACCCGGAGGACACGTTCTATCGCCGGGAGAACTTCCGGCCCGACTTCATCGCCTACGCCGACGAGACGATCTGCACAGCCCGGGCGCTGCAGGAGCTTTCGGCCCCCATCCCGGCGCTCGAGGAGTTCGAGCGCCGGCTGGACGCTGCGCTCACCGCCCTGGTCGAACACACGGTCGCCGGGCGCGACGCCGTGCGGACGCGCAACGTCTCGGAGTACCGCGACTGGTTCGCCGGCGTCGACGAAGTGCTCGGCGAGGTGTTGGCGGCCGCACGGCGGTGACCATCGACAGGGCACGGGCCAGCGCCGACAATCGAACCATGGCCATACGCCACCCGGAACGCCCGGCCTGGCTCAAGGTGCGGTTCCCCGCCGGCGGCAAGTACGCCGAGCTCCAGGAACTGATGCGGAGCCAGGAACTTCACACAGTCTGCGAGGAAGCGCGCTGCCCGAACATCGGCGAGTGCTGGAGCCGCGGCACAGCGACGTTCATGATCCTCGGCGATACCTGCACGAGGTCGTGTGGCTTCTGCGCCGTAAAAACGGGCCGCCCCGGGACGGTCGATCGGGGCGAGCCGAAGCGCGTCGCGCTGGCCATTCAGCAGATGGGACTGCGCCACGCGGTGATCACGAGCGTGAACCGGGACGAACTGGCCGACGGCGGCGCGGAAATCTTCGCCGAAACCATCCGGTGGGTCCGCCGGCTCTCCCCCGGGACAACCATCGAGGTCCTCATCCCCGACTTCAAGGGCGATCGAGACGGGCTGGCCACCGTTCTCGACGCACAGCCGGAGATCCTGAACCACAACACCGAGACCGTGCCGCGGCTCTACCGCCAGGTGCGTCCGCAGGCCGTGTACGAGCGGTCGCTCGAGGTCCTGCGCCTGGCAAAGGAGCTGGACCCGGGCACGGTGAGTAAGAGCGGCCTGATGGTTGGCCTGGGCGAAACAAAGGACGAACTCCTCGCTGTGTTCGAGGACCTGGCCGCCCACCAGGTTGAGGTGCTCACGGTGGGACAGTATCTTCAGCCCACCCCGGCTCACCTGCCGATCGCCCGGTACTGGACCCCGGACGAGTTCGCTGAGCTGAAGGAAGCGGCCGAACAGTTGGGGTTCCGGCACGTGGAATGCGGGCCGCTGGTGCGGAGCTCGTATCACGCGGAGGAGCAGGCCGTCTCGGCCCGGGGCCCGCGGTTGACGCCCCGTGCGGCGAATTGGAGTAGCATCGAGCCCATCCCGTTGATGGAGGATCGGCATTCAAGGGAGCGCCCTAGGGGCAAGTCCTGATTGCCAGGCTTCCGAAACGGACCTAGTTTCGGCGGGTGCAGCGCACAATGGTTGGAGAAGCAACCAGCCTGGACGAGGCGGAACACTACCGGCGCGAGGCGATCGGCGCGTTCGCGCACGAAATCCGGACGCCGCTGACCTCCATCAAGATGGTGATGGAGCTGGCCCGCCGCCAGTCCAGCGACGGCCAGCTCGTGCTCGACCGGGAACTTGCGGAGATGCTGCGCACCTCCGTCCACGACCTGCAACACCTGGCTGACGACCTGCAGGAGACATCGCGCCTGGAACGGGGCCGCCTGGCCCTGGCGGCAGGCCCATGCGAGCTCGGTGCGGCGATCGAGGCTGCCCGAGACCTGCTGGATGGGCAGCCGGCCCTCGAAGTGGACTTCCACGGGACGCTGGAAGGTCCGTGGGACGCTCCCAGGCTGGTGCGCTCGCTCGCTGGGTTCGCCCTGTCGGTCAACCGGATCGGCGACGGGAGCGGGAAGGTGAGGCTGGAGGTGGCGGCCACGGGAGAGACCGTCGCCCTGCGTTTCGTGAGCGGCTCGCCCCGCGACGGCAATCTGCCGGTGGGGGCGGATGCAGGATTTTCGTTTTTTCGGGCACGCCAGCTTGTGCTTGCCATGGGTGGATCCGTACACTCTACCCGAGCCGAGCGATTCGCGACATTCACTGTCGTACTCCCGCTCCGGGCGCCGGGGGGCGGTGCACGTGGTTGAATCGATGAGAATTCTGCTTGCGGAAGATGAGCGCACCATTTCACGCCTGATCAAGCAGGTACTGACGAACGCGGGCCACGAAGTCACCGGTGTACAGAGTGCCGCCGAGGCGCTCGAACAACTGTCGGAGAACTCATTCGACCTCGTGTTGCTTGACCTGAACCTGGCCGACGGTGATGGGATGCGCGTGGTGAGCTCGCTAGAGCAACGGGGCGGTCCCGTACCCCCCGTGGTATTGATGACTGGTGAGGGGACGCTGGACAGCGACGACCCGCGGACGCGGCGGGTGGCTCGAGTCCTCCCGAAGCCGTTCGACCTGGAAGAGCTGGAACAGACGGTCAACTCCTTCGTAGCCTGATGCCGGGCCGGCCTCCGCGTGTACGGGTAGACTGGGCCCCATGAAGGTTTCATCGCCCGATTGCTTGCGCAGTGGCGGGACGTGAGGGCATGGGCGACATCCCGCTGGAGCCGCCGATTTCCCGGAACCCGGACGTGACACCGGCGGTCGAGGACCGCTCGTACCTGGGGTTCATCGCCGCGGCGCTGGCGGCGGCCCTCGCGGGCGGGTTCCTCCTGGCGACCTGGCTCCCGCTTGCAGCCACGGGCAACGCACCCGGACAGGACCGCGTGCCCTGGCTCATCCAGGCCCATGGTTGGATCCAGGTCCAGGGCTGGGCCGGGTTGTTCATCGCGGGCATGGCGGTCCGGTTGATGCCGCGGTTTGCGGGCCGGCCGCCCGTCCGGCGGAAGGTGACGATCCCGCTGCTGATCGTCCTTGCGACTCCGGTGGCCCTGCGCATCACGCTCCAGCCCTGGGCATCCGGAGAAGCGGCCGAGCTTGCGGCGTGGACCATCGGCGCGGGCTCGGCAGTGGGAGCCGCGTGGGTGGCAGGCATCCTCGCCGTCACGCTGGCGAGGGGCCGCAAGCCGCGCGACCCATGGCGGTACTTCGCCTGGGCGGGGGCCGCATGGTGGGGCGCACTGGCACTGATGCTCTGGGAGTGGGGCCGGCGCGCTGCTGACCACGAGGGCCTGACGCCGGTGGCGTGGGACGACGTGCTGACGTGGGCGGTGCTGCTCGGCCCGATCGGCAACTTCATCTGGAGCGTGCAAAGCCGGAGCGTCCCCATCTTCTTTGGACGCAGGACGCCCACGTGGCGGCAGGCGCTGGTCCCTGGGGTCGCCTACAACCTGGGATCCGCTCTTGTCGCGCTCTCCCTGGCGTACGAAGGCGAGACCGCCGCGCGGATGAGCGGGGCCGGGATGGCGCTCGCCGGTGCCGGGATGGCCTGGCTCGCGGTGATTGCCGGCTCGGTGTGGGGCCAGGCGAAGCGCTTGCGCCCACGCGCCAGGCCCGCAGCCCGCTTCGTCCTCGCCGCGAACCTGAGCGCGGTCGTCGCGGGGGCCCTGCTCGTGTGGGCCGGGACGGAGGCGGCACTTGACGCCGAGTACGCGCGCTTCGCCGCCCGCGACGCGGCGCGGCATGTGGTGGGTATCGGGCTCGTGACGATGCTCATCCTGGGGATGGCGCGGTTGGTGGCGCCGGTATTCGCGCTCGAACGGACAGAGTCCGGGGTGCCGAAGCTCTACGAGCGCGCGCCGTTCTGGCTACTGTTGGCGGCACTGGTGCTGCGGGGCGGCTCGGCGCTGCTGGCCGACCAGATCAGTTACGACGCACGGATGCATGCAGCCGCCGCGGCCGGAGCAATGGCGTGGATGGCCCTGGCGGTGTTCGCGCTAAGCGTTGCCCGGGCGATCCGCAACGAAGGCGCGAACAAACGCGCACTCGAGGTCCAGGCCCGCGCTGCCGCCGAACGGCGGGCCAGGGGTCAGTAAGGAAGACCTTCGAGTCCGAAGAGCGTGCGGGCGTAGCTGGCGCGGCCAAGGTGGCCGTTGCCGTGCCCGATGAGCCCGTGGAGGATGGCCTCCATCCGCGGGATCGGGCCCCACGGCCGCATGACCTGGACCTCGGCAAGGTAGGCGTCGCTCATGCCGGCGATGCGCGGGACCACCGTGTCGAGCACGGCCCGGGTGTAGCGGTTGAACTCGGCGGGAGCGGGGAAGCGCATGCTGTAGGCGTCGTCCGGGTCCTGGCCCGTACCCTGGTCGACCTTCGGGAGGCCCCACTGTTCGTGGAAGTTGTGCTGGAGCCAGACCGGCTGCTCGCGGTCGAAGACGAAGTGGATGATGTTGTCGATGGTGCGGACGACGTGCCAGACGTCCCAGCCGATGCTGTTCGTGATGCCGCCGCGGGTGTCGCAGAGCTGCTCGACGGCGAGGCCCTCGGTGGCTCGCAGGGAGTACTGGAGCACGCGGCCGGTAACGGTGGAGAGTTGCGCCTGGAGCGTGGGCGGATTGCCCATGCCGGGGAGATTGGGGATGCGGGGGGTGGACACTGCGCTTCCTCCGGAGGGACTGCGAGGCGCAAGCCTAACCGAAAAGCGGTCAGCCCGGGCCGAGGAGGTCCCACCGGTTGCCGGCGACATCGAGGAAGACGGCGAAACGGCCGTAGGGCTCGGTGCGGGGCTCGGTCACGAACGCGACGCCCCGGTCGAGCATGCGCTGGTAGGCGGACTCGAAGTCGTCGACGCGGAGGAAGAGCCCGACCCGGCCAGCAAACTGCTGCCCGGCCACGGCATCCTGCGGGGGACCGTCGGCCCTGGCCAGCAGAACTCCCGTTTGGGCCCCCGGCGGGCGAACCACCACCCAGCGCTTCGGCCGGTCATCGTTGGTAGTGGCTGGCGAGTCTTCAACCAGGTCGAATCCGAGTCTTTCGACGAAGAAGCGGATGGCTTCGTCGTAGTCGCGGACGACCAGTGCGATGAGTTCGAGGAATGCCATTACTGGCGGGCCCGCGTCACAGGGCCTTCACCTGGGGGAGAATGTCGCGGCCGACGACTTCGAGCGGGCCAGGCTTGTCCACGCCGACAAGGTAGCCGATGGCGGCCTGGGCGCCAGCCTCGGCGAGCCTGCCAAGCTCGTCGATGGTCTCGGCGGAGCGTTCGCCGTTGGGACCCGGGTCGAGGCGGAGGAGGACGGTCCGCTCGATCTCGCTGTAGTCGCGGCCGATGGCCTCACAGTGGCCGCGAAGGACCTCGAAGCGGTGACGGACAGCCTCGACGGAGTCGGCGCGGACATTGCAGGCGTTGGCGTACGTGGCGACGATGCGGAGGGTCTTCTTCTCGCCGCTGCCACCGACGAGGATTGGCGGGTGGGGTTTTTGGAGCGGCTGGGGTGAGTTGAGGGTCTCGCGGAGGTGGTAGTGCTTGCCTTCGAAGGGCCCGTCCTCGCGGCTCCACATCTGCTTGCAGATCTGGAGGGTCTCTTCGAGGCGTTCGAAGCGCTCCTTCAGCGGCGGGAAGGGGATGCCGAGACCGCGGTGTTCCCGTTCGAACCAGGCCGCGCCGATGCCGAGCCATGCGCGGCCGCCGGAAAGGACATCGAGGGTGGACACCTGTTTGCAGAGGAAGCCGGGGTTCCGGTAGGTGACCCCGGTGACCATGGTGCCAAGGGATGCCGTCTTCGTGTTCGCCGCGATGAAGCCAAGGGCGGTGTAGGCCTCGAGCATCTCCATGTGGGCGGAACCGACCTGGGGAATCTGGAAAAGGTGGTCCATCACCCAGATGGAGCTATAGCCAACGTCTTCGGCCGCACGGGAGATGTTGGCCAGGTTTTCGCCGAGCCTGGGTCCGCGGCCCTGCCAGGTGAAGTTGGAGAGTTGGAGGCCGAGTTTCATGCGGGGATTGTAGGGCAGACTCCGCTGGCTATGGGACCTCGCTGCCGTGCATGCCAAACGCTTGCTGCGTCAGTGGTAGGCAGTTGCGGAAGGCCCCGCGTGGCGCCGGGTCCGCGCCCTCGATGACCCGGATGTAATCCGTCCAGTCTTCCTGCGCGGGGTGCTCTGGCACGTCGTAGCCGGCCGCGCGCATGCAAGCGCCAAGGTGGTCGCGAGCCTCCTGGAGTTCTGCTTCGGTCATCGCGGTCTGGATGACCCACTGGTGCTGAACGGCATCGAAGTGCCGGACCCTGCACGCTTCGAAGCCTGCGCGCGCATCCTGCCGCCTCTGCTCGCTCTCGCCATCGGCAAGCTTGCGCCCGAGTTGATACTCGTAGTTCTTCCGGGAGGTCAGCACCGGGTCGGACTGGAGTTTGTAGCCGAAGCCTGCGGCACATTCAACGAAAGCGAGGAAGGCTGTTTCGTGTTCCTCGAACGTGAGGCCGTCTTCGAGGAGCGCGGCTTCGAATTCCTGCGGTGTCGGCGCTGGTGCAACCGAAGCGCCAGACACATCGGGGCTGCCGGCCAGACCAGACACCTGGCAGGCCGCGGTCACGCCGGCCCACCGCGTGCTGTCAAGCCATCCATCACAAAATGCCGGTAAAATGTGATAGGCGGTTGAGCCGGCCCCGGACGTCGGGTCCGGGTGCTACCGATGGCACCCCTCTGGCCTGGTGTTCACCGGTCAGGGTGCGAGGCGTGGGCGACATGAAGAGGGGGTCATCTCGCCGTGCTGTCGCAGCGAGATCGCGATCCTGAAGTCCGAGTAGCCCCACTGCGAGGAGCGGCAACATGGGGACGGTCACGATGGGGAACCGCGCGCTGCCTCGCCGGGAGCAGGGATTTACGGGATAAACCCTTCGGGCACGCCGTGTTCAGTGGCGAGGCGAAGCGAGCAGACGCGAAACTCCGAGGGATAGGCCGCGGGAATGCCCGAGAAGTTCGGGCTCTCTGGCGCGCCCGGGACGGCCACTCCGCGATCCTGGAGACAGGCCGTCAGGAAGCGGCGTTGCGCCTGTCGTTCCTGTTCAGTGGGCGTGGTCTGGTAGGCCCATGCCGTGTCAACCTTGTCGCCGTATTCGCGATAACACCCCCAGAAGAGTTCGGACTGGCGGCCCGCGTCACCGCCGCCAGTATAGGAGTAGGTATATCGCCTGCCCGAGGCATCTAATTCGGGGCCGGTGCGGATTTCGAGGCCACTTTCTCTTAGGCAGGCAACGGTGGCCAGGACCGAAGTCTCATACTCCTCGAAAGTGACGACTCCATCAGCCAAGATTTCACGCTGGTACTCGCTGGCGGACCGAAGGGCCTCCTCAACGCCAACGCCCTCAGGTAGCTGCTCAACGAATGTACGCGTTGCGGAATCGTGTTGATTGCCGCTGCCAGAATCGCAAGCGGCGGCAATCAACAGTGTTACCGCCAGCACGATGGCGCGCCACAATTTCACCCTTAGTAACCCGTCGTGTACTTGGGTCCATCCGAAGAGAAACCGTACACGATCATATGGCTGCCCTGCGTCGGCGCATCGAACACTTGAAAACGAGAGATGTTGAATGCGCCTTGTTGGGGTGAATAGTTGACCCAATCCGCGCCATCCCAGAACGCATACTGATGCCAACGTATGCAGTTGTTGTTGCTGTAGAGCTCGTAGGTGCCGCCCGCGGCGTTCGTGTAGTAGGAGTACCCGCCACCCACGCACGGCCCAATCGAAAGAGAGACCGAGCCTGCGGAAGCGACCGATACGAGCGCCAACGATGTCGCGGCCAGGAGCATCGCCGCAATACTCTGCCAGAAGAAGACCTTCATTGATTTCAACCTCCTCTTCGTAGGCCCCGCGCCACGGGGCAGCCTGCAGAGCGTTGCTTGCCAAGGCTGCAGTCCCTCCTGTTTGAGCAGGCAGCAGGAGATTGCCGCCATGCTGCATCATCCCGCAACACGCGATCGGATAGACTCTCCGATAGACATTTGGAGGAGTGTCCGGGATCACAACTGGTGGTCACCGGTGATGCTCTCGTGTCTCGGGTGGCTCTCCAAGGCAACACTCCAGATGGGCGAACATCCAGACGCCCCTTAGTTCGGGAGTCAACTCGCGGCCTAATGGGAGGCACATCGCGATCTCAGCGGAGACGATGCTGAGCCAGAGCTTCACGGTTGCCACGCTGACCCCACCAGCGGATGCGAGGTCGGCCGGCCTCAACCCATTGAGGCGGCCGATCAGCATCGCCCGATGCTCCGGGCGCATGGCCGGGATATGATGCGCGCTCAGAAGCACCGGCACCTGGGGTTCGGCCTGTTGGAACACCGCAGCCATCCTCCTCCGTCGTAGGACGCACGCATGATTTGCGAGCGGCGGCGAACATGTCAAGAAGTCGTGGGTAAAATCTCCGTAAGCTACGCTGACCGATCCGGGCGCTAACCCGCGCTCAGCGGGCGGGCCCGTATACTTCGCGATCCATGAACGACTCCCGCTACGCCAACTGGCCCGAGGACTACGCATCGAAGCTGATGGAGCCCGCCGAGGCTGCCGCGCTCGTGCGCCCGGGCGACACCATCGTCATCCCCATCGGTTCTATTACGCCCAACCTGTGCCACGCCATCTGGGACAGGCGCGATGAGCTGAGCGACATCGACATCCTCTCCTGCGCGCCGTTTGTCGACCCCGGCTGGTACGAACCGGGACACCCGGCCTTCCGGACACACGTCGAGCTGTTCAACACGGCGATTGCGCGCCAGTCGATGCTTCGGGGCGCGACCGACTTCGTCTCGGTGCCGTTCAGCCGGCGCTTCAAGCCGGAGGACGAGCGCGGCGGCGGCGTGTTCGGCTGCGACGTGACACTTATCGGCGTCTCGCCGCCGGACCGGTTCGGGTTCTGCAGTTTCGGGACGAGCCTCTGGAACAAGCTGTCGTACGCGCAGCGCGCGCGGACGGTGCTGGCGGAGGTGTTCCCGGGCTACCCGCAAACGGGCGGGACGAACCGGATCCACGTCTCGGAGATCGACGCGTTCGTGGATGGCGGGGAGACGGCCCCCACGCGGCTGGCGCGGGAGGCGGCGCCATTCCCGAAGGCGATCGCGGGCTACATCAACGAGATCGTGAAGCACGGCGACACCATCCAGATCGGGACCGGGATGATGACATTGCAGCTGGCGAACAACGGGGCGTTCGACGGGCTGGTGGACCTGGGCGTGCACAGCGAGGTTTCGACGCCGGGGCTGAACGACCTGGTCTATAAGGGAGTGATCACGGGTTCGCGGAAGACGCGGCACCCGGGGAAGTTCGTGGCGACGGCACTTTCAGCAACAACGCCGGAGGAGATCGAGTTCATCCACGAAAACCCGGTGTACGAGGTCCACGAGGTGCACTACACGAACGACATCCAGTTGATCGCGGCGCACGACAACATGGTGGCGATCAACAACGCGATGACGGTGGACCTGACCGGCCAGATAGCGGCTGAGTCGATCGGAGCGGACATGTGGAGCGGGCCGGGCGGGCAGCTGGAATTCGTGATCGGGGCCACCCTGGCGAAGAACGGGCGCAGCGTGACGATCCTCCCGGCGGCCGCGAAGGAGGAGTCGGTGAGCCGGATTGTCGCGCAACACCCGCCGGGGACGGTGGTGACCGTACCGCGGCAGTTCGCGGACTACGTGGTGACGGAGTTCGGGGTAGCGAGCCTCTATGGCAAGAGCGACCGGCAGCGCGCCGAGGAGCTCATCAACATCGCGCACCCGGACCACCGCGCGGAGCTGCGCCGGGCCTTCGGGAAGCAGCTGTAACATCAGACGTTCCGCGAAGCGAGCGGTTTCGCCGGGTTGCCCACGACGGTGGCGCCAGCCGGGACCGCGCGGATGACGACCGCGCCAGCGCCGACGACAGCGGGCCCGTGCCCGGGCTACCCAGCCCGGGTGGCCTTCCCGGGGGAAAGCAGGCTCTCGAGGCGCTCCACAACCGCGATGAGGGGCGCCATCTCCCGGCGTGCGCCGGCGAGCAGCAGCCCGCCTTCGAGCGCGGCGACGACGAAGGTCGCCAGGCTGCTGGCCTCGGCGGGCGCGTGGCCCTCTGATTCCAGACGGCGAACGATGGGCGCCTCCCATGAAGCGAACGCCGCCGCGCATGCATCAGCGACTTCGGTAGCACCAAGTGCGCCCGCTTCGAGCGCCGTGCCGGCCACCGGGCAGCCATCCTGGAAGTCCGAGCGAGTAAGGGACGCCTCGTAAAACGTCGCGAATGCGCGGATGGCCGCGGCTGTGGAAGGTCCACGAGACATGGCTGCCTCGATTGCGGCGGCGACGCGGGCGCCGGAAAGGCGGATGGCCTCGGCCGCGAGCTGGTTCTTGCCGCCGGGGAAGTGGTGGTACAGCGAACCCCGGGGCGCGCCCGAGACCGCGAGGATTTCGCTGAGTCCAGTCGCGGCCAGGCCCTGGCGCTGGAGCAGGCGAGCGGTGACCGCAACCATGCGGTCGCGCGTCGGGGTGTCACCGGTCATGTGATGGAGGTTACACATGCTGGACCGACCGGTCTACTACTATGATGACCGGTCTACAGATAGGAGGCAGTCATGCAACAGCTCATGTTCATAGAGCCCCGCCGGGTTGAGTGGCGGGAAGGACCAGATCCCATGCTCGTCGATGAGGGTGACGCCCTCGTGCGGCCCCTCGCCGTCGCCACATGCGATATCGACCGCGGTTTCGTCGACGGCACCGTCAGGGTCCCGGGCCCGTTCCCGCTCGGCCACGAAGGTATCGCCGAAGTGGTGGACATTGGTCCCGGCGTCCAATCAGTGCGGCCGGGCGACCGCGTGGTGGCGGCGTTCCAGCTTTCGTGCGGAACATGCGAACCGTGCCGCCGCGGCATCACGAGCGCCTGTTCGACCGTGCCTCCCCGCTCCGCCTTCGGGATGGAGCCCCTGGCCGGGAAGTGGGGCGGGTTCTTCAGCGACCTCGTGCGCGTCCCCCACGCCGATGGCGTGCTTGTGAAGGCGCCGGAGGGCGTGAACCCGCTCGCCATCGCCAGCGCAAGCGACAACCTGCCCGACGCCTACCGCACCGTGGCGCCGCACCTTGCGGCTCGGCCCGGCGCGGACGTGCTGGTTGTGGGCGGCGGTGCGTGGAGCGTGGGGCTCTATGCCGCGGGGATGGCCCGGGCACTTGGCGCGGGCCGCGTGGACTACGTCGACAACGACCCGGGGCGGCTCGACCTCGCTGCACGCCTCGGCGCGCACGTCATCGAGGGGCCCCTGCCCGCGAAGCTTGGCCCGTATGCGATCACGGTCGACGCCTCGGCACGGCCCGAGGGGCTCGCGCTGGCGCTGCGGTCCACGGAGCCGTATGGCGTGTCGACGAGTGTGGGTATCTACTTCAACCGGGAGACGCCTGTGCCGCTCTACGAGATGTTCGTTTCGGGGATCACCTTCCATACGGGCCGGGCCAATGCCCGGGCCGACCTCCCCGCCGTGCTGGACCTCATAGCGAGCGGCGCCTTCGACCCCACCCCCGTGACGACGCACGCAGTGGGCTGGGAAGATGCTGCCGACGCGCTGCTCGAGCTGCCGGTGAAGCTGGTAGCAGTGCGCGAATAGGAGTGGTGCAATGACGGTGCTTTGTGAGACGAACGGGCCGGTCGCGGTGGTGACCATCAACCGGCCGGAGGTGCGGAACGCCATCGACCGTCCGACCGCCACCGCCCTGCGGGAGGCGTTTGAGCGGTTCGATGGCGACGACCGCCTGGCGGTGGCGGTGCTGACCGGTGCCGGGGGCACGTTCTGCGCGGGGGCCGACCTGAAGGCGGTCGCGGAGGGCCGGGGCACACGCGTGGCGGAAACGGGCGACGGTCCGCTCGGGCCGACGCGCATGCTGCTCACGAAGCCGGTCCTCGCGGCCGTCGAGGGATACGCGGTAGCGGGCGGCATCGAGCTGGCAGCCTGGTGCGACCTGCGGGTGGCAGCACGGGATGCGGTCTTCGGCTGCTTCGAGCGGCGCTGGGGCGTGCCCCTTGTGGATGGTGGCACCATCCGGCTGCCCCGCCTTATCGGGCACAGTAATGCCCTGGACCTGATCCTCACTGGCCGTCCCGTTTCCGGGGAGGAAGCCGGGCGGATGGGGCTGGCGAACCGGCTGGTCGAGCCCGGCACGGCCCTCCAGGAGGCGATCGCCCTGGCGCACCAGCTGGCGGCATTTCCCCAGACCTGCCTGAGGCAAGACCGGCTGTCGAGCTATGAGCAGTGGAGCCTTTCACTCGAGGAGGCACTGCGAAACGAGTACCGCCGCGGATGGACCACGCTGGAAAGCAACGAGGCTCGTGAAGGTGCGACTCGATTTGCCGCCGGAGAAGGGCGCCACGGCCGATTCTGAGCGCCTGCGGGTGCAGCGAACGGCCCGACAGGGGATTGGGAGCGGAGATCGGTGCAAAATGCATCGGATCTTCACAACTTCTTCGCAAACGAAAGGGTATCGTTCGGGTATCCGGTCGTCGTGCCGGTGGTTCCCTCGCCTGCTTCCCCTGGCCGTTGAGCCGGGGGAGCAGGCTCTAATGACGTGGCGCGCGGAGTGGTGATGAAGCCTGGAGTCCTGGTTGTCGAGGACGACGCGAAGACAGCCGAACTCATTCGCCTTTACCTGGACAGGGATGGCTACCCGGTGATGGTGGCGCGGAACGGCCGGGAAGGCCTGGAGCTCGCCCGGCGCCACCAGCTCGGGCTCGTGCTGCTCGACGTGATGATGCCGGAGATGGATGGCCTGGAAGTCTGCCGGCTGCTCCGCGAGGAGTCGGATGTCGGCATCATCCTGGTCACCGCGAGAACCGACGAAGTGGACACCCTCCGGGCACTCGACCTGGGCGCCGACGACTACGTGACCAAGCCGTTCCGGCCGAGAGAGCTGGTGGCGCGTGTGCGCGCGGTGCTGCGGCGCAGGGGTGCTACCGAGGCGAACGAGGCTTGTGAGCTGGAGTTCGGGCCGCTTCGCATCGACGGGCGACGGCACGAGGTGCGGGTGGATGGGGTGGACCGGCGCGTTACCAAGAAGGAGTTCCAGCTGCTGCTGACGCTGGCCAAGGAGCCAGGAAAGGCGTTCACTCGCCTCGAGCTCCTCGAAAAGGCCTTCGGCTACAACTACGAGGGTCTGGAGCGCACAATCGACGCGCATGTTCGAAATCTGAGGAAGAAGATCGAACGCGATGCCGAACGGCCGCAATTCATCGAGACCGTCTACGGAGTGGGCTACCGGTTCGCCGAGCACCCGGATGCGCCATAGCCTGCGGTGGCGGCTGCTCGCGGTGCTGGCGGCAATCCCGGTGCTGGCGCTGCTGGCGGTTGCCGTTGCGGCGCGGATGACAGCGGACTCGCAGCTCGACCAGAACCGCCTGAAGTTCCAGATCCAGCAGGTGCGCCGCGTGGGGGGCGGGCTGACTCGCGTGAACGAGGACGACGAGTTCCCCGTGTTCACCACCGAGGTGGGGCTCAAGAGCGACAGCCAGCCGGTCCTGTTCGATCCCGGTACCGGCGATGCCTACACCCTTCGCGCGGACATGGGATTCATCGAGGCGTTTGAGGACGATCAGCGGCGGACTATCGCCGCCTTGAACCAACAGGTGACCATCGCGACGATTGCGGTGGCCGTGGTAGCCACCGGGGCAGCAGCCTGGTTCACCCGCAGGATCATGCGGCCGGTGGAGCAGCTCACGGCGGCGGCCCGCGAACTCGAAGCGGGGGACCTCGGCCGCCGCGTGGACGTGCACGGCTCCGATGAGCTGGCGCTCCTGGGTCGGGCCTTCAACAGCATGGCCGAGAGCATGGAACGGAACGAAGAGCTCCGGAAACAGATGACCTCCGACATCGCGCACGAGCTGCGCACCCCGTTGAACAATCTCGCTGGCTACCTCGATGCGATAGCCGATGGAGTCGTGGACGCGGATGAAGATACGATCGCATCGCTCCAGGAAGAGGCGAACTTGCTGGTGCGGCTGGTGGCCGACCTGGAGGAGCTTTCGCTCGCCGACGCCGGGCGGCAGGTGCTGAACCTGGAACCGCAGGGACTTGCGCGCATCATCGAACAGGCCGTCGCAAGCGTCGCACCGCGAGCGCGGGCCTCGGGTATCACCATCGTGCAGGAGACGCGCCCCGCGCCGCTGGTGGATGCCGACCGGCGGCGGATCGCGCAGGTCCTCCGGAACCTGCTCGAGAACGCCATCCGCCACACCGCAGAGGGTGGAACCATCCGGGTGAGCCTCTCGGACACCGGCTCTGGCGCGCGGATGGTGGTAAGCGACGACGGGCCGGGTATTCCGCCGGAGCACCTGGACAACATCTTTGAACGCTTCTATCGGACGGATGCATCGCGGGCGCGGGCGACGGGAGGGGCGGGACTCGGCCTCGCGATTGTGAAGCAGCTGGTGGAAGCCCACGGCGGGCGCGCGTGGGCGGAAAACGAGCCGGCGGGCGGCGCCCGATTCACGATTGAGTTGCCTGCCTCGGCGATGGAGTCTGCCCTGGGTGGCATCTTGCAGGCCGAGCCGGGGCTGCAAACCTCATAACCTCTTGACAGCAATTTCGCGCAACGTTGACCGGGCCCCCGCTGGTTCTTCACAGGATCATCATCTGTTCATCATTACTTCATAACTGATTGGTAACAATTTCTCAACACCTATTGGGAACCTTTTAAGATTGCACCTTGCGGATCAATTTCGTGAACTACAGCCGTTGACTTCGACTGATCGGTCTCCCACCTTACCGGACGGGAAACCGAAAGAGGAGGGAAACATTCCCAATGCAACGCCTGAGGTTCTATAGCCTTCTGGGCCTGCTCGTCGTGTTGTTCGCCTCACTGGCGCTTGTCGCGTGCGGTGACGACGACGACGACGACACGGGCACGGACGCAACGAACACGCCAAGCGGTGATACGCCGAAAAGGGGCGGCGAAATCACCATCGCCTATGCGGAGCCGGATAGCTTCGACCCACACTACTCTTCCTTCGCCCAGGACATCGGCGTCCAGCGCATGGTGTGGCGGGGGCTCTATCGCCTCACGCTGGGCAACAAGACCGAACCGGAGATGGCCGCGGACATGCCCGAGGTCTCGACCGATGGCAAGACCTATACCATCAAGCTGAAGCCCGGCCTGAAGTGGTCCGATGGCCAGCCCCTCACGACGAAGGACTTCGTCGCCGGCATTCACCGCACGTGCAACCCGGACAACGCCGGGAACTACAAGGACACGATCAGCAACATCGTGGGCTGCGATGAGTACTACGCCGCGGCCGACAAGAGCGCCGACGAGAAGAAGAAGCTCCAGGAAGCGGTGGGCGTGAAGGCGCTCGACGACACGACCATCGAGTTCAGGCTGGAGAATCCCCAGCCGACCTTCCCGATGATCCTCTCGCTGTGGATGACGTTCCCATCGCCGAGCCACATCGTGACCGACCCGGGACAGGCCTGGCCGGATGTGACAAAGCTGGCCTATAACGGCCCCTACAAGATTGAAAGCTACACCGCCAAGGATTCGGCGGTGCTGGTCCGCAACGACAACTGGTCCGGCACGCCAGCGAACATCGACAAGATCACGATGAAGTACATCGATAAGCTCGATGTCGCCGAGAACGCGTACCGCGCGGATCAGATCGACCTGACCCGGGCGAACCTGACGAACCTGACGGCCATCAAGGCCGACCCGGGCCTGGGCAAGGAGTTCCTGCAGGTCGGTGGCGTGACCACCCGGGCGGTCCACATGAACCTGAAGAAGAAGCCGCTCGATAACCCGAAGGTGCGGCTCGCACTCTCGCGGGCCACCGACCGCGAAACGCTGAACAAGGTGGCCTTCCAGGGCGCCTACATCCCGAGCACCACCTGGATGCCCCCGGCCGTGGTCGGCGGCGGTGTAACCGAGACAACCTTCGACTCGATCGTGGGCTTCAACCCGGAAGCGGCGAAGAAGAGCCTGGCCGAAGCCGGCTTCGCGGACGGCAAGGGCTTCCCGGAGCTCAGCATCGTGGTGAACGATGTGCCTGACCGGAAGGCGACGGCGGAGTTCCTGAAGGAGCAGTGGAAGAAGATCCTCAACATCGACATCAAGATCGAGGTGGTGGATTCGAAGACCCGTTCTTCACGGTTCACCAGCGAGGACTATGAGCTCTTCCCGGGCGGCTGGACGCAGGACTACCCCGACCCGGAAAACTGGGTGGCCGGGCTCTTCAATAGCGACGGCGCCAATAACCACTATGGCGTCGCCGATAGTCAGCTGGATGACCTGTTCAAGAAGGCCTACTTCAACACGAACGATGAGGAGCGCCGGAAGCAGTACCAGGAGATCAACAAGCTGCTCAGCGCCGAACCGATGCTGGTTGGGCCAGTGCTCTACCAGGAATCGTTCAACTACCTCATCAAGTCCGCCCTCAAGGGGCCCCGCGAGAACGTGAGCCCGCTGGACGCGCACCTCGCCGGCGACTGGAACGTCGAGGCCTGGTACCTGGACAAGTAAGGTCCGCACCCCACGGGGCTGGCAGCAATCGCTGCCAGCCCCATCTCTTTTCCCCGAGACAACCCGATGACCGCGTATATCCTTCGCCGCCTGCTGGTGATGGTTCCCCTGCTGTGGGCGATCGCCACCATCACCTTCTTCCTGATGCACGCCGTTCCCGGCGGTCCGTTCGACAACGAAAAGCCGCTACCGCCAGCGACGGTCGCCGCCCTCGAACGCAAGTACAACCTCGATGGCCCCCTGGGCGAGCAATACCTGAACTTCCTGGGCGACCTGGTCAGGGGAGACCTTGGCCTCTCGTTCCGGCAGAACCGGCCGGTGAGCCAGGTGATTGCCGACGGCTTCCCGCAGACGCTGCAGCTTGGGCTCTGCGCCTTCGGCTTCGCGCTCCTGGTCGGCGTCACGCTGGGCGTGATCTCCGGCGTGAAGCAGAACGGCCCGATGGACTACATCGGCGTCTTCGTGGCGACGGCCGGCGCCGCGGTTCCGAACTTCGTCCTCTCGGTGTTCCTCGTGTTGTTCTTCGCCCTCCGGCTCGGCTGGTTCGATGTCATCGGCTGGGAGTTCGGCAACCCACGCCAGATGGTGCTGCCGGTGGTCGGCCTGGGCATGTACCCCGCGGCGTTCATCGCGAGGATTACCCGGGCCTCGATGCTGGAGGTGCTCCGCCAGGATTACATCCGCACGGCGCGAGCCAAGGGCGTGGGCGAATTCCACGTGGTGATGCAACACGCCGTACGCAACGCGATGGTGCCCGTGCTCACCGTGCTCGGGCCGATCCTCGCTGCGCTGATCACGGGATCGTTCGTCATCGAGCACTACTTCGCGATCCCGGGTATCGGGAGGTCGTTCGTCGAAGCAGTGGGGGTGCGCGACTACGGCGTGATCATGGGCATGACGCTGCTGTACGCGACGATTATCGCCTTGCTGAACCTGGCGGTGGACGTCAGCTACGCCATCGCAAACCCCAGGATTCGCTACTCATGAGCATCTCAGAGAACGCGGCGGTCCTGGCGAACGGGGGCTTCGATCGCCCGAGGAGGCAGCTCGGCCTGTGGGAGCTGGCCTTCCAGCGCCTCAAGCGAAACCGGCTGGCCATGGCGGGCGGCGTCGTCCTGCTCTCGCTCATCGTGATGGCCACGCTGGCCGGCGTTTCCGATGCGGTAGGCCGCTACCGGCCCTCGGAGCAGCAATACGAGGAAATCCTGACCGGCCCGACCAGCAGCCACTGGTTCGGCACCGACAACCTGGGACGCGATACCTGGGCGCGAACGTGGGAGGGCGCCCGCATCTCCCTGAAGATCGGCATCGGTACCCAGCTGGTGGTCTTTTGCGTGGGCATCCTCGTTGGCTCCGGGGCGGCTCTCGGCTCGCGCTGGACCGACGGCGTGCTGATGCGCTTCACCGACCTGATGTACGCCTTCCCCGACCTGCTCGCGATCATCCTGATGCGCGCCGTGCTCTCGCAGCGCGACTGGCCGATAATTGGCACCGGCGACCCGCAGCTGCCGGGACTCCCCGGGCCATTGCTGCAGGTGATCCTGGCGATTTCATTCGTCGGCTGGGTGACGCTGGCGCGGCTCGTGCGCGGGCAGATGCTGGCGCTGAAGGACATGGAATACGTGATGGCGGCCAGGTCCATGGGCGCCAGCGAGCGCCGGGTCGTGTTCGTCCACATGCTGCCGAACACGCTTGGGCCGGTCATCGTCGCCGTGACGTTCGGCATCCCAACTGCGATTTTCGCCGAGGCGTTCCTGGGGTTCATCGGCTTCGGGCTGCCGCCACCAACCGCGAGCCTCGGGACGCTGGTCGCCGAGGGATACGCCTACGTGCGCGTGAACGAATGGATGATTGCGGTCCCTTCGGCGGTGATCGCGGTGCTGATGCTGTGCTTCACCTTCCTCGGCGATGGGCTCCGCGACGCGCTTGACCCTCGGACGCGAAAGTAGGCCGATCAGACGGGGACGGTCAGCGTGACCGTGGTGCCCTCGCCGGGCGAGCTCTCGATCTCGAAGGCGCCACGGACTCCCTGGGCGCGCTCGCGCATGGAGCGCAAGCCGAGGTGGCCGGGGAACTCACCCGAGGGGTCAAACCCCTGGCCGTTGTCGCGGATCGAAAGCCGCAGGTTGGCGCCGTCGCAGGAAAGACGAACGTGGACTCGTGTCGCCCGGGCGTGCTTCACCGTGTTGTGGAGCGTCTCCTGGGCGATGCGGTAGACGGCCTCCTTCGCTTCGAGGGCGACGTCTGGCTCCTCGCACAGGTCTGCCTCAACGGTAATGCCGTAGCGCGCCTGGGTCGCCGCGACCTGGCGGCCGATGGCGGCCACCAGTCCCTCGGTGGCAATCGACTCGGGGCGCAGCTCGAAAATGAGCGCTCGCATCTCTGTCAGCCCGGCCTCGGCGAGCGAGAGGACATAGTCGAGGGGTTCGACCACGTTCGGGGGCCCATCGTCGCCCAGGCGCCGCCGTGCCGTACGCGCGCCAAGCGCGATCCCGTAGAGCGCCTGCGAGACGGAGTCGTGGAGCTCGCGGGCGAGGCGCTGGCGCTCTTCGAGGGCCGCGGCGGCCGATGCCCGCTGGTAGAGGCGGGCGTTCTCGATGGCGAGCGCCGTCTGGTCCGCAATTGCCTCGATGAAGCCGGTCTCTTCCTTGCCTGGCGGCTCGATACCGGCGTAGGCCACGGTCATCACGCCCAGGGGACGATCGCCATAGATGATCGGGACGACGAGGACGGAGTCCCAGTTCGTGTGCTCGAAGAACCGGCGCGCGGCGGCGTAACGGGGATCGTTGAGGCGGTCGAGTCGCATGTTGTCGAGGAAGACGGGTCGGCGTTCGCGGATGGCAACTTCGGCCGATGAGGCGGCACCGGCGGCGTAGGCCTCCTGCATGGCATCGACGAATTCCTGCGACTGGCCCGCAACACCGACGATGCGCAGCGGCCGGACGCCGCTTTCGCCGGTGACCGTGATGGTGGCCGAGACAGCACTTGTGGCAGTCAGAACTTCGGCGGCGATGTCGTTCATCAGCTGCTCGATCGAGCTTTCGAGCGTGAAACTCGCGGCGATGCGGGTAAGGGCCTCGAGCTGCCGCACACGCTTCTCGGTCTGGGCGAACAATAGCGCGTTTTCGATGGCCGTCGCTGCCTGCCGGGCCATGGCGGTGATCAGGGCGATTTCGCGCTCGTCCGGCTCATTGGCCGAGAGGTAGTAGTTCTCGATAGTGCCGAGATCGCGCTCGCCGAAGCGCATGGGCACGATGACCAGGGTGTCCCAGGGTTCTTCCCCGATGACGTCGTGGAGCTCGGCATAGAGCGGTTCGGCGAGCGTCCGGGCTTTGAGATGACGCAGGATGTAGGGTCCGCCGCTCTGGAGGGCGACCTGATTGGGGCGGGGAGCGCCTCGATGGTGGCCGGCGGACACGGCATCGAGGAAGCCCTCGGGCAGGCCGTAAGTGCCGCCCAGCAGAAGCATGCCGTCTTCAGTGAGGGTACTCACCGAGCAGGCCGTGGCCCCGGTCGATTCGACCATGCGCTGGGCGAGGTTATCGAGGGTGCTCTTCACGGACCGTTCGAGGTCGAGGGAGGTGGCGATGCGGGAGAGGGCGGTCATCTCCCGGGCTCGCCGCTCGGCCTCCGCGAAGAGGCGCGCGTTCTCGATGGTGACCGCAGCCTGGTTGGCGATGGCCATCCCCAGGTCGGCTTCTCGGCGGGTGAAGGCCGCGGGCTTATCGGATGAGAGCGCGATCATCCCCACGAATCGGCCCTTCTGCACCATGGGGAGGGCAAGCCACGACACGATCCGGGAGAAGGTGGAATCGAGGGCGCCGCCGACCGCGCCGCGGAAGTGCTGGGCATAGAAGTCATCGCTCCGGACGTCCTCGACGATGATGGGCTGGCGATCGAGGAGCGGCCGCCAGAACGTGTTGAGGCCTTCGACCGAAAACTTCTGGATTGCGGGCCCGCTCGCTCCCGCGGACTCGGGACCGCGGGCTTCGCGAACGACGAGCTGATCGCCCTCCACGACGAGCATCGAGGCACCGGTGTACGGGATGACATCGCGGACCTGGTCGAGCACCAGGCCGAGGAGCTCGCCGGGGTCGAGCGTGGAGGAGACGTTGCTGGAAACCTCCAGGAGAGCGCGAAGTTCACGGGTGCGTTCTTCGACGCGTTGTTCGAGGAGGCGCTGCTGTTCAGCTTCCTCGCTCACGTCGCGAATCACCGCGAGGATGTGCGGCCGGCCCTGGTAGGTGATGGCGGTCCCCAGGACATCGGCGACGAAGCTGGTGCCGTCCTTCCTGAGCTGGATGGAACGTCCGCGGAACGTCTTCCCTGAAGAGACTGCCTCGAGGTATTCGCCGGTCAGGTTTCGGTAGCGTGGATCGACGAGCGCGAACGGTTCGAGTATGCGGAGCTCTTCAAGCGTGTAGCCGTGCATCTGCAAGGCAGCGGGGTTCGCGTCGACGATGCGGTCTTCGAGGTCGGTGATGAAGAGGGCGTCGCTCGTGGATTCGAAGATGTTGCGGAAGCCTTCCTCGCGTTCGGCGAGGGCGAGGGTGGTGCGTTCGCGTTCCAGGATCTCTCGCTGCAACGCCTCGTTGCGGGCCCGGATCTCGTCGATCATGCGGTTGAACGAAGCGGCCAGGTCTCCGAGCTCGTCGTTCGAGCGGACCGGGATGGTGGCGTTGAAGTTGCCGGCGGCAACGGCGCGGGTACCGCTGACGAGCGAATCGATGGGCTGGAGGAAGACACGGCGGTTGAGCCAGGCAGTCCCGCCAAGGGCGACGACGAAGAGGAAGAGCATCGTCAGGAGGATGACGCCCACGGTCCGGTTGGCTTCGTCGTTGATGGAGGAAGCAACGCTCGCGGCCTCCTGGGTGATCTCATCCACGGGCGCGGCCATGGCGAAGCTGCCACCGACTTCGCCCAGCGGCGCATAGGCAACGAACATCTCGCGGCTGCCCAGGCGGACGCGGGCAACGTCCGACTGGCCGTTGAGCATCTCCTCCACGACGCGGTGGAAGGCGAGGTTCTCCGGGTCATCACGGGCCATCCCGATGAGGTCGAACGCATTGGTGCGGAGCACCTGTCCATCGCCATCGATGTAGAACGCGAATCCGGTTGGCGTTGGCCGGACCATGTTGATCTGGTCGATGAGGCGGTCGATGGAGAGATCGACTCCGATCACACCGCGGAACTCGTTGGCGAAGTACACGGGAGTGTAGGCGGTGACGACGAGGCCCTTGCTCGCCTCGTCCTGGTAGGGGGTGGTCCAGATAGTGGCGCGTTCGGGGTTCTGTTCGGGCCCCACGCGTGTCGCCAGGTCGAGCGAGACGCTGGTCGAAAGGCCTGCGGCAGTGCGGTGGATCTCGCCAGTGGCAGGGTAGTGGCGGAGCGCGCCACTGGGCCCAATGTAGTAGACGGCGATAGGCCGGAAGTTATCTTCGGTAAGGCGGCCCGGGAAATCGGCCATGAGGCTGGGGAAGAGGGTATCGAGGGGGGCGGACTCGCGAAGGTCGCGCTCGACCTGCCCGGCGGGGGCGCCAGCGGGCACGAAGAGGTCGGTGAGCCGGACGGCACGGGTATCGTGCAGGTTGCCTTCGGCATCCGGCTTGAGCGCCGGGACCTCCGGTGCGGGGAGCGTCGATTCGTAGGGAGCGACGGCCATGTACCTGGCCGACTGGTGGCCCCATTCGATCGCGGGGAAGAACTGGAGCTGGCCGATGTACGCCTGGGTCTCGGCATTGCTGAGGAGTGTTGTGACACCCTGGCGTTCAAGGCCATCGCGGCTGGTCTGGGCGGCGTTGTCCTGCGTGCGGTGGAACCCGAACAGGACGAGCGCAGCCGTGGCCGTACCGACCACCATCATGAAGAGGAGGAGCGACAGGTTGAGCTTAGGGCCGAGCCGAAGAGGGATGCTGCGCACGCGGATCTCGAGGTGGATTAGTCGACCGGACCGAGCCCAATCTGGCGCGCGTAGAGGGCGGCCTGGGTACGGCTCTGAACGCCGAGCTTCAGGAGGATGCTCGAGACGTGGGTCTTGACGGTGTTTTCGCCGATGACGAGTGCCTGGGCGATCTCCTTGTTCGCCTTGCCCTGGGCCAGCAGTCGGAGGACGTCGGTCTCGCGTTCGGTGAGCGACTCGGGGCTCTCGGGCGCGCGTACCTCGCGGACGAGACGAGCGGCGGCCTGGGGCGACAGCTGGACCTGCCCGTTGGCAGCGGCCTTGATCGAGCGGATGAGCTCGTCGGCCTGCGTGTCCTTGAGCAGGTAGCCGATGGCTCCCGCCCGGACGGCGCCGACCACGGAGGCATCTTCGAGGACGGAAGTCAACGCGATGACCTCGGTATCGGGGCATTCGCGGCGTACGCGGCCGATGGCGGTGATGCCATCCATCACGGGCATGAGGAGGTCCATGAGGATGACGTCAGGGCTGAGCTCGTGGGCGAGCTTGAGCGCCTCGGCACCGTTCTGCGCTTCGCCGATGACGTCGAAATCGGGGTCATCGAGGAGGAACATTTTGAGGCCCTGGCGGACGACAGCGTGGTCGTCGGCGATCACGATCCGGATGGTCATCGAAGCTCCAAAGGGCGCAATTCAGACTCGGGCACACGCATTGCGAGACTATATCACCGCGTTTGGAGTGAACCTTCCTCCTCCCTTTGGCGGAGATCGCATTCCCTCGAAGTTCTCGTGTGTGAACCAACCGGCAGTGGGACGCTTCGCGGTGCTGGCGCCAGTACTGTTGGAAGGGTGATGGACTTGTCGATTCGCCTCCTCCTTGTTGACGACGAAGCGCGTGTGCGCCAGGGCTTGCGGATGTGCATGGCCGGTGAACCGGACTTCGAGGTTATCGGGGAGGCAGACGAAGGGACCGAGGCCGTCGAGCTCGCCGCTGCCCTCCAGCCCGACGTGGTCGTGATGGATGTGCGCATGCGGGGTCTCGATGGCATCGGGGCGACCCGGAACCTCCAGGACGTGCTGCCCGGGACCCGGGTGGTGATCCTCTCGATGCACGACGACACGAAGACGCGGACGGCGGCGCAGGCCGCCGGGGCGAGCGCGTTCGTCGGCAAGCAGGAAGGCATCGCCCGGCTGTTCGATGTCATCCGGGCGATCGCGGGGCCTGAGCCCGGAGAACCAGTGCCGGCAGCGTGATCGCCTGGCCATCACGCCCACCACGCACCAGCGGAGGACCACCGGACGGCGACGCCGGGCCGCGAGAGCGGGAGGAGAGAGACACCGTGACCGTAATGCAAACGCAACGAATCGAGGGCGGGACCACGAGCACGCCGATCATCGAGATCGACAGTGTGGTCAAGACCTATGACTCGGGGACCCAGCAGGTGCGCGCTCTCCGGGGCGTAAGCCTCTCGGTCGAGCGGGGCGAGATGGTGGCAATCATGGGGCCATCGGGCTGTGGTAAGACCACGCTCCTGAACTGCGCCAGCGGCCTCGACGTCGTCGATGCGGGTACCGTACGGATAGCGGGCTCGAACCTGGCTGAGCTGACCGACAAGACGCGGACCTCGTTTCGCGCTCAGCGAATGGGCTTCGTTTTCCAGACCTACAACCTGCTGCCGGTGCTTTCGGCCGTGGAAAACGTGGAGCTGCCGCTCATCGTCTCGGGCGTGAGCCCGCGGGAAGCGCGTGAGCGAGCCCTCGAAGCGCTGGAAACGGTCGAGCTGCGGCACCTGGGCCATCAGCGGCCATCGCAGTTGAGTGGCGGGCAGCGCCAGCGCGTGACGATCGCGCGTTCACTCGTGAACCGCCCGGAAATCGTGTGGGCCGATGAACCAACCGGCGCGCTCGATTCGAAGACCGCCGACGACATCATGGACCTGATGGAAACGCTGAACCGCGAACACGGACTGACGTTCGTGATCGTGACGCACGACCCGAGCGTCGGCGCGCGCTGCGCCCGCATCGTGAAGATGCGCGACGGGCTCATCGTGGATGAGGAACTGCTGCGGTGAAAGAGCTGTTCGGCCTGCCGATGACGACAATCGCCGTTGTGCTGGCCGGACTCCTGGGCCTGGCGCTCCTGAGCGTGGCCTTCATGGGCCTTTCCAATCGCACGATGTTCAAGTTTGGCCTGCGGAACATTGCGCGGCGCGGGCTGCAGTCGGTGCTGGTCATCGTCGGCCTGGCGCTCGGGACCCTCATCACGACCGCCGCGTTCGTCACGGGCGACACGGTCGACCACTCTCTCACCAAGGACGCGTACCGCCTCTTCGGGCGGCAGGACCTGGAAATCAGCTGGACGGGAGAGCCGCAGTACTTCAGCGACGGCGGCGTAGCCGAGCGCGGCGAGCAGGTCTTCGTGAATGGAGCGGTGGTAACGGACCTGGAGGCAGCCTTCGCCGGCGACCCCGACATCGTCGCTTTTCAGCCGATGCTGCGTATCACGGCCCCGGTCACCAACCTGCGCACAGCCGATGCCAAGCCCGCCATCGTCCTCTCCGGCGTGGACGGTGCGCGGCTCGACCGTGCGGGCGGCCTCACGCTCACCTCGGGCGAGCAGGTTTCGGTGACCGGCCTGCGCGAAGGCCAGGTGTACCTGAGCGAGCGCGCCGCCAAAGAGCTCCACGCGATGACCGGGGACGGCCTGACGATTCACCTGGGCGATCAGGTTGCCAATGTACGCGTGGCCGGCATCGTGCAGGACGAGATGGCCTCCGGCGTGCTGGGAATGAGCTTCTCCTCGGTGCCGGGAGGGCTCGTCCTGTCGATCGACGCCCTGCGCGAGATGGCCGGGCTCGAGCACGACGAGATCAGCGCACTCACGGTCTCACTGGCTGGCGGCGTACGGACCACGATTGACAGCGCCGACCCGGCCGCCGCGCGGATCCGCGCCTACCTCGAGGGCGAGGGCTCCGGGGTGTTCGCCACAGAGGGAGAACTGCCGGCCGATCAGCCGATCGAGGTCCTCACCGTGAAGAAGGACCTGGTGGAGCTGGCGGAGTTCAACGGCAACCTGTTCACCACCCTGTTCCTCGTGCTCGGGATGTTCTCGATGGCCGCCGGGGTCATGCTCATCTTCATGATCTTCGTGATGCTCGCCGCCGAACGGCGCTCCGAGATGGGGATGGCGCGGGCGGTCGGCGCCCAGCGGGCGCACCTCGTACAGTCGTTCGTGGCCGAGGGGATGGCGTACTCGCTTCTGGCCGGGCTCATCGGCGTGGTGCTGGGGATCGCGGCGTCGTACGGGCTCACGCAGGTGTTGCTGAAGCAGGTCGGCGGCGACTACTTCTCGCTGATCGAAATGAAGATGACCGCCACGTCGGTCGTCGTGGGGTACAGCCTCGGGGTCGTGATCACGTTCATCACGGTGGTGTTCGCCTCGCTCAAGGCGAGCCACGTGAACATCGTGGCGGCCATCCGCCAGTTGCCCGATGGCCGCCGGCCCGCGCAGCCGCGCCGCACGCGCTGGAAGTGGGTCATCGCGGGTGTGCCCGCGTTGGTCGTGCCACCCCTGGGAATCTGGTGGTTGTTCCGCAAGGGCCTCGGGCTGGCGTGGGCCTGGATCCTCGGGCCGCTGGGCATCGTCCTCGGCGTGATGTTCATCGTGCTCGGCAAATCGAGCGAGCTCCTCTTCCCGTTTGCGCTGGGCGTTTCGCTCATCCCGCTTTCGGCGGCGGCCATCGCGCGCCACCTCAATGCCCCGGCCCGTCCGCTGTGGACCATCGTGGGACTCGTACTCGGCGCCTACTGGCTGCTGCCGGGCAACCTCCACGACCGCCTGTTCGGTGAATTCAAGGCCGACATCGAGATGTTCGTGCTCTCCGGGATCATGATCGTGGTCGCGTTCACGCTGGTCATCGTCTACAACGCGCGGCTGCTCACCAGCCTCTTCCGTGGGGGCGAAGGCGCGACTGCGTATGCCGTGGCCGGCGGCCTGCTGGTCGCCGCGGCGGCGGCCGTAGGTATCGCTGCCGCGCTCGGCGACCGTGGCGATGGCATGGGCGAGCTGTTCTATCTCGTGGCCGGGCTGCTCGTCCCCACGGCAGTGCTCGCAGGGGTCACGGCACGGTTCCCCGCGCTCACACCCGCGCTGAAGATGGCCGTGGCGTATCCGCTCTCGAACCAGTTCCGGACCGGGATGACGATCGCTATGTTCTCGCTCATTGTGTTCTCGCTTACGGTCTTCAGCGTGTTACTCGCGAACTTCGATACCGCATTCCTCGGCGGCGATGCCCGCGGGAACCTGGACCTGGTGGTCACGACCAATCCTGAGAGTACGGTGAAAGACGTGCCCGCCGCGCTCGCCGAAGCTGGCAGCCCCGCGGCGGCGCAGATCGCCGGCGTCGGCCGGACCACGGCCGGCGGCGGGCCCATCCTCGTGGCCCAGGGCGGTCCCACTGAAAACCGCGGCTACTATCCGCTGGTCGGCGCGGACCGGGCCTTCTTCAGCGACCTTGGCACCACGCTCGATGCCTGGGCGGAGGGATACCGCGATGAGGCGGCGGTCTGGGGCGCCGTGATGGAGGACCCCGGGCTTGCGCTCGTCGATGGCTCAGTGGTCGGACTTTCCTTCAACGAAGCCTACGAGTGGATGGCCAAAGGTGTGACCGTGACTGACGATCGCTTCGTGCCATTCACGCTCGAACTGACGACACCCTCGGGTGCCACGAAGACCGTGGTCGTTATTGGCGCCCTCCGCGCCCAGCTCCCCGGGGGAACGTGGGGCGGCATCTACGTGAATGAGGCGGCCTACCAGGAACTGCGCGGTGAGCCGCTCTTTCAGCGCACCTATCTCCGGCTGAACGAAGGCAGCGACGCGGGGGAGGCCGCTCGCCTTATCGAGTCCGCACTCGCGGTGAGGGGCGTCCAAGCGGAAGCGGTCCAGGGCATCCTCGACGACATGAAGGCGGCGAACACGGCGTTCAACCGGATGTTCCAGTCGTTCATGGCGCTGGGGCTGTTCGTCGGCATTGCCGGACTCGGCGTCATCGCATTCAGGTCGGTGGTCGAGCGGCGGCAGCAGATCGGAATGTTGCGCGCGATCGGCTACCAGCGGGGGACGGTCACCCTGACGTTCCTCCTGGAGTCGAGTTTCATCGCGGTGATGGGCATCCTCTCGGGTGTCGTCGGCGGCGTGATCCTTGGATGGAGCCTGCTGACCTCCGACAGCTTCACCGGAGGGGCGGACATCGCCTTCGCCATGCCATGGCCAGAAATCCTGGTGGTCATCGGGGCCTCGTTCGCGTTCTCGCTCGCGATGACGTGGTGGCCGAGCCGGGGCGCGGCACGGGTGCCTGTGGCGGAAGCCCTCCGGTACGAGTAGCCCGCGATCCTGTATCGCCCGGGGGCTTCGTGGTTCAATAGCGGCTCATCGCCGCAGGAGGACCACCATGGATTTCGAACTTTCCGAAGAGCACCGCCTGATTAAGGACACGGCGCGGCGCATCGCGCGCGAGGTGGTCGCGCCACGGGCGAAGGAAGTCGATGAAACCGGCGAATACCCGCACGACTTCTTCGACGCGTTCAGGAAGGCCGGGCTCCTGGGCATGGCCATCCCCGAATCGATGGGCGGGACAGGCAACGGCATCCTTCCGCTTTGCCTGGCCATCGAGGAAGTCGCGAAGTACGAATGCGGGGCGGGGCTGATGCTGGTGCTCAGCGGCCTGCCTTCACGGCCGATCATGTTCGGCGGAACGGCCGAGCAGCAGCAGAAGTGGCTCCCAGCGCTCTGCAGCGGCGAACAAAAGGCGGCGTTCTGCCTGACCGAACCCGACCACGGTTCCGATGCGGCGAACCTCCAGACGCGGGCCGTGCGCGACGGCGACGACTACATCCTGAACGGCAACAAGGTGTACATCTCCGGGGGCACCGTGGCCGATCACCTCACGGTGTTCGCGCGCACCGGTGGACCGGGAGCGAGGGGCATCAGCGCATTCGTGGTGGATGCGCGTGCGCCGGGCGTGGTGATCGACCGGACCGATGACAAGATGGGCGTGCGCAGCGTGCCGACCGCCCACTTCAGCTTCCAGGACGTGCGTGTGCCCGCCTCGAACCTCCTGGGCGGGGTGGAGGGCGCCGGGTTCAACCACGCCATGCTCACGCTGAACTCGATGCGCCCAACCGTTGGCGCGCGCGGCGTTGGCCTCGCGGAGGGAGCCGCTGGCTACGCGATGGAGTGGGCCCGCGAACGAAAGGCATTCGGGAACTCGGTGATCGACTTCGAGGCGATCCAGTTCATGTTCGCGGACATGGCGATCCAGATCGAGGCGGCCCGGAACCTGGTGTACAAGGCGGCGTGGCTGGTGGACCAGGGCAAGTTCATGAAGGAATACGCCCACAACCTCTCCATCGCCAAGGCCTACGCAACGGAGATGGCCAACCGGGTGGCGTTCGACGCGCTGCAGGTACTGGGCGCCCAGGGCTACATGAAGGACCACCCGCTGGAGCGTCACTACCGCGATGCCCGCCAGCTCATGATTGTCGAGGGGACGAGCCAGATTCAGCGCGTGGTGATCAGCCGGGCGATGATCGACCGCGCGCTGGTGTACGGCTAGGGCGAACGTGAGGCCCGGCGAATCGGCGGAGAATCCCATCGAGCGGCCCACGGCGCGCGTGCTGCTGTTGGATGACCGCGACCGGACATTGTTGTTCACGGTCGAAGAACCCGACCAGGAGACCGGGAAGCGGTTCTGGTTCCCACCAGGAGGAGGCGTGGAACCCGGGGAGACCCATGGGGAGGCAGCCCGGCGGGAACTCCTCGAGGAGACGGGCATCGATCACGACCCCGGTCCGTGCATCTGGGTCAGGGACCCCATTCTGTGGTACTTCAGGCCCCAGGAAACGTGGTACCGCACGGCCGAGCGGTACTACCTTGTCCGGGTTGAGCAGCCAGAAGTGACAGTCGACGGTTGGACGGAACTCGAGATGCAGATGATCTCGCGGTTCAAGTGGTGGTCACTGGAGGACATGGTTACTTCAGACGACCTGTTCGTGCCCCGGCGGCTGGCGGAACTCCTGCCGCCCATCCTCGCCGGGCAGGTGCCGAGCGAGCCGATCAACGTGGGGGTGTAGCGGAAGCCGCCACACCCCCTCCGGTGTGTCTGCGCCAGCAGGCTCGGTCTACCAGCCGCGGGTCGCGAGCAATTCCTTTTCGGCGAGCGATGAGACGCTGATGCCGGGCATGGCCTTGCCCAGGCCGCGGCTCACCCGGGCGATGATCTCCGGGTCCTGGTAGTGGGTGGTCGCTTCGACGATCGCCTTCGCTACGAGCGGAGGGTTCTCGGACTTGAAGATGCCCGAACCGACGAACACGCCATCGGCGCCCAGGCGCATCATCAGCGCGGCATCTGCGGGAGTTGCAACGCCGCCAGCGGCGAAGTTCACGACCGGGAGCCTGCCTTCACGCTTCACCTGCTGCACCAGCTCCAGCGGAGCGCCGAGTTCCTTGGCGGCCGTGTAGATCTCGTCGTCGGCGAGGGTCTGGAGGCGGCGGATTTCGTCCTGGACCGTGCGCATGTGGCGGACGGCCTCGACAATGTCGCCGGTGCCGGCTTCGCCCTTGGTGCGGATCATCGCCGCGCCCTCGCCGATGCGACGGAGCGCCTCGCCCAGGTTCCGGCAGCCGCAGACGAACGGCACGGTGAATGCGTGCTTATCGATGTGGTGCGCTTCGTCGGCCGGGGTAAGCACCTCCGACTCGTCCACGTAGTCGATGCCCAGGGCCTGAAGGACTTCGGCTTCGACAAAGTGGCCGATGCGGGCCTTGGCCATGACCGGGATGGTGACGGCCTCGATGATCCCCTGGATCATCTCCGGGTCGCTCATGCGGGCGACGCCGCCGTCCTTGCGGATGTCCGAGGGGACGCGTTCGAGCGCCATGACGGCACAGGCACCGGCCTCTTCGGCGATTCTCGCGTGCTCGGGCGTGACGACATCCATGATGACGCCGCCCTTGAGCATCTGCGCCAGGCCGACCTTGACGGCCCAGGTTCCAGTCTTCGACATGTGGCACTCCTCCGGAGCCCCACGGCTCCACGATGTGGTACCAAGTGTATGGCCGATTTTCGAAGTGCCATAGGACCACTTCGCCGGCTCGAAGCAGCCGGCGGCGGGTGCCAGCGGGGACCGGTATTGACATACGACATTGCTGTCGTCTATTGTCAATCGTGTAGCAAGGGGGAGTAACCAGCACCCACCCCCGGGTGCATCGCACCTGCCGTCAGTACGCGCCGCCCGGCGCCGGCAGTGCGGGGCGAGCCTTCGCCTGGTGAGACCCTGGCTCATCCATCTTGGTGGATGCGGCCAGGCGTCGTGTGCCAGGACCGCAAAGGAGGCTCGGCTTTGGACCTGCTTGATCTCTTCGAACCCGAAACCCCGGAACGCGACCGCTCAGCTGCTCGCCAGCCGCGAAAGGGCCTGCGCGGCCTGTTTGACCGCCTGACGGCCGTCCTCGATGGCGACGATGAGGAGCACGGCGACCGGCGGCACGAGCGTGAGCGCCGCCGGCGCGACGACCAGGACTTCGGCTTCGACTGAGTCCACATCGTTTCCCCTGCCCAGGGACGCGCGGCGTGACCCGTTCACAGCCGCGCGCCCCCGGGCATTTCGCAGACATCTTCTCTGGGCACGGATTCTCACTTGTTCATCGAACTGCTTCCCTGGGCAATCTTCCTCGCCTTCGTCGCGGGCATGCTTGCCCTCGACCTTGGCGTGTTCCATCGCGACGCCCACGAGGTCAGCCGCAAGGAGGCGCTCGCGTGGAGCGTCGCCTGGATCGGCCTCGCAATCGTCTTCAACATCGGCGTCTACCTGTTCAAGGGCACCGAGTCCGGCATCGAGTGGACTACGGGCTACCTTATCGAGAAGTCACTCAGCGTCGACAACGTCTTCGTCTTCCTGCTCATCTTCTCGACGTTTGCGGTCCCGCCGGCGTACCAGCACAGTGTGCTCTTTTGGGGCATCGTCGGGGCACTCGTCATGCGGGCGCTGCTCATTGCTGCCGCGGGGGTCCTGCTCAGCACCCTGCACTTCATCATCTACGTGTTCGGCGCGTTCCTCATCTTCACCGGCATCAAGTTTCTTCGCGACCAGGAACACGCTCCCGACCTGGATAAGAACCGCTTTGTGCGGCTCGCCAAGCGGGCGTTCCCCGTGACCGAGCGGTATGAAGGCCAGAGTTTCTTCGTCCGCCGGAAAGGGGTGCTCTTCGCGACGCCGCTCTTCCTGGTGCTCGTGCTCATCGAAAGCACGGACCTGGTCTTCGCCGTCGACAGCATCCCGGCGATCTACGCGGTGACTGACGACCCGTTCATCGTTTTCACCTCGAACATCTTCGCGATTCTTGGCCTGCGTGCGCTCTACTTCGTCCTCTCGGGTTACCTGGCGGGGCTGACGTACCTGAAGCCGGCGCTGGCCGCCGTCCTCGTCTTCGTGGGGACCAAGATGCTGATCATCGACATCTACAAGATCCCGGCGCTGGTCAGTCTGGCGGTCATCATCTCCATCCTCACGGTCGCCATCGTGGGGTCGATCTTCGCGCAGAAGCGCCGAGCGGCGCTCGAGCCCCACATCCTCACCGAGCCCGCCAGGGGCGGGTAACCGAACGCGGGCCCGGCGGCGTATCGCTACCCCCGGCGCCGCCGGGCCGCACGACTCAGCCACCCACACGCAAGGAGTATCACCCGTGTTGAAGCGACTCTCCGCAATCTTTCAGGCCAAGGCCAACAAGGCGCTGGATCATCTTGAGGACCCCCGCGAGATGCTCGACCTGAGCTACGAAAAGCAGGTCGACATGCTCCGCGACGTCAAGCGCGGCATCGTTGAGGTCACGGCCGCGCGGCGGCGCCTCGAGCTCCAGGCGGAAGAACTCCGCGGCCAACTGCCGAAGTTCGACGCCCAGGCCCTCCAGGCGATGAAGGCGGGACGCGAAGACCTGGCCCGCGTCGCACTGGAACGAAAGACGGCGACGCAGGCGCAGGTCGATGGATTCGAAGCCCAGGTGGCGAACCTGAAGGCCGAACAGGACCAGCTCGTCGCGGCCGAACAGCGCCTCCAGGCCAAGGTCGATGCCTTCCGGACCAAGAAGGAGGTCATGAAGGCGCAGTACACCGCCGCCAAGGCCACGGTGCGCATTGGCGAAGCGGTCACCGGCCTCTCGGAGGAGATGGCCGACATGGGCTATGCCATCCAGCGCGCGGAGGACAAGACGGCGCAGCTCAAGAGCCGCGGCGCAGCAATTCACGAGCTGCTCGAATCGGGTGTGCTCGAAGACAGCCTCGATGGAAGCACCGCGCTGGATCGCGAACTCGACGCGCTTGGCCGAGCGGCTTCGGTAGATGCGGAGCTCGACCGGCTCCGCGCCCAACTCAACGCCGAAGCCCCAAAGGAGGTGCTCTCGTGATCGTCAGACTGATGGGCCAGGGCCAGTGGAAGATCGACGATGCGGTGCGGGATGAGCTCAACGCCATCGACGCCGAACTCGACACCGACGTGAAGGCGGGCGATGGCACGGAGTTCGCCCGCCACCTCGCGGCGATGCACGACCTCGTCAGGTCGCGCGGGCTGCCAGTCGAAATCGAGGAGCTTGTCCCCTCCGATGCCCTGGTGCCACCGCGGGACATCTCGATCGAGGAATTGCGTGAGCTCGTCGGCGAAGAGGGACTCATCCCCGGCTGAGCGGGAGGGATACAGCCATGGTCGATGAACTTTTTGATGTGTTCGAGGACCTCTTCGAGCGCCGGCAGAAGAAGAAAAACAGGGCAGTCAAGGGCGAGAACCGCGCGGTCGAGGCGAAAGCCCCGGCCGCTCCGCCCGTATTCTGCATCGGGTGCGGCGCGCGCAACGAAGGTGGCGCCCGCTTCTGCATGGAATGTGGCGAACTGCTCCCCTCGCCGGGCGAGGAGATGCGCTGCCTGGGCTGCAACAGCGTCGTGCCGTTGAAGGCGAGGTTCTGCCCGCGCTGCGGGTCGAAGGTCGCCGTCTAGGCCTGGCGCACCACCCCGGCGGCGACGAGTTGATCGATGCGGCCGGGGTCGATGCCGCAGTCGGCGAGGACCTCGCGTGAGTGTTCGCCCACGAGCGGCGAACGCCGCGGGTAGCCGTTGCCCGTGCGCAGGAACCGGCCGAGGTAGCGCGGTCCGCGGATGGTCCCCAGCTGGGGGTGCTCGAAGTCCTCGAAGTACTCCGAGGCGTGCATCCAGGGATCCTCGAACACCTCGACGGCATCGAGCGAGGGAGCGGCAGGCACGCCGCGCGTTAGCAACCGGTCCAGCGCCTCGTCGCTGGTCAGGGTCGCGAGCGCCTCGGCGATGCGCGCCGCGATCGGGCTGTCGACGGGTTCGTTCAGTGCCTTCTCGGCGATGATGCCGCCCGCCCACTCCGGGTGCCCGAGCGCGATGCAGACGGACGGGAAGTGCTCGGGGGCGGTGCCCGCCACGAGAATCCAGCCATCCCGGCACTGGTAGAAGCGGTTCAGCGCGCTCGTGCCCAGCAGGTCGAGGCCGCCCTTCGGGTTCGCGGGCCGGCCTTCGTACCAGGTGAGCTCGCCAGAAAGCGTGAGGATGCTCTGGTTCGCCAGGCAGGTCAGGACTTCCTGGCCCTCGCCAGTTAGCTCGCGCGCATGCAAAGCCGCCACAACCCCGAAGGCGGCCATCATGGCGCTCGCGGTGTCGTTCACCGGGATCTGGTAGAAGACCGGCTCGTCGTCGCCGCCCTGGGCCGCCATCAGGCCACTGCGGGCCTGGACGAGCGGGTCGAACCCCGGGTCGACGGCGAGCGGGCCGGACTGGCCGTAGCCGGTGACCGAGCAACTGATGATACGCGGGTTAATCGCCTTGAGCGTCGCATAGTCGATGCCGAGCCGTTCGCGGACACCGACGCGGTAATTATCGAGGATCACATCGGAGACACGGACGAGGTCGAGCAGCAGTTCGCGGCCAACCGGATCCTTCAGGTCGATCGCGAGGCCACGCTTGCCCCGGTTGTAGCCGACGAAGCCGAGGCCGTAGGTGCGGAAGGGGTCACCCTCGGGCGGTTCGACCTTGATGACATCGGCGCCCCAGTTCGCGAGGACGGCCGGGGCGAAGGTCCCGGCGATGAAGGCGCCGAGGTCGAGCACGCGCACGCCCGCGAGCGGCCCCGTGCCCGCGGGCGGCGCCGGTTCTGCGGGCAGCGACGGGGTGTGATCGCCGAGCGATTCGAAGGAGGCCGGCTCCGGCAGGTGGCGGACGCTCCCGGGCGTGGCCTGGAGCTTCACGGGAACGCCGGGGATGACGACCGTGCCGTGGCGCGCGTGATCGAACACGAGGCGCATCTCGTTCGCGGCGACGGTATCGCTGTTGAACCACTCTTCGGCCGTACCGACGGGGCCGCGGGGGACGCCGGCTTCGTGCAGGATCTTCAGCCACTCGTCGAGGGGTTTCTCCTTGAAGCGCTCATCCAGGGCGGCGATGACCTGCTGGTTGATGCCGGGCTTGAGAAGGTTGGTGAATTCGCCTTCGACGCCTTCGAGGGCCATCAGGTGGAGCAGGTCGGTAGCTTCGAGAGCCTTGAGGAAGAACTGTGGCGTGAGGGTGCCGAGGAAGAACCAGCGGCCATCGACGCACTGGTGGAGGCGGTAGTTCTGGACACCGCCGCGGCTGCCGCGGCCCCCGAGGCGGAACATCTCGGTGGTGCGGATGGTACCGCCGCTCTGGACCGCCGAGTTCGCGTGGAGCCCGCTCACGACGATCGCCTGCCCGAGGCCGGTGCGGCGGCGTTCGAGGAGGGCGGAGGCGAGGGCGCCCGCGCCGAGCATGCCCTGTCCGTAGCTCACCTGAGGCGTGACGAGGTAGGTGGGGCGGTCTTCATAGGAGTACTGGAGCGCCGCGGCGCCGCCCAGCGCGGTGAGCAAACCGTCGTCCGGAGGGAGCTGGCTCCAGCGGCCAGTGGGGGAGTAGGGCGGAAACCACGCGTGCAGCAAGGCGGGGTTCGCTGCATGCAGGCTGACGGTGTCGAGGCCGCTCCGCTCCAACTCCCCCGGATGCCAGTCGAACACGGCAGCATCGGCTGTGGCAAGGAGCGAGCGGGCGTCGCGCAGGCCTTCAAACCGGTGAACATCGAGGGTGACGACCTGTTTGTTGCGGTTCCAGCAGAAGTAGCCGGGGTGATCCTTCATCCGGTCGCCACCTGGCGGCTCGACCTTGATGACCTCGGCGCCGAGGTCGGCCAGCAGCATGGTGGCCATGGGCCCGCCGATGCCGGACGAAAAATCGATGATGCGGGTACCAGCGAAGGCGCTCATATGCGCGGGACTATACGAGGGAGAAGCGAGGAGGGAGAAGTGAGGGCTCCCTCCCGGGTCCGAGGCGCGCCCGTCCTGGCGCCGTGGGATGCCAGTCGCCCGAACCGTGGTGGCAGGGCAAACAGCAATCCATATAATGACCCATCATGGATCCCCCGGCGATTCGATATACCATCACCGCGGATGGGACCAACATCGCGTACTGGGCGCTGGGTGAGGGGCCAATCATGGTCTCGCTTCCGCCCCTGCCTCACAGCCACATCCGGGTCGAGTGGGACATTCCCGCGCTGCGCCGGACGTTTGAAGTTGCCGCCTCGGGCCTCAGGCTGGTCCGGTACGATGGTCGAGGCACCGGCCTCTCGCAGCGGGATTCCTGTGACTTCTCTCTCGAGACGATGCTGCTCGACCTGGGCGCGGTGATCGACGCCTTCGAGGCCGACGACGTCGTCCTGTATGGGCCGGCCAATGCCGGGGCGATTGCCATCGCATACGCTGCCCGCCACCCGGAGCGCGTGTCACGGCTGGTCCTCTGGTGTCCCATCGTCGATGGGTCGATCGTGGCGAACAACCCGCACCTGCGTGCGCTTCGACGTTTGGCCGCCGACGATTGGGAGCTGTTTGCGCGGACCGTCGCGCACAATCTGCTTGGCTGGTCGGAAAACGAGGCTGCACGACAGTTCGCGGAAGTGATCCTTGCGGGGAATTCACAGGAAACACTGCTGCCGCTCGTGTCGGCCATCGGGCAGATCAACGTGTGGGACGAGCTTCCGGGGGTGCGTTGTCCCACGCTTGTCCAGCACCGCCCCGATAGCGGGATGATCCCGCCCGGGATCATCGAGCGGGTCGTTGCGGGCATCCCCGATGCCAGCCTCGCGCTCTACGAGGGTAATTCCACGGTCCCCTACCTGGGGGACTGGCGCACGATCACCCGCGGGATCCTGGGGTTCCTGGGCATGCAACAGGCCGCGCGGGCGGAATCCTCCAGCCGAAGGGCGTTGCGCCTTCTGAAGATGAAGGACGAATCGCTGACTGGCCGGGAGACGGAGATTGTGGTCCTCGTGGCCAGCGGGCTGACGAACCGCCAGATCGCCGAGGAGCTCTACCTCTCGGAAAAGACCATCGAAAACCACATGGGCCGGATCCTGACCAAGCTGAACCTGGGGACGCGCACGCAGCTCACCGCGTACGCGCTGGAACACGGCCTCACAAGCAAGCCGGCCTCGGACAGCTCCCCCTAATCGAAGCGGATTGAGGGGAATCCCCCTATCCAGCGCAAGGCCGGCAGGCGCACGGTAGCTGGACCGCAGGGCGAACGCCGCGACGCGGGCTGCGAACCAGGCTCAGCGCGAATTGGCCATGTCCTGGGGGCACACGCACTCTCAGGAGGGAAGCACGATGTGGAAGCACCTACTTGCCGGCCCCGGAGCGCTGCGCTTCAACACAGCGGTCCTTGTGCTCATGGCCGTGGCCGCCCTGCTGGCTGCGGCCTGCGGCGACGACGATGGCGAAGAAGAGGCCGCGAGGACACCCGCGGACACAGGCGGCGCCGACATCGGGACGCTCACCCTGCACGCCACCGACCACGCGTTCCGGGCTGAGGGCGACATGCGGCCGGGTCCGACACGGGTCGTGATGCCCAATGAGGGGGCATATGACCACTACGCCCTCATCTTCAAGGTCGAAGGCGACCACGGCGTTGAGGACGTGATGGGCCTGCTGGAACTCTTCTTCGATGAGGAAGCCATGGCTGCCGCAACCGAAGCACCGGAGTGGCCCGATTGGGCGCTCTGGAAGGGCGGACCCTCGGTCCTCTCGCCCGGCGAGACGGCCGAGCTGATCATCGACTTCGAGCCGGGGCGCTACGTCATCGTCTGCCCGATGGAAGAGCCCGGCGGAGTGATGCACTACGACCGCGGCATGGTGGCCGTGATTGACCTGGAGGGAGAGCCGCATTCCGGCCCGATGCCCACAGCCGACCTGGTGATCAGCGGCGAGGACGACGCCATGGGGTCGAGCTATTGGTTCGGGAAGGTGCCTGAAACGCTGGACGCGGGCGAGCGTCTCGTCGAGTTCCGAAACGACGGCTCCGAGTTGCACGAGTTCGTCCTCCTGCGGCTGGGGGACGGCATGACGCTGGATGAAGCGTTCGAGGCCGAGCTCGAAGGGAGCGTCTGGCTGGGCGGGCCCGCGCCGTTTGGGCCCGGAGACCGCCAACTGATGCACGTGGACCTGGAGCCGGGGACCTACGTGCTGCTCTGTTTCTGGGAGAACGACGAAGCAATCCCGCACGCGGACCTCGGCATGCTCTCGGAGATCGCCGTGCAGTGAGTGCGCGCTGGGCTGGTGCCGCCACCATCCGCTAGCCGGGCCGGCGAGCGAGGTAGGCGGCGCTGGCCCAGCCGTCCTTGCCTTCGGGAGTGGTGACCGCGACCCAGGTTGTGGCGCCTTCGATACGGGTTTCGCCGCGCTCGAGGAAGAGCACGCCATCGCGGTAGCAGCCGAGGCTTGCGGCGGAGGCTGAGGGCGATTCGCGGACGTTCAGGCAGTCGCTCCCGGTGACGACGCGGGCGACTCGCGCCAGCACGGTCCCGCGGACGAGCGGCTGCTGGTTCGCGTCGAGGCCTGCGGCGAGCTCTCGGAGGGGAAGGATGCGCCCCGTTCCCAGGTCGATCAGTGCGGCTGGGACGTCGAAGGGCCTTGCGCTGCCGGCAGGCACCGGCACTTCGACGTTGCCAAGGAGCAGCCCATCGCCGGCGAAGTACGGGCCGTTCCAGGTCGCGACCCGCTGTGGCGTGAACAGGGCGACCGGCCTGCCCGAGGCATCCAGCCGGCCGATGTAGGCGGTGCGGGGGTGGGGGTCGGCCGGGCGGTCGGGCACGTAGAGCCAGGCGCCGTAGAGGTCTCCGGCGCCGGCCCGGGCAGCGAGGCGCGCCTCGAGGTTCGGCGCCGGTTCGGCGTAGGCAATGGCGGCGCCCGAGGCGTCGTAGATGGGATCGGCGCCGAACTTGCGGTCCGTGTACGTGGGCTCCCAGACGAGGCCAAGCCCGGGCACGACGCGCGGCTCGGTGTTTGGAGCCGGTGGCGTGACAGCTTCGCCCGAAGGGTGCAGGAAGAAGCGGTACTCCGGACGCTCGTTGGCGTCGCGGCCCTGCCACTCCGCCATGATGACGCCGGCCGGGGTGACCGCGCGGGGGAACGTCATCGCCGAGACCTGCCCGGCCGCCGACCACGTGATCCCGCCGTCGATCGAACGGTAGACGTCGAACTCGCCCTCCCAGCCGCCCACGCCGACGCCCCGGCAGCGGCCCTCCTGGCAGGCCACGAACACGATCTCGCCGTAGCTCTCACTGGCGGTCCAGCCCACGATGGCCAGCGGGCCGAACTGGGCCTTCGCGTTCGCGAAGAGGTCGTCGCGGCGGATCGTGCCGTCGTGGCCGCGGTACACGCGCCAGAGGAGGATGGGGAAGCTATCGGCCGCCCACGGTGCCGGACCAAGGTAGACCACGAGGTCGTTAGGCAGGGACGTCTCGGGGCCGAGCGTGAGTTCGCGGACGTCGATGCCGCCGATCTGCTCGACCGCACCGGGGGTGGGGGCGGGCGACTGGCCGGGCGCAAGCACCTCGACGGGGTAGATGCGGAACCCGAGACCATTCTGGGGCGAGCCCGGGAGCTGGTCGCCCCCGCTGCCAGGACCGGTGAGCAGGGCGAGTTGCCAGGTGGCCTCAGGGATGGCGTAGCCGTAGAGCTGGGGGCCGGTCCCGAGGAGGTCGTAGCCGAAGACGAGCATGCCGGCGCTCCCGGCGTCCGCCTGGTCGAAGTCGAACGTCGAGAAGACGAGGGCGAACCGCTCGGAGCAGTCCGGGTAGGGAGGCTGGCCCGGCACGTAGGGGCAGGCGATGCTGCGGAGCCTGCGCGGCGCATCCGCTGTTGCGGGAAGGACCGTTTGGATGGATTTTTCGATGTCCGCGCGGGCGTGGTCCGTATCGAGCGAACCTCCCCCGGTGAGGGCGGGGACATCGCCCGCCTGGACCCAGCCTTCAGCGGCCGCTGCGAAGGCGCAGATCTTATCGCCGGCAGCTTCGGGGCAATGGTTCAGGCCGGGTGGGGCTGGAGTGGGCGATGCGCTTACGGAGGTAATCGCGGTCGGGGTGGGCGTTGTCGGTTGGCTATCAGAACACGCAACGAAGACTGCCCCGCAAAGGACCAGCAGTGCCAGCCAGCCACGCAGCATCCGCGACACCTCCGCTCCCCCTCTTCCACCCTAGACGATGCTGTCAAACCTGAGGTTCCGTCGGCCAGCGTCCGAACCGCGACCGGCAGGAAGCGGCACCGTGGCGTGCGAACGACGACGCGCGGCAGCGCTGATGCCCTGGGCGTGCTGGGGGGTGGGCTGCCACACCACAGCTAGTGTCCGAGTGGGCTGCCGGGGGACGGTGCGGGTGTGAGTCGAGTGCCGCTTCCTGCCGGTCAACCAAAGATCGTGAAGGGCACCATTTACGCTCTGCTACCCTCTCAGGACAATGCCGATCAAGTGGCCGATTCCCGATCATACTCAGCTCGAACTCGTGGCGCTGTTGGCACTTAAGACGGTGGACCCCAGCCTTCGGGCTAGTGGCGTGGCGCATTCCGCCAGAGTTCGCGTGCCCGGCTTGAAGTCCAGACGGGAAGTGGATGTCTTGTTTGTCGATGCGCCAGGGGGCCGTCGAGTCAGCGTGGAAGCCCAAAAGAGAGGCCGCAAGGTCACACAGCCCTTCCTCGATCAGGTCGAGGGCAAGATGCTGCAGATAGCGGCCGACCGAACGGTCCTCATCTCCGAGGCCGGGTTCTCCGAAGATGTTGTGACCAGAGTCCGGAACTCGAAAGGACGACCTCGAGCCATGCGCATCTCCCGCGAGGAGCTTGAAGTGAAGGGACAAGTCGGGGAAGCCACCCTCGAGTTTCGGCTCTCTGACGGAGCGGTGGCGCGTTCTGAGCTCACGCCAGCGTCCATCGTGGACACGACGGGCACGCTTCTCGGGCACGTCTTCTACGGCGTCTGCGAACAGACGCGAGCGATGGTGGTAGTCACGCTTGACGCTGAGACTGCCGAAGCTGGGGGTACCGGCGCGGCCATAGTGATGCAGGCGGACTTCCTAACACTTCCGATAACCGTCGCGGAACTGGTGGTAAGCGTCCGCGGCATGGCCGTGGCGCGGCACCTTCTGGTCAATCCACGCGACTACGAGATTCCAACAGAACAGCCGGCCGGCTAGAAGACACCGATCGCTTCGGCCACCCGTCCCCACGACCTGTCCTCGGCGACCTCCAGCCTCCTGAGGTAAACGCTCGTCACCGCAAGCGAACTGTGGTCGAGGAACGAACTCACCTGCTCGACGCTGTCACCGGCGTCACGGCGCAGCTTGGCGGCGCTGTGGCGGAGTATGTGGAAGCCGGTGGGTGGAAGGCCCGCCGCCACGAGATACCTCTTGAATCGCGCGTACGCCGTGGGTTGGGAGATGCCCCGGGGACCGGAGCCCGCCTGCCACAGCGATTCGTCCTGGCTCATCGTCTCAAGGCACTTTCCGCAGTCTGCCAGTGTACGGACGATGGCGTCGAAGGCGGGGCGCGGCAGTTCCCGGCGGCCGACCTTCCCGCCTTTGCCCCGGTACTGGTAGAACGCCCGCTCCTCGTCGCACTCGATGTCCTTCGCGTTCAGGTTGAGCACCTCGCTCCGTCGCCGCCCCGTGAGAACGAGGGTCAGGACGATGGCGCGGTCCCTTCGCCCAGCTACGCTGTCTGGGATGACCGCGAGGAGGCGTTTTACGTCGTCTCCGCTCAGTCCTCGCGCTGGCGCCGGCGAGTGCTTCGGGCGCTCCAAGCGCTCACAGGGGTTCGAGGTCAGCAGATCCATGCGGATCAGGAACCGATAGAACGAAGAGATGGCTGCGATCCGGGAACCCACCGTCAGCGCCGCGGGCTCCTTGCCGGAGACGCCACGACCGAAGCAGAACGCCATCGCCTCGGCGGTGGCCACCTGGTCGGGCGTCTTGCGGAGCTGGCCGAAGAACGCGTTGAGGATGCGCGAGTAGCTCTGGACGGTACGCATCGAGCCGGTGCGACGATGCTTCTCGGCCATGAAGGCGTAGAGGGCTTGTTCCCACTTCGTGGGGTTGGTCGATTCGGGCAGGAGGTACGTGTTGGTGTTCATCCGCGACACTAACGCGTAGGTTCGCGGCGGACGCAAGTCGTTCCGGGCCTAGGAGGTGACGAATGAGGTCGGTCGCGAGGAACGAGTTCGGGGTGATTCTCGAAGACGAGGCGTTGGACAAGGAGGCCATGCGGCAAGGCCGGGACGAGGTTCTCGATACGTTGGATATCTTTCGACGCAACGGTGAAGAGGCGCTCGCCTACGAAGCCAGACTGAATTCCCCCGCCGGCCTGGTCGCGTTCTGGAGTGCGCCCACCGACGCTCCTCCTGCCCAGGCATTCAGGACACCAGCCCGCTTGCTCCATAATTTCTTGGCCTCGGCCGGCACGCTCACTGACCACACCCGTAACCACGTTCGGCGGTGCTACGAGAACCACTCCTTCTGGCAGACGTACCAATCCGAGGTCAGAAGTGTCTTCGGGGAGAGCGATCTGGCGCAATTTATCCAGGACTTACGGAACTTCACGCTCCACCACAGCCTGCCCATCACGAACGCGACGCTCTCATGGGGACAGGATCGACCAACGACCCATCGCTTCCAGTTAGACAATGCTCGGCTTCTTCGGAGTTTCCAGTGGAAACAGAGAGCTCGCCAGTTCATCGATGAGCAGGGGGATCGGTTCGCCATCTTCCCGTCCGTGGCTGAATACATGGAGTTGGTCGCCGCCTTCCATGTTTGGCGCGAAGAGCGAGAGCAGGAACTCTGGCACCGCGCCATGGAGGCACAACACGGTCCCAACAGCCGAATCGCCCGCGAAGCGCGCGGCGAGATCTGACACGATGCCTACTTCGTAGTGATTCCAGCAGAGGTCATTCCGCCTCAGTCGGGAACCCCTCGACGCGGCGCGGGCACCTCGACCGATCTCGTCCGCCGCCTTCAAGTCGTGCAAAACAACCCCGGCGGAGACGGTCGTTCGGGATATGCCGTCCCCGATTCGCGACAAGTGTTGTCGCTATCGCCATCAACGATTCGTTCCGGCAGAATAGCCCCGCAACGCTGCCGTCGGAGGTCGGACCTCCGCACGCACGGTGGCTGTGACTGAGCGTCAGGAGACCTCGTGGTTCGCACGGTAGCACTGGAAAATCCGCCGTTCGTAGACCTCTCATTTCCGATACTCTCGGAATCGGGCAGCTCTTCTTCCACTCTCCTAGCCGATCACGGATACCCGCTGTTCGCGGCGATTGCCCACGCGTTGCCGTTCCTACACGGTAACGACAGGGTTGCCATACATCCTGTCGCGGGTCGCTTGGCCGGCCTCCGGAGGATTCAGCTCACGGATTCATCCGGTGTCACTCTGAGGCTCCCATCGGACCTAATCGACGCGGCTCTGCCGCTGGCCGGGGCAACATTGGACGTCGAAGGCTCGCGCTTGCGACTGGGGCCTCCCCGCGCGGCGGAGTTGGTGCCAGCAGCCACGCTCAGGAGTCGACTGGTAGTCATCAAGGGAATGCTCGACGCGCAGGCTTTGGCCGCGGCTGCCCGCCGTCAGCTGGATGCCCTCGGAGTTGCCGGGAGGGTCGCCATTCCCGCACGTCAAAGCGAAGTGAGTTTTGAGGCGACCGGGGTCGGCAGTCCCGACCCGTTCGAGCGTCGGACGATGAAGGTGCGTGACAAGGTCATCGTCGGGTACGCGTTGACGATTGACGAGCTAACTGCTGAAGAATCCGTGTGCGTTCAAGAACACGGAGTCGGAGGCCGACAGCGTTTCGGTTGTGGGGTGTTTGTCCCGGAAGAGCGTCCATGAACAATCCGAGCGACCGCGCCCCCGTTCTGGCTAAGACCCCTCAACGTGGTCATGCGGTCACGCTTGATGAGCACGCAAGCGACGTGGGGCGCGCGACTCTGGTGATGTTTGGTGAGCGTGAACGCCCGAGTTTGTTGGCCCGTTCTTGGTTACGGTTCTTCAAGGTGCCCGAGCGCTGTCTTGACGAGTTCTGGCGAGCCCTGATGGTCGCTGCCTTTCTACACGACCTCGGGAAGGCGAACGGCGACTTCCAGAACGCCGTTCGCAATGCCATGAATCCGCAATCCATTCGGCATGAGCACGTTACCGCGCTTCTGCTTGGCTCCCAGCCCCTTTGCGGCTGGCTGAGTTCCAGTCTGACTCCCCCAGAGCTACTGGCGGTACTGTCTGCGGTCGTGTCGCACCACTGCAAAGTGGGGCCCGGCACGGAACACGGCGACCGCCGATTGGGATTTAACCGGGTCGGAGCTCACTCGCTCCGACTGCTCACTGGAGCTCCCGAAGTGAAAGCCACACTTGAGATGGCAGCCGACATTCTTGGGCAACCCCCGCCAGCAACCATCGACCAGACCTGGGACTTCGCTGGTCAGGTCGATCGGCTTTCGAGCCAGTTCATCCGGCTGGTCCGGCAACTGGAGAAGACCGCATCTTCGTCCGAACCTCCCTGGCAAATGGTGAGAGCGGTCAAAGCAGCTGTCATGCTCACGGACTCTGCTGGCTCGGCCGCAACCCGGATGGAGCTGGGCATCAGTCAGTGGATGGGGCAAGCGTTCGATGGTGAGCCGTTGAGTGCCCGGGTAGTCGAAGACTGCGTCATTGCGCCTCGTATCAGGGAATTGGAACAGCGGGGCAAATGGAATGGGTTCCACGACTTCCAGCTTGCCTGTTCCCATCTCGGCGACCGCGCCCTGCTCCTGTCCGGGTGTGGCACAGGCAAAACGCTCGCAGCGTGGAAGTGGGTTGAGGAGCAGCTTCGGGGAGGCAAATACCGCCGCGCCATCTTTCTCTATCCCACGCGCGCCACAGCGACGGAAGGGTTTCGCGACTATGCGTCGTGGGCGGGTCCAGAAGCTGCCGCGCTCATCCATGGAACGGCGTCATTCGAATTGCAGACCATGTTCGGTAACCCGGAAGACGAACGCTCGGGGTGGGACTTCACCGGTGAAGACCGGTTGTTTGCCCTCGGCTTCTGGGACCGCCGCATCATCACCGCGACGGTTGACACCTTCCTTGCTGCCATGTCGAATCGGTACGCCGCCCTCTGCATGCTGCCGGTGCTGGCGGAGGGAGTCATGGTGATAGACGAGGTGCACAGTTTCGACCAAAGAATGTTCGAACACCTGGAGCGATTTCTCGAGGCGTTCGACGTACCAGTGCTCTGCATGACGGCGTCACTGCCGCCAGACCGGCTCGACATCCTTCGCAGCAAGCGCGGTATGCAGGTATTCCCGCAGGACTCCGACCGATTCGAGGACCTCGAACGCCAGGCGACCGCCATCCGTTACCGCGTCCGGTTCGGGGAACTTACCGATGCCTCGGATGCGGTGGTTGCTGCGGTTCGTTCGGGTAAGAAGGTGCTCTACGTGTTGAACACGGTTGACCGCTGCCAGAAGGCCGCCGCGGCCCTCGCGACGGAAATCCCCGGACGGATTGAGTGCTTCCACAGCCGCTACAGGCTCCGGGACAGACGTGATAGACACCGCACAGTCATCGACCGATTTCAGTCGGAGGTTGGCACCGGCCTTGCGCTCGTCACCACACAGGTTTGCGAGATGAGTCTCGACCTGGACGCGGATGTCCTCGTGACTGAAGCTGCGCCCGTTGCATCGCTCATACAGAGGATGGGCCGTTGTTGCCGCGAGCCGATTCCCCGCCCGGGCCGCGTGGGTGAGGTAGTCGTGTATCGCCCCGTCAAAAACCTTCCCTACGATGTCGCGGAAATCGACCAGGGCGAGGAGTTCGCCAGGACTCTCGCGGAGTCCGGCGGCGTTTCACAATCCGACCTGACACGATATATCGCCGACCTCGACGTCAAAGACCCCCTCTTCGCCGGTGGTTTCGCGGGCTTCCTCGACAGCAAGTGGTACGCGAACGGCAGGGAGGACAGCTTCCGTGAGGACGATGAGTATGTGACCGACTCTCTCCTCGACTCCGATGTTGACGAATACGTCTCGGCGCAGGCACGGCGCGACCCGAGTGCCGCAGGCTGGGTGGTTCCCGCTCCCCGGTATCTCACGCAGCCGGATGCCCGCCTCGGGCAATTCCTCAGAGTAGCCCCTGCGAGCCTGTACGACCACGTTTTCGGCCTTCGAGGTAGAGCCTCGTGACCGCTGAAATAGTTCTCAACTTCGACCCCCACGTCCTACCCACCGCCCAGCACCGGGCCGGGTTGGCCGGCCTCCTGATCGGTATCAAGTCGCTGGAACGTCGCGGCCGGGAACCTCGCCCCGAGGTCACCGTCGATAGGCACGGCACAGTTGAACTTGGACTTACTGAGGAGTCCCTGCAGACGCTGTTCGATTGCCTGTACGCTGCAACCAGCGAGACGGTCTGGGTCCCTAAGGTCCGCACGAATAGGAAGACGGGCCAACCCGTCGAGCCACTTGACCGGCGCGAGAGGGTGGAGGAGAAAACTGGCGGGAAGCCGAAGGTAATCGAAGAGTACGCTTACCCGCAGGTGGTTCCCGCTGGGCTGCCCCTCCAGGACCTCGGCATGCCGGCGCACTGGTTGAAACTCTGGCGAGATATTATTTGGAACGTCCTCCGCGCCATCCCAACTACCCGCGGACCATATGAAGCGCGGGCTGTCGGGAAGCCCGCCAAGGACGCGGTCGAAGCCTGGAAAGCAATTATTCGTGGCGTAACGGGGGACGTCAAAGGGCACATGTACCTAGGTGCCCAGGAAGCAACCGCCGATGCCGTGCCTTTCCGCGGACAGGCCAGCGAGAACCTCCTTCTACACTTTTGGCCGCTCGTCATGGGTCTCGGGCTTGGTGTCGCGCTGAAGATCGACAACGGGCAGGTGAAACAAGAACAGACCGGCTACGTCATCACGATCCCCGACGTTCACGACCTCGAATGGTTTCGCGAAGACTTCGCCGCTGCCACGGCCCAACTGGACGATCAGGCGCATCCTTACTTCAAGGAACGGCCTCGAAGTTCGGTACTCGCACTTCCGCAGGAAGGGGGACTTGACTACGTTGCGCGGCTGTCGGCTGTCGCCAAGGCTAGAGCCGCCGGAAGTTCTGTCGCGATGTCGCTTTCCGGGACGGAGGTTTACTGCATGAAGACTGGCGGGCAGCAACCGCGTCTCGCGAGTGTCGGGAGGCTATCAGTCACGCGCGACGTGCTCGAGCGGTACGAGTCCGCCTCAAGGTCCCGCCAAACGCCGACCTTCCGTCGGCAGCTCATCCTCAACGTGCTCGACCGCGTCCCCTGGTATCGAGCATTCAACCGTCTCTTCGATGACCTTCCGGACGCCTTTTTTGTTGGGTCCGGGCAGTGGTTCGGGGCCGATGCAACCTCGATGTTCGAACAGCAAGTTCACGCCGCAGGAGGGATGGTGAGCACGACAACCAGCAGCAACCAGACCGAGTTCGACCTTGCGCGACGGGTGCGCGACATGGTTCGGGCCTACGTCCGGCACCGCACTGAAGAGCGGTCCGGAATCACATGGGAGTCGTTCAAGGACGACCGGCAACCGACAGCGTCCGGCGGCATGCGTGTTAACACGCCAACCAAGTACAGCGAGGCGCAGGAGAGAGTGTGCACCGATGCTTTCTTCCAATTGCGAGCTACGAGGTCGCGCGAAGACTTCATCGCGTACTTCACTGGCACCATCTGCTCGGTCCCGCAGTTCCTTCCCGAGGCCGAGTACCAGGGCATCGCAGTAGCCCTGCTCCGCAGGGACGACACGTGGGAAGACATCAAGAGCCTTTCGATGCTCGCCATCTCCGCCCTGTCGGGCAGCTAAAGGAGAGACTCCGTGAACCTCTTTGCCAGCATCCTTACGAACAGTGCGCCAAGCGCCAACTACCGCGGCGAGAGCCAGAACAACCGCATGACGCTTCAGCGAATCACGAAGGGCCGGTTTGAGTACGCCGTCATCTCGCCCGAGGCGGTGCGGAACGCGCTGAGAGAGACCCTTCGACGTTATGCGACGGCGGGCGACGGTGCGATTGCGCTGAACCGCGAACGCCTGCACAACGAAGACCAACTGGCGGTTCGCTTCAACGACTACCCCGACCCGACCAGGTATGCCGACGACTTCCTCTTCGGCTACATGGTCGCCGACCGCAAGCAGATCCCCTCAGTGGTACTCAAGACCCGAAGCGATTTCCAGTTCAAGCGTGACTCGGTAATTCGCACCAACATGGCGGTGGCCCTCGAACCGTACCGGCACGATGCGCTCCTCACCCAGTCGCCACTGACCATCAAGAACGAGTCCGCGCCCTGGCAGAATGCCACGTCCTCCGCACTCCTGAACCGCGAGACATCCGTCACAGCATTTCAGTACCCGTTCGCGCTCAACCTGGATGACTGTGACCTCAGCGACGACGCCGGAGGAAACCTACGCCGACGCTGGCTGCGCGCCCTGCTGCGCGCTGTCTCCGAACTGACTGGTGTGGCCGGAAACCACGCGCGGAGCTACTTCCCGATGCAGCCTGCGAGCATCGTCATCAGGATGACCAACCGGCTGACCCCCGATTTCGACCTTTACGGATACCAGCCAGATGGAAGCGTCCCAGACCTCGTCGGGAGTCTCCTCACCGGCGGCCTACCCGGTGACGAGTTCATTCTTGCCGGGGACCTGGTCCGGAAAGTACTGACCGCCGAAGAGAGAGCCGCGCTGGTCGCGCGAGGAGTGACGTTGGATGAGCGACCGGAGAGAGCCCTGAACAGTGTCGCAGTCAGGGTCACAGGCGCGGCATTCCTGCCGACCTCCGGGGCTTGACGAATGCTCCGAATCCGAGTGAAGGCTCCATTTGGTGCTTTCCGGCTCTTCACGGCCGGAAGCTACCGTCCGACGGCGCCTTTTCCGACGTTCGCTTCCGTCTACGGGCTGCTCCTGAACATCGCGGGTATCGAGAGCCGGTGGGACGATGGGAAGTCGCCGATGACGCGCACCGCGGGCGGCCTGCCCGGCTGCCGCCTGGCAATCGGGCTTCACCTGGTCCCCGACGTCCAGGTGCTTTTCCAGCAGTTGCACAATTACCCCATCGGGACTACCGGCAAGGACCACGCGCTGGAGACACGAGGCAACAAGTACAACATCCAGCCCATATCTCGCGAGCTGCTTGCGGGAATGGACTTCAGTGCCGCGGTGGACGGGAACGATGATCTCGAAGGCCGCCTCGAAGAAGGGGTACGCCTGGGCATGGGTTACCGGCCGACATCCAGACGCCGGTACGGCATTCCGTTCCTTGGCGACAACAACCTCTTCCTCAGCCACCTTGACGTACTGGAGGTCGACGAGCCGGCGATGTGGCTACGAGCTCTGGCCGACGACGAACCCGCCGTGGACGCCACGCGGCTCTATACCCAGATCGACAGGGCGGACAACACGAAGACACGTTCCCAGCTGTTCTGCCTCGAAAGCGCGGAATCCCCGGTCCCCTGGGCCCTGTCCTGGGTGACGATTCCGCCCACGGCGGGAAATGTGTGACCGCGCCGATTCCCGGCGCCGAGCCTCTGGTCCGCGTCATGGCGCTCCATTCCCTCACTTATTGTGAACGGCTCTTCTACTTGGAGGAGGTCGAGGAGATACGTCTCGCGGACGAGGCTGTTTACGCCGGACGCCAGTTGCATCAGGCGCTGTCGATTCCGGACGAAAGCGGCACTGAGGCCCGCGAACTGGAGTTGGAGAGCGAGTCACTGGGACTAGCCGGGAAAGTGGACGCGCTCCGGACGCGGGACGGCCACCTCGTCCCCTACGAGCACAAACGCGGTCGTGCCCGCCAATCAGATGCAGGGCCCGAGCCGTGGCCGTCGGATGCGCTCCAACTCGCGGCCTACGCGCTTCTTCTAGAGGAGTCCACCGGGCGCGCTGTCCCGGAAGGTCGTGTCCGTTACCACGCGGATAACGTGACCGTCCGGGTGACTGTTACGACAGAACTCCGCGCGGCGGTCGCCTTGGCCGTGGTGCGGGCGCGAGTACTGAGAAGTCAGACGGAGCGTCCGCCGGTGACTGAGGATGAGCGCAAGTGCGTCCGCTGTTCGCTCGCTCCGGTTTGTCTTCCCGAAGAAGAACGTCTCGCTCAAGGCGGCGCCGAGACTCTGGCACGGCTCTTTCCGGCACTTCCAGACCGGGAAATCCTCCACGTGGCCACACAAGGGGCGCATGTCCGACGCTCTAACGCGCGTCTCGTTGTTGCCGCGGACGGTGAGGAGCTCTCGTCGTTGCCAGCGCGGAGCGTCGGGGCAGTGGTCATCCACGGGAACGCGCAGATAACCACGCAGGCTCTTCATCTTTGCGTCTCCCATGACGTTGCTGTCCACTGGCTCACCAACGGCGGGAGATTCGTCGCAGGCCTCGCCGCGGGCGCGGGAGGAGTGCAGCGACGCCTCAGGCAATACGCCGCTCTCACCGAACCAGGCACGCCTCTGCGCCTTGCGCGCAGGCTGGCCCGAGCGCGGATCGAATCTCAGCTCCGCTATCTCCTCCGAGCAACCAGGAAGGATGCTGAGGCACGATCAAGTGCACGAGCGGCCATCGTCGACATTCGGGCGAGGCGGGACTCCGTCGCGATGGCAGAAGGCGTCGCCCAGCTTCGGGGCTTCGAAGGAAACGCAGCACGCAGCTATTTCGATTCTCTGCCAACGTTGCTCCGTCCTGAGCTTCGCGAGGACTTCGCGCCGAAGGGGCGGTCGCGCCGCCCGCCAGAAGATCCGTTCAACGCCGCCCTCAGCTTCGGCTATTCGCTCCTCTACAGTCGGGTGCTGGGAGCCGTGGTTGCGGTTGGGCTCGACCCGTCCATCGGCTTCTTCCACACACCGCGTTCCGCATCCTACCCGCTTGTCCTTGACCTCATGGAGTTGTTCCGGGTGCCGCTCGTGGACATGCCCCTCATTGCGTCTCTAAACCGGCGTCAGTGGACCCCGTCGGACTTTTCTGTCACCAGCGAAAAGACGTGGCTGAGCGAGAGCGGTCGAAAGCTTGCCATCAGGCTTTTCGAGGAACGTCTCAACGAAGTCTGGAAGCACCCAGTGCTGAATTACTCGCTCAGCTACGCGCGGACGGTTGAACTCGAGGTCCGGCTTCTCGAAAAGGAATGGTCTGGGTCACCGGGGCTCTTCGCCCGAGCGAGGCTGAGATGAGCAAGGATTGGAACATCATCGCCTACGACATACGGGATGATCGGCGGCTTCGAGTCGTCGCCCGCCTGCTCGAAGGGTACGGCGAGCGCATCCAGTACAGCGTGTTCCGATGCCGACTGAGCAGGAGAGACCTCAGCCGCCTTCGCTGGGAGCTCGTCCTCGTGATGAAACCAGAAGACAGCTTGCTGGTCATTCCACTTTGCGAGCGGTGCGGTGAGAATGTGACGGAGTCCAACGGAAGGAAGTGGAGTGGTGTCCCACCCACCTACCGAATCCTCTAGAGAGGTGAACTCCTGATTCATGGACCTCCACGTGGCGGAAGGACGTGAACCTGGCGGGCCCCGGGAGAGGCCCTTCCGCACGGGGGTGCATGAAAACGGACCTAAAATCGAATCTGGCTGTCGAGCTGCTATGCAGCACCCTCTGATGCCGAAAGGCGTTTAGCACCGATCCACGAGGCCCGCCG
>CAZDOK010000005.1:90193-263626 GCA_964507025.1 uncultured Anaerolineaceae bacterium
ATGCAGCACCCTCTGATGCCGAAAGGCGTTTAGCACCGATCCACGAGGCCCGCCGCCTTCGCCTCGGTCGCGTATGCAGCACCCTCTGATGCCGAAAGGCGTTTAGCACTGTAGGCTTTCTCCCAGTCCACCTGGCAGATGATATGCAGCACCCTCTGATGCCGAAAGGCGTTTAGCACACGGACCTGTTCGGGGAGTGGGTGCCGGACGAGATGAATGCAGCACCCTCTGATGCCGAAAGGCGTTTAGCACAGTTGGATGGCCTCATCCATACGCGCCTGGTAGCCCATGCAGCACCCTCTGATGCCGAAAGGCGTTTAGCACTCGGCGTACTACCCGTTGACGCCTGATGACGCATTCGATGCAGCACCCTCTGATGCCGAAAGGCGTTTAGCACGTGAAGTCCTCTACGAGTTCATGCCGGACCTCGGATGCAGCACCCTCTGATGCCGAAAGGCGTTTAGCACAGCACGAAATCATCGCCCGTGTAGGTGACATCCGGGATGCAGCACCCTCTGATGCCGAAAGGCGTTTAGCACGGGGAGTGCGGGACGATGACCGCCCGAGGGACCACATGCAGCACCCTCTGATGCCGAAAGGCGTTTAGCACGTGGTCCGCCACATGGCGAGTGCTTCGGCATCACATGCAGCACCCTCTGATGCCGAAAGGCGTTTAGCACCTCCTCCTGGCGGACACGTCAACACGCTGGTTCGCATGCAGCACCCTCTGATGCCGAAAGGCGTTTAGCACCTCGACCGGTACGACCAGCTGTGGCGGGACCCAAAATGCAGCACCCTCTGATGCCGAAAGGCGTTTAGCACCGCTCGCCGTTGAACACAGCAGGCAGGCCCCGTGGATGCAGCACCCTCTGATGCCGAAAGGCGTTTAGCACCCCATGCCAGCGAGCAAGCGGCGCAGCCGGAACTTCACCAATGCAGCACCCTCTGATGCCGAAAGGCGTTTAGCACTCCGCCGAAGAGTTCCTGCAACGCATGGTGTTTCAATGCAGCACCCTCTGATGCCGAAAGGCGTTTAGCACTAGTCGTCCGCTGCCGTGAACGCGACTCCGACCATGCAGCACCCTCTGATGCCGAAAGGCGTTTAGCACCGCTTCGTCTCGCCAGAGACGTTCCCCGAGACAGCATGCAGCACCCTCTGATGCCGAAAGGCGTTTAGCACTAGACGTAGACCGCGAGGGTGATCGCGGTGGCGACCATGCAGCACCCTCTGATGCCGAAAGGCGTTTAGCACCGTTCTATGCCTGCGTCGCCAACATCGCCGAGGAATGCAGCACCCTCTGATGCCGAAAGGCGTTTAGCACCCAACGGCGCGACCGTGAGCCGCCGGCGCTATCCCCGGATGCAGCACCCTCTGATGCCGAAAGGCGTTTAGCACAGGCCCGCGACCTTGTGGCGAAGTGCCGCGAAAAGGAATGCAGCACCCTCTGATGCCGAAAGGCGTTTAGCACGAATCGATAGTCGTGGCCGCGGCGACGGGCCGGGCATGCAGCACCCTCTGATGCCGAAAGGCGTTTAGCACAGGATCCCATCTGGGACGCGAAGGGCGACCTGGCGGATGCAGCACCCTCTGATGCCGAAAGGCGTTTAGCACTTCTTCGCCGGCGCACTGCGGACGCAGTCAGAGAATGCAGCACCCTCTGATGCCGAAAGGCGTTTAGCACCACCCCACGACGCGCTACGCGCAGCAGGTGGTGGACGATGCAGCACCCTCTGATGCCGAAAGGCGTTTAGCACCGCTTCACTTCGCGCACCACGAACTCGATCACCGGATGCAGCACCCTCTGATGCCGAAAGGCGTTTAGCACTAGCCGTAAGCCGACATGTCCGCCAGCACGATGTCGATGCAGCACCCTCTGATGCCGAAAGGCGTTTAGCACACGAGTGGCGGGCGCGGTTCGAGAAAGAGGCGAGCCATGCAGCACCCTCTGATGCCGAAAGGCGTTTAGCACTACTGCAGCCCGGCGAGCGCCCCTGGCGCTGGCGACATGCAGCACCCTCTGATGCCGAAAGGCGTTTAGCACGGCAACCCCCCGCACGGCGCTTGGCGTGCATTCGGAATGCAGCACCCTCTGATGCCGAAAGGCGTTTAGCACAGCGTGTGGCCGGCGTACTGTTCGCGGAGGATGCGGATGCAGCACCCTCTGATGCCGAAAGGCGTTTAGCACCGACCTCTCGGTTGCGGGCGCGGCCAGCGGGGGAAATGCAGCACCCTCTGATGCCGAAAGGCGTTTAGCACCGGCCCTTGCCGCGCTTCCCCAGGAACCGCAGCTATGCAGCACCCTCTGATGCCGAAAGGCGTTTAGCACCGGCCGCGCTCGCGTTGGTTTCCGTTACGGCAACTACGCATTCCCCCTGCTCGGTTCTCGCACAGCCTGACGCTGTAATGGCGGAGCGCGACCGCGCCATCCCGCGGCTGAACGAGATTTTGGGAAGGCGGTGCTACCCTCCGATCACGAACCATCGTTGGTGTCGGCTCCGCAGGGCATGCCCCGCCCCCGACTTTCACTGAGACCAGGCCCTTACAGCGTCTTGAAGAACTCATCCGCCCCATCACGAAACGCAGGAGACTGAACACCGTCGCGAAGGGCACTGCCTACCTTCCTCGCCTCCGGCCACGGAAGATCGGGTTTGGCACCATTCCGGTGGAGTCAGGACCACCAAGACCGATGTGGCCCCAGGGCTGCCACCCAGTTGGGTCCGCCGCGCTTATGGATTGCCGAGCAGCTCGTCGACCAGTTCGAGCAGCCTGCGGACGTCGATTGGTTTCGTGAGGTAGGCTCGTGCGCCCATACCCACCACGCGTTCAATCTGCCGCTGGGTGGCGTCAGCGCTGGCGACCACCACCGGGATCGAGGCCGTGATCGGATCGCGCAATAAGCGGGCAAGCACCTCGTCACCCCTGATGTCCGGCAGGTGCAGGTCTAACAGGATCAGGTCGGGGTGGTGGTCGCGCGCGAGCTGAAGTCCGAGTCCACCCTGCATCGCCGGGATAACGCTGATTCCGGGCCGCCTCGAGAGCACCTGCTCGATGAGCTTAAAATTCGCCAGGTTGTCTTCTATATAGAGCACCACGCCGCGAGAGGTTCGTGCCGGGGCCAGCGGCGGAGCACCCGAGGCACCACCCGCGGCTGGTGCCTCGGCCCGGTTGAGGGTGAGGATGAAGATACTGCCGCCGCCCGGGTTGGCCCGGGCCTCGATGGTCCCACCCATCGCCTCCACCAGCCCCTTGCACAGACTCAGCCCGAGTCCCGTGCCTTCGACCTCCGTCGTTTCCCGGCCGAGACGGTCGAACGGCACGAACAGCCGGTCGATGGCGTCTTCGGGAAAACCGATACCGGTATCGGAGACCGCTATCGTCACGCGCTCCCCGTCGTCGTCGCAGGTGATGTGGAGCGAACCGCCCTGCACGTTGTACTTGATCCCGTTGGTCACCAGGTTCAGGAGTACTTGCTTCAACCTTTGGCGGTCGGCCAGGACGTGGCACCTGCAATCGGGCCCGGGGTAGGCCAGCGACACCTCCTTATCCTGGGCGAGCGGCTGCATCAGCCGCACGACATCCTCGATGGCGTCGCCGCCGGCCACCGGCTCGATGGACAGCGCCATCTTCCCGGATTCGATGCGCGAGATGTCGAGCACGTCATCGATGAGCGCTAGGAGGTGGCGGCCCGCCTGGAGGATGTGGCCCACGCTCTCGCCCTGGAGTTCGGTGAGTTCATCGAGCTGGAGTACTTGTGCGAAACCGAGGATGACGTTGAGCGGCGTGCGGAGCTCGTGGCTCATCCGCGAAAGGAATTCACTCTTGGCCTGGTTGGCTCTCTCGGCTTCCAACCGAGCGGCGTGTACTTGTGCCTCGGCCTCCTTGAGCATCGAAACATCCTGGACGCTGATGTGTCGATAGAGCGCCGGCCCATCGGGCGACCTCACCGCGCTCGCCACAACCAGAGCTGGGAAGGTGCTGCCGTCTTTCCGCTGGTGCATGCACTCGAACGAATGATGTCCCAGCTCCAGCACCATCCTGAGCATGCGGTGCAGATGGTCGCGAGACTCCGGGGCCACCAGGCCTTCGCGTGCCATCCCGGTCAGTTCTTCGGTGGTGTATCCGTGCATGCGGGCGAAACCCGGGCTGACCCGTTCCAGCCGGAGACCGTCAGGGCTAAGAACGGCCACGCCCCACTCCGCGTTTTCGATGATGTCCGACCATGCCACTGATGCTTTGCGGAGCTCATGCTGCTCGGTGACATCGCGCACCACCGTGAGCAGCACTTCGGGGCTGCCGTCACGGTTTCCAAGGGGGACGATCTGCCCCCAGAAGTAGTGCGTGCCACCGGGCGTTTCGAGCGCGACATCGTCCAGCACTACACTCCTACCCGTTCGGACGGCCAGAAGCTCGTCGCTCTGCAGCCGCGCCGCACTTCCCGGCGAAAACAGGTCGAACACGGTCTTTCCAGCGAGTTCCGCTTCGCTCATTCCGTGGAACTGCTGGCCGGCTGCATTCGCACGAACGTAGGTCAGGTCACTCGCCCGCTTGACGAAGACCATGCTGGGAATAGCGTCGAAGACCGCATCGAGGAGCGGGTCCGCTCCGGTGTCATTTGCCACTCCATCCTCCATTCGCCAACAACCAGCCCGACGCGTCTCGTCAGCCACTTTCCGGTAGTGTTTCGGGCCGAACGAGTCCGACACCGATGGCATAGCGCACGAGGTCCGCGCGGTTCCGGGCACCTACCTTCGCCATGATCCGGGAGTTGTGGCCCTCCACGGTTTTCGGGCTAAGGACCAGCATGCCGGCAATCGCCCGGAGCGTGTGCCCCTCTGCGATCAGCTGCAAAACCTCCCGCTCGCGGTCGGTGAGCGCCGAAGCCTCGTTGCCCTGGTTACGGGCACTGAACGTGACTTCTCCGATATCCATCTGCTCCGCCAGTTCTCGCGAAACATAGATGTTCCCGGTGGTCACCAGCCGGAGCGCGAGCGCCAGCTCGTCGATATCGGACCGCTTGATGATGAATCCGCACGCGCCCGCGGCGAGGGCGTTGCCCACCGAGCCGGCATCTCCATAGGCGCTCAGAATCAGCACCTTTGTGGTTGGAAAGCGTGCGTGAATCTGGCGCGTGGCCTCGATCCCGTTCAGGCGTGGCATCCCAACGTCCATGATGACCACGTCGGGGTGGACCCGCTCCGTCGCCTCGATGGCCTCCCGGCCGTCCGAAGCCTCCGCAATCACCTGAAGATCGGGCTGGGCATCAAGCAGCGTTGCGAGTGCGTGACGCAATATCGCGTGGTCATCGGCCAGGACTATCCGCAGCGCCGGCCGACCGAACTTGCTGCGGGGGCCATTCTCCATCGTCGCCACGGCGAGACCCGGCCATCAAGAATCAGCCAGACAGTAGTACAGACCAGATGAAATTGCAACGCACGAGCTTACCTCGTTGCCGAATGTAGTTCATGCGGATGGCCCCTCAGCACCGCCGAAATGCCACCGGTGCAGGTCGATAGTCAAACGAAATATCACATTCAGTGATCAAGAGAGGCGCCACCTATCCGGTGGCGCCCTTAGCGAAGAACAGGGGGCAGGGTTCGCTTCACGCGGCCCCCGCCAGGGCGGGATTCACGCGCAACCGCGCGTAGGACCGGTGCAACAACTGCGAGACCCGAGTCTCCGAAATATCCAGCGCCCGCGCAATTTCCTTCAGCGTGAGATTCTCGACGTAGTAGAGCGACAGGATCAGCCGCTCGCGCTCGGGCAGGTCCGCCACCGCGCGGCTAAGGCATTGAGCCATGTCGCGCCGCTCCAGCCCGGCCGAAACGGTCGCCGTCTCGTCCGCCAGGCGCTCTTCCCATCCGTGCTCACCCTCTGCCGGCTGTTCGATCGGGACCACGCTCATGCTCGCAGCCGACCGTGCGCGCCAGTACTCCGCCGGTGTAACGCACGCGGCCCGCTGCACCTCTTCGGCGGTGGGTTCGCGCCCCAGCTCGAGGGCAAGGGCGTTCTGGGTGGCGTCCAGGCGCTTTGCCAGCGTCCGCGTTGGCCGTCCCACCGGATCAAGTGAACGGAGCGCATCGAGCACGGCCCCGCGGATGCGGGTAATCGCAAAGCTGCTGAACTGCACGCCCTGGCCCCCATCGAACCGGTCGACTGCCTGGATGAGCCCAAGCGTCCCGTGGCTCACAAGGTCGTCGAAGTCGAGGCCCGCAGGAGGGTTGACCACGTGCATCTTGCGGACCACGTAGCGCACAAGGGGCAAATGCTCCTCGATGATCCTTTGGCGTTGTTCGGGAGAGATGGTTGGATTCGTTTTCACTGCAGGGCTCCTCTGGTTCACCTTGTTGGCCTCTTGGTGTATGACTGGTAACAAGAGTGGGCCGCCCGAGAGCCCACAGATACGCGTGGAACTCTCCGAAGCCCGCGGGTGGAATCGCCCTTACCAGCAGGGGGAAAACCCCCCGTCGCCCCCTAGGGGAGAACCCTGACTCCCTACCCGGTTGCCCTCAGGCGAAGTGTGGAAGGAGACGCGCCAGGGCACGGCGGCCCGGGCTGCCGGGCGGTGGCCCATTCACGCCACCAGCGCTGCCCAGCAGCGATGTCGCCAGACCCCGAATTGCCACCGCGACACTGCTCCTGGGGTACCGGTCGACGAAGGGCCTGCCGACCTGCATCGCCTTCAGCAAGCGGCTGTCATCCTCCACCACGCAAGACACCCGCATGCCGATTTCGCGGCCGAACTCGGCCTCGCGAAGGCCACCGCGCATGCCAGCGCGGTTTTGCACCAGCCGCAGGCGCCCGGCATCGGGACCGGCACGCTCCCGCAGCCACCGCACAGCGCGCACCGCGTCGTGCACGGAGTTCAGCTCGGGAGTCGTCACCAACATCCGGGTCGTCGCGGCATCAGCGGCCACCGCAGTGAGGTCGCTGTAGGCGCCGCCGGTATCCACCACCACGAAGTCGAACGAATGGCGCAGGCGCGCAAGGATGGCATCGAGGGCTGCCCCCGTAACGCCCGAGCCCGCCAGCGCATGGCGTGGCGCGGGCAGCACCCAGATGCCATAGCTCGGGACCATGAACTCGCGCACGTTCGCTGTCTCTAGCAGCTCGATGCCAGCGGCGGCATCGGCCAGTGAACGCTCAGGGGCCAGGTCGAGCGAGAGCGCCACATCCCCGAACTGCGGGTCGGCATCAACGAGCGCAACAGCGCCATGGGATTCACGTTCCAGCACGATGGCGAGGTTGGTGGCAATCGTCGTTTTCCCGACGCCGCCCTTGGCTCCGAGCACCGCGATCACCTGGCCACCCTGGCCGGCCGCGATGCTCTCCCCGTGCTTGCGCCGCTCGAAGTAGTGACGTGACGCCTCGATGACACGCCGGAACTCGCGGGGCGGGCTGTCGAGCGCGAGGCACACGGCGGCACCGGCGGCAATTGCCTTCGTGCCAGCCCGCGAAGCCCTATCATCTGCCACGGCGACGATGACGGTATCCGGCAGCGCATCGTGAATCCTGGCGACCAGGTCGATGGCTCGCGCCTGCGGCAGCATGAGCCGGATCAGCACCAGGTCCGGGCGATGCGTGAATGCCGCATCGAGTGCCTGGAGTCCATAGCCCACGGACCCCGCCGTTGCAATACCCAGCCGATCCAGTTCGGCAAGGGCCGTTGGGGGCAAGTCGTGCGCCGGGTCGATGAGCAGGGCGGTACGGGCGCGCATGGGGCTCTCCGTGCGAGGTGTGAACGTCGCGGCTCAGGCGGCGGGCAGGTCGGGGTCGTCGTCCTGCGCATCCACAGCCTCGATGCGGTAGCCAAACGCGCGGGAGTTCACAATCGCCACCGACTGGCTGGAGCAGATCGAGAGCTTGCGCCGGATTCGGCGGATGTAGACCTTCACGGCCTGCTGCGCTTCGGCATCGGTGTACGTGTAATCATGGATGGCGGACATGATCTGCCCGGGGCTGCGAACCTTGGCCGCCTCGCTGGCCAGATAGGCGAGGATGTGGAACTCCGTGCGCGTCAGGGGCACGAGTTCGCCACCTTCACGCACCTCGCAGGTGTCACGGTCTATCACGAGGTTGCCCAGGAGAATTCGAGGCCCTTCCGCCGCGGGGGGCGCAGGGAATTCGCGGACGGTCAGCCGCCGGAGGAGAGCCTCCACGGTCGCACGCACCACGCGGGCATCCTCGAACACCGTCAGGCCCGCATCGGCGCCGAGCTCCAGCGCGGCAATCGTGCCGGTGACTGTCCGGCCCGTATCCACCACCAGTAGGCGCCCGATAGGCTGAGCAGCGATCGTCGAGACCATCGCCGCGCCTTCATCGCGCGTCGGGTCGCAGATGGCGACCACGAGCGCCGGCTGGATGGCACCGACGATGCGTGCCGCTTCACCATCGAACGGCCGGTCGATGACCGTGACGCCGAGACCGGCGAGCACGGGCAGGAAGTCGGCGGAATGGCCGCCGCCATCGGAAAGCACTACCGCCACTGGCGCCCGGCCGGTTTCGCGGCTCGCAGGTTCTCGCGTGCGAGCGCCCGTCCGTGGGTCGTGGCCGTTGGTGGGTACAAGGCGGAACGCGCTGCTGGGATTCATCGAAAGCCCTCCGGGACTAGAGTTGCGAACCGGTTGCGGTTCACCGAGTCGTCACAAAGGGGTTCGGGAGTGCCCGCGCGGGCTGGCACGGAGAAAAGGCACCGTTCTCGCCGGGGGAAAACTCCCGGGAGGCCGTTGGGGAGAACCCTGATGAGGTACTGAAGTTCGCGCTGGCGCTACCGAACCACTGGGAAAAGGGATGTGGTGACAACGACCGGCGCGGCACCTGAGCCGCCACCATAACGGGAGGACGCCCACGATGAGCTCGCCGCGGAACCCCAGAACGCCCCCACCTGAACTCCCCGCCGACCTGGCCCGGGCCGCGCTCGAGGCTGCTGGCAGCGTGGTGTTTGTCACCGATCGAGACGGCATGATCATCTGGGTGAACCAGGCCTTTTCGGCCTTCACCGGCTGGTCGCCTCACGAGGCGATCGGCCAGAACCCCCGGATTCTCCAATCCGGGCTGCACGACCGCTATTACTACGCGAAGCTCTGGTCCGAAATCACTAGCGGGCGTTGCTTCTCGTCCCGGGTGGTGAACCGCCGGCGGGATGGACACCTCTACACGGTTGCGCAGACGGTCACGCCTCTTCCCCGGGGCAGCGCGAACCCCACGCACTTCGTCGCCTTCCAGGAAGACGTGAGCGCGGAAGTCGAGGCTGCGCGCGAGCTCGAATACCTCGCGTACACCGACACACTGACCGGGCTGGGCAACCGGCGTTTACTGACGGAGCGCCTCGACGCGGGATGGCGGAAGAGAGAGCCAGCGGCATTGCTCCTGGTGGATATGGACGACTTCAAGGGAGTCAACGACCGTTACGGCCATGAAGAAGGGGACGAGGCCCTCCGCCGCATCGCGCGGGTGTTCCGGGACGAGGGGCTCGGACACTCGGCCTACCGCCTCGGCGGCGATGAGTTCGTCATCCTCCTGGCGGGTGCCGGGGCTCTCGATGTAGCAGCCGCCGAGGGCCGTGCCTGGTCCGTGCGACGTGCGGTGGCTGCGCGAACTACCGCCGTAGCGGGCTCCCAGCTCTCGCTGAGCGTGGGCATGGCGTTCGCACCGGCCGATGCCCGCGATTCCAGCAGCCTGCTTCGCGCCGCCGACCTTGCCCTCGCTCGCGCGAAAGCGACTGGGTCTGGAGTCGAGGTCTACACGCTCGCCCTGGGAAGAGCCGCCGCCCGGGACATGGCCATTCGCCACGACCTGGAGCGAGCCATGACGGGCGGAAGCCTCACCCTGGCCTACCAGCCGATCCGGTCGCTAGCTTCGGGCGCCATCGTCGCCATGGAGGGGCTCTTGCGCTGGCACCACCCACGGTACGGGGATATTGCACCCGTGGAATTCATCCCGGTTGCCGAGCGCAGCGGCCAGATTGGCGCGCTTGGGGATTGGACGCTCGGGCAGGCACTGCACTACTACGCGCGCGCGTTTCGCCACACCGGCATCCATCTCCACATAAACGTCTCCCCACACCAGTTGCGCGATCCCCTGTTCGCCTCGCGGCTTGGGCACCTGCTCGCCACCGAACGGCTGCCAGGCAGCGTGCTGGATATCGAGGTAACAGAGTCCGCCGAACTGCAGGGCTCAGGTGTCTGCGAAGTGCTGGAAGCGATTGGCCGACTGGGAGTCGGCATCATCATCGATGACTTCGGTGCCGGGTTCGCACGCCTCGGTTCGCTCGCCGACCTCCCGCTCACCGGGCTGAAACTGGACAGGCGCCTGGTGGTGGAACTCACCCGCTCGCGCCGTCACCGGGAACTGTTGACTGGCATCGTCGGCCTTGCGCACTCCGCCGGGCTTCGTGTCATCGGGGAAGGCGTCGAGACGGCCCGCGAAGCGGAACTGCTGCGCTGGATAGGCTGCGACGAGGGCCAGGGCTACTACTTCGGGCCACCCCTGGCCGGGACGTTGCCCGAGTCAGCGGCGAGCTGACCGCTCAGTGAGCGCCGCCCGCGATGGGCAGCAGCAGCCTGAACGTCGAACCTTGTCCGGGTTGTGTTTCCACCTCCACCGTCCCACCGCTGTGCGTGGCGAAGGAGTACACCGACGCAAGCCCGAGTCCGGTTCCCTTCCCTTCCTCCTTGGTCGTGAAGAACGGGTCGAAAATTCGGGGCAGTACGTCCTGGGGTATTCCCTCGCCAGTGTCGGCAACCACAATCGCAATTTGCCCTCCTGGAGCTCGTTCCAGTGCCAGGTGAAGCGTCCCACCCAAGGGCATGGCGTCGACCGCGTTCGAAGCCAGGTTGAGCAATGTTTGCTCCAATTCACGAACATCGACTTCGACCGTGTAGTGCCCCGGCGGCATATTGAGTTCGAGCTGGACATGGTACGGCAGCAGGTGCCGGACGGTGGAAGCCAGTGTCTCGAACTGCGCGGCCAGGTCCACCTTCGCCACGCTCTCGGCAGTTGTGCGCATCCTGGCGATAAGCATGAGCTTCTTCACGAGGTCCTGTGCGGCCTCTATTTGGTCGCCCATGCCGGTGAGCTCTTCCTGCGCGGGGTGGCTCTCCTCCATCTTCATGCGCGCCAGCGCACGGTATCCGCCGATCGCCATGAGGAAGTTGTTGAGGTCATGCGCCACCCCGGACGCCAACCGGCCCACCGATTCCATCCGCGCAGCCTGCTGGACCTGGATCTCGAGACGCGTCTCCTCCGTCCGGTCATAGCCGTAGCCGTATGCCCCGACTGGCGGATCGGCCGGAAAGAACGCCCACCGCCAACTCCGCCCGGCAACAGTGTGCAGGACGCTGCTAACGTGCTCCCCCGTCGCCATGCAACGGCGGATGACGTCCGTCACGTCTGGTGGCAACAGTCGCTCGATGGGCACTGCGAGCGCCTCCGTCACTGCCAGCGTGGCCGCATTCACGGAGACCACGGACCCATCCGGCCCGAACTCGACGACGGGATTAGGGCTCAACTCGGCGAAGCGCGCCATCCGCCGCGCCTCGGCGTGCGCCGCCTCGAGCCGGGCAGTGTACCGGCGCAGGAGGATCAGCAGCACCAGACCAGTGACGCCGACAAACCCCAGCCCCTTGCCCAACTCCAGCGCTGCGTACAGGCCGTGATCTTCGCCGGCCACGACATCGACGGCCCTGCCACTCAGCAAGATCCACGCTCCCGCGACAGCCACATACACCAGGACCACTGCCCGGGGCCGGAACCAGCCCGCGGGATGATCGGCATCGGCGCCCTCACGCAGCGATGCCCCCGAGTTCCATGCCATATCCACACCCCCAGCGTATTCCCGGACGTTCAGGCATTTCCCGCAGCTGTTGTCCGCACAACTATAACTGCCGGTCGGCCCGGCCGGGCGCTGAAAAGGGCCGGCCTCGCCTTGTTTGACAGCGATGCTAAGCGAATACTCGCTTCCGAGTGATCACTGAGGGAAGACCGAAGGGTCCCAAGGCCGGGTACCTAGCGGCCGTAGTGACGCGAGCTTGCCGGCGCGTCGCGTGCGGGCGGATGGGTCCCATACGTGCTCCACGCGGTTCGCGCCTCTCGCCAGCCTTTGCGTGGTGGGAGTGTTGGGCATGGCCACTTCGAGCCTCGGCGGTCGTCCGTCTGTTCAATCCACGGACCACACCTACTTGAAGAACTTTCGCTCGCGTGCTAGATGTTGCACATGCAAGTGGAAGATTCTGGCAGCACCTTTAAACGTTCACTCGTCGAGGCCGCAGTTTCCTCGGCCATGGAAGGCGGGGCGGAAGCGCCGGTGCTTCTGGACGCCCTTGACACGCTTATCCTCTTGTGCCTCCGGGCCGCGATTCTTCACCCGGAGTGGGCGAAACGCGTCACACGCGCATGCCCCCCGGAAGTCGATTCGCTCGCACAACTGCTGGTCGCAGAGTTCCATCCTCCTAGCAGCGATGTTGCTTGAGTGGTTTCATGAGCAGCGTCAACGAACGCTTGCGAGCTATGACGACAACGTTGGCAATCCAAGGGTGGACTGGACCCCGTGCGATCCTAAGGTGCCGACCGCATCGGCTGGACTCCGAAAGTCGCTCCCGTCAACTGTTCATTGCCCGTGTTCGCGCAACCCGAACACCCCGTGCAACCGGGCGTGGCCGTCCCCGGAGTCGTAGTGCAATACGCCACCAGGTGAGGCTGGCCCGCCAGCGCCAATGAACGCCTGCCCGTTGCCGGTGGTCTGGCTCGAGGCGCCAACGAGCGGTGCGGGGGCGTCGGCACGTACACCTCACTCTGCGGGCAGAGTCAACTCCGATTGCTCAGCAGCTCGGCCTGCTCCTGCTCGAACTCCGTCAGGGTGGCCCGAACCGTCTCGTGCATCGTCGCCCGCGGGTCGTGCTCGTCCGCCAGCTCGTCGAGCCCGAACATCTCCCGGAGGAAGGCCACCTTCTCTGGGTTGGGGGATGACGGGTCCAGTTCGCCCTCAAACTCGCCGCTCAAGCGCGTGAGCGAGTCCTCATAGCAGTCCAGCCGCTCCCCTACCTCGCGCTGCACGAGGGGCTCCCCGAAGACCCGCTCCACCTTGTTGAACACCTCCCGGAACGCGGCAAGGTCCTGCCAGCGCAGCTCAAGGCTCCGTTTCACGTCTCTCCAGGAGATCTCCCGGAACTCGTCCCAGGTCCTTGCGGTCGGCTGGTCCGGGTCGACGAGCACGCCCCAGCCGATCGCCACCTGACGATCCGTGTTCCATGGGGCGGGCAGCTTTGGGGCCCGTTTCCCTGTCATCTTCTCCATCTCCCTCACCTGCGCCGCGTGGAGGTCGAAGATGCGCAGCCAGTGGATCTCCGACTCGGTTCTCGCCAGCCACTCCAGGAGGATGATGACCTGTCCGTGGATCTCTGAATTGCCCCGCTTGACAGCGGCGACGATCCGGTCGAAGACCGCGCGATCCTGGGACGGGCAGTAGTGGGCGAGCCGGTAGTCCGCCGCCTCTCCGGCGCACCAGGCGCGCAGCCAGAGCACTGCCCGCTCCTTCGGTGTGAGGGCGCTGGTGAGGGTATCGAGCTTTCGTTCGTTGGCTACCATGACGCGATCCTGTCGCGATGACTAACGCACCTTCGTGGTGAGTTCATCGTGTTCCTCCGGATTTCTTCAGGCGGTCGCCGAGCACGCTCTCGATGGCTTCGAGCCGCTGTTCGAACTCGCCGTCCTTCAGCAGTGACGCTCCGGCCTGGACCAGCGAGACGAGGAGGCGGTTGCGGGGGACACCGTTCTGGAGGGCGAGCGTGTCGAAGAGCACGACTTCGAGGATGCGGCGCAGGTCCGGGACGCTCGCGAGGCCATCGACCTGCATCGCGGCCGCGACGCTGCCTTCGCGCTTCGCCCGCTGCTGGCCCAGGCGCCGGGCCTCCTGGGCGGCCTCCGCGTTCTCGGGGTCGTGCCAGAAGCAGTAGTCCTTCTCGCGGAGCGGCGCCTGCCGGCAGTCCTCGCCCGTGAGCGCCACCTTCGCCTTGCACCGCCGCCGGAAGCGCACGTCCATAACCCCGTCACAACCCCCGCCTTATCGTCGAGGCGACCACGACGCGAACAGGAGGCCGTGTGTGGCCTCCTGTCGGGGTGAAGGGCTCGTGGTGGAAGGTCAGTCCGCGCTGGCGGCGTCCTTCGGTGTGGCGGCGAACTCGTCGGCCGTCTCGCGCGGATGGCCCGCCGGGCAGGTCTCGGGCTCCGTCTCGCTCAGGAACGAGTCCATGCAGGCGGAGCAATGGAACTTGGTCATGCCCTCGGGGACGCCCTTCTGGTTGGGGAGCTTCTTGATCTGGCGGACGAGCTTGGTGGCGACGGCCTTCGTCTTCGCGGGCTTCTCGCCCTTGGGTGCCTTCTCGGGCAGCTCGCCTTCGAGGCTCCAGAAGCGCCAGCCGTTCACGCTGGCCCCGCCCATGATCTTCGAGGCTGCCGCCGAGGGGCTCCTGTGGATGGAGTTGTCTTCCAGCGCGAAGGCGAGGGCCCCCTCGTGCTCCAGTACCGTGCAGCGGTAGGTCTGGCCCTTGTAGCGTCCGGCGAGGACGGTCCCAGCGGGCAGGGTTCGATTCGTGATAGGCATGTTCATCGACCTCCTTTGATGGTCGATGGACACAACTCACTCTGTCTGCGCAGGAAGTCAACTCCTTTCCCGGAGGTTCCCCGGAGAGCCGCCCCTGTCTAGAGTGCTTCCGGTGGCGGTGGATGAAGGGAGGTTGTCGTTGCGGCTGGAGTTCGTGGTCAACCGGGTTTTCGAGGTCCTTCAGGAGGTCCGGTTCGGCTCGGTGGTGGCGGTCTGGACGGACGGTGGCGTCTCGTCCCACCGGAACCTCGGTTTCCGCTATCGCACACTCCCGAGCGGGGCCCGGGAGGAGCCCGTGGCGACCTTCGTCCGAAGTTCGGTCGTGCCCACGGTCAGGGAGATACGCGACCGCATCCTGCACGCCGCCGGCCTCGAGGATATGCGGCACGGCTGAGTTGACTTTGTGCTCCGCGAGAGCGTGACTACGACGACCAACCCGGGAGGCACCGAGATGCAGACCCCCATTCAGCCCAAGACACGCCGCCTCTGGCGCAGACGCTGGCTCCTCTCCTACCAGGACGCGAACGGCACCCCCGATGACGCCATCCTCGAACGGATCTTCCGCGGCGAGGCCGAAGCGATGGCCTGGGCCGACGCCCACCCGGTCGTCCCCCTCTATCTCGACGAGCGCGAGGAACTGCTCGGGGACAACGGGCGGGTGCTCGCGGTGATCTCGCAACGCCACGATGTCTGAGATGACTCCCACCTAGATCACCACTTTCCCCAGCCCCATCGCCGAGAGCCGCCCCGAGAGGGCGGCGTTCTCGTCCTTATCCGGTAAGGCGACTTCGATACGCTCCGCCGTCTTCCCCGTGAACTGCTCCCACCTGGTGACCGCGACATCGACGTAGGCGGGCTCCTGCTCCATCGCGAAGCAGCGCCTGCCGGTCGTCTCCGCGGCGATGATGGCTGTTCCCGACCCCAGGAACGGTTCATAGACGAGGTCCCCGGGCTTCGTGTGCCAGAGCATCGGCCGCCTGAAGAGCTCGACCGGCTTCTGCGTCGGGTGGATGCCGTCCTGCTCGCCCTTCTGGTCCACGTGCCAGACCGAGGTCTCGTTGGCGGGCGGCTTCAGCTTCGGCATGTTTCCCTGGCGCCAGCCGTACATGCAGGGCTCGTGCTGCCACATGAAGTGGCTGCGGGTGAGCACGCCCCGCGTCTTCACCCAGATGATGTACTGGTGGACCAGCAGGCCGACCTGCTCCCAGGCAGCGTGGACCAGGTGCGAGCGGAGGTTGGCGTGCCACTGGTAGACCGGGGCGCGGTCTTCCAGGTGGGGGAAGGCCGCCTCCAGGTAGGCCACGAAGAAGGCGACGCCGGACTCCGGGTCCCGGTATTCGTCCCAGTGCTTCTCTTTCGTCTCGGCCCGGTTGGTCTTCGACTGGGGCCGGTTGCCTCCGTCGTAGTCCACCAGGTAGGGCGGGTCGGTCGCCATCAGCCGCGCCTTCTCGCCCGTGCTGAACAGAAACGACACTTGGTGTGGGTCCGTCGAGTCGCCGCACAGCAGCCGGTGGTCGCCGAGGATGTAGAGGTCGCCGGGCCTCGTCACGGGCTTTTCGGGGAGTGGCGGCACGTCGTCGGGGTCCGTCAGGCCGCCTTCGTTCGCCAGGCTGTTGAGGAGGTTGCGGAGGTCCCGCTCGTCGAAGCCGAGGAGGTCGAGGTCGCTGCCCGAGACCCTGAGTTCTTCAAGCAGCGCGGCGAGGTCGTCTTCCTCCCACTCGCCCCACTGGGCGTTGTCGCGCATCGCCCGCTCCTTCGCCAGCTGTTCGGGGACGTCTACCAGGATGGCCGGGACGGTCTCCCAGCCAAGGTGCTGGGCGGCCCGCAGGCGCATGTTGCCGGCGAAGACCGTGCCGTCCTTTGTCGCCAGGATGGGGCGGAGCTGGAGGAAGTCGGGGTCCTGTTCGAGTGAGCGGCAGAGGTTCTGGAAACGTGCGTCCGAGATAGAGCGGGGATTCCAGGGAGCAGGCGCCAGCCGCGCGACCGCGACATCTTCCACCTGATGCTCTGCCATGACGCGCCTCCTAAACACAAAGCGCCGGTCCACGAATGGATCGGCGCTCGGAAGGCGCTCTGCACGCTTGTTGCTGGACTCAGTCTACCACCTTCAGGTTCGTGCTACACACCACGTTTTACGAAAACACACGCGCGTCGAAGGGCCTAAATTGGCACTCGGGGGACCGGGTAAATTTTAGGGTCATAGTTCAGTGCGGTGTTTGGAAATATCGAGCCAACTGCCCATAACGATATATAATAATTTCTATCATGCATACTGTCTTCGAGAGACGTGGTCTTCGCCCGCATGCCTCCAAACTTCGGGCCATGCTTGTCGATAGGTTCGCTCGCCTTGAGGGGTCACCAGGGGCGACGGTTTCGATCTTCACGAGCCGACCGGCACGAATCTGGTCATCGTGTTCGTGAGTCATGCACCTAGCTCACACCTGCGCTGGCGAATACCAGTCAGTCGTGCCTCGCAGCCGAGCACCCAGCCATCCCCATGCCTCTCCAGCAGCGACCTCACCTCCAGCCGCCACGCCACCTGCAGCGGCCTCAGCTCCGGTGCACCTCGCAGCCCTTCACGCCATTCGTCCCCATCGAATAGCAAGTCCTGCACCTCCGGCTCCATGCACTCGTGCCAGAGACCGTCGGGCGTCACCACCGCGTATGCAGTGAACGGACCCTGAAGGGCAGCCGGCCGCACCAGATTCCGGTACCAGATCCGGTCGTAGTCTTCGATGAAGTCGCTGGGCTCGGGCGGCAGGCCACTGACTCGACCATCGAATCGCTGTCCCGGCAGCACGCACTCGACCTTCCACCTCCGGCTGACGAAGTCCAACGGACAGCTGCAGCCATGGGCCTCAGTGCAGGCGTAATACTTGTCAGTCAACGGGTAGTTCGCTTCCGGTTCGGGCCTCGGTCCCGGCGGGAGGATCACCAGCACGAAGGCAGCTGCGGCAGGAACTTTGTGTTCCGGCCGCTTCCTGGCGTGAAGAGTCGAAGGACTGGGCATCACTGCACCACGACTTCTGTTAGCGTTCGGCACTTCCTGCACTTCGACCGAACCACGCTACCCGGTCTCGCCTCACAGAGCAGCAACCCGCATGCCTGGCACCTCACCTGCGTCAGGTCGTCCGCTCCGCCTTCGGGGGCTCCGCGCCCGACACTGTTCAACTCCCCAGACACGCTAAACTCCTTTCGATGGCTTCGCCTCTCCGGGGCATGCTCCGCCACTAAGCGAGCTGCCTCGCGGGGGGACTGTACCCAGAGTATGGGGAGGCGAAATGTCCGTACCGGTCTCGATGAACCGGATGGCCTCACGGGCCTCGATCTGGGCCCACCCGTTGCGCTTGCGTACGTAGACCGACCCTAGTCCACGAAGCTCCTCAGCCACGTCGATGCCACGCCGCTGGCGCCTGCGCAGTTTGTGCGCCAGATCAGCCGTGCTCGAGAAGTACCGCCTCAAAGGAAGGGGCTGTGTTGTTCCCGTGTACCCAGAAAGACGAGCACGGCCAGCCTTCTTGACGCGTACTGATGCCGGCCCTTCTCCGGCCGGGCTGGACCAGGAGTTTGGCATCTGCACCGGCTTCCTGGTCATCGTTCTGCCCATTCCTCGTGACGGACGAGCAGGTAGGTAGTGATCACGTCGTCATCCATCCACCGAGTCACCGTTCCCCGGTCAACGCCTGCGTAGCGGTCGATGAACTGCCGTGACCGTGGCATCTGATGTCCTGCGAGGACCGCTGCCAAGAGAGCCGCTCCACGTCGAGCCCGTGTCGTGAGGAGCTCTGTGTCGAACTCCTTGCAGTACGAACTCTGAAGCACCTCACACTCGTATGAGAGGATGATCCGCCTCTCGCTCTGGAGCCGGACAAAGTGCCGGTCGGGTTCCCAGTAACGCGTGCCGGGCTCTCCTTGTAGCAGGCGGTGAACGTGCCGGTTCGACCAGAGCTTCGTAGCTTCGCGGGTGACCTCACTCTCGATCACTCGGCCACAGCCTTCCGCATCCACAGCGCGCATCAAGCAGAAGAGAATCAGCTCGCTTTCTTCACCGAGCTGATGCGCTCCACTGGCGAGGATCGACGGAACGCGGATCTTCATCGTTCTCCCTGCTTGCCCTGACATGCACGGGAGGCAACCAGGAGAGCCAGCTTCTCCAACACAACAGCACTTTCGACGAACTCGTGCAGCCCCTGCGCGGCTCTACTCTGCGCAACAATGGTGCGCGCCGCCTCGCGGAGATCGTCGACCACCCTCATTGGACCTCCACAAAGAGGTCGTCGAAGGTCAGTCCCAAAATATTCAACAACTTCTGGCGGATGCGCGGACCGGCGCATCGCCTGCCGGTCATCAGCTGCAACATATGTCCGGAGCTGATCCCGCGTCTCCTGACGAGCTCATGCTGTGGTATCTTGGCCAGCTGCCGCAGAAGAGTCGGCGTGATGAGCAGATCCTGCTCGAGTCGGGTGCGACGCACGATTTCGAGGACGATCTCGGCGTCGGGCGCTTTCATTCGAGGATTTCCTCGAAGAGGTCGTCGAAGTCCCAACTCAGGACCTCCATCAGCCGTCGCCGAACCTCCGGCCCGGCGTTGCGAGTGCCGGTCATGCCCGGCCACCGCTTCGAACGGCAGCAACCACGAGAACCGCAAGTCGGGCAATGACTACGTCGCTCTCAACCTGTGGAGGAAGGCCCTGTTCCAGCCTGGAAGACGCAACGATGCGCTTGGCTGCGGTAGACAGAGGCTGGTTCGTCCGAGAGGCCATTGGGACGACCGTAGGCGATCTCTGCCACCGCCCGTATCGGCGTTTAAGGGGGGCTTAAACGCCGTGTCACCGGAGGGACTCCAGGGCCCGAGTAATGCCCTCCCGGATCGTGTTCGGCGAAGGATCATCGTCCCCGTGCCAGCTTGAGCCAGCTCGTATCTCAGGGATCGGTCGGCGTTGTACTCGATGCTGCCACAGCCAATCCAGATACGCGTCCCAGTTCTTCGTACGCGTGGTGCTGGTGCCCCGGCTTCTGGGCGTCTTCAAGCCGAGGCGCTTCCAGAGTTCGGAGATGATCCTGGTCGCCCGCTCTTCCACGTCCGCCTTGAGGTCGGTGCGCAGGATCGGGACGGGAACGATCATTGTCGCCATGCGCTCGAGCCCAAGGCTCCACTCGACATGGGAATCTGCCCTCCAGGGATCGGTCCCGAGTCGCCGGACACGGGCGTAGTACTGCTCGACCTGTTCGTGCAGTTCCAACGGTCGCATCGCGACCCGAATCTCCCGTTCGGCGTTAACCGGATCGGCGCGAAACGTCGCCTCCGTATCGGCCATCAACATCCACCGGACCCAGTCCCATCCGCCGAAGCGGCGCGATTCCAAGTGCGTGTGATGCCAATAGAGCGCTTCAGCACAGTATCGACACCCTGGACGCTTGGGTACTGGAGGGCGGTGCGCAGCGCCACAGCACGGGCAAGGGCCGATGGCATGAACCTGTTGGGGAATGTTCAGATCCTTGAGGAGCCTCGGAGCTGCCCACCCGTTATGTGCCTCGAACGCTTGCTTCGACGATAGGTCGCAGCCTTCACACTGCCGAATCCTCCCGACGTGCTCGCAGTTGGGCTCACCGCGTCGAGCGGCGGAGGCTCTTTCCCAGTGATCCGTCCCCTGCCATCCCGGTCGCGGCAGGGCTTCAAGCTCGTAAGCTACGAGCCAGTTGTAAAGCGGGAGTTGCCGCCTGACAGCCGCGTGCCACTGTTTGCTCCGGCGACACATGTCGAGCCAGCGTGACCGGGCCGCCGGGCGGGCGGCTAGGAATCGGTCGTTGACCGAGTTAGCGAATCTTTGCTGGCGTTCCCAGAAGCCCTCCGGAATCGGGTACGGGGGCCGAGTTCCGGGGCTCGCGTCGCCGAAAGGGAATTGGACGCGATTATGCGTTTCAGCATGCCCATCGTGCTGAAACGTGAGCGAGGGTGGCAGCGAGCGAAGGGCTTCTTCGGCCCCCTCCGCCTTCCAATGCAACTCGAACCAGTCAAGAAGTTCTTCGAGCGCCTGGTGCTGGTGTTCGGGTTCTACGCGCATGATCGCGTCGGCAATGCTCCGACCATTCCCGACCATGGAGCGGGTGTAAAGCATCTTCCGAAACTGTTCCAGCGTGTCCACCAGGCGACCGACCTCCACAGCCTCGGGAAGTCTAGTCACGGCCGTCTAAATTCTCCAGACGGGCCTGACCCGAGTTGGGTCAAACGGCCGACGGCCCGGTTCACCCGCGCGGATGGACACATGGTCAATCAAAGCCGCGATCACCGACCGTCTCCAGTCGAGCCCGGCTGTCTCCCACGCTTGGTCAATCGCGTGCGGACGGGAAACGATGTCTCCTAACACGCGAGACTGGGATTGCTTGGCCAGGCGCAGGCGAAGTCCTTCGATGCGGCCGTTCAGCGCCTCGCGCGCAACGGCGAACTCTTCGCGGGTGATAGCCCGTTCCACGTAGTAGTCGGTCGCCAGTTCCTCCAGCGCCCGTTCATCGGCTCGAATGCTCTCAACGAGCCCTTGATCGACGGTCCCATCGGAGAGCACCTGCTTCCTCAGACGCTCGTCGTTGACCGCGGCAACGATCATCTCACGCACCAACTCTTCCACGGGCGTCGCAACGATCGACATCGACCCGCAGTTCGGATAGCCCGGAGACCGAGTGCAAACGTACCGGCGATAGCCATCCGCCTTGGCATGCGCACGCATCCGACCGCCACAGTTCGCGCACCGAATCAGTCCCGTCAGCAGATACCGCCGGGCCGGAGACTCCCGCTTCAAGGTGCGCTTGTTGAGTAGCGGGCCAAGCTGGCGGCTCTCCGCAGGGGTGATGATCGCGGGCCAGTTGCCGGGATACCGCTTGCCGTCGAGTTCGCGTTCCGCCGCGATGGTCGGTGAGACCAGTAGTCTCTTAAAGATGTGGTCGCGGACGCCGTTACCGTCGGTGGACCGTACGCCACGTTCATTCAGGTCCATGCAGATGCTGCGCAGGCTCTCGCCGGCGAACAAACGGTCGCGAACCTCGCGGATGATGGTCGCTTCCTCCTGGACGATGCGCGTGTATCGCTGGTCGTAGCCAAAGCACCGTTTTCCGTTGGTTGGCGGCAGCCCCTGCTCGCGCTGCTCCTGGGCCTTACGCCGCTGTCGGGCGGATGTGTTGGCGCTCTCCATTCTCGCCTGGGCGACCAGGAGTTCTGCCACGAACTGGCCATGCGGCTCCCGAGTGTCAATGGGTTCCGTGACACTGGCGATGAAGCCTTTGTGTGGCGCGCAGGCTTCGAGCACGCGAGCAAGGTCTCGCTGCTGCCTGGTCAATCGGTCGAACTTCCAGACCAAGACGCCGTCGATTTCTCCGTTGACGAGGGTCGCAAGCATCCTCTCGAACTCCGGGCGCTTCTTGCTCAGATCGAACGCGGACAGATCGATGTCTTCGAAGACATCCGCAATGACCCAGTCCCTGCGCGCGGCAAACTCGTGAGCATCCTGCATCTGACGGGCGGTCGCTGTCTGCTGGCCATCCCGGTCCAGGCTGATTCGGGCGTAGACTCCAACACGAAGCGCGGCCTCTTCCATACCCTCGAATGGTACCATTCGTTACCATTGGGTTCGCGGTTCGGATGGGTGGGTTGTAGTGCGCACCAACGGCCAACAGACAACGGCCGGTCCGGAGGAGGGCCATCCGAGGCGCGCCATCCCTGGCGCGCTGCCCCTCTCCGCCAGCGCAGCGCCGCGGGACGTCAGGCTCTGGTGGCGCCAACCGTTCAGCCCTCTCTTGCCCCACTCCCCCCTCCTCCCCCGTGCCACCCACCCCTTGCACCTCCCCGCCTCCCTGCCCAACCTCCCCCCAATGTCCCGCCGCCCAACACACACCTCGCACCCGCGGCCGCGCCCGCAAAGTCGAACGCACGCGAACGCATGTGCCTTCCCAAGCGTTCCCCAAGCGTTCAAAAGCGTCTCCAAGCAGGAAATTTGCCGCGCGAACGCACGCGCCAGGCGCCGCCCACGCACTCCGACGCACGTGCGTCGAGTGCGTCACCCATGCGTCGCAATGCGTCGCCAAGCTGGATTTTTCCGCGCGACGCATGCACGGGCACGTCTCGCAACTCGCCTTTCCAAACTCGCAACTCAACGCCCACCGCACGCCACCGCACGTGCGGTGCAATGCGGTGACCATGCGGAGCAGTGCGGATCCATGCTGAAAAAAGTTCCCGCACCACCGCACGCGATGTCCCCGCGTTTCGGATCCCCTTCTCCCCGGGGCGGCCGGGCGGGGACTCCTCCCTTCTCCCTCCTCCCTCCGGCGGCGGGGTCGGGGGCGGCGCGGGGCCGTCTACGCCTCCAGGCCGTTCCGCCGGATCACATCCGCGTAGAACGCGGCGCTGTCCTTCGGCGTGCGCTTCAGGGTCTGGAAGTCGGTGTGGACGATGCCAAAACGCTTGCTGTTGCCGAAAGCCCACTCGAAATTGTCCATCAGCGACCACTGGTAGTAGGCGCGCACGTCGCAGCCGTCCTGGATCGCGCCGTGGAGGCCCGCGAGGAAGCCGGTCAGGAGTTCGACCCGCACGCGGTCGTCGATGGTCCCATCGGGGCCGGGCTCGGTGTTGTCGCAGACGCCGTTCTCGGTGATGTAAATCTTCGGGTTGCCGTACTCCTTCGAGACGAAGCGGACGAAGTCGCCGAGAGAGTGGGGCGCGGCTTCGTAGCCCATGGGCAGGAGGGGGAGACGGGGCATCGCCCTGCGGTAGCCGACGCCGCGGCCGGGGTCGGCCTCGATGAGGGCGCGGGAGTAGAGGTTCGTGCCCAGGAAGTCGGTGGGCTCGGCGATGATTTCCATGTCGCCGGGCTCCACGGGGAGCGGCGCGTCCTTCGACTCGAAGTAGCGCACGACCGAGCGCGGGTAGCCGCGACCGAAGACCGGGCCGTGGAAGAGGCGCGTGTCGAAGTCGCGGGCGAGCTCGACGGCTGCCGCCGTTTCCGGGGTGTCGTCGGCGGGCTCGTAGCTGGTGTTGGCGTTGGTGATGCCGATCTCGCCCCGGTAGCCGCCCGCGCGAAACATCTGGACGGCCTTCCCGTGGGCGAGGAGGGCGTGGTGAACGGTCTTCGCATAGATGCCGAGGTCGCGGATGCCGGGAGCCATCACGCCGATCCGGTGGCCCATTTCGGTGAAGACGATCGGCTCGTTGAGGGTGACCCAGCGGGTGACGCGGTCGCCGAAGCGGTCGAAGCAGACGCGGGCGTAGTCGGCGAAGGCATCGGTGATAGCGCGGTTGGCCCAGCCGCCGAGGTCCTGGAGCGACTGGGGAAGGTCCCAGTGGTAGAGGGTAACGGCCGGCTGGATGCCGCGTTCGAGCAGCGCATCGATGAGGCGGTCGTAGAAGGCGAGGCCCTTCTCGTTCACCGCTCCGCGGCCGAAGGGGAAGATGCGCGGCCAGGCGATGGAGAAGCGGTACGTCTGGATGCCGAGGCCAGCCATGATCGCGATGTCTTCGGGGTAACGGTGGTAGTGGTCGCAGGCGACGTCGCCGGTGTCGCCGCCCTGGACGCGGCCAGGCTGGCGGACGAAGGTGTCCCAGATGGAGACGCCGCGGTCGTCTTCCTGGATTGCGCCCTCGATCTGGTAGGAGGCGGTGGCAACGCCCCACTCGAAGCCATCGGGAAACTGCAGGAGAGCCATTGCGGGATTAAACAGCATCCGGGGCGGCTTCGCACTGGCCTTGCGGGCGGGGAGTAGGATGGAATCAGCGCTCGAAGAGGAGGCTCACCATGGCAACGACTCCGAAAGCATCGCGAACGGCGGGCAAGCCAGCGACCGGCAGGCCGCAGGCAACCGCGACCAAGAAGGCCCCGGCGCCGGCTGAAGCGCTACCCGAACGCCAGCCCGGCGACGACCTCGACCAGGAAGACTACGCGCAGTTCGACGGATAGGGTCACTCCTCGCCGCCCGGCGCCCAGCGGCTCGCCCACGCATTCAGGGGCTCGAACGCCGCCAGGAGTTCTTGCCCGGCAGCCGTGAGCTGGTAGGCACCCTCGCTCCCCTGGGCGATCCCGGCCTCAACGAGTTCGGAGAGCCGCTGGCTGAGGACACTCGGCGACATGCCATCGCAGCGCTGCTGGAGCTGGCGGAAGCCCACGGGCCCGTTCCGCAGCTCCCAGAGGATGCGCAGCTGCCAGCGCCGGCCGAGAAGATCGAGCAGAGCCATGATGGGGCGGCCAGTTCGGGAGCCTCGCACTGGCTTTCCAGGTAGGGGCACGGACACGGGGACGACCTCTTGCGCTACGAAATTCGAAGCTGCTACGGTAATCGTAGCTGCTACGAAATTCGTACCACAGGAGGCACCAACATGCCAGCCATCGCGCCGCTCGAACCGCCTTACACCCCGGAGATCGAGGAACAGCTTTTGAGGCTAATGGGCACTCCGGGGCGCGAGCCGCTCCGGCTGTTCCGCACGCTTGTGAAGAACCCGGGCATGGCGCGTGGCTTCGGCGAGCTGGGCGCCCACAACCTGGGACGCGGGACACTGCCGGTGCGCCACCGCGAGCTCATGATCCTGCGCACGACAGCGCTCTGTGGCTGCGTGTACGAGTGGGGCGTGCATGCGCGCATCTTCGCGAAGGCGGCAGAACTCACGCCCGGCGAGGTCCGCGACACGGCAATCGGGCCCGCCGCTGCATTCTCGGGGCAGGACCGGCTGATCATCCAGCTCGCCGACGAGTTGCATGCGCGCTCGCGGGTGCCGCCGGGGCTGATGCAGGCGATCCTTGGTACATGGAGCGAAGCGCAGGTCCTCGAGATGTTGGAGATCGCCGGCTTCTACCACCTCGTGTCGTTCGTGGCGAACGGCGCCGGGGTGGAGCCGGAGCCATGGGCCGTGCCGATGCCCGCCGCCTGATCGTCCGCATGCCTCGTAGCCGGCGGGGGCAATACACTCCGTGCATGGCGACTGAAGTCATCGTTGTCCGCCACGCGGAGACCTACGGCAACATCGAGGGCCGGTTCTGCGGGCACTCGGAAACGGAACTGACCCCGAAGGGGGTGCTGCAGGCCCAGGCGCTGGGGCGCCGGCTGAAGGGGCAGCATTTCGATGCTGCCTACTCGTCCGACCTGTCGCGGGCACTGCGGACCGCGCACTACTCGATCGAGCACCACCCATCGCCCCTCGAACCGCGGCTCGACCGGGACCTCCGCGAGATGCACTACGGCGAGTGGGAGGGGCTCCGCGCGCAGGAAATCGGTGAGCGGAACGCCGAGCTGCTGCGGGACTTCTTCGCGATGAAGGTACCGGGCGCTCCTGGCGGCGAGACGATCGAGCAGGTGCGCGAGCGGACGGCCGCCGCCATCCGCCGGGTAGTGGACGCGCACCAGGATGGGCAGGTGCTGGTCGTTTCGCATGGGAACGCGATCATGGCGATGCTGGCGGAACTCCTCCGGATGCCGCGCGAATCGACCTGGTCTTTCGCGGTGGCCAATACGTCGGTCACGCGGCTGCAGTTCGGTCGCCGGGGACGTGTCACGCTCACGGGCTTCAACGACCACGCGCACCTCCAGGATATCCGGGCGGAGTAGCGGCCCCTCGGTCGGCGGATTCGAGACGCTTGTCGAGCCGGGTGTATGCCGCCAGGCCGTGGCAGGCGGCGAAGGCGATTCCGCCTAGGCGGCGTGCTGGGGCTTCGGGCGCGGCTCGGCGGCGGGGGTTTCTGCTTCCTTCTTCGTTTCCGGCTGTTGCTGGCGCGCGGGCCGGCGAATGCTCCACCGGCGGAAGCGCTCTTCGATCGGCCTGCCGGGCTCGCGTCTTTCGCGCTCAGCACGGTCCTTCATGAAGTCTTCGCGGGTCCGCCCGCCGATCTGGCTGGTATGGCAGAGGATCGCGTCGACCTTCTTTTCCCAGTAGTCGGTTATGTCCACCGAGTAGTCGGGGTTGGCCGCGCCGCCGAGGAGCACTTCGTTCACCTGGTGCGAATCGAGGCCGTCGTCTTCGTGGTGCTGGTAGAAGAGGCGGTCGCGGACGATGGGGTAGATGGCATCCATCGTGGCTTGTCCCACGTTGCGGTGGTCGCGGTGGTTGAAGGTACCGCGGAAGGCATCCCAGGTGATGACGACATCGGGGCGGTACATGCGGAGGAGCCGGACGATCTGGCCGCGCAGTTCGGCGCTTTCGCTGGTGAACCCGTCGGGATAGCCGAGGAGAATGCACTCCCTGACACCAAGCAGGCGGCAGGCGGCGCGTTGTTCTTCTTCGCGGATGGCGGCGAGCTTTTCGGGGTGCATGGTGTCGTCGTGGGTGCCTTTGTCGCCACCGGTGACGAGCACGTAGTAGACGGCCCACCCTTCGGCGCACCACTTCGCAACGGTGCCGGCGCACATGAACTCGGCATCGTCGGGGTGCGCCATGATTACCATTGCTCGGCCGGGGCCCTCGATCGGAGGCAACTCCTCGGCCTGGGCCGAGCCAAGAGGCGGCGTGGTCTGCGGGCGGGCCTCCTTTTCGGGGAGGGCACCTTCGGGAGCCTTCTTCTTCAGCTTCCTGGCTTTGTCCTTCTTGCTCATCGATCCACCGGAGATGGCCCCGCGCGGGAGCCGGTTTAGGTGGTTTCAACTATAGCCGAGCGCGCTCTTCACGGCCGATAGCCCGGATTGCGTGAGGAGCGCCACATTCGCTGGCCGGCGCCACAAGGTTCTTCATAGTTTCTTCAGGGTTAGGAGGAGTGTGCGTCCTACGGTGGGATCACCACATGAGGAGTCTTCGCATGATCGCGAACCCCACCGCAGATTCCCGCCGCCTCACGCTGGCGGCGTTCCGCATGCCCGGCGCGGCGGCGATGTCCGGGATTACGGTCACGCTGATGTACCTGTTCGGTCCCGTGCCGCTCTACCTGGCGACGGCTCGCGTGTTCAGCTCGCCTGCGCAGCTGACCTCCGGGTTCTTCGTGGCATTTCTGACCGCGGGCGTGGTGACCATCGCGCTTTCCGTGCGCTACCGGCAGCCGCTGGCGATCGGGTGGTCGGGGCCCGGGCTGGTGTACATGGCGGCGATGGCTTCGCAGTACAGCGTGGGCGACTTCGCCGGGGCGACGCTCTTCGCCGGAGTGGCGATGGTGGTCCTCGCGATGACGGGCCTGGCGGACCGGCTGGCAAGGGCCTTGCCGGTCCCAGTGGTCCTGGCGGTGTTCGCGGGGAGCTCCCTGCACTTCTGCACGGCCGGGGTCTCGGGCATCCGCGCCGAACCGCTGGCGGCAGGAGCCCTGGCGGCCGGCTTCTTCGCGGCTCGCACGCGTCCCAACCGGTTCGTGCCACCGCTGGCTATCGGGTGCGCGCTCGGGATGCTCGTGCTCGTGGGCCGGGGGCAATTCAGCCCGGCGACGCTCGAGGCGGGCCTGCCCGTGGTCGAGTTCGTGCGACCCGCATTCGACCCTTCGGCGATTGTGGCAGTTGGCCTTCCGCTGCTGCTGCTGGCCGTGGGGCTCCAGAACATGCAAGGGTTCGGGGGGCTGCGGGCAGCCGGCTACGAGCCACCATTCCGGCTGATGACGGCGGTGATGGGTGGCGTCTCACTGCTGCACGCGAGCGTGGGCGCCCCGCCGAGCGGGATGCAGACGACACCGCTGTTCGTGATGGCCGGTGAGGGTTCGGGGCCGAAGGCGAGCCGGTGGCAGGCGGCGGTCGTCGCCAGCATCGGGTGCCTCGCCATTGCGGCGGGCGCGGTGACGGTGGCCTCGTTCGTGGGGGCGTTGCCGATGGGCTTCGTCGCGGCGACGGTGGGCATCATCCTGCTTGCGACGGTGTTCGACAGCCTGAGATCAGCGCTGAACGGGCCGATGGCGTTCCCGGCATTCGTGGCGTTCGTGGTGGCCGCATCCGACCTCTCCATCGCAGGGATGGGGGCCCCGTTGTGGGCGCTGGTGATCGGCGCCATGGCGACGGCAAAGCTGCCATCGCTCCAGCCGAACGTGGCCATGGCGGGCGCTACGGCTGCGCCGTCGCGGTGAACTCCTCGATCGCGCGAACGAAGTCGGGCGCGCCTGCATCGTCGAGGAGCAGCCAGTGATTGTCCCCCTGGAGCGTGTGCATGCGCGCACCGGGGATGACCGCGGCAAGGCGCTGAGAACGGGAGAACGGGATGAGTGCCTCTCCGGGGCGGTGGACCACCATTGCCGGCACACTCAGTGACCGCGCAGCCTCCTCCACGCCATCCTCCACCAGGCTCGCCAGGTAGTGCACGGCGCGCGTCGCGGGAGCGGATGCGCGCTGCATCTCGCCGAAATAGCGCACGTCCTCCGGGGGTGCCGATGACCCGAGAAAGAGGTTCGCGAAGAGGTTTCGATAGGCGGATGTCTCGGCTGCCCAGCCCTGCCGGATGATCTGAATGAAGAGCCGCCCGTGCGCGGCCCACTCCACCCGTTCCTGGTCGGAACCGGAGATGCCTCCGCCGTAGGTGATGAGGTGAGTCACGCGCTCGGGGTGTCGCGCCGCGTAGTGCACGGCTGCGTAGACGCCTTCGGACATGCCAAGGAGGGCGAACCGCTGGAATCCGGTGGCCTGGATCACTGCCTCGAGGTCGCGCAGGCGTGACTCGGTGGAGAAGCGGTCCGCCGTTTCGGAGAGGCCCATGCCGCGGCCATCGTAGCGAACGAGTGTGTGATTCTGGCCGAGCCGCTCCCAGAAGCGGCGCCCTTTCTGCCAGCGCCACTCGAGGTCGAGGTGGGTGAACCAGCCAAGCACCCGGATAAGGGGCGGGCCATGGCCGGTGACCGAGTAGGCAATGTTGAGCCCGTCGGCGGTCCTCGTGTAGTGGATCGCCGGTGTCGCCAATGCCGGCGGCGGCGCTCCGCCGGGCCCTGGATCCGGTGCCGCGGGAAGCAGGCCGGCGGCCTCTTCCTCGATGCGTACGGCGCCGATGAACCGGAACCCCCGGCCGTGCACTGTCTTGATGTAGCGCTGCTGACGGCCGGTATCACCGAGCACCTTGCGTGCGGCCATGATGCGGCTGGCCAGCGCGGCATCGCTGATGTACTTGTCGGGCCAGACGTGCTCGATGATCTCGTCCTTCGTCACCATCCGGTCGTGGTGCGCGATGAGGAAGGAGAGGACCTCGAACACCTGTGGTTCCATGGAGCAAGCCATGCCACGGTGCCGGAGCTCGAAGCGCAGCGGGTCAAGTTCAAAGTCGTCGAATCGGTAACGCACCCGGAGCCGCCTCCGCGTGTTGGTGGCCACCCGGTCGATCCCGCGAGGCCGTAGGGGCGGCCAGTAACACCGCCGCGGTATTCGTACCCGACCGGCCCCACGGTGCGCAAGGGGGCTGCGTCAGACGGGGGGCTGGACGACGCGCAGAGGGAAGGTGGCGAGGACCTCGTAGCTGGCGCCACCGGGGCCGAGCCTGCTGCGCATGAGGGAGACCTGGGAAGTGCGCCAGCTGACACCAGGGACATCGGTCTTGCCGACGGCGACTTCGATCTCGGCACGATGGCGGGTGCCGATCTCGTCGCGAACGCGGCCGAGGGTAAGGTGGGGGCGGAAAGGGCGCCGTTCGGGTTCGAAGCCGACGACGGCGAGAGCGGCGTTCACAGCCCGGACGAGCGCTTCGAGGCGGAGCACGTCGCCGGCGATGCCAACCCACATGATGCGGAGGCCCTCACGGCCACCGAAGGTGCCGATGTTCGAGAACTCGAGCTCGAAGGGAGAGTGGCCGACGACGGCTTCCTGGATCGCGAGCTTGATGGCCGGGAGCTTCTTGACGGGCACTTCGCCGAGGAATTTGAGGGTGACGTGGACGCCCTCCGGCTTAATCCAGCGGACGGCGGGGCCGCTCTTCTTGCGGAGGCCCTCGATCGTTTCGCCGATGGCTTCCTTCACATCATCTGGAACTTCGCAGGCCACGAAGAGGCGAACGTGGTCCTGAGCATTCTCACTCATTGGTTGTCGTAATCCGAAAGAGTCTCTCGGCGTTGCCGCCACACACTTGCTTCGCCACGTCGCCCGGGAGTTGCCCGAGGAGGCGTTGGAGCTGGCGCCGGGGCGAAAGCAGTGGGTAATCAGAGCCGAAGATCACGCGTTCGGGACCGGCAAGGTCCACAAGGCGCGCGACGCTCATGTCATCATACAGCAGCGTGGCCGCTGCGGTGTCGAAATAGACGTTTTCTATGGCGGCTTTCACCTCGGGCATCTGGAGGTAGAAGGAGAGGCCGCCGCCGAGGTGGGCCGCAACCATCCGGAGGTGGGGGAAAGCCGTGGCGAGGTGGCAAAGCTCGATGGGCGTAATGCCACCCGTTTTGCCGGGGTAAGCGTGGCCGACGGGTTCGCTGACGTGCCAGAGTAGGACTGCGCCAGCATCGCGAGCCAGGCCACAAAGCTGGCGGCCGGCAGGGCCGAGGGGGTCCCAGCCCTGGTTGTGTGGGCGAAGCTCGCCGAAACCGGAAGCACCGCGATCGAGAGCGCGGTGGGCTTCCGCCTCCCACCCGGGGAGGGCCGGGTTGATCGTGGCCATGACGGCCAGCCCACCGCCGCCGCAGCGAAGGGCGTCGGCCAGGCAAATGTTCTGCTCTTCAATGTCACGGGGGTCGGCGAAAGCGAACCCGGCGGCGACGGCGCCCCGGATCTGTGCGGATTCGAGGGCGCCGAGGAGATCCGGAAGCGTGGCCATCTTCGTCGACGGCTCGCCGTACATCTCACGGAAGGTGGCATCGCGGGTGGCGAGAGCGTCGCGCTTCGCGACCTGGGAGGGCGCGAAAAGATGGGTGTGCGCATCGATATAGCCCATGTGAACGGATGGTAGCACCCGGGGGGAACTCCCACGCGAGCAATCGAGTAGACTCCGGCCAGATCGAGGGGGCTCTCATGGGACGGCTGGAAGGCAAGGTTGCGGTGATCACGGGCGGGGCAAGCGGGATCGGCGAGGGCGCGGTGCGGCTGTTCGCCGAGGAGGGCGCGCGGGTGGTTATCGCGGACGTCCAGGATGCTCGCGGGGAGAAGCTGGCCGAGGAACTCGGTCCCACGGCGGCCTACTGCCACACGGATGTCGCCCGGGAGGACGACGTGCGCGGCGCGATCGCGCAGGCGGTGGCGAAGTGGGGGCGGCTGGACGTGATGTTCAACAACGCGGGTATTGGTGGAGTCTCCGGGCCGATCGAAACGACCGACATGGCGGAGTACGACCGGACGATGGGGGTGCTGCTGCGCGGCGTGGTGGCGGGCATGAAGCACGCGGCGCCGATCATGAAGGAGCAGGGGCACGGCTGCATCATCAACACGGCGAGCGTTGCGGGCGTGGGCATCGGCTTCGGGCCGCACATCTATAGCGCGGCAAAGGCAGCGGTCATTCACCTCACGAAGTCGGTGGCGAACGAGCTCGGGGAGAGCGGTGTGCGCGTGAACGCGATTTGCCCGGGCGGAATTGCGACGCCGATCTTCGGCAAGGGCATGGGGCTCGATGCCGAGCAGGCGGACCTGACGGTCGAGCTGATGAAGGTGCGTCTTGCCCAGGGCCAGCCGATCAAGCGTGCGGGGCTTCCGCGGGACATTGCCGAGGCCGCCGCCTGGCTGGCGAGCGACGCGGCGAGCTTCGTGACGGGCCATGCACTGGTGGTGGATGGCGGCATCACCACGGGGCGGCTGTGGTCGGAGCGGCAGGCAGCGGCCGAGCAGCGGCTGGCGCAGTTCAAGATGCCCGGGAACCAGTAGGCGGGACACTCTCCGCTCCCGCCACGTACACTCCGCTCACTTCTCCCCGGAGCTCGCTCATGTCTCGCCTACAAGACCAGGTCGCAATCATCACCGGCGGTGCCAGTGGCATCGGCGAAGGCACGGTCCGCAAGTACGCCGCCGAGGGCGCGCGCGTGGTCATCGCCGACATCCAGGAGGGGCGGGGCGCACAGCTGGCCGAGGAGCTCGGCCCGCAGACCGCCTTCGTGCGGACCGATGTGAGCGACGAGGCGCAAGTGGCTGCAGCGGTCGACATGGCGATGAGCCGCTGGGGGCGGCTCGACGTCATCTTCAACAACGCCGGCTTTGGCGGTGTCTCCGGCCCGATCGACGAGCTGGACATGGCCGGGTACGACCAGACGATGAACGTGCTGCTGCGCGGCGTGTTCGTCGGGGCGAAGCACGCGGCGAGGGTGATGAAACCGGCGCGCCGGGGCGTAATCATCAACACGGCGAGCATCGCGGGACTGCAATCGGGGTTCGGGCCGCTCACCTACAGCGCGGCGAAATCGGCGGTCGCGCACTTCAGCCGCTGCCTGGCGGTGGAGCTTGCCGAGTTCAACATCCGGGTGAACGCGATCTGCCCCGGGCTCATCCTCACGAACATCTTCACCAGCGCCGTTGGGATGCAGGGTGCGGCGGCCGATGCGGCGCTCAAGAACATCGACAGCGCTTTCGCCGATTGGCCGCCGATGGGCAGGACTGGCATCCCCGAGGACATTGCAAATGCGGCGCTCTGGCTGGCCAGCGACGAGGCGAGCTATGTGACGGGGCAGGCGATCGTGGTCGATGGCGGGATCACGGCAGGACGCCGCTTCGGCGAGATGGGGGAGCGCATCGCCTCCGGGTTCGGCATGGACCCGGCGATTTTCCGGGCGCAGCGTGGCGGCTAGGGGGCGTGTTCTGGCGCAAGCACAAGGACGACTTCGTACGGCCTGAGCCGCCAGCGCAGGTCAGGCTCGATGCCATCGGTTACGTGCGGAACGCGGTGACGAAGCCCCGGCCGCGAGGCTGGGAGCGCGTGGCGAGCAGTATCGAGCTGCTGCCAGAGCACGCGGTGCGCATCGAGGGGATCGAGCGGTACAGCCACATCCTGGTGGTGTTCTACCTGGATGTGGCGGCTGCCGCGCCGGAGAAGCCGGAGCAGCTCATCGTGGAGAGTGGGCGGGCCTACGGCATATTCGCGACGCGGAGCCAGTTGCGGCCGAACCACCTCGGGGTCTCGGCGGTGGTGCTGCTCGGACGGGAGGGGTGCGTGCTGCGCGTGCGTGGGCTGGACGCGATCGATGGGACACCGGTGCTGGACATCAAGCCGTATCTGCCGGCCTACGACGCGATCGCCGACGCGCGGATCCCGTGAGCGGCGGTTGTGTGAAGCCGCTCACGCGGGCCGGGTAGTTGCACTGTGAACTAACCCACGCCGGGACCTCGACCTCCTCCTTTGGACCGATCTGTGTGCCGCGCCGCGGGCGCTACGGTCAATTGCGGAAGGGCCACCACAGAGGCCCAAACAGGTAGAGGAGAACAACAAGCGTGGGTATCACCACCGCACTGCCACACATCAGCCAGGAGGCGTGGACGGCGTTCCGCCTCCGCATCAGGGGCCAGGTGGTCCTGCCGGGCGACCCGGACTACGAGACCGCCCGGGAAGCCAAGAACACCATCTACAACCGCAAGCCCGCGATCATCGTGCGGGCGGAAGACGCGGCGGACGTAAGCCGCAGCATCACCTTCGCCCGGCGCTTCGGGCTCAAGCTCACCGTGAAGGGTGGCGGCCACAGTATCGGCGGTCACAGCGTGAACAACGGCGGACTCGTCATCGACATGCGCCGCATGAACAACATTCGGGTCGATGCCGAGAACCGCACGGCCTGGGCACAGTCGGGCGCGGTCGCGCGAGAGTTCCTTGCGGCGGTCGAGCCGTACGGGCTTGCGGTGCCGTTCGGCGATGCCGGTTCGGTCGGTCTGGGCGGGATCACCCTCGGCGGCGGCATCGGCTACCTGGTGCGGAAGCACGGCCTGACGATCGACAACCTGCTCGGCATCGAGATGGTCACGGCCGACGGCCAGATCATCCAGGCGACCGAGACAGAGAACGCCGAGTTGTTCTGGGCGCTGCGCGGCGGCGGCGGCAACTTCGGCGTGGTCACTGGATTCCAGTACCGGCTGGTCGAGGTGCCCCAGATCTACGGCGGCGCACTGGTGCTCCCGGCCACGAAGGACGTGATCCGCGAGTACGCGAAGCTTTCGCTGGAGGCTCCGGAAGAACTCACCTCGATCTCGATGGTGATCAAGGCTCCGCCCATGCCCTTCATTCCCGAGGACAAGATCGGCACGCCTTCGCTCATCGTGTTCACGGCCTATTCCGGAGACATCGAGAAGGGTCCGGAGGCCGTGGCGCCGCTGCGCGCGCTGGCCGAACCGATTGCCGATACGCTCGGGCCAATGCCGCTTTCGGGCCTGTACGCGTACCTCGAACCGGCCGAGGCGCCAGCCCGGGCGCGCGTGCGCTCCGGGTTCTACGACGAAATCAACGACGACATGCTCGATGCGACGCTGGCGTTCATCGAGAACGGCCCGGCGAGCATGAACTTCCTGCAGCTGCGGCCAATCGGCAATGGCGCTATGAACCGCGTTTCGCGCGAGGCCACCGCGTTCTCGCACCGGGATGCCCGGTACATGCTCGCCATCATCGACCACTGGGAAGACGCAGAGGAGGACGGCGAGAACGAACGCTGGGTCGATGCGTTCTGGGAGTCGATCTCCGGGTATCGCCGCGGCGCGTACTCGAACTTCCTCCAGGACGAGGGCGAGGCGCGTGTGCGCGAGTCGTACGGCGCCCAGGCATTCGAACGGCTGGCGAAGCTGAAGCTGCGCTACGACCCCACCAACGTGTTCAGCGGCAACGAGAACATCAAGCCGCAGCCGCTCAGCGCCGTCGCCTGACCCCGGCACGGTTTCCGAGCTTCCAGGGAGCCCCCGGCGTGCTAATGCCGGGGGCTCCTGTCGTAGTGGGTAGCTTTTCGAAACTTGCTCTATACTCTCGGCCATTGCGCTGCCTGCGCACGGGAGTACCACCAATGTCCGATGTCGTACTGGTTTCCGATGAGGGCCACGTGCGCACGATTCGCATGAACCGCCCCGACGTGAAGAACGCGGTGAACATGGAGCTCGCCTGGGGCGTTCTCGGCGCGATCGAGGCCGCGACGGACGACGACAACGTCTGGTTGATTTGCCTCACGGGGAGCGGCGATGCCTTCTGTTCGGGTCTGGACCTTCGAGGGACCGGCGACTACAGCCCGAAGACGCCCCAGAACACACAGCTCGACGACCTGGGCTGGGTCTCGCAGTTCCTTCTGACCCTCCGGCAGCGGTGCGAGAAGCCGATCGTCGGCGGCATCAACGGCGTCGCGGTCGGCGCGGGCCTGTCGCTCGCGCTCGGCACGGATATCCGGCTGATGAAGCGCAGCGCGCGCATCCTGGCGGGGTACCCGCGCATCGGGGGCTCGCCCGATGGCGGCATGACGTTCACGCTCTCGCAGGCACTGGGATACGAGCAGGCGATGCGCTTCCTGCTGGAGAGCAAGACGGTTGACGCCGAGGAGGCGCTGCGGCTCGGGCTCGTGGGCGAGGTGGTGGACGACGATCATTGGGATGCTCGCCTAGCGGAGTACTGCCAGCACCTGTGCAGTGTTGTCTCGCCGATCACGATGCGACTGACGAAGCGCACGCTGGTGAAGGCGACGACGGCGATCGATCTGGAGGCGCAGTGCCGGCTGGAGCTGGGGAGCATCCGGATGGCGTTCGCGAGCGAGGACGGCAAGGAGGCGCGCCGTGCCTTCATGGAGAGGCGGCCGCCGGTATTCCAGGGGAAGTGACCGGGGCTTCTCCACTTGTTAACCACGGAGCCGCACAGTCTGGTGGTCCGGCACGGTCGCCACGGGGCAAACGTGCGATTGGTCCTTCCGCCAGGGTGGCGGACTCGTCCATGGCGGGGCGCCAGCCGGACGGCGCCCCGGTTCCTAGCGCGGCCTGAGCTGAGCCTGGCCGCTGCCGGTGACCAGGTGGGGCGGGAGGTGGGCAACGGAACAGGCTTCCATGAGCGTGAGGCCCCCGTGCCCGGCCTCGATGGTGGTGATGGCGCAATTCGCCATGGGCACAGGCACCACGCGGTCATCGCCTAGGGCTTCACCGATGGCGACGCCGATAGCGATGTAGTGGGAGACGACGACGAGGTCGCCGTCGCGGGATGCCGTATCGAGGGCGAGCTCGATGAGGGTATCGACCACGCGCTGGCGCCAGCGGCGCAGGTCTTCGGCTTGCTCACTCCAGCGGCCGGCCATGAACGGCCCGATCATGGCGACGCGCTGCTCGACCGGCATGTCGGGGGCGAACACCTCGGCCACCTCTTCGCGGACCTCGGCGATAAGGCCGGAGGCGCCGGCGATGGGCTCGGCGGTCTCGCGCGTGCGGCGGAGGGGCGAAACCACCAGCCGCGCAACGCGACGCTCGCGCAGCGCTTCGGCGGTGGCCCGGGCCTGGCGGTGGCCAATTTCGGCGAGGCCGGGGTCGAGGTCTTCGGAGCCGGCCGCAGCCTGCCCGTGTCGAACGAGGTAGAGCGTCATGCGCCAAGCGTACAGGCTCGCCATGAACAATCGACCTGACAATGCGGCGCCGGGCGGCTATCGTGCCCGCACAACGAAGCACATTCGGGAGCTAGATCGATGGCAAAGGTCCACTTCGGGGTAACGATCCCGCAAATCAAGCGCACCTGGGATGAGGCGAAAGCCGCATCACGCGAGTTCGAGGCGATGGGCTACGACTCGCTCTGGGTTTGCGACCACCTGTACGGGCCGCAATCGCCCTCGATCCCGATCCTCGAGGCGTGGTCGCTGGTTTCGGCGGTGGCAGCGATCACGGAGAAGGTGGAGATCGGCACCCTGGTGACGCCGGCAGGGATGCGCAACGCGGCTCAGCTGGGGAAAGTCATCGCGACGATCGACAATATCGCGGGCGGGCGCATCATCCCGGGGCTGGGGGCCGGGTGGATGCCGCGCGAGTTCACGGACTTCGGTGTCCCGTTCCTTCCGACGGGGCAACGGCTGGGCCAGCTGCGCGAGACGGTGGAGTTGCTGAAGGCGATGTGGAGCGAGCCTTCGGTGACGTACGAGGGCAAGTACGTGCGCGCCCAGAACGTGGTGTGCGAACCGAAGCCGGTGCGCACGCCGCCCATCCTCATCGGCGGCGCGGGCGAGAAAGTAACCCTCAAGCTCGCCGCCCAGCACGCCGCGATCTGGAACAACATGGCAGTGCACCAGGCTCGCCTGCCCCAGAAGGTGGAGGTGCTGAAGCAGCATTGCGCAGCCGTGGGACGGGACCCCTCGGAGATCGTCGTCAGCCAGCAGTGCCTGGTGACCATTGCCCCGGACGAGGCGAGCGCCGGCCCGATGGTGGAGACCGCGAAGAAGATCTTCGGCGGGCATATGGGCGACCCGACCGGTCCGCTCGCGATCGCGGGCAGCCCGGAGACCGTGCGGGCGCAGATCCAGAAGCACATCGACCTTGGCTGCACGATGTTCCTGATGGAGTTCTTCGGGCGGGAAACGGTCGGGCCCGCGAAGCTCTTCGCCGAGACGGTGATGCCGCACTTCCGCTGAGGTGCGGCTCGCCGGCCAGCCCGCCGTCAGGCCATCTTGAATCGCCAGGCGGCAAGGGCGGTGGCGAGGATGCCCCAGGCCGCGAGGCCGAGCAGGTCGCCGTGGACATCAGCGAAGCCCCTGCCGAGGTTAGCGATGTCCTGGACGGCGTTGGTGAGGTAGGTCAGTGGCAGGAGACCCGTGATCGAGCTGAGCCAATCGGGCAGGCCGGAGCGGTCGAGGAAGGCGCCGGAGAACAGCATGCTGGGCATCAGGACGAGCATGAACATCGGGGGGATGTCATCTTCGGAGCGTGAGATGGCGACCACGAGCACGCCCATTGCGACGAACGCGAGCGAGCCGAGGGTGGCCAGCCCGAGCAGGAGCGGTGTGCTGCCGGTGAGTTCCGCACCGAAGATGTAGACACCACTCGCCCAGGTGATGATGGTCACGGCGAAGGCTGTGAGCATGCGGCTGACGACCACTCCGCCGACGAAGGCGCCCGTGGGTATCGGTGTGGCACGGACACGCCTGAGCGTCCCACGTTCCTTGTAGCGCGAGAGCGGAAAGGCGACGCTGTTGAGGCCGACTGTCATGCCGTTAAACGCGATGAGGCCCGGGAGGAGGCGGTCCAGGTAGGGGCGGACTTCTCCGTTCGGGAGCGTGACGTTGAAGTTGAAGCTGTTGAGGATGAGCAGCAGGATGAACGGCTGCCCCATGGTGAACATGAGGGCGGTGGGTTCGCGATAGAGCGATTTCACTTCGCTGACGAGGGTCGCCCTGAAGCCGCTCCACCAGGGGGAACGCGGTGCGGCGTGTTGCCGGACGGCGGTGCCGGGAAAAGTGGTGCTGGTCATCGTGCTTTCCTCCCATGGGCCGGAACGGCGGCGGCGGGCTCTTCATCTTCGAAGCGGTGACCGGTGAGATGGATGAAGACATCCTCCAGCGTGGCCTCGCGCACTTCCGCGGGACGCTTGAATCCGGTGGCGAGGAGCTGATCGATGAGGGCGCCGGGTGTGTCGATGGCGGCGACAAGCCCGCGATCCATGATCGCTACGCGGTCGCAGAGCTGTTCGGCTTCTTCCATGTAGTGGGTGGAGAGGAGGATGGTGCGGCCGTCGTCGCGGAGCCGGCGGATGAGATCCCAGAGCTGGCGGCGGGCGGCGGGGTCGAGGCCGGTCGATGGCTCATCGAGGAGGACCAGGCGGGGTTCGTTGACGAGCGCGGCCGCGATCGCAAAGCGCTGCTTCTGTCCGCCGGAGAGCTGCTTGAGCCGCCACTTCGCGCGGTCGGCAAGATCGACGAAACCGAGGAGGCGGGCCGCATCGGGGCGCATGCCGTAGCAGGCTCCCAGGTAGTTCAGCTGCTCGCGCAGCTGCAGGTGCTCGAAGAAATCGGACTCCTGGAGCGCGATGCCGAGCTGTGAGCGGGCCGCGCGGGAATCGCGGGTGATGTCGGATCCGAAGATGCGGACCTCGCCCGAGGTCGCCTGGCGAAGGCCAACGAGGATTTCGATGGTGGAGGTCTTCCCGGCGCCGTTGGGGCCGAGGAGGCCGAAGATCTCGCCGGGGCGAACTTCGAAGCTGATGCCGCGAACCGCTTCGAAGGCGCCGTAGCGCTTGCGAAGGTCGCGGACCGCGAGCGCGGGGGCACTCGTGGCAGGGGTGAGAACCGCCATGCTTTCCTCCGGGAGGGAGTTGAACCGGCCGTGCATGCGGTGGCATACTCAGCCGTGGTAGCTGCCGAAAGAAGATGCTGACTCCGTCAGATACTTCCGCGGGCAGAGACTACGAGGGGGACCCCGGGTTTGTCAACTGAGGACGCCAATCGCACCGATCTGGGCGCAGCGCTCGAGCGCGAGGTACGGCTGTTGAGTGCGCATTCGGCGCTCTACAGCCAGGCCGTCGCCGAGCGGGTCGGAATCACGGCGACGGAGCTGGAGACGCTGGAGCTGTTCAACCTCTATGGGTCGATGACACCGGGCCGGCTTGCAGAGCTGACGGGGCTGACCACCGGGGGCGTGACACGGCTCATCGATCGGCTGGAGCGGGGCGGGTTCGTCCGGAGGGAGCCCGACCCGGAAGACCGGCGCCGGGTGATCCTGCACCCGCTGGAACCGGAGGCGGAAGCGCGCGTGTACCCGTACTTCGCGTCGTTCGCGGAACGGATGCACGAGCTGTGGAGCACCTATCCCGAGCAATACCTGGAGGTGTTCCGCGACTACGCGCGGCGAACGCGGGAGATCATGCAGGACGAGGCGGCGAAGCTCCGGGCGATGAAAGACGATAGCTGCGCTCCGGGGAGCTGACTACCACCAGCCATCCTTGTAGAACCAGCCCTTGTGCTCGCGGCCTGCCTGGCCGGCCTCCTTGAGGCGGATGAGGTGCTTCCGGCAGAGCGGGATGGTGAGTCGTTCGCGCTCTTCGCCCCTCCACTTCAACACCGCCACATCCTGGTAGGGCGGTTCCATGCACCACACGCAACGCGGTCGAGCCATTTATCCCCTCTCGCCTTCCGGGAACTCCATCACGAATCCCCACTCACGACTCTGCCACGGGTCGGGGGCGTAGCGGAAGCGGTCGTTGCGAAAGCCGCACCCCAGGTACACGGCATGGGCGTGGGTGAAGTGGACATCGGAGAAGAGCACCAGGCGGCGGGCGCCTTTTTCGCGGGCGAGGTCGATCACCAGTCGCGTCAGTCGTTCGCCCAGCCGGTGACCCCGGGCAGACGAGAGGACATAGAGGCGATGGAGCTCGAACTCGCCGCCGCCCTCATCGGTCAGGCCGACGCAGCCAACGACGTTGGCGCCCGCGTCTTCGACCACATAGAACCAGCCGCGAGAGCCATCGTAGTGTTCCTCGGGGCGGAGCAGGTCGGCATCGTAGTCGCTTTCGGCGAAGGCGAAGCCGTACTCCTCGAAGACGGAGGAGACCACGCGCCACGGGCCATCGCCGTGGCGCTCGCGGCTGTAGGGGACGATGCGGTAGACGTCGGAGGACACGGCGGCGACTGCCAGTCTACTCACGCTCTTCGTTGGCGAGGCCCATGATGTTGAATCCGTTATCGACGTACATCACCTCGCCGGTGATGCCGCTGGCACCATCGCTGGCAAGGAAGGCCGCGGCTTCGCCGACCTGTTCGATGGTCACGTTGCGGTGGAGCGGGGCGATGCTGGCGAACTGCTTGAGGTAGTCGCGGAAGCCGGAGATGCCGCTCGCTGCAAGGGTACGGATGGGCCCCGCGCTGATGGCGTTGACGCGGATGTTCTGGGGGCCGAGGTCCCAGGCGAGGTAGCGCGTGGTGGCCTCGAGGGCAGCCTTGGCGACGCCCATAACGTTGTACTTGGGGGCCACCTTCTGGGAGCCGTAGTAGGTGAGGGTGAGGATGCTGCCGCCGTTGGGCATGAGCTCCTGGGCCCTATTGGCCACGGCTACGAGCGAATAGACCGAGACGTTGTGCGCGAGAAGGAAGCCTTCGCGCGAGGTATCGACGAAGCGGCCCATGAGGTCTTCGCGGTTGGCGAAGGCGATGGCGTGGACCAGGATGTCGATGGTTCCGAGCTGCTCCTTCGCCTTCGCAAAGATGGCATCGAGCTGAGCATCGTCGGTGACGTCGCAGAGCTCGATGAAATCGGAGCCAAGGCTTTCGGCGAGCGGCCGGACGCGCTTTTCAAGCGAAGGCATGGCATAGGAGAAGGCGAGTTTGGCGCCCTCCCGATGGAACGCCTGGGCAATTCCCCACGCGATGGAATGGTCGTTCGCGACGCCGAAGATGAGCGCCGTCTTGCCCTCTAGCTTTCCCATGCGCAGAGCGTAAAGGGAGAAGGGAGAAGGGAGAAGCACCCGGTACTGCAGGCGGCCGGCTCACTTCATCCCCAGCCAGCGCTCGGGGGTGAGCACGAGGAGGACCATGCCCTCGTGGGCGTCATCGGCAACGGAGCGGGCAGCGGCCTCAGGTCCGCGGTAGTGCGTGTGCAGCTCCAGGCGCTGGTCCCGGGTGAGCGGGTCCTGCACGCGGATGGGGCCCTCAGCCGTCACGTAGCGCGGTCCATCGATAACGGTTAGCGCCGCGCGGCCCGCACGGGCGACGTTCAGGTGCTTCTGGGAGCCGCGCTCGGTGACGATGAAGAACGTCCGATCCTTCCACAGGTACCAGACTGCCACGGCATGGGCCCGGCCGCGCGCGTCCACGGTGGCGAGGACGGCGGTGCGCGGGGCCGCGAGGAACTCGTCTCTCGATTCCCGTGCTACCAACGGTCAGGAATCCAACCAGGTGACATCCCCCGAGAGGTCGGGGGCGTGCTGCTTCGAGGCGAAGACGGCGTATTCCGCCTTGCTGGCGCCGATGGTGGTGGTGGCGCCGTGGCCCGGATAGATGGTGGTATCGTCGGGCAGGGCGTAGAGCTTCGAGGTGATCGACTGGATCTCCTGTTGCAGCGCCGCGTTGTCCTTCGAGCGGCCCGGGCCGCCGGGGAAGAGGGTATCGCCGACGAAGGCGCTTTTGCCGCAGACGAAGGTGGTGCTGCCGGGCGTGTGGCCGGGGACGCTCAGCACCTGGAAGCGCAGGTTGCCGACCGGGATGAAATCGCCATCCTTCACGGGTTCATCGAGCTGACCATCCTTGAGGCCGGGCTCATTCGGGTCGGCGTAGAGCCGCGCGCCGTACTTTTCCTTCAGTGCGTCGATGGCGGGCGTGTGGTCGAAGTGGCCGTGGGTGAGCAGGATCCTGGACGGCCTCACACCGAGGGCGTCCGCTGCGGCGATGTTCGCCTCGGGGTCGCCGGGCGCGTCGATGAACGCGGCCTCGCCCGTCTCGCGGTCGACAACGACCCAGACGTTGTTGCCGTAGCCAGTGGGTCCGCCCATCACGATTTCGAGGTTGCCATCGCGGAATGTCTGCATGCTCAGCCTCCGGGTGTGGTCTTGCCGGGGCATGGTAGCGCGTTCAGGCCCGCCCATGCAGGCGAGCGGAACACATCCCGGAGGGTGCACTGGCCCTTGCTGGGTTCTCGACGTTCGCGCAGCCGGCGGCCGGGATGGCGCGGCCTGGAGTGGGCGGGCGTTCAGGGCCGCTCGCGGATGCCGGCGGTTGCCAGGGCCGCGAGCACCAGGAAGGCGCCAGCACAGAACAGGAACCCGGCAGGCAGCGAGATGGCCGCGAACCCGGCGGCACCCATCGGCCCGGCCATGAAAGCGACGGCCTGGGCCGAGCTGGCGAGGCCGAACGCGGTGCCCCTGCGGGCGGGCTCGACCGTCTCGGCGATCAGGGTGTTGGTCGCCGGCATCGAGGCGGCGTTCACGAGGGCGAACAGGAGGAAGCCGGCGCCGTAAAGCCAGGCGCTCTGGCCGGCAGCGAGGGCGGGCATCGCGGCTGCCGAGAGCAGCGTGAACACGATGACCGTCTGGCGGAGCGAGGCCCGGCCGCTCATCCAGCGTGCGACCACCGTCACGCCGGCGACGGCGGCAGCGCCTCCGAGGGAGAAGGCGATGCCCGAGACGCCGCGGGCCCGATCCGAGCCGACGATGTCAACGAGTGCCACCGGTGTAGCGACGCGGACGAACTGATTGAGGGCGAAGAGACCGAAGGAGAGGAAAACGGCGATCCAGAAGGCGGCGGAGAAGCCCTTGAGCCAGCCGATGGACAGGCGAACTCGCCGCCGCTGGGGGGCGGGCGATCTGGCAGGAATTCGTGGTGTGATTTGGTCGCGCGGGACAGCGAAGATGATCCAGGTGGCAGCCAGCGCGGGCAGCACGGCGCTCGCGACGATGGCGCCGCGGTAGCCAAACCCGACGGCCAGGAGCGCGCCAACGGCCGGGCCGAGCGTGCTCCCGAGGTACTGGCCGCCGGTAACCACTCCGAGCGAGCGGTTCAGGCGGGAATCCGGGACGCTCACGCTGGTGAGGGCGATCGCGGCGGGGATGAAGCCGGAGAACAGGCCCTGCATCGAGAGCGCAACCACCACAACCCAGGGCGCGTGCGCAACTGCGGCGATCGCTGTCGTGAGCGTGGCGGCATAGAGCGCGCGGACGAGCATCAGCTTGCGGCCGTAGCGGTCGGAGATGACGCCCCAGGCAGGGCCGCTCACGAGGCGGGCGACGCCCTGGACGGTGGTCGCGACGCCCACCCAGAAGAGCGCGTTTGCATCGCTGGTGGCGCCAATCTTCCGCAGGAAGAGCGGGAGGAAGGGCCACCAGAAGTTCATCGCGAAGCTGGCGAGGAACGCGCCCGATGCGATGGCGAGGATGATGCGCCGGTAGCGAGCTTCGTCTTCGGGGGTGATTTCGGTGACCGTCGCGGCGGCGGGTCCGGGTGCGTCGGTCACGCGGCCATCCTACCGGCGCACGCCGTCACGCGCGCCCCGGAGCGGAAGAGGAGAGCCCGGCCTGCGGGAGACCGGGCTCGTTTCGCGCGCTCGAACCGTAACTAGAAGATCGGGTTGACGATGACCGCCTGTTCGCGCGAGGGGCCGACCGAGATGAGGTCGACCGGACATTCGAGGAGCTGCTCGACGCGCTTGATGAAGGCCTGCGCCTGGGGCGGGAGGTCGTCGAAGCTGCGGACGTGCTCGGTAGGAGTCTGCCAGCCGGGGAGCTCCTCGTAGACCGGGCGAACGCGGTTGAGGACGGATTCGCGCGCGGGGAGGGTGTCGATGATCTGGCCATCGAGCTCGTAGGCGGTGCAGATCTTGATGGTGGGCATACTATCGAGCACGTCGAGGCGGGTGAGCGCGAGTGCCGAGAGGCCGTTGAAGCGGACGCTGTAGCGGGCGGCGACGGCATCGAGCCAGCCGATGCGGCGGGGCCGGCCGGTGGTCGTGCCGTACTCGCCGCGGCCGAATTCCTTGCCGTGATCGCGGAGCTGGTCGGCCACGTCATCGAACAGCTCGGTCGGGAAGGGGCCATTGCCGACGCGAGTCGAGTAGCTCTTGAACACGCCAACCACGCGGCTGATATCGGTGGGGCCGATGCCAACGCCGAGCGCGGCGCCCGAGCTGGAGCTGCTGGGCACGCTGGAGGTGACGTACGGGTAGGTGCCGTGGTCGAGGTCAAGGAGCGAGCCCTGGGCGCCTTCGAGGAGGACGTGCTCGCCGCGGCGGTGGGCATCGAGGACGATTTCCTGGACATCGCCGACGAATGGCGCGAGCCGTTTGCCGTACTCGATGTACTTTTCCATGCAGTCGTTGAAGTTAATGGGCTCGGCGCCATAGACCCCGGTGATGACGCGGTTCTGGTAATCGAGCGCGGCGCGAACGCGGGGGACGAGATCCTCGGGACGGAGGAGGTCGGCGACGCGGATGCCGCGGCGGGCAACCTTATCGGTGAAGCAGGGGCCAACGCCCTTGCCGGTGGTGCCGATGGCGGCATCGCCGCGGAGGGCCTCGTCGAGCTGATCGAGGAGGCGGTGCCAGGGCATGATGACCTGGGCGCGGTCGCTGAGGACGAGGCGGCTGGTATCGATGGCCTTGTCCTGGAGTCCCTCGATTTCGCCGAGGAGGACTTCGGGGTCGACGGCGACGCCGTTGCCGATGACGCAGGTTTTTTCGGGGTAGAAGATGCCGGCGGGCACGAGGTGCAGCTTGAACTCGCCGCGGTCATTCACGATGGTGTGACCCGCGTTGTTCCCGGCGCTATAGCGGGCGACAACCTTAGCTTTGCGAGCCAGCAGATCGACGATGCGGCCCTTGCCCTCGTCGCCCCACTGCCCGCCGACCACGACGACGATAGGCATGGCAGACACAACTCCGGGCCCCCGTTTGCCGGGGGCCCGTTGCCGTAGTTTACACAATCCCATGACGCGGGGCTATTCCCCCCGGGGAGCAGGCGTGCCGGATTCCTCCCTTTCCCCGATTCACGCGTGGGCGGGAGGCGGCGAAGATTGGACCTGTGATCTTCTTCCGCCGCAGGCAGCCCACACCGCCGGCCGAGCCCGAGCGACTGTCGTTCGGGGAGTGGCTCATCCGCCAGTTCACGGGTGGCCAACCGACCTCGGCGCTGCCGTTTCAGCGGCTCGAGCGGGTGTGCAGCAACGCGGGCCTGTTGCTCTGCGGGGCAGCGTTTGCCCGCCCGGAGGCATTCCGCGAAGGTGCTCCGCAACTCAACCGGCGAGAGGCCGGGGTAGTAGCGCGCCGGACCGCGGACGGCTTCAAGGCTTCGCTGGCGGACCGTGCGAACACGATCCTGGCGTGGCCCTGGGATCACATGGCGACGTCGATCGCCTGGACGGGAACGCGGGCCGGGGACGTTTCGGAGGCCCGGCTGGGCCGGGCGCTGACCGAGATCGGCACCGCCTACGCGCTGGTGCATCGCGAGCAGCTGGCCGCGGTGATCGATCTGTGGCAGCAGGTGGCCGCGGGGCTTAACGGGGACGTCGCGGCGGCTGACATGCAGGCGATGGGGCGCGACATGCTCAGGGCGTTCGAGGCGGGGAGGGAAGCACCCGCTAGCTAGTTCGGCGCGGGGGGAGGCGGGAACTGGAAGTCGTCGCCGCTTTCCCGGAGCTGTTCGAGGAGCTTCCGCGCCATTTCGTCCATCTGCTCGGCGGTGATGCCCATCCGCTCGAGGGTGGCGCGGATGAGTCGCTGGACTTCTTCCATGTCCTGGCGGATGAGCGCTTCGGCCAATTCGAGCTGGGTCTCGATGGCCAGAAAGCGCTCGCGGCGTTCGGACTCGTTTTCGGTGGCGAGGATGGTGGACATGAGGCGGGTGAAGAGCGTGGTGGTACGGGCGATGCGGATGCGATCGTCGTGGTGAGGCGGGAATTCGCCGGTGACCGCCACTTCGAGGCCGGTGCGCTTATCGGTGGCGGCGTACTGTTCGGGCATGGCTTCATCAGAATACGGTAAGATCGGCGTTCCCGCCGTCGGGGTTTGTGGCGAGGAGGTGGGCGCAAGGGGGAAGATGGCGGGGACGGGGTGTTTCGGCGAGATGGGAGTGCGATAGAGGCGTGCAGGATTCGTTTTCCCTGCCAAGGCTCCGGGATGCGGAAGGCCAGCAAGCGCTCGAATTGGATGAGCTGGCTGCACTTGCGGCCCAGGGCGACCGCGCCGCGTTCGAGCGGATCTATAACCTGCTGGTCGATGACCTGTATGTCTACGTTCGCGGCCAGTGCAGGAACGACACGGTTGCGGAGGACCTCGTCGCCAATGTGTTCCTGAAGGCATGGCGTTCGGCGAAGGGGTACCGGCCACGTTCGAACACGTTCCGGCGCTGGATCTTCACCATCGCGCGGAACGAAGTGCGCGATTATTGGCGCGCGGCGCAGCGAACGCTACCGATGGTGGAGTTCGACGTCTCTGACGAACGGCAGGGCGAATCGGAGGCTGACCCGGTGGAGACGCGCCGGCTCGTTCAGATGGCGATGGAGTGCCTCACGGAGGAGCAGCGCCAGGTGGTCGCGCTCAGGTATTTTGGCAATAAGACGCACGAGGAGATTGCCGCGATCCTGGGGAAGCGCGAGGGTGCAGTGCGAGCGCAGCTGATGCGTGCGCTGCGCCAGATGCGGAAGGTGATGGGCGATGCTACGCCGTAGGCCAGACAACTCATTCGAGTACCGCGACATCGAGCGCGTGCTGTTTGCCGGCGCGCCGATCGCGCTTTCTCCGGAACGCAAGGAGGCGCTGCGACTGCGCATCTTCTCGCAGCTTGGTGCGCAGGACCAGGCGAAGCCAGGCCCGGCCGGGATGGCACGGGAGCGCTGGATCGCGATACCGGTGGGGGTGGGCATCGCCGCCACGGTTATCGCGGGGACGAGATACGTATTCGACCAGCGTGGCCCGGTGGGCGATGACACGCTGGTGGCGATGGCCTCGGGCTCCGTGACGGTGGACGGGGCGAGCGGCATCCCCGCCGCGGCGGGTCAGCGGATCGCGGCGACCGGTCCATCGTGGGTGGCGGTCGGGGAGAATGTGCGCGTCGGAGTCAAGGACGGGGCCGCGTTCCGGTTTGCGACATCCGGGGATCGGCTGGCGTTGCTGCTGGAGAGCGGTCGGCACCACATCGTTTCGAACGAAGTGCTGCTGGAAGTGCGCGGGGACCGATGGGCGGCGCGCATGACCGGCCCCGGGGTGCTCGAGGTGAGCATTCATCAGTGGTACACATCGATCGCGGCGATCGAGGGCGAAGCGGTTGTGCAACACGCCGGGACCACCTCCCTCCTGCGCGCGGGCGACCCGCCGCTGCTGTTGATGAACGGCCCGGCCGGCGACCCGGCGAGCGGCGTGCCCGACGCCAGCGATGGGCACGGGGCGGCAAACGGCGATCCAGGGGCCGCAGGGCCAGGTGGGACGCCGCCTGGCACCCGGGACGATTCGGACAGGGGTGAAACGTCCTCGAAACCCACACCGGTTTCAGACCCGGGACAGAGCTCGCCGGCGGGAGAGCAACCGGCACAGGAACCGTCTGTTGCCGGCGGGGACACCCCGGCAGACAGCAACTCCGATGCAGCCGCCACGCCCGGCGACCCACCAGCGGAGTCGCCGCCAGCTGAGGTACCGCCCGCCGTGCGGCCACCTGTCGACGACCCCCCACCCGGGGCCGGGCAAGGTTCGGCAGATGACCCACCCGGCCAGGGACACGCCGGCGAGCCGCCCGCGGGCAAGCCTCCGATCGACCCGGGCCAGGGTGGCGATCCTTCGGGTCAGGGAGCCAACCCGGGGCAGGGGCAGCCACCCGAGTCGCCGGGCGCTAGCGGCAGCGCGGGGAATCCAGAGAGCCACCCCGAGCACCCGCTTGGCGGACCTCCCGGCCATGACGGGGAGAAGCAGGACCCGGGCCGCGGCCAGGGCACCGAGCAGCAGAAGGGTGCCGAGGACGGCACCGATGAGCCATCGGGTACGGCGGAGGCGGAGCCCGATCAGGAGGCGACGGCCCCATCCGAGCTCCCGGAGGCGGCAGGCGGGAGCAAGGCTTCTCCGCAGGGACAGGAAGCCCGGAGTGGCGCACCCGGGCAGCAGGGGAAGCAGTAGGCAGGAGTTCCGGGCGCTACCAGCCCAGTGCGCGCTCCACGCCTTCGACGGTCGCGGGTGACTTCGTGATGTTCGGCCTGTATTCCGAGATTGCGGTGTCAGGGTCCTTGAGGCCGTTGCCGGTGAGGATGGCGACGGCGCGCCCACCGCGCGCGGCCCCGGAGCGGCCGAGTTTTAGCAGTCCGGCGACACAGGCAGCACTCGCGGGTTCGACGAACAGGCCCTCTCGGCGGGCGAGCAGGCGGTAGGCGTCGAGGATCTCGTCGTCGGTGACGGCCTGGATGGCGCCGCCGCTCTCGTCGCGCGCACCGATGGCGCCCTGCCAGCTCGCGGGGTTACCGATGCGGATGGCGGTAGCGACCGTGTTGGGTTCGGCGATGGGGGCCCCGCTGACGAGGGGCGCTGCGCCCGCGGCCTGGAACCCGAGCATGCGCGGGTGGAGGGTTGCGCGCGCCTTTTCGGCGCATTCGCCGAAGCCCTTCCAGTAGGCGGTGATGTTGCCGGCGTTGCCCACGGGGATGGCGAGGATATCGGGTGCATCGCCGAGCGATTCGCAGATTTCGTAGGCGGCAGTCTTCTGGCCCTGGATACGGTCGGGATTGACCGAGTTGACGAGGGCCACGGGGTGCTTGCCGGTGAGTTCGCGAGCAGCGTTGAGGGCGTCGTCGAAGTTGCCGTCGATTTCGATGATGCGGGCGCCGTAGGCGATGGCCTGGGCCATCTTGCCGGCTGCGACTTTACCGCCGGGCACGAGGACGAAGCATTCGAGGCCGCAGCGGGCGGCGTAGGCGGCGGCGCTGGCGCTGGTGTTGCCGGTGCTGGCGCACATGATTGCGCGGGCGCCGGACTCGACAGCCTTTGCGACAGCCACGACCATGCCGCGGTCCTTGAAGGAACCGGTGGGGTTGCAGGCTTCGAGCTTGAACCAGAGCTCGTCGAGGCCACACTCGCGTTCGAGAGCGACAGAGCGGACGAGGGGTGTATCGCCTTCGCCGAGGGTGATGCGGGGAGTGCGCTCGGTGAGCGGCAAGACTTCGGCCCAGTGGTAGAGCACTCCACGGGGTGCCAGGGGCAGTGTGGTCACGGTTCCTCCGGCGGGCGGAAGGCATGGAACTTCATCTCCCGGAGCTCCTGTTCGAGCACCTGGATCTGCTTCCGCCGCTGCTTTTCCATCATGGCGTTGTACTTGGCGAACTCCTCGCGCACGTGGTCGACGACCTCGGCGATGTCGCGCCTGATGTTGGCGACTCGCTCGCCCAGGCCGGAGTGGCGGCCTTCGAGCAGAGTGACCTCGCCGTGGACGCGGTCGAGCTGGCCGAGGATCTTGTCGACACTTTCCTCGAGGGTGTTGAGCCGTCCGTCGATGCGGCCGTGCTCTTCCCGCCAGACGCTGACTTCGTCGATCAGCTCCTGGCGAAGGTCGCGCTGGTTGACGACGCCGGCGATGAGATCCTCGTTGCGTTTGACCATCTCGCCGACGACCTGGAGGCGCTCGTAGACGACCTCGAAGCGGTCGTCGAGGTCGCCAAGGACGACCTCCTTGATGCGCTCTTCGAGGTCGCGGTTGACCTCGATGGCGCGGTCGAGCCGGAGACCGAACTGTTCGAGGCGCTGTTCGACCTCGCGCTGGCGTTCGAGGAGCGTCTGCATGGTCTGGCCACCCTGGGCACTTTGCTGCTGGACCTGGGCGACATCGGCGAGGACCAGCCCGAGCTGGCTGGTAATGGCGTCGATGCGGCGGAGGGCCTCGCCGCGCTCCTGCCGGTCGTAGTCGGCCTCGGCGCGGATGAGGCGGATGGCGTTGTCGACTTCGGACTTGTTGGCGGTGATGGACTGGCGGATGTGCTCGGTGCCCTCGTCGATGGCGCGGAGCTTTTCGGGGATGCCCTTGAAGGGGAGGAGCTTGGGGTCGATTTCGCGGACGGCGCGCTGGGCGGCGTCCATCTCTTCGCTGAGGTCGTGGATCTGGCGGCGGAGCTGGTCGATGTAGGCTGCCTGGCGGGACTGTTCTTCACGGTTGGCGCGCAGCTGTTGTTCGAGCCAGGTGATGATTTCGCCGATGGCCTGGGCCTGGGGCTCGCCGGCCATGTCAGCCCTCCACGCGGAGGAATGAAGAGACCTGGACCACCACGGGCAGCGCCTCGATTTCGCGGAGGGCGGCCTGCATGGCGCCCTCGCGTGCGCGGTGGGTCATTATCACCAGCTCGGCGGTCTGGCCGCCGGCGTCGGCTTCTTTCTGGTTCACGGCCGCGATGCTCACGGAGTGGTCCCCGAGCGTCTGAGCGATCTGGGCGAGCACGCCCGGCCTGTCGCTGACGGTCACGCGGACATAGTAGCGCGTCTCCAGGTGCTCGAGGCCGAGGACCGGGACCTCGGCCTCGGGGCCCCAGTACTTGCGCTCACGGGTTCCGAGCACGATGGCGTGGGAGAGGTCGAGCAGGTCGGCGACGACCGCGGAGCTGGTGGGCTCGGCGCCTGCGCCGCGGCCCTGGAAGAGCACGGTGCCGGTCAGGTCACCGACGATCTGGACGGCGTTGTAGACACCATCGACCTTTGCGAGCGGTTCGTTGCCGGGGATAAAGGCAGGGGCGACACGGGCGAGGATGCCGGTTTCGGTGCGCTCGGCGATAGCGAGGAGCTTGATGACGTAGCCGAGCTCCTGGGCGTACTGGAAGTCCCGCGCGGTGAGCCGGGTGATGCCCTCGGTGTGGACCTGGCCGGGGCGCACGCGCGTGCGGAAGCCGAGGGTGGCCATGATGGCGAGCTTGTAGGCGGCGTCGAAGCCCTCGACGTCGTTGGTGGGGTCGGGTTCGGCGTAGCCGAGCTCCTGCGCGGCGGCGAGGGCCTCATCGTAGCCACCGCCGCCGATGGGTTCGATGCCCTGCTTGCGAAGGGCCTCGGCGGCGGCGCCGGCGTTGGCCATGCTGGTGAGGATGTAGTTGGTGGTGCCGTTGATGATGGCCCGGATCGAGGTGATGCGGTTGGCGAGGAGGTCGCGGCGCAGGGGTGCGATGAGCGGGATGCCGCCGCCAACGCTGGCTTCGAACATGATGTCGAGGCCACGGGAGTGGGCCTCGGCGAGGAGCTCGGGGCCAGCCTTGGCCATGAGCTCCTTGTTGGCGGTGACCACGTGTTTGCCGGCGGCGAGCGCCTGGCGAATATAGGTACCGGCCGGCTCCTCGCCGCCAATGACTTCCACCACGATGTCGATGGCGGGGTCGTTGATGACGTCATCCACGCTGGTGGTGAGGGTGCCTGCTGGCAGATCGACGGTGCGGGGCTTCGCAATGTCGCGCACGGCCGCGCGGCGGACGGTGATGGTGGCACCGACCTGGCGGGCGAAGTAGTCGCGGCGCTCGAGGAGGGCGCGGGCGACCCCGCCCCCTACCACTCCGAGCCCGATGAGGCCTACGCCGATATCGCGCGGGGTGTTGTCAGTCAGCGTTCTGCTCCGCCCACTTGATGTCGGATGCCGAGAGGTCGCGGCGGATGGACACGCTGGCGCGCTTGGCCTTGAGGTCGTCCTCCAGCATGAGCTCGGCGAGCTGGTTCTTCTGGGTGTCGGAGGGCGTGGCCTCGGGATCGCGCTTTTCGATGCGGAAGACCCAGAAGTTGCTGGCCACCTCGATCGGGCCGAAGAGCTCGGAGCCGGCATCCTTGCCCTCGATGGCGGTGCGGACGCTTTCGGGGAGGAGGCGCGGGGGTTCGGGGTCCATCACGCCGTCTTTCTGGCGGGAGGTGAGGTCGTTGGAGGTTGTCTGGGCGATGGTGCCCATATCCTCGCCGGACTTGATGCGCTCGAGGACGGCGTCAGCCTCCTCTTTGGTCGTGACTGAGATGGCGCGGAGGGTGACCATCTCGCCGGTTTCGCCCATTTCGGCCTTATAGGCATCGATGAGGCGAGTGCGAAACACCTGCGCTTCGACCTGGCGGCGGTAGTTGGTGTCGCTCATGGTGAGCGACTTGAGGCGCTGCCGGTAGAGTGTGTCGAAGGAGGAGCCGGAGCCGCCGACGGGCACGCCGAGCTGTGCGGCGATCTCGGTGGTGATGTCCTGGTCGGTAACAGTGATGCCCTTGTCCTGCGCGATGAGGCGGACGAGGGCTTCATCTTCGAGGACACCGAGGAGAGCCTGTTCGGCGAGGCCGAGACTGACACCCGAGCCAGACTGGGACTGGGCGTAAGGGAAGAGCCTGTCGGCGTAGTACTTGAGCGGGAACTTCTCATCGCCGACCTGGAGGACCACCTTATCGGGTACGCGGTAGTTCTGGTCGTACCAGCGCCAGCCGAGCAGGCCGAGAACGAAGACGAGAAGGAGCGCCGCACCGCCGAGGATGGCGAGCCGGGTGGTTTGTTCGTTGAGGGCGAGGCCCGCGACTTTGCGCTCCTGGCTGGATGCCGGGCGCGGCCGGGGGCGGGGGAGCCCGGTGGTGCGTTCGCGTCGAGCCATGATCGTCCTTCCGGGGCGCGGGGAGCGCCCGCTTCAGCTTACCCGCGGGTGGGGAAGATGCCGGTCTGGCGCACGTGGGCCAGGGTGTAGGGAAGGAGTGCCAGGTGGCGCGCGCGCTTCACGGCGGTGCAGACCAGGCGCTGGTGCTTGAGGCACGTGCCGGTCTTGCGGCGCGGTTCGATCTTGCCGCGGTCGCTGACGTACATGCGGAGGCGTGAGACATCCTTGTAATCGATGCCCTTCACCTTATCGACGCAGAAGCGGCAGACCTTGCGGCGGCTGCCATAGCGGGGGCGCTGGGGCCGTGCAGGCCGTTCGCCGCCTTCTGCTTGCTGTGGTGCGCGTTCTTCCGAAGTCATGGATCAGTTACCTCTCCCGATGGGTTTGTCCTTCCGCGGGAAGGACCGGGGTGTGGGCGGGCAGGCCGCCGTGGTTATTCGAAGGGCAGGTCGTCCGGGTCGGTATCACCGCCACGGCTGGCGGCACCGCCACGGGGCCGGCTGTAGCTGGAGCTTCCGCCCCATTCGTCGCCGGCGGAGCCACCGCCGGAGCCGCCGCCATCGCGTCCGCCCAAGAGCTGGACGTTCTGGGCGATGACCTCGGTGCGGTAGTGCTTCTGGCCCTGGTCATCGTCCCAGGAGCGGGTCTGGAGCCGGCCCTCGATGTAGAGGGGCTTGCCCTTCGTGATGTACTGCGAGACACGTTCGGCCGTATCGCCCCAGATGACGATGTTGAACCACTCGGTCTGGTCTTCCCATTCGCCGGATTGCTGGTTGCGCCGGCGGTTGTTGACGGCGAGGCTGAACTGGCACTGCGGGGTGCCGGTAGCAAGGTAGCGCAGTTCCGCGTCGCGGCCCGCGTTCCCGATGAGCATGACCTTGTTCAGGCTCGCCATGATGGTACTCCTCGATTATTCGCCGGATTCCTCGGCCGGGGCCTCGGCATCCGGGGGTGCTGCTGCCTCCGCAGGTGCGGGCGCTTCGGCGGCCGGGGCCGGTTCCGCCGGAGCCGGTTCCGCCGGGGCCGGTTCCGCGGGGGGAGCTGCCGGCGCGGGAGCGGCGGCAACGGGGGCAGCGGGCGCTTCGGCGGCGGGTGCCTGGCGCGGTTCGCGCGGCGGCATGGGGGCGGGCAGCTCGTCGGCGCGGACGATGAGGTGGCGATAGACGCGCTCATCGATGCGGAGGGCTGCCTCGAGCGGGTTCACGGTTTCGGGTTCGAGCTCGACCCTGCTGACGACATAGTCGGCGTCGAGCGCGTGGTTGATTGGGTAAGCCAGGCGGCGGCGCCCCCAGTGGTCGACCTTGAGCACCTTGCCGCCGCGTGTTTCGACGAGCTGGGTGAGGCGCTGCGGAGCTGCGTCCGGGCCACCGGCCTCGGCGACGGCAAGGTCATAGACCACCGTCAGTTCATATTCCCTCATGAATCCTCAGGCCGGGCGATGGGTTTGTACTTCCAGGAAGTACCGGGCTCCCGGCGCGAACCAAGAAGGTATCACGCAAGGCGGTTTGCCTCAATTCGGGACCGTGGCGGGTAGCGGGCAGATTTGTGATTTCCGCCACCGAGGAACGCGTGGGGCAACGGGTATGCTTCCGCGATGAATACGTATCACCGCTGGTATTGCCGTTCCGCGAAGTGGGCCCGGCAGCTGGAGGAGACCGTCCTCCCCTGGGTCATCCGCGACTACGACCTCGGGGCGAATCTGCTCGAGATCGGGCCTGGCCCAGGGCTGGTGACGGACCTTCTTCGCCAGCGCTATGCGCGGGTCACCTGCATCGAAATCGACGAGAAGCTGGCCCGGTCGCTCCAGGAGCGGATGGCCGGCTCGAACGTCGAAGTGCACAAGGGGGACGCGACCGCCATGCCGTTTGGGGATGCGAGCTTCTCCGGCGCGGTCTCGATGACGATGTTGCACCACGTGCCATCGGTCGAGCTGCAGGACCGGCTGCTGGCGGAGGCCTACCGCGTGCTCAAGCCCGGAGGGGTGTTCGTTGGCTGCGACAGTACCGTGAGCTTGAAGTTCCGGCTTTCGCACGTGTTCGACACGATGGTGCTGGTGCCGCCGGAGACGTTCGCGGCGCGGCTGGAGGCCGCGGGGTTCACCGACGTGGCGATCCGGCCGGGCAAGGGGTCGTTCCGCTTCAAGGCGAAGAAACCGGAGTAGGCGGACAGGGTCAGGGTACGGGCTGTTCCAGGAACTCGGCCGACTCGAGACGGATTTCCACGGTGGCGATGTCCTGGCGCTCAGCGTGGTAGCGTCCGAGCGTGGCCCGCTTGCGCCAGTTGCGGAGCCAGTGCCAGGCGGCACGCGGAGGCAGGTAGTAGCGGGCCGCCATGCGCAGCTTGCGGCGCAAGGTCATGCGGTGGGGGCCCGCGAGGGTCGCGGTGCCGGTGGCGCGGAGCACCTGGCGGGTCCGGCGGCCCCGCCTGTCGCTGAGGAGCAGGACTACCCGTGGGTTGCGCTGGATGTGCTTCGCGTGGAGGGAATCGCGGCGCGTGCCGAGGTAGATGGTGTCGCCATCGCGGGCGAACCAGAGCGGCGTGATGAGCGGGACGGCATTGGCGGAAATCGTGCAGAGGCGCACCGTGAGCGCCCGATCAACGAATCGCAGGTGCTCGGGCGTGAGGCTCACCGGTCGCGCATCCGGCCGTAGTGCCAGGCGATCTCGCGCTGCGGCGCCACTTCGAACCACTCCAGTTCGCCGGGAGGGGTGGGGAGGCGGGTCGCGATGCCGCGCACGCGCACACCGCGGAGGTCGAAGTAGAACGGGCCCGCGTCAATCACAAGCGTCGCCTCGATGCCGCCGGGGAACCTGCCGGGGGCGAGCCCGAAGCGGTAGGCGCCACCCGCGTAGTCGAACGCGACGGGCTCAGCCACCACGCCGTCGCTGGCCACCCATGCAACCGTCGCGTAGCGAGAGGCGCGCAAGAGGCCGGCGAGGTCGGCCGGGGAGACCGCCCGGGTGATGTCGGTTGTCGGCGAGGTCGAGGGCCGCTCCATCGGGGGAGTGGTCAGACGGCGACGGCGTCGGTGATGCCCGGAACCGGGTAGGTGCGGGCGAAGACGGCGACTTCCTCGCGAACCTGTTCGCGGACGCCCTCGCCATCCGGGTCCTTGAGCACGCGGACGATCCACTGACCGACTCGCCTCATCTGGGCCGGGCCCATGCCGCGAGAGGTGAGAGCGGGCGTGCCCATGCGCAGGCCGCTCGTGACGTAGGCAGAGCGCTGGTCGTAGGGGATGGTGTTGCGGTTCGTGACGATACCGGCGCCCTGGAGGGCGTTCTGGGCCTTGAGGCCGCTGATGCCGGCCGAGTTGCAATCGACCAGGATGAGGTGGTTGTCGGTACCGCCGGAGACGAGGCGGAGGCCGCCGGCCATGAGCTCCCCGGCGAGGGCCGCCGCGTTTTCGACGACCTGGCGGGCGTAGTCCTTGAACTCGGGGCGGAGCGCCTCGCCGAAGGCGACGGCCTTGGCGGCGATGCTGTGGAGGTGGGGGCCACCCTGGGTGCCTGGGAAGACCGCCCGGTCGAGCGCGTCGGCGTGCTCCGCCTTGCAGAGTGCGAGTGCGCCGCGGGGACCGCGAAGCGTCTTGTGGGTGGTGGTGGTCACGATATCGGCGTGGGGGATGGGGTTGGCGTGGGCGCCACCCGCGACGAGGCCGGCGATGTGGGACATATCGACCATGAGGAGGGCGCCCGTCTCCTTCGCGATCTCGGCGAAGGCGGCGAAGTCGATGGCCCGGGGGTAGGCGGTGGCGCCGGCGACGATGATCTTCGGCTTTGCCTCGAGGGCGAGGCGCTTCACGGCCGCCATGTCGATGGCCTCGCTTTCGCGGTCGACGGTGTAGGGAACGAAGTTGTAGAGGCGGCCGCTGAAGTTGACGGGGGAGCCGTGGGTGAGGTGGCCGCCCTGGCTGAGTTCCATGCCCATGATGGTGTCGCCGGGGTTCACGAATGCCATGTAGGCGGCCATGTTGGCCTCGGCGCCGCTGGTTGGCTGGACGTTGGCGTGGTCGGCGCCGAAGAGCTCTTTCGCGCGGTCGATGGCGAGCTGTTCGAGGCGGTCGCTGTGCTGGTTGCCGGCGTAATAGCGCTTGCCCGGATAACCCTCGGCGTACTTGTTGGTGAACACGGAGCCAGTTGCTTCGAGCACCGCCGCCGATGCGTAATTTTCGCTGGCGATCATCTCAAGCGATTCGATCTGGCGGGTGCGCTCGTCATCGATGATGGCAGCGACGGTCGGGTCGACCCGGGAAAGCACGGACATAGAAACACCCCTCGCAGGCATGGTGGGTAGCTCAAGGGTAGTTGGGGAACTGTGGAGGTGGAAGTCGGCGCGAACCGTGAAGTAGCTCACACTGCGGCGGCGTTGAGTAGAATCCGCGGAACTTGAGGGGGAGGGGGCACGTGTCCACAGATTTCGACGCCGTGGTGGTTGGGTCCGGGATTGCGGGCGGAGGGTTGGCCACCGTGCTGGCCCGCGCCGGGAAACGCGTGCTGCTGCTGGAGAAGACGACCGCCTACCGCGACCAGGTGCGGGGCGAATGGATCGCACCGTGGGGCATCATCGACGCGAAGCGCACCGACCTGTACGAGGTGCTGGCGACGGTGAGCACGCACCACCTGCGGTTCCACGCGGAGTACGGCGACGGCATCGACCCCAAGGAAGCCGGCGGCCGGAAGCTCGACCTGGGCACCTTCCTGCCCGGCGTGCCGGGTCCGCTGGCGATTGGCCACCCGCAGGCGTGCCAGGCGCTGCACGACGCGGCCACCGCCGCCGGGGCCAGGGTAGTCCGCGGGGTGGAGGAGGTGCGCATTACCGGGGGCGAATCGCCATCGGTGGCGTACGCCGTCAGCGGCAGGGAGCACGTGGCGACCTGCCGCCTGGTGGTGGGCGCGGACGGGCGGAACTCGGTGGTGCGGAGGCAAGCCGGGATCGAACTGCACCAGGACCCTCCCCACCACCTTTTCGCGGGGATGCTGGTGGATGGGGCGCCGGGTTGGCCGGATGACCTGGAAAGCATGGGGACGGAGGGCGATGTGCAGTACTTCGTCTTTCCGCAGGGCAGCGGTCGCCACCGGCTCTACCTCAGCTACAGCCTGGAGCAGAAGGGGCGGTTCGCGGGCGATGGGGCGGAGCGGCGCTTCCTGGACGCGTTTCAGCTCGAACAGGTGCCGCATGCGGATGCGCTGGCGGGCGGACGGATTGCGGGACCATGCCATTCGGTGCCAAACCAGAGCACGTGGACGGAGGTGCCGTATGCGCCGGGCATCCTGCTCATCGGCGACGCCGCCGGGTTCAACGACCCGATCGTCGGGCAGGGGCTGTCAATCTCGTTGCGCGACGTGCGCGTGGTGAGCGAGATCCTGCTCGGCAGCGAAGATTGGGACGCCGCGGCATTCGCTCCCTACGCGGAGGAGCGGGCCGAGCGCATGGGGCGGCTACGATTCGCGGGGCGGCTCGACTCGATGATCCACGCCGAGTTCGGCCCTGAGGCGACTGAGCGGAAATTGCGCTACCAGCGTGCGCGGCTGGCCGACCCATCGCTGGGGCTGGCCGCAGCCGCGGTGATGGTTGGGCCGGAGATGGTCCCGCCGCAGTTCTTCAGTGACGAGGAGTGGGCCCGCATCTGCGCGGTATAACCCGCAGCGGCCCACTCGCCGCCGGTATGCTCGGCAGTTGAGCGTGGCAGGCTATTCCACCTTGGCCAGGAACTGGTCCACCCGCGCGTTGTACGCCGCCGCTGCCTCGTAGTACACGTTGTGGGGCGCGCCATCGATCACGTGGTACTCCGAACCCGGCACCAGCCGGTGCAGGTTCTCCGCCCAGGGCACGAGCCGGTCGAGGCCACCGATGACGATGAGCATCGGCGAACTGATCTTCGGGACACCGGCAGCGAGCTCGGCCGGGTCGCCCAGCAGGCCGCGGGTGACGCGGCGGGGGTGGCGAAGCGCCTCGAGCCGCGTGGCTGTGGAGCGGATGCGGAGGTAGCGCTCGTACATTCTCGGTTGCGCGGCCTTGAAGCCATCGGTGAGCGAATCGCCGATGGGGAGGAACAGGGTGTCCTTGTCGAGGGGGTCGGCGGGGATGCGCGGAGCGGTATCGCCGGTGGGGACGCCCATGCCCGAAGGAATGAGCGCTTTGGCTTGGCCCGGGTGGCGGGCAGCCCAGCGGATGATGGTGTTCGCGCCCATGGAGTTGCCGGCAAGGATGGGGCGTTCGATGCCCAGGGCCGCGAGAAAGCCCTCGAGCTCATCTGCGCGGTTTGGTTCATCCTCGTCGCGCGGGCTGTTGCTGGAGTGGCCGTGGTTCACGCTGTCGTATGCGATGCAGCGGTAGCGGTCGCGAAAGCAGGCGAATTGCTGGAACCACGCCTCGGCGCAGGAGCTCATCCCGTGGAGGAAGACGAGGGGCTGCCCCTCTCCCTCCTCGACGTAGTAGATGTCGGTGGCGCCGACTTCGATCCAGGGCATGGCTGACTCCTCCCGGGTGCGAGTGCGGGCGGGATCCTACGGCAGCCGGCCCGGCGCTGCCAGCGGGGTCAGGGGTCGTGCCTGGTTGCGGAGTCGGCGATGCGGCGCAGGGTATCTGCGAGGGCGGCTGCCTCGGTATCGGTGAGCAGGCTGGCGAAGTAGGCATCGACGCCTCGCATGTGAACCGGAGCGGCATCGTGCAGCCGTGCGACACCGGCGGGCTCGAGACTCACCCAGCGGCCGCGCTTGTCCCGGTCGTCTGCGGAGCGGCTGACGAGTCGGGATTCGCACATGCGATCGACGAGGCGGGTGAGGCCGCTCTTGCTGAGCAGGACCCTGTCGGCAAGGTCAGTCATGCGGAGCCTGAGGCCTTCGGCTTCTTCGAGGTGGACGAGCACGTCGTACCAGGTGAGCGGCAGGGCCTTCTCTGCTTCCAGCTCCGCTTCCAGCAGGCGGATCACGTGCGCGTGCGCTTCAAGGAACGCTCGCCAGGCCTCCATGCGAATGCCACTCACCACGTGGACATGGTCCTTGGTGGGAAGGGCGGTAGCAACGTCCGGTATGCCCGGTAATCATGGCCGTTTGGCGCAGCGGCTAGCGGGCAGCGGGGGCGGGGCTGGCAGGAGACGATGGCCCGGAAGCGTGCAGTCCCGAAGCGTCGGCTTCGATCGCTGCCTGGCTCGTGGCGTCGATTCCGCGCAGGGCCTTGCTCATCGCGAAGATGGTGAGCGACAGGGCGGCGGTGACCACGGAAGCGACGGCAACCGCAGTGGGGGCGCCGAATGCTTCGGCCATGGCAGCGACCGGTACGGTCCCGAGCGGGGTAAGTCCGAACGTCATCATCATCAGGCTCATCACGCGCCCTCGGACCTCATCGGGGATGAGGAGCTGGACGACGGTGTTGTTCATAGTGGTGAAGATGCTGGCGAAGACATCGGCGATGAGGACGAGCGGGAGGGCGAGGAGGAACCAGGGGCTGATCGCGAAGAGGAAGAGCCCGCCTGCGAAGGCGAGGAGGCTCGCCATCATCAAGCGCAGGCGGCGCGGGGAATCGCCGCGCCAGGCTACGTAGAACGAACCGAGGATTCCGCCGATACCCGCGGCGGCCTGGAGCAGGCCGAGCCCGCCGGAGCCCTTGTGCCAGATATCCTCGGCAAACACCACGAGCAGCGCCTGGAAGGGCATGGCCAGGAGGATCGGCACGATGCCGAGCACCATCAGGGCGCGGACGGGCGGGTCGCCGGCCACGTAGCGCATACCGGCCCAGAGCTCGGCGAGTACTGGCTTCTGGCCCATGCCCGGCACTGGCGGCGATTTCGAGACGCGCGACATGGAGAAGAGCGCCATGGCGTACATGGTGACCGCGACGACATAGACCCAGCGGACTCCGGCGAGGGCGATGATGAAACCGGCGAGCACCGGCCCGACCACGCGTGCGGCGTTCATGCCGCCCATCTGGAGCGCCATCGCGTTCCCGAGCCCCTGGCGCCCGACGATGCTGACCACGATCGCCTGGCGGGCGGGCATGATGAACGGGAAGGTGCAACCCATGAAGAACACGACGACCAACAGGTGCCAGAACTGGAGCTGGCCCGTGAGGAGAAGCACCAGCACCGCCAGTTCGTTGGCCACGAGCACCGATTGGCCGGTCAGGATGAGGCGGCGCTTTTCGACACGGTCGGCGATAACGCCTCCGAAGGGGGAGACAACGAGCATGGGAATGGCGACGACCAGGTTGATGAGGCCGAGGGCGAGCTCGCTCTTCGTGAGGTCGTAGGCGAGGTAGGAGCGAACGACGAACTGGCCGTTCATGGCGAAGAAGAAGGCGATATTGCTGGCGTAGAGCCAGCGGAACTGCTGGTGCTTGAGGGAAGAGAAGGCGCTGGACCGCGGAGGGCGATGGAACTCAGAGGCGTGCGCCATTTGGTTAGGCTAGCACGAAAGACCGCTGGCGAGATGCTGATCGAGCGCAGAGCGACGGGCTCACCTTCACGTGCACGTCACGTTTCGTGGTTATACTCCCCGGCACACCCACCACTCAGGAGTTCACCGTGGAATACCGCCACCTCGGCCGGTCGGGCCTTCAGGTCTCCGTTGTCGGCCTCGGCTGCAACAACTTCGGCATGCGCTGCGACTTCGATCAATCGAAAACCGTGGTGCACAAGGCACTCGATGCCGGGATCACCCTCTTCGACACGGCCGACGTGTACGGAGGCCAGGGCCTCTCGGAGGAGTTCCTCGGCAAGATTTTGAAGGGCCACCGCCAGGACGTGGTGATCGCCACAAAGTTCGGGATGAAGATGGGCGAGGGGCCGCACAAGAGCGGCGGATCGCGCAAGTACATCATCTCGGCGGTGGAGGATTCGCTCCGCCGGCTCGATACCGATTACATCGACCTCTACCAGATGCACCGGCCGGACCCGGAGACGCCGATCGAGGAGACGCTGCACGCCCTCGACGACCTGGTGCGCTCGGGGAAGGTGCGGTACATCGGCAACTCGAACTACGGGGGCTGGCAGGCCGCCGAGGCCCACTACGTGGCGAAGCAAGCGAACCTCACGCCATTCATCAGCGCGCAGAACGAGTACAACCTGCTGGACCGGCGGATCGAGGCCGAGCTCGTGCCGGCCTGCAGCAAGTTCGGGTTGAGCATCCTCCCGTATTTCCCGCTGGCGAGTGGATTCCTGACGGGCAAGTACCGCCAGGGCCAGGACCTCCCGGCTGGGACGCGCCTGGCCAATGCCGGGCCGATGGCGGCCCGCGTCCTCACTGACAAGAACTTCGAGATGCTGGGCAAGCTGGAGGCGTTCGCCGATGCACGCGGCAAGACCATGCTCGACCTGGCAATTGGCTGGCTCGCGAGCCTCTCCCATGTCGGGAGCGTCATCGCGGGTGCAACGAAGCCCGAGCAGATCGACCAGAACGTCGCCGCGGGCGCCTGGAAGCTGACCGCCGAGGAGCTCGCCGAGGTCGACGCCATCAGCAAGCGGTAGCGCCCGTTGGCCGTTGGCGCTACGGCGTTTCGTCCCAGCGGGCAACCATGGCTGCGAACTGTCGGCGTACCTGGTTGGCCGCTTCGCCGGTGAAGGCGGAGAGCTCGGCGAGGCGCGCTTCGAGGTAGTCGTGGGCGCTGGCGCCGCTGGTGACGTCGTCGCTATCGGCGGCTTCGTGGAAGAGGGCAGTCGCGAGGACGCCCGGGTCGGCCGCAATGGCTGCCCGGGCGTCGTCTGGCGTTTCGAGGATGCGGTTGTAGATGCGCGAAAGCTGCCGAAGGAGCGGGTCGACCGGCATCGGCGATCGTTTCCGCGCTAGCGGGCGGCTTCTTCGCGGGGGGTGGGCGGCTTGATCTTGCTGTAGCAGTTGCTGCAGTACACGGGCCGCTCACCGCGCGGCACGAACGGGACTTCGGTCATCTGGCCGCATTCGGCGCAGCTGGCGGGGTGCATCTGGCGGGGCGTCTTGCCCCCGAAGCTGGCGAAGTTGCCGTAGCGCACGTAGCCGTCGTTCTGTTCGAGGGTGCTCTGGCTGGAGCGGCGGGCCGAGCGGCACGACTGGCAGCGGGTGGGCTCGTTCATCAGCCCCTTGTTGGCATAGAACTCCTGCTCGCCCGCGGTGAACACGAACATGGTGCCGCAATCGCGGCAGCTGATTTGCTTGTCGGCAAAGGCCAAGGGAAAAGGACTCCTGTTATCCGCACCATGCGGGACTCATCTTCCATGGTAGCAGATGGGGAAAGGGCGGTTGGCCCCCGTCCAGGTGCGTATGTCCTGGACGTGAAGGAGCGCGCGCGTCAGACAGTGGTGGCGATGTTGCGAGGACCTGACCCATCGCAGCCGCCCGGGGAGTCTCAGATGAAACACGTCCGGACGGGGGATGGTAGATGGAAGCCGCTCGACCGCCCTATGACCCCGATCATAATAGAGGCGCCCTATTCGACTCATAGGATGCGCGCATTCACGCCGGGGTCTTTCCGCTACCTCGGACCGAGACGCGATGTCCACCTACCTCCTCCAACGCTTTCTGCTTGCCGGGCTGACGCTGGTCATCGTGTGCTTCGGCGCGTTCTCGCTGCTGAGGATCATGCCCGGGAGTGCGGCGGAACTGATGGTCACCGACCAGGGTTACGCCAACGACATCCCGGAGTTGCGTGCGCAGTTGGGCCTCGATGAGCCGATCTACGTCCAACTCTGGGACTGGGTGAAGAACCTCGCCCGAGGGGACCTGGGCCGCTCGCTGTACAGTGGCGAGTCAATCACGAGTGAGGTGGCCCCAAGGATTCCGATCACCGCCCTGCTGGGCGTACTGATCGTGGGCGTCGGGTGGCTCATTGGTGTGCCGATCGGGATCCTGGCTGCCGTCAAGCAAGGGACGGTGATCGATGAAGTCAGTCGTACGATCGCCGTGTTCTTCCTCGCGGTGCCCACGTTCTGGCTCGCGACGATGTTCCTGGTCTTCTCATCCATCTGGTTTGGATGGGCGCCCTCTCTGCACTTCGTGCGGTTCACTGCGGATCCCGTGGAGCACCTCCAGATCATGATCTGGCCCGCGCTCCTCGGCGGGATCCCGGCATCGGCCGGGGTGGTACGGGTCACGCGGACGCTCATGCTCGAGGTGCTGCGGCAGGATTTCGTCAGGACGGCGCGGGCAAAGGGACTCGCGCCACGAGCGGTGCTATTCCGGCACGGCTTGCGGAACGCTTCGCCGCCACTGGTCACGATCCTTGGGCTGCAGGTGACAACAGTGGTGACGGGAGCCGTGATCCTGGAGCAGGTGTTCGCCATCCCCGGAATGGGAAGGTACATCCTGGAAGCGGCAACCCGCCGCGACTACCCGGTAGTCCAGGCGATCCTCTTGCTCACGGCAACCATGCTCGTGATGGCAAATCTCGCGGTCGATGTTCTGTACGGCTATCTCGACCCGCGTGTGAGGCTGGGTTCATGAGGTCCCCGGCGGTGCTCGTGTCCGAGGGGTCGTGGGAAGCGCCGGTGCCGGGACGGGCGAGGCGGATTGGGCGAGGCCTCCGGCGGTTGCCCATCACAGGATTGGCCGGGGGCGCGGTCCTCGCGGTGTTCGTACTGGCGGCGCTTCTTGCCCCGGTGATCGCGCCTTACGACCCGAACGAGAGCGACACCCTGGAGAGACTGATTTCGCCGAACGCCTCCCATTGGTTCGGGACCGACCAGCTGGGGCGCGACATCTTCAGCAGGATCCTGTGGGGTGGGCGCTACACCCTCGGGGCCAGCCTCGCCGTTGTGGCGCTTTCCGCAACGATCGCGACGACGGTGGCGGTGGTTTCCGGGTACTTCGGCGGCAAAGTCGACCTCGTGATCCAGCGATTCGTTGACGGATGGATCGCCTTCCCCGCCTTTGTGCTCCTCATCGCGCTGATCAGCATGCTGGGCCCAAGCCTGCGGAACGTGATCCTGGTCCTAAGCTTCACCATGGCGGGCGGGATGTCCCGGATCCTGCGCTCGAATGTGATCGTGGTGAAAGAAGCGCCCTACATCGAAATGGCGCGGGTGGTGGGTGCGGGTCCGGTGCGGATCATGTTCCGGCACATCCTCCCGCAGATCGTGCCCCTGGTGCTGATCCTGGCCTCGGTGCAAATGGGCGGCGTCGTGCTCGCGCTCGCGTCGCTGGGATTCCTCGGCTTCGGCATTCCACCGCCGACGCCCGAGTGGGGGAGCATGTTGAGCGGCCGTGCGCGCGACTTCATCTACTCCGCGTACTGGTTGGCGCTGTTCCCGGGACTGGCGATCACGCTCACCGTTCTGTGCCTCAACCTGTTCTTCGACAGCGTGAGGGACGTCATCGATCCGCGCATGCGCGGAACCGGCCGGCGCTAGCCCGCGCCTGAAGGGGCGACCAGGCGCGGCAGCCCAACACAGGAGGAGTCCATGTCACGAATCACCGACGAAACGCCCTATTGGAAGCGGCCGCTGAACGCAGCCGGCGCGCGGAGGCTCGGGAGGCGCGCCTTTGTCACTGGCGCGGGAGTGACCGCCGCGAGCCTGGTGCTGGGATCCTGCGGCGATGACGATGACGAAGACGGTGACGGCGCGAGTACACCTGGGGCCGCAACGCCGACTCCAGGACAGGCGGGGCCCACCACGAAGGCCGAGCCCAAGAAGGGCGGCAAGCTGATGGGCGTGGCCGCGGCGACGGGGCTGCACTACGACCACCACCAACTTCCCGGCATCGCTGGGGACGGGGGTGTGTACAACCAGCTGCTGAAACTCGGGCGGGGCCAGGAAGTGATGGCCGACCTCGCGGAGAAGTGGGAGTCCCCCGAACCAAACGTCTACATTTTCCATTTGCGCCCCGGAGTGAAGTTCCAGAACGTTGCGCCGGTCAATGGACGGGCGCTGACTGCCGAGGACGTTGTCTACACGATCAACCGCGCGAGGACCAACAACCCGGCGTTCTCCAACCGGTGGATGTGGACCTCGCTTACAGCGCTCGAGGCACCGGATGCCAACACCGTAAAGGCTACCTTCGCGCAGCCGTTCGCCCCGGCCCTTTACCACTTCGCGGCGGGCTCGATGGGCGTCATCGCCAAAGAGGTAGTGGACCAATTCGGCGACCTCAAGGACGCGAAATCCCGCATCGGGACTGGCCCGTTCATCCTGGATGAAGTCCGGAAGGACGAGTTGATCCGCCACAAGCGCAACCCGGACTACTTCGATCCACAACTGCCCTATCTCGACGAAATCGAGTCCCCGGTCATTCCCGACCGGCTCAGCCGGATCGTGGCACTGCGCACCGGCCAAATCGATATGATCGGGTGGCAGAACGGGATCACGGATCTCGAAGAGGCGAAGCGCGGGATGAGCGACGTGACGGTTGAGACGCGGCCCAGCGATGCCGCCACCGTGCTCGCGTTCAACCACACCATCGAGCCACTTGGCGACGCGCGCGTGCGTAAAGCGATTAGCCTCGCTGTCGACCGCCAGGCGCTGATCCGCGCTGCAGGCGGAGAGCAAGCCGGCGTTGTCGTGGGCATGGTCCATCCCAATGGCGCACCCTTCGCGCTCCCTGAGGCAGAACTCGCCGAATTGACGAAGCCGGACATCGCGGAGGCAAAGCGGCTGCTTTCGGAAGCCGGGCTGGCGGCTGGATTCAGCGTGTCCCTGTCGCTCACCTCGACGGACGTGGTCGGCATCGACGTCGCATCGGTGCTACAGCAACAGCTTCAGCAAATCGGTGTCAAGCTCACGCTGGATCCCCAGGAGAGCGCCTCGTTCATCCGAAAGCTCACGACGAAAGCGTTCGAACTTATCTGGATCGGGAGCTGGACGCCTGCCCTTGATCCGAGCCAGCAGTACCACGGCTCGCTTCGCTCCGACGCTGCGCAGAACTGGTGGGGTGTCAACGTGCCCGAGGTGAACGCTCTTGACGACAAGCAGATGGCGGAGCTGGACAACAACAAGCGGGCCAGCATCGTCCAGGAGCTGGAACGGCTGAACTTCGAGAAGGCGATTGCAGTGCCGCTCTACGCCTTGAACGGCTGGACCGCCTGGAAGAACTTCGTAAAGGACTACGACCACCTGCGGGCCTTCAATGCCCTCGGCTGGCAGAACTCCGAGGTTTGGCTCGACAAGTAGACCGTCTCCGGTCGTCCGGATCCCGGCTGACCATGTCCGTTGCCAGGGCCCGCAACCGGGCCCAGGTTCAACTCGGAACAGCGAACCGTATCGCGTCGCCCCTCAGTACTTGCCGCCCAGCTTGCGGTGGTCCCAGCTGTACACGTCCACCGGCTTCACCCGGATGACCACGCGCTTGCTCGCCACCTTCAGCGCGCCCTCCGGGGTGTCGGTCGGGGCGGGGATGCCGTTGTACTTCTCGCCCACCATCCCCATCACCTTCGCGCAGAAGGGGGTGTCCTCGATGATCTCGGCGTCGCCTTCGATGACGAGTCCGCGGAGCTCGGAGTAGGCCTTCCCGGCTTCGAGCATGCAGGTGATCTTCGGGTTGCGGCGGAGGTTCAGCACCTTTTGGCTCTTCGCGAAGGTGGTGAAGTGCACCTCGCCATCGACGAGCACGTACCACATGGCCACCAGGTGGGGGTATCCCTTCGGGCCGATGGAAGCGATCTGGATAGTCCACCCATCCTTCAGGAACTGGTCCTGTTCGTCTGGGGTGAAGGCGATTTCGGAGCGGCGGCTGGGCATTGGGGCTTCTCCCGCGGAGTAAGATGCGTGCTGCACAGTAGAGCCGCTTCGCGCGGCCGGGGCAAGGAGACTCACAATGCCGCCTTCATTCGAACACGGTCCGGGCGCGCGCGAAATCCAGGACCGCTTCGATACGCGCCGCCTGGCCGACGCGATCACCCGCACCACCGTCCACGCGGTCATCACCGATAACGACCGCGCGTTCATCGAGCGCATGGACATGTTCTTCATCGCATCGCAGGGGGCCGATGGAAGCCTTGACTGTTCGTACAAGGGCGGCGAGCCGGGCTTCGTGCGCGTGGTCGATGAGCACACCATCGCCTTCCCGAACTACGACGGCAACGGTCAGTACATGACAACGGGCAACATCCTGGAGACCGGGAAGGTTGGGCTGCTGTTCATCGACTTCCAGAACCAGTGGCGCATGCGCCTGAACGGCACCGCCACGATCGACTTCGACGACCCGCTCAAGGCCGAGTGGCCAGAGGCGCAGTTCGTGGTCCGTGTAGAGGCGGAGGAGGTGTTCCCGAACTGCCCCCGCTACATCCACAAGATGGAGCTGGTCGAACGCTCGGTCTTCGTGCCGAAGGCGAACTGCGAGACTCCGGACCCGGACTGGAAGGATTACTTCGAGGACGCATTGCCACAGGAGCAGAAGGCCCGGCGCGCGGCGCGCAGGAGCCAGGCGTGAAGAACGGCCGTGCGCACATCCCGGAATTCGGCAAGAAGTTCAACCTGCGCGCCCTCGACCCGGACGAAACGAACGGGTATTCGAAGGAGGAGGCCGAAGCCGAGATTGCCGGGCTCCGCACCCGCATCAACGAACTCCAGGACATCCTCTACGCCGACGAGCGGTACGCGATGCTGGTCGTGCTCCAGGGGATCGACACGGCGGGCAAGGACTCAACCATCAACAGCGTGTTCCAGGAGGTGGGGCCGATTGGCTGCCAGGTGGCGAGCTTCAAGGTGCCGACCCCCGAGGAACTGGCGCACGACTACCTCTGGCGGTACCGGCACAAGATGCCCGAGAAGGGCCACATCACGATCTTCAACCGTTCCTACTACGAGGCGGTGCTGGTCGAGCGGGTGAAGGACATCGTGCCGAAAGACGTGTGGCAGCGGCGCTACCAGGACATCAATGAGCTCGAGGAGTACCTGGTGCGCAACGGCACGGTGGTGATGAAATTCTGCCTGGTGATCTCGAAGGAGGAGCAACGCGAGCGGCTGCAGGAGCGGATCGACAACCCGCGCAAGCAGTGGAAGTTCCGGGCTGGCGACCTGGACGACCGGAAGCTCTGGGATGAGTACATCGAGGCATTCGACGACGCCATCGAGCGCTGCAACACGAAGGCTGCCCCCTGGCATGTGGTGCCGGCGAACAAGAAGTGGTACCGCGACATCGTGGTGGCGCGGGCGCTAGTGGAGAAACTCGAGTCGCTCGACCTGCGGTATCCGCCGGCGGAGCCGGGTATCGTCGGGATGAAGGTGGAGTAGCAGGGCGCTACAGCGCCCGCATGCGGTTGTTCCGGGGGTTGTTCTCCACCTCCGCCAGCCTCAGCGCGGCCAGTACCGGGGGCACATACATGGCGAACCTGCCCCGGTACCCCTTACGCAGCCCATACCACCCGCCCACGGGATTGTCCGCCGAACGCGCCCACGCTTCCACGGTCCCGTCGGCCGCGGGCTTCTGCTCGTCGGCATTGCCGAGCAGCATCCAGTCGCCATGGGACTTCAACATCGCGTGCAGGTCCTCGATGCAGCGCAGGTGGTACCGGAGTTCGGTGGTGCCGGCCCGGACGACCAGTGCCGGTGGTTCGAGTTCCGGGTCCCGGTATGCGATAAACTGTGCCCCGCCGCTCGGTGTCGCGAGCCGCCACGGATTCTCGCGAGTCCCTTCGCCGTCCACACGTGCTGCCGCCATGGTGTGCCTCCTTTTCCAGCCGGAAGCGTACGGCCAGATGTCTGGCACGGCACTCCCCCGCTGACGCTCTCCTGACAGCCTACTGTCACCAGTGACTCCACCTCCCATCCCCGCCGCCTCCAAAGCCGGGTACACTCGATCGATGGTCACCGCTCTCCCCGCCGGTTCCCCCGCCCCCTTCGCGCTCGTCGCCGACTACGTCCCCACCGGCGACCAGCCCCAGGCGATCGAGAAGCTCGTCGAGGGCGTGAACCGCGGTGACCGCTACCAGACCCTCCTCGGCGTCACCGGCTCGGGCAAGACATTCACGATGGCGAACGTCGTCCAGGAGACGGGACGGCCGGCGCTCGTGCTCGCTCACAACAAGACGCTCGCCGCCCAGCTCTGCTCGGAGCTCAAGGAGTTCTTCCCGGAGAACGCCGTCGAATACTTCGTCAGCTACTACGACTACTACCAGCCCGAGGCGTACATCCCGCGGACCGATACCTACATCGCCAAGGATGCGGATATCAACGAGGAGATCGACAAGCTGCGGCATGCCGCCACGCGGGCGCTCTTCCAGAGGCGCGACGTGATCATCGTGGCGAGCGTGAGCTGCATTTACGGTCTCGGCGAGCCGGCCCAGTACCAGGAGTTTGTGCTCTCGTTCAAGAAGGGCAAGCCCTTCAGCCGCCAGGACGCCGTGCGCCGGATGGTCTCGATGCAGTACGAGCGGAACGACCAGAGCGTCGTGCGCGGAAAGTTCCGGGTGCGGGGCGACTCGCTCACCATCCTCCCCAGCTACGACGAACTGGCCGTGCGGATCGATTTCTGGGGCGACGAGGTGGAGCGCATCGTGGAACTCGACCCGCTGACCGGCGAGATCGTGGCTGAGCACGACGAGATCGACATCTACCCGGCGAAGCACTTCGTAACGACCGCGGACCGGATGGAACAGGCCATCGCCGGCATCGAGAAGGAACTGGAAGAGCAGCTTGAAGTGCTCAAGCGGCAGGGAAAGATCCTGGAAGCTGCCCGGCTGGAGGAGCGGACGCACTACGACATCGAGTCGCTGCGAGAGACCGGCTACTGCCCGGGCGTGGAGAACTATTCGCGCCACCTCCAGGCGCGAGAACCGGGCTCGACGCCGTGGTGCTTGCTCGACTACTTCCCCGACGACTGGCTCCTGTTTGTCGACGAATCGCACATCACGCTGCCGCAGGTGCAGGGGCAGTTCTTTGGCGATCGCGCGCGCAAGGAGACGCTGGTGGAGTTTGGGTTCCGGCTGCCCAGCGCGCTCGACAACCGGCCGCTGACGTTCGAGGAGTTTGACCAGCACATCAACCAGGTGATCTTCGTCAGCGCGACACCCGGCGACTACGAGATCAAGCGGTCGACGCAGGTGGTGGAGCAGGTGATTCGCCCGACAGGCTTGCTGGACCCGGAGATCGTGGTGAAGCCCACGAAGAACCAGGTCGACGACCTGATGGAGGAGATCCGGCGGGTGGTGGACAAGGGGCAGCGGGTGCTGGTGACCACGCTGACGAAGAAGATGGCGGAAGACCTGGCGGACTACCTGAAGGAGATGGGCATCAAGACCCACTATCTGCATGCCGAGGTCGAAACGCTCGACCGCGTGGAAATCCTGCGGGACCTGCGACTGGGCGTGTACGACGTGGTGGTGGGCATCAACCTGTTGCGTGAGGGCCTCGACCTGCCGGAGGTCTCGCTGGTGTGCATCCTCGATGCGGACAAGGAGGGCTATCTCCGCTCGAACCGGTCGCTCATCCAGACGATCGGCCGTGCCGCTCGGCACATCGAGGGGCGCGTGGTGATGTACGCCGACCAGGTGACGCAGAGCATGCAGAACGCGATCGACGAGACCTACCGCCGGCGCCGCATCCAGGAGGAGTACAACCGCGAGCACGGCATCGAAGCCGCGAGCATCACCAAGGCCGTCCGCGACATCACCGACCACGTCCGCATGCAGGCCGCCGAGGAAAAGGCCGAGTACGACGCGGGCATGCCGGCCTCGATGCCGAAGGACGAGATCCTTCGAATGGTGAAGGAGCTGGAGACGCAGATGAAGACGGCCGCGAAGAACCTGGAGTTCGAGAAGGCGGCCGCGCTGCGCGACCGCGTGGTGGAGTTGCGGCGGGAGCTGGTGGGCACGGATGCCGAGGAGTTGGCGGCCTTCGCGGCGGCGGCGGGGAGAAGCGGGCCGTTGCGATTTGGCCGGAGCCAGGCAGGCGGGCGTGACCGGTCGCGGCGGTACCGCCGCTAGGATGGCTCTAAGTCCGTTGTACGGCGAGCGGGGCCAATCCCTGTCGCGATGACTGCTCGCCGTTCGCGCTGGCGGCCCGCATGCGGCACCATCGCGGTATGCGGATTCTCGGTATCGACCCCGGCCTGAATATCACCGGATTCGGCGTGGTCGAGGTGGCGCAGGACCGGTGTATCTACGTACGCCACGGGACGGTGCGGACGAGGGCAGCCGATTCGCGGGTCGACCGGCTGAGGCAGCTCAGGGACGAGGTGCGCGCACTGGCGGCAGAGTGGGGCGCAGGCACGGGCGCGATCGAGGCGGGCTTCGTGGGGCAGAACGTGCGCGCGGCGATGGCGCTGGGCGAAGCCCGAGCGGCCGCGCTCCTGGGGATGGCAGACGCGGGCCTGGACGTCGCTGAATACGCCCCGACGCTGGTGAAGCAGACGGTGGCCGGATATGGCCGCGGCGACAAGGCCCAGGTAGCGGAAATGGTGCGGCTCCAACTGGGGCTGAAGGCGGCGCCGACGCCAGCGGACGCCGCAGATGCGCTGGCGGTAGCGATCACCCACTGGGCCCATGCCCGGCTGGCGGCACGTTGACCCGGCGTTGACTCTGTTGCCCGCGCGGGCCGGGACGGCGGTTTCGCAACGCTTTTGCAATGTCCGCAAAGGTAAACGCCGCGCCGTTTCGACAAGTAATGGGGTAGGGTGGTGGAGCCGAATCCTTCCCACGGAAGGAACGGGGGACCCAATCGTTGGGGTGAATTGCGCAACGCGCGCATAGGCGACTTCCGACGCCGAACCCGTCAGCTAACCCCGCAGGCGTTCGGAGGGCAGCCGTCGGCCCTCCCATCAATCCGCTGGCCACGCTCCCGGGCGTGGCTTTCCCGGTCACACGGAGGATGCGCATGACCGTTTACTCAGGAACGTTTACTCCCGCCCGCCAGGGCAGCCCGGTCGACCTCAAAGACCCCCTCGCCGAGGCACGCGAGAAGCTGCGCCAGGCTGCACGGCTCCCGTTCCATGCCCACCAGCCCCACTCGTGGCAGGTCTCGTTCCGGCAGCTTGCCGCAGATGCGCGGGCGGATATCCGGCGGCACATCTGGACGGCGGCCCTGCCAGATTCGCCGTTGAACCTGGTGGAGAACCAGGAGCCGCGGCTGCTTTCGAAGGTGGAGACCCAGCGCGAGGAGCACGAGGCTTTCGCGGCGAAGGCCGACCAACTCGTGGACGAGGCGAGCGCGCCGGGCGAGGTCGACATCTGGAAGATGATCGAGCTTGGCGAGAAGGCGATCCTCCTGGAAATGGCGCTGGCCCGGCATCACAATCGGCTCATGCAGCTGGTGTACGAGACAACGCTGCGGGACCTCGGCGAGGCCGGGTAGGCTGACGACCCCGGGTACATGCTCGAAAGCGGGCCCTTTGTTGGGGCCCGCTTTGCGTGTCAGGCGAGATCGGCGGCGGCCGACTCCACCGGGGCATCGTCCCCGGGCCGAGTCTCGCCGCGGGTCTTCCACAGGTAGCCCATCGGCAGGAGTCCCGCCGTGTTCGCGAGGGCGAGCACGGGGATCATCTTGTAGTGCTTCAGCTGGACAGCACGCCGGATGGCGAGCAGCTTCCAGATGCCATCCCAGATCACCAGGGGAAGGAGGGCGCGTGGCGGACGGCGCTTCTTGCTCATGAGCCAAGCCTAACAAATCGCGACCTGTCTCACGTGGGCTCGAAGGCGACCTCGGGACGTTCGCCGGGAGCGGCGCCGCCGGTAACCGCGAGGTGCCACGCGAGCCTCCAGACGTGGTGTGCGACCCGCGCGACCCAGAACATGGCGTCGAGTTCATCGACGAGCGCGGCTGTTGGCTGCGGTTCTGGTTCCACGGGGCGGGCGCTCCGGCGGAACCAGGTCCTCCAATCGCCGACCTCCCGGCTGATGTGTTCGACGACGGACTCCTCGCTGGCCGGGCGGGCCGCCAGTTCGAGCAGTTCGCGGCGGCGCTCAGTCCGCCATTCCGCGAGCATGCCAGCGACGATCTCGGCCCGCCGGAGCGGAGCCTCGCCGGGCACCTGCCGGGTCAGCCATCCCTCCACCTCCTCGATCGTGCGCGGCAGCATTGCAGCTTCATCGCCGAGGCTGCCGACCGCTGTATGCGAAGGCGGGCGCTCCGCGAGGGCCAACAACTGGTGGAGGTGGTCGACGGCGTGGAGCAGCGCGAGGTACCGGCGGTGGTCCTCACCGGTCGGAGCGGGCTCGATCCGCGCGATGAACGGACGCAGCTCGTCCATGGCTGTCGACGCCTCGGCGACGCGGCCGGCGCCGGTGGCTCCCATCGTGAGCGTGCGAAGCTGTTCGAGGGTAACCATCGCGATAGCTGATGCGGTTCGCCGGGCGGCATCGATGCCGATGGTCGGCACCTCGGCGACGCGGGGGTCGAGATGGGCCGTGAGGACCGGCCCGCGTTCCGGGACAAGTCGCGCGACGAGCGCCGAGAACTGGCCGATAAATGGGAGGAGCAGCGCCACGCCGACCACGTTGAAGACGGTATGGAACGCCGCGAGGGAGAGGGCTGGATCGCCGTCATCGACCACCTCGGTGGCGACGCGGACGAACAATGGGAGGGCGGAGAGGGCAATGACCGCTGTGAGCGCGTTGAAGAGCGTGTGAGCCACCGCGGTGCGGCGCGCCGCGGTAGAGGCCCCCAGCGCCGCGATGATCGCGGTGACGGTGGTCCCCAGGTTCTGTCCGATGACGAGTGCGGCTGCTTCGTTGAGGCCGATGGCCCCGGCATCGAGGGCAGTGAGCGTCGTCGCGATGGCAGCGCTGGATGATTGCATGACGACGGTGAGGACGACACCGATTCCAACCAGGAGAATTCGCCCGGTGAGTGTTTCGCCGTGGAACGTGCCAGGATCTATGTCCTGGGCAACATCGGCCATGCCCTCTTGCAGGAAGTCGATGCCCACGAAAATGAGGCCAAACCCGGCGAGCGCAGTACCTATCGCGGCGCGGGTGCCAGATGTGAGCAACATGAGAAGAGCCCCGACACCGATAACGGGGAACGCGATCTCGGCCACATCGGTCTTGAAGCCGACGGCGGAGACGAGCCAGCCTGTGGAGGTCGTGCCGACGTTCGCACCGAAAATCACCCCGACGGCCTGGGGGAATGTCATGAGTCCGGCGCTGACGAAGCCGATGGTGGCGAGCGTGGTCGCGCTGGAGGATTGCACCAGGGCGGTGATGAGCGCGCCCGAGCCAACCGCCGCGAAGCGGTTGCGGGTGAATCGTGCCAGGATTCCGCGAAGCGCACCGCCGGCGGCCACCTTGAGGCCGTCGGTCAGCAGCGTCATCCCCACGAGGAAGACGCCCACCCCACCGAGAAGTGTCAGTATCACGGGCGCTTCAGCGCCCTACCATACCTGAAGCGGCTTGCCGGGGGGCGTCAGCGCAGTTCGACGTTGTCGAGCAGGCGCGTGTGGCCGAACTTCACAACCAGCGAGAGGAGAGTGGGGCCGGTTGCGGAACCGTCTATCTCCTCGAGCGTGAGGTCGTCCGCCAGGGAGATGTATTCGATGGCAGCGAGCGGTTCGGTTTCGATGCGCGCCCGGACGGTGGCGCGGAGAACCTCGGCGTCGCGGGTTCCCGCGGCCCAGACATCTCGCGCACGGTCGAGCGCTTGCTTGAGGACCGGCGCGGCCGCGCGTTGTGCCGGGCTGAGGTAGACATTGCGGGAGCTCATGGCCAGGCCATCGGCTTCACGGACGATGTCGCAGGGGACGATTTCGATGCCCAGGTCCAGGTCGCGGGTCATCCGCTGGATCACGCGGAGCTGCTGGGCGTCCTTCCGGCCGAAGTAGGCGCGATCGGGAGAGCTGGCGTTGAAGAGCTTGAGGACAACGGTGGTAACTCCGCGGAAGTGCCCTGGACGCGATGCGCCTTCGAGGGGCTGCGTGACGTCCTCCACGTTCACGTAGGTCTGGTAGCGCAGCGGGTACATCTCGGCGGCCGAGGGGAGATAGACCGCATCGACCTCGGCATCGCGGAGGAGGTTGAGGTCGCGCACCTCATCGCGGGGGTACTTCTCGAAGTCCTCGTGGGGGCCGAACTGGGTGGGGTTCACGAAGATGGAGACCACCACGTGCATGTTCTCGCGGCGGGCGCGATGGACGAGTTCGAGGTGGCCATCGTGGAGGTAGCCCATGGTGGGGACGAGGCCGAGGGTTCCGGGGTGGGAAGCGCGCCAGCGGCGCATGGCTGCCGGTGTAGTGAGGATGGCCGGTGCGGGCTTGAGGGGTGGGTCGGGCGTGATCACGATGTAGTCCGAATCGGACGGTGCATGGGCCATGCTGTTCTCCCGCCTCCTGCGGGGGAGCGGCGGCGCACGTCAGCCGGCGCCGCCGCCGAATCGCGTTGCCGGCTAACCGACCTGTGCCAGTTCGGCCAGGGTCGACTCGTCCATTTCGAAGCTGTGCTCGGCGGTGGGGAAGGCCGCGGATTCGACCTCGCCGATGTAGGCGCGAACGGCTTCGCGGATGGTTTCGCCGATGACGGCGTACCGCTTCGCGTGGCGGAGGGTGCGCTGGTCGTCGTAGATGCCGAGGAGGTCGTGGAAGACCTGGACTTGTGCATCGCAGTGCGGGCCTGCGCCGATCCCGATGGTTGGAACGGAGATGCGCTCGGTGACCATGCGCGCGAGGGGCGCGGGGATGGTCTCGAGCACGACGGCGAAGGCGCCGGCCTCTTCGAGGGCGCGGGCATCGTTCAGGAGCTTGGCGGCGGCGGCGGGGGTCTTCCCCTGGACCTTGTGGCCGCCGAACTGGTTGACCGATTGGGGCGTGAGGCCAAGGTGGCCCATCACGGGGATGCCGGATTCGACCATGCGGCGGACGAGTGGCGCGACGTGGCTGCCGCCCTCGAGCTTGACAGCGGTGGCGCCGCCTTCCTTCAAGAGGCGCCCGGCGTTGCGCATCGCCTCGTTCGGGTCGGCCTGGTAGCTCATGAAGGGCATATCGGCGACCACGATGGCCTTTTCGGTGCCGCGCACCACGGCGCGGGTGTGGTAGACGATATCGTCCATAGTCACGGGAACCGTGGAGTCGTAGCCGAGGACGACGCTACCGAGGGAGTCGCCCACGAGGATGATGGGGATGCCGGCCTGTTCGACGAGGCGGGCGGAGGGGTAGTCGTAGGCGGTGATCATCGCGAAGCGATGACCCTGGGCCTTCCATTCCTTGAGCTTGTGAATCGAGATGCGTCCCACTGTCCCTTGCCCTCCGTAGTGCTAGTGGGCTGCGACTGCTTCTCGCGGGTTGTGGGAGAAGCCATCGCCGTAGCTGGTGCGCTTGATGCGGTTGAAGGCATCGACATAGACCATGCGCGGCGCGAGTTCGCGCGCTTCGGCATCGGTCATCTGCTGGTAGGCGATGATGATGACGGTATCGCCACGGTGGACCAGGTGGGCGGCGGCGCCATTGATGCAGACTTCGCCCGAGCCGCGTTCGCCCTTGATGGCGTAGGTCTCGAGGCGGGCGCCATTGGTGACATCGACGACGTGGACTTTTTCGTACGGAAGGATCCCGGCCCCATCCATGAGGTCCGGGTCCAAGGTGATGGACCCCTCGTAGTCGAGGTTCGCCTGGGTGACGGTGGCGCGGTGGATCTTGCCACTCATCATGGTTCGCACGACTGCTTCCCCCTCGGCCCCCGAACGGAACGAAAGCCCCGCTCGGAGGGAGCGGGGCACACAAGGGGTGAACCGGGTGGGCGCTAATACGCCCGAATCCTGCTCAACGACCTTGTCCGTACCGGCCACTCAGGGTCCAGGCGGACGACGTTTCGCGCGAGGGCTATCAAGCTCGCCTTCCCAAGGGATAGACGGCACCCTGATCGTAGACTTCCTGCAGGGGTTGTCAATCCATTTTCACGTTCGGGGCGGGCGGAGTCGTGTTTCGCCGGTCCGTCCGCGCTTATTCGACCGTCACGGTGCCGCGCATGGTATCGGGGTGGATCGAACAGACGACGGCGTACGTCCCGGCACTCGGGAAGGTGACGGTGTAGCTCTCTTCCTTCACGGGGGCCCCGCTCGAATAGCCGAGACTGTCAATCACCACATCGTGGAAGCCATCGCCCGACCACGACCAGGTGACCGAGCCGCCCGGTGCGATGGCAACCTTCGCGGGCGACCAGAAATAGCGGGCCGAACCCGTAACACCAACCGCGGCGCTGGCCGGGTTGTTCGCCGAAGGCGGGGGCGTGGCCGTTGCGGCAACCGTCGAGGGCGGCTGGGTCGCAGGCGGCGGGGTGGTGGTGGCCACATGGCTGATGGGCGTGGTGCCGGCACCGGCGGGGGTTGGGGTCGCGGGCACCGCCATTGTGGGAGTGGCGGTGGCAGAGACCGCAACCGGCGTGGTCTCAGGCGTTGCCCGGGGTGTGACCGCGGTCGAGATCGTGGGTGTTGGCGTGCTGGTTGGCCCGGGCGTGGCGGGGTTCTCGTCGCCTCCGCCACAGGCCGCAATAGCCAGGACGAGCGCGGAGACAAGGGGGACGAAGACACGGTGCATGGCGGGGTTCCTTGCCGGCCACCGGGGAACGCCGGCGGACTGCAATCGAGAGGGGGGAACAGCGCCGGACGGGCGCCGTCTCCCCCCTCGGTAGTCGATGGGCCGCGCTAGCGGCGGGCGGCGTAGGCGGCAGCGGCGGTTGCACCCATCGCGATGGCAATCATGCCCGCGATGAAGATGAGGCCGCTGGTGCCGGATTGCGAGGCGGGGGCGAGGCTATCGCCAGTGTTGGGAGCGCCGGGGGCGCCGGAGGTGACGTTGATCTTGCCCATCATGCCCTGCGAGGCATGAAGCACGCAGAGGTAGTTATAGGTGCCGGCCTTGGGGAAGGTGAAGGATGCCTTCACACCATCGGGGTACTCGAGGCCGATCATGGGGCTGACGACGAGCTTCGTTCCGTCGACCTTGGCGCCCGGGGCGTAGTTCAGCCCACCGGCGAACGGGTCCCAGTTCGCCGCTTCGGGCGGCGGTGGGCCGTTGGGGTCAAAGCCAGGCGGGGTGAAGGCGACGTCGTGAGGCGTGTGGACGTTCGAGACAAACTCGACTTCGTCGTTGATGCCGATGTTGAGGGTGGCCGGGAAGAACTGCATCACATCGCCGACCATGAGGTCGTTCGCGCTCGAGACCATGAGGGTGTACTTCTTGCCACCGCCGGCCTTCGAAGAGATGGCGACGGGCTTGGCAGCGGCTGCGCCGGCGGCCGCCTTGAGCTCGGCGATCTGCGACGTGTAATCGGAGGCACCGCGGGCGTCGATGGAGGCCTGGTTGTCCTGCTCACCGATGCCGGGGCCCTGGACGTAGACCTTGCCGGTCATGAACGGGTGGATGAAGCAGTAGTAGTCGTAGGTGCCCTCGGTGGTGAACTTCACCGAGAACTCGGGGCCATTGGGGCCGAAGACGAGGCCAGAGTTGACGAACCCAGTGCCATCGTAGTCCACCACTGCGTCGTCGGGGTTGGTGGGCACTTCCGGGTTGCCCTGGATTGCGCCGAAGGTGACCGAGTGGGGTTCGTCCCATGGGAACGACCAGGTGATGGTGTCGCCCGCGCGGACATAGACCGAGGCGGGCAAGAAGGTGTTGACGGCGTAGCCGGTCTCGCCATCGCCGGCGCGCACTTTAAGGGTGACGGCCGCCGCCTGGACGGATGTTCCTGTCGAGGCGAAGACGGCTACCATCGCCAGCGCCAGGGCTGGCAAGGCCAGCAAGACTTTTCTCATGTTCCGGTGCTCCCTCCGGGTATTTGGGTTAAGACCCTTTTCGACCCTACTCCTGCGGGATCACCGATTCAATGCCATTGGTGTGACGTTAATCACATTCGCTAAGCGAACTCCTCCGAAGGTCGTAGCCCCGGCGGAATGGGGCATGACGCGGGACCATGCGCGCCGGTTCAGGCGTGGCGCCACTCGGCGGCCGATGGTATGCCTTTGAGCCCGGTGGCGAACGCGATGCTGCGGAGGACGGCGTTTTCGACAGCCTGCGCTGCCAGCGTCCCGATGGTGAGCAGATCGTGGGGCTGGACCGTGAGCCCGCCCATGGAGATCGCGAAGGCGATGTCGCCATCGCCGTTGGTGTGCGCGGGCACGACTGCCCGGGCAAAGCCGTCGTGGGCGTGGGCCGCGACGCGCTGGAGGTGGTGGGGCTCCAGGGTGGCGTTGGTCGCGACGCAGATCAGGGTTGTGTTCTGGAGCAGCGCATCCATCTGAGCGGTGCGGCGTTCGAGCGCCTCGGGGACCGGCAGGAACTGGCCGGGTTCGCCGCGCGGCCCGGCGATACACTCGCCGGTCGCCGGGTCGAACACGGAGCCGACCGCGTTGGTTACCGCAAGCGCCCCGACGAGGATGCCGCGCGGCCCCACGAGACTGGCCGTGCCGAGGCCTCCCTTGAGCGCATGCTCCGCACCGAGCAGCTTGCCGATGGTCGCGCCGGTGCCCGCGCCGACGGAACCCTCGGCGACGGCGCCACGGCGGGCGCGGATGGCGGCGAGGTAGCCTTCCCGCGTGCCGGGGTGGGCCAGCGGGTTGCCCAGACCGAGGTCGTACAGGACGGCGGCGGTGACGATGGGGACCTTGCGCGCGGAAGTCGGGAAGCCGATGTCGTGCTCGGCGCACCAGCGCATCACGCCATCGGCGGCGGCCAGCCCAAATGCGCTGCCGCCAGTGAAGAGCACGGCATGGCAGCGGCGCACCATGTTCGGGAGGGCAAGCACGTCGGTCTCCCGCGTGCCCGGGGCGCCACCCCGGGCATCGACCGCGGCGGCGGTTGCCTCCGGGCAGAGAATCACCGTGCAGCCCGTGGCGTTGCGGCGATCGGTGTAGTGTCCGACGCGGATGCCCGGGACATCGGTGATGGCGTTGCGCTGGCCGTGGACGAAGGTCGTCATGTCAGGGCCGGCGCCCGGCCGAGCGGCGCGCATCGACGTACGACATGAGGAAACCCCGGGCGATGCCGCAAAGATCGGCGGTGACATCGGCAAGGGTGGTGGCGTCGGCTTCGGAAGTGCCGAAGCTGGAGGCGACGGGTTCGCCCGCCGCGTTGACGCCGGCGAGCCAGCACTGGTCGGGCACCTGGCGCCGATCGAGCCCGGGAATGAGGAGCATGGGATTGCCGGTTTCAGCGGCGGCCACGAGCCCGGTGAGCTCGGCGAGGTCGGGCTGGGCGCGAAGGGCGCGGGCATGATCGAGGGCATCGCCATCGAGCGAGAGCTCGCGGACGGTCTGCTCGGGCGTGAACGTAGCCGCCTGGTGGATGAACGTGCGCCACTCCTCGACGCCAGGGAGCGGGCGGAGAAGCGACCGGGCGACCGGGTAGCGGCGGTCCGAGAGGGCGTTCCAGACCGCGACGAGACGGCGGCAGGCCTCGGCGAGCTCCTGGGCGATGAGGCCGGCGAGTATCGCACGGTCGGCGAGCTCGGCGAAGACGAGCCGGCCGAGGGCAGCATCGGCGGCCATCTGGGGTTTGCGGACCGCGGACTTCGCGTAGGCCTCGACGAACTCCAGCTCGCCCATGTTCCCGGGGTAGGTGGAGGGGGTCACGGGCGGATTGTCGAGTCTCGCTCGAGGATTGTCGATCAGGCGGGCCAGAGCGCGGCGCGGATCCCGGCTGCGATGGGCGAACTTCCGGCAGGCTGGCGGATTCCCCTCTCGATGCGACTCGCGCTCAGCTTCAGGTGGGCAGTCGCGGCATCATCGCCCAGGGTTTCGACGAGCTTGCGGGGAAGTCCGAGCAGCTCGTGGATGCCCCAGAGAATGCCGACGAGGTCGACCATGTCGACAGTCGCGGGGGCCTCCCGGCCGCGGGCGCGACCATAGGCGGCCGCCAGGGCGCGGCGCCCCGGAGCCTCGATGCCTGAGGTCAACAGAAACGCCGCGACATCGAAAAGCTGGGGGCCGTAGCCGGCGGCAGTGAAGTCGGTGAGCCACGCTCGGCCGCTGGCGAGGAGCACGTTCGCGGCGTTGCAGTTCCGGTGCGCTAGCCCGAACGGGCTCGCCAGGAGGGCCTCGCGGGCGCCGATGAGCGGCTCGCGGGCGCGTTCGCGCTCATCGGCGGTGAAGCCGAGTCGGTGGAGCGGGATGTCGTCATCCGGGAAGAGATCGGTTGGCGCGGCGCCCCAGTCGAGCCCTTCCTTCACGGGCAGCGAATGGAAGGCGGCGAGTACCTCCATTGCCGCTTCCGCCGCGCCGGGTGGGGGTAGCAGCTGGAGTGCGGTGACGCCCTCGGGCTCGACTTCGACGGTGGCATCGCCATCAACGAACCCGAGCAATCGCGGCATCGGCTCGAAGCCCGCATTCGTGAGTGCTTCCATCACGGCTGCGTGGTTCATCGCCTCATCTGGGTCGAGCGAGCGGCGGACGATGAGGCTCCGGAGGCCGTCGGGCGTGCTAACCCGCCAGCGCTCCGGCGAGCCAGGGAGCTCACCCAGGGGCTCGACCTCGACGGGGGTATCGCCGGGGAGGCGAAGCATGATGAGGACGGGTACCGGGTCAACGAGCATGAGCGGCCTTCCGGATGCGGGTCTTCGGCTGGCACCTGGGACAGAAGTGGGTGGCCCGGCCGCCGACGATGGTGCGCTGGATGGACGTCCCACAGGCGTAGCAGGGCTTTCCGGTGCGGCGGAACACCTGGACGTACATGTGCTGCTGGCCGGGGTTCCCCTGGCCGTCGACGTAGTCCTTGAAGCTGGCTCCGCGGTTGGCGATGCCCCGTTCGAGCACGTTGCGGCTGGCATGGAAGAGGCGCTTCGCGGCTGCGGGGGAGAGATGGCCGGCGGGCGTATCGGGGCGGATGCGCGCTTCGTAGAGCGCCTCATCGACGTAGATGTTGCCCAGACCGGCAAAGCGCCGCTGGTCGAGCAGGACAGCCTTCACCGGGGCCGTGCGGTTCGCGAACACGGCGCGGAAATGGCGCTCGGTGAGGCCGCTATCGATGGGCTCGGGACCGAGCTTCGCGGTGACTTCGTCGGCGGACTCGTGGATGCGCCAGGTGCCGAACTTCCGCAGGTCACACCAGCGGAGGTCGTGGCCATCGTCCAGTTCGATGACGGCGCGCTGGTAGGGCTCGGCAGGGGCGTTGCGTTCGCGCCAGACGAGCCGGCCGGTCATGCGCAGGTGGGCGACGAACACCCTGCCATCGTCGAGGTTGAACAGGAGGTACTTGCCGCGCCGGCCCAGGGTGGTGATGGTGCGGCCCACCAGGTTCTCGCGGAGCGTCTCGATTGGGGCGCCGGCGAGTAGATCGATCGTGCCGGGGTCGACATCGACCGCGGCAATGCGGCGGCCAGCGACCAGCGGCTCCAGGTCGCGCCGGATCGTCTCAACCTCGGGGAGTTCAGGCACGGTTCAATTGTCGATACGGGATTGTCCGTTGTCGATTTGGCTGCGCGACGACCATGGGCGATGGCCAGGGCACACGCTTCCAGCATTCCGCGGCGCATGGTTTACTTCGCGTCGTGTTTGCCGCTTGCCAGAGGCCACTCGCCACCCGGGGCCGTCCGTGATCACGCACCTGCAGGGGCGGCTCGCCCGCATGGATGTCGCCGGGCCGCTCGTCGAGGTGGACGTCACCGGCGTGCGCTACGAGGTGCTCGTGCCGCTCGTGCTCTGGCCCGAGTTGCAGGCGCTCGCGGGCGAGAGCGACCTGGCCGAAGGCGCTTACCCGGAGATCGGGCTGCACATCTTCTATCACGCAACGGCAAACAACCCGGTCCCGGTGCTGGTCGGCTTCCTCCGCCGCGCCGAGCGCGACTTCTTCCGCAAGTTCACCACCGTTGAGGGGATCGGCCCGGCCAAGGCGGTGAAGGCGATGAACATCTCCGTGAGCACCATCGCGCGGGCCATCGAGCAGGAAGACCGGGCGGTGCTCACCAAGCTCCCGGGCATCGGCGCGCGCGGCGCCGACAAGATCATCGCCACGTTGCGCGGGAAGGTGGTCGCCGAGGCTGCCCTGCACGATGGAGGCGTCGCGCAGCCCGTCGACGCCGCGAAGTTCGAACAGAGGCGCGTGGTTGCCGACGCGGTCGAGGCTATCTCCGCGCTGGGTTATCCGCGGGCGGATGCGAAGCGCCGGGTGGAGGAGGCTATGGCGGCGGACAGCAGCCTGAACACGCTCGAGAGCATCATGATGGCCGTGCTGCGAGGGCTCGATACCAGGTAAACCACCCTGCACCCGGCCATTCGCCCGGATGGAGCGGACCGGGCACCATGGATTCGTGACCGACAGCCCTGACCCGATCAATGACGAGGCGGACGCAAATCCTGCGCCTCTCGCCCCCGGCAACGCGCTCGCGGGCCCGGTGTACCTGAAGAAGCCGCCGATCTGGAGCTACTTCCTCACCCCGCTCGCCGTGGTCATCGGCTCCGGAATCATCGCCGGCGCTATCTGGTGGACCAACGACGAGAGCGATGACGCGGCGGCCAGCCCCGACGGCGATGGAACACCGATCGTGGGGGCAGTCAGCACGGTGGAGCCCACGCCCGCACCGTCGAATTCGGGGCTGCTCGATACGTTCAACGCCTATGCGCAGCGGGTCGGGCTCGACCAGGCGAAGTTCTCCCAGTGCCTGAGCCAGCAGGAGAACATCTCGCTGATCAATGCCCAGTTGCAGCGCGGGGCGAACCTGGGCGTCACAGGCACGCCCACCTTCTTCATCAATAACAAAAAACTCGTGGGCGCCCAGCCGACCGCGATCCTGAACGAGATCATCGATGCCGAGCTGAATGGGAGCCCGAGCACGCTCGATGGCTACAGCGACGCCATCAAGCAGCTCGCTGCATCGAGCCCGCCCGGGTTCCAGATCATGGATTCAAAGCCCGATGTGAGCGACGCCGAGATCGAGGGCAACCCGAACGCGAAGGTGATGATTGCCGAGTTCAGCGACTTCCAGTGCCCGTTCTGCAAGCGCTGGACGGAGTCGTCGGTCGCCGATATCCGTTCGCAGCTCGGCGACGACGTGGCGATGGCGTTCCTCCACTTCCCCATCACGCAGATCCACGCGAACGCCGGGAACGCGAGCCTGGTGGCGATCTGCGCGGGCGAGCAGGGGAAGTTCTGGGAGATGCACGACCTGCTCTTCACGCGGCAGGCGGAGTGGTCGAACCTGCGCTGACGCGTCAGCCGGCGGCGGCACCCTCGATGCCCGCGGAATCGAGCCGCGCAAGGATGAAGTTCACGATGCGGCCCGTGCGGTCCATTCCGGCGCTGCAGTGCACCAGGACCGGCTTTGGGAGCTTCATGAACGCATCCCACGCCAGTTCGTACTGGTCCGGCGTGAACGGGTGGGTCTGCTGGTCGACCGTCGGCAGGTGGAAGGTATCGAACCCCGATGAGCGGTAGCGCTCGATGAGCCCCTCGGGCGTGGCTTTGCGATAGAGCCAGAGCTGGTCGTTGCCGATAAGGCACATGACCGAGCGGATGCCAAAGCGGCGCGCCTCCTCGATCCAGGCGTCGACCACATGATCGTGGACGGTGAGCTCGGGGCCGGGAGCGAACCCGGGGCGGGGGCTCGTGGCGATGAGGCCTTCGACAACCCAGTTCGGCATCGCAGTTGGTAGTCTACCGCGAACCATCCGAAAACCCGGAGAGGCACCATGCCCGCGAGCTACCAGCACCTTCTCATCGACATCGCGGACGGCATCGCGACCGTGACCATCAACCGGCCCGAGGTTCTCAATGCGACAAACGACGTCCTCCATGGCGAGCTGACGCGGGTGTGGCGCGACCTCGACAGCGACCCGGCGGTCCGCGTGATCGTCGTGACCGGGGCGGGCGAACAGGCATTCTCGGCGGGCGGCGACCTGAACGACATCGAGGCGCGCGCGGGCCTGGCGGTGGATGAGCGCTTCGAGGCCACGATGCGGGTGATGAAGGAGGCGGAAGCGATCGTCTACGAGATGGTGAACTGCGAGAAGGTCATCATCTCGGCGATCAACGGTGTGGCGGTGGGCGCCGGGCTGGCGGTGGCGTTGATGGCGGACATCTCGATCATCGCCGAACAGGCGCGGCTGACGGATGGCCACGCACGCATCGGAGTGGCGGCGGGCGACCACGCGGCGATGGTATGGCCGCTGCTCTGCGGCATGGCGAAGGCGAAGTACTACCTGCTGACGTGCGACTTCATCGATGGGCGGGAGGCCGAGCGTATCGGGCTGGTGAGCAGGGCCGTGCCGCGGGACGAACTCATGCCGACGGCCATGGCCGTCGCGCGGAAGCTGGCGGATGGCCCCCAGCACGCGTTGCGGTTCACGAAGAAGTCGCTGAACCAGTGGCTCAAGCTCGGTGGCGTTACTGCCTTCGACTACTCGCTGGCGCTCGAAATGCTGGGGTTCTTCAGCGGGGCGCCGGCCGAGGGGGCGCGGGCGATCCAGGAGAAGCGCCCGCCGCGGTTCGGTTAGGCGCCACCCATTGCGCCGTCGCCCCTTCATCGCCTAGGATTGTTGACAGAGTTACTCTACTTTATCCCGGGTGGCTCGACGGAAGGCTTCAGGCAACCCCATGCGCGTCTCGACACGTAGCGATTACGGCCTCAGGGCCCTCATCGAACTCGCGGGCCACTACGGCCGGGGGCCGCTGCAATCCTCCGAGATAGCGCTCCGCCGGCACATCCCCGAGCAGTACCTCGACCAGCTCCTGACGGCTCTCCGCAAGGCGGGCTTCATCCGCTCCGTGCGCGGCCCCGCCGGAGGGCACGAACTCGTGCGCGACCCCAATACGATCACGGTCCGGGAGGTCATCGAGGCGCTCGAAGGCAGCCTCTCGCCTGTAGCGTGGCTCGATGAGCCCGCCGAGATGACCGACCACCCGCACCAGTGCGGCCAGCGCGAGATCTGGGAGCGCATCCGCGAAGCCACGAGCGCCATTCTCGAGTCTTATACCATCGCCGATCTGCTGGAGCGCGAGCCCACGGCGGTCAGCGGGAGGTGGGTGATATGACCGCTCCCACGGCGCGTCCGCTCGTGGCCGATTCCGTGCTGGACCTGGTGGGGGCGACGCCGCTCGTGAAGCTCCGCCGCGTGATCCCCCAGGAGGCCGCCACCGTCCTCGGGAAGATGGAGAACCTGAACCCAGGGGGCAGTGTGAAGGATCGCATCGCCCTCGCGATGGTCGAGGAGGCGGAGCGCGCGGGCCGGCTCCAGCCGGGCTCCACCATCGTCGAGCCGACCTCGGGCAACACCGGCATCGGGCTGGCGCTCGTCGCGGCGGTGAAGGGGTACCGCATCATCCTGACCATGCCCGAGGACATGTCGGTCGAGCGTCGGCGGCTGCTGGAACGTTACGGCGCCGAGCTGGTGCTGACGCCGGCCATCGAGGGCATGACCGGGGCCGTGTTCGCCGCGCAGGAGCTCTGCCGCGAACACCCCGACTACTTCATGCCGCAGCAGTTCGAAAACCCGGCCAACCCCGAGATGCACCAGCGCACCACCGGGCGCGAAATCCTCGAAGCAACGGGCGGCAATATCGACGCCTTCGTCGCCGGCGTTGGCACCGGGGGCACCATCACGGGCGTCGGACACGTGCTCCGCGAGGCGCTTGGCGACCGGGTGTTGCTGGTCGCGGTCGAACCGGCGCGTTCACCGGTACTGAGCGGTGGGCGGGCGGGGATGCATGGTATCCAGGGCATCGGCGCGAGCTTCGTGCCGGGCGTGCTCGACCGGGCCGTCTACAACGAGATCATCCGGGTCGAGGACAAGGACGCGATCCTCTGGAGCAAGCGCCTGGCTCGGGAGGAAGGGATCCTGGCCGGCATTTCGGCGGGCGCCAACGTGTTCGCCGCGCGCAAGGTCGCGGAGCGACTCGGCGCAGGGAAGACGGTCGTCACGGTGATCTGCGATACGGGGGAGCGCTACCTCAGTGTCAACATGTAACTAGTCTCGCGACCTCTGGCGCGGTGCCGACGGGCACTGTGCGTTTCGTTGTGCAACGATGATCTGGCTGACCGCCGCCGAAGGAGGGCCCCACATGTCAGTAAACGTCTACATTCCCACCCCGTTCCGCCACCTGGTGGGCAATCGCGCCAGCGTGAAGGCGAACGGGAGCACCGTTTCGGACCTGCTAAACGACCTCGACACCCAGTTCCCGGGGTTCAAGGCGCAGGTCGTTGATGCGAGCGGCGGGCGTGCGCGGCACATCAACATCTACGTGAACCAGGTGGAGATCGAGAACCTGGCCGGTGAGTCGACCACCCTCAAGGACGGCGACGAGGTCGCAGTCATCCCCGCGCTGGCGGGTGGCGCCCCCACGGCGCTCACGCCGGAGATGGTGGAGCGCTATAGCCGCCACCTGATCATGCCGCAGGTCGGCAGCTCGGGGCAGCGCAAGATCATCGAGGCGAGCGTGCTCATCATCGGCGCCGGCGGCCTGGGCTCGCCCGTCGCGCTCTACCTGGCGCTCGCGGGTATCGGCAAGATCGGCCTCATCGACTTCGATGTGGTCGACCGCTCGAACCTGCAACGGCAAATCCTCCATCAGACGGCTGACATCGGGAAGCCGAAGGTGCTCTCGGCGCAGGAGACGCTGCTGGCCCACAACCCGAACATCGACGTCGTGCTCCACGAGACGCCGATCACGAGCGACAACGCGTTCGAGATCATCTCCCAGTACGACATGGTGGTGAACGGCGCCGACAACTTCGCGACGCGCTACCTCGTGAACGACGCTTCCTACCTCCTCAAGAAGCCGCTGATCGACGGTTCGATCCTGATGTTCGACGGCCAGGCAACGACGTATCTGCCGGGCAAGGGTTGCTACCGCTGCCTCTACCCCGCGCCACCGCCGCCGGGCATGGTGCCGAGCTGCGCGGAAGCGGGGGTCCTCGGGGCCATGTGCGCCACGATCGGCAGTATCCAGGCCACCGAGGTCCTCAAACTGGTCCTCGAAGTCGGCGAGCCACTGGTCAACCGCCTCCTCCTGTACGATGCACTCACGCTCGAGTTCCGCATTGTGAAGGTGCGCCGCGACCCGGATTGCCCGCTCTGCGGCGACAACCCGACGATCCACGAACTGATCGACTACGAGCAGTTCTGCGGGGCGCCGATCCCTCATGCGGCAAACGCCTAGCACGCTTCTGAAATCGCCGGGGCGCGTGAGCCTGGCCGGGCATCCGCGCCCCGCGCACGAGCGCAAGAAACGAAAGAGAGAACAATGACGACGATGGCAGGTGCGACAATCCAGGTGCGGGTAACCGCCGTGCTCCAGAAGGTCACCGGCGGGCAGAAGACCGTGGAGGCCGCCGGGTCGACGGTGGCCGAGGTGTTCGACGACATCGAGACCCGCTATCCGGGCTTCAAGGCCCAGGTGTACGGTCCCGATGGCAAGCCCCACCGCTTCGTCAACATCTACCTGAACGATGAAGACATCCGCTACACGGGCGGGGTGGAGACGGCGATCAAGGCCGGGGATGTGCTGGACGTGTTGCCCGCGCTCGCTGGCGGCTGCTGACCAGCGCGTTACCACGGGCGAGACGGCGGCGGGGGAATTCATGGCGCTCTATAGCTCAGTCCTGGACCTGATTGGCAACACACCGATGGTGGAGCTGCAGAAGTTCTCGCCGCGGCCGGGCGTTCACATCTACGCCAAGCTCGAAGGCCAGAACCCGACTGGCTCGGTGAAGGACAGGATCGCGAAGTACATGATCGAGGCGGGCGAGAGGAGCGGCGAGCTCAAGCCCGGCGCCACCATCCTGGAGCCCACCTCCGGCAACACCGGCATCGGCCTGGCCATGATCGGCCGGGTGAAGGGCTACCACGTTATCTGCGTGATGCCAGAAAGCGTGAGCGAAGAGCGGACCTACCTCCTCAAGGCGTACGGCGCCGAGATCATCTACACACCGGGCGAACTCGGATCGAACGGTTCGATCGCTCGGGCGAAGGAGATCGTCGCCGAAGACCCGGGCAAGTACTTCTTCCCCTACCAGTACGGCAACGAAGCGAATCCCCGCGCCCACTACGAGACCACCGGCCCCGAGATCCTGCGCGACCTGCCCCAGACCACCGTCTTCGTCGCGGGCCTGGGCACCGGTGGCACGCTCACCGGCACCGGCCGCTACCTGAAGGATTACAAGCCGGGCGTGAAAGTCATCGCGGCGGCGCCGCACCCTGGCGACCTCGTGCAGGGGTTGCGCGCCCTGGAGGACGGCTTCATCCCGCCGATCTTCGACGAGTCGGTACTCGACGGGAAGATCGTGGTCGACAGCAAGAGCAGCTTTGCGATGTCGAAGGAGCTCACCCAGCGCGAGGGGCTGTTCGTCGGCATCAGTTGTGGTGCCGTGGTGCGCGCGGCGATCAAGGCGGCCGAACGGCTCGAGGGCGAACAACACATCGTCTGCCTGCTCGCCGATGGCGGATGGAAGTACCTGTCGTCGAACCTGTGGACCACCAACTGGGAAGACCAGCCCGAAGATGTCGAGAGCAAGATCTGGTGGTGACGAAGCCGGGACGGCACACCGGGCGATGACGGCGGCCAGTGTCCCCCGCTTCTCTGTTCCTCGCCGGCTGGCGGCTATGGCGGCGATGCGCTGCCCTCGGTGCTGCCGCGGCGCGGTCTATTCGGGGCCGCTTCGGATGCGTGGCTCCTGCCGGGAGTGCCACCTGCAGTTCGAACGCGAGCCCGGCTACTTCACCGGCGCGATGTACGCGAGTTACTTCCTGGGCATCGTGACCACCCTGCCGGTGTGGCTCGGGATGCTGCTGGCCGGAGCGGGCCTGGGGCCGATCCTGGGTGTGGCCGTTGCCCTCGTGCTGGTGCTCATGCCGGTGTACTTTCACTACTCGCGGGTGATGTGGATGCACATCGACGCGTACTTCAACCCGAAGACGTTCGCCAGCGATACGGGCAGCCACTCCGCGGCGTGAGCGGACGCCGGCCCTATACTCGCCGGGTGCCACGGTTCACCTTTCGGCTTGCGACGACCGACGACGCCGCGGCGGCTGCCGCGCTCTACGCCCGCTCGGGCCTCGCGAACGCTCCCCGATCGGCGGGTGAATTCGAGCTAATGACGCAGATCGGGCACGCCTTCCTGGTGGCCGAGACCACTGACGGGCTGGCGGGTGTGGTGCGCTTCCACGACGACGAGGGCATCACCTGGTTCGACCTGCTCGCGGCGGTGGTGCCGGGCGCGGGGAGGGAGCTCATCAGCGCGGTGGTGCGAGGCGCGCAGGACCGTGGAATCCGGCTCGCGCGGAGCCGGGTGCCCGGCCGCTGGCCGCTGCCCGAATACTTCGCGCGCCAGGGTTTCCTGCCCATCGGGCGAGAGTCCGACGCTGAGACCGGCGAGCCGCTGCTGCTCGTCGAGCGGCGGCTGCCGCTGCTCACCGTGCGCGAGCAGCGCAGGGCCGATGCCGCCGCCATCGGTGAGCTAACCGGCGAAGACCCGTGGGTATTCGAGCAGGGCGCGCGCCCGGGCTGGTTCGTGGCGGCCGACGGCGACCGCGTGGTGGGGGTTATCGCCTGCCGGGACGCGGGTGGCGGGCTGGCGCGCGTCGACGAGCCGGTGCTCCGCGATGCGTATCGTGGCCGCAACCTGGAGGTGTGGATGGTCGAGCACGCAGCACTGTACGCCGAGACGAACGGTTATCACACCGGCGAACTGCCCGCGGCGCCATCGCTCGAGCGCGTCCGGAAGGAACTGGAGGACCGGTTGTGGTACCGCGAAGGCGATCGTTACGTCCGCACGTTCCGCGAGCCACCCTCGCCGTTCGAGGATGAGGACTGGGATTAGTGGCTGCCCTTGAACCCGCGCTGAAGCCAGCCGGCGCCGGCCAGCTCGTGGGCTGAGCGCACGCGCGCGAGCTCGGCGCGGAGCCAGTCGCGCTCGGCGCGGAGGTCCTTGATGTGGTCCTGGAGGGCGGCGACGAGGAGATCGACCTCGGTCACGCGCGCCTGCGCGTCGGAGCGGAGGCGGCGAATCTCCGCCCCGACATCGCCGCGACCATGTGGCGGCGCGGGGCTCATGGTGCGACGCGTGAGGCTCGTCACCGGCGGCCCTCGCCGGGCGGCAGCTCGGGCCGCGCGCTAACCCGGGGTGGCGCCCACTGGCGGAGGAACTCGCGTTCCTGGCGCAGGTCCTGCAGGTTCCCATGGAGCGCGGCGAGCACTTCCTCGAGTGTATCGAGGCGGCTCTTGCGGGCGGCGCCGGCGAGCTCCATCTGCTGGAGGCGGCCCTGGAGCTTCTGTTCGCGCTGGCGCGCTTTCGCCAGGCGCTTACGCAGCCGGCGGTTTTCTGTCTCGGCGGCGATGACGGCGCGTACGAGCAGCCCCGGCGCAAGCGTCGCCGCGGTATCGGGGTTGGCGGCGATTGCGGCCGGGTCCACTTCCATCATGTCGCCCTGCTCTTCGCTGAGGGCGTCGAGCACTTTCTGGAGCCGTTCCACGTCGCTGCGCACCTGGCGGACCAGTCGTTCTGCGCGCGCATCGGAGCCGGTCATCTGCCCGCGCAGAGGGATGTTCGGGGTCGAACGGTTGAGCAGCTCTTCCCATGTGCCGGCTGCGCCATCGGGAGAGTTCGCGCCCGATGGCGGCGGGAAGGGGATCGGCTCCGGCGCGGCGGCGCCCGCTCCGGCGAGTTCGACTTGCTGTTGTCTGCGCAGTGGAAAGCGCACGTGCGGGCCCCCGTTCACCAAACCTCTACATGAATATACGCCCGCGCCCGGACGATCTGCAGGGGAGAAAATGTGAATTCACACCAGCGGCCGCCGTGGGCGCGGCCCGTCGGTCCCCGCGATCCGGGACCGCGCGGCCCTTTGCCATTTCGCCCGCCGTGCGTACCTTCTGAAGTGGCATGATCACTTCAACCTCCCCACTCGACCACCTCGCCGAGGAGTATGCCGCCTGGTGGATCGACATCCTCGGCGAGCACAACCACATCGGCGGCGTTGATGCGACCCGCTGGCTACTCGAAAGGGCGAGGCTCGGGCCGGGGCGCCTGATGGTCGATTGCGGCGCGTTTGTGGGCGCCTCTGCCCGCACCGCGGCGAACACGACGGGCGCGACGGCGGTGGCGGTCGACCTCAACCGCGACTTCCTGGAGACCGGCCGCGCGATGGAGGGCGGGAACCTGGTGCACTGGGTGACCGGCAACTCGCGGAGGCTGCCCTTCCGTGATGGCGTTTTCCACAGCGCGTGGGTGCTGGATGCCGACATCTCGCTGCCGGAGCTCACGCGGATTACCACCTCAGACGCGACGCTCTGCCTGTGCTGCGAGGTCCCGGTCGATGGACGGGGTGGCGTGGAGGCATTCATCGGCGAACTCGAGGAGTACGGCTGGCGGATGGCGGCCCACCGCCAGATGAGTCTCGAGGCGACGAACACGTGGCGCGCGGCGGAGGCGGACCTGGTCCGCCGGCGGCCGTACTTCGAGGCGCGCTACGGCACGCGGCCCTACCTTGCCCAGCTCGATATGCTCGGGAGCCTGGTCCAGAGCTACGAGCGGCTGGAGCAGGGACACGGGCTGTTCGTCTTTGAGCGGCGCTGACTCCGGCCGCCTCAGTGTGAATTGCGCCAATGTGCGCGGGTGCCCTTTCGGTCGATAGTTAACAGAAGAGCGTTTCGAGGGGGAACTCATGCCTTCCGTGTTTCGCGGCGCCACCGGCGTCATCCTGACCGCGGTGCTGGCCGTGGCCGGCGCGGCCGTCGGCGCGGCGATCTTCTTCACATCGAGCAAGGCCTCCGACGTCAACCTGACAACGGCGAGCCTGGTCCCCGCCGATGCGGGGATGTACATCGCCCTGAACACCGACCTGTCGTCCGGCCAGTGGGTATCGTCCTTCAAGCTGGTCGAGAAACTCGGCGCCGAGGACCCCGAGGGCGAACTGAAGGACGGCGCCGAGGATGCGGGCTTCGACTGGGAGGACGACATCGCCCCCTTCCTGGGCGGGAACGCCGCGGTATACGTCCGCAGCGTCGATATCGAGTCAATCTCCGCCGCGGGCGCGGTCATCCTGCGTGCGAAAGACCCCGCCCGCGTGATGGAGATCCTGGAAGAACAGGCGGGTGCCATCGATGAGGGCGAGTACAACGGCGTCGAGTTCACGGTGCTGGAGATGGCTGGCTATGCGGCCCGGATCGGCGACCACGTGGTGATCGCCCTCGACGAGGCGAGCATCGAGGCGGTGATCGACGTCTCGCAAGGCACGGCCCCCGCGCTTTCGGGCGTCGAGGACTTCAAGAAGCTTCGCGACGAGCTGACCGGCAACTTCCTGGCGTTCGTCTACGTGAGCGCGAACGACCTCCTGGGCGACTTCTTCCTGGACGACCCAGTGGTGAAGGCCGCGCTCGATGACTCGGGCGCTGGCGACCTGGTGCTCCGGCCGGCGGCGTGGGTCATCGGCGCGAAGAAAGGCGGCTTCGAGTTCCAGGCGGCGTCGATCGGGGAGAGCGGCAACGTCTCGCCCATGCTTCAGCCGCGGGAGTCCCGGCTGGCGGGGATGATCCCGGCCGACTCCGCGCTGTTCTTCACGACGACGAACATCGCGCAGACGTGGTCGGCTGTTGTGGCGGAGTCGCGCGACGCCATCGACGACGCCATCCGCGAGAACACCGACTACCGCTCACTCGACGACGCGCTCCGCGATGCCGGGGAACAGATCGGCCTGGAGAGCATCGAAGAAGTGATCGCGCTACTGACGGGCGAGACCGCCGTCGCGGCATGGTTCCCGGAGGGCGCCACGTCGAGCCCGGAGGCTGTGCTGGTCGCCGAGGTGGACGAGGCGAGGGCGCGCGACGTGCTCGACCGCGTGCTCGCGAGCAAGCCGGGAGTACGAGTCGAGAAGCGCGACGTTGGTGGCTTCGAGATGACGATTGGCAGGGACCAGGAGGGCGAACCGCTCGCCTTCGGGCTCCGCGATGGCCGCCTGGTGATGGGGACGCCCGCGGGCGTGGAGGCGGTGCTCGCGCTCGGGAGCGGCGACCCGTCGCTGGCGACGCTCAACCGCTACCGCGCGACGGTGGAGCAGATGCCCTCGGCGCTGGGGACGTATGCGTTCGTGAACCTGGCAGCCATGCTCCGGGCGGGCGAAGGCGAAATCGTCCCGGGCATCATCGAGGAAGCCGGGGCGGCGATGGAAGGACTTATCATCAACTTGGTCGATGAGCGCGGCGTAGTCCGGCTCTCGGGAGTGCTGAACATCGAGGAGTAGCCGGTTGGCGGTTGGCTGGCGGCGTGGATTGGAGCTGACGCGGATGGGCGTGGGGCCGCTGGCGCTTGCCGCGTTCTTCCTGCCCTGGGCACACGGCCCGGGCCCGCTTTCGGCAACCGAGTTCACCGGCTACCGGCTCGTGGGGTACGCGGGGCGGCTGCAGGCGCTCGACCTCTCGATCGGCGAGGGAGCGGCATTGTGGCTGGCACGGATGCTGATCCTGGCCGTGGCCGTGGCGGCGACCTGGCAAACGCTGCTGGCGCCGCGCCACCGGAGCCACCCGGTGTACCCGTTGAGCGGATGGTACCTCGTGGCGCTGGCGGCCACCGCGCTGGGGATCGGGCTCGTCCGGGCGGGGCTGGTGGTGCCGCCACCCGGGCTGTTGCTGCTGGCCATTGCGGGCGGACTGTTCGCGGCCGCCGAGCTGTGGAGCGCCCGGGGAGCGCCTAACGCACCGGCGGCGTCCCCCGGGGCGGGATGAGTAGCACCCGCCCAAAGGCGCCGCGGCTTTCGATGTAGGTGTGCGCGGCTTCGGCCTCGCTGAGCGGGAAGGTCCGGTCGATCATTACCTTCAGGTCGCCCCGGGCGACGTCATCGATGAGCTGCTGGATCATGGGCTGGCAGCGGGCTGCGTTGTACGTGAGCTCGGCCCCCAGGTAGACGCCGGTGACGGAAGCGTTCTTCTGGCCCAGGCCGCCGAGGTTCGGCACGTGGCCTTCGCGTCCGGCGTTTCCAACCCAGCTGATACGCCCCCGATAGGCGAGCGCGGCGACGCTGCCCTCGAGCGTTTTGCCACCGACCGAATCGACGATGAGGTTCGCGCCGCGGCCGCCGGTCAGGTCGATCGTGCGGGCGACGAAGTCCCCGGTGCGATAGTTGATACCGTGATCGAGCCCGAAGGATTTCAGGCGTTCGAGCTTCTCATCGCTCGAGGCCGTAGCGAGAACTGTGGCGCCGGCCCGCTTCGCGAGCTGGATGGCGGCCAGCCCCACACCGCCACCGCCCGCCTGGATCAGCACGGTTTCGCCGGCTTTCAGTCGACCGAACTCGAAGAGACAGTCGTGCGCGGTCCCGAACTCGATCGGAATGGACGCGGCAACGCCGAGGTCCATGCCATCGGGCACCAGCCAGGTGGAGGTGGCGGGCACGGAGGCAAGCTCAGCGTGCGAGCCATGGGGCATGGTGGCGACCACGCGGTCCCCGGGCTTGCGATCGGCCACGCGCTCGCCGACCTCTCGGATGACCCCGGCGGCCTGGTAGCCGACGATGTGCGGCCGCGTGACCATCACGCCGCCCTGGCGATGGAGCGTATCGCCGCCCTGGATGCCGATTGCCCGGACGTCGATGATGACGCCGGCCGGGTGGCACTTCGGATCGGGCACCTCTTCGTACTTGAAGACAGAGGGCGCGCCGGTTTCGTAGTAGACAGCAGCTTTCACGGGTACCTCCCGGGGGTATTGGGAGATCGTACGCGAATGTGGCTGCGAACGCGCAAGACCGCCTATGGCAGGCCGGCCCCGGGCACGTCCACCCGCACCTGCTCGATCCAGCCGCGAGAGCGCCCCGCCTGTCGGTCGGCTTCATCGCCCTCGGCGGTGCAGATGTAGAGCGTCTTGCGGTCGTCGCCGCCGAGCATGCAGGCGTAGGCGCCGCGGCCCTCGCTCATGGGGACGCTGGCGAGAACACCGCCTCCCTCGCGGACGCGGAGGCACTCGGCCGTGGTTGGCGAGGCGACCCAGATGGCCCCCTCTTCGTCGAGGCAGATGCCATCCGGGGTCGCGCGGCCGAGGTCGGCCCAGGTTCGCCGGCCGGCGAGGGCACCGTCTTCCTCGACGGTGAAGGCGGTAAGGCGGCGGCCGAAGGTCTCGGCGACGATGAGGGTCTTGCCATCGGGCGTGATGACGGCGCCGTTGGGAAAGGCGAGGTCCTCAGCAACTACGCACGCCTGGCCGTTGGGATCGACCCGGACGAGTGTGGTGGTCTGGAAGTCCTCGCCGCCGGCGAAATCGAAGCCGAAATTGCCGATGTAGGAACGGCCGAACGCGTCGACCACCATGTCGTTGGCGTCGCCACCAACGAAAGGCGAGATATCGGCGACCTCGCGGAGACCAAGGTCGCGGTCGAGCACGAGAAGGCGGTGGTCGGCCATGGAGACGACCAGCAGCCGGCCATCCTGGAGGAAGCCGAGCCCGGAGGGCTTGTTTTCGACTTCGCAAACGACGGAAGTCTGGCCGGTGGGGTCCATGGCCATCACGCGGCGGGCGTGCATATCGGAGAACCAGAGCCTGCCGTCGTGCCAGCGGGGGCCTTCGGGAAACTTCAGGCCATCGAGGACGACGGTGGGTGCGGGGTAGGGCATGGGGCATGGGCTCCGGGCGTGGTCTCGCGATCTTACGCGGGCCGCGTGTTCCGAAGCGCGCGGCCCGGCGTTTACGCCAACCCGATCGGGGATTTGCCTCATCTGGGATCAGAATTTGGAGATCGTGCCGGCTTCTCGCGCGGCAATCGCGGGTCGGGTGGCCGCCGGGCCGCCTGCCAGGGGGCCGGGTGGTCCTCCCTCATGGGGCGGCCACCTGCTACGGTCGATCACAACGGAGGTGCACAGGTGACTGCGATTGAACAGCTGACGTTCGGACTGCGCCGCGACTCGGCGGCGAGCTACGCCGAGACCATCGAAAACGTGAAGGCGGCGCTGAAGGAGCAGGGCTTCGGCGTCCTCACCGAAATCGACGTGAAGGCCACGCTCAAGGCGAAGATCGGCGAGGATGTGCCGCCCTACATCATCCTCGGCGCATGCAACCCGCCGCTCGCGCACCGCGCCATCACGGCGAACCCCGAAGTGGGGATGCTGCTGCCGTGCAACGTCGTCGTCCGGGCGACGGAAGGCGGCAAGGTGGTGGTGGAAGCACTCGACCCGGTTGCCGCGATGGGGATCGTGCAGGATGAGGCCGTGAAGGCCGTGGCGGTAGAAGCGCGCGAGCGGCTGGAGAAGGCGCTGGCGGCGCTGTAAGCCCCTTCCGGGCTAACGGGGGGGTTCCCCGGCGTCTCCCCGCGCGTTTGTTTCATCCACGGGGAACCCGTGGGCCGCGTGGGCGTCGTAGTCCATGCCGTACACACGTTTCAGGTCAGCGATGGCGGCGAGCGCCTTCATGCCGTGCGGGCTCGCGGCCCACTCTCCCTCCTCGCCCGGCATCGGCTCGAACGAGTGCAGGACGATGTTCTCCAGGAGCTGACCGAGCGACACGTTCTGGAACTCGGCCAGGCCTTTGAGCACCTTCACCATCCGCTTCTCCATCCGCACCCCGAGCTGCACGCGCTCGACATGGGTCTCTCCAGTCATGTTTGTTACCTCGATGAGTTGGTAACAATGTAACACGGAAGTCAAGGCCCTCCGCAGGGCGGCTCCTCGCTGCAAGCAGAACCCCTCTCCCGCAGCTGCGGGAGAGGGGCAACTACAGAATGTCTGGCTCCTACGGATGCGAACCGTTCACCCAGTCAATGACTTCCTGCCGATCCACCCGGTAGCCGAAGGAAGCGCCCGCGCAGTTTTCGTTCAGGACGAACGAGTTGACGGCGACGATGTAATGCATGCCTTCAACGATGTGGAAGATGGGCCCGCCCGAATCGCCGAAGCAGGTACCCCCGCCGCCAGTGCCCTTGCCCGGCGCGTTGGTGGTCTGGAGGTTGTAGCCACCCGCCAGCGAGCTGGTCAGGTTCACGAGCTGGACCATCGCCTTGAGCCGGACACGCTCGCTGCTAAGCAGTGGCCTGACGGACTGGAGGCCGTAGCCGACGACTTCAAAGTCCACGGCCTGCTTGCCGCGCGCTGTGGCGAGTGCGTTGAGGTAGCCATCGGGAGCGAGTTCCGGCAGCGTCATCCCGCTGACATCGACCGCCTGGTCCAGCACGACCACACCGACGTCGCCGGTATCAGGGAGGAAGAGACCGCCCTGCCAGTTCGGGCCGGCGTCGGCCTTACCGAGCAGCCCACCGCCGTAGGGGTACGCGCCGACGGGGCGTACGTCTTCCTGCAGGTAGAACTGGGCGGCGCCCTCGAGTTCGGTGCAGTGGGCGGCCGTGAGGACGAGCGTCGGCGAGATCAGTGTGCCGGTGCAGCGCCAGGCAGCATTGCCCGGGGTGACGACGTTGCCTTCGGAATCGAGGACTGGCGGAATGACCGTGTCGCCGTTGTAGAAGACGAGCAACCCGACGTACGGGTGCTCGCCAGCATCAGGCTCGCCGTAACGCACCGCTGACGCCGGCGATACCAGTGCGGCCAGCGCGACCGCGCCCAGGAGCGCTGCGGCCAGCCAGTGCGGACTGACAGGGACGGAGATCCGGGGAACGGGCATGAAATCAATCCTCCTCGTGCAGGTGGTTCCCTGCTAACAAGACGGGAGGCATCGCCCGGCGTTACGGGCCATCTACTTCACCCCAAACGAGCATGGGCCGCCCCTGGTCCGGGCGGCCCACGTCGCTCAGTCGCACGCGAGCCGGCTAGTCCTCGTAGTACTCCACGCCAAGGTGGGTGATCTGTTCCTCGCCCATCATCCAGCGGAGCGTGTTCTTCAGCTTCGTCTGCTGGATGAAGAGGTCGTGCTCTGGATAGAGCTCGGGCGCGTGCTGGGGGCTCTTGAAGTAGAACGAGAGCCATTCCTGGATGCCCTTCATCCCCGCACGCTGGGCCAGGTCGAAGAAGAGCGCCAGGTCGAGCACCAGGGGCGCAGCCAGGATTGAGTCACGGCAGAGGAAGTCGATCTTGATCTGCATCGGGTAGCCCATCCACCCGAAGATGTCGATGTTGTCCCAGCCCTCCTTGTTGTCGCCCCGGGGCGGGTAGTAGTTGATGCGGACCTTGTGGTAGATGTCGCCGTAGAGTTCGGGGTAGAGGTCGGGCTGGAGGATGTATTCGAGGACGCCCAGCTTCGACTCTTCCTTGGTCTTGAAGCTCTCCGGGTCGTCGAGCACCTCGCCGTCGCGGTTGCCGAGGATGTTGGTGGAATACCAGCCGGCCACGCCGAGCATGCGCGCCTTCAACATCGGCGAGATGACCGTCTTGAGAAGGGTCTGGCCGGTCTTGAAGTCCTTGCCGCCGATGGGCACGCCCTTGTCGTGGGCGAGCTTGACCAGCGCGGGGATATCGACGGTGAGGTTGGGTGCGCCGTTGGCGAAGGGCACGCCCTCCATCAGCGAGGCGTAGCCGTAGATCATCGAGGGCGCGATGGACTCATCGTTGCCTTCCATGGCCGCCTCGAACGCCTCGAGGTTGGCGTGGGCGGCGGTCTCTTCCATGAAGATTTCCGTCGAGGCGCACCAGACCATGACCAGCCGGTCGCAGCCGTTCGCCGCCTTGAAGTCGCGGATGTCCTTCCGGATCATCTCGGCGAGTTCCATCTTATTCTTGCCGGTCTTCACGTTGGTGCCGTGGAGCCGCTTCACGTAGTACTGGTCGAACACGGCCGGCATCGGCTTGATCGATTCGAGGAACGCCTGGTGGGGGATGAGGTGTTCGTGCTTGTCGAGCACACCCGCGTTGATGGCTGACTCGAAGGCGTTATCCGGGATCGGATCCCAGGCGCCGAAGACAAGGTCATCGAGCCCGGCGAGGGGGACGAAGTCCTTGATGAGCGGGCTGCGCTTCTCGGTCCGCTTGCCGAGCCGGATGGTGCCCATCTGGGTGAGCGAGCCGATGGGGCTACCGCTACCGCGCCGGGCGTTTTCGACGCCGGCGATGAACGTGGTTGCCACCGCCCCCAGGCCGACCAGGAGCACGCCGAGTTTGCCACTCGCCGGCCTCACTTCCTTCGGAGACGGCTGCACAAAGTCTTTCGGTTCCAACACGACACCTCGTTGACGGGCGACCGACATGAGCACCCCGTGCCATTGCGAGGGGATGCGTCCGGTCTTTGCCCAGTGTTGGACGGTGCTCTGGCGCTTGCCGAGGAGTGCCGCGAGGGCGCTCTGGCCGCCGAAGCGGCGGATGATGCGCTCGGCCGAGTTGAGCTGTTCGCCGTCCACGCCCTGCAGGGTAACGGAATTTTCGTTAGGGCGACAGATGCCCCCTCGCCCTTAACCTTTTGCGTGATACAGATCCGGCAAGCCCTGTCAGGGGTGCTTCAGCGGCGGTGTGAGCGTGCGCGTCCTTCCCTACTGCGCCATCTTCGTGTTCGTAGCTGGTCTGACGCTGCTTCTAGTGGGAGCTGCCACGAACCGCAACGAGCCGGAACCTGCTGTTAGTGCTGCGCCGTTCGACTTCCGGTTCACGCCGCTCCCGACCCAGAATCCCACGTCGACCGCCGCGGGCACACCGGAAGCGTCGCCGTCGCCCACGCCCACATCCACGCCATTTTCGGGGCCGATCGCCCGGATGAAGATCGCGGCAATCGGCGCAGATCATCCCGTCGAAGAAATCGGCATCACCAATAACCAGCTGGACACGCCCACGGACGCGAACGGGAGCATCGGCTGGTACTACATCTATGACCGGCCGGGGCATGGTGGCAACGCCGTGTTCTCGGCCCACAAGAATTACAATTTTCAGGACGGCCCCTTCGCCCGACTCGACAAGTTGAATCCAGGCGATTCCATCATCATAGAGATGAAACATGGGCCGGAGTATGCGTATGAGGTCATCTTCTACCAGCGGTATGATGTTGAATCGATCCCCATGGGAGAGCTCATAGAGGCACCCCAGAAGCCTCCCGGATCCGAGTGGATTACCCTCATTACCTGCGGCGGCCGCTTCCAGGCGACCGAAGAAAGCGGCCTCGGCCATTACCTTGAACGAGATGTGGTAATTGCCGCCCGCATCAGGTAACAGCCGGGCGACTCAGGTACCTGGCCGTTCCGCTGCCGGCTTCAGGGTGGGCGGTACCAGGGTGCGCCGTTCAAGGTGTTGGATGTCAGCAACCGCCAAGCGCGCTCAGCCAGGCCCACCAGCTTCCGCCGTCCCCGCCTCCCGCTCCGCGGCCTTCGCCATGTTCCGCGGCATCCGCCGGAAGATGAAGCCGTGCGCCGGCGCCATCGCGTACCAGTACAACAGCCCCCATACCCCGTTCGGGTGGAACCGCGCCGTCGTGCTCAACATCGACCGCCGCTCGTCCAGTGGCGTCACTTCGAATTCGAGCACCGCCGAGCCCGGGAGCTTCATCTCCGCCACCAGCGTCAGCCGCCGGCCTGGCTCGACGGCGGCCACGCGCCAGAAGTCGATCGCGTCGCCAACGCGCACGTCGGTGGGGTGCCGCCGCCCCCGGCGCATCCCGACGCCGCCAATCGCCCGGTCCGCCAGGGCTCGCAGCCACCAGAGGAAGTTCGCGTAGTAGTACCCGTTCTTCCCGCCGATCCCCCGCACGATCTCCCAGAGTTCGCCGGCAGGCGCCTCCGCTACCACCTCCCGCGACTCGCCCTTCGAGTAGAACGAAACGTCTGCGTTGTATCCGCGGAATGCCAGCACACCCTCGGCCCAGCGCGCGGGCAGCGGCTCGCTTCGCTCCCGTTCGAGCGCGCTGACCACGGCTTCTTCGTACGTGTGCAGCGGGATCGGGATGACGCCACGGATCGCCGAGTCGTCCATCAGCAGGTCGGTCTTCAGCCCGTCCACAAGCGGCCGCGCCACCGAAACCGGCACACTCGTCACCAGCGCCAGCCAGTACGACGATAGCCGCGGTGTGAGCACCGGCACGTCCAACGCCCGGAACTTCTTCCTGGTGACGCGTGCGTACCCGGCCAGCAGGTCCTTGTAGCGCAGGGTCTCGGGCCCGGCCACGTTGTAAGTGTTTCCGGACGTCTCCGGGTGCTTGAGCAACTGGACCAGGTACTCCAGGAGGTCGTCCAGCGCGATCGGCTGCGTCCGGCTCTGCACCCAGCGTGGCGTGACCATCGCCGGGAGGTGGTTCACCAGGTCGCGCAACACCTCGAAGCCGGCCGAGCCCGGCCCGACGATGAGGCCAGCGCGGAGCTCGGTGACCGGGACGGAACCCTTTCGCAGGGTGTCGCCGGTGGCGAGGCGGGAAGCGAGGTGTTCCGAGGCCTTACCCGGTGGCCTCGGCCCGCCCAGGTAGATGATCCGCTGAACACCGGCGGCGGCGGCCGCTTCGCGGAAATTGCGGGCGGCCTGCCGGTCCCGGCGGGCGAACCCGGCGCCGCCTCCCATCGAGTGGACCAGGTAGTAGGCAACATCGATGCCGGCGAGCGCCGCCGCGAGGGAGGCGGGGTCGAGCGCATCGGCGGAGACAACCTCAACGCCCTGCCAGGCGCGCGCCTCGAGCACCTCGGCACGACGGGCGGCCGCGCGGACATGATGGTCTTCGGCGGCGAGCCGTGGGACGAGGTGACTTCCGATGTAGCCGCTCGCGCCGAGAACAAGGATGTTCATGCGGTAATTGTGCGGCATCCGCCCTGCGACTGCCGGTGAGCTACAGCCCCAGCGCCTCGCGCAGCTCCGCCAGGTGGCCGATCACGCGGTCCGGCACTGCCGGCGCATCGTCCTTCAGCTCCAGCCGGTCGCGGTGGATCCAGGTGGCGTGGATGCCAGCGCCCTGCGCGCCCCGGATGTCCGCGTAGAGATTGTCGCCCACGTGCCAGGCCTGCTCCGGGTTCGCGCCCACGCTGGCGAGGGCGTGCTGGAACACGCGCGCATCGGGCTTGCCATGCCCGAATTCGCCCTCGATGACGACTACGTCGACCCGCTCGGCTATGGGGAACCGCCCGAGCTTCCAGCGCTGCATCTCCGCCGGGCCGTTCGTCAGCAAACCGAGGCGAAAGCCAGCGTCGCGCAGCCGGTCGAGCGTTTCGAGCGCGTCGTCGAACAGCTTCATGCGGTTCGACTGTTCGTCCCAGTAGCGGTCGGAGAGGTGGGGCGCGAGCGCCGGGTTGAGCTTCTTCGCGGCGAGGGCCTCGCGGACGTTGTGGGTGCGGGCATCGTGCAGGCGGGTGCGCCAGTGCTCGACAGCGGCCTCGTCCTTCCAGAACTCCACCATCTGGTGCCGGATCGCGGTGTTGAGCTCTTCAGGGTCGCAGCCGAGCTCGGCTCCGAATGCGTGGCAGACGGCTCGCCACGATTCGGCCACACCACCCGATGTATCGAGCAGCGTGTCGTCCATGTCGAAGAAGATTGCGCGGGGACTCACAGATCCATTGTGCGGGCGCAGGCGCGGGGTGTCGATGGAAGTGCCGGCCGGCTATCGGCCGCTCGCGAGGATGGCGGCCTCCCAGGCCTCCTTGCCAAAGCCGTTGGTTTCCGGGGGTGACTGGCGGCTCCGGTGGCGTTCGCGGGCAGCATCGTAGACGTCCGCGATGCGCAGGCCGACCGTGCTCCAGCGGAACCGCTCGACGGAGCGGCGGGCGGCGAGGCTGAAGTTCGCGCGGAGCTCGGGGTTGCCCAGGAGCACGCCAAGCTTCTCGGCGAACGGCTCGGGGCAGCGCCAGGGGATGAGGTAGCCGGTCACGCCATCGGTCACGGTCGATACAAGCCCGCCGACCCGCGAGGCCACCACAGGAGTGCCGCAGGCCATGGCCTCGACGGCGACAAGCCCGAAGCTTTCGTAGTAGCTCGGCACCACGCAGACATCGGCGGCCGAGTAGTAGTCGGGGAGCGTATCGTGGGCAACGGCGCCCTCGAAGCGGACATTCCCGGCGATGCCGGCAGCCGCGGCGTGGGCCTGGAGCTCGGCCTTCAGTTCGTGCGCGCGTTCATCGCCGCCCACGATGAGCAGGGTGACATCGCGCCGCTCGAGCTGAGCGACAGCGTCCACCAGGATTTCCACGCCCTTGAGCTTCTCGAGGCGGCCCACCCAGAGCAGGACGGGGGCCGCGGGGTCGAGCCCGAGCCTCGCGCGGGAAGCGGCGCGGTCGCGCGGCTGGAAGAGGTCGAGATCCACGCCGCAAGGGACGGTGTGCATCTTCGCGGGGTCGGCGCCGTAGTAGCGATCGAGCAGCAGGCGCTCGTGGTCACTGGCGGTCACGATCGCCGTGGCCCGGCGGGCGATGGTGCGTTCGTGGCGGATGCGGAGCTTCGGCTCTTCCTCGCCAAATCGCGCGCGGTTCTTCACCTCGCCGAGTGTGTGGAACATGACGACGTGGGGGAGGTCGAGCTGGCGGGCGAGGATGGTTCCGGCCCAGCCGCTCTGCCAGTAATGGCTGTGGATGAGGTCGTAGCCGCCCGGCTGGTCGTGGACGAACTGGCGCATGTTGCGCGCGAAGTCGGGGAGGAAATCGATGATCTCCTCCTTCTCGATGGGGCGGGCGGGGCCGGAATCGATCCGCACCAGGCGGAGGTTCGGCGCAACCCCCTCGACGCGCGGCAGGTCGCCATCACGGCGGGTGAAGATATCAACCTGGTAGCCGAGACGGGCGAGCTCGCGGGAGAGCTCGAGCACGTACACGTTCATCCCGCCCGTCTCGCGGCCGCCGAGGGGCGCAAGCGGGCTGGTATGTGCCGAGACCTGGGCAATGCGCATGATGGTGAGCGGTTCTCCCCTCGCCTCCGGGACCGTGCCCCGGGGACCATTTATTGTGCGGCATTGAGGCGTGCTGTGGGTAAGGCTGCTCGCAGGCGAGCCGCGCTCCGCTACGATAGGCGCATGCAACCGTTCCGCGTCGCGCTCTGCCAGGTCCGTGCGTTCAACATCGAGGACGCGGAGGCGAACCTCCAGAATCTCCTCCGGGCGCTCGACGAGGCTGGCGAGGCGGGGGCGCAGCTGGTTGGGCTGCCCGAATGCGCCTACCCGGCCTACTACCTGCGCGACGCCGACCCCTACGGCCGGCCCGGCGTCAGGCCGTTCGAGGAGGTCGCCGGGCTGTTTGCCGAGAAGGCGCGGCGTTACGGCTACTGGCTAGCGGCCGGCATGGCGGTACCCCACCCCTCCGGGAAGGTGACCAACAGCGGCGTCGTCTCCGGGCCCGATGGCACGCGCCACGGTCAGTACGACAAGAGCTTCCTCTGGCACTTCGACAACACCTGGTTCGAACGCGGCACGCAGTTCCCCGTGTGGGATACCGGGTTCTGCCGCTTCGGCGTGCTCGTTTGCGCCGATGGGCGGCAGCCCGAGGTGGCACGCTCGCTCGCGGTCAATGGCGCCGAGGTCATCCTGGACCTGACGGCCTGGGTCTCGTGGGGGCGCGAGGTGCCTGAGCTTACGACCACGCAATGCGAGTACCTGATGCCGGCACGCGCCTATGAGAACGGCGTCTGGGTCGCAGCCGCCGACAAGTGGGGCCCCGAGGCTGACACGATTATCTACGCGGGACGGTCGTGCGTCATCGATCCGGCCGGGGTCACTCGCGTGTGCGCACCAAGTGACCGCGACACCGTCGTGGTCTACGACATCGAACCCATGGATCCCCCGATGGCCATCCCGCGGAGGCCAGCGCTGTACCGCCGGCTCACCGAGCCGACGTCGGCGCTTCCGGTGACCAGGCTGCTGGAAGAGCCGGTGATCCCCGCCTGCGAGAACCGGCGCGTCGCCGTGGTGCCCTCGCCTCCGGAGTACGACGCGGGCGCGATAGCGGCTGCCTACCGTGAACTGCGCGCTCAGGACGCCGACCTTGTCGTCTTTGGCGGAACCACCGGGCCCGAAGGCTGGCAGGGGTCGTTGCCGGTGATCGAGGCCGCAGTGAAGGAGACCGGCGGCGCGGCCGTGCTCGCCGTCGCCACCACGGGGTGCTCAGCGCACCAATCGGTGGTGCTGATTACGCCGGATGCGACCATCGAACACGCGGCGACGCATGGCCGGGGGATCCAGCTCGGCGAGACGCCTTCGCCCGTGGTCCCGACGCCCGCGGGCCACGTGGGGCTGCTCTGCGGCGACGAGGGCTTCGTGCCGGAGGTGGCGCGGGTGTTGATGCTGGAGGGCGCCGATATCCTTGCGTGGCCGCTCTTCACTGCGGATGCGATGACCGAGCGCATCGCACGTGCCCGCAGCGACGAGAACCGGGTCTATGCCGCGGCGGCGTGGCCCGGGGGCGCGGAGATCGTGGCGCCGACCGGTGCGCCGCTGACCATTTCACCGGCGGGCACGGGGGTGGCGATGGCCGTCCAGGTGAACCGGGCGCTTTCGCGCTGGAAGGACATGGCGCCGGGGACCAATGCGCTCACGGACCGCGTGCCCGCGGCCTACGAAGCGCTCATCCGGCAGCCCTAGTCGAACTGCCGGGCGAGCGCCAGCACGTTGTCGATGTAGGCGCGCGTGTCCTCGAACATGCCGTAGGTCTCGAGGCTCTTCCAGCCCTGGTAGTAAAAGGCCAGCGCGAGTTCGAGGTCGTGGTCGGCCTGGTGGAGCAGGTGGGCGAAGACCGCCGCGCCGAGGCGGATGTTGTCGCGGGCATCGGTCTCCCAGTTCGTCGCATCGGGGGCCAGGTACTCGAGGCCCCACTCGGCGGTGGCGGGCATGAGCTGCATGATGCCCACGGCGCCGACCTGGCTGACCATCGCCTGGTTCCAGCCGCTTTCGAGCCAGGCGAGGCCAAGCAGTAGCGGCTGCCACACGCCGAACTCGTCGGCGGCCGCCCGGATCATCGCCTCGGTCTCCAGGCGCGTGGCCGGCGGCGGGGCGTTCCGCGCCGGCGGCACTTCCAGCACCTGGCCCGAGTAGATCAGGTTGGCGTCCGGGATGTGGTTGAGCTCCAGCAGTTCCCCGAGGGTGACGCCATAGTTCCGCGCGATGGTCGACAGGAACTCGCCCGGCGCGACAACGTGTGATCGCGTCGCCGGCGCCGCCACGGCTGGCTCGCCCGGGCCGACGCGCAACACCTGCCCGGCGAAGATCAGGTTCGGGTCGGCGATGCCGTTGTCAGCGGCGAGCGCGTCGAGCAGCAGTCCATAGCGCTCGGCAATGGCCGAGAGCGTCTCGCCGGGCTGGACTTCATGCGTCTGGTTGGCGGAGGCGAGCGAAACGGGCAGCGCGAACGCCAGCAGTATGAGGAGTGCCGCCGACGTGCGGAGACCGGGCCGCATCGCCGAACGGGGGGTATTCGGCGTCATCGGCCGTTGATATTCGCCGATCTTTATGGCACGTGGCAAGTAACCGGTAAGGGTCGCTTGCCCGCCGGGCGGGTCAGAACAGGCTCACTGTCGGGTTCGTGCGAGCGAGCAGGTCATCGAAACGCTGCTTGATCGCGCCATGGATGTACTCCTGGGCGGGGATGATATAGAAGCGGTCGTTCACAATGGCATCGAGCACCTCGGTGGCGACCTCCTCGGGCGCGATCCCGTTCTGAACGAATTGCTCGACCATGGCGCGGCCCTGCTGCTGCTGGGGCGTCGCCGTGCTGCGGTCGTTCGCCGGGCCGAACTCGGCCGGGCGGTTCCGCTCCGCGTCGAGGATCTGCGTTTTGACCCAGCCCGGGCAGAGCACCGAGGCGGAGAGCTTCGCATTGAGGGCGCGGAACTGCTTGTAGAGCCCCTCGGTGAGGCAGACCACGCCATGCTTCGAGACACTGTAGGGATCGGCGCCGGTGAGCAGCCCGGCGACCGAGGCGGTGTTCACGATGTGGCCCTCTTCGCCATTGGCGAGCATACGTGGCACGAAGGCGCGGATGCCGTGGAGCACACCCATGAAGTTCACACCGAAGACCCACTCCCAGTCGCGCAGTGGTGCTTCCCAGATGGGCAGGCCCGAGCCACCGGCGACGCCTGCGTTGTTGCACAGGACGTGGACGTTGCCGAAGGTGGCGAAGGCCGTTTCGGCAAGTTTCTCGATGTCCTCCTGGTGGAGCACGTTGGTGCGCACCGCGAGCGTTTTCGCGCCCTTCGCCCTGATGGCGGCCTCGGCCATCGCCAGGGGCTCGCTCTCGATATCGGCCAGCACCACGTTCATGCCCTCTTCGGCGAAGCGGTTGGCGAAGGCGAGCCCCATGCCGCTCGCCGCGCCGGTGACCACTGCGACCTTCCCTGCCAGGTCCTTCATGGGTCCGGAACCTCCCTCGTAACTCTGGAGGGGGACTGTACAGGATGGAGTCAGGAAGTGGGGGGGCAGAGAGCCTCTTGAATCAACCACTTGACAGGCTGTTCTACACTGCAGGCACTGTTGCGGGGCGGGACTCCGCCACAGGCAAGAAGGCCCCATGCGCTGGCGGCAATTGCTCGGCCTATTCGTGTTGGCTGCGGGGCTCACTACCTTCGTGATTGCGGCTTCCGAGGGCCCTGCACGGGCGGCAGGCAAGTGGAAACTGATCGTGCCCGGCGTGGCAGCCGATTCGGCGCGGCCGCCAGCGCCAACTCCCACCCCCGTGTTCGACAGCGAGCGCTGGGTGCGCGTCGAAATCCGCATCCGGGCCCTGGAACTCGCCGCCACGGGCACGGGAACGCTGCCCGTGCTCATCCATGCCACGGCTGAGGCCCCGGTACGCGGCGCACTCGACGCACCCGTGACGGTGACCGGCGACTTCACCATCACGCCCGAGGGGACCGATGCTGTCGGCTGCACCTGGACGAGGACCGACGCCAGCTCCGACTTCAAGATGACCGTGCACTACAACCCGGCGGGGAACCTGGATGTGCTCCTGGGCCTGGTGTCGCCCGAGTGGCACTACACCGTGACCTGCCCGGGGGCCGGGGTCGTAACGCGTTCGCCCGCTTTCGGGGAAGAGGGCCTGCATCTCTTCCTGCGGGACCTGATGCAACCCTACCTCACGAACGAGGTGCCTAACGGGGTGCGGCTGCCGACGTTGGTATCCGATGCTGCCTCGGGACTGGGGCCGTGCATCAAGCGATCCGCGTACTTCAAAGGTTCCGGGCTCCAGACTGCCCCCGCCGAAGTGGCCGTGTGGGTCTTCCAGCCGGGCTACCCGGGCGGCTGCGAGCCTGCCCTCCCACCGTTGCCACCACTGGATGATCTCGCGCCGCTCATCCCCTAACTCTCGCAGGCGAAGGCCCGGCGTTCGCCGGTGGTCTGGCGTGGGGCCCGGGGATGGCCGCGAGAGTGTCTCGACGGGCGAGCAGAATAACGACCATTGGTCCGTGGCATAGGGAACAGTCGGCCGGCGGAATCGCCCTGGCGGGCCCCTACCGTCTGACAGGCGAGCCCAGCGCTGGTCCCGAGCCGCCGGTTCCGACGGCAGAAAGAGGTGCTTAATGACTGGATCACCCAGGATTCGAGGCGCCTGGCTGGCTGTACCGGCCATGCTGGCGCTCCTGCTGGCCTGGAGTGGCGCCAGCGCGCAGGAGCCGATCCCGACCGCGACCGCGACCGGCGCCCCCTCACCCACCGTGATTGCGACGGCAAGCCCCACTTCCACCGCAACCGCGACCGCGACACCGAAAGCCATCCCGTCGAACGCTCCGTATTTCTCGCTCGGCGACTCTCTTGCAGATGCCGAAGGGGCGACTTCGCACGACACCGGCTACGTCGCGCTCTTCGCCACACAGGCGTGGCCGATCCTCAAGCTGCCCGGGAGCCCGGCGCACCGGGGCGAGTTCGGGCTGCGCGGTGGCGAAACCACGACCTCCATGCTCGCCCCGGGCGGCCAGCTCGACCGTGCAACCGGGGAGATCAGGCTCCGGAACTCGGATGGCGACCCTTCGAACGACGTTCGTCTCATCACGATCGACATCGGGGGGAACGACTTCCGCGCGCTGACGCGCTCCTCCAGCCCCTGCCGCGTCAGCGTCGTGAGCCCTGAGTGCCAGCAAGCTGTGCTGGACGTGACCCAGGCGTTCAATACGAACTACCCGATTATCCTGCAACGCATCCGCGAGGCTGCCGGCCCGGACGCAATCATTATCGCGATGGCCTTCTACAACCCGTTCTCGGGCACGGGCGACGCGGTCGATGCGCCGGGCGACCTTGCGGTCGCGCCGATCAACGACGCAGCCAGGGCCGTGGCCGTGTCACCAGCCGTCAAGGCAGTCTGGGTCGACCTCTTCACGCTCTTCAAGGGCAAGGCGCCCGAACTCACGCACATCATGGACGCCGACTCGAACATCCACCCCAACGATGCGGGCTACGCGCTCATTGCCAGCGCGATGACCGAAGCGCTGCGGGCGGCAGTCGCCCCGCCACCCTCACCGCCAGACGTGGGCAACAGCCCGGCCGGCGGCGAAGCGCCTCGCCTGTGGCTGTGGGTTGGGATCGTCGTGATCATCGCCGCGACGGCTTCCGGCGCGTGGACTGCGGGCGCACGGGCGGCAGCGGTGCGCCATCGCACAGCAGTACTCTTGCCGACGCTCTTCGGGGTGGTGGCAGTCCTTCCCGTCATCACCGCGGCCCTGTCCGCCGACGATGAGTTGAGTGATCGCCTGGTCGTCCCCATGGTCGCGCGCGACGAGCCGGACACACGTGTCTATCTTCCGACCGCAACCCCGGTCCCGGCGGTCTACCCGCCCGTCCAGCCCTGCCGGGTGTCGCCTTCCCACCCGGAAACCGACGGGCGGATCCTCCACGCCTGGGTAGTGGAGGACGACGCGGACTCCGTCCTGATTGCTGTCGACTACGAGTGGAACGACCCTGTCTCCCCGATTTGCGTGGCCGTCTACCTGTTCGATGCTCCATTCCCGGGTGGAACTGGCCGGGGCACCGCCGGTCAATGGCCCATGGTGCCGCCCGCCTCGAAGGGAACCGTCCTGATACGTGCCAGGTGCAATGAGTTGGTCTTCCAGGGTGTGGGCGGCGGGGCCTATTTCGCTGCTGGCTTCTTCACCAATGCAGCTCCCTTCCACCGCGTCCCTGTTGCCGGCATCGACGCGCCGCCCAGGGTCTGCCTGTGAGAGTCGTCGAACGGGCATCCTGAGTGCCGAATGGCCCGGCACAGTAGGATACCTCCATTCGCGCGGCCAGCTCGCCCGGCGCCGCGCCGCCAGAGGAGAGCACCCCTTGACCACCACCGAACGGACCGACGAAGTCCTCTACGACCTCCAGGGCCACGTGGCCACCATCACCCTCAACCGGCCCGACCGCAGCAATGCCATATCCGGCCGCATGCTCCAGCAGCTCGCCGACCGGCTGATGGAGGCCGATGCCGACCGCGAGGTCCGCGCGATCGTCCTCACGGGAGCCGGGCGGGCGTTCTGCGCCGGGCTCGATATCAAGGATGCCGTGGCGGGCACGGGCATCGGCGGCGGGGGCGCCTCCTCCGGCCGCGGCACCCACTTCAACACGCGGAATCACCCGACGATCGTCATGTTCGAAATGGATACGCCGATCATCGGGGCGATCAATGGCGGGGCGGCCGGCTTCGGGCTCGATATCGCGCTTGGCTGTGACCTCCGCATCGTGGCCGAGGACGCGAAGATTGCGACCGGGTTCGCAAAGCGGGGCGTCGTCCCCGAAAGCGGCGGCACCTGGTACCTGCCCCGGCTGGTGGGGTGGGCAAAGGCCGCCGAGATCGGCTTCCTCGGCCGCAACCTGACCGGGGCGGAGGCCGCGCAGATGGACCTCATGAACCGAGCGCTGCCGGCGGACCGGGTGCTCACAGAAGCGCAGGCCTGGGCCCAGGAGATCGCCGCGAACGCCCCCCTCGCCATCCAGGCGATGAAGCGCCTGTTCCGTCATGGCTTGACCGAGGACTTCCCGAGCCACATCCACCACGTCCTGCTCCAGACGATGCTGCTCTTCCAGAGCGAGGACTTCCGCGAAGGCATCACCAGCTTCGCCGAGCGGCGGGAGCCGAACTTCCAGGGGCGGTGATGAGCCTCGCCGCTCCGGACAGGGACTTCGCGACGAGCCGGGGAGCCGGGGAGCCGGGGAGCCGGGGAGCCGCGTAGGATTCACCAACCCGGCCAGCGTCCCGGCGTAGCGGCGTGGCCGAGCTGGCAAGGTCCAGGAGGTGATGGTTATGCGATCGATCCTGTTGTTCGCCATCTTGCTCGGGTCGATGGTCTCCGTTGGTTGCGGAGGAGGCTCGGACGAGGACGATAGCGGCGCGGATGGCGGCTCCAGTTCAAATGGCGTGGAGAACGCACCACCGCCGGGCCAGGCACATGTCGCCGTCGACAACCGGGAGTTCACCTTCACTGAGCCTGGCGGGGTCGGCTGCAACGTGACCGATGAGGGCTTCTCCTTCTCCTTCCGCATCGGCGACAATCAAGTCACCCTCGGCGCTGGCGCCGTGTACGCGGGCGGCATGTGGGGCGGTGAGATCCGCATGACCGTGGCCAACCCCGAAGGCGAACGCGGCCCGATCGACTACTTTGTCTCCCTGCCCGAGGTCGACGAGCCGGGCCTCGCGTTCGACGGCAAGAGCATGTCGTACTCGGGGCCGATGAAGAAACAGCCGCCCCAGGACGGCAGCAATCCGGCCGCCGAGGATGTCGGCACGGGGACCGTCAGCGTCACCTGCCCGTAGGCCGCCACGAGAGGTTCGGATAGCCAAGTTTGAACGCTCCCGGCCGCTGTCGGTCCACGCGTGCACCGCAGTTTGACCATAGTTCTTAAGGGCCCGGGCTGGCCGGAGGCGTGACTGGCAGGGAGCCGTTTTCTGGTTCAACTGGCGGAGAGGGTGGGATTCGAACCCACGAGGGACTTGCACCCCTACACGCTTTCCAGGCGTGCCTGATCGGCCACTCCAGCACCTCTCCGCGGCCCGAACACTCATGATACCAGCCCGCCCTGCTAGCGCCGCTCCCGGCCCCTACTCCCGCCGGTGCTTCGTCTTCCTGTCGAACCGCTCCCAGCCCTGGTCCATCGCGTCGCGCGCGCCTTCGCGGCCGGCCTCCAGCATGTCTTTCGCGGTATCGGCGATGCCGAGTGCAATCGCTTTCGCCCAGCCCACGAGCGGGTTCTCCTCAAGGTCGCGCCAGTCCCGCCGGCGGGGCGCCGCGGCCCCGGCTTCCGGTTCGGCCCGCGGGCTCTCGGGTTCGTATCGCGGGCTTTCGGGTTCGGGCGAGCTCATTTCCGGCCCTTCTTTCGGCGTCCCATGATGCGGTCGGGCAGGTTGGTTACGGCCGAGAGGCCGGTGCGCACGCCCTTCACCACCGCGTAGGTGCGAATGATTGGCGATGCGACCGTCTCGCCAGCGAACTCTGTCGTGCCGCGAACGTTATCGAGCGACTGGCGGAGCGAGTCGATGGCGGGCGCGGCGTTTTCGCGGACGACCTTGCGGGTGACGCCCACGAGGAGGATGAGCGCCACGACGAGCACGATCGAGAGCAAGCCGGCAAGCATCCAGAACATGGCGGTGAAGACAATGACGATGTCGCGCCACTCGCTCCAGCTATCCGGGGCGGCCCAGGCGTCGGGCACGGCCTTATCCGGGACGATATCGGCGCCGAAATAGCCATCGGCGATGCCCCCGATGACCAGGTAGAGGAGGAAGAGCAGGATTGCCGCCGAGATGACGGTCATCACGAAGCGCATGCCGGGAACCCTCCGAGGCTCCAGCGATGATAGGTCGCATCGCGCCCCTGAGTAAAACCCGGGGGCTGCGGGATCGCGCCCGGGCGGCGCCTGGATCGCTTGTCGGTAGCCGGCAGACTGCCCTATTAGGGTAAATGCGGATAACGCACACGGGTGGCGGCGGTTCAAAATTGGCCTATCCCCCTGGGCGCCGTGGGCCCGGAGAATGCATGTGCGTGTACGCGGCGTCCCCGCGGGGCTTTCTTCCTTCGGCGGCGCGGCCCTCCGGGCAGAGGAGACTCGGCCGTTGGCTGCGACGATCCTTGTAGTAGACGATGATGACCCGGTCAGGGTGATGCTCGCGCGCCTGCTCCGCACACAGGGATACGACGTGTTGCAAGCCGCCCATGCGGCCGAGGCGCGTGCCTTGCTTGAGAAGCGCCGGCCCAACCTGGTGATCAGCGACATCGTGATGCCAGGCGAATCGGGTATCGAGCTGCGGCGCGGGATCCTGGAACGCTGGCCCGACCTTCCGGTCATCCTGATCAGCGGGTATAGCGCGGAGGGCCCGGCGGAGTTCGCCGCACGGACACCGTACACCGTTTTCGTGCAGAAGCCGTTTGCAGCCGACCAGTTCCTGGCGCTGGTGGACCAGACCCTGGCACGCACCGCCGGCCCGGACTGAACGCCACCGGCTGAATGCGCCGAACGGACCGCGGCCAGGGCCCGAATGGTCCTCCACGCGCTGGCGAATGGAGGGCATCATCATCCCAGCTTCTCATGGGGGTGATGTGTGTCTTCCCTGATTCGCAGGAATCCGTTCGATGAGCTGGCCAGTTTCTGGCCGCGTGACCTCTTCGCCCGCTTCGGCAGTTCGCCGCTCGCGATGGAGTGGAGTCCGCGCTGCGATGTGAGCGAGACCGACGAGGCCATCGTGGTGCACGCTGAGCTCCCCGGCGTCGACGCGAAGGACATGGACGTGAGCATCCACGAGGGTGTCCTGTCCGTCCGCGGCGAAAAGCGCTCCGAGCGGAAGGAGGAGGAAGAGGGGCGGAGCTACAGCGAGCGCTTCTTCGGCTCCTTTGAGCGGCGGATTGTGCTCCCGGCCAACGTGGACGAGGACCGGATCGAGGCAAGCCTGAAGGATGGCGTGCTCGAAGTCCGGCTGCCGAAGTCGGCTCCCGCTCCACCGCCGGAGGCGCGCAAGGTGGAAATCAAGGCGGGCTGAGCCGCGCCTCGACGAACAGGGTGCCCCGAGGTTGATCACAGGAGAGGGTCGCATGGCTGCGCTCACAAATCGGGTCGGAGACTCTCGGGGCTGGGTTGTTGACCTGGCGACCAGGCGCGTCGTGCGGCGCGGAGGGAGCACGTGCGGCGCCGAGCGCGCAGCGCTTGTGCCAGGAGGCTATGCTGGAGACGGCCGAGATGGCGGAAGCGGAGGAGATGGCACCATGTCGCTCAAAGACCTCAACCCGATCGACGACCTGAAGGGGGCGAAGAAGTTCATCGAGGAGGCGAAGCCCCTGAAGGCGCTGAAGGAAGCCCTCACCGAAGGCGCCGAGTTCCTCGACCCGGCCCAGGCCGACACGCGGGCCGTCACGCCCGAGCCCGATACGTACTCGGAAGTGGCCGAGCCGGATGGCCGCGTGGAGGACGAGCGCGCATCCGAGGAGTTCACAGGATAGCAGGCAGGCACGGGATCGTGCCCCTCAGCAGGCCTCGCGGAGCAGCTTCGCCGCGAGGCCTGCCCTGTAACCGGTGCTGGAGAAGCGGCGGATCGCCCCCGCACCCTCGGCAAAGAACTGCTCGACCGCACGATTGCCCTTGATGAACCGCTCCCGGAACGCCCAGGTGTTGTGCAACTGTGACTGCCACCACCACTCGACGCAGGCGGGGACCGTCGACGCGTCGAGGCGGTGCTCTTCGCGGTAGCCCCCAAGGTAGGCCGAGAGCAACGGCTCATCGAGCAGGAGCGAGAACGTGAGCGTACGAAGGACTTCGAACGCCGGGGCGCACAGGCAGAACCGCTCCCAGTCGACCACTGCGAGCGCGTTGCCCGCGGAATCGACCATCAGGTTGCGCTCGTGCGGGTCGCCGTGGCATGGCTGGAGCGGTATGCCATCGAAGTCCGAAGATGGCCGCGCGGCGCCGCCTTCGAGCAGGGTCAGGCGCTCTCGCACCCAGCCCTGCAACTGCAGCTGGTCCTCGCCGGGCGCCGGGTAGTAGCGGATCAGGTCGTCGATGCGGGAGAGGTCGGCGATGGACTTTCCGGTGTCCCAGCTGAGCTCCGAGTTCGGGTGGAGGTCACCTGGAGGCCAGTCGGCCAGGAGGCGGTGGACGCGGCCGTTCATCGCGCCAAGGAGTGCCGCTTCGGCGGGCGTCATGGTGCCACGCAGGAGACTTCGGCCTTCCACCCAGGGGAACACGGCCCAGAGCCTTCCGCCCAGGCGAAAGACCGTGCGCCCGGAGCCATCGGCGCAGGGGGGCGCGACGGGGATGCCACGTTCGCCCGCCCAGCGGGTGACCGCGTGTTCGCGCTCGATTCGCTCTGGCGTGCGCGACGGTCCATAGCAGCGCACGAACCGCGGCCCGGCGGGCGTTTCGACCCGGTAGTTGGCGTTGAGCACGGATTGCTCGACCGGCTCGGGCTCGCCTACCCGCTCCCAGCCGAACATTCGGGCCAGCCCGGCGATTACCTGCCGGTGTTCCGCGGGAATCCCGGGGGGCGGGCCGGATGGCATCACCAGCGGCCTGCCCGGGGGCGGCGGCCTTCGCGGAGCTCCTCCAGCCGGCGGCGGGTGCCCGGCGAAAGGCCATCGGGCAGGCCATCGAGCGGGAACCAGGCGACCCGGGCGATCTCGTTGTTCGCCGGGATCGTCCGCCAATCGAAGTCGCGCGAAATGAAGATGACGACGTGGTCGCTCTTGTCTTCACCAAACGCGCTGTAGATGCCGAGCAGTTCCAGGTCGCGGATGGTGGCGCCTGCTTCTTCCTCGGCCTCGCGGCGGATGCACTCCTCCAGCGATTCGCCCTTGTCCACCCCCCCGCCCGGGAGAAACCACCCGGTGCGGTACGTGTGCTGGATGAGCAGCACCTGGTCATCGCGCAGGAGGATGACGCGGGCCCCGAGCGTGATGGGATGGAAGAGACGCCAGCGCAGGCGCTCACCCTCCCAGGCGAAGCGTCGGACGAGCTTGCCAGCTTCGACCCATGCACGCCGCAACATCCGCCCAGCCTACCGCGCCCCACGGGGAGCGGCGAACCTGGCGCCCGTTGCTAGCGAACGACTCCCGCGGCGCGAAGCTGGTCGACCTGTTCGGGCGTGAGCCCGGCCTCCGCGAGGACCTCGTCGTTGTGCTCGCCGAGCATGGGGCTGGGGACGGCTGCCTCCAGCGGCGTTTCCGACATCTGGAATGCCGGGCCGACCATCTTCAGCGGGCCGAGAAGAGGGTGGTCAAGCTCGACCTGGAGCCCGTTGGCCAGTGTCTGCGGATGGTTGAAGAGCTCCTCGATGAAATACAGGGGGCCCGCCGGCACCCCGTGCTTTTCGAAGAGCTCCATCCACTCGCCGGTGGTTTTCGTCCGGAAGAGGGCCTCGGCTTCTTTCACGAAGAGGGGGCCACGTTCCTGCCAGCCCTCGGGGTTGACCTCGAAGGAGCCATCGGGCTTGAAGCGCGGATCTTTCAGGCCGGTGGCGGCAAGCACCTTCAACCGGAGCGCCATACTGAGAGCGCCCATGGCGAGGAAACCGTCGCGCGTCTGATAGACCCGGTAGTAGACATTGCCGGCGGCCGCCGGGCGGTACTTTTTCTGAACTGCGACCTGCTCCATGAAGGACTTCATCTCGGCACGGGCCTGCTTGAACTCATCGAGCATCGGCGGAATGACTTCGTTGTCGAAGGCGTCGATCCAGGTGAACTGGCTCGTCTGCATGGCGATGGCCGTGCCCATGAGGGTGCAATCGATGCGCTGGCCCTTGCCGGTCTTTTCGCGCGCGAAGAGCGCGGCGCAGATGGCGTTGGACATCTGGATGCCGGTCGCGTAGTCGGCGATGGCGGGATAGACGTAGGCGGGCACATCGCCTTCGAGCTTGGCCTCGCCCGCCATGAGACCGGTGAGCGCCTGGACGACGATGTCGTAGCCGCCGCGGCGGGAAAGCGGGCCCTGGCGGCCGAAGGCGGTGTTCTCGCAGTAGATGATGTTCGGGTTGATGGCGCTGAGGGTGGGGTAGTCGATCTTCAACTGCTCGGCGACACCGGGGCGGTAGTTGATGATGACGACATCGGCATCCTTCACCAGCGTGTGAATCACCTGCTGGGCTTCGGGGCGGGTCATATCCATGGCGACGCCGCGCTTGCCGCGGTTCAGGCTGGCGTAGGTGCGCGATTCCTTCGGCACAAGCTCAACGGAGAGCCGCCAGGGCTCGCCTTCGATTGGCTCGAACTTGGTGACGTGCGCGCCCATATCGGCCAGGTGCATGCCGCAAAACGGTCCCGCGATGATCTGCGTGAACTCGAGGACTTTCACCCCGGCAAGTGGACCAGAACCCATGAAGCAATCCCCTCCGGCGCGTCATTCTAACGTGTACGTGAGGGTGCGCCAGTTCAGGCGAAGCACGTTCGGAGCCGAATCGTTCAGGCGGTGGCGGTGGCCGGCGCAATGACTGCCTCAGCGGCGCGCACCGGCGTTCCGAGCGACTTGCGGGTGCGCTCGTAGTTCATGGTCCAGAACTTGCGGCCGATACGGGCGAGGAGCTCTTTCTCCTCCGGTTCGAGAGCCGCCATGAAGGTGGTGAGCGCATCGACATAGACTTCCGCGCCCCGTTCGAGGAGCTCGGCGCCGGAGTCCGTCATTTCGACGGAGACGAGGCGGCGGTCATTGGTCGCGCGGGTGCGCACGATGTGGCCGCCTTCTTCGAGCTTATTCAGGGCGCTCGTGACAGCGGGCCGGCTGAGCCACAGAGTCTGCGCGAGGAGGCGGGGCTCGCTCTGGCGGACGAGGGCGAGCACCCAGAGGATGCGCCAGGACTCGTAGCTCAAACCGAGCGGGCGGAGCGCTTCGCCAAAGCCGCTGTAGAGGATTTGGCCGGCGGAGACGGCGTTGTAGCTGGCCCAGAAGTCGACCAGGCTCGCGCCGCGGGCCTCGAGCCACTGCGCCGCCCTGCGTTCCGTGGTGGTGAGTTCGGGGGTCTCGATCATCGGCCGTTTCTAGCAGGTACGGCCGGGTTTCTCAAGTCCGGAAGGCGGCGGGGTGTCCACGGACGCCCCCGCTGATTTGCAGCCGGCCCGGCGATCGTCAGGAATGGGAGGGGACGACAAGGACCGTGCGCGAGGTGCTGTGGATCACGCGGTCGGTGGTGCTGCCGAGGGCGATGCGCTTTGCCAGGCCCTTGCCGGTAGATGTCAGGACGATGAGGCCGGCGTCGTTCTGATCGGCGGCTTCGAGGACGGCCGTGGCGGCATCGCCCTGCATGAGGACGTACTTCTCGCCGGGCCTGGCGGTGGCGACCAGGTATTCGCGGGCGGCCGCTTCGAGCGTGGCACCCAGGTCGGCCGGGTAGTACGAGAACTCGATCCCGGCCGGTGGCGGGAGGCTGAAGGCGCGGACAAGCACGATCGGGACGTTCGACGCCTGGGCAAGCTGCCGGGCCATCGCGAGGCCTCGCTCGGCTTCGGGGGAACCATCGAGGCCGACTACGATGGCCTTGCCGGGTACCGGGACCGACGGCTTTTCGACGCCAGGCTCGGCTATGACCGGGACCGTGGCGCCGCGGATGACCTTGTCGGCGACGCTACCGACGATCATGGCGCGGAATCCGCCGCGTCCATGGGTGGCGATGACGATGGCTGAGGCGCTCTCGGATTCCTTCAGGATTTCATCGGCGGCCGAGCCGGCGACGACATCGCAGGTGGTTTCGCCGAAGCCGTGGTCCGCTGCGAGTTCCTTCGTGTAGTTGCGGAAGGTTTCGGCAGCCTTGCCCCGTTCGGAGGCGGGCACATCGGTATCCACGACGTGGATGAAGCGGATGGGCGCGCCGGTGATGCGCGATAGCCAGGCTGCATCCGGGAGTGCATTCTCGGCGAGCTTGGAGCCATCGAGCGGCACCAGGATGGGGCGTTGGTCAGCCATCGGGAAACCTCATTCGCTGCGGTGTTTGCGCAAGCATGAACCATGTTCGCGAACGGTGCGAGCGTTTCGTTCGCTGCTATAGAAAACGATGGGCCCATGCTCTTGCGAAATCTGTCACAATCCAGGGCGGACGGCCCGGAGATCGGGGCCAACCGGTCCTCGGCTCCGGGCATCCGCCTGCGAAGATTGGCCCCAGATCGTCAATCGTACTTTCACGGCAGGAGGCCGAACGCAACGTGTCCCAACCCCACTCATCCGAATTGCCAACGATCCAGGAGGTGAAGCTCGACCGGCGCGGTTTTCTTCGGAAGGCCGGCGTCGTGGGCGCGGCATTACCCGTGGCCGGAGGAATGCTCGCCGCGGCCTGCTACGAAGATCCTTCGGGCGCGAAGCTCGAATCACCGGGCGTCGCCCCCGCAAACGTCCAGCCAAACCCGAACCCGAACCCGGCCACGCAGCCCGGCAACACGGAGACCGTGGCCGAGGAATGGAAGAAGATCGACGCCGACCACCAGGCCGGTGTGGTGAACTTCTTGAAGAACCAGAAGGAAGCGCTCACCGAGGGCCGCGGCAACCTCCCCCTGGAACCGCGCATCGAAAACGGCGTCAAGGTCTGGGACCTGACCGTGGACGAGCTCGACTGGGAGGTGGCTCCCGGCCAGGTGGAAAAAGCCCGCGGCTACAACAAGATGATCCCTGGCCCGATCCTTCGCGGCACCGTGGGCGACCGCGTGCGCATCAACGTGAAGAACAACCTGGAGCACAGCACGGCGGTCCACTGGCACGGCATCTACGTACCGAACAACCAGGACGGCGTGCCGTTCGTTACGCAGGACCCGATCCAGCCAGGGCAAACCTATACGTACGAGTTCACGCTGCGGAACTCGGGTTCGCACATGTACCACTCGCACCATGACTCGGCCGACCAGGTGAACCGTGGGCTGCTGGGCGCATTCATCATCGAACCTTCGGACAAGTCGACGTATCCGAAGTACGACCGTGAGGTGATCCTCATCCTGAACGACTCGCTTCTGGGCTTCACGGTCAACGGCAAGGGCTTCCCTGCGACCGACGCGATCGTGGCAAAGAAGGGGGAGCGCCTGCTCGTGCGCTGGATGAACGAAGGGATGATGTACCACCCGATGCACCTCCACGGCATGGCCATGGAGGTGTTCGAGCGCGACGGATATCCGGTGGTGCCACCATACAAGTGCGACAACATCGATGTGCCGCCGGGCAGCCGCATGGACTGCATCATCGAGTGTTTCGAGGCGGGGCTCTGGGCATTCCACTGCCATGTGCTCAGCCACGCCGAGAACTCTTCCGGGTTCTTCGGCCTCGTCACCGTGCTCGCTATCGAGGACGAGACCTTCAAGGTGGCGGATATCCTGAGCCGCGTCGAGGCGCTCGATGTGCCGGATGCGCGCTTGCGAGTCGCAGCCGCGGCTGCGACGACCGGTCAGGACATCAAGACCAGCGCGAAGGGCAAGGGCGCTTTCACCGTCTGGTGCGAGACGCAGGTCTGACCTTCAACTGCGTTCGTGGACCGCGAAGGGCCAGCTCCGGAGGGGCTGGCCCTTTCCTGGGCGCTGCCGGGGACGGAGAAGCGTTACACGGCCTCGAGGAGGATGGCATCGCCCTGGCCAGTGCCCGAGCAGATGGCGCCGATGGCGTACTTGCCACCGGTCTCCTGCAGCTGGTAGGCAAGGGTGAGCACGAGCCGCGCCCCGCTGGCGCCGATGGGGTGGCCCATTGCCACGGAGCCGCCGTGGCGGTTCACGCGTTCAGGGTCCCAGTTCAGCTCCTGGCCGCAGATGAGCGGCACGCACGCGAACGCCTCGTTGACTTCGATTGCGGCCATGTCTTCTATTGAGAGGCCGGTCTTCTTGAGGATCTTGCGAATGGCATGGGCAGAGGCGACCGGGAACTCCCGCGGAAGGCCCGCCGATTCGGACCAGGCCGCGATGCGGGCCAGCGGCTTCGTGCCGAGGCGAGCGGCCTCCTGTTCGGAGGCGATGAGCAGCATGGCCGCGCCGTCGTTCACTCCGGGGGCGTTGCCGGCAGTGATGGCCTTCGTCCCGTAGACGGTGTTAATCCGCCCGAGGCGCTCGACGGTGGAGTTTGGCCGGGGGCTTTCGTCCTTTGCGAGGGCGACGTGATTCGGGTCACGCTTGTTGGGCACGGGCGTGATTTCGCGTTCGAAGTAGCCGGATTGGTGGGCCACGCCCCAGCGGCGCTGGCTGATGACCGACCACTCGTCCATCTCATCCCGGGAGACTTCGCGCTGGGCGGCCATGTCGTCGGCCTGGTTGGCCATGTGGACATCGTCGAAGGCACACCAGAGACCATCGAAGACCATGCCATCGACCAGGGTCTTGTTGCCCATGCGGGCGCCCCAGCGGGTGTGATTGTCGTAGTAGGGGACGTTGCTCATCGATTCCATGCCGCCGGCAAGCACCAGGCGGTTTTCTCCCGAACGGATGAGCCCCGCGGCAAGCGTCACGGCGCGCATGCCGCTGCCGCAGACTTTGTTGATGAGCGTGCTCGGCGTGGTAGCAGGGAGCCCGCCACCGATGAGTGCCTGGCGGCTGGGGAGCTGCCCGGCGCCCGCCTGGAGCACCTGCCCCAGGATCACGTTGTCGATTGCAGCGGGGTCGATCGTGTTGCGTTCGAGCAAACGGCGGATGAGGAGGGCGCCGAGGTCGGCAGCGCGATGCTCTTTCAGCGCCCCACCGAATTTGCCCCATGGGGTGCGGGTGGCATCGATGATGAGGGCGTCACTCACGCCAACGAGCGTAGCCGATCGCCCCCCGGGGGTACAGAAAGGCTCATTTCAACGCGAAGACATCGTAGGTCACCAGGTTCGTGCCCGCCTTGCCGATGCCCACGGCCTGGACGTTGTTCAGCCACGCGTAACGCTCGTCGCCGGTTTCGAAGAGGGGGCTGGTGCGGATCTGCAGCCCATCGGGCGTGCGCGTGCCAATGCCGGTGTACGTCACCAGGATGTCGGCGCCGTCATCCGTGTGCAGGAGCGCGCGGACGTCGAGCTTGATGCTGCCATCTGGGCGGGCGGTGACCCAGTCGCCGCCGGAGTTGTCGACGGTGCCGCGAAGGCGCGGGCCCTCAAACGTGCCGCCCGTGACGACTACAACTACCCGGCTGCCCTGGGGGCCGTTGGCGATGACCGAGGGGTCGGGCCGCAGCGTGGCGCTCATGGTGAAGAGGTACTCGACCGGAATGGTTGTTTCAGCCATGACGCGGACTGTACTCCGATGCCGGCGGTCCGGCGAGGAGCGAGGACGGGCATTAACGGATAGGAGCATGGCACCCTATACTGGCCGAGCCCGGCCCGCGGAAGAGACCGGACGGGTAACTGGAGGTCTCCCAGCATGAAGAAGTTCCTGGGCATCTTTGCCATCCTGGGCGCGCTCGTCGGCGCCATGATGTTCTGGCGGCGCAGCCAGGACGACGACGAATTCCTCGACGAGGAACTCGACTAGCCTGGCTGCCCTGGGAAAGGGCCACGGCATGACCCCGGTGATCACCGGCTATGGCGCAGTCTCGACCAGCGGGGCAGGCGTCGATGCGTTCTGGGCGAGCCTCGCGGCCGGGAGCCGGGCCGGGGCGTCGTGGTCGCCTGATGACGCCGGACCTACCTTCTTCGCGGCAGCCGTCGGCGATGAGTACCGCCCCAACCGCAACATCCCGCGCAACCTGGTCCACTTCCTCGACCGTGGGTCGCTCCTCGCGCTCGACGCGGCGCTCCAGGCGCTCGATTCGGCGGGGCTGGGAGCGGGAGCCGGCGATTCGCGCCGGTTCGCGGTGGCCGATGGCCTGCCCTACCGGGCACCGGGCCAGCCGGCGATCTTCGTACCCTACGGCCACCTGGTGGCGCGCGCGCTCGGAGTGCGAGGCCCGGCCATTTCGCTTGCCGGGGCCGAGGCGAGCGGAGCCCTGGCGGTAGCAGCCGCGGCGCGCATCATCGCCCGGGGCGATGCCGATGTGGTCGTGGCGGGAGCGGGACAGGGGTTGCAGCGGCCGCTCCTTGAACATCTCACGAGCCAGGGTGCCAGCGGCGCACCCGCCCGGCCATTCGATGCGGGCCATGCCGGCTTCGTGCCCGCCGAGGGCGCGGCCTACCTGGTGGTCGAATCCGAGCAACACGCGGCCGAACGCGGGGCCACGGTAATGGCGCGCATCGCGGGAATCGGCGAGGTGTTCGATTCGGCAGCCGAGCCGCTCGCCCTCAGCGATGCCACCGAGGTCGGCCGGACCATGCAGGCGGCCCTTGGCGATGCCGGGTACCTCCAGAACCAGGTCGACCTCTTCGTCGCGGGCGCCGATGGCAGGCTGGCCTACGATTTCGCCGATGGCTACGGCGCGCTGCGCACATTCGGCAGGCATGCGTACTTCGCCGGCGTCACCACCATCGCCGGAAGCGCGGGCCAGGCGCTCGGGGCGAGCGGGCCGCTGTCGCTCGTCGCCGCCCTTGAGGCGCTGCGGCGCCAGGAAGTCTTCCCCATCGCCGGGTTCGAGACGCCCGAGAACGACCTGGAGCTCGCCTACGTGAAGGACGCGCGAGCTGAGCGCATCGACTGCGTGATGGTGAGCGCGATGGGCGTGGGCGGGACGAACGTGGTATTCCTGCTGACGCACTGATCAGCGCGCGCACTCCGGGTGGCTGGTGGGCCAGCGCTCCCCCGGCGTGAGCACGACGTGGCATTGCTCGCTGACCGGCACCGAGACGATCACGAACTCGAGCCCCGCGGCCGTGGTGCCCCCACCGCTCACCTGCCCCGAAGCGGCCACCTTGCGGCAGGAGCCATCCGCCGTCACTTCGCCCCCGTTCGGTTCGCATCCCTCTGGAAGCGCCATGGCGATGCTTGCCTCCCAGCGCGAAGACCCGAACTTCAGCCCGAATAGCTGGACCGGAGACTTCGACTGGTGGGTCGACATCACGATGCCATGGGAAGCGTCGGCGGGCGGACCCTCGAACGAGCCCGGCACGGGCGAGCCGCCGGAAGTTTCAACACGCGAAGCCCCGAGGCCACCGGCGAGCGCGAGGGCGAGAACCGCCACGAGGACGCACCCGGCCAACACTGCGATCACCGAACCCTGGCTCACCAGCCGCCTCCACCACGCCCTCGGGCAAACACACGCTCAGGCTAACGCACGCCCACCCCTTCGAGCACGACAACGCCGGCGGAGGCCAGCCGGTCGAGTTCAGAGGCCATGCCCACCTCCGCGAGGATGCTGGCGGCATCGGCGCCCGGTTTTGGGGCGGGCCGGCCCGGTACGGGGGGCGTGCGGGCGAGCCGCGGCGAGGGGCCGTTGGTAGTGAGGGGACCGATGCCGTCGTGGTCCCGGGTGATGGCGAGGCCGTGTTCGCGTACCCACGGGTCGTCGCGCAACGCCGCCAGGTCGTCGATGACGGCGTGGGCGCCCACGCCGGCGGCGTGCAACTTCGCGACCCACGCGGCCACGGTGCTGGCCTTGAACGCAAGCTCGAGGGCGCCTTCGATGCCGAGCGGCGGCAGGTCGCGGAATTCGGGCACGCGGCGGATCTCCCCTTCGCTGCAGGCGAGGAAAAGCCAGCCGTCGCTCGCCTCGTAGGCGCGATAGAACGGGCCCTCGCCGACCGCGTCCTGGCCGCGCGGCTCGTTCCACTCCTTCCCGCCGTAATCGTGAAGGTAGCGCGATTGGAGCATGGTGGCGGTGTAGGCCAGCGCGGTATCGACGTGCTGGCCTTCGCCGGTGCGGCGGCGGTGGAGCAGGGCCAGGGCCACGCCATAGGCACCCATGAAGCCGGTGCCATAGTCGTTCACGGCAAAGGGGGCGAGCGTGGGGCGGCCATCGCCGCCGAAGCGCTCCTGCATGCCGGTTGCGGCCTGGGCGATCTGTTCGTGGCCCGGGCGCCCGGCCCACGGCCCCACCTGGCCGTATGTGTTCAGCGATGCGTAGACGATGTCCGGCTTCCGCTTCCGCACGTCCTCGTAGCCGATGCCGAGGCGCTCGGCTACGCCCTTGCGGAAGTTCTGCACCACCACATCGGCCTGGTCGACCAGCCTCCAGAAGATGTCGAGGCCTTCTGGCGTCTTCAGATCGAGCAGGATGCTGCGCTTGCCGCGGTTGATGTCGTTGTGGAAGGCGACCGTGGGGCGATGAGGGCTATCGATCCGGATGACGTCGGCCCCGAATTCGGCCAGCGTGCGGCCACAGGTCGGCCCGGCGAGGATGATGCAGAGGTCGAGCACGCGGACGCCTTCCAGCGCGGAGAGCACCGTCTCGTGCACGGCCGGGCGTGGCGCGGGCGGGGGGATCGCCGCGAGAACCTCGGCGCGGTGCTGATCGGGCAGGGGACGGGGCCCGCGGATCGCGCCGGGCGTGGCCGACATGCGAAGGTTGATGCCGGGGCCACGCACTCTGCCGAGCACTGGGTCTTCCGTGTCGATGATGATCTCCGACGCGAGGGCGTGCGGGTTCGCCATCCACTCGGCGCTGGTGCGGCAGACCGAGCCTTCCGTGCCAATCGATTCGCAAAAAGCCTCCCACTCGGCAGCGGTGCGCGTCTTGAAGAGCGCCTCGCTGCGTTCGGCGATCTCCTGGGGGGTGAGGTGTTCGACAGAGCCGGGCAGGAGGTCTGCGATACCGGCCTCCCTGAGAAAGTCCCGGGCGCGCTTATTGCCGGAGTGGTACATGAACCAGCGGCCATCCTGGCACACGAACTGGCGGGTGATACCGAGCATGCGGGCGATGTTCGGGTCGCCGCCGGTGATGGCGTCGCCGCCGATGCGGTAGCCGATCGCGGCGAAGGTGGCATCGAAGAGCGGGACCTCGACCACCTGACCGAGCCCGTCGCGCTCGCGGGCGTTCAGCGCCATGGCGATGCTGGTGGCTGCAAGGAACGCCGCGTAGGAGGAACTGAACGGGAGCGGTGTGTACACCGGCCGGCCGGTTCGAGGGTTGGCACGGTAGGTGGCCGTGGCAGCCGCCACCACCCCTTCCCAACCCGGCACGCCGGCCCGAGGGTCGTCGCTGGCGAACCCGGGAATCGAGCAGTAGACCAGGCGCGGGTTCGCGGCGGTCATCGCCACGGGGCCGAGCCCAAGGCGCTCCATGACGCCGGGGCGGAGGTTCTCGATGACGACATCGGCGCCGAGCACAAGCCTCCGCGCGGTGTCGTGGCCGTCGGCGGCCTTCAGGTCGAGCACGATGCTGCGCTTGCCTCGGTTCCAGGTCGCTTCGGCGGGGGAGTTGAAGCGGGGACCGCCGGGCGGATCGACACGCACGACGTCGGCCCCCTGGTCGGCGAGGAACATAGCGGCCATGGGCCCGGCGATGTACTGGCCGAAGTCGATGACGCGCAAACCTGCGAGCGCTCCCGGCATGGCATTCCCTCGTGCTGGATGTTGCCGCGAATCCTACGCGCCCGCGGCTCGGGTGCGCGATGTCCGTGAAATTGCGCAGCCTGCTGATCCGTATCTTTCCGGTAGGGTCGCCGCGCGATACCATCTTCGGGTGCCCGTAGAGATCAGCTATCTCGGCCGCAACTGCTTCCGCCTAAAGGGCCGCGACGGCATCGTCATCACCGATCCATGCCCTCCCGAGAGCGGCTTCGCCATCGGCAAGCAGGCCGCCAACATCGTGACCGTCAGCCGGCGCGACGACCCGGGTTACAGCTACACCCGGGCAATCACCGGCGAGCCAATGGTGCTCGACGCCCCGGGCGAGTACGACATCGGCGGCATTTTGGTGACCGGGATCGCCACGAAGCGGCCTGATGGTACCCGGAACATCGTGTTCGTCTGCGAAATCGACGGGATCCGCATCGGCCACCTGGGCCTCCCGGCGACGATCGCGTACGAGGAGCTGAAAGACGTCGACGTGCTGTTGCTGCCAGTGGGTGGGGGAAACTCGCTCCAGCCGAACCAGGCCGCCGACATGATGACGCGCATCGAGCCCCGCATCGCAATTCCGATGAACTACAAGGCGGGCGGCGAAACGCTCGAGCTGGAGCCGCTGGAGAAGTTCCTGAAGGAGACGGGAGCCAAGCCCGAGCCCCAACCGCGACTGAACGTGAGCCGGAGCAATCTTCCTGCCGACCTGACGGTGATGGTGCTCGAACCGAAGCTTTTGGGCTGAAGTAGCCAGCAGACAACAGCACGCAGAACGCCCCTCTTTCGAGGGGCGTTTCGCGTGGGAAAGCGGAGCTAGAGTCAGCGAGGGGCTTTGCCGTCGAACGCGCGCTTGATCAGGGACTGGAGGGCCCGAAGCTGCGCATCGGTATCAACCTCCGGCATGATGAACTTCAACACGCGTGCACCCCAGTAGAAGCCATAGAAGGCCTCGGCGATCGCTTCGATGTCGATGCCTTCTGGGGCCGGGCCGAACTGCCGCTCCATCAGGAAGACGATGCCGGCCCGGACCTTCTCGAATTCCTCCTTGAAGTCACCGCGGGCCACAGTGCTCCCTTCGCGCACGGCAATGAGGGCGCGTTCGAAGAAGAGCTGGGTATCGGTGCAGGTCAGGGGCGTGTTGAGTTCGGCAAAGGTGAGCTGCGAAAGCTCTTCGAACGAGAGTTCGGCGGCCGCGGGGTTGACCCATGCCTGCTTGATGGACTCAGCGGATTCGTCCATGCAGTCGCGCGCGAGCTCATCCTTGTTTTCGAAGTAGCGGTAGATGGCCCCGGGCGAGATGCCGGCCTCGGCCGCAATCTCCGCCATGGTGGCCGCGGCTATGCCCTTCTGCGAGAAGAGCCTGGTCGCCGCGGCCAGGATGCTCTGGCGGCGCGCTTCGAGGTGCGCATCGGATACTCGGGCCATCTACGTCAGTTCGCTTTGGGAGAGAGTGCCGGCAGGACCTGCAGTTTACCGCGCGCGGCCTTGAGTGCGCGCTCGAGGCGTTCGACACGGACGATCTGGCTCCAGGCCATCCGCTGGTTGATCTGCGGCTCAAGAGCCTTCAGCTCTTGCTGGCGTGCGTTCACGAGTTCGGGCAACATGTGGATTCCTCCTGTGAATGACTAAACGTTCATTCACTGAATGAATAGTCGTTCACTTTAGGGGCCCTGTCAACCCTTTCGTGGTAACAGTTGTGTGAACTTCCCGACACGGGTCCAGTCGTGACGCGAGATTGGCGCGGGGACGCCCGCAAGTGCCACACTGGACCGGTGAGACCGTGCCCCGGCCGCTGGCTCCCCGTGTTTGCCGCGGTCATGGGCCTGGCGCTGGCGATGGTGGCGCTCCGGGGTGGATCGGCCCCCGCGGCTGCCGGTGTCGCCCTGCCGGTCCACGAAGTCCGGCTGTCGCTGGCGGTGCCCTCGGGCGGAGGGTTCGAGTTCGTGGAGATCACCATGTTCGCGCTCGACGATGGCTCGGCGCCGATCGGTGGGCGCATCGCCGAGGGGCGGGCGGCGATGCTGGCGCGGTTTCCCGGGGCCATCGAACTGGATCCGGCGGAAGTGGAAGCGCAGTTCAAGATCTTTGGGATCCGCTGGCCCGAACCGTTCGCAACCTGGCTTTACAACCCCGAAGGCGGGCCCCCGTCGATGACCGCGGACACGGCACTCGCCGCCATCCAGGCAGGCGCTGGCGGCTGGACCAACGCAGGGGGCACGGGCTGGCACTTCGATTACCTCAGCACCACGACGACACCCGCGGGCTGCAATGGCGTGCCAGAGGCCATCCCGCGCGACGGGCTGAACGTGGTGGGCTGGGGGCACATCGCGGGGGGCTACCTGGGATATTCGTGCTGGTGGCGCAGTTCGAGCCTGGTCGAAGGCACCCCCTACTTCGAGGCGATCGAGTTCGACATCATCTTCGAGCCGCTCTTTCCCTACACGAGCGCCTCGCTCCGGGCGCTCGCCCTGCACGAGTTCGGGCACGCCCTGGGGCTCGACCACACCGAGGCCTCGCTTTGCCCGGGGCAGGCGATGTGCCCGGGCGAGGACGCCATGATCTACATCTCGCCGCGCGAGGACGACCTGAACGGCCTGATCGCGCTCTACGGGTTCGCGCCGACGACAACGCCCACGCTTCCGCCACCCACCGTGACGCCCACACCGACGGGTACCGCCCTGGCGCTGACCCGGCGAGTGGTGCTGCCGCTCCTCGCACGCGACTGACGCGGGCGGCTTGGCGCGGCTACACTGCCTCCACTCATCCACAGGAGCAGTGTCCCCTCATGTGCTTTGCCCACGATGCCCTCCCGCCCCGCCCGCCCCTGGCCGGCGGCGCCATCGATAGAGAAGACCTGGTGCTGGAGGCGGCCGACGGCACCCGGTTCGCCGCCTTCGCGGCCCGCGCGGCCAGCCCAACCGGCGCGGGGATCGTCGTCCTGCCCGATATCCGCGGCCTCTTCCCCTTCTATGAAGAGCTGGCCATGCGGTTCGCCGAGCAGGGCATCAACGCAGTCGCCATCGACTATTTCGGACGGACAGCCGGCGTGGCAAAGCGCGATGCCGACTTCCCCTGGATGGAGCACGTACCCCAGACGAAGCAGGACCAGATCGCCCAGGATGTAGCCGCCGCGGTCGCGTTCCTGCGCTCGCCAGCCGGCGGTAGCTGCGCCTCGGTCTTCACCGTGGGGTTCTGCTTCGGCGGGTCGAATTCGTGGAACCAGGCGGCCTATGGGCACGGGCTCAAGGGCGTCATCGGCTTCTACGGGCGCCCGGGGCCGGGCCGCGATGGCACGGCGGGGCCGCAGGGCCGCGTGGGCCAGTTTGCCTGTCCGGTGCTCGCCCTCATGGGCGGCGCCGACCAGGGCATCCCGGTCAGCGACGTCGAGGCGTTCCGCGACGCGATGAATCAGGCCGGCGTGAAGAACGACGTGGTCATCTACGAGGGCGCGCCCCACTCGTTCTTCGACCGCGCCTTCGAGCAATACGCGAAGGAGAGCGAGGACGCCTGGCGGCGGATGCTCGCCTTCATCGAGGCGAACCGCTAGTTCAACGCCGCGAGGACGACATCGCGCGCGATGGGGCCGGCCTCGATGGAGCCCGACTGGCCCTCATCGAGCACGACAGCCGCGAGCGCGCGCGGCTCAGCCGCCGGCGACATCGCGACGAAAAGCACATGCTGCTGGCTGCCCGCATCCTCGGCGGTGCCCGATTTCCCGGCGAAGTCGGTGTACCCGGCCAGTGCGAAGGCGGCCGAGGCGGTTCCGCGCGCTCCGGTCACGAGTCGCAGGCCGAGTTTCAGGTGGTCGGACTGCTCCGCCGTCAGCGGGATGGCGCCGCGCGATTCGGCGGCCGCATCGGCGAGCAGGCGCGGCGTGCGCAGTTCGCTGGCCATGAAGGAGCTGTAAGCGTTGGCCAGCTGGAGCGGGGTGATGAGCAGGTCGCCCTGGCCGATGCCGAGGTTCACTTCGTCGCCGGGGAACCAGGCAAGGCCGGTTGCGGCACGCTTCCACTCGGCATCGGGTACCTGGCCGTCTTCCTCGGCGAGTCCCACGACTCCGGTGGGCGCCCCGAATCCAAAGGCCCGGGCCATTTGCGAAAGCGCTCCATCGGTGTCGTTGTAGAGCGTGAGGGCGATTTCGTAGAAGACCGGGTTGCAGGACCGCATGAGCGCTTCAGCGATCGTGAGCAGCCCCTGGGAGCCTTCCCAGTTACGGCGGGGCGGATCGACCCCATACCAGATGGCACCGCACTCCAGCCGGTCGGCCGGGGTGTAGCCGCCATAGGCCAGGCCCGCGGCACCGGTCACGAGCTTGAAGGTCGAACCCGCGGAGTAGAGGCCCGTGGTGGCGCGATTGGCGAGGGGCCCGCCCTGGGCAGCCGTGATGGCACCAAGCGCCGCCACATCGTTTCGCTCGAAGGCATCCGGGTCGAAGCTGGGGGAGCTGTTCAGCGCGAGGATGTCGCTGGTCGCCGGGTCGATGACCACCACGGCCCCCGCGCGCGAGCCGAGGCGCTGGTGGGCCGCGCGCAGGGTATCGGCGTCGAGGGTGGTCTGGACATCGCGGCCGGCCGCGTATGGGCGGGAGACGTAGGTGCGAAGGACCGCGCCATCGGGGCCGACAAGGTTCAGTTCGGCGCCGATCGTCCCGGCGAGGACCTGCTCCTGGGAGGCTTCGAGGCCGGTGGCCCCGAGGCGATCACCCGCGCGGAGGCCGGTGCCGCGGCGGGCTTCGAGCTCTTCGGCGGTGTATTCGCGGGTATAACCCACCACGTGTGCTGCGGCGGGCCCAAGGGGGTGAATGCGCATCGACTCGAAGTAGAGGATGACGCCCGGGATCGGCCGCAGCTTGGCGCTCGCTTCGTCCACCTTCTCATCGGAGACGGGGCCAACGCGCACGCGATGGGTGGCCCCGCCGGGGGCGTCGAAGGCGGCATCGACCTGTTCCTTCGTGAATCCGAACTCGACCAGCACGGCGGTCAGGGCAGCGCGATCACGCACCAGGTTGCGGTTGAGGCCGAGCATCCGGATATCGCGGGTGACTGCGAGTTCGACCCCGTTGCGGTCGAAGATGGTGCCGCGGATGGGCCGCTGGATGATGCTCTTGAATTCGCGGCCATCGACCATGTCGGGGTGGATTGCCGAGGGCTGCCAATCGACCACCCATCCGCCGGGGGCAGAGGAGAGGTTAAGCGTTGTGGAGTATTCGAGGTCGCCGAAATAGGCTGTAGAGGCGCGCACCGCCAGCCTCGCCCGGCCCTCTTCGGCCGACTCGACGGTCACATCGAGCGAGACGAGCGTGAGCTCGGTGGAGAAGTGGCGGTAAGCGGCGTCGAAGAGCTCGGGGGGATAGGCCCGCTGGGCGGCTGCCGAGAGGAGCAGGTAGAGGGCATTGGTATCGCCGTTGGACCAAGCGTCGGCAAACTCCGCCACGGTGGCACCGGGAGAGCCCGACGCGGTATCGATCCCGGTCTCGCCGCCGGGGGTGCCGCTCCCGGCATCCAGGGCACAGCGCGCGCCAGCGACCAGCGCTCCGCCAAGGAGCCCCACAACCACCGCTAACAGGAACACCGCCCGCATGGCCATGCGCCACCGATCCCGGAGCTCCCCCGCCGCCACGATTGTAGCAGTGCTCGTGTTCGCGTTGGGTTTGCTTGCGGTCGCCTGCGGCGGCGATGACGGCGGGAACACTGGCGATGGGACGCCGGGCGACCCGGGCGGTCCGGGGCCGGAAGTCGTGCGTCCCGCCCCGGAAGGAGACCCGCGAACGGTGCGACTGGGGCTGAGCTCGCTCCCGCCTGAATTGACCAGCGACGCCTACATCCAGGCGTTCGCGACCGCCGCCCAGTACGCGGATACGGTGCTCATCCAGCGCAACCCGCCGTGGAGCGACTTCCTCCCGGGCGGTCAGGTCTCCAAAGAGACGGCGGACGCGACGCGCCTGGAGACAGATCTGCTGAAGCAATACGGCAACCTCCAGCTCATCTACGCGATCGACCCGACTGACGGTGTGGTCCAGCGGAGCCGGCTGGCGAATCTGCCGCCGGGGGTCGATGCGCAGAAGGGCTTCCTTGATCCCGACATCCGCAACGCGTTCGTGGCCTACGCGGCCTATGTGGCGAAGAACTACAAGCCCGGCTACCTGGCCCTCGGCGTCGAGATCAACATGACCTACGAACGGGCGCCCGAGCAGTTCGAGGCCTTCGCAACGCTCTACGATGAGGCGTACGCCATCGTGAAGGGCAACAGCCCCGAGACGAAAGTGTTCCCCACGTTCCAGCTGGAAGACCTGGAAGGCGCCTTCGGCGATGTCCACCCACCGCGCTGGGAGCTGATCGAGCGCTTCCGCGACAAGATGGACGTGCTGGCGATCAGCACCTACCCGTTCCTGGGCGACGTCAGGAGCACCGCCGAGGTGCGGGCCGACTACTATGCGCAGCTGCGCCAGCGCTGGGACGGCGAGATCATCATTTCCGAAACGGGTTACCCCTCGGCGCCGGTGGAGGGCCGCCTGGTCGTGGGGACCGAGGCGGACCAGAACGCGTACCTGAAGCGCCTGCTCGAAGAGGCGAACACGCTCGGGTTCACCCATGTGGTCTGGTTCGCCGCGCTGGACCCGGCGTTCGCCAGCACGGGTGCGACCTCGGTGTTCAAGGACATCGGCCTGCGGCGAAGCGATGGATCGAACAAGCAGGCCTGGACAAGCTGGGAGGAGTGGGCGCGGCGCCCGGTCGCCGAATGACCGCAGCCCTGGCGCCCGTTATGTCGCTGCGGGTGCTTCCTCGGCCGACCCAGCATCGGGATTGAGCGTCTCGGCGAGCTGGAGTCGCTCCAGGATCTCGCGGCGGGTCACCAGTCCAATCATGCGGCCGTCCTCTAGCACCGGGACCTGGTTCAGGCGCTTTTCGCCGAGCAGCACCAGGACTTCGACCGCTGGCGTGCTGGCGAGGACGGTGATGACCCGCTCGCGCGGAGTCATGGCGGTTTGCGCGGGCGTGTTGCGCCAGTCGGCGCGAGGAACCCTGCGCACGTCGGTCACCGTGAGGATGCCGAGGACAGCGCCGCCGTTGGCGACCATCACGGCGCGTTCGCCCTGGCCCACCATGTAGTCGTCGACGACGACCTGGAGGGGGACACCCGGCGTGACGCTCGGGAAGTCGGTGCGCATGACATCGCGAGCGGTGAGGTGTTTGAGGACGCCCTCGAGCTGGAGGTTGGCTGCTTCGCCGCGAGCGGCGCCGAGGAGGAACCAGCCGATGAACATGAACCAGAGGCCGTTGAAGATGAGCCCGCTCAGCAGGAGGAAGAAGCCGACGGCAATGAGGGCATAGCCGAACATCTCGCCAACGCCGGAGGCGATGCGGGTGGCTCGGCGGAAGCTACCGGTGCGCTTCCACGCGATGGAGCGGAGCACCCGCCCGCCATCGAGCGGGAAGCCGGGGAGGATGTTGAAGACGGCCAGGAGCGTGTTCACGAACGCCAGGTAAAAAAGCGTCGCCTCAAGCTGTTCGTTGACTCCGCGGAAGGCGAGGCCAGCGAGACCGGTGACCACCGCGATGAGGAGGCTGGTGGCGGGGCCGGCGGCGGCGATCTGGAACTCCTCGCCGGCCGAAGATGGCTGGCGGCCGAGGTGCGACACCCCACCGAAGATGAAGAGCGTGATCCGCGGTACATCGAGCCCCCGGCGCTTCGCCACGAGGGCGTGCGCCAGCTCGTGGATGAGCACGGTGACGAACAGGAGGATCGCCGCGGTGATGCCGACTGACCAGTATGCGAACTGGCTCCAATCCTCGTACTGGTCCGGGAAGAATCCAGCGGAAAGCGAGTAGGCAACGAAGGCAAGGATCAACAACCACGAGGGATGGATCTCGATATCGATGCCAAAGAGTTTGGCGACGCGGAAGGAACTGCCGAACACTCCTCTACGCTACTGGCCGGGAAGGCGTGCGCCAAGTAGCGCCGATACGACAGAAGGTGTCGCGATGGTGCGGCTTGCTCGCCGGCGATACTTCCCGATCCCATGGATCGCCGCCATGGTGATGGCTCCTACTTCCGCATGGGTGTGCAGCTGGGCCTGATCTGGGCGATTTTCACGAAGCCCCTCGATCTGCCGGGATGCCTGCTGTTGCTGCTGCTCATCATCGTCGTGCTGGTCGTGGGCACGCTGGTGGCGTTGTTCGAGTGGTGGCTGGTGCCGGCCGGCCTCGTGGTCCTGGCGGTGGTGCTCATCCGGGAGCAACGGCGGATAGAACAAGGCCTCTCCGGGAACAACGGAAAGGCCTCGGGACAACGGAAGGGACGGCAGCCTACTCGACGATGAGCACGCCGCTCATGTTGTGGCCCGGGATGGCGCAGTCGTACACATACCGGCCGGCCTTTTCGGGCTTGAACATGATGAATCCGCTTTCGGCGCCAGGGATCGTGGCATGGATGCCGAGCTCGTCGATGTCGAACGTGTGGTCGTAGCTATCCGCGTTGAGTACGCGCCACTGCACGACTTCGCCGGCCTTCACGCGCATCTCCTGCTGGAGGAATTCGTCGTTCCCCATCGCGATGGCGACCGGGAGGCTATCAACCGCCTCATCACTGACGCGGGCGACCGCGCCATACTTCGGCGTGAAGGCGACCAGCGCGCCACCCACGACGAGACTGGCGACAACGGTAAGGGCGGGCGGCACCCAGCGCGGCATCGTCCGCTCGGCGGGAGCGCGGCGGTAGTTCTGGATGGTGGCGCCGGCGCCCGCGGCGATCGTTACCAGGAAGGCGGCAGGCAACACGAGCACGTTAAGCGTGAAGGGACGGGCGACATCGTACTCGTTGAGGTGCCAGCTGAAGATGAACGGGAACTCGAAGGCGAAACCCGCCAGGGCGATGAGGACGGTGGGTATGGAGGCCCAGCGCTTGCCCGTGAGCGGCAGGAGCACCACCGACCAGGCGATCGGGACGATCACCATGTCGGGCGTGATCTCGCCGATGAGGACCGCGAAGAGATAGATGTAGCCCAGCGCCACAACGCTGAGCCCCGCGGCGGCCACCGCGGCGAGGGGGGTGTACCGGCCCACCAGCGGCCGGCTGCCGACGGCCATGAAGGCCCCGGATGCAGTCATGTTCGTTTCCTCTCCCTGCGTCCCGGCTGCTGCGTGGATTGACCCGGAACGCCATAACCACCGTAAAGAACACGGGCGTCCGGGAATGGCTCCCAGTTCACACAGCGGCTCCCACTTAAGTCGGAACGGAGGAGGAGAACGGTCTTACATCAGGCTCTCGTAGGCCTGGCGCAGCGCCGTCAGGCTGCTCCTCAGCGGTCCAAACGAGAAGGTGTCGCCAGGGACGGTCCGGCCGAGGCGCGTGATCTGCACGCCGAGCTCGTTCGCCAGGTCGTGCAGGCGGGCAGCTCCGCCACCCTGGCGGAACGTGTCGCTGGCGATACTCACGAGAATGCGGCCCTGGGCCTCGCCGAAGAGGCCCGCATCGAGACGTCCAGGGAGCTGCGCGTCGCCCTCGAAGCCCTGGTCACCAAGGATGGCGCACTCGCCCAGGGCAACGGCGAGGCCGCCATCAGAGCAGTCGTGGGCGCTCACCAGGAGCCCCTCGGCGTGGGCACGGAGCACGAGCTGCTGGAGTCGCTTCTCGGCAGCGAGGTCGACCACCGGCATGCCCGCGACGACCCCGTGCAACGCTTCGAGGTACTCGCTGGCGCCGAGGGTGGAGGGTGGCTGTTCGAGGCCGCCACCGAGGAGGAAGACCTGGCAATCCGGCCCCTGGAACCCGGCGCGCAGGTGCCGGTTTACGTCATCGAGAATGCCAAGCAGGCCGATGACCGGGGTGGGGTAGACCGGCCGTCCGGCGGTCTCGTTGTAGAGGCTGACGTTGCCGCTGACCACCGGCGTATCGAACTGGAGGCAAGCCTCGGCGATGCCGCGGACCGCGTGTTCGAGCGTGTAGTACACGTCGAGCTTCTCCGGGTTGCCGAAGTTCAGACAATCGGTCACGGCCACCGGAGTTGCGCCCGTGCAGACGACGTTGCGCGCGGCCTCGGCGACGGCGATTGCGCCACCGGCATAGGCGTCGAGGTAGCAAAGGCGGCCGTTGCAGTCGGTGGAGACGGCGATGCCCTTGCTGGTACCGGGAACCCGGAGGACCGCCGCATCGCCCCCCGGCGAGACGACCGTGTTGTTCAGCACCTGGTGGTCGTACTGGCGGAAGACGCCACGCTTCGAGGCGATGTTCGGCCGCGAGAGCAGCTTCAGCAGCACGCCCGTCGCCTCGCCCGAAGTGATGTCGGGAAGGCGACCCGGATCGAAGGCGTTGAGGGCCATGAGCTCGGCCGGGCGGGTACCCTGGCGGCGGTACTGCGGGGGGTCGGTCGCGATATCGACCGGGACGCGGGCGACTTCGACACCGTGTTCGCGGATGACCACTTCGTTGCCATCGGTGACGAGGCCGATCGGCTCGCAGTGAAGCTCCCAGTGCAGGAAGAGGGCCGTCACATCGGCGACATGTTCGTGTTTCGCGATGACGAGCATGCGCTCCTGGCTCTCGCTGAGCATGACTTCGTAGGGCGTCATGCCCTGTTCGCGCCGGGGCACGTTCTCGATATCCAGGATCGCGCCCGAGCCGCCCTTGGCGCAGCACTCGACCACCGAGCTGGTGAGGCCGGCCGCTCCCAGGTCCTGCAGGCCGACGATCCAGTCGCCATGATCCGAGGCGAGTTCGTAGCAGGCCTCCATCAGCAGCTTTTCCATAAACGGGTTGCCGACCTGGACGGCGGGGCGCATCTCCTCGAAGCGGGCCTCGGGGTCGGTCCGGCTGGCGAGGCCGCTGGCGCCGTGGATGCCATCGCGGCCGGTATCGGAGCCGACCAGGAGGAGGACGTTGCCGGCGCCGCGGGCGCGGGCGCTCAGCAGCTTCGCGGTTTCGGCGATGCCCACGCACATGGCGTTCACCAGCGGGTTGCCGTTGTAGGCGGGGCTGAAGACAACCTCGCCGCCGACGGTGGGGATGCCGAGGCAGTTGCCGTAGCCGCCGATGCCACCAACCACGCCTTCGAACAGGTAGCGGTTCTGGGGGTCGTCGAGCGGGCCGAACCGGAGCGAATCGAGGATGGCGATGGGGTAGGCACCCATCGCGAAGATGTCGCGCACAATCCCGCCGACGCCCGTGGCCGCGCCCTGGTAGGGCTCGATGGCCGAGGGGTGGTTGTGCGACTCGACCTTCATCACCACGCAAAGGCCGTTCCCGATGTCAATCGCGCCGGCATTCTCGGCGCCGACCTTGGTGAGAATCTGGTCGCCACTGGAGGGGAAGAGCTTGAGCAGGGGCTTGCTGTTCTTGTAGCCGCAGTGCTCGCTCCAGAGTGAGCCGAACATGCCCAGTTCGACCTCGTTTGGTTCGCGGCCGAGGCGCTGGACGAGGAGGTCGTATTCATCGCGGCGGAGGGCAACAGCGTCGAGAGCGGCCTGGTCGACTGGCATGGCGATAGCGTAGCGTGGCCGGGGCTAAGGCGTGAGCCGGGCGGTGCTCAGCGGAGCTCGTACCTGGCGCCCGCCCCCGCAAAACCGCCAGTAAAGCGCAACTCCAGCGGTTCGGCCTCAGCGGGGAGCACGAACACGGCCTGGACGGTGACACGGTCGCGGTCGGCAATTCGCGCGGGCGCGGAACGGTTGGCCACCGTCAGGATCTCCGCATAGTCGCGCCGGGTATCCCGGCCATCCTCGCCTTCGAACTCATAGCGGAGGCTGACCGCGCCGGAAACCACATCAATGCGACCCCCTGAGCGATTCCAGACTTCCCATTCGAACACCACGACGCGTTCGTCCCGGGCAGGCGTGAGCACGAGCACGAGATCGTCTCCGGGGTCGTAGGCCGCCTGGAGGCCCAGGATGACGGGCCCATCGGCGAGCGCGGGCTCGAACGCGATGGTTGGGCCCGGCTGTCCTCGTACCAGGCGGTCATAGTTCACGCGCTCGGTGTGGATGCCTCCACCGAGCGAGGCGACGGCCCCGATGAGAACGGCGTAACCACCCGCGAGCAGCCATCCACCAACGCCGGATGAAACCGTGGCTGCGTTGCTCGCCGGGCCGGCATCAGCCGAGAGTGCGTAGGGCGGGAAGCGGTCGTTGAACGAGGCCAGGTAGCCCACGGTCCGGTAGTACCAGCGCGTGACTCCGACGGAGAACTGGAACATGCCGCGCGGGTAGTTCCCGGTGAAGAGGATGCCGAACCAGGCAAGCACGGTGACGACGAAGACGGCCATTGCCAGGAACTGGAGCACGATGAAGTGCGGCACCAGGAGGGCCGACTTCCAGAACAGCACGCGCCAGCGGCTCAGGTAGCCGGAAGGCGGGTCGTCGAAATCGAGCGAGACGGGGCTGGCTTCGCGTGAGAGGCTCGGGAACTGGTCGGTGAGGAGCGCGCCGTAGCACCAGGCGCGGGCGGTGTAGTCGAACGACCCGCTGAGGCCGCGAAAGAGCCACGTCGGGTACTTCCGGCGCCAGAACACCGCCATCCAGCCGAACGCCAGGCCACAGCAGATGAAGTACTGGAGCAGACTCAGGATGAAGGCGACCGGGGCCAGCAGGAACAGGCGGAAGAAGGTGCTCAGACGGCTCATCCGGTCGGGGTAGAGCACGTCGAACGACATGGGGTAGCGGGCCGGCGGGGCCGGTGGTGGCGGGGCCGGTGCGGGGGGCGGCGGTTCGGCGGGTGGAGCCGGCGAGAGGTCGATGGCGCCCGGGTCTTCGGGTGGGTTGGTCATGTCGCTCCCTCCGCCGGATGGACGTGGAATGGACCGGCGGCCAGCGCCGGTCCATTCGAAGGATACGCTTCCGCGGAGGGCCTCAGTTGAGGCTGAAAGGCGGGTACTGGTCGGTCAGCAGCGTGGCGTAGGCGTAGTAGCGCAGTTGCCAGCGCAGGAACCCGGCCATGAAGTTGTGCATACCGGCGGGGACGGACCCGGTGAACAGGGCCGCGAACCAGGAGATGAGCAGGACGACCTGGGCGGCGATCTGCAGGACGTACAGGATGATGTAGTGCGGGATGATCATGATGACCCGGAAGAAGACGGTGAGGCGGTTACGGCCTTCGGCCTGGGCCTCGCCGCCGAAGCGGATCGGGTAGGAGTCATCGGGCCCCATGGCAAACGGCGGGTACTTGCCCGTGAGCAGGTACATGTAACCGTTTGCGCGGGCTATCCAGTGGAAGGTATTGGTCACAAATCCAGACATGCCGGCCGGGTAGGTGCCGGTGAAGAGGATGATGAACCAGGCTGCCAGGGTGATGATCGCGGCCACCAGCCCCAGAAGGGCGATGATGATGGCATGGGGTATGGCGAGGATGATGCGGAAGAACACCGTCAGCCTGCTTTGAGGGGCCGCGGGATCGACCTCGAGCGTGAACGGGTAAGCGGGGGCCATGCTCACGAAAACGGTTCTCCTCGGCCGGCCACCTCTGGTTGTGGCCCGCGCCTCTCCGGGCTCTGCCTCCGGATGGGGAATTTGTACGCCCGCCTACACACATTTGTAAAGATTTCGACCAATAGCAGGCAGAAGCCGGCCCACTCGCCTTAGCCGAAGCAGCCCATTTCGCGCGCGATGATGTGTTTCTGGATCTCGCTCGTACCCTCGGCGATGGTGAGGGCGCGAACATCGCGGTAGTAACGCGAAACTGGCGCCTCGTCCATGTAGCCCATGCCGCCAAACACCTGGACCGCGTTATCCGCCGCGCGCTTGGCCATCTCCGTGCAGTAGAGCTTGGCCATCGCAGCCTCCTTCGTGAACGGCAGGCGCTCCATGTGCAGGCGAGCTGCCTTGTCCCGCAGCAGGCGGCCCGCTTCGAGTTCGACCGCCGAATCAACGAGCATGCCCTGGACGTACTGGAACTGCGAAATGGGACGCTTGAAGGCCACACGGGAGCGGGCATGCTCCAGCGCGGCATCGAGGCACTCGGCGGCAACGCCTACGCCGTTCGAGGCGATGTAGACACGCGTCAGTGCGAATCCACTGCCCACGACCGCCGCCCGGCCCGACCCGCGCCCGCCGAGCAGGTGGCTCGCCGGAACGCGGCAGCCGTCGAATGAGAGCTCGCGCGTATCGGCGGAGCGCAGCCCCATCTTCCGAAGGGGCGGGCTGATGTGATAACCGGGCGTCCCCTTCGGGACGAGGAAGAGCGCAAAGCCTTCGTCGGTGCGGCAGAGGGGCGTGACGAAGCCGCAGTTCTCCATCCCGGCGTTGCTGATGTAGATCTTGGCGCCGTCGATCACCCACTCATCGCCCTGGGCAACGGCGCGGGTGCGGATGGCCGCGGTGTCCGAGCCGGCATCGGGCTCGGTGATGGCGCCCGCACCGACCATCTCACCGCGGACCACGGGCTTGACGTACTCCTCGACCCACGCCTCCCGGCCGTCGTCGGCCGAGAGCAACAGCGTCTGCCCGCCCTGGATGCCGACCCAGAGGGTCAGGCCAAGCGAGGCATCGACGCGGCTGATTTCCTCAATGGCGATGCAGAAGGCGAGGGTATCGGCCTCGCTTCCGCCAACCGCCGCCGGGTAGAGCATGCCGGTGATGCCCAGGTCGCCGAGGCGGCGGTAGAGGGCGTAATCGAAGCTGGAGGTGCGGTCGCGTTCCTCGGCGCCCGGCGCGATCTCCTTGCGCGCGAACTCGCGGACCATGCGCTGAACCTGGAGTTGTGCCTCGCTGTAGCCGTTCGGGTCCATCTTGCCCTCCGCCATCGCCGTTTGGGCGGAGTGTACCGGCCACGGGCCATGCGAAGGATCAGGCGGAAAGGACGGCGACAGCGCCGCGGATGGCCGACTCCCAGATGCGGTTGCCATCGGCCCCGCCGACCAGCTGCTCTCCGGCTCGTTCCGGGTGGGGCATCATGCCGAGCACATTGCCGCGGGCGTTGATGATGCCGGCGATGTTGTGGGCGCTGCCGTTGGGGTTCGCCGCGGGGGTCACTTCGCCGGCGGCGTCGCAGTAGCGGAACACGACGCGCCCGCGGAGCTCGAGCTCGTTGAGCGTCTGGTCGTCGGCGTAGTAGTTGCCTTCGCCATGGCTGATCGGGACGCGGAGCACCGTACCCTCGGGGATGCCATCGGCCCAGGGCGTCGAACCGCCCTCGCGGCGGAGGTACACCCACTCGCAGCGGAACTGGAGGCTCTGGTTACGGATGAGGGCGCCGGGCAGCAGGTGGCTCTCGCAGAGAACCTGGAAGCCGTTGCAGATACCGATGACGGGCTTTCCGGACTCCGCGAAGTCGACCACCGCCTCCATCACGGGCGAAAAGCGGGCGATTGCGCCACAGCGCAGGTAATCGCCATAGGAGAAGCCGCCGGGCAGCACGACCGCGTCATAGCCCGAGAGGTCCGCTTCGCGGTGCCAGAGGATATCGGCCTGCTGTTCGAGGACGTTGTGCAGCACGTGGTACGTGTCGCGGTCGCTCCAGGTCCCGGGGAAACGGATGATGGCAAAACGCATGGGGAGATTGTCGAACGGCCGGGCGCGGCTGTCGAACCGCCCCTACGTGCGACCGGGCGAGACCGGTGTCTCGCCGCGGGCCAGGGCAGCGATTTCGTCGGAGGTGGGTTCCGGGTACTGCACGCGCGGGTGGTAGATGGCGCGAAGGGTGGCCTTGAAGCTCGCCGCGACCGACTGGAGTTCTCGCATGGTGATGTCGCATTCATCGAGCTGGCCCTCGGAGAGCCGCTCGGCGAAGACGCCATCGATGAGCTGTTCCATGGTCGGGCCGCCTTCGTCGCGGCGGGCACGGACCACTGCCTCGCAGGAATCGGCGAGCATCACGATGGCCGCTTCCTTCGTCTGAGGCCGCGGGCCCTCGTAGCGGAACGCGGCGGCATCGATGGAGGCGCCTTCCTGGGCGGCACGCCGGTAGAAGTAGGTCACCAGGCGCGTGCCGTGATGCTGGGGAATGAAATCGCGGACCACCGGGGGAAGGCGGTATCGCTTCGCCAGCTCGATGCCGTTGGTGACATGGGCGCGGATCACCGCGGCGCTCTCATGTGGGGGCATGCCCTCATGCGGGCTGGGCGAGCCATCGAGCATGTTCTCGATGTAGTAGCCGGGCATCATTAGCTTGCCGATATCGTGGTAGTAGGCTCCAACGCGCACGATCAGGGCATCGGCGCCCACCTGGGCCGCCGCGCGCTCGGCGAGCGCGCCCACCAGCATGCTGTGGTGGTAGGTGCCCGGGGCTTCATCCTGCAGGCGGCGGAGGAGGGGGTGTTCGGACTGAGCGAGCTCGAGCAACTGGAGACGCGTCGTAACACCGAAGACCATCGAGAGCATGATGAAGACACCAACGGCCAGGAGGGCCGCACCCGCCCCGTGGAGCCCCGCGGCGAGCCCTATCCACGCCAGCTCGACATTGGCGCGCTGGGCCCCGATGAGCCAGAACACGAGCATCACCGCCCCGGTCGCCATGGCAACAGCCACGGCGGAGAGGGCGTAGCGGCTCAGGCGATCGGCCCGGTGGAGGATTGCAGCGCCAGCCAGGCCACCCGCGGCATAGGTCATACCCAGTTCGAGCGATTGCAGCGAACCCACGTAGGACGTCCCGGCGATCTGCGGAGCGGTACCGCCGACGAAGGCGGCGAAGAGCCCGACCACCACCGCCACCAGCGCGGCAAAGGAGAGGTCGGCAAACGAAGCAGCGATCATGGCTGATGCGGCCACGGGCAGCGCGAACGCGTAGAAGTGGTGATCGGTATCGGGCATGAGGATCGGCAGCATGATGCGCGTGCCCAGGAGGACGGCGCCGATGCCAAGGGTCACCACCGCCATCCGGCGCCGGGCGGGAGCCTCGAACGGCTGGAAGAGGTAGCTATACGCCCCGAGCAGGATCCCGAAACCCACGGCGATGATGCTGCCGCCTGCCACGCCATAAACGTCGATGCCGTCATCGACGACACCGGTCGCGTGGAGGGCTTCGATGTCCTGGGCGGTTATCGCCTGGCCCTCCGTCACGATGACCTGCCCCTTCGCGATGGTGCGGACGACCGGCTGGACCGCCGCGATGGCGGCAGCCCGGCGCGCCTCGGTCGCGGCCACGTCGACCTGGAAGTTGGCGACCACGAAGGCGCGCAGGACTTCCTTCATCGCCGTCAGTTCCGTCGAGGCTGCGGGCGTGTTGCCCGGCTGCGCAAGGAACTCGTCGATCGCGGCATCGAGCACCTCCGGCTTGATCGGGGACGACATCAGCTCGGTGAGTGCGGACACCGCCCGTACCTGGAACGCATCGAATCCGTCGAGGGCGAGCGATTGCAGGGCCGAGCGGCCCGCGCTGGCGACTGGCTTCGGCGTGGAGAGGTTGGCGAGCTGGTCGGCCTTCTGCTGGGCGGTGAGGTCGGTGCGGCTGATGATGGCCCGCACCTGGCTGAGGTAGCGGTCGAGCCGCTGTGCCTGGTCGTCGCGGATGCTCGAGTCGACCGGGAGGGCCACCTCCTCGATTGCGGCGGCGGCTTCCGCCCTGGCCGCCTCGGTAAGCGCAACGGACTCGAACTGGGCATCGCGGGCGGCTTCGAACGTGGCCGGTGCGATATCGCCTTCACGCAGTTCGCCATCAAACCGGAAGAGCGGCACCACCATCACCACCGTGATAGCCGAAAGCACCAGGGCGAAGGCCACGGCAGTGATGCGAGACACGGTGGGGACGGGCTTGCGGCGGATCATGGCTCCAGCCGCAGGATACCAGAGCGTGCGTTCGCCGCCGGGAAGGCTCAGAAGACGGTGCCTTCGCCCAGCACCTCGTTCAGTGCGGTAAGGCGATTGATCACCAGGAACCCGGACCGGTCGCTGACGGGCTTGTTCCGTTGGAGCAGCACGGCCCGCATACCGGCGTTGCGGGCTCCGGGCACATCGGTCACCGGCGAATCACCCACGAAGATCGCCTCGTGCGGTTCGACGTGGAGGTCGCCAAGAGCCCGCCGGTAGGGCGCCGGGTTCGGCTTGGAAAGCCCCACATCGGCCGAGGAGACGAAGCTATCGACGTAGCCCGCGAGGCCGAGCTCGTTCAGCTTCGTTTGGAAGAAGTGGCCTGGGAAGATCGCATTGCTCACAACGGCCACGCGATACCCCCGGTACTTGAGCGAGCCCAGGAGCGCCCGGGCGTCGTCGTAGACCTCCTGGTAGCGTGTGCCCTGGTCGAAGAAGAGCCGCGCACAGGCTTCGACGTCGTTGGTGCCGGAAGGCCAGCCGAGCCAGGTGAATGCCTCGCCGATGACGCGCCCGATGTTGGGGCACGCTTCGGTCTCTCCCGGCAAATAGGGCGGAAGGACCGCCTGGAACGCCCGAGCGAAGTCGCCACCGGCCACATCGACTCCGAGGTACTTGCGCGCGTAGGCGTCGACCGCTGAAGCGGCAACGTCGATGGCCCCGGGGTCATTGGTGACGATCGTGCCATCCCAATCGAAAAGCACCGCGTTGATGGCCATCTCAGCCGCCCAGGTGCCTCCGCACGATCTCGTTGATCGCCCGGCCATCGGCCCGGCCGGCGAATTGCCTGGTGAGCACTGGCATCACCTTGCCGATGTCGCGCGGGCCGCTGGCGCCGGTCTCGGCGATAACCTTGACTGCGGCTGCCTCGATCTCTTCCGGGGTCGCCTGCTCGGGGAGGTAGCCTTCGAGGACTTTCGCCTCGGCGCTCTCACGTTCCACGAGGTCCATGCGGTTGCCCTTCTGGAACTCGATGATGCTCTCGCGGCGCTGCTTCACCTGCTTCTGGATGACGGTGACCACCGCGTCGTCATCGAGCGCCTTGCCCTGGTCGATCTCGGTGTTCTTGATCGCCGCGATGAGCATGCGGAGGGCGGACTTGCGAATCTCCTCTCGATTCCGCATCGCATCGGTGAGGTCAGCCTGGATCTTTTCTTTCAGGGTTGCCATGGCAAGCTCCCAGAATGCCGCGGGCCCGGCGTGATGGCCGGGCCCGCGAGGTTGTTCGGTGGATACCCGGGCTAGCGCCTGCTGGCTGCGCGGGCTTCGCTGCGGAGCTGCTTCTTGCGGAGCTTCCGCAGGCGGGCGGCTTCCTTCTTCTTGCGCTTCACGCTCGGCTTTTCGTAATGCTCCCGGCGTCGCGCCTCCGCAAGGATGCCATCCTGCTGGACGCGCTTGTTAAAGCGCTTGAGCGCGGCTTCGAAAGCCTCACCATCGCCGACGATGACTTCTGCCAAGAGGAACTATCACCTCGCCTTCTTGCGAAACGGACTGCCCGGATTGGGCCGCAGAACATCCACCATAACACTCGGCGGCGCTAGGCGGAATCCGCCGCGAAGTCCTCGCGGGCGCCGGCCTCTCGCGCGCGCCGGTCCAGCCGCTCCAGGTGGTGCTCCACCCAGATGGCCGGGCGCTCGCTCCGAATGCCGGGCGCATCGTGATTGAATCGGTCCTGGCGCTTGCGGAGCGAACGGGCGAGGTCTTCGTAGCGGGTCCGAACGCGCGCGATGGGGAGACGATAGGCGTGCCAATCGCCGCTCCGGGCGGCGGCTTCGCAGAGCGCCGCATGCTCGCCGTCCAGGCGGTCCAGGCGTTCACGATCCCGTTCGATATCGCGCGCCAGGTTGAGCCACTCAGGGAGCATGCCGCCGTTCTGGAGGACGCGGAACCCGAGCCAGTTGTCGCCGGCCAGGCCTTCCCCATCACCAAGAGCAAGCGGCTTTCCGGTCCCGGGCAGGTTGTCGAAGAGTCCGGCCGCCATCGCGTCCTGGATCTGCGATTCGACCGCTTTCTCGAAGCTCACGCCGTCATTTTCCGGCATCCCGAGCCGAGCTGTCGACGGGAACGCACGAGGCGGGCATTGCTGCCCGCCTCGGATAGAACTCGTGAGAGAAAGCCTAGTCGGCCGAGGGGAGCACCTTCGGCTGAAGGAGTTCCATGGACCGCCCATCGACGTTGAGGGCGCAGGGGCCTGGCTTCACCACCAGGACCTCGATGCCGGTCTGCTCATCCTTGTAGCGCTTGCCGAGCTGAACGGCTTCCATGCCGTCGGTGTTCACGGTCACCGAAGCGTCCTCGGCGCCACGCATCTGCATGGGCGCATCGCCGCAGCGGAGTTCGCCGGCGCCGCCCTTGGTCACGATGAATTCCGCCACGCCGCCGGGCACGACGTACCGCTTGCCAGTTTGTGCTGCTGCCATCCCTAACCTCTTCTTGCTGAGCCCCGGCCCACCGCCGGGGCGGGGATTATGTGCAGGATCCTACGGATGCTCCCCGAGCCGGTCAAACGAAAGGGGCCTTGCCGGCCCCCTTCGCGAACGCTCCAGTCGACCTCCGGGCCTATTCGACCCAGACCCAGCCCTTCATCGCCGGGTGGTAGTCGCAGGTGATGTAGAACTTGCCGGGCTCGCTGAAGGTGATGGTCCGCTTATCACCCGGAGCGGGGCCGATGTCCGGCTTGTCGGCGGTTCCGTTGATGGTGATGGTGTGGAGGCCGGCAACGTTCTCGAACACGATGTCCGTGCCAGCCGCAACCTTCACCGCACCCACGTTCGATTCACTGCGGACCCCATCGGCTTCGATGATCCAGTCGTACTCGGGCACCGTCTGGGTCGCAAAGATGGTTACGGTGGTCGAGAGCTCCGTGGGTTCGGCAGGCTCGGCGGCCGGGGTGGCCGTGCCAACACCCGGGAGCGTGTCGAAGACGCTCTGGGGGACGGCCCACTGCACACAGGCGGTGCCGTTGTTCTTCTGGTCGGGCGGCGCCGAACCCCACGAATCTTCCGGGATGTGCAGCGACGTGCCGATGGCAACGACGTCATCAGACTTCAGGCTGTTGGCCTCGGCGAGCATGCTGGCCGTGGCGTTGGCGAGCGTCAGCGCCACATCGCCGAGGCTCTGGCCCTGCACCACGTACCCGTCGATCTTCGGGAGCTTCAGCTCGGTGACTTCGGCCGGGATCTCCGCGTCGGGCTCAAGGCTGCCGAGCGCATCGCGGTTCTCAGCGACGAGAGCGGCCTCGGTGATGCCGTGGCTTTCGGCGATGGCCGCCACGGTATCGCCGGGCGTCACCAGGTAGATGGCGCCGGCGGGGAGGGCGAGCTTCTCGCCGGGAAAGAGCCCGGCTCGCTGCTGGCCATCGGCCGAAAGCAGCTGCATGGTGGCGACGCCGCGCTTCACCGAGAACTTGTAGTCGAGCTTGTTCAGGTCGGCGATGATGGCGGCGCCGACGAAGTGTGCCTCGGCGATCTTCGTAATAGTCTCGTTGTCCTTGTAGACCTTGTAGGCGTAGCCGTTGGGAAGCGCGCGGTTGGGCGGCATCTGGAGCGTGCTGCCCTGCTTCAGCGTGCCCTCGACCGGCAGGTTGTTGAGTGCCGCGAGCGCAGAGGGCCCGATTCCGTGAGCGCTTGCGATAAGCGATAGGGTATCGCCGCCCACCACGGCCGTGGTGTGGAGATTGAGGTTATGAGCGAAGTGTTCAGCCTCGGTCCAGCCGAAGTTCGTGGGGTTCCCGAAGGCGTCTTCCTCGGTCGCAGGCGCAGTGATGAGGTTGACGAGGTGTTCGATCTGGATGGCGTTGAGTGCCCCGCCGTTCCTATCGAGCCACGCCGGCATGAGCGTACCCGCGCGGCCGCACTGGAGCGTGCGGCGGACGAGGTCGCGGTTCTGCTTCAAGAGGAGTGGATCCTGGTCCTGGAAGTCGGCCCGGTTGAGTGCGGGGCCTACGCCGCCATCGCCCTTGTTGCCATGGCATGTGCGGCAGTTGTTCGCATAGAGGAGAGCGCCCCGCTCGACCGATTCCTTGTCGGTCCACTCCTGCTGGTCGGGCGCCCGGATTGGGAGGTCGATGGCGGTGTAGGCCGCGCAACCGCCCACGAAGATGAACATCAGGGCGACGATGAGGACGATTTGCTTCTGGGTATTCAATCGATCCTCCGCCTAGCCGTTGTAGGGAACCGCGCGAAGCGGGTTGTCGGAGCCACCACTGGTGACGGCGCCGGTGTTGACGTCGATGGAACCGTTGCTGTTGACGGTGAGGGCCATGGTATCCATGGGGCGGGGAGCAGGGCCGAACACGCGAATGCCCGCGCGCGAGTAGGTGGAGCCGTGGCAGGGGCAGCGGAACCAGCCGATGACTCCGGGGAAGTTCACCTCGGCGCCGTTAAAGCCCGGGAGCCAGGGGACGCTGCAGCCGAGGTGGGGGCACTTCCAGTACAGGGCGAGGATGCCTCCCGTGCCGCCCACGCCAAGGACATCACCTTCCGGGCCATCGAGGTTCACGAGCCAGAACTTGCCTTCGCTGATGCGCGCGGGCTCGGCGCCGGGCAGTGGAATGCGGTTGGCGGCAACATTCACCGTGCCGCCGAAGCCGGTGGGCTTGCGGAGGTTGAAGAAGCCGAGGAAGCCCGCGGTCATGGCGCCAACCGAGAGCGTCAGCCCGGCGAACACGCTCACCCGGAGGAAAGACCGGCGAGCGAGCTTGCGAGCCTCGGACTGGCGGGCTCGCTCGATGCGCCCCGGACGTGGCGCGGCGGATGGTTCAGCTGCCATTGTCGGTTTCTACTCCTGCCCCGGAATGCCTTCGCTAACTTTCAGCTCCCACGGGAACACGAGCTCCTGGCCCTGGCCCCGGAATGCCGTGCCGGTCAGCGTCAGCACGCCGTAGGAAGCGACGAATCCACCGAAGAGCGCGAGAAGGGCATCGCGGCGGGTGACCACCAGGCCCATGCGCCACATCGTGTAAATCATCAGGCTCGGCAGACCCACAATCATCGCAATCGGGATCGCCTGCTCGACAAGCCAGCCCGGGAAGTCCAGGTGCTGGAACGTGGTCGGGCCACCCGAGCCTGTGCCGTCCAGGATGCGGAGGTTGAACGGCAGGTAGGTGATCTCCTTCGACCACTCGGGCCACGGGAGCTGCGACTGCATCGAGCGGACGTTCTCGAGGAAGCGGAGGCTATCGCCGCCCGAGAGCTGGAACCAGTCGTTCAGGAAGAAGGCGATCTTGCCCGAGTCCCAGAGGATGAGGAGCCAGGTGCCAAAGAAGCCGATGGCACCCGAGATGACGGTGATCTTGACGGCGCCTTCGGTGCCGAACCAGACGCCCTGTCCGTCGTTGTCGCGATCGAAGTAGGGGAAGGCGCCGAGCATGACGAGCCAGATGGTGGGGATGATGATGCCCGCCATGGCCGCGTTCATATGGAGCAGGAGCTCCTGGAGATTCAGCAGATACCAGGGCGCCTTCGAGGGGTTCGGCGTGACGTCCGCGTTCGCCTGGTCGAGCAGCGGCGCATTCATGACCACCGAGAGAAAGAAGAGGGTGATCGTGAAGAGCATCGCGGCGATGAACTCGATGAAGACCAGGTCCGGCCAGACGAGCACTTCCTCGTCGCGGGCGCGTGCCTGCGGGCGGGCGACTGGTCGGGCGACTACTGCGGTTGCCATGCTGCGTTCGTCCTGCGTGAAGTTCGTGGCCTAGAGCGGCCGGGCCAGGCCACCATCGCGGCGGATACGCCAGAAGTGGACGGCCATGAAGATGGCGGCCAGCAGCGGCAGGCCGATGACGTGGAGCGTGTAGAAGCGGATGAGCGACTGGGGACCGACTTCGAAGCCGCCGAGCATCCAGAAGCGCGTCTTGGGGCCGAGAACCGGCGCCGAACCGGCGATGTTCGACCCCACCGTGATGGCCCAGAACGCCAGCTGGTCCCACGGGAGCAGGTAGCCGGTGAAGCTGAGGAGGAAGGTGAGCACCAGGAGGATGACGCCAACCACCCAGTTGAATTCGCGCGGGGGCTTGTACGCGCCCGTGTAGAACACCCGCATCATGTGGAGGAAGACGAGGATCACCATGGCGTGGGCCATCCAGCGGTGCAGGTTGCGCATCAACTGCCCGAACTGCACGGTGGTGGTGATGTTTTGCATATCGAGGTATGCCCGCTCGACGCTGGGCACGTAGTAGAACATCAGGAGAATGCCCGTGACGGTGAGGCCCAGGAACATGAAGAAGGAGAGGCCGCCCAGGCAGTAGGTGTGCGTGATCTTGACGTGCGTGCGGTGGATGCGCGTCGGGTGGAGGTGGAGGAACACGTTGGTCGCGACGATGAGCATCTGGTTGCGCGGCGTGTTCGGGTAGCCCGTGCGGAAGATCGACTTCCACACGTAGTTGTGGAACATCTTGTCGTAGATCTTGTCCGCGAGTGACGGTTTCGCCGGTGCTTCAACGGCCATGGTTCACTACCTCTGCCACCACTGGCCGAAGAGGACGATCAGGGCCAGCGTCGCAACAATGGTGATAGAGACAAAGACGAGTTCCAGCGTCTCGGCAAAGTCGTGCGGAAGATTAGCGAATTCCAACCGACCGGCCTCCCCCTCGTTCATTCCCGTGGGCACGGTGCCCCGGGGCCAGCGGACTTTGTGAATCTCGTAGCAAGGCGTGTTATACCATCGGCCCTACCCGCGATCAAACCTCGGAGGGCCCGGTTTACCGCTCGAGGCACGGCGCTTTAACATCGGTTGCCGAGCGATTCGGTCCATCAATCGCCGCTATCGGCGGCGGAACCGCATTCGAGCGAGGCCGCGGATGTCCTCGATCGCCGTGCTCATGATCTTCACCTTGGTGTCCTTGTCCTCGACCCAGCGCACCGGGAGCTCGCAGATCTTGAGCTTCGCCTGGTGGGCCAGGACGAGCATCTCCGTATCGAAGAACCACATCCGGTTCTCGATGTGGGGCACCACCTTCTGCACGGCGGCGCGATTGAGCGCCTTGAAGCCACACTGGGCATCGGTGATGCGGAGCCGCGGAAAGGTCAACCGGATCAGGGCCACATAGCCGCGGCTCGTGATCTCCCGCTTCAGCTGCCGATCCGTCTTCGCGCCCTTTGCGAGGCGGGATCCGATGGCCACGTCGCAACCGCGCTCCGCCACCATCGCGATGAGCTCCGGAAGGTGCCGGATATCGGTGCTCAGGTCGACATCCATGTAGGAGACGACGTCGGCATCGCTCGAGAGCCAGGCCTCGCGCAGGGCGAGGCCCCGCCCCTTCACCTCGAGGATCAGTGCTCGAACACGCAGGTCGCGCGCCTCGAGGGAGCGTGCGAGATCAGAGGTCCCGTCGTTTGAGCCGTTATCGGCGATGACAACGCGCCAGTCGTACTGTGGGTTCTGGTCGAAGAGCGCAAGGGTGGTGCTGACGCTCTGTTCGAGCACCTTCACTTCGTTGTAGACGGGAATGACCACGTCGACGCGGGGCCGCGGCCTGTCGCTCATGGCGGGCATTGTCGGCCCGGGGGGGAAAACGCGCCATCAGCGAGGCACTGCGCCGCCAAGCGAAACGCCCGCCGGGTGGCGGGCGCTGTGCAATCACATTCCGGGTCGTGGCTCAGGCAGCAGTCTTGCTGGCGTGGGCCGCGAGGCGGCGCTTCAGGCGGTCGGCCTTACCGGTGTGGATCGCGCCCATCTTGGCGGCGCGGTCGAGTGCCGAGTAGGCGCCGCTGAGGGCAGTCTTGATCGCCTCGGCATCGCCCGAGTCGATGGCTTCGCGCACCCTGCGCAGGGAGGTGCGGGCGAGCGACCGGCGGGCGCGGTTGCGGTCGCGCTCGCGAAGGGACTGGTGCCACCGCTTGATCGCGGACTTATGGTGAGCCATGTGTATCTCTAACCCGGACGTGGAATGTGAGTGTCGAAAAGACAGGGTATCGCGGGCGTGGTACACAGGCAATCTGGATCGGGAGCACTCGGCGCCATCGCGAATCCCCCGTGGAGAGTTGGACCCGGAACGCGTAGCCTAGTCCGCATCTCACGAGCGAGGACCACCATGCCCCTCCGAATCGGCCTCATCGGCGCCGGCGCCAACACGCGCCAGATGCACATCCCGGGCCTCCGCAAGCAGGCCGGGGTCGAGATCGCGGGCGTCGCCAACCGCAGTCGCGAAAGCTCGCAGCGGGTGGCCGACGAGTTCGGCATCCCGCGGGTGTTCGATTCCCCCGAGGCGCTCTGTGCCGACCCGGGGATCGACGCGGTGTGCATCGGCACCTGGCCTTACATGCACCGCGACTACACGATCATGGCACTCGAGGCCGGCAAGCACGTGCTCTGCGAGGCGCGCATGGCGATGGACCTGGAGCAGGCGCGGGACATGCTCGCGGCGAGCGAGCGCAACCCCGGGCTGGTCGCCCAGCTGGTGCCGGCGCCGTTCGACTTCCGCCTCGGTCCGACCATCGCGCGGCTGATCGAGGAGGGCGAACTGGGGACCATCCGCGAGGTGGTGGTGAACGCGCTCAACGGCTCCGGGCTCGACCCGAAGACTCCGCTCCACTGGCGCCAGCGGGCCGAATACTCGGGCAAGAACGTGATGATGTTCGGCATCTACGTGGAGATCATCCACCGCTGGCTGGGCGAGCATACGCTCATCCAGGCCGCCGGCGACATCGTCATCCCGGAGCGGCCGGACGCCGAGACGGGCAAGCCGGGCAAGGTCACCGTGCCGGATATCTACCTCGTCACGGCGGAGATGGTGAACGGGGCGCGCATCACCTACCACTTGAGCTCGATGGCGGCCTCGGCCGAAGGGAACGGGATCTCGATCTTCGGCTCGGCGGCAACGCTGCGCTGGAAGATGGGAGACACGGCGGAAATCATCCCGCATGGGCAGGCACCACGGCCCATCGAGTCCGACCCGGGCACCGACCGCGGCTGGCGCGTGGAAGAGGACTTCGTGGCATCGATCACCACGGGCGCGCCGGTGCGGCTGACGAGCTTCGAGGATGGCGTGCGCTACATGGCGGTGGTCGACCGGGCGCACGAGGCCTGGCTCACGACGACGGAGCAGGGGATCTAGGCGCTACGCCAAACACCGGAGCGGCTGGTTGCCGTTGTAGATGAGCATTTCCCGGAACATCTGGACGTAGTCGAGCGGCTTGCCCAGCGGCTCGCCCCGCAGCTCCGAGTAGACCCGGTGGAGGTTCGGCACCAGGCGCTCGCTGTCGTGCAGCCCTGCGAAGCGGCCGAGGTCGAGCCCGCTGGCGAGTTCCAGGGGCGGCGTGCCTCTTTCGAATGCCGGACGTGCCGTCTCCTGCAGCCACCGCAGATAGGCGCGCACCTCGCCGATGACCTCGGGCCCGCAGATTTCGCCGTGGCCGGGGACGATGGTCTCGGCACCCAGCGCCTCGATTCGGTCCAGCGCGGTAAGCCACCCCGCCACCGAGCCACCGAGCGCGAACGGTGTCCCGCCGTTGAAGATGATGTCGCCGGAGAAGAGCAGCTTCCGCTCGGGGATCCACGCGACGATGTCGTTGGTGGTGTGGGCCGGGCCGACGAAGATGAGCTCGATGCGGAGGTCGTCCACGTACACCACCAGGCGGTCGTCGAAGGTGACCGTCGGCGGCGTGACGGGGCAATCGCCAAAGTCGACCATCGAGAAGAGGGCGTACGAGCCGTGGCCGGAAGCGATAATTTCCCGGCGGCAGCGTTCGCTCGCGATGATGGCGCTGGCCGGGGCGAACATGAAGTTCCCGTGGGTGTGGTCCCCGTGGCTGTGGGTGTTGATGAGGGCGCTGACCGGGTGCTGCGTGACCTCGCGCACGGCGGCATGGAAGGCGCGGGCGCGAGCCTCGGTGCCCGTGGTGTCGATGACCGTGGCCGAGCGGCTGCCTACCACGGCGCCGGCGTTGTTCAGGAACCAGCTGCCATCCATCTGGATGTAGGCGTACATGCCGGGAGAGACTTCCTCGACGCGCGGCGGGGGGATCTCGGCATGGGCGGGAACGGCCTGGCTCGACATGCGGCGGCACCTCACGTTCGGGTTGCGCGGAGTGTAGGGCATGGCAGGGCGGCCGTGCGGGGCACCAGGGGGGCGCTGGTATAGTCCGCGCCACGATGCGCGAGGCACTGGTGGCATTCGGGGCGCGACTCCTCTTCGGCGCGCTCTTGCGGGGCGAGCCCCGGCTCGACCTCGAGGCCGCGAAGCGGGCCGCATTCGACGCGAAGGCGGCGGAAGTGCTGGCCGCGAGCGGCGCGGCCGTTCCATGGGAGCTCCCATGGCCCAGGCACGAGTTCATGCGCTACCTCGTCGGGAACTACCCGGTGCTGTTGCACGGCACACCGAGGGCAGATGTCGACTGCCTCGAACCAGCCCAACAAACGCTCTTCGACGGCCAGCACGTGACGGCCGTCTTCGCCACCGACGATGGCATCTGGCCGCTCTTCTTCGCCACGCTCGATCGGTCGAAGCACCCGGGGCCCTACTCGTTGCGCAACGCCGCGATGGTGGTCGGTAAGACGGGGAGCGAGCGGCGGTACTACCTGTTCTCGATGGATCGCGGGCTGCATGAGTCCGGCGTCTTCGGCCCGGGAGTGGTGCTGGTACTGCCACGGGAGCCGTTCGCGCCGGCGGGCTCCGGCGTGGTGCGCTGGCCCGAGTGGGTGAGCAAACAGCCAGTGACGCCGCTGGCGCGCATCCAGGTCGCCCCGGATGACTTCCCCTTCGCAGACCGCATTGCGACGCACCGGCTGAGCGAGTGGTTCCCGCTGACGTGGCTGTTCTACCGGTGGCGGACGCGGTAGCGAGTATGCCGCGGGGTCGTGGCCCGGGAGTGGGAAGGCGTGGGATGGGGGATAACCCCCACCCGGTTGCGTGACCCGCTTCACAGATACCAGGGGCGGCTGGGTGATCCGGCGGAAGAGCCGATGGGCACCTGGACTCGACGATCGATGCAGACGGCACGAGCCCGGCGCTCCGCCAAGGCGGGCGCGTGTAAGAGATCGGCCGCTCGCCGGTCTGATTCCCGAACCGGGGCCAGGGCCCCACCCCACAGGAGACCACTACCCATGACCCTCGCCATGCATGGCAAATCACACCGGCGGCGCGGACTGCTCGCCCTCGCCGCGTTCTTCGCGGTCCTCGGAGCGATCATTGCCGGCGCCGCCGGCCGCCCGAGCGATGACGCGCGCGCAGTCGCCCTTCCGCTCCAGGCCATCATCCTCTGCAAGGACTACGCCTCGAACGGCCCGGACGACGACCTCGGGCGCACATTCACGCTCACCCTGGAGCACGACGACAACCCGGACGACAGCCAGCCGCCGTACACGAAGGACTACGCCTTCCCGGTGGATGAAGGCGATGAGCTCTGCACCAAGCCGCAGGAGCTGCCGTCGAACGTCCACGTGACTGTCAGCGAGACGCTGCCACAGGCCTTCACCTCGAAGGCCGGCTATCCGCTCATCAGCCTCTACATGAACGGCCAGTGGCAGCCGCTTTCGGCCGGCCTCTCGCGCTCGTTCGAGCAGGACGACAGCTGCTCCGAACTGGACCCGTGCGTCATTCGTTTCATCAATAAGCACGACGGTGGCGATGAGGGCCAGGAGATCCCGACCGAGCTCCAGCTGCCCTTCCGCATCTGCAAGTCCTACGAGCCGACCGGCCCGGCCGACAAGACCGGCGTCGAATTCACTTTCGAAGTGGAGGCCGACTACGCTCCCACCGACGGGACCATCGACGAGGTGTTCAACACCTCCATCACCCTCGACGAAGGCGGTTATGCCTGCACCGACACGCTCGGCGTGCCGCCGGGCACGGAACTCACGGTGACCGAGGGCTTCCCGGCATGGTGGTACAGCGCGCCGGACTTCCCGAAGCACCAGTACGAGGGCGGCCAGGAATACACCAACGACGACAGCGCCGAGGTGACCGTGGGCCCGGAGTGCAACCAGTTCTGCACGCTCACCTTCACCAACCGCGAATACAGCACCGTCGAAGGCGGCTACGAGTCGCTCAAGGTCTGCAAGACCCTGGAGACCACCGGCGCCATCGACATGTTCAACGTCGAGTTCAAGTTCAGCATCTACGTCGACGAATTCCCGTATGGCAACGCCGACTACATCATCGACCTGAGCATCACGCTCGATGAGGGCGAGACGAAGTGCTCGGAACTGTACGAAATTCCCGCCGTGGCCACGATCGGCGTCCAGGAGCTCCTCCCCGCCAACTGGCAGAGCGAGCCCGGCTACCCGACCGTCCAGCTGTTCACCAACGGCCAGTGGCAGAACCCGGTGCAGGACGTGATCACGTTCTTCGAAAACGATGACTCCTGCATGGAAGGCCCCTGCGTCGCCCACTTCTTCAACAAGGCCGCGGGCGACAGCTCCGAGGGCGGAGAGTACCCCATCCGCGTGTGCAAGCGATTCGTCGACAACCAGGATGGCGTACTCCACGGGCCAGTCGCCTTCGAGTTCAGCGCAAACGGCGCGCCGTTCAGCATCACCACGGGCGAGGGCGCCTGGGACTGCATCATCGTGTGGGTGCCGCTCGAAAGCCTGAACCAGCCCATCTTCATCGCCGAGCAGCAGCCGCCAGCGCCGTGGAACAACGCGCCGGACTACCCGAAGGTCGAGATCGACGACAACCCGCTCGACGACGGCGACTACGGACAGAACGCGTGGTCGATCATCATCAACCTGAGCGATGGCTGCCACCAGGGCACCCCGCCGGTCGGTGAAGTCCCGGCTGCCGGCTACAACCTGGTGCGCGACGTGCTCGATATCGTCCTGCCCGACCAGCCGCTCTGCACCGTCACGTTCTCCAACATGGAGACGCCCGGCGGTACCCCGGAGTGCGAAGTGTTCTGCGGCGAACCGCCGTGCATCGTGAATTGCGGCGGCGAGCCCCAGTGCGAGGTCGACTGCGACCCAACACCCGAAACGACGCCAACCCCCGAGACCACGCCGACGCCCGAGACCACGCCGGTGCCCCAGACCCCGGCGCCCCAGCACCCCGAGGAGAAGACCGAGGGCGAGAAGACCCCGGGCCCGCAGGTGACACCGCTCCCGCCGAGCACGGGCAACGCCCTCCTATCGGAAGGCGGCAAGGCAAGCCTCGGCACCATGCTTGGCATCGCCTTCATCGTGGCAGCGGCCGTGACAACGGCAGCAGCTCTCGCACCGCGCCGCTAGGCAACCAGAGGCGCCCTCCACGCAGACAGGCCCCGGACGCATCGCCGGGGCCTGCTCGCGTTCGTGACTTCTTCGCATCCGAGCCACAGGGCGGCCTTGCAGTGGTCTAACAGATCGGACGGACGGGTCCGGACTGGCGCTAGAGTGAAATGCGGAGGTATCGATGACCACCGAACCACGAGAACTGATGCGCACGCTGGCCGGGTGGCAGGCACCGGTGGGTATTGGCGTAGTGAGTGCGTACCTGGACATGCGGCCTGCCGCGCCTGGCACCGGAGAACGGCCGGAGCTCCGCACCGGCGAGGTGGTGCTGAAGGACCGCATGCGCCAGATCGAGAAGTCGCTGCTCCCGAGGGGGCCGGCGCTCGAATCCTTCCTGGCGGACCGTGCCCGGATCGAGGCCGCAGTCGCCGGGAACGCAGGCGCGGCTGGCCTGGCGATCTTCGCCTGTTCGGCCGGTGGGTTGTTCGAGGTCGTGCGTTCCGGGACGGAGTTCAGCAACCGGGTGATCTACGGGCAACGGCCAGCGCTCTTCCAGCTCGCTCGGCTCGTGGACGAGTTCGAGCCCGCGGTCGTCGCCGTGGCGGATACGAACACGCTGCGGCTGTTCGTGGTGCAGTTCGGCGGGCTGGAGGAGGCCGGCGGCCGCGACGAGGACAGCATCCACTTCCAGAAGCGCGCCACGGGCGGGTGGAGCCAGGCACGCTATCAGCGCCACATCGACAAGCACCGCGAGGATTTCGCGAAAGAGGCGGCCACGCAGATCCGGGAACTCATGGAGCGCGAACGCGCCACGCGCCTCGTGCTCGCCGGCGACGAGGTCGCCATCCCCCTCTTACAGGCGGCCCTGCCCCGCGACGTGCTCGACAGGCTGGCCGGCGATGCGCTCCGCATCCACATTCGCGCGAGCAAGGATGATGTTGCCGTCGAGGTGGCTGACGTGCTCGCCGAATGCGAGGCGCAGGACTCCGCCGCGGTTGCTGACCTGCTCGTCGGCGAGGTGCTCTCCGACGACCTGGGAGTCGCCGGTACCGCCGATAGCCGGCACGCGCTGGAAGCTGGCGCCGGCGACGTGCTGGTGATCGCGAGCTCGTTCGAGCCTTCGGAGGTCCGAAACGAGTTGACCCGCCTGGCCGTGCAGACCGGGGCCGAGGTTGATGTCGTTTCGGGGCACGAGGGGCTCGATGCTCTCGGCGGTGTGGGAGTCTTGCTGCGCTACCGGCCCTGGGGCTGAACCGGGGAGCAAGAAGTGCGCGGTTGGCCCGCGGACCCCAGTATGTAGAGCGTGCGGGTCTTTCTCGTCATCCTCGGCGCACTTGCCATGCTGCTCGGATTCGGCTGCGCCGTCAGCGGGTTCGGCACATATCGCGCGGTCGATTCCGATGGCTACATCAGCAGCGGACCGGGTGAGCTTTCGACGGCGACGTATGCGCTCGTCTCGCAAACCCTCGAACTCGAGGAGCGTAGCGATGACCCGGGCTTTCGCGAGGGCAAGGTACGCATCCGCATCCGGGCCGAGCGCCTGGACGGCGGCGAGGTGTTCATCGGGGTAGGGCGCGAGGACGTGGTAGGCGCGTTCCTGCTGGGAAGCACCTACGCCCGCATGACGGGCATCGAGTTCGACCCGCTTTCGTATGACGAGAACATCGTGCCGGGCACGCAACCGGCGCGAGCTCCCGGCGGCTCGTCGGCATGGCTGGCCTCCATCTCAGGGCCGGGGGAACAGGAGCTCGACTGGCGCGTCCGAGGCGGCGAGCACGCCTTCGTGGTCATGAACGCCGACGCCTCGGGAGGAGTGGCCGTGCGCGCGGACCTCGCCGTGAAGCTTCCCTATGTGCGCGGATTCGGCATCGCCTTCATGGTGATCGGCACCCTGGTGTTTGTCGCCGGCGTCCTCATGGTGGTGCTCCCACTCCGATCCCGAAGAACCAAGGCTGTCGTGGGCGCCGGGCCGGCCGGCGACGAGGAAGCGGCCGGCTGAACGCTCTGCCGGTGTTCGAGGTGCTCGTCGCTGGCGTTGCGGTTCCCTGCCCTGAGGCAGGTCAGGGGAGCGTGATCTGGTCCGGTTTACACGACCAGGGGCCCCACGCGGAATTGCCGTACTCAACATCAGAGGCAAAGGCGAACAGCGCGACGCGCAGGTTCGTCACCGGGTCGGACCAGAGCGAGAACTCGGTCCCGGTGGCTTCGAACCAGTAAGGAATGAGCTGCATGAGGCCGTAGGTGCCATAGCCGACCGCATCCGAGCGGAAGCGGCTCTCGCACCAGGCAACGCGGGCAACCTGGTCGACGCGATCGGACGGCCACCCGGCGGCAGCGGCAGCGGCCACGATCTCATCGTACGAAAGCACCCCCGCGGCCACCGCCGGAGGGGGAGCGACAGCTGCCGCCGGAGCGGGCGCGGGTTGTTCGACTGGCGCGGTCTCCGCGGCGGCGGGCGGCGGGGCGGGGGCTTCGTGCTCGGCGGCGGGGACACCGGCGGCGCCGAGACCGGGGTCCGGAGCGGCGGCCGGGGCCGGTTCAGGCTCCAGCTCAGCGACCTGCGCGCTGGGAGCCTCCTCGCGCGGCGCCTCCGCGGCCGCTGTCGCGAGGGCTTCCACGGTAACCGTCACGCTCTCAGCCGGCGTTGCGGTGGTGGCCGATGGGACCAGCACCGTGGAGACCTGGCTCGGCGCGGCATTGCCCACCACCAGGGACCACGACCTGATCTGGGGCGCCGAGACGGAGGCCGTACCACCCGCGACCAGGTGTGCCGCAAGGAAGAACGAGAGCGAAAGCATGATCACTTCCGCCGGGCGCACGAACCACGGCTGGGAAGGGCGATCCGCCTGGTTCCAGCCAGACCGGCCGTACTCTGCGATGGCCGATCCTTCGTAACCGTCGGCGGCAAGGCGGAGGTACGCGGGCTCGAACTCCGGCTCGGCCGCGCGCACAGGCACGCGAAGCAGCCGGCCCGCGGCCAGGACGATGGCGACGCCATAGTCCACCCAGCCCGCAAGCCAGCTCGTGGCGCGCACTGACCCCTTCAGGAGTCGAGCCGTCACGCGGCGGTCTCCTCGCGTGAGGTATTCCTCATAAGCACTTGGGCTCGCCTGCCAGGGCGCAAGCCCGGCCGTTGGCCGGCGGCAAGCAAGCCAGTCACCCCGCCAAAGAGTGGCCGTAAGGGTCGCACATTGCGATTGCTAAGGGCAATCGTTCGACTGCCAACGATTTGTGATGCCGATCCACCGATAGAAACAGGGAATCACCCCGATGAGCGCGCCGGGTACCCAACGGCCGCCCCGTCTAAGATGGATGCCTTACTTCCTCCACAGGACGAACCATGCAACTCACCGACACCCTCACGAACACCCGGCAAGAGCTCCTCCCCGCCCTCGCCGACGACGGCGTGGTGCGCATGTACGTCTGTGGAGTGACCCCCTATGCGGAATCGCACGTGGGCCACGCGCTCCACGCGATCGTGTTCGACGTGCTGCGGCGCTACCTCGACTGGCGTGGCATCCCGGTCAAGCACGTCCAGAACTTCACCGATATCGATGACAAGCTGATCGACCGCGCTCAGCGCCTGGGCGTCCCCATGAGCGAACTGGCCGAGCAGAACATCAACGACTACCTGGCGCAACTGAAGACGATGAACGTCCAGCCTGCACACGTCTATCCGCGCGTGACGGAAACCGTCCCCCAGATCATCCGGTTCATCGAGGGCCTCATCGCGAAGGGCTTCGCCTACGCTTCGGGGGGCGATGTCTATTACCGGGTACGGGAATTCGGGGGCGGACGCTATGGCGCGCTGTCGCGGCGGGACATCGACGACCTGCGGAGCGGCGCCCGCGTCGACCCGACCGAGCTGAAAGACGACCCGCTCGACTTCGCGCTCTGGAAGGGCGCGAAGCCCGGGGAGCCGAGCTGGGACAGCCCCTGGGGGCCGGGCCGGCCGGGGTGGCACATCGAGTGCTCGGCCATGGCCCTGGAGAACCTCGGCGCCCAGATCGACATCCACGGGGGCGGCGCCGACCTGATCTTCCCGCACCACTCGAACGAGATTGCCCAGACCGAGGCATACACCGGCAAGGCCCCGTTCGCACGCATCTGGATGCACAACGCGCTGCTCCAGCTCGGCAGCGAGAAGATGTCGAAGTCGATCGGCAACCTGGTAACCATCAAGGAAGCTTTGGACAAGTACGGGCCCGATGCGCTGCGCCTGTTCGTCATCACGAGCCACTACCGCAGCCCGGTGACGTACACCGAGGAGGCACTCGAAGCAGCGAGGGCGGGGGCGGAACGCCTCCGGAACGCGGCCTTCGTCACAGGGACCGGCCCGGGTCCGGCGCTCGACGGCGAAGCGTTCCGCCAGCGGTTCATCGAGGCGATGGAGGATGACCTCAACACCCCGCGAGCACTCGCGGCGTTGTTCGACCTCTCCCGGGAGCTGAACCGGGCGGCTTCGGGAGGACAGGACATCTCCAGCGCCCAGGGCACGCTCCGCGAACTCTGCGGCGTGCTCGGGCTCACGCTCCAGTCGCCTGCCCGTGAGGCGCAGGAGGCAGCACCGTTCATCGACCTGCTCATCAAGCTCCGCGCCGAGCTCCGCGCGGCAAAGCAGTGGGCCATCGCCGACCAGGTGCGCGACGGGCTCACCGCGCTTGGCGTGGAGATCAAGGACGGGCCCCAGGGCACGACCTGGTCGCTCAGGTAGGCAGGTTCTGGCCAACGTGAAAACGGCCCCGTGCAGGCGGGGCCGTTTTCGTCAGTGCCCGTTGCGGGCGAGCGTCGGCTACTCCGGCAGGAGCACCTTGTCGATGACGTGGATGACGCCGTTGCTGGCCTTCACGTCGGCCGTGGTGACGGTCGCGTCGTTGATCATGACCTTGCCGCCATCGACCTTGATGGCGACCTTCTGGCCGTTCACGGTCTCGGCCTCGGTGAGCTTCACCACTTCGCTTGAGGGGACATCGCCCGCGATGACGTGGTAGGTGAGAACGGCCTTCAGCTTCTCGGGGTCTGCCAGCAGGCCCTCGACGGTCCCGGCCGGGAGCGCGGCGAATGCCGCATCAGTCGGTGCGAGCACCGTGAACGGGCCAGTGCCCTTCAGCGTCTCGACGAGGCCGGCGGCTTCGAGCGCCGTCGCCAGCGTGGTGAACGTGCCGGCACCGACGGCAGTGTCGACAATGTCCTTGGTCTGCGCCATGCCATCGGTAGCGGCACTGGTCGCCGTTGGAGTGTTGGCCACTCCTTCGTCATCATCGTCGCCACAAGCGACGGCAACGAGTGACGTCAGAGCCACCACGGCGAAAAGGGGCAGCAAGAATTTCCGCTTGTTGATCACGTACAGGTTCCTCCGGTGAGTGGGCAATCTCGTCGCAGGCGACACCTGCGCGAGTGCCGGTTCGCTTGATGTACGGGGGACCAGGGCAGTTCGATCACCAGTGCTTCGATTGGTTGGGACGGAGGTGAAGAGAAGTTAACCGGAACGCGACCGCGGCGGACCAACTGGCGGGATTACGTTCGCTTTCCGGTTGCCGGCTTTCGCCATCGGGTATACTGGGAGGCAGGAGGTATCCAGCTCTCGAACCATGAACTTTGTCAAAACCACTGTGCTGCTGGCGACCCTCACGGGCCTCCTCGTGGCCGTGGGGGGCCTTGTCGGAGGCACCGGCGGGGCCGCGATCTTCCTGGTCTTCGCCGGGGTCATGAACTTCGCTGCCTACTGGTTCAGCGATAAATTCGCGCTGCGCATGGCGGGCGCCCGCGAGATCCAGGAGCGAGACGACCCGCACCTCTTCGCCATGGTCCGCGAGGTGGCCGAGCTTTCGCGCATGCCCATGCCGCGCGTCTACATCATCGAGAACGACTCACCCAACGCCTTCGCCACCGGGCGAAACCCGCAGCACGCCGTGGTCGCCGTCACCACAGGCATCCAGCGGCTGCTGACCGACCGCGAACTTCGCGGCGTGCTCGGCCACGAGATGGGGCACGTGAAGAACCGCGACATCCTCACAAGCTCGATCGTCGCGACAGTGGCCGGCGCGATCTCGATGATCGCCCAGGTGCTCATGTGGTCGAGCCTCCTGGGCGGCCGCGGCCGGGACCAGAACCCGTTCGTCACCCTCATCGTCATCCTCATCGCACCGATCGCGGCTACCCTGCTCCAGCTTGGCATCAGCCGCCAGCGCGAGTACGCCGCCGACAAGACCGGCGCGGAGGTGACCCGCGACCCCGAAGCCCTGGCAAGCGCCCTCGAAAAGCTCCAGCGCGGTGTGCAGACGCGCCCAATGCAGGAGACGCCGGCGCAGGAAGCGGTCTCGGCGCTGTACATCGTCAAGCCGTTCCGCGGCGGGGGCGGCATGGCCAACCTGTTCAGCACGCACCCGCCCCTCGAGGAGCGCATCGAGCGGCTGCGCAAGATGCGCGTCTAAGCCCACGCATAGGTCCGAATCCCAAAGCGCGGAGACCGAATGGCCTCCGCGCTTCTTTCTTTGCCCGGGCCGGAGTTCGCTCAGCCTCGCTGCTGGCGTTCGATCCGCTCGCCGCTGATCCACGCGCCGTGGAATCCATAGGGCACGCGCTGTGGCAGCGGGACCCGCGCGACCGGCGCCGACTCCATGGCGCGGGCGTCGATGACCACGAACTCGCTGGCGCCGGTATTGCCATCGTAGACGTAGGTCACCACCCAGCCGTCATCCTCGGCCGAACCAGCGGGGTCGGGCACGAACACACCTTCGCCTCCGAAGCGGTTCCTGCCGTGGTAATGCACCACGTTGCGCCCGGTGTGCAGGTCGTACTTGATGATGGCGTCGGCCTCGGGCATGCCCGCGCTCCCGCCGAAGCGGGCGGTGTACCCGTAGCGCGCCGCGTAGCCGACGAGGCTGTCGTTCACGCGGGGGAAGTCACTGGTCTGGTCGTCAAGCGCTTCCTCGCTCATGGCGCCGGTCTTCAGGTTGAAACGCCAGCGGTGGAGCGCCTGCTGGGCGTCGTCGCGAATGAGTCTGCGGTCCTCGGGCGTCGGCGCGACCGTCGAGTCGAGTGAGCCGAGGTCGACGTGGGTCATCCGGCAGGCATCGAGCACGACTTCGTCGCCGTGTTCGAAAGCGTTGAGCGTGTGGAACACGTAGCACGAAGGCGCCTCGAACCAGCGGATCTCGCTGCCCTGGCCATGGCGCGGCAGGAGACCGAACCGGGCCGGCAGGTCGCGGTTGAAACAGAGCGGGCTTTCGCCCTGCATGGCGCGTTGCATGTCGAAGACGAGCGGCAGGTCCATGAAGATGGAATAGCGCTCGGTGACGGCGAAGTCGTGCATCATCACGCCGCGAGGCAGGTCGATCGGCGTCGTGAGCACGATCTCGCCCTCGGGCGAGACCACGGAGTACTGCAGGTAAGGCACCTGGGCGCCGCCCTTCGCCAGGTCGAAGCCCATCATGTTGTAGCCGAAGAAGAGCATCTCGCCGGTGCGCTCATCCACCTTGGGGTGGGCAGTGAACGCGTGCAGGAGCTTTCCGCTGTAGTCGTACGTCCCTCGCGTCTCGAGCCCGGGGAGCTGGATCCAGTGGGGGTCGCCCGCCTCCCAGAGGGTCATCAGCCGCCCATCGTGCCAGACGAGAGCGGTGTTGCCGGTATTGCCCCGGCCTGGCCCGTTCGGGTTATCGAACTCGGGCGCGCCGAGGCCACTGCCCCAGAGCGCCTTGCCGGCGTCCTTCTCGCGCCGGTACGCCTCGGTCTGGACGTACCGGTTGCGGTAGCTGACCTTGCCATCCTTGATGCGGACGCCGTGGAGCATGCCGTCGCCACCGAACCAGTGATAGCCCTTGATGACGTCGAACTGGGGATTGGGGCCGGTGCGGACGAACATGCCGTCGAGCCCGGCGGGAATTTCGCCGATGACCCTCAGATCTTCGGCCTCGACTTCCTCGCGGACGGGGGCGAAGTTCCCTTCGAGGAACGGACTGATGACCTTCTCTTCCGCCATGACCATTGGGGCACGATCTCCTGGCTGGGATAGGGCCGTAGTAGACCACATTCGCACGAACGATGGCAGTAGGGTCGAACAGGCTTCAGTGGCGGAGCAGCGCAATGTGGGCGCTCTCTTCGAGCGCCGTGATCCAGTGGAGCGCTTCCCAAAGCGTGGCGCCGCGCGCATAGGCCCCGTGGCCGCGCAACAACACCACCACGCTCTTCTGCAGCGCCGCCGCAATCTGCTCGACCTGGACCGCCCCCTGCTCAATAACGGGCACCTCCTTCAGGTGGAGCTGCCCCTCGAAGTCGAGCGGGACGAAGGGGCCGGGATCGAAGCTGAGCGCGATGCCGTGATGGGGGTGGGCGTGGACCACCGCGCCGGCCCCGGTGAGGGCATAGACGGTGGAGTGAAGCAGGCTGTCGCTCGACGGAGGCGGGCCTTCGTGCGTGCCGTCGGGGTGGACGAAGGCGATGTGGCGCTCGCGCAGCCGCCCAAGCATGGTGCCCGTGCCGGTGATCCACATGCCGTTGCCGCTGCGGACGCTCAGGTTGCCGCCGTGGCTGCTCACCATGCCAAGCATGTAGAGGTCGCGGCCCACTTCGTGGAAGGTACCAAGGATCTCCTGGGGGATGGTCACCATGCCCTGAGCTTACGAAACGGCGGCCGCGGGGTGCCAGCGGTAGCCGTCGCGTAGAATCGGCCTACTTCTCCCGTGGGGTGTGGAAATGTCACTTGCCGGGCGCGTAGCCCTGGTTACTGGAGGCGGTCGCGGCATCGGCCGGGCGATTTCGCTGGCACTGGCCGAGGATGGCGCAACCATCGCCGTGAATTACCGGCGTGATGAAGACGCGGCGAAGGAAACCGTCGCGGACATTGTGAAAGCGGGCGGCAAGGCGAAGATGTATGCCGCCTCGGTCGACGACTGGGACCAGGACCAGGCCATGGTCGCGCAGATCCTTGAGGACCTGGGTCACATCGACATCCTCATCAACAATGCCGGCATCGCCAGCCGGGGACAGGGCGTCGCCGACACCGACCCGGCCGAGATGGAACGCGTCGTCCGGACACACGCCTTCGGCCCGCACTACCTCTCGAAGCTGGTGCTCCCGAGCATGCGGACCCGCCCGCGGGGCGACATCATCATGATCTCCAGCGTGGCCGCGCGCGGCCTGGGACCGAACGGCGCCCCGTACAACATGGGCAAGGCGGCCATGGAAGCCCTCGCGATGACGCTCTTCAAGGAGGAACGGCGCTACAACGTCCGCGTGAACGTGGTACGCCCCGGTCTGACAGAAACCGAGATGGGGTCGCGGCTGGCGCGCGCCACCCAGGGCGTCCAGAGCATGCGCGATATCGACAAGCGCTCGCCCTTCGGGCGGGTCGCCCAGCCCGAGGACGTCGCCAACGTGGTGCGCTACCTGGTGAGCGAGCAGGCGTTCTACCTGACCGGGCAAACCATCGAGGTCGATGGCGGCGGCATGGGCGCTCTGCCGAACCTGTAGCGGTTCCAGCGGCAGGCGGTCACCGGACCGGCGCCTGTGTGTGCGCCGGCCCTATTTCTCGTACTTCGTGAGCACCAGGCAGCTGTTCTGGCCGCCGAACCCGAAGCTGTTCTTCAGCGCCACGCGAACCTCGGCCTGGCGCGCCACGTTCGGAACGTAGTCGAGGTCGCACGTCGGGTCGGGCGTGTGGAGATTGATGGTCGGGTGGATGGTCCCCGTCTCGATAGTCTTCACCGTGGCCACCGTCTCCATGCCGCCGCTGGCGCCGAGGCCGTGGCCGATGAGCGACTTCGTGGCGCTGACCGCCACGCGGTAGGCGTGGTCCCCAAGCACCTTCTTGATGGCATTCGTCTCGGCGGTGTCGCCGAGCGGCGTGCTGGTGGCGTGCGCGTTCACGTAGTCAACCAGCTCGGGGGCCATCCCGGCATCGCGCAGCGCCCCCGCCATCGCCCGGCCGGCCCCTTCGCCATCGTCGGGCGGGGCGGCGACGTGGTAGGCGTCGTTCGTGCAGCCGAAGCCGGCCACCTCGGCGTAGATGCGGGCGCCCCGAGCGAGCGCGTGGGCTTCGCTTTCGAGCACCAGCGCGCCGGCCCCCTCGCACGGGACGAACCCGTCGCGGGTCGCATCGAACGGCCGGCTCGCGGTCGCCGGGGCGTCGTTCAGGCTGGTGAGCGCGCGCATCACGGAGAACGCGGCGAGGCCGAGCTCGCAGATTCCGGCTTCGCAACCCCCGGTGAGTACGATATCGGCGCGGCCGGCGCGGATGAGCATCGACGCTTCGCCGATCGCCTGCGTGCCGGCAGCGCAGGCCGTCACGATCGTGCCGTTGTAGCCCCGCAGGTTGTACTGCAGCGCGACCTGCGCGCCCGCCATGTTGCCGAGGCTGCGCGCCAGGTAGAGCGGGTCGATCTTCATGCCGCCGCGTTCGAAGAGGGTCTGCGCGGCATCCTGGATATCCGGGTAGCCACCGCCACCGTTGCCGATGAGGACGCCCACCCGGTCGCGGTCTTCGGCATCGAGGTCGAGCGCGGCGTCTTCGAAGGCCTGGCCCGCCGCGGCCACCATGAACTGCGAGAAGCGCGCCATGCGCCGCGAGGCTTTGCGCTCGATGAACTTCGTGGGATCCCAGTCGCGCACCTCGCCAGCGACCTTGCAGGGGAAACCCTCCGGGTTGGCGCCGGCCATCAATTGGATGCCCGAGCGGCCGTTCACCAGGTTGTCCCAGAATTCAGCGACCGAATGCCCGGCCGGCGTAATCGCTCCAAGGCCGGTGACAACAACACGGGTGCGGGCGCGAAGGGTCTCGTTCATGGCCAGTAGCGTACAGGGGCGGGTGGCTGAGGAGCGAACTGGCTGGACCGGGGGCACACCACGGACCACGGCCAGGGTTGACAGGGGCTGGTAGTGTGTCTCGCGGGACGTGCGGGGCCCGTGTGTCGCGTGAATCGGTCCCGAGGGAGACACAGTGCCCCGTGTCATCCTGGCGGCAGCGCTTGCCGGCACGCTCATCACGATGCTTGCCGTCGGTACGGGCGGTTCGCGTGACGCTGCCGCCCAGATTGCCCCGAACCCCACCAACACGCCCGGCTCGATCCAGCTGCCGCCGACCAAGACGCCGACACCGCGCATCACCAACACGCCCACCCGCACGCCGACTCCTCGCGTGACCGCCACCCCCACCCGCACGCCGACCCGCACGCCCACGAACACGCCGCGGCCAACCGCGACGTACACGCCCACGCGCACGCCTACCAGTACCCCGACCGCAACCCCCACCCCGATACCAACCCGCACGCCGACACCAACCCCGGCAAGCGCCCAGGTCATCACGCCGACGCCAACACCTACGCCGGCGAGCGCCCAGTTCGTCACCCCCACCCCCACGAAGGTCCCCGGCATCGCGACGAGCCAGCCCACGACGGGTGGATTCGCCGTGCCGACGCCCACGCCGACACCGATCTCGGGCATCACCGGGCCAACGAGCACGCCAACCCAGGGTTCGCTCCAGACAAACCCGACGAAGATCGACCTGCGCGCGACCGCTATCGAGGTCACCCAGGGAATCCAGGACCTGGAGAACCGCATCCCCCTGGTGGAAAAGCGCTGGACCGCCGTCCGGGTCTATGCCGACGCACCGGGGGCGGCTCTGCCGCTCAACAACGTGCGCGGGGCCATCGGAGCGTGGCGCGGGAACACCTTCCTTGGCGTCGTCTACGCGGAGAACGACCCCGTCCAGGTGCAGCCCGACGGCGGCGACCGCGTCAACATCGACGACAGCCTCTGCTTCTACCTTCCCCAGAGCTGGCGTTCGGGCACGGTGAAGCTCCGCGCCGCGGTCTACCAGTCGATCCCGCAGACGATGCAGTTCGAACCGGACAGCGACAACAACTACGTCGAAGTCACCGTGACGTTCGAGAAGGTCGACCCGCTTTACGTGCGGCTGGTGCCGGAGCACGTCCACGAGGACTACGACGGCGACAAGCCGGAGACCACCTTCACGTTCGATGACGACCCGGCGCTCGTCCACTTCGTCATGTACGACCTGTTCCGCTACTTCCCCATCTCCGCGCTGTGGTACGACCCGAGCCTCACGTTCCCGATGGTGCTCGAACTGTTCGGAGAGACGATCGAGACCGAGTTCACCGGCCCCGTGTTCCCGTCGAATCACGCCTCGGGCGACGAGTGGGACTTCCGGCCGACGGACGATGCCAAGTTCGGCGAATGGCCCCAGGCGAACGCTGTGGTCGACCTCTACCGCGACCTTTCGGCAGCGCCGTGGGCCGACTGGTTCTGGTACGGGATGGTGAAGGACACGATGGACACCGGCAGCTGGACCGGCCTTGCGACGAACGGCGTGTCGTCCGGGAAGTTCGGCTACAGCTCCGAGGCCGCTTCGCCGTGGCACCTCCGCTACGGCACAACGATCGTCCACGAACTTGGACACGTGATCATGCCCGGCTCGGACCACGTGAATTGCAAGGGCAACGAAGAGAGCGGTGGCGGCCTCGACCCGAACTACCCCTACCCCGCGCCGGACTGCAGTATCGCCGCGGTCGACCCGGAGGGCTTTTACGGGTTCGACGTGTACTGGTCGCTCTGGCCGAGCCTGCTTTCGGGGCCAACGGTCATCAGCAACGACCCGGCCGAAGCGCAGCCGAACCGCGGCTTCCCGTTCATGGGGTACCAGAAACCGAAGTGGACCGACCCCTACAGCTACTGCCGGCTCCTCGTGGGCCTCGGCATCACCTGCGACCCCTCGATGGTGGCGCGCTGGGCGGGGCAGACGAATTACGTGGCGCTATCGCCGGCCGATGGGCATTCGCACACGCACCTCGACACGGCCCCGAAGGCCGCCCGGGCACCGCTTTACGGTCAGGCTCCCGAGCCGCTCGTGCTCATCAGCGGCTGGGCCAACACGGCAACGGGTAAGGGCGAACTCCTGAACGTGCTGCCCAGCGATTCGGCTCCAGCCGGCCCGGCAGCCGAATCGAAGCAGCGGCTGGCAGAGATGGCGTCCGGGAGCACCGGCGTCGAGCTCGTCTTCCTCGATGCCGCTGGCGGCGTCCTCGCGCGCCACCCTGTCGCGAACATCGACCCCCTGCCCCACGAGGACGACGACGGCGCGAGCGAGCCCGAACAGTGGTTCGGTGAGTGGTTCCCGTTGCCGGAGGGCCTGGCGCGAGTCGAGCTGCGCGCGGCCGGCAACACCGTCGCGAGCCGCGCCGCCAGCGCGTCGCCTCCCGAGGTCCGGCTGGTGTCGCCCAACGGCGGCTCGGTGGCGGCGCCGGTCACCATCGAATGGGAGGCAAGCGACCCCGACGGCGACGACCTCACCTTCACCATCCTCTACAGCGCCGACGACGGCGCGAACTGGCGGCCGGTGGTCTCGGGCGTGCCCCAGGGCAAGCTGACGCTGCCCGAGCTCGGGCCACTTTCGGGGAGCAGCCGCGGGCGCATCAAGGTGGTCGCGAGCGACGGTTTCCATACGGCCGAGGACGTTTCGGAGCAGCTGAAGGTGCCGAACCTGGCGCCCTTCCCCTCGATCCTTTCGCCGGCCGACGGGGGCACCTACCGCGCGGGCACCACGGTCCTCCTTTCGGGCAGCGCCTTCGACATGGAGGAGCTGGGGCTCGACGAGCGCGGCCTGACGTGGGAATCGGACCGCGATGGGAAGCTCGGCACCGGAAGCGAGGTGGCGACGCGGACGCTCAGCGTGGGCGAGCATCGCATCACGCTGCGCGCACGGGACGGTGCGGGGGCGGAAGGGACCGCCACCATCACCGTCACCATCTCCGCCGATGGGGCGTGGCAGGCGCCCGGCCGCGACGAGACGCGCCAGGTAGAAGCGCTCTTCGGCGTGGACGGTGGCGATGGCACGAACTGGTGGCCGTGGGCGGCCGGGGCCGGCGCGGGGGTGCTGGCGCTCCTGGCGGCGGCCGCGGTGTTCCTCCGCAGCCGCCGGAACGTCACGCCCGCCGGGTAGCCGGGGTTAACCCCGCGGGAGGCCGAGACCGCGCGTGGCGATGATGCCGCGCTGGATTTCACTCGTGCCCGCGGCGACGGTCGCGCTGACCGACGACAGATAGCTGGTCGCCTGGTCGATAACCTGGTGCTTCGTGCCATCGCGGAGCTGGCCGTGGGTGCCAAGCAGGTGCATGCCGGTGGTGGCGATGCGCTGTCCCATTTCGCTGCCGAACAGCTTCGAGGCGCTCGCTTCGTGGTTCGGCACCATGCCCCGCGCCTGCATGGTGGCCACCCGGTAGGCGAGGAACGTGCCGACGTTCACTTCGACCGAGCGGTCGGCCAGTTCGTAGCGCACCGAGGGGCGGCGCTCCGCGAGCTCCGGGTGCGACTTCGCGAGCGAAACCAGCCGTTCGACCGTACGCCGGCCGCCCGCGTAGGCCTGGATGCCGCTGCGTTCGAAGTCGAGCGCGACGGCCATGTGGTACCAGCC
>CAZDOK010000006.1:0-217643 GCA_964507025.1 uncultured Anaerolineaceae bacterium
GGGCGTCTGCCATGGACGCCGTGGCGGCCTTATCGAGTTCGATGTCGCGGAGCATGCCGTACAGGCGCCGGGCCACGATTTCGCCGGCATCGTTGAACTCGAAGATCTCGACGACGCGCTGGGTGAACGGCCGCCAGTCGTAGCCCTTGGCCTCGATGGTGGCCCGGACCGCGACCGCATTGTCCTGCTCGATGTACTCCAGCTCGACGTAGTTGCAGTCCGCGTAGTCGCGCAGGAATTCCTTGTGCCAGTCGGCGATCGCAACGCTACTCCGCAACGTGGGGCCGCGGAACGAGTGGAAGACGGCGTCCGGGGCGTGACGTGCCTCGATTTCGGCGAACCGGTCGAAGTTGATAGCGGTGATTAGCGCGTTGACCGCGGGGATGTTGGACATGATGGCCGGCACTACCTGCTGGTGGGGTCGGGCGGGATTGTACCGCGCTTCACGAACTCGGGGTAGCGAACGTGGGACGCAGATGTCAACGGGACGTTTGCCGCGAAGGCTCCGTGTGTCGCAGGGGAGCTTCAGAGGTTCTGCGTGAAGGGGCTGCGTACCGAGCACCACCTGGTCATTGCGGCCCGGGTGCATGCGGGGACCACGAAGGGCGCGGCCGCAGTGTCGTCCTATTCGGAATCGCAGACGAAGCGCCGCTGGGATGAGGTGAAGGACTTCGTCCTTGTGCCCCTTGGGCTCCCCCGGCACGACGACGTATTGGCCGGTCTGTGGGTGGCGCTGCACGCCCGATGTTGCACCGCGCCGTCGTTCTCGCTGCTCAGAAATGACAGCCGATTTGCGGGCGAAGCTTCGTAGTGGCGCTTGGCATGTTCGCAGCACAATGGCGCCAGCCGGGCGCCTGGCTGACCAACCTGACAGACTGGAGTTCAAACATGAGAACGCGGCGCTTCCCCGGTTTCGCGCTGACCATCGCCCTCGTCGCTGCCGCCCTTCCGGGCGTGGCATCCGCCCTCTACAGCTATGAGGGCAGCGACTACTCCTACGACTTCGGCTCCTATGGGAACGGCTGGCTCGCCAACTGCGACATGGAGAGCGACGGCAACGGGGCGTACGCCAAGTACAAACTCGTCGGGAGCGGAGACCAACACCGGCTCGAGGATCCCAACGGATCACAGTCCGGCTGTGGGTACGGCGGATCCTACGCGACCTACATCTACAGCCACCAGACCTGCGAGGATCAAGCCTGGCAGCCAGATCCGTGCGGGGCGACAGTATATCCTTCGTGGTGACGGACGGCTAACCTCGATTGCAGCGCGAGGGACACTGACACCTCGCGCTGCAAAAGGCAGACGGAGGCACGGATGCTGCACCTGGATGATGTCGTTCTGAGATACGGCGGCCGCGCCGTGCTCGATGGGGTAGATCTGCGATTGAAAGAAGGAACGGCAACGGCGATCATGGGTCCATCCGGGAGCGGCAAGACATCGCTCCTCCACTGCATCGCCGGCATAATCCAGCCCGATTTCGGCACTATTCATGTTGACGGCACCAACATCTCGTCGATGAGCGCGTCTGGGCGCGCCCGGTTCCGGCTCGAACACGTCGGCATCGTCTTCCAGTTTGGGGAACTGCTTCCCGAGCTTACCGTCGGCGAGAACGTCGCGCTCCCGTTGCGCATGCTGGGCACGCCCGCTCGCGCATCGGGCGATGGCGCCCTCACCGCTCTCCACGCCGTTGGCATCGATTCCCTCGACCGACGACACCCGGGCGAGATTTCGGGCGGCGAGATCCAGCGTGCGGCCATCGCACGGGCCATCGTTGCCCGCCCGCAGATCCTCCTTGCGGATGAACCAACCGGCGCGCTTGACGAGGAGAATGTCGAGTCGGTCGCCAGGCTGATTACCGCCCAGGCGCATGAACTCGGCGCCGTGGTCATCATGGCCACGCACAACCCCGCGGTTGCCCGGTTTGCGGATACGATCTTCCGGCTCCGCGCAGGGCGACTTGAGGAATCGGCGGCGCTGGTCCCCGCATGACGGTTACGATCGCCTTCGGCGTCGCGCTCCACCTGGTCACGCGGCGCCGGTTGGAGAATAGCTGGCGCTCGGTCGCAATCCTCCTGGCGTGCGCCTATGCCATGCTCCTGGCGCTTGGGTCGCTGAGCGTCTATCTCTTGCTCGAACGGGAGCAAGCACGGGTGGATGACCGATGGCCAATCCTGGCCAGCCCCGATGAGCCAACCAGGCTCCTGGTGGTCGAACGCGACGACGATTGGGATGGTGACCAGTTCCCGGTTTTCTGGATCGAGCCGGTGACCGGCGTCGCGCCAGTGCTTCCACCGGGCCTTCCACGGATGCTCGAACCGGGGGAGGCTGCCGTCTCCCCGCGGCTCGACGAACTCACCCGGAAGCATCTTGATCTCGCCGCCAGGTACCCGGACCGCATCGTTGTCGGCAACGAGGGTCTGCAGAACCCGGACGAACTCATCGCCTACTACCGCCCCGTGGAAGGACGATCTCTCGGTGAGTCCCCGTTCATCATCCGGGTGGCAGCCTTCGGCCAGGGTCCCGCGGAACGGCGTGGACCTCCCTTAAGCCAGCAGGACCCACCGAACGGCACTGCGGTGGCGCTCGGACTCCTGGCCCTTGCGGTGGTGCCGGGCATGGTGCTGCTGGCCTGCGGTCTTGCCGCGCTATCCAGTGCGCGCCAGCACCGCTTTCAGGTTCTGCAGTGGCTTGGCGGCCCGGCCTCGATGCTGGCCGCAGTTAGCGTCTTCGAGGTCTTGATTCTGGCCGTGCCTTCGGCCGTCATCATGGGCGCCGCGTGGTATGCGGTGTCAGGGCAGCTGGAGGCGATTCCCTTCCTCGGGCGACCGGTCCTGCGCGGCGATCTACAGCCGTCGATCTGGGCATGCCTCGTCGCCACGGGCGGCTTCACGCTGGTGGCCGTCCTGCTTGCCGCGGCCGAGGGCGTACTGGCCCCGTTCCGGCGTTCTTCGCAGGCCAGACCGGGGCTGCGGCCAATGGTTGTCTCGCGCCTCCGCCTGGCGCTGCTCACCTTGCCGTGGCTTCTGCTGGTACTCGGGGCACGGCTTGGCGGCTACCGGGGAGCAGTCGCCGTCATGTCCGGGCTCATCTTGATCCCGCCCGCAGCCGTCAGCGCCGTCCCGCACGCGGTCCGCGCCTTCGGCAGGCTGTTGCGGGCCGCCTCAGCCCCGGCACTGCTCATTGCGGGCCGGCGGATGGAGTGGGATCCCTTCGGTAGCGGGCGCCCATTTCTTGGGGTAACGGCGCTGGCGGTCCTCCTCATCGGGACGACGGGATACATCCGCATAGTGAACTGGGGAGACCCGCCACGAAGCAACCCGGACGCTACTTCCTACGCCACAATTGGATGGCTCAACCCAGCGCCCGGCGACATAGAGCGGCTGCGAAACGCGCTCGGTCCCGACACCGTAGTCGTTGGCCTCGCGAGGTCTCAGCAGGGCGACGTCACCATCTACGGTTCCTGCCCTGCCCTCGCGCGGGTGATCCGCCAACTGCCCTGTAACGTAGCGGACCCGTTCGAGCTCTCCCCGGTCGCACGCGCATTGTTACCGGAAATCGTGCCGCCGCAGGTACCAATCCGGCTTGGTGGGGAAGGCGCCGCGCAGCCAGGTGGGGCATTGGTCATCTCCGGCGAGTCCCAAGACTCACTCCAGCAGCGCAGCCGAACGGCTGCGATGACCAACCTCCCCGCACCCACAGTCCAAAACCCGGCAGGATTCGGGTTGAGAGCCTCGCCGCTGGTGCGCTGGCTCACTCTCGGGATCCGCGCCGGCGCTTCGGCCCTGGTTCTCGGCACCGTGCTCCTGGCGGTGAACGGCGTGATGGAATGGCGGCACTACCTGCGGCCTCTGATCATCATGGGCATTCGTCGCCGGCAACTCCAGCGGCTGCAGGTTTCCCTCTTCGCCTTGCCTTTCGCGGTACACGCCGGCTTGGGCCTCGCCATCGGCCTGCCCGCCTGCTGGTTCATCGTCAGCCGCGACGGTGCCCCCATGCCTTGGTCACAAATCGGGCTCATCGCGACCGCTTTCGCCGTCATTGGGGCTGTTGGAAGTGCGCTTTTGTATTACTTCGCGCCAGCGCTCCAACTGCGCGACCAGAGGGAGTAACCTCCCGAGTGCCTCACGCGGTGATCCCCTACCCTGCGGTGCGACCCCCGGCCTGGCCCCGAACGTATTGCCAGCCGCCACAGCAGCGGGGATTCCACGGGCAAAGGGGGCATTCATGTCCAGCCTGGCGCGGAGTAGTCCGACGCATCCTCATCGGCGACCGTCGCAGCGACTCGTGAAGACGTTCCTGGCCGCGGCGGTATTGATTGTGTTGAGCCTCGTGCTCACGGGCTGCTCGTCATGGCGGGAAGCCGACGTGAAGGCGGCGTGGCGATCGCCGGGTGGAACGAGAATCATCCTCGTAGTCTCCTGCCTCGCCGACCTGCGCAGCCGGGTTGAGGAGACCGAACGGGAGGTGCGTGTGTTGGTGACCACGCGCAGCGAGAATGCCGGCGATTGCGCCGGCGCTCATGAGATCGTCCCTTCCAAACCACTGGGGGATCGGCTGCTCATCGATGAGTCCGACGGCGAGCCCCTGGTCGTAGACCTCGGTGAATGGATCCGGGACGCCCCATAGGCCGTTGAGGTTGACCGCTACCCTTCGGAGCATGCTCCCGAAAGTGTGTGGGGCACGAATTCCACTGCAGCAACGCGTTCACGTCTACCCGCTCGGAGGGCACCCATGATTCGAGAGATGGACATCGTGGCTTTGACGCGGCCGCTACCCGAGCATGGCCTCGAGGCAGGAGATACGGGCACGGTCGTCATGGTCCACAGGGGCGGCGAGGGGTTCGAGGTTGAGTTTGTGACGCTGTTGGGCGAGACCGTGGCCGTGGTCACGGATGCGGCGGACGCCGTCCGGTCGCTCCGCGAACGTGAGATAGCTCACGCTCGCGTCCTGGCTGGCTGAAGCGCCTCAGGCGGCGATCCCCTACCCTACCGTGCGACCACCCGCGCCCTTGCGCGCGGATTCGAACGGAGCGCCCCATGACCACAGCCAGCACTGATGTGCGCGACAACCTGACCCAGGCCGACGCCGAGGCCCGCGCCGCCCGCGTCCGTCACTGCGACTACACTCTTGACCTCCAACTCACGCGGGGCGCGGAGACGTACCGCGGCGTCGCCAGCCTGCGCTTCGATGCGTCCGGGTCCGGCGACCTCTTCCTCGATTTCCGGGGGAAGATCATCGAGTCGCTGGAGGTTAACGGGAAACCGGTCGAGCCGCGCTGGAACGGGTTCCGGCTGTGGCTGCCGGGCGAGGCCCTCGCCGCTTCGAACACGGTGCGCGTCGTCTACGAGAACGGGTACGACCACGAGGGCGATGGCTTCCACCAGTTCAAGGACCCGGAGGACGGCGAGGAGTACCTCTACTCGAACTTCGAGCCCTACGACAGCCATCGCCTCTTCCCGCAGTTCGACCAGCCCGACATCAAGGGCACGTACGCGCTCACGGTGACCGCGCCGGCCGAGTGGGTGGTGCTCCACAACATCCGGGCGGCTTCGGTGACCGAGGGCGATGGCCGCAAGCGGTGGGAGTTCGAGCAGACCAAACCGTTCAGCACGTACCTGTTCGCGCTGGTGGTCGGGCCCTACCACGAGGCCCGCGACAGCCACGGGGATACCGAGATCGGGCTCTTCTGCCGGAAGTCGCTCGCGAAGCACATGGACGCCGGCGAGCTATTCGAGCTTACGAAGCAGGGGCTGACGTTCTTCTCGGACTTTTTCGATTTCCCCTACCCGTTTGGCAAGTACGACCAGGTGTTCGTGCCGGAGTTCAACGCGGGCGCGATGGAAAACGTGGGCCTTGTCACCCACAACGAGTACATGATCTTCCGCGACCCGCCGACCGATAACCAGCGGCGCGGGCGGGCGGAGACGCTGCTCCACGAGATGGCGCACATGTGGTTTGGCGACCTGGTGACGATGCGCTGGTGGAACGACCTGTGGCTGAACGAGAGCTTCGCGACGTACATGTCGTACCTCTGCCTGGAGAAAGCGACGCGGTTCAGCACGGGCTGGCAAGACTTCGCGGCATCCATCAAGAACTGGGCGTACCGCCAGGACCAGCTCGTGACGACGCACCCGATCGCGGGGCAGGTGGAAGACACCGACCAGACGTTCCTGAACTTCGACGGCATTACCTATGGCAAAGGCGCGAGCGTGCTCAAGCAACTCGTGGCCGCCATCGGCCCGGCTGGCTTTCGCGAGGGGATGCGGCACTACTTCCGCACGCATGCCTACGGCAACGCCACACTGGCGCAATTCCTGGAGTCGCTCGAAAAGGGAAGTGGCGTGGACCTGAAGGACTGGGCGCGGCTCTGGCTCGAGACAGCCTCGCTCAACACCATCGGGACGCGGTGGGAGGCCGACGGCGACCGCGTCACGAGCCTCGTGCTGACGCAAACGGCACCGACGGACTACCCGACGCTGCGGCCTCACCGGCTCGATGTGGGTCTCGTGCGTGACGAGGGTGGAAAGCTGGAGGTGACCGTGCTCCCTGCCACCATCCGTGAAGCCGAGACGGATATCCCGGAAGCGCGAGGACTGCCCGCACCGTCGCTCGTCTTCCCGAACTACAACGACCACGGATACGCGAAGGTGGCGCTTGACGAGCGCTCGCTGGCGTTCGTCCGCGAGCACCTCGACCGGATCGACGACACGCTCCTCCGCCTGCAGCTGTGGGCGTCGCTGTGGAACATGGTTCGCGACCAGCAACTGAAGTCGACCGAGTATCTCGCCCTCGTCCGGTCCAGGGTCGTCGGGGAGGCGATGCCCGAGCTGGTCGAGGCAGTGACGAACAACGCCATCGCGGCCATCGGCCGGTACGTGCCCGAGGAGTGGCGCGACCGCGAGGCGCATGCGTTCGCGGAGGCGGCGTGGGCCGCGCTCAAGGGGGCGACTTCGAACGACCTGCAGATCATCTGGGCGAGGGCGCTGATAGCGACAGCCTCGGTGGCTGCGGACCTGGAGCTCATCGGCCGCCTGGCGGATGGACTGGAGTCCGTGCCCGGTTTCACGGTCGACCAGGACATGCGCTGGAACATCGCCGCCAGGCACGTTGCCTACGGGGTTGCCGGTGCCGCTGAACGCGTGACGGCCGAGACTGAGCGTGACCCCTCTGACCGCGGGGTGCGCGCGCGGCTGCGCGCCGAGAGCGCCGCGCCCGACCCGGCAGTGAAGGCCGCGGCCTGGGAGAAGTTCGTGGGCGAGGGTTACGGGTCGCTGTACCTCACCGGCGCGGCGATGTCGGGCTTCAACTGGGTCCACCAGCGCGAGCTGCTGGAGCCGTATGTCGACCGGTTCTTCTCGGAGGTCACGGGCGTGTTCCGGGACCGCGACAAGGAGTTCGCGAGTGACTTCTACCGGTTCCTGGCCCCGGCCTACCGGGTGGACCGGGAGATCCTGGCGCGCGGCGAGCGATTGGTCGCCTCGCTTGGAGACGAGCTGCCCGTGCTGGTGCGAACGGCACGCGAGGCCAACGACGACCTGTTGAGGGCGATCCGCTGCCGGGAGTTCGCCGCGAGCTGACCAGTGGTTGTCCCGGTCGTGCCGGGACCTTAGGCTCGGGCCTCGCGGAGGTGGATGCCATGAACTTCGGACTGCACATTGGTCAGCAGAACATCACCATCGACGAGATGCGCCGGACGTGGACCTGGGCCGATACCGCCGGCTTCGACTGGGTCGATGTCTGGGACCACTTCTACGAAGCGCCGCCCGTTGACGGCAACGGCAGCTGCTTCGAGGCCACGACCTGTATGGCCGCAATGGCCTGCGAGACGAAGAACGTCCGCATCGGCGTGCTCGTCCTGGGGATGAACTACCGCCACCCGGCAGTGCTGGCGAACGCCCTGTGCACGATTGACCAGCTCAGTGGCGGACGGCTCGAGATCGGGCTCGGCGCCGGGTGGCACGAGCCGGAGTACCGCGCGTATGGCATCCCGTTTCTGCCCATCAAGGAGCGCATGGACATCCTCGAGGAAGGCGTGCAGGTGGTGCGCCTGCTGACAACGCAGGACCGCTCGAACTTCAGCGGGAAGCACTTCCAGCTCAACAGCGCAGCCTGCAACCCGAAGCCAGTGCAGGCGCGCCCGCGCATCTGGATCGGCGGCAATGGCGAGAAGCGCACGTTGCGGATCGCCGCACGCCACGCGGATGGATGGAACACCCCGTATACCTCGCCGGAGGAGTTCAAGCGGCTCTCCGGCGTGCTGGACATGTGGTGCGAAAAGGAGGGCCGTGACCCGGCGACCATCGAGCGGAACGTGAACCTGAGCTTCCACATGGCGGCCAGCCCCGCGGCCCTCGACCGCGCTGACGCACAGTACCGCGAGACCTGGGGGCCCGCGGCCGAAGCGATGCGCAGTCGCGGCGTGGTGGTCGGCCTGCCCGAACAGGCGATCGACCTCGTGGGGCGGTACCGTGATGCCGGCGCTGCCCGCGTGAATATCGCCCTGCGCCCCCCGAACGACTGGGATGCCATGCGGGAGTGGACGGAGCAGGTGGTCCCGGCCTTCCGTTAGGCGGGTCGCGCTGTCCCGGTCGGGTGTGGGGCCGTACGATCGGTTCGTGACCAATCGCCGCCGCGTGGCTGTCCTGGGCTCGACCGGTTCCATCGGGCGGCAGGCGCTGGATGTGATCCGGCAGTTGCCAGAGCGGTTCGAGGTGGTCGCACTCGCGGCAGGCCGCAATGCGGACCTGTTAGCGAAACAGGTTGCCGAGTTCCGGCCGCGCTATGTGGCGGCCGAGGCCGAGTCGGCCCGGCTTGCCGACGCACTTGCCGCGACGGGTGCGCGCTCGCTGCCGGTCGAGGAGATTACAGTTGCCCCCGATGTCGACATCCTGCTGGTCGGGACGGCGGGGGCAGCGGGACTGATGCCGACGCTCAACGCGCTGAAGGCCGGCCGCCCCGTGGCGATCGCGAACAAGGAAGTGCTGGTGATGGCCGGTCACCTGGTGCGGCGGGCCATGGAAGCCGGGCGCGGTGAGTTGCGGCCGGTCGATAGCGAGCACTCGGCGATCTGGCAGTGTCTCTGGGGCGAGGAGGGTCACGAGATTCGCCGCATTCTGCTCACGGCGAGCGGCGGCGCGTTCCGCGATTACGACCGCGCTCAGCTGGCTTCCGTGTCCGCTGAACAGGCACTTAACCACCCCACATGGAAGATGGGAGCCAAGATTACGGTGGACTCGGCGACCCTGATGAACAAAGGCATGGAGACGATCGAGGCGATGTGGCTGTTCGACGTCCCCATGGAGAAGGTCGAAGTTGTGCTCCACCGGGAGTCGATCGTGCACTCGCTGGTGGAGTTCAGCGACGGAAGCGTGAAGGCGCAACTCGGCGTGCCGGATATGAGGTTGCCGATCCAGCTTGCGCTCGCCTATCCGGAACGGATGCCCGTGCCCCCCATGCCCACGCTCGACCTAGCAACCATCGGCACGCTGCATTTCGGTACGCCTGATATGGAGCGGTTCCCGTGCCTGCGCCTGGCGATGGAAGCGGGCCGGCTGGGCGCGACCTACCCCGCCGCGATGGCCGCCGCTGACGAGGTCGCGGTCGAACGCTTCCTCGCGGGCGAGATCGGGTTCCTGGATATCCCCGACGTGATTGAGGGTGTGATGGAGAAACACCAGCCGGTTGCCGATCCTGAACTGGGGGCGATCCTCGAGGCGGACGCCCGGGCGCGCGCGGCGGCGCGCGCAGTCCCCGCAGGTGGCCGAGCATGACCCTGTTGCTGACCTTCCTCGCGTTTGACCCCGTGGCCATCGTGCGGGCCGTTGTGCCGTTCCTCGCGCTGCTGCTGGTGCTGGTGGTGATCCACGAATTCGGGCACTTCCTGGCGGCCAAGGCGTTCGGGATCAAGGTGCTCGAATTCGGGATCGGCTTTCCGCCGAAGGCCTGGACCTACCTCCGACGCGGAGACACCGAATACACGCTGAACTGGCTCCCCATCGGCGGCTTCGTACGGCTGCTGGGCGAAGAGGACCCAAGCGACCCGCGCTCCCTGGCGGCGGCCCCCCGCTGGAAGCGGCTGACCGTCATGTTCGCGGGCGTGTTCATGAACCTGGTCGTGGCCGTGGTGCTGATGGCCGCCGGGTTCATGATCCCGCGTGAGCGCTCCCTGGCGATGGCACAGGTTTCGACCGTGGCGCCGGGTTCCCCCGCTTCGGAGGCGGTTATCGAGGGTACGATGCGCGACGGTTCCGCTCCGATGCAGGGTCTCCAGCCTGGCGACGTCGTCCTCGAGGTCGAGGGACGTGAGATTCGAAACACGAGCGAGCTCGTTTTCGCCAACCGGCTCAACCTGGGCGAGGAGCAGGACTGGGTCATCAACCGGGCGGGTTCGACTCTCACGGCGAAGGTGTACGCACGTTGGGACCCTCCCGAAGGCCAGGGCCCGACCGGGATCACGATTTCGGCTCCGGCCACCTGCCTGGAGTTCGATGACGACGGCAACTGCGTTAAAGCCCAGCTGCTGTACCCGTACACCGAGTCGGTGTGGTACCCGCCGTGGGAGGCGCTGCCGAAGGGCGCGCAGTCGCTCGTCGATACGATGCGTCTGACGGTCAATGAAATTCGTGTCCGCATCAGCGGCACGAGTGGAGCCTCGGTGAGCGGCGATCAGCCGGCGTTCACGGGGCCGGTGGGGATCGCGGATTCCACCGGGCAGCTCATTGCGGAGGAGGGCTGGCGGCCCCTGATCGAGTTCGCGGCGCTGCTCAGCCTGAACCTGGCCATCTTCAACGCGCTGCCGCTCCCGATGCTCGATGGCGGACGGATGTTCTTCGTGTTCCTCGAAATCCTGCGAGGCGGGCGGCGCATTGCCCCGGAGAAGGAAGCGCTGGTGCACCTGACGGGGTTCGCCCTGCTGATGGCAGGCGTGCTTATCGTGACCTACTTCGATGTCGCCCGGCTGCTAACCTAGGCTGGCGGTGTTCACGCTCATCTTCGTAGGCCTGTTCGTATCGGCATGGTTGCTCGTGGGATTGATGCCCTGGCTGGTGGTCTCGGTAGCGACGCGCGGCAACGCGGGGCTGGGGAACCTGCCCCTGTCCATGTTCGCCGGGCTGGTCGGAGGGCTGGCGGTGCCGGTGCTGGGGAAGGATGATCTGGCGGGTATCTGGCTTAGCATGGCGGCGGCGGCAATCGTGCCATCGCTCCTGCTCGCCGTGCGCCGCATGAGTCTCGGCGCCCTCGCCGGGGCCCGACACCCGACTGCTGGAGAACCGCACCAGGAATGAAGCCGCTCGCACTCTCAACGATGTTCGCGCAACAGGAGCGGTTTGCCGATGGGGCGGTGTTCGCGCGGTTCGCCCGCGATGCCGGGTACGATGCCATCGAGATCAGCCATTCGACTCCCCTGGAGAAGATCGAGCGGATTCTCGAGAGCGCGGCGCTGCCGGTGACGTCGGTGCATCAGCCGGCGCCGTGGGTGCGGCATTCGAACGGGCGGGGCAACTCGCACGTGAACCTGGCCGGACTCGATGCCGATGAGCGCAGCGCGGCCATCGACTATGCGAAAAAGAGCATCGGGCTGTGCGCCCGCATTGGCGCAGGCCGGTTGATCGTGCACCTCGGCCACGTGGGCGAGGTGGTTGAACAGTTCGAGGAAGAGCTCGAGATGCGCCGCATGTACGACAGTGGCCACGCCGAAGACGAGCGCTTCCTCGAACTGCGGGAGGCGGTGGTGGAACGGCGCCGGGCGGAGGCCGAGCCGTACCTGGACGCGGCGCGGAAGTCGCTGGTGGAGCTCGTGCATGCGGCGGAACCGCACCGCGTGACCATCGGCGTGGAGAACCGGTACCACTATCACGAGCTTCCCCACCCCGGCGAGTACGAGCAGGTCTTCGAGGGACTCGACCCACAGCAAGCAGGCTACTGGCACGATGTGGGCCATGCCGAAGTGCTGCACCGCCTGGGGCTCATCGACCGGCATGCATGGCTCGATGGATGGGGCAAGCGGATCGTTGGTGCCCATCTTCACGATGTCGTGGGGCTCGGCGACCACCGTGCGCCCGGCGACGGCGACGTGAACTGGGACTACGTGGTGACAGGGATCCGCGGGCTCCCCGGCTACACCCTGGAAATCAACCAGTACCAGTCCGATGAGAAGGTCCGCGCGGCCATCGGTTTTCTTGCGGGCATCGGGCTCCGGTAGGGTCAGAACTCCAGATCGAGGCTGATGTCGAGTGCCTTTGCGCTATGTGTGAGGGCGCCAACCGAGATCGCGTCGACCCCGGTTTCGGCGATGGAACGGACCGTTTCGAGGTTTACTCCGCCGCTGGCCTCGAGCCTGGCGCGGCCGCGCGTTCGGCGGACAGCTTCGGCCATCGCGGCCGTGGTCATGTTATCGAGCAGGATCCACTCGGGAGCGGCGGCCATGGCCGCATCGAGCTGGTCGAGCGAGTCGATTTCCACTTCGACCGGGATCCCGGGCGTTCGCTGGCGGATGGCCGACACGCCCTCGGCGAGCGAATGGCCCGCGCGGGCGAGCGCTTCGCGGTGGTTGTCCTTGATCATCGCCATCACGGCCAGGTCGCGCCGGTGGTTGGTGCCACCCCCGCACCGGACCGCGTATTTCTCCAGGTCGCGCAGGCCGGGGGTCGTCTTGCGAGTGTCGAGGATGGTCGCCCGCGTGCCGGTGACGGCTTCGACAAACATCCGTGTGAGCGTGGCGGTCGCCGAGAGGCGTTGCAGGAAGTTCAGCGCGACTCGTTCAGCCTGGAGGATGGCTCGCACGGGACCGCTGACCTCGGCCAGGACGGTTGCCGTGCGGAAGTGGTCGCCTTCGTTGACGTGAACGGCCACCGCGACCGCCGGGTCGAGCAGGCGGAAGGCCTCAACGGCGACGGTCATCCCGGCGAGCACGCCATCCTGCTTCGCGAGGAAGCGGGCAGTTCCCACGAGATCCGGGGGGACCGTGGCCAGCGTGGTGGCGTCCTCGAAGGCGCGGTCCTCGGCGAGGGCGGCCCCGACAGCCGCGCGGACGACTTCCGGTGGTGGTGGTTCAATGCGCACGGACAAACACCTGCTGCCGTTTCCAGTGAAGGTCGTCGGGAGTTGGGAAGTCGCTGCGGAAGTGGCCGCCGCGGCTTTCGTTGCGGTTGATGGCGGCGCGGAGCATCAGCGTCGCCATGACCGTCATCTGCCGCCGCTCGAACGCCGCCCGGATCGGCTCGCCCTGGGGTGCGGGCCACGAAGCGATGGTGGCGAGGGCCGCCTCCATGTCGTCCGCGGTCCGTTCAATGCCGGCTGCATCCCACATGAGCTGTTGCAGGGCGGCATGGGAGGGGGCGGCTGTCGCCGGCGGTTCCAGCATGGTGCGGCCGGCATGTGGCGCGGCGCAGCCCGCCTCGCCGGTGGCGATGTGTTCCACCACGCGCTTGCCGAAGACGACGGTTTCCATGAGCGAGTTGCTGGCCAGGCGGTTGGCGCCGTGCACGCCTGTGCAGGCGACTTCCCCGCAGGCATAGAGGCCCGGCAGCGTGGTGCGGCCGTGGATGTCGGTGCGGACGCCGCCCATGAGGTAATGCGCGGCCGGGGAGACCGGGATGGGGTCGGTTCGCATGTCGATCCCCGCGCTCACGCAGTAGGCAAAGATCGCGGGGAAGCGCGCCGCGAGGTCGACCGATTTCAGGCCCGTGCAATCGAGGGATACACTCTGGGTCCCTTCGCGCCGCATCTCGGCGACGATCGCCCGGGCAACGATGTCGCGGGGGGCAAGGTCTCCAAGCGGGTGGTATCCCCTCATGAAGCCGACGCCCGCCGCGTTTCGCAGCGTGGCACCCTCTCCCCGGACGGCTTCCGAAATGAGGAATGTGGGCACCCCGGGCACACGCAGCGACGTGGGGTGAAACTGGTAGAACTCGATGTCAGCGATCTCTGCTCCCGCATCGAATGCGAGGGCGATCCCATCGCCGGTCGCGACATCGGGGTTGGTGGTGTGCGAGTACAGCTGCCCTGCGCCGCCAGTGGCAAGCACGACGAAGGGTGCGTCGTAGCGCTCGGTGGCGCCGGTCTCAAGGGCGACCGCCTCCACGCCAGTCACGCGCCCCCCGGTCACGACAAGCCGGGTCGCCAGGGTGAAATCGAGGATGGTGATCAGGGGATCGGCCGCGGCGCTGGAGAGTGCGGTCTCGATCTCGGCCCCGGTGCGATCGCCGCCGGCATGGAGCACACGGGATCGGCTGTGAGCCGCCTCGCGCCCAAGTGCGACTTCACCATCGAGAGAATCAAACGCGACGCCGTATTCCACGAGGTCCCTGATGCGGGCCGGGGCTTCGAAGCAGAGCACGCGCGCCGACTCCTCGTTGACCAGGCCGGCGCCCGCGGCGATGGTGTCGGCCAGGTGCTGGTCGGGCGAATCGAGCGGACCGACCGCGGCGGCGATACCGCCCTGCGCCCAGCGCGTGTTGCAGTCGTCGATGGAGCCCTTGGTGAGGACGAGGACAGGGCCGAGGTGGCGCGCTTCGAGGGCGACGAAGAGCCCGGAGATGCCGCTTCCGATGACGATCAGGGCGAAGCTGGATCGCTGGGGGCCGGCCATGCGAGTTAGTGTAGTTTCTACACTAACTCGGCTGCAACGTGCTGGTAGAGCGGGACCCGGGATACACTACGCACCGGCTCACGCCGTCTACCCTGCCGCGGAGCAGCGCCTTGGCCATCATTCCTATTCGCCGCGCGGGCGACCCGGTCCTTCGGGAGAAGGCCCGGCGCGTGCGGACGATCGATAAGTCGATCCACAAGCTCATCGAAGACATGTGGGAAACCATGTATGACGCACCCGGCGTGGGCCTGGCCGCGCCCCAGATCGGTGTGTCGCTTCGCGTCATCGTCATCGATGTGGGCGACAAGGAGCCGATCGCGCTTATCAACCCTGAAATCGTGAAGCGCTCGGGCGAACGCCGGGTCGACGAAGGCTGCCTTTCGGTGCCCGGGTATCGCGGCGAGATCACCCGCTCGCTGAAGGTCGTTGCGCAAGGGACTGACCCGTACACGGGCAAGGAAGTGCGCATCAAGTCGGAGAACGACCTGATGGCCGAGGCCCTGGAGCACGAGATAGACCACATCAACGGCATTCTCTACATCGACTACCTTGCGAGCCCGGACGCGCTCATTCCGCTGAGTGATGCGCCAGAGGTTCGCGGGTAACTGCCCGGCCGGGCCCAAGGAGCAGACATGTTCATCGAGACGATCCAGGCGCGCGAAGTGCTCGACTCGCGTGGCAACCCGACAGTGCAGGTTGCCGTGGTGCTGGACGACGGCGCCATGGGCGAGGCGATGGTGCCCTCGGGCGCGTCGACCGGGGCGCACGAGGCGGTTGAGCTGCGCGACGGTGGCCGGCGCTACGGCGGCAAGGGCGTGCTGAAAGCCGTCCAGAACGTGAACACGACCATTGCCAGGGCGCTCGAAGGGTTTCCCGCGACCGAACAACGGGCGGTCGACCGCGTGCTTTGCGAACTCGATGGAACGCCGAACAAAGGCAAGCTCGGCGCCAACGCGATCCTCGGCGTTTCGCTGGCCACGGCCCGGGCAGCAGCCGACTCCCTGGGCATCCCCCTCTACCGGTATCTCGGCGGCGCCCCGGCCCACCGGCTCCCGGTGCCGATGTTCAACATCCTGAATGGCGGCAAGCATGCGCCGGATTCCACGGACTTCCAGGAGTTCATGGTCATGCCGGTCGGCGCCGAGAGCTTCAGCGAGGGCCTGCGGATGGGCACCGAGGTGTACCAGGCGCTCAAGGCCGTGCTTCACGACCGCGGCGCCATCACGTCGGTCGGCGACGAGGGTGGCTTCGCACCATCGCTTCCCGGGAACGAGGAGGCGGTCCAGGTCGTCCTGGAAGCGGTGGAGCGCGCCGGCTACAAGCCCGGGACCGATATGGTGTTGGCCCTCGATCCCGCGACCACGGAGCTGTTTGGGAACGGGAAGTACGCGCTTGCGAAGGAGAAGCGCGTGCTCACTTCGAAGCAGATGGTTGAACACTGGGCTTCGTGGGTGGAGAAGTACCCCATCCGGTCGATCGAGGACGGGCTCGCGGAGGACGACTGGGAGGGCTGGGCGGCGCTGATCGCGAAGCTCGGTGGGCGCTGCCAGCTCGTCGGCGACGACCTGCTGGTGACGAACCCGGAACGCATCAGGCGCGCAATCGCTGAGAAGGCGGCCAACAGCGTGCTGGTGAAGCTGAACCAGATCGGTACGCTCACGGAAACGCTGGAGGCGGTGGAGACTGCCCAGCGCGCCGGGTGGACCGCCGTGATCAGCCACCGGTCGGGCGAGACAGAGGACACATTCATCGCCGACCTGGCGGTGGCGACTGGCGCGGGACAAATCAAGACGGGCGCACCAGCGCGGAGCGAACGAACCGCGAAGTACAACCGGCTCCTGGCGATCGAGGCGGAGCTGGGGCCGGGCGCTACGTACGCCGGGTGGGACGCAATCAAGCAGCTCGGGCCGAAGCCCGCTCGGGAGGCCGCACCTCGTCCCCGGGCCCGGACCGAGCGCCGGCCCCCGCGCGCGCGGCACTGAGATGACTCCGGAGCTGCGGGCCATCATCGATCGCTTCATGTATGAGCAGGCGACCGTGACGCACATCGTGATGTCGCTCCCTCCGGGCGGGATCGACCGCGTGATGCAGGGGCCCGGGTGGACGGTACGCCAGCTCGTCGCGCACTTCGCCGACACGCAAGAGGGGTACGGGGCCGCCATCGAGCGCTGGCTTGCGGGCGAGCCCGCGGTGCCCGACGACTCCGACACCGACCGCATCAACGCCCTGACCGCGGCAGCCAACACCGAGACAGCGCTGCCCGAGCTGCTGACGCGGCTGAGGAAGTCGCTCCGCGCGCTGTTCGTGGCGTTGCACCACGTCCCCGACGGGAAGCTGGGGGAGCCATTGGGCGGGCCCAGCGCGATCGAGACCTTTCACGCGTGGGAGCGTCACTACCGGGATCACGCGTTGGACCTGCTCGATGCGGCGCCGGAAGTGAAGTTCGAACCGCTGGTCCTGAACTGGATCCTGTACGCCGATTTCGATGACGACGACGCGCGGGTCCGCCAGCGGGCGCTGATGGAAGAGGTCCGTGAGCACTATGCCGCGATGCCCGACGAGGAGATCGAGGAGGACGCATGAGCGCCGGCGACTTCCGGGTCTCTCCTCCGCGCGTTTCGCCGCTGGCCACGCGCGCGTCGAAGCCGCCTGCTGAGGCAGCGGGGAGCGCGGACGCGTACCGCCAGACGACGTTCGTCCTGCGCGAAGAGATTGAGCTGGTACTGGACGGGTTGAACCTGGAGGGTGCCATCGCTGAGGCGTCTTCGGGAGCGAAGTACCGCAAGCAGCCGATGGCGGCGGCGCTCGGGCTCTGGTCGCGCGCGTGGCTGTCACGCCTGGAAGCGCTGCACGCGGTGGAGTGGGGGAACTACGCCGCGGCGGTCACGCTCGTGCGGGCAGCGGCAGACTACCAGGCTGCGGCCCTGTACATACTGCGCACCCGTGCCGCGGAGTGGCAGGAGTGGCTCGACAGCGGCGGCATTGGGCCCGCGCCGGATCAGCACGCGACCGAGTTCCGGCTGCATGTGTTCCGCGCCGCCGAGGTCCTGGCAGCACACGAGATCCTGGGGCCGATCTACCGGACGGCGATGGACCTGTCGCTATCGCACTTTGGGTCCACGCTGCTCGTCGCGGGAAATGAGTCGGGACCGGACCGGGTACTGATGACCTTTGGAGACCGGGACTTCCACCTCGGGCTGGCGGAACTGCACCTGGGGTGGCTCGCTCTGCTCGGGATTGCGCAGGTGGATGCGCTCCGCGAGTTCGAAGGCGTGTTCGCCATAGCCGACCCGGGGAGGCTCGATGCCTGGCGGGCGAGTGCAGGGAAGCTGATCGCGCGCCGGGACAGGTGCAGGGTCGATACCATCGAGCGTGACGGCGAGAAGCGCTACCTCGTGCATGAATGGCGGCGCGAGCCCCGCGGCGCTCCAAAGCGTCTGCTGCTCTAAACCCCGGCTAACGGATACCGGGTGTAGCATGTGCACCCATGCGACGAGCTCTGTTTCTGCTTGCCTGCGCCCTGCCGCTGTTGCTGGCGGCGGCGTGCGGTGATGACGACGATTCAACCCCGGCACCGACTGGCCCCGCGGGCACCGACGAGGATTATCTGCGCGCGATTTGCATCGGCACGAGCAACTTTTCGAATGCGCTCCTGAGCAAGACGACGGCCGAGGAGATTGCCGTTGTGGTTCGCGAGTTCGCCGACGAGATGAAGGCGCTGAACCCGCCGACGGATCTGCAGGAATACAACAGGCAGTTCGTGGCCTACCTGGAGGCGGCGCTCGAAGAGCCGACGTCGCTGGTGACGACGGCGCCACCAGAACCGCCGTCCGACGCCCGCCGCCGGCTGGCGGCGCTGGAATCGAGCATCCCGGAGTGCAAGGACCCGACGTTCTTCAGCCGGACCGAGACGCCGTAGCATCGTCTCCCGGGCGGGGCCGAAACGTCGCGCCGGACTATACTGAGCAACACCGCCGGACCACCGGCCAGAGGAGAGCCATGCCGACACCGTACGCGTACTTCCAGGGCAACATCGTCCCGCTCAGCGAGGCGAAGATCGGGGTCATGACCCACGCGTTCAACTACGGTACGGCGGTATTCGAGGGTATCCGCGGCAACTGGAACCCGGACGACCAGACGACCTATCTCTTTCGTCTGCGCGAGCACTTCGAACGCCTTGGGCAAAGCTCGAAGATTTTGACCCTGCAGATGCATGAGACCGTGGACAAGTTGTGCGAGATAGCGGTTGAGCTCGTGGAACGCAGCGCGTTCACCGAGGATGTGTATCTGCGGCCGATGGTGTATCTCTCGAGCGAGCAGCTTGGCGTGCGCCTGCACAACCTGGAAAGCAGCACGCTGATCTTCCTCACCCCGTTCCCGGCGTACCTGCCCGAGGTTGCACGCTGCCACACGAGCACGTGGCGGCGTGTCCAGGATACGGGCATCCCGCCGCGTGCCAAGGTGACCGGCATTTACGTGAACAGCGCGCTTGCGAAGACCGAGGCGAACGCGAACGGCTTCGACGAGGCGATCATGCTGAACGAGAACGGCCACGTTTCCGAAGGCAGCGGCGAGAACATCTTCATGGTGCGGGATGGAAAGCTCATCACGCCCACGCCCGCCGATAACGTGCTCGAAGGGATCACCGCGAAGAGCGTCATCGAGCTTGCGACCAGGGACCTGGGGGTCGAACTCGTGCAGCGTGAGATCGACCGGACGGAGCTGTACATCGCCGATGAGGTATTCATGACGGGCACGGCAGCGCACCTCACGCCCGTGGTCGAGGTCGACCGCCGCCCGGTGGGCAGTGGCCGGCCTGGGCCGATCACGAGCAAGCTCAGCGAGCTCTTCTACGACTGCATCCGTGGAAAAAGCGAGAAGTACCGGCATTGGTGCACGCCAGCACGCGCCCGCGTCGCAAGCTAGAGCCAGTCGCGTTCCGGCCGCCCCGGGCGCTGGGAGTCATCGCCGGCGGCGGGTTCACGGCGTGGGCGCTGACCGCTGCTGGGGTGGCCGCGCAGACAGCACTCGGGGCCGAGGCCGAGTTCAAGACGTTCCTCGCCTGGGTCATTGCAGGGCTGTGCCTTGTGCTCGCGGTGGTGTTCGCGAACTGGACCTACGCCGTGTTCAGCATGGCCTACCTGGTCGACCGCGACACGCTTACCATCAGGTGGGGGTTCCGGCGCATCGTGGTACCGATCGAGGCGATCCAGCGGATGGTGCCTGGGCGGACGCTGGATGAGGCGCACGTGAGCGGCCTGAACTGGTGGGGTTGCCACATCGGCGGATCCGATGTGAAGCGCGTCGGCTACACCCTGTTCTACTCGACGCATTCCTCGCCCGACGAGCTGCTCTACCTGGTGACCAACGACGAGTCGTACGCTATCACCGTGCTCGACCAGGCGGCGTTCGCGGAGGAGATCCAGGCCCGCGCCGCCCTGGGGCCGGTGGAGCCGCACGTGCAGCGCTCGGAGGCCACGGGCCTGGCCGCGCTCCCGTTCTGGCGCGATCAGCACGCGCTGGTTGCGGTGGGGTTGGGCGGCCTCGCCTGCGCCATCCTCGGTGGGTTCGTGTTCGCACGCTACCCGGGCCTCCCGCGGGTGGTGGAGCTCAGCTTCCCCGCACTGGGCGGCGTGGTCCGCGTGGGCGACAAGGAGGAGCTCCTGCGTATCGCCTACGTGGGCGCGGGTGTCCTGGGCGTGAACACGGTCATCGGGATGCTGCTGCACGCGCGGGAGCGGGCTGCGGGACTGTGGCTCATGGCGAGCACCGGGCTCCTGCAGGCAATCCTCCTTGCGGCCGCCGTGGTCGCGTTTGGGCGCGCGTAGCCCAGCGCTGGTGCGGTAAGGCGAGCGACGCGATACGATGAATCCCAGTACGCCCCCGTAGCTCAGCGGATAGAGTGTCGGCCTCCGGAGCCGAAGGCGCAGGTTCGATTCCTGCCGGGGGTACCATCTCGCCTCCCCCTCGCCGCGCTCAGAACAGGATGCACCCGGTCGTGGTGAAGTTGATCGCCTGGCTCGTGCCCGAGACATAAATCGTGCCGGGAGTGACGACGGGCGGCAGGGCGCACCACTCGGGGTCGAACGTCCAGTCGCTGACGGCGTACGCGCCTGGCGGCAGGAGGACGGAGTAGCGGCCCGAACTGTCGGCCTCGGCCTCGAAAGTGCCTGCGGCCCCTTCGAAGATGAGGTAACAGCCGAAGTCACAGAGCACTGTTGGTTCGCCGGGTGTCTTGAGGTAGATGGTTCCCGAGACGAGGACCTCCTGCGGCGGGGTCGGCGTAGCGGTCGGGGGCCGGGTTGTGGGTGTGGGCGGAACGGCGGTTGCTGTCGGCGGCACCGGGGTGGAAGTCGGCGGGCGCGTGGTGGCGGTGGCTGTTGGTGGTGCGGTCGTGTCCGTGGCCGCCGTCGTTGCCGTGCGGGTGGGGCCGGGCGAGGCGGTCGCCGTGACGGGAGAAGGACCTGCTGTTGCGGTCCCGTGCTGTGTGGCCGTCCGCGCGGGAGTTGTGGTCGCTGCGGGAGAGGGGCTCCGGCCGGGCGTTGGCGTCCGCGTGGTGGCGGAGCTGGTCGGGCTGCTATCGGCGGGGACCGTTCCCTCATCGTTGCCGCACAGCGGCGAGAACCAGAGCCCGGCGGCGACGGCAACGGCGGCAATAGCGCCGCCGCCGATGAGCAGTCGCGGATCCAGGCGCCGGGGCGCCACCGGAGTTGGCGGTTCAGACTGCTGGGCCGAGGGTGCCGGAGCGCCACACGACGTGCAGAAGGCTTGGCCGGGATTGAGCGCGACCCCACAGCTGGTGCAGGCGGCGGGTTGTGGAGGGGCGGGCGTGCCGCAGTTCTCGCAAAAGGCCATGCCCTCGGCGAGCGTGGCACCGCAGCTGGTGCAGTTCATCGCCGCCCTCCTTGCCGGATGAAGCCGGAGGCCAGGGCAGCGATGCCTCCGATGACGATAAGCCAGAGGCCGATGCCCCAATCGACGTCAAGGCCCGTGCCCTTGAATTCCGAGGTGATGTACTGCATCTGGAGTATGCCGAGAGTCATGAGCGCGGGCCCGAGGATGCTGATGAGGGTGCGGGCCGGTCCGGGGGCGAGGCGCCCCGCGATTGCGGCGACGGCCGCGGCGAGGCCCGCGGCCGAGATAGCGAGGACGGCAAGCCCGTCGATGGGGATGTCGTTGTTGTCGAGCCAGTTGCCGATGCGATACTCGGCGTTGTCCTCGAACGCTCCGGCGCTAGCTCCGGTCGTCGTGATCCAGTCGAGGAACGTCCCCAGGAGTCCCAGGGCGAAGCCTGCGGCGGCGACTACGAGCCCCCAGGCAATGTTCGCCGGTGCGGCGGCTTTCGCCGGCCGTGCTGACCTCGCTGCCGGGGCCTGGCGCGCAGCAGAGGGGCCGCCAAAGGGGCTCCGGCCGGCGGCGCCGGGGGCCGGCGGCGGAGCGGCTGGCGCTGCCGCGGAAGTGGGTCCGCCGGCGGCGGCGCCGCATGTGCCGCAGAAGCGCGCACCGGGGCGGAGCTCGGCCCCGCAGGCCGGACAGCGCGGCGGCCCGGCGGGCGCTCCGCAGGCGGGACAGAAGCGGGCACCTTCACGCATGGCGGCTCCGCAGGCGGTGCAGCTGTGGCCCGGCGGCGGGGCGACGGCAACTGGCCCGCCGCAGCGTTCGCAGAAGCGTTGCCCTTCGCCAGCGGGTGCCCCGCACTTCGAACACGTTGGTGCAAGGGGTTGCATCGGCCCTCCTGGGGCGAGGGCGATCGTGCCTCGCCTCTCCCAGTCTGGGGCTGGACTTGCCGATGCGACACGGACGTGCGGGCGGTATTCGCGGGGCCGATCAGTCGGGTGCGAGCATCAGCCGGTCAGGATGTCGCAGAGCACGTCCGGGTCGACGTTGCCACCCGAGATGATGACTCCCACGCGGAGGCGATCGACCGGGCCGGTGGCGCCGCTCATGAGGGCAGCGGTGGGAATCGCGCCGGTCGGCTCAACCAGGGTTTTCATCCGCAACACCATGAATCGAAGCGCCTCGCGAATCTGGTCATCGTTGACGGTGATCACGCCATCGACCAGCTGGCGGATGACGGCAAAGGTGAGCACGCCGGGCTGGCGCGTCCGCACTCCGTCGGCAACGGTGGTGGGCGGGTCGATCATGACGCGTTCCCCGGCAGCGAGGCTCCGCACCCAGTCGTCGGCGCCTTCGGGTTCGACACCAACGATGCGGGCCCCGGGCGAAAGCGCGCGGACCGCCGTGGCGGTGCCCGAGAGCAATCCCCCTCCCCCGAGCGGCGTGAGCACGAGGTCGAGCTCGCCCACCTCGTTGATGAGTTCGAGCGCGGCGGTGCCCTGTCCGGCCATGATCAGCGGGTCATCGAAGCTGGGGACCAGGTAAGCGCCAGACCGTTCGCGCGCGGAGTTTGCTGCTGATTCCGGTGTCTGCTGGAGGCGATCGAAAAACTCGACGTGGGCGCCATAGCCGCGCGTGGCCGCCACTTTCAGTGCTGGTGCGTCGGTGGGCATGAGGATGGTCGCGGGGATGCCGAGGAGGCGGGCTGCCAGGGCGACGCCCTGGGCATGGTTGCCCGACGATGCCGCGACCACGCCACGATGGCGGGCATCCGGCGGCAGCGCGGAGAGGTGGTAGTACGCTCCCCGGAACTTGAAGGCGCCAACGCGCTGGAAGTTCTCGGCCTTGAAGTACACGCGGGTGTCACGGCCCACAAGCTGGTCGAAGCTGGTGGAGGTGAGCACCGGTGTGCGCGTGGCGACGCCTTCGAGCCGCAGCGCGGCCGCCTGCACATCGGCGAACGAGATCGGAAGCGGGCTGGACACGGCATCATCCTAACCGCCGGGAGCATTGGCGACAGCGCCCTCGCCGTGTAGCCTGTGCGCTGGCGGGGCCTGGCGGAGGTCCTTGATGCGCGCTGCGATGCGTGCGGATGTGTTCCACCGGGCGGAGCCCACCGGCTCCATGCTCGTCTCCTGGCCGTTGGCGTTTTTCGCTTCGGTTGCCTTGTTGCTGGCGTCGGTCGTATACCTGTGCGCGGCGGTGGCGCAAGCGATCGCGCCGGGCGCCAGGGCCGCGGTGCCTCCCGTGGCAATGGGAGAGGCTTTCACTGGTGCGGGCTTCGGTAGCGACATAACGGTTGCTCAGTCAACCTCGGCAGGTGCGGTTGACGCGGCGCTCGATACCGCGATTCGCGACGCGCTCGCCCGGCACTCAGAGTCGGCGGGGGTGGCGGTCCTGCACCTGGAAGATGGCCGCTGGGCTGGCCACAACGCTGACCGCGTGTTCTATGCCGCGAGCACCTTTAAGCTTGCCGTGCTCTATGAGGTAGAACGGCGGGTGAGCGTGGGCGCGTTGTCCTACGACGACCGGATCGCCCTGACTGACGAGGCGATCGCGGAGGACCTGGGCACGCTCGAGCGGGTGCCGGCGGCGGCCGACGGCACGGTGAGCATCGGCGAGGCCCTCGAAGCGATGGTGACACTCTCGGACAACGCCACGGCGATTGCCCTCATGCGGCTGGTCTCCCCTGCGGCCATCGATGCGACGCTCGGTGACCTTGGCCTGACGACGATGTCGGTGAACACGACCGAGCTGCCCGCTACGGCCGGCGACCTGGCGTTGCTGATGCGGGCCATCGCGATGGGCGAGGGAGTGGCCCCGGCCCAGAGGGAGCATATGCATGACCTCCTGGTGCGGCAGACGGTGCGCGATGGCATTCCCTCGGCGGTGGGTCGTGGGGCGGTGGTGGGGAACAAGACCGGTACCTGGGCGGGGACCACTAACGATGTGGCCTTCGTCGAAGCGGAACAGGGCACCTATGTGATCGCCGTGATGGCCGACGGGGACTGGAACTGGGAGCTTGTACGCGACGTGACCCGGGCCGTGGACGAGGCGTTGGCCGGCCGGTAAATCTGCTGGCCGTGCGGACTCGGGTGCCGTAGGGTATGCGGCTGAGACGAGGGTTCGGGGGAGCCTGAGACCGCACGATGCTGGACTTCGAACACCCGCAAGGACACGCGATTCCGCGGTTTCTCTTGTGCCTCGCGCTGTTGGCGACAGCCGTAGCGGGGCTCCTCGCCGGCGGATCGGCGCTCGGCGTGTTCCCGCTCCGGGCATCGGCGGCCACGAAGGTGGGCCCCGACTGGAGCTTCGCACGGCCCGCAATGGACAACCTGAACGCTGCCGCGATCCAGGTTTGCGCGGCCGAGGCGCTGGCGCGGGGAGCGGTGGGCACGACCAACGAGGAGATCCGCAAGGCGCAGGTGGAAGTGCTGGCGAATGAGTACACGGCTGCCGCCAAGGAGTACAACCAGCAGGTGCGGGCGCGCATCGAGGCGGGCATCGCCCGGCCCGCGGACGTGCCAAGCCGCGCGCTTCCGCTCGACCTGGCGCGGCAGCAGCTTTGCCTGAAGACGGCGAAGTCGCCGCCGCTGGCGACGCCGGCACCGGGGCTGCCATCGAACGCAGGACGGTTCCTGACGCTCGAGCAGCTCGATGCGTACGGGGCAGCCGCGGGCTGGCCGAACGAGCCGGGCTGGTGGCCTGAGATGCGGAAGATCATCCTCTGCGAGACGCGGAGCCTGGACACGATGGCGCACAACACGAGCGATCCGCACGGCGGGAGCTACGGCCTCGCGCAACTCAACGGCCGCTACCATTTCGACCGGGCGGGCGAGGACTTTGAGCAGCGCTTCGACCCGGTGGTGAACCTCCGGACCGCACTCTGGCTGCGGACCGCGCGGGGTCACTTCGGCGGATACGGCGGGTGGTATAACTGCGCGAAGCTCTGGGGGATAGACTAGGCACAACATATTGCGGAGGGTGCCCCATGTTCATCGCAATGAATCAGTTCAAGGTGGCTGCTGGCAGGGAAGCCGAGTTCGAGGCGGGCTGGCGCCAGCGCGAAAGCTACCTCCACGAGACGCCCGGGTTCGTGCATTTCGCACTATTGAAGGGTGATGACCTGGGGGATTACGTCTCGCACACCATCTGGGCATCGCGCGAGGCGTTTCTCGCGTGGGCCCAGTCCGATGCATTCCGGCGGGCGCACGCCGGGGCGATGCCAGAGGGCATTCTCGAGGGGCACCCGCGAGCGCGGTTCTACGACGCGGTGATGACCCAGGGCGGGGTGGTGCCGGCCCTTGGCTGAGGAGGCAGCTTCACCGCTGCGCGCGGAGTTCTTCGAGCGACAGGATGAGAGCGACGACGCGCTCTTCTACCGTGAACCGCGCCTCGTCACCCACATCGACGACGAGGCGATAGCGGCCCTGACGGCGTTCTACCGCCAGCTCATCCCGGATGGGGCGATGGTGCTCGACCTGATGACGAGCTGGGTCTCGCATCTGCCCACCGGCAAGCCGCTGGCCGGCGTGGCGGGCCTCGGGATGAACCTGGTAGAGCTCGAGCACAATCCCGTCCTTACCGAGCGGGTCGTCCAGGACCTGAACAAGGACCCGGCCCTGCCGTGGAGCGATGCTACGTTCGATGCCGCCATCGTCACCGTTTCGGTGCAGTACCTCACGCGGCCCCGGGAGGTGTTCACCGAGGTGGGAAGAGTGTTGAAGCCGGGTGCGCCCTTCGCCGTCTCGTATTCGAACCGCTGCTTCCCCACGAAGGCCGTGGCGATCTGGCAATCGCTTGGCCCTCGCGATCACGCCGAGCTGATCGGCCTGTACTTCCGCATTTCGGGCCGCTTCGATCAGCCACAGGCGTACAACATCAGCCCGGGACCGGGGCACGACCCCTTGTACGTGGTGGTGGCGCGCAGGGCGGCGAACTAGAACACCATCGGTTCGCGACTGGTGAACTCGTAGAGCATGGCCGGGCGGTGCGCGCCGATTTTCTCGAACTCGCCGGTCTCCCTCACGATGCCGAGGCCGACGACGCGCCGCCGGAAATTCCGCTTGTCGAGCTGTTCGCCGACGATTGCTTCGTAGACCTGTTGCATGCGCGTGAGGGTGAATCGTTCGGGCAGCAGGCTGTACACGACGTTGGTGTATTCGAGCTTGCTACGGAGGCGCTCTTCGGCGTAGCTGATCACTTTCTCGTTGTCGAACGCGAGATGGGGGAGCGGGTGTACGGGCTGCCAGGCGGGACGCCATTCGGAGTCCTTGCGCAGGCGTGTCCGGGCCAGGTCCACCAGGGCGAAGTAGGCGACGACAATGTCGGCGCGGCCCTCGCCCAGGTGGTCGAAGGTGTAGAGCTGTTCGAGGAACACGTCGGAGACGCCGGTCTCGTCTTCGAGCTTGCGCCGGGCAGCGTCGTCGAGAGACTCACCAGGGAGGAGAAGGCCGCCGGGGAGCGCCCACTGGCCGGCGCACGGTGGGGCCGCCCGTTCGATGAGCAGCACCGAGAGGCTCCCCTGGCGGACCGTGAAAATGACGACGACGACGGCGGCCGGCATGGGAAGAGTGTATCCCCTGCCCGCGCAAAGCTCAGACCCGGGGCACGACCTCGCGCATGAAGCGGCGCAGCATCACGAGGTACTCATCGAGCGTCCGGGCATTGAGCGAGAGCATGAGCTCATCGAGCCCCGCTTCGGCGTAGGCGCGGATGTCCTCGGCCTGTTCGTCAGGCGTGCCCGAGAGCGGCCAGCGGCCGCCGTCCGGCCGGGTCCGGCCGCCCGGCATGTGGCGCAGGCAGACGGGGCCCGGCGCCTTGCCGATGCGCTCGCACCGTGCGCGGTAGCGTGCGATGTGTTCGGCGAATTCCGCCGGCGCAAGGTTGATCGGGTGCCAGCCATCACCGAGCTCAGCAGCGCGCCGGATGCTGGCCGAACCGTTTCCTCCAACCCAGATCGGGATCGTGCCCCGGCGGCCCGGTGCCGCCTTGGGGAACATGCGCATGTTGCTGTAGCGCTTGTAGTCTCCAGAGAACGACGAGGTCTCCGTCTCCCAGAGGTTGCGGAATACGCGCAGGTATTCGTCGGTGCGTTTGCCGCGCTCTTCGAACGGGACGCCCAGTGCTTCGAACTCGGGGACGAGCCATCCCGCGCCGGTGCCGACAACGAGCCGCCCCTTGCTCAGGTAGTCGACGCTGCTGAGGAACTTGGCCACGAACACCGGGTCGCGGTAGGGGACGATGAGGACGCTCGTGCCGATGGTAACGTGGCGGGTTTCGGCGGCGAGGTAGGAAAGCACCGCCAGGGGTTCGGTCATGAGCTCCGGGATATAAGATGAGCCCTGCTGGACGATGATGTGGTCGCTGACCCAGACCGAATCGAAACCGATATCCTCGACGGCGCGGGCGATCGCCCGGAGGGCCTCGGGCGAGGCGAACTGGTTCGCCTGGGGAATCGCGACTCCGTAGCGCATGACATGCTCCAGGGTGGGATGTTGGCCGATCCTACAGGAGTGGCGAGCGGATGACCGTATGGGGGGCTCAGCCCTACAATGGGGTTCTTCGCGCGCGTGGAGGGGTCGCATAGTGGTCTAGTGCGCCCGCCTGCTAAGCGGGTTCCGGGGTAACTCGGTCGAGGGTTCAAATCCCTCCCCCTCCGCCACTCACCTCCCAGGGCTCCTTCGAATGACCAGCCGCTACTACCTCTGGACCGTTGGTTGCCAGATGAACAAGGCCGACAGCGAGAAGCTCGCCGCCGGCTTCGATCGCATGGGCCTGAAGGCGACTGACCGGATGGAGCGCGCGGACATCGTGGTGTTGAACACGTGCAGCGTGCGTCAGCACGCCGAAGACCGCGCCTATTCGAAACTGGGGAGAATCCGGGACCTGAAGAAGGCGAACCCCGGCCTCAAGGTCGCGGTGATGGGCTGCATGGTGGGGCTGAAGACGGACGATCTGCGGAAGCGCTTTCCGCAGGTGGACGCTTTCGCCAGGCCGCAGCAGTTCGAGCCGATCATGGAACTCGTCGACGGGCCCCACGAGGACCTTGGCGGCGAGTTCTGGCCGAGTACCTACGCCATTCCCGAAGGCCCGACCGCGTTTGTGCCGGTTGTGCACGGCTGCAACAAGTTCTGCACCTACTGCATCGTCCCCTACCGGCGTGGCCGCGAGAAGAGCCGGCCGATGGACGAGATTGTGCGGGAGGTCGCTTACCTGGCGGCGAACGGTGTGCGGGAAGTCACCCTCCTCGGACAGACGGTCGAGGCCTATGGGCACGACTTGCCGGAGCAGCCCGACCTTGGCGACCTGATGGGCGAACTCTCGGCAATCGAGCGGCTGCAGCGTATCCGCTTCCTGACCTCGTACCCGAAAGACATGACGCACCGCATCCTGGAGGCGATCGCGGAACTGCCGAAGGTGATGGAGTGTTTCTCCCTGCCCGTGCAGGCCGGGAGCGACCGCGTGCTGGAGTCGATGCGCCGGGGGTACACCCGCGCGGAGTACCTGGAGAAGATCGCCGAGGTGCGGGCGCTCATGCCGGGCGCCGGGATAACGACGGATGTGATCGTGGGATACCCGGGCGAGACGGAGGCGGACTTCGAGGAGACGCTTTCGCTGCTGGAGGAAGTCCGGTTCGACAAGGTCCACGTCGCCGCATATTCGCCCCGTCCCGGCACCATCGCCTTCCGCAAGATGGAGGACGACGTGCCTGCCGCCACCAAAGCGGCGTGGCTCCACCGCGTCGAAGCCCTGGAGAACCGGGTCTCGCAGGAGATTAACGAGGCGTACGTCGGCACGGTGCACGAGATCCTGGTCGAGGGGATGCGCGGCGAGCAGCCGTTCGGGCGGACGCGGACCGGCAAGCTCGTGCACCTCGATGCGCCGGCACGCACCGGTTCGATGGTCGACGTGCGAATCGAGCATGCGGGGCCGTTCGCGCTCCGGGGCATGCCGATCGATGCACTCGTGCTGGCATAGTCCTACCTCTCGGCCCCCAATGAGGCGACTGTGGTCCCCTGCGGTAGTTGCGGTCCGGCGGGTACCGTTGGATTGCCGGCGTGTGAGGCACCAGAGATAGCATGGCAATCCAACCACCCGGAACCGCAGCAGACCGCCAATGCCTGGCATGTGGAGCGGTCGTGGGCGCGGCCGCGATGTTCTGCGGTTCGTGTGGTGCGCGGATGGAAGCACCGGCGCGGTTGTGCCCCGCGTGTGGCGCGTCTGTATCTCCCGATGCGCGGTTCTGCGGAAAGTGCGGCACGACCCTTGGGGCGACCTGCCCGGCATGCTCGGCCGCTGTGCCGGCAGAGGCAAGCTTCTGTCGTTCGTGTGGCGCCGCCATACCACGGCCCGGGCCAGATCGCGTGCCGAAGAGGCGACCGGCGGCGCGAGGCAGCCGGAGCAACGGCGCCCGACTCGCGATCGGCGCGGCAGCCGCCGTTGCGGCGATCTCCGCCGGAGCATGGTTCGCCGTGCGCATGGGAGGGGATGGGGCGGAAACACCGCCAGCCGGCGACGATGCTGAGTTGCCGTCAGTGCTCACCGGGGTGGACGAGCAGCAGGCGCTGCCGGAGACGGGCGCAAGGCTGGAGGCGGGGCTGGCCCGCGTGGACATCCGGCCACTGGCGGTGACCGAGCCGGTCACGGTGCGGGCCGAGCTTGCCGCGGACCGTTCGTTGAGCGTCACCATGGACCCGCCTCTCGGCATGGAAGTCCCGGCGCTGGTGACGTTGCCGCTCCCGCCCGGGGCCGAAGCCGGGGAGGACCCCACGACCTGGCCGGTGGCGCTCCTGGAGTCGGAGGGGGTAGAGCCGCTCGTCCTGCAGCCGGAGGCCGTGGGCGAGCGGACGTTCTCCGTGCTGGTACCGCACTTTTCCAAGGTGACGCCAATGCAGCAGGCCGCCGCACTCGCGAAAGCCGGCGGTGCCGCGCCATCGATGGGAGCTCCGTACATGCCGGCGGTCGTCGATGTGAAGGTGTCGCTTCCGGAGAACCTCCTCCCGGAAGCGGAGGTTACGTACGTCACGCTCACCATCTCGGCCCGCGCTCGCACCACCGTGAACAACGGAGTGCCGGTGCTGGAGGATGGGAAGGTGACACCCGATTGGGCGAAGTTCCGGCAGCTGAAGGTGCGGCTCTTCGATTCGAAAACGGAGATGAAGGTCAATTTCCTTCCTCTCGGCGAGGGCGAGATCTGGAACGGGCAGCCGCTTACCATAACTATTCCCACGCAGTCTGGCTGGAGACAGATGCGTTCTGCGTTCCTCCGCCTGGAAGATGAGTCGGGCCGGTTGCTGGTGGTGCGCTCGATCGCCCTGCCGAACGGGAAATACTGGAAGCAGGCGCAGTGCACCGAGCTCGGGGTGTTCGACGACTTCGTGGTGAACTACCTGTGGGACCCCCGCAGCACAGGCCACCCAGACACCAACTATGCGGGCGAGGCGCCGGCGAAGGGGCTAATCCCCTCGCGAGTGCTCGACGCGTGCGACGCGCTGACGTTCGCCTACACCTCCCTCAAGAGCCCCCGCTGGTTCAACGACCCCGGTAACGCCCCGTCGCTGCCGATGGATGTCTGGCTGCAACCGTGGCAGGAGAACGAGGCCGGAAATGTCCGCAACTGGATCAGCCTTCGCACTTCGGCGGGCACGTTCGACGAGTTCCGGCGGGACGCCGCCCACGAGATGGCGCACCGTTTCCAGCATGCCTACTCGATCGGGTACTCCGGCGGGTGGTTCCACGATGTCTCGGCCGAGTACCTCGCGAATCGGATCTACGGGCCCGACGAAGTACTCGCCCCGTTCGTGGGGCTCGTGCCGCAATGGGTGAACGTGGGCCTGCTCAACGGCCAGGACGTGGAGCTCTATTCGGGCTCGTCGTTCCTCGCGTATCTCTCTGCGACCTACGACATCAACGTTGCCCGGCTGTGGGTAGAGGGGGCCTCGGGGTTGCGGAACCTGCAGTCCTGGCAGACCTACATCGACTCGCTGCTACGTGGCCGCACCAACGGCGTGGGGCTGACCAAGGCCTGGGCCGATTTCGGCAAGCTGTACCTGGTCGACCACAGCGAGTGGGGAGACTGGACGGGCGTGGCATCCGAGCCAGCGTTCTATCCCGGGGCCATCATGGAGCTGAGCGCGCGGAAGTCGTTCTACGCGACCGTGACGACCGACACGCCCTATCTCAGCGCGGGCGGACGCATCATCCGCGTCGGGGGCGTACCGTCGGCGACGGTGGTCTACCACGTGAGCGATCCGAACCAGGGGAGGTACGCCCGGACGGCCGACTACTGGCTGAGCCCGAGCACGACAGTCGACGGCAGGGCAGACCCGATCGAGCTCACCGGGAGCCGGCCGCTGGAGGCAACCGGGTCGGTCCGGGTGGGTAAGACGGAGGGCTCCTATTCCGAAGACGGCCTGATCCGGATCACCTTTGTGTATTCTGACTGGGAAGGGAAGTCTCCGGTCTCTTCCCCGCTGGTCATCGAGGCGTGGGCGCTCCCCGAGGTTGCGGGCGTCGAGCTCGACCAGGCAACCGGCCGGGTTACCTGGGAGCCGAGCGTGGTCGAAGGCCTCGCGGATGCAAAGGACACCCGGCTCTTCGCCGAATACGAGCTGGTCGCACGGCAGGCGGGCAGCCCCGGCGCCTGGGTCGTGGTCGAGACGGTCGAACCGGGCAAGGACGAATACGAAGCCGTCGTGACGGCGGCGAAGATCACCGCCGCCAGGGGTGAGGGCGACATCTGCGTGCGGGTGAAGGACGTGTTTGGGAACGTGAGCCCCGAGGCGTGCCCCGCGGCGGCAGCGAGCACCTTCAGGCTGACTCGGCTCGAGGCGTCGTCGATGTCCAGCGAGCAATACGACGCCTTCCTCCGCGGCGACCTCACTCCCATGCCCATCGTTGGGTGCCTCTCGCAGCCCGGCGACTGCTACATCACGATCTACACACCGCGGGGAGGCGGGGCAGGCGCGCTCGAAATCGCGCTTGTGGGTCCGGACCGGGAGCCGGTGAACGGTATCATCGTCGGGTCCAGCCGGCAGGCGGAGGACCCTTCCGTGGGTGTGCTGAACTTTGCCGAAGTCATCGGAGACGAGATCAGGGGGCAATACGCGGCGGACGTCTGGCAGCGGCAGGAGACGACACTGAGAATCAGCGGGACGAGCCTCTCGGGCTTCGTGCGGATCACCGGGCTCACGAGCGAGGACGACCCGAACGCGGTCCTCGTCGATGGCTTCCCGAAGGCGACAGTCACGCTGCAGTTCGACGGTGTGGCGGTGAAGTAGGGATCGTGGGCGCCTGCGGCGGGCAGCGCGGCTTGTAGGAAGCACGACTGGTCTGCCGCGCAAGCCGCAGGCGCTGTGTTGAGCCGGCACTGGCGTTCCTGGCGCTCCAACGAAGAAGGCCCCATGTGGGGCCTTGCCGGACAGTTGAGCGGTGGTATTCCTGGTGGAGCTGGAGGGATTCGAACCCTCTACCTCAACACTGCCAGTGTTGCGCTCTCCCGATTGAGCTACAGCCCCCAGACTACAGTCCGATGGTACCAGCCGCCCTCGCGGAGCGGCAAACTGCGATGGGCCTCATCGTCGTGTGCGCGGGTCGAGTGCGTCGCGCAGGCCGTCCCCCAGGAACGTGAAGCAGAGCATCAGCACCGCCACCATCATCGTCGGCCAGATGAGCTCGATGTTGTGAGTCTGGATCGAGTCGAGTCCGGAGTTGATAAGCGAGCCGAGGCTGGCATCTGGTGGGGGGACGCCGAGGCCGATGAAGCCGAGCGTGGCTTCGGCGAAGATGGCGAGGGGGATGCCGAAGGTGGCTGCCACGATGACGGCGCTCAAGGTGTTCGGGAGCATGTGTACCCGCACGATGCGCCAGGGGCTGGCACCGATGGCCCGCGCCGCCGTGATGTAGTCCTGCTCCTTGATCGAGAGCATCTGCCCGCGCACCAGCCGTGCCACCGTGGTCCAGCCGACGAATGAAATGGCCATGATGGTGACGAGGAGCGAGCTCGGGAAGCCGGGGAGCTGGGGGTCGCCGGTGCCGATAATGGGCCAGTCGCGCCCGAAAAGCACCTGGCGGAGCAGGATGATGGCCAGGAGGTCGGGGAAAGCGAAGGCGAGGTCGGTGATCCACATGAGCACCGTGTCGCTGAAGCGCCCGGCGAGCGCCGCGGACATCCCGATCGAGACGCCAATCAGCAGGATGACAAGCTGGGTCCCGATGCCGATCTTCAGCGAGAACAGCGTCGCCTGGGTCATCCGGGCATAGAGGTCGCGCCCGAGGCTATCCGTACCGAGTGGGTGGTCCCAGCTGGGGTTCTGTTCGATGAGGCCGAAATCGGGGACGGCAGGGTCGTGTAACTGAACGGCCGGGATTACCGCGGCCATGACCGTTACGGTCAGGATCGCGATCAGGATGATTCCGGAGATTACTGCAAGCCGGTTGTGCAGGAGCCGCTGCCAAGCCTGGGCCCAGAGTCCGCGCTGCTTGGTATGGAGAACTTCCGCCGCGAAGTCGAAAGGTTGAACGAGCGACTGTTCGGATGCCGACAACTCGGATGCCCTCCTAGTACCGGATCCTGGGGTCGGCAATGCCGTACAGCAGGTCAACGACGAGGTTCATTGCGGCGATGATCACCGCGAAGAAGACGGTAACGCCCATGATGAGCCCATAGTCGCGGATGATCACGGACCGGACGAATTCGCCGCCGAGGCCGGGGATGGCGAACATGCGTTCGATGACCAGCGAGCCGGTGATGAGTCCGGCGAAGATCGGGCCGAGGACGGTGAGCACCGGGATAAGCGCGTTCTTGGCGGCGTGGCGCATCACGACGCCAAACTCGCGGAGGCCCTTCGCACGCGCGGTTCGGATGTAGTCCTGGCGGAGCACTTCGAGCATCGAGGCCCGGGTGATGCGGGCGATGAACGCCATAGGCAAGAACCCGAGGCCGATGGTGGGCAGGATGACCTGCTTCCAATTGCTGAAATCGCCCTGGAACCAGCCGGTAAACCCGTAGTTGGTACTCAACACCCTGAACCAGCCGAGTTCGACGGCGAAGACGATGGTGAGCAGCGGCGCCAGCACAATACTCGGCATCGCGGCCCCTGCCGTTGCCACGAACACGCCCACGTAGTCGCCCAGTCCGTTCTGATTGAGTGAGGAGATCACGCCGAGGGCCAGGCCGAAGACGGTGGCGAAAAGGAACGCGGCGATGCCGAGTTGCATCGAGACGCGCATCCGCTCCTTGATGATGTCGCTGATGTCGCGGTTGTTCGAAAACGAGATGCCGAAGTCGAGCTGAGCCAGGTTCTTCAGGTAGGTGACGTACTGGACCGGGAGCGGGTCATCGAGACCGTAGCGGCGCTCCAGGTTCGCCCTGGTTGCTGGCGAGAGCGGCTTGTCGGAATCGAAGGGGCCTCCTTCCACGGAGTGCATGAGGAAGAAGGTAATGGTCGCGATGGCGAAGATCAGTGGGATGATGGCAAGAATACGCCGGATGGCATAGGCGAGCATGGCTTGTTTCGCAATCTAGTTGGGCCGGGGACTCCACAGGGGTCCCCGGCCCATGGTGACACGGCACGGCGGGTGCCGTTCGAGCCTACTTCTTGGACGTTGTCCAGAGCTCGATGTACCAGTCGCCCGGCACGAAGGTATCAGCGGGGCGCTTGTTCTCGACCATACCCTTGATGTGCGGCTTCACGAGCATCGCAGCGAGGGTGTGATAGAGCGGGGCAATACCGTTGGCCTGCTCGAGAAGGAGCTTCTCGGCGTCGCGGTAGAGCTTGCGGCGCTCTTCATCGTTGGTGTTGAACTTGGCCTTGTCGATTGCCTCGTCGAGGGCCTTGATGCTCGTCTTCGTCTTGTTGATCGAGCCATCCGTTTCCCAGAGGCCGAGGAACCAGTTCTCGGGATCCGGGTAGTCTTCCTGCCATCCACCGGTGACCAGCTGGAAGTCCGAGGCGTTGAAGCGCGAGGACCGCGTCTTCGAGTCGGTGATTTCAAGCTTCAGGTCGATCCCGAGGTGCTTCTTCCATTCCGCCTGGAGGAATTCACCAAGGAGCTTGTTCGTGGCGGAGTCGACGATGATGAGGGTCAACTCAGGGAAGCCCTTGCCATCCGGGTAACCGGCCTTGGACATGTTTTCCTTGGCCTTGGTCGGATTGAAGCCCAGGATGTCGTCGTACTCGCCGCCCTTGAGCCCGTTGCGGGTCGGTGGCACCCAGTTGGTGGTCGCGGTGTTCGCTTCCTTGAAGACGACCTTCATCATGGTCGCGCGGTCGGTGGCCTGGGAGAGGGCGAGGCGGACCTCGGCCTTATCGACAGGGGCCTTGGTGACGTTGAACTCGAGGCCGATGGTCCGGGTCGCCGGGTAGAGCTGCAGCTCATTGGCGAATTCGGTCTTCAGCTTGTCGAGTTCGGGCTTGTTGGCCACCGTGGCATCAACTTCGCCGGTGCGGTAGGCCTGGTTGAGGACGGCCGGGTCATCGACGTACTTGAGGACGACTTTCTCAACGCCCACGGTCTGGCCGACCCAGTTCGGGTTCGGGACCAGTTCCATGGTCGCCTTCTCGGTGTAGGCGCTGGGCATGAACGGGCCGTTGTACACGTTCTCCATCGGGCCAGGCCAGGCGGCGTCGACTGAGGCGAGCTTGTGCTTCGGCGCCGGGAAGGTGGGCCAGAGCGCGAGCAGCGTCGGGAAGGTCGGCTGAGCGTTGTTGATCTTGATTTCGAGCGTGGTCGCGTCGATGGCCTTCACGCCGACGGCCTTCTGGAGCTCCGCCTTCTTGTCGGCGGTGGCATCGGCGGCGGCGTAGTAGTCATCGCAGCCAACGATGTTGGTCAGGATGTACTGGTAGTGGCCGGCCACGTCCGGGTTGCAGGTCCGCTGAATGCCCAGGACGAAGTCTTCGGCAGTGAGGGGCTGGCCATCGGACCACTTGAGGTCCTTCTTGAGGGTGATGGTGTAGGTCTTCCCGTCACTCGAGACCTTTGGGGCGCCGTCAGCCATGGCCGGCTGCGGGTTGTCGCCCAAGTCCAGGTGATAGAGGCCGCGCCAGACGTACACCATGTGGCTGATGTCCTGCGCGAAGTCGGAGAAGTGCGGGTCCCAGGTTTCGAACTGGGTCGCGCCGATGGTGATGGTGCCCGAAGGCGCCTGGGCTTGCTGCGTTGGGGTTGCGTCACCGCCGCCGCCGTTGTCGTCGTCGTCATCATCGTCGTCGTCGCCGCATGCGACAGCGATGGCCATGATGGCGAATACGGCGAACATGCTCAGGAGCAGCCGCCATTTGGACTTGGTCATCGTTAGTGGTTCCCTCCTCTTTCGATTAACCGTCCGGTAAGGTGCTTTCCGGATTGCTTAAGGTCAACAATCCGTAAGGGCCGTGGTGTGCGCGCTCACATGCGTGGGATCCAGCTCACCTCCTGCGGAACGCTTGCCTCCCCGGCGCCGAATGCGCGGGGCAGGCTAGTCCCTTCAACCGGTACGGCGGCCGCGCGACCTATGGATGTCTCCATTAATCGCATAGCCGTGGCTACGCCATGCCGGTATCGAAACCCGCGCGACTATAGCGCCGGGCTCGCGGTGTGCCAATAGGTTCCCCTGGCCTATGCTCGGCCACGGGGCGGTTGGCCGCCGAAATTGAGGAGGGAATCGCGTATGGCGCGGGTGTTGGCGATCGTGAACGTGCTTGGCAACGACCAAAAAGGCGTCGTCGCTCGCATCAGCACCTACCTCGCGGAGCGCGACATCAATATCGAGGATATCGAACAGCGCGTTGTTCGCGGCCAGTTCCTGATGGACATGCTCGTCGACATCACCGAGGCCTCCGTCTCGCTCGATGAGCTCATCACCGGCCTCCTTGCGATTGGCAAGGAGATCGGGATGGAGATCCGGGTAACGCTGCACAGCGAACGGGAACGGAAGCGTGTTGCGGTGTTGGTAAGCAAAGAGGCGCACTGCCTGGAGCAGCTCCTGTCCGATGCTCGCTCGGGCGATCTTCATGGAGAGATCGTGTGCGTGCTTTCGAACCACGAGACGCTCAGGCCCATCGCCGACGCCGCTGGACTCCCGTTCGAATGGCACGCCAGTGAAGACAAGGCTGCTCACGAGACGTTCCTGCTTGAAAAGCTCGATGCTTACCGGGCCGACCTGGTGGTACTCGCGCGGTACATGCAGATCCTTACCCCCACGCTGGTCGCGCCCTATGCCGGACGGATCATCAACATCCACCCGTCGCTGCTCCCCTATTTCCCGGGAGCGAACCCGTACCGGCGCGCGTGGGAGGACGGAGTCCGTGTGACCGGCTGCACCGCGCACTTCGTCACCGAGGAGCTCGACGCGGGCCCGATCATCCTCCAGGACGTGTTCCACATCGAGGTCGGTGTGGATACGGTGGACGATGTGCGGCGGAAGGGTCGCGCGCTCGAGGGTGTGGTTCTGAGCCGGGCCGTGCAGCTTTACCTCAACAACGAGGTCGTGGTCATCAACGGCAAGGTGGTGTTCAAACCCGGGATGAAGACGCTCCTGCGCGACCTTGGAGACCGGCGCTAGGCCCTTCGGTGCCGGTGGGTTCGGCAAGGCGCCAGGCCATCCGCACGCCCGGGATCCGACCACGATAGACATCGACCACGTGCTCCGGGCAGGCATACACAACGACATGCGTCTCGTCGCCGATTTCCGCGAAGCGTTCGTTCGCCAGCTCGAGCAACACGGGCACCGCGGTGAGCAGCCCGACTGTGCCGGTCGCTGGACGCAGCGGAACTTCGAGGTGCATGCAAAGAGCGCAGAACGACATGGGGGAGGCACCTTCCTTGGGGGCACCGGGGAGCCTACCACCCCTGCGACCCATAAAGTTCGTGTCTTCGTGAAAGTCCTGCTCAGTTGGCGGATTGGCTCAACAACTCACGGGTGCGACGGTGGCGCCAGGCGAACATTGCAAGCAGTGCCGGGCGGACCAGCCAGAATTCAAGGAATGCCCCAACCGGAGTGGGGAAGAGGCGGAACGCGACGACGTCGGTGAGGCGGCTGCCCGTGCCGTCGCGCTCGATGCGGTGCTGGTGGCGCCAGCGCCGGAACGGGCCGGACTCCTGAGTGTCCTCCAGCAGCCGCCCGGGCTCTATCCGTGTGATGCGCGCCTGCCATGTCTGGGCGAAAGGCCCGGGGCCGACGCGGAACACCTGCACATCTCCGACTTCGGTCTGCTTTGGCTCCGTAACCATCACGAACGGCGGCCATGGTGGCGAGATGGGCGCCAGGTTGGCCGGGTCCATGTGGAACGCGAACAGTCCCTCGGGGCTGACGTCGAATCGCGATGACTTAATGACGAGGGTCACAGGGCGGGCCTCACTCCGAGGGATTCGGCGACATCGCGGTAGGCGTTGATGCCGGAAAGAGCCGTACCGACGGTGCCCTGGCCGGGAAAGACGTGGTCGCCGGCGAGGAACAGTCCGGGCTCGGGGCGATGGCCGGGAGCCCTCAACGCGACGGTGCCGGGCCGCTGCACGAGCCCTCCGACGAATCCACCGGGCCGGCCCGTGAAGCGCTGGAAAGTCGCCGGCGTGGCAGACCGTACCATTCTCACCCGGTGGTCAAGTCCTGGGATGACCTCGGCGGCCGCGCGGAGCAAGCGGGATTCGAGCGCGGCACGACGGCAGGCCAGGCGAGCCGGGTAGTCGAGCCATTCCTCCGCGCGGGTGTGCGTGGAGACGGATATCGACCAGCGGTCGCCGCGGTTGCCTTTCCCCGGGAACACCGAGACGAGGCAGCTCGCGCCGTCGGACTCCAGGTCCCGGGTCGACCCGATGACCTGGTGGAACGGGTGCACGGGCCCAAAATCCGATCCATCGATGCCCAGGTGGAGGACAAAAGCCCCCCACGCGTCGGCGGCGGCCGGGAGTTCCGGGCGACGGCCGCGCAGGCGGTCGAGGGCGGCGGGTGGGACGTTAGCGACGACCCGGCGCGCATCCACCTGCTCGCCGTTCGCGAGCGAGAGCGTCCAACGTCCATTCGACGGCGAGAGCGCGGTGACTTCGGTGGCGAAACGGACTTCGCCCCCGTTCTTGCGGATGTTTCGCACGAGCTGCATCGCGAGGTGTGCGGTGCCACCCTGGATCCACTGGCAACCACGGCGGTAGAGGTCGAGGGCGATCGCGCCCTGGATGGCGCTGCATTGGGCGGCGGGGGCCCCTGTCGCATCGAGGAGCAGGCTATCGATGAGCGCGTCGGCGGCGGCATGCCCCGTGGCGCCGAGACGCGTCTTGACGGCGCCAACTGTCCGGAAGAGGAGGGGCAGCGTCTTCGCCACCTCGGGCCGGGCCGCGCGAGCCGTCCGGCGCACGTCAGCCCAGCGTTCAATCGGGAGCGATGGGAGGGTCGTGCCGATGCGGTAGACGATGCCACCGATGTCATGAGTCCACTCCCAGAAGCGCGCGTAGCCAGCGGGCGCATCCGGGAAAGAAAGGCGGAACTCGTCGATCCAATCCTCGGGGCTGGCGAGGTACGGGATCGAGCGACCATCGACGTGAAACACGATAGAGGGGTCGAGCGCGGCGGAATCGACCGTGATGTCGAGCGCGTCAAGGACCTGTCGAAGTATGCCACCGGGTTCGAGGCCGGTTACCACGGTTGCCCCTGCGGGGAACCAGTATCCGCCGAGGGCGAAATCGCCCGCGCAGCCGCCTGGCCGCGTGTGCTGTTCGAAGACGGTGACACGCAGACCCGAAGCTGCGGCGAGTGCCGCAGCAGTGAGTCCTCCGAATCCCAAGCCGACGACGGCGAGGTCGAGTGGCGCCGGGGGCAGTGGTTTCATGATCTCAACCATAGAACATTGACAAAACATTGACAAGACAAGCCTGGGTGTCTATGGTTTAGGCGTGCACTTGGACAACCGAATCCCCGGTGGGCTGAAAATCGCGCAGGTGGAACGGCTGACGGGTGTGGGCGCACATACACTCCGGGCGTGGGAGCGGCGCTACGGTGTCCCCACGCCGAACAGGACCGGCGGGCAGCAGCGCATGTACAGCCACAGCGATGTCGAGCTCGTCATCAGGATGAAGGCGCTTGCCCAGCAGGGGATGCCATTGGCGGCGGCGGCCGAGCGCGCGCGCTCGGAGCAGGTAGGGCAGCCTGCGGTGGGAGAGCCCGCATCGGCGACGATTCGCGAACGCCTCACCCGTGCCCTCCTGGCCTTCGACGACCAGCGGGCCTCGGCGGTCTGGTCGGAAGCCCTGGAGACCTTCGACCTGTTCGCGGTGTTCGAACGGGTGGTAGCGCCGATGATGCGCGAAATCGGGACTGGCTGGCACAACGGCACGATTTCCGTGGGCCAGGAGCACTTCGCCACGAGCTTCGTGCTTGCGCGCCTCAATCTGTTGAGCCGTCAGGTTCGGCCAGTGGCCGGCGCGCCAGTTGTTGTGCTCGCATGCCTCGAGGGTGAGCACCACGAGCTCGGTTTGCTGATGCTGGCGGTGATGCTGCGGTTCCAGGGCCTGCGGACGATCTACCTGGGCCGCGACATGCCCGACGCGGCCCTCACCCGGACCATTGAGGACACGCAGCCGGAGGTGGTCGCGTTGTCCGTGGGCACGGCGCAGGGTGCGCGACGGTTGCCCGGGATCGTGAGCCTGCTCAACGAAGCCGCGCCGCTCACGGCCATCGTGTATGGCGGGGGAGCATTCGAGGACGGGCAGGAAGCTCGGCCGGCCGGGGCGTACTACGGCGGTGGCGACCTCCCCTCAGCAGTCGGTCTCATCAATCAACTGGGCCGCCGAGCGCGCCCTGGAGGAACGTCATGAATGTCGTCGTCGCAGGCGGAACCGGATTCCTGGGCCGGGAGATCACCCACGCGTTGCTGGAGGCGGGCCACCAGGTGACGGTGGCCTCTCGTTCGAATCCCGAGGCCGATCCGATTGATCCGCGTGCGCGGTGGGTGCGAGGCGATGTCATGGACCCCGCAAGCCTGGCAGCTGCGCTTGATGGCGCCGAAGTGGTAGTCGACGCGGTCCAGTTTCCAAATTCCCCAATCGAGACCCCACGGAAGGGGTGGACGTTCGAACGTATAGACCTCGGGGGCACGAAGAACCTGGTGGATGCGGCAAAATCGGCCGGGGTGAAGCAGTTCATCGGCCTGAGCGGGGTAGGCGCGGCCGAGGATGCCCGCTACCACTGGCTCCGGTTCAAGTGGGAGGAGGAGCAGTACATCATCGCCTGCGGGCTCGACTACACGGTCTTCCGGCCGAGCTGGGTCTACGGGTCGCGAGATGTTGCGCTCAATCGATTCCTGGGTTTCGCGCGGTTCCTGCCCTTCGTGCCCGTGGTGGGCAATGGCAAGGCGCGCATCAACCCCCTCTTCGTTGGCGACCTGGCCGAGTACATCGCGGCGGCGATCGGCAACCCGGCAGCGAAGAACGGCCTGTTCGAGATGGGCGGGCCGCACATCTTGACGATGGACGAGATCATCCGGACAGCGCTGCGCGTGGCCGGCAAACGGCGGTTGCTGCTGCACGGCCCGAAGCCGGTGATGAAGCTGGTGGCGGGTGTCATCCAGTTCGCGCCCGGCCGCCCGCTGACACCAGATGCGGTGGAGTTCATCACCATGGATGGCATCGCGGACACATCGACGCTCACCGCTACGTTCGGGATCCCCCTTACGCCGTTGGAGCAAGGGCTTAGCGGGTATCTGCGAAAGTCGTGACGTAATCACGGCCTCACATCTATAGCTTGAATGTGTCGCTTGCATAGATGGGCTGGCGATCCCGTAGAATCAGCGGCGTGGCGGCTTGCGGGGGCCGTCGTCGGAGAAGACTACATCCGCCGGAAAAACCATTGCGCGCTGATACTTCTGACGTCGCGTTCAGGCTCTTGCTTGCCCTGGGAGAACTCTGGGATGGGCTTGATCGAGCCGGGGTGAACCCCTCATCGAAAGGCCTGAACCTGACCCAGGAGTACCTGGGAGGCTACACGCGGTTCTCCGCGGGGCCCGGCTCCCACGCACGGCTGGTGGTGGAGTGGAACGAGTCATCGCGGCACCTGCGCGTCTTGCGCTGCGAGCCGTGGCCGGGCGCCGAGGCGACCATCTCGGCGACGGTGGCCCATGTACGGACCGAAGCACGTTCGCGAGGCATCATCGACATTGTCGACCGCGCGCTCGCGGCCGCCTGCCAGGAGCCAACCGCGCCGTGCCGCCGGACCGTGATTCCCACCGCGATGGCACAGCAGCAGGCGGTGCCCGTCCGGCGGGCGTAGCGGAGGGGCACCGCTCGCGCTAGCATGGCCGCGATGGCGCGGCCGCTCCCCGAAGGCTTCCCCCTCCGCTCTCACCTGCTCCCACGGCTGTATGGCGAGCAACGCCGGACCGGGTGGATAGCGCCCGGGTTCGTTGCGGACCTTGCGCGCGACCTGCGGCTCCCCGTTGCGGAAGCGTGGGAGGCGGCAACATCGTTCGCAGACTTCCGCTTTGCGCCCGGTGATGAGCGTTTGGAGTGTTCGGGCCTGAGCTGCCAGCTGGCCCGTGGCGCCGAGGGCGAGCGGGAGCCCGCCGGAAGCCATTGCCTGTTCCGGTGCTACGAGGCTCCCGCAAGCGGGCCTGAAGAGCCGTTCCCAAAAGGTATGGTCCGCAGCGCCGGACCGCTCCTGGCGCCCGATATCAAGGACGATGCGGGTCTCGCCGGCGCGCGGGCGCTCGGACGGGAAGCCGCGCTCGATACGATCCTGGCATCGGGCCTGAGCGGAAGGGGCGGCGCCTACTTCCCGGCAGGGGCGAAATGGCAGGCGGCGCTCGCCGAGAATCGCCCCATCGCCCTGGTCGTGAATGCGGAGGAAGGCGAGCCGGGTGTGTTCAAGGATCGGGCGCTGTTGTCGGTGGCGCCCCGGCGCGTGGTCGAAGGCATCGCCATCGCGGTGTTTGTACTGCAACCGGCGGTCGTCGTGGTCTTCGCGAATGGACACGCTGATCCCGCCGTCGCGTCCCTGGAGCGGACGCTGGACGAGACCGCGCCGGAGCTCGACGTCGCCATTGTTCGCGGCGGTGGCGGATACGTACTGGGAGAGGAGAGCGCGCTCCTCAACGCCATCGAGGGGCGCCGTCCGGTGCCGCGCACCAAGCCTCCGTACCCTGTCCAGTCCGGTTTGTTCGGCATGCCGACTGTCGTGAACAACGTCGAGACGTTCGCCAACGTTTCGGTGTTGTTCCGCGATGCCCACGGATTTCGTTCGCGGGGCGTTGAGGCGGCGCCGGGAACGAAGCTCCTCAGCGTTAGCGGGCGAGTGGCCCGCCCGGGCGCGTACGAGGTCGAGATGGGTACGGCGCTCCGCGACGTCGTCGCGGCCGCGGGCGCGATGGTCGAGGGGGAAGTCGCCGTGCTCGCCGGCGGACCGTCCGGAGGATTCCTGGACTGGCGCGCGATGCACGTTCGCCTCCAGCCAGGGCCGCTCCACCCGACCGGGGCGATGCTGGGGGCCGGGGGTATCGTTGTGCTCGATGCTCCACGCGATATTCGCGGCGCGGCGACCGCGATGGCGCGGTTCAACGCGGAGGAGTCCTGTGGCAAGTGCACGCCCTGCCGTGAGGGCACGCCCCGGTTGCTCGACATGCTCGCCACTGGAGATACCACTTCGATTGCGGACCTTGCTGACGTCGTCCAGTTCGGGTCGCTCTGCGGCCTCGGGCAGATGGCGCCCGGTCCGGTCAGGTCCGCGCTGCACTTCTGGCCGGAGGTGTTCGCGTGAGGCTGAATGGGACGCCGGTGGAACCGCGGAGTTCGCTCCTCGACACCGTACTGGCCTCGGGCATCGAGCTTCCGCACTTGTGCAAGGACGACAACCTCCCGGTCATCGGCGCTTGCCGGACGTGCCTTGTGGAGGCGGATGGGAGGATCGTGGCTGCCTGTTCAACGCCGGCCGCAGGCGTCCAGGAGTGCTCTACAACCTCCGAGCGTGTCGTGCGTATCCGTCGTGGCATCCTGGAGCTCACGGCGGCCATGCAACAGCCGCAGGCGGCGGAGACGGCCGGCGGACCGCGGAGCGTGGAGAGTACCGTGGCATATGACGCGCACGGCGTGCGGACGAGCAGCTACGAGACGCGGACCGGCGGTCATGTGGACGTCTCCAACCCGTTCTTCTCGTTCCACGAAGACGCATGCATCCTCTGCGCGCGCTGCGTGACTGCGTGCCAGGACCTCCAGCACATCGGCGCCATCGGCATTGCCGGGCGCGGGCACACGGCGCGCGTGACGCCTGGTACGGGCGTGAGCTTCCGCGAATCGATATGCACCAGCTGCGGTTCGTGCGTGGCTGCATGCCCCACGACCGCTCTCAGGCCCAAGGGGGTGACACGATGACCCGGACCGTTCCGAGCACCTGCCCCTACTGTGGCGTTGGCTGCGGCATCGTCCTGAACGTCGACGAGCAAGATCGCATCCGCTGGGTGGACGATGACCCGGACAACCTTTCGAGCACCGGGATGCTGTGCGTGAAGGGGCGGTTCGGCACTACCTTTGTGAACCACCCGGACAGGCTCCAGGCGCCCCTGATCAAGCGGAATGGGCGCTTCGAAGAGGCATCATGGGATGAGGCGCTGGACCTGGTGGCGGAACGCCTGCTGGGACACCGGGGGCACTTCGGCAGCTTCGCAAGCGCGAAGGCTACGAACGAGGACGCATTCATTCAGCAGAAGTTCGTCCGCCTCATCATGGGCACGAACAACATCGATCACTGCACGCGGCTGTGCCACTCGCCGAGTGTCGAGGCGATGCTGCAGCAGCTCGGCAGCGGCGCGACGAGCAACTCCTACATCGATTACGAGGAAGCATCGTGCATCGTGCTTGTGGGTTGCGACCCGGGGTCGAATCACCCGGTGATCGCTTCGCGCATGCGAAGGGCGATCGACACAAACGGCACGAAGCTCGTCGTGGTGAACCCTCGGCGCGTCGAGATGTGCGACCGGGCCGACCTCTTCTTGCAGCCACGGGCCGGCACGGATGTGGCGCTCTTTAACGGGATGGCGAGGGCAATCCTGGACGAGGGACTGGAAGACCGATCGTTCATCGAAACGCGGGCGGAGGGTTTTGCCGAGTTCCTGGCGGCCGTGCGCGAGACGACCGTCGAGGAGTGCGCCGTCGCCTGCGGCGTGCCGGCCGAGGACATCCGGGAGGCGGCACGCCTGTTCGCCCGGCCCCCCGCCCGACGCGGGCAGCCGGCCGGCCTGAGGGCGGGCAGCTGCCTGGTCTGGGGGATGGGCATCACACAGCACACGCAGGGCACCGACAATGCCCATTCGCTGCTGAATCTCGCCCTGCTTTCCGGCCAGCTTGGCAGGCCGGGATGCGGAGTCTCGCCGTTGCGCGGCCAGAACAACGTGCAGGGCTGTGGCGACGCGGGCTGCATCCCGGACTCACTGCCCGGTTATCAGAGCTACGGTGATGCCCTCATAGCGCCGTTCGAGGAGCTCTGGGGCGCCGGGCTTCCTCGCGATCCGGGTCTCAAGGCAACCGACATGGTGGAGCAGATCGCCCCGGGGACCATCCGGGCCATGTACATCGTGGGCGAGAATCCCCTGCTCAGCGAGCCGAACCTCCACCACGCGACGGACCTCATTCGCTCGCTCGACTTCCTCGTGGTGCAGGACCTCTTCCTGCACGAGACTGCCGAGCTGGCGGACGTGGTGCTCCCGGCGTGTTCGTTCGCGGAAAAGGATGGGACGTTCACGAACAGCGAACGCCGCGTCCAGCGGGTACGGCGCGCGATCCCGCCGGTGGGACAATCGCGCTCCGACTGGGAGGTTATCTGCGACGTGGCCCGGCGAATGGCCCCGCGCGTGGGCGTCGGCCCGGGCCAGTTCGCCTATGCATCGGTGAGCGATGTGTTCGACGAGTTCGCGCGGCTTACGCCCCAGGTACGCGGCATCAACTATGCCCGCCTGGAGGCGCGAGGGGGCATCCAGTGGCCGTGCCCCACCCCGGACCACCCGGGGACGCGCTACCTGTATGCGGAGTCGTTCCCCAGGGGTCTCGCACGGTTCGTGCCGGTGAGGCAGCGTGCCGTCGCCGATGAGACACCCGATGGGGAGTACCCGCTGGTCCTGAATACTGGCCGCATCCTGTATCACTGGCATGGCGGGACGATCACGCGCCGCGTGGCGGGGCTCATGGAGCAGGTCGACACGGTGCCGGTAGCAGTACACCCGGCTGACGCTTCAATTGCGGAGATTGGCGACGGCGACCCGGTGGTGATCCTTTCGCGGCGTGGGCGCATGACCGGGCGAGCCGTCGTCACCGATGCGGTGCAGCCGGGCAACCTGTTCGTACCGTTCGTAAAGCTGCAGGACCAGGCGGCGAACTTCCTCACGAACAACGTCTACGACGAGGCGTCGCGGATTCCCGAGTACAAGGTGTGCGCGGTAAGGATCGAGAAGAAACGGGAGCGGAAGGGAGCGTTCTCGCTCCGCGGGTGAGCTATCGGCGCCCGGCCCACTGCTTGGCGTGGTAGGTGATGATGATATCCGCGCCGGCGCGGCGGACGCTGGTGAGCGTCTCATCGATCGCCCGGGCTTCGTCGAGCCAGCCGTTCTGGACGGCGGCCATGAGCATGCTGTACTCGCCGCTGACGTTGTACGCGGCAACGGGCACCTCGACCGAGGCTCGCACATTGGCGATCACGTCGAGGTACGGGAGCGCGGGTTTCACCATGACCATGTCGGCGCCTTCGGCCACGTCGGTGAGCACCTCGTCCAGGGCCATGCGGCCATTGGCCGGGTCCATTTGGTAGCCTCGCCGGTCGCCGAACTGGGGCGCGCTGTCGGCTGCCTCGCGGAATGGGCCGTAGAACGCGCTCGCAAACTTGGCGGCGTAGGAGAGGATTGGCGTCTCGAGGAACCCCGCCGCATCGAGGGCGGCGCGGATCGCCGAGATGCGCCCGTCCATCATGTCGCTGGGAGCGATGATGTCGCAGCCGGCCTGGGCCAGCGAGACAGCAGTCTCCGCAAGCAACGGCAGCGAGGCGTCGTTGTCGACGGAACCATCGGGCCGGAGCAGACCGCAGTGCCCGTGGGAGGTGTACTCGCACAGGCAGACATCGCCGAGCACCAGGAGGCCAGGGCTGGCGTCCTTCAGCGTGCGGATGGCGGTCTGGACGATTCCGTCTGGGGCGTAGGCGCCCGAGCCGCGCTCGTCCTTTGCCGCAGGGAGGCCGAAGAGGAGCACGGCCGGGATCCCCAGCGCTTCGAGCGAGCGGGCCTCGGCGGCAAGGGCATCGAGCCCGAGGCGGTCCTGGCCCGGCATCGCGCCGATGGGCTGGCGTCCGGAGAGGCCGGCTTCGACAAACAGCGGGTAGACCAGGTGGTGGGGCGCCAGCTCGGTCTCGCGAATGAGGGCGCGGATGGCGGGGGTGGCCCGCAGGCGGCGGTGCCGCTTGAACGTGGATAGTTCCATAAAATCGGAGTCTAGCATCAGTGGCTCTCCCGAGGTTCGAACCGGGGCACTGCGGTATCCTGCCGTCATGGAACGCCGACTCCCGGCACAGTATGCAGGCTGGCAGGACCACGAACCTGCCTTCCGGCGGATGACCACGCCCGAGCTGGTGTCGGAGATCCAGGACGGGGCGCCGGATCGGCGGCTCGCCGCGCTGTCGGTCATCGACCTGAGCGGGGTGGAGCCGCGGATCATCGAGGACTGGATCCGGACGCTGCCGGATGCAGAGGCGAACGAGCTGGCGGGCGCGATTCCCGCGCAGCGACCGCATGCCACCTGCGCCGAGGACTGCCGCTGGGTGGAGGTGGCCCGGCTGGGGTACGAGCAACGCCGGCTGCCGACCTTTCTCATCATGCTGTTCTCATCGCTGGAGGCGCTCGACGTGCGCGGCTGCCCCGAAGCGGCACAGGAGTGGGAGCGCATCGGCGACTGGCTGGGGGACGTGTACGACCGGCTCGTTGCGGCCGACGAGGGCGACGCGCTCGGCGATATCTCGCTCTTCGTCTTCGAGAACTACCTCCGTAAGGACGCGATCTTCGAGGCGTTCTGCGGGATGATCGTTCGCCACGAGCGCCTGGCCCGCGAGGTCAGTGCGAATCCCTCGCTCTACCTGGCGGACCTGGACGAAGCGCGTCAGCGGCTGGCGCTGGAGGAAGCGGCGGCCAACGGCGGCCTCAGCTTCAGGCAGGCGTGGGAGAACCTCCTCGGGTTCTGACCGTCAGACCGCGCACTCGCCCTCGCCGCGCTGGAGCTGGTAGAGCTCGAGGCGGTTCCAGTCGATGAACATCGAGCGGTTGTCGTCGCTGAACTCGCCCGGCAGGGTGAGGTCTTCAATCGCCTGTTCGAAGCGGGCGGTGCCGACGCGATCGAAGAACGCGTTGAACGATTCGCCGGGCAGCCGTTCGCGTTCGTAGAGCGAGACGAACCGCTCGACGGCGTCGGGCCCGCGCCTTGCTGGCAGGCGCACCCTGAGCTGGGTTGCCATGCGCAGCACGCCGTCCTGGTAGGACCCGCCGACGAAGACGTGGTAGGCGGGCAGCTGGTTGGGGCCGACCTTCATGGCTGCGCCGTGGAACCCAATGTTGGCGATGTGGTGTTGGCCGCAGCTGTTCGGGCAGCCGCTCATCTTGATGGTGATCCGGCGGGTGAGCGGGTCGTCGATGGCCATCGCCTCGACGCGCTGCTGGATCGCCTGGTTCAACCCCATCGATGACGTGATGCCGAGTTTGCAGCTATCGGTGCCGGGGCAGCTGACCACGTCAGTGATGGCCTGGGCGCCAACATCCGCGAGGGCGAGGTCGCGAAGCGCCGAGAATACCTCGTAGAGGCTCTCATCGCGGACCCAGCGGAGGACGACGTTCTGGCCAATCGTGGTGCGGGCGTGCCCGCCGCAATACTGGCGCATGATGGCGGCGAGGCCGCGGAACTGCTCGGGCCTAAGATCGCCGCGGGTGACCTTCACTTCGACGGCCGAGAATCCCTGCTGCTTCTGTGCCCGCACGTTGGCGGAGACGAAGGCGACGAACTCGCGATGGTCGCCGTTGGGCTGCCCGTAGTGCGACCTCCGCGCTGGCAAGCTGGACTCTTCATCTTGGACGAAGAGCAGGCGTTCCGGTCGGAAGTCTTTCGAGGTCCAGTCGCCCTCGAGTTCTCCGTCGACCATGCGCTTGAACTCATCTATGCCGACGCGATCGACGAGGAACTTGATGCGGGCTTTCGCGCGGTTCTTTCGGAGCTCGTCTGCCTTCTCGAAGATGCGGATGACGGCCTCCGACAGCTTGAGATACTCGTCGAGGCTGACGAAATCTGTGAGGACCGGGGCGTTCCGGGGCATGATGCTCAGCCCGCCGCCGACAACGACCTTGAAGCCGCGAACGCCGCCCTGCACACGCGGGATGAACCCGAGGTCGTGGATGCCGGTGATGGCGTTGTCCTCGTCGGTGGCGGTGAACGCTACCTTGAACTTGCGGGGCAGGAGCTGCGAGAGGGGGTTGCGCAGCCAATACCGGGCGAACGCGCCGGCGTAGGGCGTGGGGTCGAACAGTTCGCCGGGCTGGATCCCCGCCCAGGGGTCGCCCGTGACGTTGCGGACCGTGTTCCCGCAGGCTTCGCGGGTGGAGAGACCGGTCCTGCCCAGGACGAAGAGCGCGTCGGCTGCCTTCGCGAGCGGGACGTGGTGGAACTGGATGTTCTGCCGGGTGGTGATGTGGCCCTTGCGCAGCGGGGCGAACCGCTCGGCGACCTCGGCGAAGGCGTCCATCTGATCGGGGGTGACGCCGCCGAAGGGCAGCTTCACGCGGATCATCTGGACGCCGGGCTGGCGCTGGCCGTAGACGCCTTGCTTGAGGCGGAAACCGATGAATTGCGTCTCTTCCCATTCGCCCTTGAGGAAACGGTGTGCTTCGGTTTGGAAGTCCTCGAGCTCCCTCTCGAGCACGGGGAGGACGTGGCCGGGCGCGTTGGTATGGAGGATGGTTTCCACGTCGGGCATAGGATTCACCTCTTCCGGGACGGTGGCCTCCCGGCTGGCGGCAAAAGTAAGGAACTTGAGCGACTTTATCAACAAACCATCTTGCCTGCCAAGTCCCTACTTGATAATGTTGACTAAATTACTCAGGTTAGGGTCCAGCTTGACGACGACGCCCGCGCTCGCTCCCACGGAAATCGATCGCCACAACTCGCGATTCGAGAGCGCCGACCCCCGGGAGATCGTGGCCTGGGCGGTGGAGAGCTTCGGCGACGGCCTGTCGGTTGGCGCAAGCTTCGGCGGCGTTTCGGGAATGGCGATCCTCCACATGGTCGCCGTCCTCAAGCCGGACGTTCATGTCTTCGTGCTCGACACCGACTACCTGTTCGAGGAGACACACGAGACGATGCGCCGGGCGGTCCCCACGCTTGGACTGTCCAACGTACAGGTCTACAAGTCGAAGCTGACGCATGAGGAGCAAGCCGCCCGGTACGGCTCGGCGCTCTGGATGCGAGACCCGGACCTCTGCTGCGAGTTGCGAAAGGTAGAGCCGAACGGGCGGGCGCTGGAAGGCAAGTCAGCCTGGGTAAGCGGTCTGCGTCGGGACCAGTCGGAAGGGCGGGCCGATACGCCCATCGTCTCGTGGGCGGCGAAGTTCGGTGTCCTGAAAATCAATCCCCTGGCGAACTGGACGGAGAAGGAGACGTGGGACTACGTGATCACGAACGGCGTGCCTTACAACCCATTGCTCGACCAGGGGTACGCGAGCATCGGCTGTTACAACTGCACCCTTCCGGGAGTGCAGGGGCGAGCGGGTCGCTGGCAGGGCTTCGAAAAGGACGAGTGTGGTCTCCACACCTAGTTTCGCGCCATACGGGGAAACGGCGGCCGGTCAGCTGGCCGCGGAAGGGAAAAACGAGTGAGTGAGGGGAACGGGTTCGTGCTCTGGTTCACCGGCCTTTCGGGCGCGGGGAAGTCGACGCTGACGGATGCAATCGCTCCGCGGCTGCGCGAGCTTGGGCTGCGGGTCGAGGTGCTGGATGGCGACGAGGTGCGCCAACATCTCTCTGCCGGGCTGGGGTTCAGCCGGGCAGACCGTGACACGAACATCCGGCGGATCGGGTACATGGCGGACCTCCTCGCCCGCAATGGTGTGGCGGTGATCACGGCGGCCATCTCGCCCTACCGCGAGACGCGCGACGCGGTCCGCCGCATGGTCGAGAGGGATGGCGTGTCGTTCGTCGAGGTCTACGTTGCCGCCACCCTGGAGGAGTGCGAGGCGCGCGATGTGAAGGGGTTGTATGCAGAGGCCAGGGCCGGCAAACGCCCCGGCTTTACTGGTATCGACGACCCGTACGAGCCGCCGCTGCACCCCGAGCTCGTGCTGCCGACGGGCTCCGAGGCGTCCGGGACATCGGCGGCCAGGGTGCTGGCCTACCTGGAGTCGCGAGGGCTGATCCCGTCGCCAAGTGGTGTGGGGGGCCGGTGATGACAGGCACTGCGATCGACCTGGTTCCCGGCGCGGCGGACGCCGGACTCGATGCGCTCGAGGCGGAGAGCATCTACATCCTCCGCGAGGTTGCGGCCGAGTTCGAGCGGCCAGCGCTGCTCTTCTCTGGTGGCAAGGACTCGATCGTCCTGTTGCGCCTGGCGGAGAAGGCGTTCTGGCCGGGGCGCTTCCCGTTCACGGTGATGCATGTCGACACGGGACATAACTTCCCAGAGGTCATCGCGTTTCGCGACAGGCGTATCGCGGAGCTTGGCGCGCGACTGGTGGTCGCATCGGTCCAGGAGGCGATCGATGCTGGCGAGCTGGTCGAGGAGCGCGGTGCGCGGGCATCGCGGAATCGCCTGCAGACGCCGGTGTTGCTCGCCGCGATCGCGCGCCAGCAGTTCGATGCGGCGATCGGAGGGGCGCGGCGGGACGAGGAGAAGGCGCGCGCGAAGGAGCGCGTATTCTCGTTTCGGGACGAGTTCGGCCAGTGGGACCCGCGGAACCAGCGGCCGGAGCTCTGGCACCTCTTCAATGGCATGCACGTGCAGGGTGAGCACATACGTGTGTTCCCGATTTCGAACTGGACCGAGCTCGACGTGTGGCGCTACATCGAACGGGAGGGCATCGAGGTGCCATCCATTTACTTCGCGCACGAGCGCCAGGTGTTCGAGCGCGATGGGATGCTGATGGCGGTCAGCCCATACCTCCCGCAGCTCCCCAACGAGCGGCCGTTCTGTGCGCGTGTGCGGTACCGGACCGTGGGCGACATGACCTGCACGGCGGCGGTCCCCTCGGAGGCGCGTACGCTCCCCGAGGTGGTTGCCGAGATCGCCCTCACCCGCATCACCGAGCGTGGCCAGAGCCGTGCGGACGACCACTTCTCGGAGGCGGCGATGGAAGACCGCAAGCGGGAGGGGTACTTCTGATGGACCTCCTGCGGTTGGTGACCGCCGGGTCGGTTGACGACGGGAAGAGCACGCTCATCGGCCGCCTGCTCTACGACTCGAAGCAGGTGTTCGAGGACACGCTGGCGAGCCTTGAGCGGGCCAGCACGGCGCAGGGGCTCGACCAGATGAATCTCGCGCTGCTCACCGATGGCCTCCGGGCCGAGCGCGAGCAGGGCATCACCATCGACGTGGCCTACCGCTATTTCACAACGCCGCGACGCAAGTTCATCATCGCCGACTCGCCCGGACATGTGCAGTACACGCGCAACATGGTGACCGGAGCGTCGACAGCGCAAGTCGCTCTGATCCTGGTCGATGCGCGCAAGGGCGTGGTGGAACAGACGCGACGGCACTCGGCGCTGACATCGCTGCTTGGCATTCGCCACCTGGTCTTGTGCGTCAACAAGATGGACCTGGTGGGCTGGGAGCGGGGGCGGCTGGAGGACATCGGTGCTGAATTCCGGGAGCTCGCGGGGCAGCTGGGTGTGCCCTGCGTGACGGTCATACCCATGGCCGCGGTCTCGGGCGAGAACATCGTTGAGCGCGGGAGTCACATGCCCTGGCATGCCGGGCCAACGCTGCTGGAATTCCTGGAGACGGTCCAGGTGCCCGATCCCGCCCGCCATGGCAGCCTGCGCTTCCCCGTCCAGTACGTCATCAGGCCGCAATCACACGACCACCACGACTACCGGGGGTACGCCGGGACGGTGGCCGCCGGACGGGCGCGCGTCGGAGACGAAGTCGAAGTGCTTCCCGGAGGAGGGAGGTCGCGCATCGTGGCCATCGACCGCTTCCACGAGTCGCTCCACGAGGCCCGCAGCGGCGATGCCGTGACGATCCGGCTGGGCGATGACCTCGATATCAGCAGGGGCCAGGTGATCGCGGGGGGCGATGCCTCGTCGGCGGTGACCAGCAGGTTCACGGCGGATGTCTGCTGGATGAGCGAGGCGGCCGGCCTGCGGCCGCGGCAGCAGTACTGGATCAAGCACAGCACCCGGCGCGTGAAGTGCATGGTGGAGTCGGTCGACGACCGGTTCGATGTTTCAAGTTTCGACCGGATCGCGGACCCGGAGGCACTGGGACTGAACGACATCGGGCGGGTGACGCTGCGCACGCTGGAGCCGATTCTTGCCGACCCTTACGCGATGAGCCGCGACACGGGCAGCTTCATCCTCATCGACCCTGTTACCCGGCACACAGTTGCCGCGGGCATTGTGCGGGAAACAACGGCAGGGGTTGCCGGCGGCAACGCAGTTGACGACTGAGGGCGAAGCACGGCGCCTGACACGTGAGACGCAGGCCCTCGCCGGTGGCGCGGGCGCTGTGGGGCGTGCTCGGCCTCGGGGGGTGGCGCTGGCCCGCGCCGGGGCCAGTATGGCAGGTATCTTCCTTTTCGTATTCGCGCTCCAGGTGGTGAAGGCCGGGGCGAGCTCCCTCGTGCCGCTGCTCGACACCCTCGATGTCGCCGGGCCGGCCAACGCCGTGGGCTTCGGCTGGCTGCTGGCGTACCTCGCGATGAGCGGGTCGCCGGTGGCAGCGATCGGCGTGACGTTGCTATCGAGCGGCGTTCTCAGCGAGGCCCAGGCGTTTGCCGTGATCGGAGGGTCGCGGCTCGGGGCATCGTTTATCGTGCTGGCCGTGGGGTTCGTGTTGTACCTGGGTCGGAGGCGCAACGCCGATGGGCTTTCGATCGGGGTGATTGCCCTCATCACGACGTTCACCACGCAGGGTCCGGCGATTGCGCTCGGACTCGTGTCGCTCCGATACGGCTGGCTCGATGGATTGGCGTTCTCGCCGCCGCCCCCGATGCTCGACTGGGTCGATGGCGTATACGGCGAGCCGGTAGCGCTGCTCGATCGGATGCTGCCTGGCGGGTTGCTCTTCGGCGCTGGCGTGGGTGTCCTGCTGGCGAGCTTCGCGGTGTTCGACCGTGCGCTTCCGCGTCTGGAGGCTGGTTCGAGCTCGGTGGAGATGGCGCTGCACCGGCTGAACTCTCGCCCGCTGATGTTCGCCATGGGGTGCGCGGTGACGGCCATGACGCTCAGCGTGTCGATCTCGTTGACGCTGCTGGTGCCGCTTTCGCTCAAGGGGTATTTGAAGCGCGAGCACGTCATCCCCTATGTCATGGGGGCGAATATCACGACGTTCATCGATACGCTCGCGGGCGCGCTCATCCTGGGTGGTGACACGGCATTCACCGTGGTGCTGACCGAGATGGTCGCCGTCGCCGCGGTCTCATCGGTGCTGCTGACGGTGGGCTACCGCCCGTACAGCCAGATGATCCTGGGCGCCGCACATATGGCGACCCGGCGCCCGCGAAACCTTGGGTTGTTTCTTGGGGCGATTGTGGCGGTGCCGGTGGCATTGCTGGTGATTTAGGGTTCGCCCACTCATCCTGGCGACAGGCTGAGGGTGGATGCCGCAGGCCGGTCGCGCAGCGCCAGCATGATCCAGCTCACTCTCCGGGTCTTCTTCGTCCACGCCGAACTCGCCGGGTTGAGCCGGGGAGACGGCGGTGGCCTTCCGCGCGCTCACGTTCGAGCCCGCAGCCCCTTCGGATTGCGGCTAACGGTGGAGCGACTCATCCGGGTCGTCGGCCGTGATGCCGGCTGCGTAAAGTTCGGCGATGCGGTCTTCTGGCAGGCCGAGGAGGTCGCGCAGGACGTAGCTGTTGTGCTGGCCGAAGCCCGGGGCGGGCAGGCGGATGTGCCCTGGCGTCCGGGAGAGCTTCCATGGTGGCGCCTCCATCTCCCACGTCCCGGCATCGGGATGCGTGTGCTCCACCCATGCACCCCGCGAACGGAGGTGGGGGTCGGCGAGGAGCTCCGGTGTGGTGAGCACGGCTCCCGCTGGCACGCCGGCCCGCTGGAGGACGTGCATCACTTCGTAATGGCCGCGGACGGATGTCCAGGCGTCGATCATGGCGTCCAGTTCGCTCTCGTTGGCCTTGCGTGCCGCGTTGGATGAGAACCGCTCGTCGGCGGCAAGCTCGGGCCGGGCGAGGGTGGCGCACAATGCGGCGAACTGGGCATCGGTTTCGCAGGCGATGGCCACCCAGCGATCGTCGCCCGCACAGCGGTAGCGGTTGTACGGGGCGAACAACTGGTGGCGGTTTCCGACGGGCGGCCGTTCCTGGTGGTTCATGCTGTAGTCGACGAGGTATTCGCCCACGAACATCGTGAGGTTTTCGCGCTGGGCGAGCTCGAGGTACATGCCCTCGCCCGCCAGCCTGCGCTGGCGAAGGGCAGTCGCGACGGCCCCGACCAGCGCGGTGCCGGCCATGGGGTCGCCGTAGCTGAAGCCGGTCTTCATGGGCTCGTCGCCTTCGTAGCCGGAGAGGGAGACGAGCCCGGCAAGCTGTTCCACATTCGATCCGTAGGCGACGAAATCCTTCTCGGGGCCGGTCTTCCCGTGGCCCGGCATAGAGACGTAGATGATGTTCGGGTTCACCGCCCGGACCGCCTCGTAGGTGAGGCCAAGGTTGTCCATCACATCGGTGCGGAAGTTCTCGACGAGGACATCGCTCACCGCGCAGAGACTCAGGAGGACATCCTTGCCCCGCGGGTCGGCGAGGTCGAGCGCAAGGGCATACTTGTCGCGGTTGTTGTGATTGAAGTAGGCGGACCTGTTGTACCAGCGCGGTTCGGTGCGTGGGATGAGGCCGAGCGAGCGGAGCAAATCCCACTGGCGCGGGGACTCGACCTTGATCACCTCGGCGCCGTAATCACCGAGCATGCGGGTGCCAAAGGGACCTGCCCAGACCATCGTCAGGTCGATGACGCGGATTCCAGCGAGGGGCATGGTCATGCGGGGCGCTCCAGGCGGGCGAGGCTCGGCGGGCCCTCCCAGGTTTCGCCGTTGTCGAGGAGGACCCGCAGCTGGGTCCCGGTCTCTTCGACGGTTCCCGAGACGGTGGCGCCGGTACGCGGGTAGCCGGGCTTCGACGGGACCACCACGCGGACCCCGGCGGGGAACTCCGCGGATGCCGCGATTTCCAGGGTCTCTATCCGCTGGCCAATCGCCCGGGCGAGCACCTGGAAAAGCGCGAAGTCGTTCGTCGTGCGCACGGTCATGAGCGCCTCGTCGCTGGTGGCGGCTTCGCGGGCGGCACGGAGTTCGGCGGGCGCGGGGATGGCGTCCTCATCGCCACGGGCGAGCAGCTGACCGACCATCTTCTTCGCGCGCGGCGCCACCTCGGCGATGAGCTGATGGAGGAGCGTGATATCGTCGCAGGTTTCGAAGTAGGCGATGGCGCGGGCGACCTGTTCCCGGGGAGTCATGCGGACACCCCGGCCCGGGCGGTGGCGACGGCGCCAGCGCTGAGATTGGCGATGCCGCGCAGGACCTCTTCGGTGTGCTCTCCCAGGAGAGGGGCGCGCCCGTGAACCCAGCCATCAGGGCCGATCCACCAGGGCGGGCCGGGATAGGTGGCGGTCCCCGCGACCGGGTGGTCTACCGCCTTGAGAAAGCCGCGGAAGTTGAGCTGCGGGCTGGTGAGCAGGTCATCCATCGTGTGAACGAACGCGATGGGCGCCCGGCCGGCGCCCGCTCGGCGGTAGACGTCGTGCTTGGTTTCGGTTGCGGCCCAGGCGTAGAACTCGGCCATGAGCTCGTCGTTGTGCTGCGCGCGGTCGGCCTGGGTGGCGAAGCGTGAGTCGTCCACGAGGTCGGGGCGTCCGATAGCCTCGCAGAACGGTTTCCAGTTGCGGGCCATGATGTGGATGCCCAGGTGGCCATCGACGCAGGGATAGATGCCGATGAAGCTGGCCATGTGGTTGCCCCGCCGGAGCCCGGCCCAGCGACCGAGGTAGGTGTAGTAGGGGATCGTCGCTTCGAGGAGTGGCGCCATGCACTGCTGGATGCTGACATCGACATGCTGGCCGAGTCCGTCGCGCTCGGCGGCGAGCACGGCCAGCATGCCTGCTGAGAACGCGTTCAGCCCGCCCTGGTAGTCGGCCTGGTAGCCGCCGTTCTTCAGCGGCCCGCCTTCCTGCGTGCCGGTAATGAACATCTGCCCGCCCATGGCGAAGGCAACGAGGTTATTCGAGAGGTAGTGCGCGTAGGGGCCATCCTGGCCGAAAGTGGTCACGGAAATGAGCACGACACGCGGGTTCACCGCCTTGAGGTGTTCGTACGTGAGCCCCAGCGCCTGCATGTCGGCCGGGAGGAAGTTCTCGATGACGACATCGGACGTTTCGACCAGCCGAAGGAATGCGTCGCGGCCCGCAGGGGTGCGCACATCGAGCTCGACCGACTTCTTGCCGGTGTTCAGGTAGAGGAATAGGGCGCTCGTCTCGGGGTTGGGCACGCCATCCCGGAAGGGCCCGTGGGCGCGGCTGATGTCTCCGCCGGGCGGCTCGACCTTGATCACTTCGGCCCCGTACCCGGCGAAAAGCTTGCCGCAGAAGGGGGCGGAGACGAAGGTGCCGAGCTCGAGGACGCGAAGGCCGGAGAGGGGCTGGGGCATGGTGGGGATTCTACGCTCGTTGCCCGCTGGCGCCATCGATTGGGGAGCGCTAGCTGTTGACGTAACGTTCGGCCACAAGAATCACGCGGCTCGTGTACTCACCGCCGCCACCCGCATAGGGAGCGAACGTGCCGCCGCAGCTGATGAGCGTCACTCGTTCGACTCCGGCCCCGATGGCGGGAAAGACGACGGCGTCCATATCGAGCTGTTCGAGAGGGACGACCGCCACGGACTTCACGGTGTAGGTGTAGGACGTGCCGTTGTCCATGGTGACGTAGAGGGCATCGCCAGCCGAAGCGCTGGTGATGAAACCGAAGGGCCCCTTCCCGAATCCCACGTAGTCGACGTGGGCGGCGAAGATGCTGTTGGCGCCGACGTATCCGGGGTGGCCGAAGCGCGCGTACCAGGCGATGCGCTGAGGGGCACTCGGGTCTGCAAAGACCTCGCGGCCCCCGGCGAAGTACGTGTCGCGGACTTCCACTGGCCAGGTTGCGTCGATCTTCGCCGGGGCAAGGTGGAGTGATTCGACCGGCCCGTTGTAGGGGACGGGCAGGGGGACGGGCGTGGGTGTGGGGGGCAGTTCGGCCCGGGTGACCTGGGGCGCGTAGGCTCGGTACTCCAGGCTCGGCCCCGCCGAGCCGGCGAACGTACCCGTAGAGAGGAGCGAACCGAGCCCCACTGCCAGGCCGGTGGTGGTGACGACCAACGCGCGAAGGTTCACAACGCTCCTCCAGTTTCGAGAGAGCGCCAGAAGGCCTCGAGTGAATTCGCCAGGCGTTCCGGGGCGATGAGCGGGATATTGTGCCCGGCGTCATCGAAGCGTTCGAAACGCACGGCGGGGTTCTCCGCGCGCATGCGCTCTGCCACCGCCATCGAAACCTCATTCGATCTGCCGCCGTGAACGAACAGCGCCGGCATCTGAATGCGTCGCCATTCGCGCCAGTAGCCGCGCCCTCGGTGGAGGCGGACGGTCTCGGCAAGCGCGTGGCGGCGCGACCACCAGCGGTAGCCGCCCCCGGCCAGCGGTTCGAGGCGCGCGAGGAACAGCGCGATCGCGTCAGGCGTGGGCTCCCGGTTGCGGAAGGCAAAGGCAATCGCGGCCTGACGGTCATCGAAGGTCTCCGGGCGCGAGTCAATCCCGGCGATGGTCGACGTGACGTTTGTTTTCGACGCTTCCGGGCCGATGTCGACGATAGCGACGCTCTTGAGTCTCCCGGGATGGCGCGCGGCCAGGAGCAGTGCGATCCGGGCACCCATCGAGTGCCCCACGAGGTGTACCGGGGCGCCCAGCCGGTCGATGGCGGCAAGCGTGTCGACGATGTAGTCGCCAGTGCCGTACCCGCTATCGGGCCTGGGGCTCTGGCCGTGGCCGCGCTGATCGATGGCAACATAACGGCGAGATGGAGGCAGGGCACGGATCGTGGGTCCCCAGACATCGGCAACGGCGGTCAGGCCATGGAGGAAGAGCACGGTCTCGCGGCCGGTGCTCCAGGTGAGCGCGCGGAACGCACCGGCGGGCAGGTCGAGAAAGGATTCCGTGGGGTTCATGCCTCGCCGAGGTAGGCGCGCCGCACGCTGTCGTCGCGCCCAAGCTGTTCGCCAGTGCCCTGGAGCGTCACTTGCCCCGACTCGAGCACGTAGGCGCGGTCGGCGATTTCCAGCGCCATGAGCGCGTTCTGCTCCACGAGCAGGACCGTGGCGCCCTGCTCGCGAATCGAGGTGATCGTCGCGAAAATCGTCTCGACGAGCAGTGGCGAGAGGCCCATCGAGGGTTCGTCGAGGAGGAGGAGTTTCGGTCGAGCCATGAGGGCACGGCCGATGGCCAGCATCTGCTGCTCGCCGCCGGAGAGTGTGCCGCCGGGCTGGGCAAGGCGTTCCTTGAGCCGGGGGAAGAGCTCGTAGACGCGCCGCAGGTCGCCATCGAGCTCGCGATCGCGGCGCTGGTAGGCCCCCATCAGCAGGTTTTCGTAGACGGAGAGCCGGTGAAAGATGCCGCGCCCTTCGGGCACATGGGACATGCCCAGCTGCACGATCCGGTGCGGCGCCATGCGCTGGAGCGCCACGCCGCCGAACGCGATCGCGCCCGCGCGTGGCCGGATGATCCCGGAAAGTGCGCGGAGGGTGGTCGATTTGCCGGCTCCGTTCGAACCGATCAGCGTGACGATTTCGCCTTCGTCGACAGCGAGTTCGATGCCTTTGACTGCCGTGATGGCGCCGTAGCCCGCGACGAGCCCCGAGACCTCAAGGAGTGCCATGTTCGCTCCCCTTGAGCGCCCGCGTGCCGAGATAGGCCTCGACGACGCGGATATCGCGCTGGACTTCCGCAGGCGTGCCCTCGGCGATCTTTCGGCCGTAGTCGAGCACCGTGATGCGCTCGCAGACGCCCATGACGACCCGCATCTGGTGTTCGATCAGGATGACCGTGGTCTGGAACTCGTCCCGGATCTGCCGAATGAGCCCGACCATGGCGGCGCTCTCCTGGGGGTTCATCCCCGCCGTGGGCTCGTCGAGGAGCAGCAGGGACGGACGGGTGCCCAGTGCCCGGGCGATTTCGAGCCGGCGCTGATCGCCATAGGGCAGATTGCGTGCCAGTGCGTTTTCCTTCCCGGCGAGGCCGACGGCGGTCAGGAGCCGCCGCCCCCTGGCCACGGCGTCGCGTTCGGCGCGGCGAACGGCTGGCGGCCGGGCGATGGAGCCCGCGACCTCCACGACTCCCTGGAGCGCGGCCCGTGGTGCGCCGCGCAGGGACAACAGGCGCTCGACGACGGCCACGTTGCTCGGGCGGCGCACGGTGAGGACCTCGGCTGAGGCGGCGCCGATGTGGGTGTGGCTGCCAACCAGGACGTTTTCCAGCGCGGTCATGTTGGCGAAGAGGCGGATGTTCTGGAACGTGCGGGAGACACCGAGCGCCGAGATGACGTGCGCCTGGAGGCCATCGATGCGCTGTTCGCCGAGCCAGAGCTCGCCACCGGTGGGCCGGTAAAAGCCGGTGAGGCAGTTGAAGAATGTGGTCTTTCCCGCTCCGTTGGGGCCGATGAGCCCGTGGATTTCGCCGGCGGGGACCTCCATCGAGACTTCGGCCAGCGCGGTGAGACCCTCGAACTGCATCCCAAGGTCTTTTACCCGGAGGGTGGCCGCTGCCATCACGCCGCTCCCGGGGAGGAGGAAGCTGGCATGTCGTCGCTTTCGAACTCGAGCTGCCTGCGCCGCGATGGCATGAGTCCTTCGGGCCGGAGCACCATGATGGCGACCAGCAGCGCGCCGAAGATGATGAAGCGCGTGTCGTCCGCCAGTTCACGGCCCCACTGGTCGGCAGGGGGAAGGCGCCCGATGCTGCCGGGGATGATGGCATCGAAGGCTCCCACCACCGCGTTGAGCCCATCGCGCAGCCACTCGAACTTCGCCAGGAAGTCCGCCGTTTCCTTGAACAGCAGGATGCGCGGGATACCGATGAGGACGAGCGAGCCGAGGATGACGCCCGGGGTGCTGCCCATGCCCCCGATGATGACCACGGCCAGCACGTCGATGCTGACCTGGAGGCTGAAGGCCGCCGGGTTGATGAACCCGATGAACGAGGCGTAAATGACGCCACCGAGCCCGCCGATCGACGCGCCAATGGCAAACGCCAGGAGCTTGTACTTCACCTTGTTCACGCCCATCGCGGCGGCGACGTCTTCATCCTCGCGAATGGCCTCCCAGGCCCGGCCGATGCGCGAGTCCCGCAGCCGCGAGGCGACGAACCCGACGATCAGTGCGGCGATGACGATGAAGTAGAACCACTCGGTGAAATCGTTGATGCGAAAGCCGGCGACTTCGGGCCGGGCAATCGCGCTCAGTCCCTGGGAGCCGGCCGTGACGTCCTCCCGGTTCACCAGGAACAGTCGAATGATTTCGCCGAAGCCGAGGGTGACGATTGCGAGGTAGTCGCCTCGGAGCGGCAGCACCGGCAGCCCGAGGAGAACGCCGAACGAGGCGGCGATGAGCACACCGAGCGGCAGGACCAGCCAGAAGTTCATGTCGAGGTCGAAGGGCGATCCAGGGGAGGTCATGATCCCGAGGCTGTAGGCGCCGGCGGCGAAGAACGCCACGTAACCGAGGTCGAGGAGACCGGCGAACCCGACTACGACATTCAGGCCCAGCCCAAGGACGATGAAGAGCCCGACGAAGAAGAGCATCTGGATCCAGACATCGGAGAGAAGGAAGGGGAGCGCGCACACCAGGGCGAGGAATACCGGCCACCGCGCAGGGCCCGGGATGCGGCCAACGGTGGATGCGGCTACGCGCCCGGTCGCGCTGGCTGCCTGGTCAGGCACGGGTGGATGCCCTTTCCGCGAAGATGCCGGTAGGCCGGAAGATGAGGATGGTCACGAGGAGGCTGAACGCGATGACGTCGCGCCACTGGTTCCCCAGGTCCACCCCAGGGAGCTCATTCAGGAGTTCGCGGCCGACGGTCTCGGCGAGGCCGAGCGCGTAACCGCCGGCGACAGCTCCCGGGATGCTGCCGATGCCACCCAGTACGGCAGCCGTGAATGCCTTGATGCCAGGCAGAAATCCCATGCTCCCGCGGATGGTCTGGAAGAAGAGCCCGTGCAGCACACCAGCGACCCCGGCCATGGCGGCGCCAAGCACGAAGACCACGACAATCGTCCGGTTGACATCGACCCCCATGAGCGAGGCGTTCGCCGGGTTTTCGGCAACGGCCCGGATGGCGCGGCCGATGCGCGTGCGCTGGATGATGGCGTAGAGGAACACCATCATCGCGAGCGAGCTGGCGATAAGGAACGCCTGGATATAGGTCATGTCGAACGGCCCGATTCCGAAGTCGCCGCGCGGGAAGATGTCCGGGTAGAACTTCGCGCGCGCATCGGTCCGATCGAGGACGAGGTACTGCAGGAAGATGCTCACGCCGATGGCGCTGATGAGCGGTGCGAGGCGGGGGGCGTTGCGGAGTGGCCGGTAGGCGATACGCTCGACGATGGTGGAGGTGGCGGCCGAGACGGCCATCGCGCCGATAAGGGCTACCAGGATGGCCACGGCAATCATGGCGCCCGAGAGGTCGTCTCCGCCCATGGCAGTGAGCACGCCATAGCCCGCGAACGACCCCAGCATGAACACCTCGCCGTGGGCGAAGTTAATCATTTTGAGGACGCCATACACCATGGTGTAGCCGAGCGCGATCAGCGCATAGAGGCTACCGGTGGTGAGCCCGTTGACGAACTGGTCCGACCAGAAGCTGACCGAGAGCGTAAGGGCGGGAGCATCCACTGGCGGTCTGGCCCTTTCGGTGGCATATCGCTACGTGGAGGGAGGCGCCCAGATTGCCAGGCGCCTCCCGGTGGCGTGCATTCTAGCGGGTTCGAAGGTGCCCGCTGCTACTCCTTGATCTCTTCGTAGGCACCACCCTTGACGACGAAGAGGCTGACGGGCGTTTCGCCGCCGGCGTTATCGCCGCGAGCGTCGAACTTGATCTTCCCTGCGGCGCCATCGAGTTCGACCTTGCGGACTTCCTCGTTGAGCTTTTTGAGGTCGATCTTGAGCTTATCGCCATCCTTCTCGGCCACCTTTTCGAGGGCCGTGATGATGACCGTGGCTGCGTCGTACGACTCGGCCACGAACGGGCTCGAGTCGACTTTCAGGCCGGTCTCCGTTTCGAAGAGCGCGCTGAACTTGGTGTAGCCGTCGCCGGTGTAGACCGGGCTCGGGAGCGAGAGGTATGCGCCCTCGGCATCGGCGCCGGCGCCCTTGGTGAACTCGTCGTTTTTCACACCGTCGCCGGCGAGGAACTTCACGTCCTTGTTCTCGGCGCGGAGCTGCTTGATGAACGGAGTCGCCTCGGCATAGAAGCCGGCGAAGTAGACAAGGTCAGGCTTGGCGTTCTGGATGTTGGTGACGATCGACTTGAAGTCGGTCTGCTTCTTCTCGAAGCCCTCGGGGCTGCCGACGATCTTGCCGCCCTCAGCCTCGAAGGCCTTGCGGAAAGCGTCGCGCAGGCCGGAGCCGTAGGCGTCGGTGTCGTAGACGATGTACGCGGTCTCGGCCTTGAGGGTCTCGCGGGCGAACTTCGCCTGGGCCGGGCCCTGGATGTCGTCGCTATAGGTGGTGCGCAGGAAAGTCTGGAACACCTGTCCCCGGTCAGGGAACGTAGGCTTGTGGGCGGTCGAGGACGGGGAGACGTGAGTCACACCTGCCTCTTCATAGGCGGGCTGGGCGGCCACCACGGCGCCCGAGCAGATGGGACCAACCGTGGCGACGACACCTTCCTGCAGGATCTGGGTCGCTGCTGCCGCGCCGCCGTCAGGCGAACACTGGTCGTCCTTCACCACCCACTCGATGGCGTGCCCCTCGATGGTCTTGTCCTTGCCGGCCAGCATGGCCGCATCGACGATCGGCTGCCCCAGGCCCTTCAGATCGCCCGAGGTGACACTCGAGATGCCGATCTTGATCGGCGCGCCCGCAGCAATTTCGACCGTCTTGAAGCCGGCGCTGCCGTAGGCGACATCGCCCCCGTCGCCGCCGTCGTCATCGTCATCGTCGTCTCCGCCACAGGCCACGGCGACGAGCGCGACCAGGGCGAAGGCCGCCAGCAGCCAGTGCAGGCGGCTCCAGTAAGACCGTTTCATGTGTGCATCCCTCCTCTGCCACCCTTACCGATAGGTAGGCTTCCGGTAAGGGTACGCAGTCGCCCGGATGCTAGTTTTCGGTTTCGATTGCGTCAAATCCTGGTATGACAGACCGGGTGGTGTTGCAATCCGGGAGGTAATCAGTCGCCGGTGGGTAGCCCGGCTTCCACCCAGGCGAGCGTGCCGCCTTCGACGTTGTAGAGCGACAGGTCTTCGAGGCCGGCCGCGGTGGCGAACTCGGCTGCCAGGGCGCTCCGCTGGCCCGATTTGCAGATGAACAGCACTTCCTTGCCGCCGGCAAAGTCCCGGATCTGCTTCACCTCGCCCATGACGGAGTTGACGGGGATGAGTCGGACGCCACTCGCGTGCACCTCGGCGTACTCATGCGGCTCCCGGACGTCGACCATGACGGCCTCGCCGTTATCGAGCTTCTCCTTCGCTTCGGTGACGGAAATGCGGGTGAACGGCTCGCGCGGATCCTTGGTTGCCACGTGAACTCCTATTGTTGACTAATTTGGTAGAGAAAGCCTACCACAGTGCGCCGAACTTGCGGCGCCCGTCCTTCGCCCGCAGACTTCCCGAAATGACTGGCCCCCTCGGACTCGACCCGAAACAGCTTCTTGATGCGTGGGCGCTCCAGGTTCGACTCAACCGCGAACAGGCGGATGCATACCGCGAGGCGCCGGAGCGACCGGACTTCTACGCGCCCGTGGCTGGCGGGTTCAAGTCGGACCCGCGCCGCACCGACGAACCCGCCCTGGACCTGCTCCGATCGCTGGTGGTTCCCGGCGAGTCGTGGCTCGATATCGGTGCGGGCGGCGGGCGGTACGCGCTACCGCTTGCACTTGCTGGTGCTCGCGTCGCCGCCCTCGATCCGTCGCCCGCAATGCTCGGTGTGCTGCGCGAAGCGGCAGCCGAGTTCAACGTGGCTGGCGTCGAAACCATTGAGAACCGCTGGCCCGCGAACGGCGTATCGACGGCCGATGTCGCGTTCATCGCGCACGTGAGCTATGACATTGAGGATATCGGACCATTCATCGACGAGATGGAGACGCACGCGCGCCGCCTCTGCGTCGCTGTGCTCCTCGCCAGGGCCCCTTCGGCGGCCGCCGAACCCTTTTGGCCGGCAGTCCACGGCGTCGCACGAAATCCTCTTCCGGGCCTGCTGGAGTTTCTTGCGTTGTTGGTAGCGCGGCGGAAAGTGTTCACGGTCTGGCTCGGCGAGCGCCCACCTGTCGCCTATCCAACTGCCGAGGCCGCTCTCGGGTTCCTTCGCCAGCAGCTGTTCATCGAGCCCGGCGGGGAGAAAGAGGCTCGCCTCCTCGAGGCGATCGAGAGGGCGCCCCGGACAGCCGACGGGCGCATCCAGGTGACCGCCGAACCAACTCCACTGGGGGTCGTTACATGGAAACCGTGACCGGTCCGGCCGCGCTGCCCGCGTTCCACGACCGGGTGGTCGCGCCGTTGCGCGATTGGCGCCGGCCCCTACATGCGGGGCTTTCTTCCCTCCCTGCGGCTGCCGAGGCGGCCGCAACTGCGGAGCCGGCGATTGCGCTGCGCGCGCTCGACCGGGCCCTCGCGTATCTTCGAGGAACGTTACTCCCGGCCTGCGACGCCGAGGAGTTCACCCTCTTCATCGCCGTTGATGGTGTGTACGGCGCGACCGGGGCCGTCGCGGTAATGCGGGCTCAGCACCAGGTAATCGTCGAGATGACGAACGACCTGGAGAAAGTGATTGCGGCGGCCCGGGAAGCGAACGACCCGGCTGCATACGCCCGCTACCTCAACCCGCTGCTGTATGGACTGTATGGACTGGCGCGCGGGCACCTGGAATCGGAGGATGCCGCCTACCTGACCATCCTCGATGAGCACCTGAGCGAGAGCCAGGTGAACGTGATCGTGGAGAACCTGGACCGGATCGTCTCGGCGAAGCAGGCCCCGAAACCCTGATTGCGGCCAGCGGAGCGGCCGCCCGGAGTCACTCGGGTGCCACGGCAAACGTCCGCGAGTAGCGGATCAGCTCCGTGCCTTCCCAGGTGAGCCCCGTGAAGGTCACGCGGATCTCGGTCCCGCCGTTGTCCCCAACTTCAAGTAGACCGAACTGGCCCCCCCCGGGGAACGTGCCTTCGGAGTAGGGGCCGCCCTTCACCGACCCCCGGCGGTCGAGCGCCGCCGCATGGAACACGGGAAATCCAGGTCCAGTCCCGCCGCTGCCGAAGGTGTTATTCGACCCGTCGTCGGCAGCGACCATGTGGGCGTCGCCAGAGAGCATGACCAGGTTCTCGATGTTGTTCGCCACGATGAAATCGCTGAGCTCCGCGCGTTCGGTCTCGTAGTTGCCCCAGTGGTCAGCACCTTCCTGGGGTTGCGCTATCCACGGCACGCTGTTGATCCAGACCGTCAGCGCGGCCTCATCGCGGGCGGCGAGGAGTTCAGCCTTGAGCCACTCCTTTTGAACCGCGCCGAGGAGTGTCTTGCCGGGGCCGTCAGACACGCTGGCAGGGTCGCGCTCAGAACGCCCGTCGGTGACGATGAAGCGCACGCGCCCCACCGTGAATGCGTGATAGATCGGCCCGGCGCTTTCCCCGCCGGCGAGCGGGTAGTGCGGGAAGTACTCGCGGTAGATGGCCTGGACGGCCGCCCGCGAGGCCGTGGTGCGGTTCGACGAGTCGCCCCCGAAGTCGTGGTCGTCCCACGTATAGACGATAGGCGCCCGGAGGTAGAGGGCTTGCTGGCCGGGAGTGCCCAGGCTGCGGTCATAGGCGCCCCGGATGGCGTCGGGGTCGTTATCCGGGATGTTCTGATAATGGAAGTCGCCCGTGTTGAGGTAGATCAGCGGGCGCGCCTCGCGGATGCGGTCGAAGACGCGGCCGTTGGACTCCACCCGGGCACACCCCGCGAAGGCGATCGTGAACGATGCGGGGCCCGCGGGCAGGGTGGTCACCTCGCCTCGCCTGCCCTCATCGATGTGGCCGTTCCGGCGGATGGCGTATGAAAAGCGCGTGCCCGGCTCCAACCCAGTCACGACATACCTGGCGACATCTCCATCCTGCGACGGACCAGCGACGGGCGGCACAACGAGCGGGGAGGCGCTGCCCTCCGCGGGAGTGACCAGCAGCTCGCCCGGGCCCGCGCCCGGGTCGGCAAGCTTCGCCGTGACGGTGAAGCCATCGCTCGTTACGGCTCCGGCGAGTACCCACCGGGCAACGTCAACGGGGACCCGGCTTGCGGTCGAGTTGGGGTGCGTGGGCCCGGAATAGTGGTCGTACACACGACCGGCAGCCACCCCACCGAATAGGAGGAGCGCACCCATCGCGGTGATGACGCCGGCAAGGGTGATTGGCCGGTGGTGGTGTTGCCAGTACAGGAGGAAGAGCGCGCCAGGAACGAAGAACGCGAGGCAGCCAAACAGCGCCACGGCGGGGTGAAAGGCAAGCGTCGCAAGGATGCCCAGCATCACCGAGCCTGCCAGGATGATCCCGCCACCGATTCCTTCCCACCTCCAGGCCAGTCCATAGCCCACAGCGACGACCGCAAGGAGGGCGTACTGGGCCACGGGCTCCCACTGTTCCTGGAGCACGCTCCTGGGCACGCCCTCGCGGCTTGCGAGGATGAAGAACACGCCGAGGGCAAACGCGCCAAGTCCCCGGGCTGCCCACAACACGGCGAGCCGGATCTCGTCCGCTAGCTTCACGGTGCCCCGCTGGTGAATGAACCAGATGTGCGGTGCTCCGGGGCGGCTCATGCGGGGTCACCGCCGGGTTCGCGGGCCCCGGCGCCGGGAGGCAGGTGCCCACGGCCCGCGATAAGTCGCCGGAGCCCAAGGCGCCGGTACGCATGGAACGGCAGCCGTTCGCCCGCCGTATCGAACGCGAGCCGTACCAGGCCGTGGTTGGAGCGCACGGTCCCCGAGGCCAGGTAGGAGAAGGTGCCGATGCCGGGCATGCCGGCGATGAGGATCACGAGCGGCGAATGCAAGCGGACTGCCGAACGCCACTCGTCGTGGCTGATGCGCCTCAGAGCGAATCGCAGGCAGGCGATGAGCAAGTTCGCCGTGGTGTACGAAACGCGCGTGATGCTGCCAATCGGGAACCGGAGCGCAACCCCGATGAGCAGGTGCACGCCAAAGTGCGGGATAACCTTCTGGATCTCCGGGCTTTCGACGGATGCGCGAAGGTTCGATGCCTCCACGGCCGATACGCGTCCCTCGGCCTCCCACGAGGCGATGGATTCGAGGAGCCAGGACTGGGCTTTGGCCTGCCCAGCGGCCTGTCGCCCGCGAACCCAGCCCGAGAACCGGGCGAGGCCGAAACCGGACATCATCGCCGTGGCTGCCCTGCTCCAGAGGCGCGGTTCGGATCGGTGCCAGGCAAGGGTGCGCTCCTGGGCGTGGTCCGCCAGGGTCCGAAGCTCGTCCAGCCACGCTTCGCCATGCCGCTCGGCCATGATCGGCGCGTTTTCTTCGATGTATGCCCGGGTCAGGTCGAAGTACACGTCGTCGTAGAACGGGATCAGCCCGCGCCGGAACGCTCGCGCCCACGCCCTCGGCGAGGCAAGCGGCGAAACGAGGCCCGATTCGAGGTCGATAACACGGTACGTGCCGTCGGGCAGTTCGAGCAGGTTGCCGACCGACCGTGGCTGGCGGGGATCGATCTGCCAGGTGGGCAGGCCCGCGGAGTCGAACCGCGCGGCCAGCTCGAACAGGAACTGGCGTGCGCGGTGATGGTCCTTCGGCTCGACACCATCGGTGAAGCGGCCCGTCAGGGCCAGCCGGCCGTCAACCTGATCGACCCGGAGGGCTTCGGCGACACTGTTCACCCCGAACCAGTGCTCGGTGAGCCTGCCGGCGAGGTTGCGGCGTGCGATTGCCGCCTCGAGGGCCAACGGGTTGTGAGCGTAGGCAAAGCGCGCCTGGAAAGAGAGCCAGTACACCAGCCTGGGGACGAAGCCGGGATTGTAGACCTTGGTGACCTCGTCGCCGCGGAAGAGGATGGTGCTGGTGAGGGCGTGCGCGTGGGGCACGGACTCATCGTGAGGCACGCGCGCGGCCTTCACGAGGGGAACGCCGTGTACCGTTGGCGCGAGGTCGCGGTACATCACGCCAATGAGGAGCAGCGCGAGGCCGCCGAGGGCGTAGGCGGCGAGCACGTCGCCGGTCCAGTGTGCCGCCAGCCAGATGCGCGACAGGCCGGATGTTGCGATGACCAGCACGCAGGCGGCACGGACGGCATGCCGAAGCCATGCGGGCCGCAGGCTCCCGGCAAGCAGAAACAGGAACCCCCAGAGGAGCACGGCTCCCACGACGTGCCCGCTGGGATAGCTCACGAAGTCGTTCTGGGCACCGAAGCGCAGGAACTCGTCGGTGGAGAGACGTGGGAGCCCAGTCTCCCAGGGCTCGGGCCGGGGGCGGCCAACCGCGGCCCGGATGAGCGAGTTGATGCCGCCTACCACGGGAAACGCAGCCATCGCGGTCGCTTCGAGCCACCGGCGGGTGAGCAGGAATACCGCCACAAGTGCGGCCCAGAGCGAGACCGCCCAGAAGCTCCCGGTAAGGTCCGATGCGAACCGCATGGCGGGGTCCATCCCCGGGAAATCGATCCGGGCAATGGCGCGCATGAGGCGGTAGTCGAGGTCACCTCGCTCGCGCAGGAACGCATCGATCGTGAGCAGCACGAGGACGGCGGCGAGTGCGAGCGCAACGCCGCCCGGGAAGAAGCCTTTCGCTCCGGAAGCCCGTCGCGCGGGCGCCGTGGACATACCCCCACGGTACACCCTCGGGGCTGCGGGGACATGGCCAACCGGCCGGGTCACGGGGTCCAGCCTGGCGGTGAATCTCGTTCGCGGGTGCAATGCGATTCAGAACAAGGAAAGAGGGCGCCTGTTGGCGCCCTCGGTGTGTGCGTGCGACCGGGAGACCTGGCTCAGACACCCACTTTCGAGAGATCCTCCAGCCCGCGCGGCACGCGGGACACCTGGACCTTCTGGACTTCGTTGAGGATGTGCCGGGCACGTTCCCGTTGCTCGGGAGTGCCGGCCGGGAGGGCCAGGCCGATGCGGCTGGCGTACTCGCGGTGTTCGGCCACGAACTGCGGGAGCTTGTCGTAGGTCGAGGTCTGTGCGAAGACGCGCAGGACGTCCTCGGGGATGACGCGCTGCATCTCCTGCCACTGACCCTTGAGCGAGAGCTCGTGGAGCTGCATGCCGAGGTCCTTGAGATTGTGTACTTCGAAGACCTCGTGGTAGCTGCGGGTTGAGCCGTAAAACGAGATCGGCTGGCGGAGCCGGTCGAGGCCTTGCTCGATCTCCGACTCCGTCTCACCGAATACGGTGAAACCGCCTCCGGAGATTTCGACATCCTGCCAGGTGCGGCCAGCCCGTTTGAGGCCAATGGCAACGTTGGGTAGCACCACCTCGCGCATGTACCTGTCGGTCATGAAACCGTGCGGCATCACGACGTCGGCGACCTCACCGGCAACGCGCGCCATGGCGTCGCCAACAAGGGCCAGGCCAATCTTCGGGTTGGGGTACTCGATTGGGCCCGGATTGAAGTTCGGGGTCATGAGCGTGAAGTGGTAGAACTTGCCGACGTAGTCGGGCTTCTCGCCGGTGCGGAAGGAGTGCCAGACGGCCCGCATCATGCGGATGTACTCCTTCATGCGAGTAGCGGGCGCGCCGGGCCATTCGACACTGAAGCGGTTCTGGTTGTGGCCCTTCACCTGGCTCCCAAGGCCGATGGTGAAGCGGCCCTTCGTCAGGTGCTGGATGTCCCAGGCCTCCATGGCGAGCACGGTGGGGCTGCGGGGGAAGGCGATGGTGACGCTGGTCTGGATTTCCAGCTTCTCCGTGTTCGCGCCGGCCAGCGTGGCGGCGAGGATGGAGTCGTGTTGCGTTTCGGGTGTGGAGGCGAAGTCGTAGCCGAGTTCCTCGGCACGGCGAGCCTGCTCGGCGACGGCGGTCAGCCAGCCGCCACCAAATCCTGAACCAACTTTCATGCGGTCATCCTTCGGCCCGGTTTCCGGGCGGGTGTTGCGAACCGGAGTCTACAGACCGCCGGGCGGGGCTGCACTGGCACCAGTACGTGGGAAGAGGGACGCGCGTGACCACCTTTCCCTTTACGTCAGGGTTGTGGCTTGCTAGTGTGTCCGCCATCGATATCTACCACTGTATCCCCGGGAGGGACCCACTTGGATTTCCGCGATACCCCCGAACAGGCCGCATGGCGTAACGAAGTTCGCACCTTCCTCGAGACCGAAAAGCCGAAGATTGACCCCGAAGCCAACCCGATGGAGGCGATGCGCCGCGGGGGCGGGTTCATGAAGGAGTGGCGCGAGAAGCTCTCGAAGAAGGGCTGGGTCGCGCCTGCATGGCCGAAGGAATACGGCGGCGCTAGCCTCAGCGTGATGGAGCAGTTCATCATGAACGAGGAGTTCGCCGAGGCCCGCGCGATGAATGTGGGCGGTATGGGCACTTCGATGATCGGCCCAACCATCATCATCCACGGCAACGAGGAGCAAAAGAAGGAGCACCTCGGCGCGATCCTTCGCGGCGAAGTCCAGTGGTGCCAGGGCTATAGCGAGCCCGGCTCCGGCTCCGACCTTGCCAGTCTCCAGACCCGCGCCGTCCGCGATGGCGACGACTTCGTCATCAACGGCCAGAAGATCTGGACTTCCGGTGCGCACACCGCCGACTGGATGTTCATGCTCGCCCGGACCGACCCGGACGCTCCGAAGCACCGAGGGATTACCTACTTCCTGATGGACATGAAGAGCCCGGGCGTCACGGTCCGTCCGCTCATCAACATGGCCAACGGCCACGCGTTCAACGAAGTCTTCTTCGAAGATGTCCGCGTCCCCGCACGGAACGTCCTCGGGGAAGTCAATCGCGGCTGGTACATCGGCACGACCACGCTCGACTTCGAGCGCTCCTCCATCGGCAATGCGGTGGGCCAGCGCCAGACGCTCGAGTACTACATGAAGTTCTGGAAAGAGAACCGGGGCCAGGCGGTCACGGGCAGCGCGAGCGCCAAGGTGAAGGACGAGTTTGCTGACCGCTGGATCGAGGCGGCGACGGCGAAGATGCTGAGCTACCGCGTCATCACCATCCAGGCCGAGGGCCGCGTTCCGAACCACGAGGCCTCGATCGCCAAGCTCTTCAACACGGAGCTCAGCCAGCGCATCGCGCGCACGGCGATGAAGCTCGTGGGCACGAATGCCCTGCTCATGGGCTCCGAGGCACCGATGAAGGGCCGGGCGCCATCGAGCTACCTGCAGACCGTCTCGAGCACTATCGCCGGTGGTACGAGCGAGGTGCAGCGCAACATCGTCGCGACCCGCGGCCTGGGCCTGCCCCGAGCCTGAGCGGATCCGTCAGTCTATTGAAGAAGGCCCGGGCAAATGCCCGGGCCTTCTCCGTGGTGTTCCGGTATTGGGCCTAGTTGCCAATGGGCGGGATGAACTGCTTGAAGGTCGCCGGCATCATCTGGGCGAGCTCATCGGTCGTCCACATCTTGTTGCCCTGGAGGACGACCTGCGGGGCGATGTTGTTGTAGAGCGTGATGCTGTATCCCCGGATGCCGAAGCAGCGCCCGCTAATCCAGCTGCCCTCGTCGCTCGCCAGGTAGACCAGCGGCGGCGCGATGTTGGCCGGGTCGCGCTCGGTGCCCTTCGCCTCGTCGGCATGGACACGCTGGCCGCCGCCAGCCGCCCGGGCATCGGGCACGGTATCGGTCATGCGGGTGGCCGCGCCGGGCCCGATGGAGTTCGCCGTCACGCCGTAGCGGCCGAGGGCGCGGGCACAGCTCAGGGTGAAGCCCCAGATGCCCATCTTCGCTGCAGCGTAGTTGGGCTGGCCCGGGGCGCCGAACAGGCCCGACCCGGAGGTGAAGTTGATGAGCCGGCCGCCGTTGCGGGCCTGGCGCCAGTGGATCGAGGCGAAGCGCGTGGTGGCGAACGTGCCCTTCATGTGCACACGGACCACCGCGTCCCACTCTTCCTCGGTCATGTTGAAGATCATGCGGTCGCGGAGGATGCCGGCGACGTTGACGAGGATGTCGAGCTGGCCCCATTCGTTCAGGGCGGCGCGAACGAGGTCCTCGGCCTGGTCCATGTCGGACACGTCGGCGTAGTTGGCGATAGCCTCGCCGCCGGCGGCCTTGATGTCGGCCACGGTCTGCGCGGCCGGGGTATTGTCCTGGCCTTCGCCGGCCACGGAGACGCCGAGGTCGTTGACGACGACGCGAGCGCCTTCTCTCGCGAAGAGCAGCGCGACCTCGCGGCCAATGCCGCGGCCAGCGCCGGTGATGATGGCGGTCTTGCCTTCGAGCTTCCCTGCCAAAGCGAAACCTTCCTTCTGGGTGATGGTCGGAAAGCTTACGCGCACGTGAAGGATCGCGAAACCGCCCCGGCCACTACCGGATGAGCAACGCCAGCGCCACGAACACGCCGTAGGCGATCACGGTGATGCGCAGCCAGCGCCGCCCCAGCCGCCGGGCTATTCCGACGCCGTAATAGCCCCCGGCCAGCGCCCCGGCCGCCATGACGACGGCCGGAAGCCATTCGACTGGCCCGAATGCCGCGAAGTAGAGCACCGCCACGAGGTTGATGAGCGCTGAGAGGAGGCCCTTGAGGGCGTTCGAATGCTGGATGTCGTCGGGGAGCAGGATGCCCAGCACCGCCAGCGTCATGATGCCCAGGCCCGCGCCGAAGTAAGCGCCGTACATGGCCAGCAAGACTATCGCGAGGTGCAGCGTCAGCGGGACATGGTCGTCGGCGCGCGAGACCAAACGGTGCGCCTGGGCGAACCGGCCAAGCGGGTCCTGGAAGGCCATCAGCGCGCAGGCGAACAGGATCAGGAATGGGACGATGGCGTCGAATGCGGAGTCGGGTGTTGCCAGCAGGATTGCGGAACCCAGGAGCGCCCCGATCACGCTGGGCACCGTGAGCGCCACGATTCGCTTGCGCTGGCGGTCGAGTTCGCCTCGGTAACCGATCGAGCCGCCGATGTACCCTGGCCAGAGCGCAACCGTGTTGGTGACGTTGGCGGTCTTCGAGGGGTAGCCGGCGGCGATGAGCGCCGGGAAGCTGACGAGCGAGCCGCCGCCGGCGACAGAGTTGATGGCTCCCGCCGCGAACGCCGCCGCCGCTAATCCCAGGGACTCGAGGAGTTCCATCCAGCACGTGAAGTTGGCCCAGCCGGAACCTACGCGCCAGCCCCGCTAGCATGGGCGCGTGGAGAGGCCGCGACTCACGTTCGACCTGGACGGCGTGCTCTGCCGACCGCCACTGGGCATCAACCCCGGGACCGGAAAGCACAAGCGCCGCGACGCCCCGGGGAAGAAGGGCGTGCTCTGGATGACCGAGGGCTGGCGCTACCACGGCCGGCGGCCGATGCGGGGCGCCGTCGAAGGGTTCCTGTTGTTCAGGGAGCACTTCGACTGCGTCGTGGTGACGGCCCGGGGTTACCCGGCCGAGGACCTTACGCGGTCGTGGTTCGAGCGCCGTTTTGGGTTCGTGCCCGAACTGCACATGCGGCCGTCGTGGGAAGAGACGTCGGCCCAGTTCAAGGCACGGAAGATGGCCGAGCTCCAGCCGCTCGCCCATTTCGAGGATGACCCGTTCACCGCGCTCTGGGTCGCGGAGCTCGTGCCGCAGGTGTTCCTCATCGACTGGAAGCGGAACCGCTGGCTGGAAGCGGAACGGATTCGACGGGTGGCCACCATCGCCGAGGCGGGTCCGTACCTCTATGGTGGTGGAAGGGGCGGCATATCGGCCGATTGGGCCGGCTCACAACATGCGGAGTGAGTGTACGGCGGGCGTGGTCAGGCCGGTGCCGGCCGAAGCGAACCGGACGTGTCCGGGCCATCCGCCGTGGGGTGACCACATCGATTACGAGGTCCGCCGGGCTCGTCACCGCAGCTCGCCCAGCAGCGCCCTCCGCAGCAGCAGCAGGCTTGTGGTCACCGCCCGGCGCTTCACGGCCTGGCGCCCCTGGTTCATCGTCATGCTCATCGCGTGTGTGCCGCCGTCGGGCGTGGCGACCGCGACATGTACGGTGCCGGGCGGGATGTCGTCCTGCGGGTCGGGCCCGGCGACGCCGGTGATGCCCACACCGTAGTCGGCGCCGGCCTTGCGCCGGGCGGCCTCGGCCATCGCTCGGGCGGTCTCTTGCGAGACCGCACCGTGCATGATGATGGTCTCGGCCGGCACGCCCAGGTCGATCTTCTGTTGCGTCTGGTAGGTGACGAAGCCTGCCGTGAAGTAATCCGAAGAGCCGGGCACATCGGTCAGCGTGCTCGACATGAGGCCGCCGGTGCAGGACTCCATCACGGCCAGCGTGGTTTTACGCTCGTGCATCTGGGCCGCGATGTAGCCTTCGAGCGTGTCTTCGTCGCGGCCCCAGATAGCGTTGCCGAAGATGCGCTCCATCTCCTGTTCCACCGGGCGGATGCGCTCCCAGGCTTCCTCGCGCGTGCGGGCCTTGGCCCCGATGCGGAGATGGACACCATCGGCCCGGGCATACGTGCCGATGCCTATCCCGGTCGTGCCGTAGAGAGGTTTCGCCATCTCGTCCACGGTGCCCTCGCCAAGCCCGAGCGTTTTGATCGTCCGGGTGACCAGGACCTCGCCAGTGGAGCGCCGCTCCAGCTCGGGCTGGACTTCCTTCTGCCACATCCGCTCCATCTCGGGTGGCACGCCAGGCATGCAGATGATGACCTTGCCATCGCGCTCAACCCACCAGCCAGGAGCCGTGCCCCGCGGGTTGTCGATGGCGCGAGCACTCGGGATCAGCCAGGCCTGCTTGATGTTCGACTCCGGCATCGGGTAGCCACGGCCGGAGAACCATGCCCTGACGCGCTGTTCGAGCGCAGGGTCGACGTAGACCTCTTCGCCGAGCACCTTGGCAATGCCCTCACGGGTCATGTCGTCCTCGGTGGGCCCGAGCCCGCCGGTGCACACGACCAGGTCCGAACGGTTCCAGGCGCGTTCGAATGTTTCGACGATGCGGCCCATGTTGTCGCCGACGACCGACTTGTAGTAGAGGTCGATGCCCAGTTCGGGGAGGCGTTGGGCAATGTAGGCGCTGTTGGTGTCGATGATCTCGCCGAGCAGGATCTCGGTGCCGATGGCGATGATTTCTGCTTTCACGAGTGCGAAGTCTAGGGTCCCAGCGGTGCGATGGGAATTCGCCCCGTAGGATGCTCCCGTGCCACGACGAAAAGCTCTCCGGACAACGCCTCCGCCACCGCGGTGGGTCTCACTTATCCGGTCAGTTCACCCGTTTCCCTCGTCACTGGTCACCGCGGTCACGATCGGCATTGCCTTGCTCGCCTCGGACGACCCGCCCTCCGGGACCGTTGTTGCGCTTGCGCTGGGCATGCTTTGCTTCCAGTTCGCCATCGGCCTGGCCAACGATGTCATCGATGCCGGGGAAGACGCGCAGTCGAAGCCATGGAAGGCCATCCCGCGTGGGGTGCTGCCGCGCAAGCACGCCGTCGCGGGAGTGGCCGGGCTTACTGGCCTGGGCCTGGTAATTACGTCGGGCCTGCCGTTTGGGGCGTGGCTCATCGGGCTGGCGGGCCTTGGCTGCGGGTTGCTCTACGATGTGCAGCTCAAGCGCACAGCGTTGAGCTGGCTGCCTCTGGCTGTAGCTATTCCGCTCGTTCCGGTCTGGGTGTACGTGTCGCTCGATGCCTGGGAACAGGCGCTGTGGTGGGTTTTCCCGATTGGCGCGGTTCTCGGCCTTTCGCTCCACCTGGCCAATCAGCTACCCGATGTTGCCGCCGAGGCAGGCGCGCGCGGAGCCGCCCACCGCATTGGTGCTCGGCGGGCAATGGCGGGGTCGCTCGGTCTCTACGCGCTGGCCGCGGTCCTGGCCTCGGCCGTGCTCTTTGCCACTGCGACCGTCGCGCTGGGGGCCCTCGTCGCGTTCGGCGCGTTGTTCACCGGGTCGCTCGCCTCGCGGTCGGTGGCCTTTTTCGGTCGCGACGGGTTCTTCGGGCTGCTCGCCACGTCGAGCGTGGTGGTGGGCGTCACCTTCCTCGCCGGTATCGGCTAGAGCCGCCCGAGTTCGCGTTGCATCTGGGCGAGTCCCATCGGCCCGAGGTTGAGCGCGGCGCGGTGCCACTCCTTGAGGTCGAATGCGGCGCCCCTCCGGGCACGGGAGTCCTCCCGCGCTTCGAGCCAGCAACGCTCACCGACCTTGTAGCTGATGGCCTGCCCGGGCGTCCCCAGGTAACGGATGACCTCGCTCTGCATGAAATCGGGAGGGAATTGCGATCGCTGGAGGCAGAACTGCTGGCCAAGCTCGGCGTTCCAGGTCTCGCCGGGATGGAAGCTTTCGTTCCGGGGGATGGGCAGCTCCAGGTGCATGCCGATATCGACGATGACCCGAACTGAGCGGAGCGCCTGGGCGCGGAGCATGCCGAGGTAGTAGTCCGGGTTTTCGAGGTATCCGAGTTCTCCCATCAGGCGCTCGGCATAGAGCGCCCAGCCTTCCACGTACCCGGAGGTGCCGCCCATGAGCCGCTGGAAGCGCGAGAGCTCGCCGGCCAGGTACTTCGCGGTCGCACGTTCGAAGTGGTGCCCGGGCACGCCCTCGTGGTAGGCGATCGAGACCTCGCCCCAGAGCGGGAAGCGCGTCCTGCCGCCTGTCGGGTACCAGGTGCGTCCGGGCCGGCTGAAGTCCTCGGAAGGGCCGGTGTAGTACATGGCGAGGGCACCGCCGGGAGGCGCGATCATCGCCTCGATCTTCCGCAGCGGCGCCGGGATGTCGAAGTGGATTCCGTCGAGCTCGGCGATGGTCCGGTCCTGGAGGTCCTGCATCCACTGGCGGAACTCCTCGACGCCCTCGATGGCACGCGAGGGATCGGACTCCAGGAAGTGCCGGGTCTCCTCGATCGAAGCGCCAGGGAGGATGCGAGCGCAGGTCGCCCGCATTTCGTCCTCTATGCGGTGCAGCTCGTCCCATCCCCAGCGATACGTCTCCTCCAGGTCGAGCTCGATGCCGTTGTAGACGCGTGAGGAGAGCTGGTAGAGCTCCGGGCCGACGCCGTCCCGTTCGACGGCTCCATCCATGAATCGCTCCTCGAGGTAGCGGCCGAACTCGCGATAGGCCTCGGCTGCCGCGGACGCGCCCGACTCGAGTTCAGCGCGCAAGGCTGGTGTGTCCAGATCGGACTGCTCGAACGCATCCAGGAGCCCGTGAAAGAACGATGGCCCACCAGCGGCGCCGCCGTAGGTGGTGGACTGCTGTATCGCCTGGGCAACCTGCCGCCGGGCGCTGGGGATGCGCTTGCGCCGACCCTCTTCCAGCGTCTGGCGGTACAGTGCCACGCCGTGTGGCAGCTTCTGCAGGCGCTTCGCGATGGTTTGCCAATCGTCTTCCGTGGCTCGGGGCATCAGGTCGAACGCCATGCGCATCACCGTAGTGGCATTCCGGAACCCGCTGAGCCGGTAGTGATCACCGGCCTCCAGCAGGTCCTCCCGCAGGGTCAGCACATCCTCCATCGCTTCCTTCGCGATGCGGTCGCGTTCGTTCTCGATCGGCGCCGCCGCCAGTTTCGACAGGGTCTCGCGGCGGAGCCGGGCCTGGGCGTCATATCCTCCGGGTGAGTAATCGCTGAGGTCCCCGTCATAGCCCGGAACACCCATCATCGTGGCCGCGATGGGGTCGAGCGCCGCGACGGCGTCCACATAGTCGCTCGCGATGTCGTAAATGGCAGTCATGCCGCCCTCCTGTGGTAAGCGGGCATTATCCGGCCCATGGCAGGTGGCCGGCCAGCGCGGAGAAGTCCGCCCTCACTCCTGGCGTCGCGGCAAGGATCGCGCGCGATTCGATGGTTGCGAGGGCGCCGTCGCGCTGCAGCACAACGCCGCCAGCCTCTCGCACCAGGATGAGCCCGGCGGCGATATCCCAGGGCTCGAGATCGGAGTGGAGGTAGATGTCCCACCGCCCGGCCGCGAGATACGCGAATCCCAGGGCCGCCGACCCGGTGATGCGGAGCGACTGCATCCCGGGCCAGAGGTGACTGGCCGTGGCAAGAAGCTGGGCCGCGCGTGTGTCGTCGTAACCGAGATCGATGGCGACCACCGCGTCCTTCACCGTGGCGCAGTCGGTCACGGTCACCGGGCTGCCGTTCAGGGTGGTGCCGAGCCCGCGAATGGCGAGGAAGGTATCGCCGAGCAACGGATGCGTCGTGAGGCCGAGGATCGGTTCGCCCGCGAAACAGAGCGCGATGGTGAATGCGAAGTGGGGGATGCCCCGCGAGAAGTTCTTGGTGCCATCGAGCGGGTCGATCACCCACAGCCAGCCATCGGAGCGGGTGGTGGCGGCGGTCTCTTCGCTGAGGATCGCGTGCTCCGGATACTCGCGCCGCAGGATCGCGGTCACCGCCCGTTCCACGGCGAAGTCGGTCTCGGTCACGACATTGCCGCGCCCTTTGACGCCGGCGACGGCGGCCTGTCCGTAGCCCGCCTGGATGATGCGGTTCGCGGCCTCGGCGCATTGACCGGCGACGGTGGCGGCACTGGCGCCGGTGGCCGAAGCGGGGAGCTCCACGGGACGGATGCTACCGCGTGGCGGCCTAACGGTTGCGGCGGCGCAACTCGCGCGCCGATACGGCGTTGACCTCGGCCCATCGGTCGAATGCGATGAGATGCTCCAGGGGAAGGCGGTCCTGGGGTGCCGTCTCCTTCCGGGCAAGATCCTCTGGCAGGAGTGCGGGGTCGCCAGGGTACCCCGCCGCGACCACTGCCAGGATCCTGAGGTCGTCTGGCGCTCCAAACACCGAACGGACTGCGGGTTCGTCGAAGCCGGCCATGGGGTGCGCCACCAGGCCGACCGCTGTTGCTTGCGCCATCAGGTTGCCAATCGCGATCCCGGCATGCATCGCCCATACCTCGCGAGTCGTTCCGCCGAAGTCCTGGGGTGTGGTGTCGTGGGAGGGCACGGCAGCGACCGCGAACAGCAGCGGGGCCGCTGGCGCCCAGTTCCGGTTGCCGTCGGAGATGGCTGCTAAGAGGGCCGCGCGACTCTCTGGCGAGCGGGCGACCAGGATGCGAGTTGGCTGCGTGTTGCCGTGGCTCGGCGCAACTGAGACTGCCTTCCACAGCAGGAGCTGCAGCTCCTCTTCGACAGGCCGGTTCGCAAACGCGCGGGATGCGCGCCGGTTCGCAAGCGCGGGAAGCAGTTCGGGCATGCCGGAATGGTGCCACGGCCGGGCCAACACCGCTACGCTCGTCGCATGACAGTTTTCGCGGGGGTCGACCTGGCCTGGAGCGGGCGCAACCCCACCGGCCGGTGCGTCCTGCGCAGCACGGGAGCCGGGACGGAGCTGATGCTGCTCGATTGCGCGAGGCTGGATGGAGCCGACGTCGCGGGCTGGATGGATTCACTGGGGGAGGAGGTTGTGGCGGGGATTGATGCTCCGCTCATCGTCACGGAGTCCCGCGTGGCCGACGCCGCCATGGCCCGCGTCTATGGCCGGCGGGGTGTCTTCGCGTACGCGGCGCGGCCGCGCTTCCTGGAAGAGCACGGAATCGCGGAGGGCCCACGGCTGGGCGATGCGCTGCTTCGGAAAGGGTGGAACCTGGCGCCGGGCGCGCTATCGAGGGGAGGACGGCATGCCCTTGAAGTATTCCCACACGCCACCACGGTCGCGCTGTTCGGAGCCTCGCGGGCGATCCGCTACAAGCGGGGCCCGCTCGCTCAGCGTCTCCAGGCCCTGGGAACCTACCGGGGGCTGATCCTGGCCTACATCGCGGCGGCGTGCCCCGGGTTGATGGAACCGTCTCTTGCGCAGCTCCTGGATGGGCCGCTGGTCCCGGCTCCGGCCGGTGCGTTAAAGGATCTCGAAGACCGCCTGGACGCACTGGTCTGCGCGCTCGCGGCTCACCACGCGTGGAAGTATAGGGCCGCCGGCATGGAAGTGTTCGGCGATGCGAGTTCGGGGTACATCGCCGTGCCGGTGCCGCCACGGGGCCTGCAGGCGCCTACATCTTCTCTGGCGCGGTCATGCCCATGAGCTCGAGCACCCGGGCGAGCGCGATGCGGGCCGCCAGCACCAGCCGGAGCCGGGCACGGGACATCTCCACGTCGCCGGTGATGACCTTGAGCGTCGGGTCGTTGGCCTGCTTGAATGCGTCGTTGAAGGCGTGGAACGCCGTCGCGAGCGACATCGCATAGTGGGGCAGCTGCTGAGGCTCGAGGGACGTCGCCACGAGCTCGATGACATCGGTCAGCCGCATCATCTCGCGGATCAGGGCGAGCTCGGCGGGGTGGGTCAGCTTCGAGACATCGCCACCGTCTGGTGAGAGGCCCTGTTCCTTAGCACGTTCCAGGATCGAGCACAGGCGCGCGTGCGCGTACTGCACATAAAACACCGGGTTGTCGCTCGACTGCTTCTTCGCAAGGTCGAGGTCAAAGTCCATCTGTGCGCCCGGGGACCGGAGGAGGAAGAAGAACCTCGCCGCATCGGCGCCGACATCGTCGATGAGCTCGTCGAGCATCACGAACTCGCCGCTGCGCTTGGCGATCTTCACGGCCTCGCCGCCGCGGTTGAGGAACACAAGCTGGTAAAGCAGGACATGGAGCGCGTTCGGGTCGCCGCCAACAGCTCCGGTCGCGGTCTTGAGCCTGGAGACGTGGCCGTGGTGGTCGGCCCCCCACACGTCGATCACCAGGTCGAACCCGCGGCGGACGAACTTGTCCCAGTGGTAGGCGATGTCGCTGGCGTAGTAGGTGGGCCGTCCATCGGAGCGCACCACGACGTTGTCCTTGTCCTCGCCCAGCTCGCTCGAGGTGAACCAGAGTGCGCCTTCGCGCTCGACGAGCATCCCCTTGTCGCGAAGGACCTGGATGGCGGTGTCGTAGGCGCCTTCGGGGTCGTAGAGCGACTTCTCGCTGTACCAGCGGTCGTAGCGGACGCCAAAGCGTTCGAGGGTGGCGCGAATGTTGCGGACCATGAGCTCGATGCCGAGGGCCCCGAGGGCGGGTGGCATTGGTTCGCCCTCAGCCAACAGGAAGCGGTCACCAACCTCGTCCTTCACCATCCGGGCGAGGTCGACCATGTACTCGCCGGGGTAGCCATCCTTCGGGATGTCCACGTTGCGGCCGAGCAGCTGCTGGTAGCGGGCGTAGAGGGTTTCCGCGAAGTAGTCGGTCTGCGTGCCCGCGTCGTTGACGTAGTACTCGCGCTCAACCTCGTAGCCGGCAGCCTGGAGGGCGGAGGCGAGTGCATCGCCGATGGCTGCACCGCGCCCGTTGCCCACGTGGAGTGGGCCCGTCGGGTTGGCCGAGACGAACTCAACCTGGGCCTTCTTGCCGGCGCCGATGCGGATGTCGCCAAACGCGGGGCCGATGTGGATGATGTGTTCGACCTGCTGTTGCACAAACGTCGTGGAGAGCCGGAAATTGATGAACCCGGGTGGAGCGACGGCAGGTGTCTCGATCGCCGGGTCGGCGGGGATGTGATTGGCCATGGCCCGGGCCACTTCGATCGGCGGCTTCATGGCGGCCCGCGCGAGGCGCAACGGAAGCGTGCTCGCGAAGTCGCCGTTGGCGGCGTCCTTCGGGCGCTCGAGGGCAGCTCCCGGGATGGCTACGTCGGGCAAATCGCCCGCCGCTACCGCGGCGCGGGCGGCGGCTTCCACCAGTTGCTCAAGATATGAGCGGATGTCTCGAGTGTCGGGCATAGGGGATACAGGGTAGTTGGCCCGGCCGAATCAGAACAGTGTGTGTGCTGGTTCAGGATGCTCCCGACACCCCGGCCGGGGCGCGCTTCGAAAGCGTCGGGTCCCGCGCGCAGCTTCACCCGGCTGGCGGTCTTGCCAGCCGGCCCGTTTGTTCGTAGGACAGGAGCACCCCTTGCAACCGTTCCACCATCTGCGGCAGCCGCTCCGCCTGGATGCGCGCGACGTAGTTCATCATCCACAGGATGCGGCCGACCTGTAGCGGCTCGATGGGGTCATCGGGCCAGTCGAGGAGCGCCTCGTAACCGCGCCGGAAGGCCGCCAGCAGCCGTGAGTAGGTTTCCCGGTCGGTCTCCTCCAGCAGATCCAGCATGGCCATGGCGATGTCGTGTGCCCGGAAGCTGTTGATCGTGTCTTCGAAGTCGAAGGGATGAAGCACGCCGTGGTGCAGGTTGATGTTGCCGTGCCACAGGTCGCAATGGATCACTCTGAGGTCGGCGCGGTCGACCTGCCCGTAGGCCCTCTCGACGTGGTCGTGCAGGCGCAGGATCATCTCTCGCTGCGGCGTGGACAGGCTGTCGAGAGTGGTGGGGCTGAGCAGGGTGTTGGCTTCGCCGCGGGAGAGCCAGTGTTCGAATCGCCGGTCAGTGAATCCTGGCGGCGGTGTCCACTCCTTGCCGTGGTGGTGCAGCGTGGCAAAGAGCGCGCCCATCCGTTCCAGGTTGCGCACCGTCAGGTAATGGCCCAGTCCCCGCCCGGGGACCCGGGTCATCAGCGTGACGTGGCGGCCCGCGGGCACGCCGGGGATTGCCAGCGCGAATGTGTGGAGACCATCGCGGGTCGGGATGACCTCCGGCGCGCCGACGTCGGTGTCGCGGGCGAGCGCCTCGAGCCACATGGCTTCGGATTGCAGGTCGTCAAGCGTGCGCCACCCCGGGTGGCCCAACCGCAGGATGAGTTGCTGGCCCCGTCGCGTCGTTACCCGGTAGTGGACGTTAGTCACGGCCGCATGGAACTGGAGCGTGGGTTCGTCCAGTCCGTAGTGCGCAAGCGCGGCCATGGCGAGCGCGTGGAGTCGCCGGAGCTCTCCCGAAGCGGTCAGCTGTTCGTAGGGGGTCACGGCGGGAAGCGTAGCTGCCCTGCTGCCACGGGCCAATGAAGGCGAACGACGCGACGCTGCCTGGAGCTACTTCTCGCTGAAGGGGAATGCGCGAGTGCGGGCCAATTCCGTGAGCTCGTGGGCCGCGCGCTCCGCATGCTCGATGACTTCGGCCGGATAGCCGTACTTCTTCTGATGGACCTCGAACTCGTCTTCGTCGAGGAGCTCGAAGCACCCGCTTGGCAGCACTTTCACGTCGAGATCGAGATCGACATAACCGATCTGGCAACCGTCGAAGAGCGGGGGCGTGGTGACGTTGCAGTACCAGAGCGCGAGAGGACAGCCCGGGCGGGACAACCGGAAGACGTTGTACCAGCGGTCGCGCCAGAAATAGACGAGGGAGTCGTAGGGGGAGCGGAACTCACCGCGGCTGGTGTAGATCGGCGTGCGCGCCCGGTAGGAAGCGACCAGCAGGTTGCCATCGTCGGAGACTACCTGGAACGGCTGGATCCAGTGCGCGGTGCCGTCGTACTTGGTCGCGCGCAGGAGTACACGGGTGCCGGGGCGTCCAACGGGTCCGGTGAGGACATCCATCTGTGGATGATACACAGCGATGGCGCGCTAATCCCGCCGATTACGTGAAGTACGGTGAAAAAAGTCCGCCCCTAGTTGTTGACGATGGCCAGCCCGGCGACCACGCCGGCAACGAGCGCGACCAGGGCGAGCAGGTAGCAGAAGAGCTCCTGCCCCGAGGTGAACCGCTCCTGGATGTCGTGGTGCATCGGGGCGGCGTTGGGGTCTTCGTGGCCGTGCGCTTCTGCCATCGGTTGCTCCAGGTGATTCGGGTTTCCGTCATTGTTGCTGTTGCGACCGTTGTGCGCACCGGCCCCGCGGCAGTGTAGGCTCGAATTGTGCCTGGAGTACGCCGCAAGCAGCTTGTGGAGAAAACGATCACGGTTCCCGGGAACCTCAGGCGCGCCTGCGAGGAGTTCAACAGAGGCCTCTTCTACGAGTGCCACGAGAGCCTGGAGGAGATCTGGCAGGAGGAACACGGTCCGGTGCGCGACCTCTACAAGGGACTCATCCAGGTGGCCGCGGCGTTTGTCCACATCACGCGCGGCAACTACGTCGGCGCCGAACGCCTGTGTCGCACAGCGCTGGGCTACCTGGAACCGTATCGCGGGTCGGGTGCGCTCGGGTTCGACGTGGACCGGATTGCGAGTGACGTTGAGGACGCCCACGAGCGTATCCAGGCACTGGGCCCAGACCACATCGTGGAGTTCGATCTCGGGCGGCGGCCCGTGTACGCAATCGATGCCGGGGTGCTCCGATCTGAGGCGGTGCGCTGGCGAGCCTGGGGGTTCGATGCGGGCGGGAACGCTGAAGCGATGACGATCACCGTGGCCGAGTAGTCTGTCACGCAGGCTCGGCGGCGATCGTTCCAGTCTGAATCGTTGGCCGCGCGCGAATTTCGGTTAGGCGTGGGTCACGGTACGCTGGATCGCACGTGCCATCGAGGGCGAAATGGGGAACCCGCCCGCAAGCAAGCAGGGGAGAGTACGCCATGTCTGGCAATCTTCCGCCGGGAGCTGCGCCCGGCGAAACGGTGATCGAGGCTCGCGACGTTGTGAAGACCTACGACACCGGTGTCATCCAGGTCCATGCCCTCCGCGGCGTTAGCCTCGACGTCAAGCGCGGTGAGATGGTCGCCATCATGGGGCCGTCAGGCTGCGGGAAGACCACCCTTCTGAACAGCCTTTCCGGGCTGGACGATTTTGACTCGGGCATCGTGCTCATTAACGGTCAGGACATCACGCGAATGCCGGACGACAGGAAGACCGAGTTCCGCGCGCGCGACATGGGCTTTGTGTTCCAGACGTACAACCTGCTTCCAGTGCTCACCGCGGCGGAGAATGTGGAGTTGCCGCTCATCGTCTCCGGGACGCGCCCGAGGGAAGCGCGCGAAAAGGCACTGGCGTCGCTGGAGCGTGTCCGGTTGCGCGAGTGGGCGAATCAGCGCCCCGCCCAGCTTTCAGGCGGACAGCGCCAGCGGGTCACCATCGCCCGGGCTCTCGTGAACCGGCCGGCAATCATCTGGGCCGACGAGCCCACCGGCGCGCTCGATTCGGCCACCGCCACCGAGATCATGGACCTCATCGTTGAGCTCAACCAGGCCGAGCACCAGACCTGCGTCATCGTGACGCACGACCCCAAGGTCGCGGCCAGATGCCACCGCACGATCCAGATGGCCGACGGCCAGATCGTGCGCGAAGACTCGCAGGCAGAGATGGTAGCCGTCGCCAATAGCCACTGACGACCAGCAGGCAAGAGGTGCCCAATGAATGACCTGTTTGGGGTGTCGATGGACATCATCGCCGTGGTGTCGATGGCGGTTACCGCAGCGATCCTGCTGTTCGTCGCCTATATCGCCTGGCGCAACCCGGTGATGTTCAAGCTGGGCTTGCGCAATATCCCGCGGCGTAAGGCCCAGTCCACGCTCATTGTCGTGGGGCTGATGCTCTCCACCCTCATCATGAGCGCGGCTTTTGGGACGGGAGACACCCTGACCACGTCGGTGACCGGCGAGGTGTATTCCATCCTCGGGGAGGCAGACGAGTGGATCTCCTGGGACGCGGAGAAGGAACCCCGCCCGATCGAGGACCAGGTAATCCCCCTGGCGACTGTTGAAGAGTGGCAGCAGCGGTTTGCCAACGACCCCGAGATCGAGGCGTTCGTCCCGTTTCAGCGCGAGACCCTGCCCATCGTGAATCAGCGGACGCGGCTCAACGAACCATCGGCCCGAATCGTCGCGTTTCGCTCATCCGATGCGCAGGCGCTGGGTGGCCTGCGGGACCTTGTGGGCGCCCCGGTGGCCCTGGGCGGCAATGACATCGCCATCAACAAGGACCTCGCGAAAGAGATCGGGGCGCAGGCTGGCGATACGGTGGTGGTGTTCTACGGCGGTGAGCAGGTGACTTTCACGGTGGTGGCCATCGTGCCCTCGAATGTCCTCGGCGGCGCGATAGACTCCAATGCCAAGAACGGCGCCGCGGTGGACTTCGCCACGATGGCAGCCATTACCGGCCGCGGCGAGAACGCGAACGCTGTCATCGTTTCGAACCGCGGAGGGGTGAAGGAAGGCCTGAAGCACGCGGATGCCGTGGTCGACAAGCTCGAGCCGCTGCTCGAGGACACGCCCTACCAGGTGGTGCCCCTGAAGAAGGAACTCGTCCGGTTCGCCGAACTCATCGGCGCCTCGTTCACGGCCATCTTCGTCGTGTTTGGCCTGTTTTCGATTGCCGCCGGCGTGCTCCTGATCTTCCTGATCTTCGTGATGCTCGCGGCCGAGCGGAAGCCGGAGATGGGCATGGCCCGGGCAGTTGGGGCGAAACGGCGCCAGCTGGTGGAGTCGTTCCTGGCCGAGGGCATGGGGTACGACCTCGGGGCCGCGGTCGTTGGCTTGTTCGCCGGGATGGGCGTGACCATCGCCATGGTGGAGATCATCAAGGCCTTCGCCGCCGACAGCCTTGGCATTCCGCTCAACGTCACCTTCACGGCGCGCAGCCTGGCGGTGGCGTTCTGCCTCGGCGTCATCGCGACGTTCATCGTGATTTTTGTTTCGTCGTGGCGCGCGAGCCGCTTGAACATCACGGCCGCCATTCGCGACCTGCCCGAATCGCGCCCGATCGACCCGGAGGCCGAGACGTGGCGCGGGTATTACCGGGCGGTCGTCAATGGGTTGGCCGCCCTGTCGGCCCCCATCGGCCTCTCGTTCTTCCTTTTTGGAACCGCAGGCATGGTGCTTGGCCTCCCGCTGGTGCTCGCGGGCCTCATCAGCCCCTGGTTCTACATGTTGCGAGGGTCGAGTTTCGCGGCGCCGGCGGACCACCGGATCCCGGAGCCGCTGCCCCGCTGGCCGTGGATCCTGGGCCTGGTGATCCCGGTGATCGGCTGGTTCCTCATCCTGCCCTGGTACTTTGTCGCGGTCCTGCTGCTGCGGCTGACGCGCGATCGGAAGCCTGACGCGTTGCCGAAGTGGGCCCGGACGCTCCCGCTGGTGGTGTGGCCCTCCGCGTTCGTGCTGGCGCTCCTGCAGGCGTGGCGCGTGCGCATCGCCTGGACCGCGGCGGTTGCGGCAGGGTTCGGGGCTGCGGGTATCGGCCTCATCTACGGCGGGCTCGATCGCGACTCCGCGTTCTTCTTCCTGCTCGGGGTCTCGCTGATCTTCCTCTGGGTGGCCGTGACGCTGCACTACTTCGGGGTAGCCGAGCGCGTCTCGTTCACGACAACGAGCGCGGCCCTGCTCGCCCTCTGGTACATCCCATCGAGCTGGACTGAGCCCCTCTTCGGTGAGCTGAACGGCGACATCGAAATGTTCTTTGTGAGCGGCATGGTGATGGTCACCTGCGGTGTGTTCATCGTCATCTACAACGCCGACATCGTGCTTCCGGCGATCGCGCGGCTGGGCTCTCGCTTTGGACGCATCGTGCCGGCGCTCAAGACCGGCGTGGCCTATCCGCTCACGTCGCGGTTCCGGACGGGCATGACGATGGCCATGATCGGATTGATCATGTTCTCCCTCGTGATGATGGCCACGATCAACCGGAATTTCGCGGCCCTTTTCCTGAACGAGGACAGTAAGGGCGGCTACGACATCGTGGTGGCCGTCAATGAGAACAACCGCCTCGATGGCATCCGCGAGGGCCTGGAGGCGGCGGGAGTCGATACGTCCCCCATCGTTGCGACGGGCGAGCTCCGCATGGCCTTCGCATTCGAAGCGGAAGTGGAGAACCGGGATGGTTTCAAGAACAGCGAGGATGGCGAGGTCAAGCCGTATAGCCGGACCAAGCTCTTCGGCGCCGACGCGGCGTTCCTCGAGTCGAGCGACGTGAAGTTGAAGTTCCGGGCCGCGGGGTACGCAACCGATGCGGAGGTGTGGCGTGCCCTGGCCGCCGACCCGGCGCTCGCGGTCCTCCCGGCATCGACTACCGCCGAGCAGCAGGGCTTTGGCCAGGGCCCCAGCGAGCTCCTGCGGCTGAATCCGCTCAACGACGGGTTCGAACCGTTCACGCTCGAACTCCGGGATCCCGGTACGGGCCTGACGCGGGAGATCACGGTGATCGCCCAGATGAAGGAATCGGCCGAGACCTTCCTCGCCCTGGGGTCCACCGATTTCGCGAGCGGCATGATCATCCAGAAGGAGACACTGCTCGAAGTCTTTCCGGCATCCCGTGGGCAGCGATTCTACCTTTCCGTGGCGCCGGGGACCGACGCAGAGGAGTACGCCAGGACGGTCGAGGCAGCCCTGGTGCAGGCATCGGCTGACTCGCTCCAGGCGCTGCTCGATGAGCAGCAGAAGCTGCAGACGGGATTCTTGCTGGTGTTCCAGGGGTTCATGGGGCTCGGTCTGATTGTCGGCATCGCGGCGCTTGCGGTTATCGCTTCGCGAGCGGTTGTGGAGCGACGGCAGCAGATCGGGATGCTCCGCGCGATCGGGTATCAGCGGAGCATGGTCGCACTCAGTTTCCTCTTCGAGTCAGGATTCATCGCGCTCTCGGGGATCCTCCTGGGCCTGACGCTGGGACTCTCGCTCGCGTGGGTGCTGTTCACCAGCGGTGACTTCGGCGAGGAGGCGCGAAACATCGAGTTCACGGTGCCGTGGCTCGACCTGCTAGTCATCTCAGGGATTGCGCTGGGAGCCGCGATGCTGATGACGTTCCTGCCGGCTCGAAGCGCGTCGCGGGTGCCCGTGGCCGAAGCGCTGCGCTACGAGTGAGCGCGCTGCGCCTCGGCCCCATCGGGCGATAGACTGCCCGGCATGGAACGTCCCGAGTTGTTGGGCACGGAGCTCTTCAGCCTCGCAGGGCGGGTCGCACTGGTGACCGGCGCGGGCCGTGGCCTGGGCCGCACAATGGCGCTCGCGCTGGCAGCCGCAGGTGCCGATGTCGTGGTCAGCAGCCGTACGCTCGCGGAAATCGAATCAGCCCGCGATGAGATTCGCGCCCTGGGCCGCCGCGCTGAGGCATGGACCGCAGACACCACTGCGGAGGCGGACTGCCGTCGCCTGGTCGAACGGACCATCGAGACGCTTGGCCAGCTCGACATCCTCGTGAATAACGCGGGGATCAACATCCGCAAGCCGGTGTTGGAGCTGACTGCCGCCGAATACCGGCAGGTGCTCGCTACAAACCTGGAGGGCTACTTCCTCTGCGCGAGGGCAGCCGGCCGTCACATGGTCGCGCGGGGGCAAGGGAAAGTGGTCAACATTTCGAGCATCATGGGCTCGGTTGCGCTCCCGAACCAGGCGGCCTATGCCAGCTCGAAAGGCGGGGTCGAACAGTTGACCAGGGTGCTCGCGCTTGAGTGGGCGCCCCAGGGCGTGCAGGTCAATGCCATCGCGCCGACGTACTTCGAGACCGAGCTGACCCGGCCGCTCTTCGAGGACCCCGAACGGAACAGTTTCATCACCGAGCGGACACCGATGGGCAGATGGGGCCAGCCACACGAACTGGCGGGAGCCGTCATCTTCCTCGCGAGCGCGGCAAGCGGTTACATAACCGGCCACACGCTCCTGGTGGATGGAGGCTGGACCGCGTGGTAGCACACAGCCCCCGGAGGCCGGGGGCTGTGGAGTGATGCGCAGACCTCGGAATTACGCGAAGAACGCGCTCGCGCGGGCCAGGAGCTGGGCGCGGATGGCGCGAGAAGCCTGGACGAGCTCAGGATCGGTGGGCTCAACGGCCTGCGCCTTGCGGGCGGGCTTCTTCAGGTACTCTTCGCGGTAGAGGGCTTCGGGGGTTGGGTCGCCGTGGGGGGCGAGCAACCGAACAGACTGCGTATCGTAGAACACGGTGGCGACTCCTTTGTTGTGAATGTGCTTACTTTCACAATCATGATAGCAGAGCCGGGGCGCGCGTGTGTGACAATTCTCACAATCTCAGGGCGAAGTCGACGACTCCCATACCTGCCATAGGCTGAGAACATATCCATCCGGACCGAGGACCTGGCACTCGAGCGTTCCTTCGTACTCGAACGGGGCGGCGATCGACTGTGCACCGCGCTTGAGTGCTTCGCGGTAGGCAGCGTGTACGTCTTCGACCCGGAAGCGCAGCTCGGTGCCGATCCCGCGCGCTACGCCTTCGCGCGCCAGTGCTTCGTACCAGGGGTGGCCCCGGTAGCTCTCATCGTCGTGTACCTGGATGTCGACCCCGCCGACGGAAAGCGCTGCGAAGCCCGGGTGCCGCTGGCGCATCTCGGCGCCCGCCACCGCCGCAAGGAAATCGGCGAGCGCATACACGTCTGTCGCCCAGAAGGTCACTCCGAAGTGCGCTGACGGTTCCACATGCGCTCCAGCGCCCGCAGGGGCGCGATAACTATTGGTCAACTATCAAGGACTGGTGTTGCCATAATATCGCTACTGCCGCCAAGGGACCCGGATCTGGAGTCTACACCGGGCGGAATTTCGGCAGCGCAACGTCGTCATGGCGCTCGAATTCCACCGTCACCGACATCCCGACGTGGATGTCATCGGCGGGAACGCCCACGACGTTCGTCGGGAGGCGTGGGCCCTCTTCGAGTTCGACGATGGTGACGTTGTATGGGGTTTCGAAACCCGGGTGGTAGCGCTGGTGCATGATGCCAAAGGTGCGGACAGTGCCACGCCCGCTTGCCTGCTCCCAGGTGTAGTTCTCGCTGAGGCACGCGTCGCAATGCTTGCGCGAGGGCAGCCGCCACGTGCCGCAATCGGAGCAGCGCATCAGCATGAGGCGGCCCTCCATGGCTCCTTCGAAGAACTGCCCGGAGCTCTCATCGGGTTCCGGCAATGGCCGGGGAATGGTGGTCTGCTCAGTCACGGATGTCCCTTCTCAGCTCTGGTGCGGGCTCAGGATGAGGCAGGCGTGGTAGCTGAGGCTGCCTCCGTTCCCGGTCACCAGCACTGTGTCGTTCTTCGCCACCTGGCGTTCGCCGCCCTGTCCGCGCGCCTGGATGATGCCCTCGCTCAGGGGCGTCATGCCCCACATGTAGTAGCCCGAAAGCTCGCCTCCGCCGGTGTTTGTCGGCAGCGAACCGCCGGGGCCAAGCTTGCCATCCTCGACAAAGGGTCCGCCTTCACCCTTCCTGCAAAAGCCGTAGTCCTCGAGGGTGACCAGGACCGTATAGGTGTAACAGTCGTAGATCTGGCAGATGTCGATGTCGTTCGGGCCAACACCGGCCATGGAATAGGCGGTCTTTGCTGCGAGCTGGGCACCGGTCTGCGTTTCCCAGTCGCAGCCAGCACGGCTGGTATCGCCGGGATGCCCCTGGCCCATGCCAAGGACAAAGACCGGGGGCTGAGGCATCTCCCTCGCGGCACCGGCACTGCTGACGATGACGGCGACGGCGCCGTTCGAGACCAGGCAGCAATCCAGCAGGTGGAGCGGTTCGATGATCCAGCGCGAGTTGTGATAGTCCTCGATCGTGATCGGGGACCGCATCTGCGCGAGCGGGCTCATGGTGGCCCACTGGCGTTGTCCGACGGCGATGACGCCGAGCTGATCCTGGGTGGTCCCGTACTCGGCCATGTGCCGGCGGGCGGCAAGCGCGTAGGGCGTGTTTGCTCCGAAGTAACCCGCGGCGGGATAGAGGCCCGCCATGCCGCGCGGCCGCTGGGGATTGCGCGCCGCCCCGCCATACGCTGCGCCGGCTGAGCTGCCTTCACGCAACGGAGCATCGGCAAACACGCAGAGCACGTGGTTCACCACACCGGCGGTGATGGCCATGGCTGCGTATTGCACCATCTGCGCGGCGGTCGACCCGGCGGCGTTCATGTGATTGAGCAGCCGGAGATTCTGCATGCCCAGGTAGTTCTGCAGGCCGAGGGTGAGTCCTCCGCCGGTGGTGCCGGTGACGCCAGCGTTGATCAACAGGCCATCGACCTGGTCTTTTCGAAGCCCGGCGTCGGCCAGCGCTGCCCGGGTCGCCTCGGCGGCCAGCTCCATGGTGGATTGGTAGATGCGCCCCATCGGCGTCATACCGAGGCCGGTGATTGCGGCGGCGCCACGCAGCGGATGTCCCATGCGGCAGATCCTCCGGAGCCGGATTCTACCCGGCCACGCGCGCCGTGCCACTCTCAGAAGCGATAACGCGCCAGGTCTTCCGCAACCGTCGTGTTGGCGAGGTCCCCGGCAGTCACGTCCGGGCCGATGTGCGTGAGGATCAGGTGCGCATCGGGGCGCATCGCCGCGCGGACATTGGGAATGTCGTCGACCAGGTTCATGTGGATGTCGAGCACGTCAGCGCGGGAGGCACACTCGCTCACGAGCACTTCGGCATGGCGCGCCATGTCGCGGACGGCATCGCACATGGCCGTGTCACCGGTGTAGGCGAACTTGCGCCCACCGAGCGAGGCGTTGAAGCCGAGCGAGCCCGAGAGCCGGCGGTCGTGCTTCACGGCGAGCGCTTCGAGTTCGAGTCCCGCCACGGCGATGCGGTCTCCAGACTCGGCCTCGATCCAGGTGATCTCGTAACCGGTGTCCATGATGCCCGGGTACACCTTGAGTGCGATGTCGGTCGCGAGTTCGCGGGTGCGTGGCGGCCCCGCGATGACGACCGGGCGCTGGCGACCGTAGTACTTCCACTGGAGCAGGAGCGATGGGAGCCCGAGGAAGTGGTCGCCGTGGTGGTGACTGAGGATGACAGCATCGAGCTCGTTGGCGTCCATGCCGAGCTTGTTGAGCGACTGCAGGGCCTGGGGAGGTGCCTCGAAGAGGAAGCGCTGGTTGACAACGAAGCCGTTCCAGCAGAGCCCGCCCGGCGCAAATGCATTGCCCGTCCCGATGAACCGCAGCTCCAGTTCGGTCACGGCCCTTACTCTACGCGGTTGCGGGCGGGCGGTTGAGTGATCGCGGTCAGGGGCGCGAGGCGAGTGTGAGGTGGGTCACACAAGTGGCTTTGTCGCCGCCGGAAGTCCACAATTTCCGGGTGAGTTACCGCATCGGCATCATCAACGTCACCGGCTATGCAGGCATGGAAGCGGCCCGCCTGCTCTGGAAGCACCCTGAGGCTCGATTGGTCGCGGCCACGGGACGTTCGCTCGCCGGGCAGCGTTTGGGTGAGGCGTTCCCGCACCTGGCGCTCTATGGAGACCTCCCCATCACGGAGGAGATCGAGGAGAGCGTTGACATCGTCTTTTCGTCACTCCCGACTGCGGCCAGCGCTGAGGCGTGCGCGCCATTCGTGCGAGCCGGGGTGAAGGTGGTCGACATCGCGGCGGACTTCCGGCTCCGGTCCCCCGGCGCCTTCGAGCAGTGGATGAGCGGCGGTCAGCCGCACCCGGCGCCGGACCTTCTGGCCGAGGCGATATACGGCCTTCCAGAACTCAACCGGGAGCGGATTGCCACGGCGAGGCTGGTTGCCAACCCGGGGTGCTACCCGGCGGCCGCGATCCTGGCCCTCGCGCCAGCCGTAGCGGCGGGGCTGGTCTCGGGAAACATCATCGTCGACGCCAAGTCCGGCATTTCAGGGGCGGGCCGCGGCTCTGGCGGCGGCTTCGGCTATAGCGAAGTGAACGAGGATGTCTCGGCCTACAAGATCGCGGCGCACAACCATCAGCCGGAAATCCAGCAGGAGCTGGCTGCGCTCAACGAAGCTCCGGCTCCGAAAGTGACCTTCGTCCCGCACCTGGTTCCCATGACCCGCGGCATCCACGCGACCTGCTACGCGCCGTTGAGCCGCACGGTGAGCAAGGCCGAGGTGATCGAGGTCTACCGGGGGTTCTACCGGAACGCGCCGTTCACCCGGGTGACCGACGTGCCGCCGCATACCAAGCACACGCTGGGTACCGACATGTGCCTGGTGCACCCGGTCGTCGATGAGCGCAACGGGATGCTCGTGGCGATCGGGGTGCTCGACAACCTGGGGAAGGGCGCGGCAGGGCAGGCGATCGAAAACATGAACCTCATGCTGGGAATCGACCAGGACGCGGGCCTCGACCTGCCGGCGGTGTACCCGTGACGGCCGAGGTGGACCCCTCGGGGCACGCGACTACCCCGCGTGGCTTCGTTGCTGGCGCGACCTACGCGGGAGTGAAGACGTTCGGCCAAGGCAAGCTCGATGTGGGCATCCTCGCCTCGCAGTTCCCGTGCACGGTGGCGGCAACCTATACGAAGAACGTGCTGCATTCGGCGTCGGTGGATATCAACCGGGCGAAGCTGGCCGCGTCGCCCGCCCGGGCGGTCGTCGTCAACGCCGGAGTGGCAAACTCGAGCACCGGACAGCGGGGAATCGACGATGGGCTGCGCATGACCGCGCTTGTCGCCGAGAAACTCGGTCTCGATGCCAGCGAAGTGCTGGTGTGCAGCACCGGCGTCATCGGCCACTACCTCCCGATGGAAAAGCTCGATGCCGGAATTGCGGCCATCCGTCTGGACGGGAACGGGGGGGAGCCGTTTTCCCGGGCCATCATGACCACGGATACGCGTCCAAAGCACGGGGCGGTGCGGTTCGGCCCCTACACCCTCGGCGGATGCTGCAAGGGCTCGGGGATGATCCACCCGAACATGGCCACGATGCTCGCGTTCCTGACCAGCGACGCTCCCGTGGAGCAAGGGTTCCTGCAGCGCGCGCTCAGCGAAGTGGTTGACCGGACATTCAACCTGGTTTCGGTTGATGGCGACACGAGCCCGAGCGACACGGTCCTGCTGTTCGCGAACGGGGCGGCGGGAGGCGAGCCGATCGACGAGCAGTCGGAGCTGGCTGACGAGTTCGTTGAGGCCCTCGATGCCCTCTGCACCCACCTCGCGAAGGAGATCGCTCGCGACGGTGAGGGTGCTACCAGGCTGGTCGAGTTCGGCGTCAGGGGGGCTGCCACCGTTGACGAGGCGCGCGCCCTGGTGCGACTGCTGAGTACGTCGTACCTCCTCAAGTCGGCCATCCACGGTGCTGATCCGAACTGGGGTCGTATCGCGGCGGTCATCGGGCGTTCCGGCCTTACCGTGAACGAGCCGGGAGTCACCATTGCCATCTGCGGCACGCGCGTGTTCGAGAACGAGCGGCCCACGGAGTTCGAGCCCGACCGTCTCTCGGCGGCCATGCGAGGCGATACCGTGGTGATCGAAGTGGACCTGGGCTCGGGCGGTGGCGAGGCGACGGGCTGGGGCTGTGACCTTTCGGCCGACTACGTCTCCATCAACGCGGACTACCACACATGAGCCGGCCGCTGGTCATCAAGATCGGGGGGAGCACCCTCGGTGCCGCCGACACGACCTTTCGCGACGTGGCAACGCTGGCGGCAGGCGGCAACGTGCCGGTGATCGTTCATGGTGGCGGCGCCGAGGCCAGCAAGTGGCTCGAGGCGATGCAGATCCCTTCTCGCTTCGAGCGAGGGCTCCGGGTCACCGACGAGCGTGTGCTCCCGGTCGTTGTGGCGGTGTTCGCGGGCCTGGTCAACAAGCGCATCGTGAGCGCGATCAATGCGGCGGGCGCCACTGCGGTGGGCCTCTGCGGGGCCGACGGGCGCATCCTGGAGTGCCGCATTGCAGCGCCGGAGCTGGGCTTCGTCGGCGACCCGGTTGCGGTCCATCCCGCGGCCATCGCGGCGCTGCACGGCGCAGGCATCATGCCGGTCATCGGGCCCATCGGGTTTGTACCGGGGAACGACGCCGACCAGCTGGTGAACGTGAACGCCGATACCGTCGCGGGAAACATCGCCGCGGCGCTGAACGCGGAGCGGCTGGTGTTTCTCACCGATGTGGAGGGCGTGCGCGGGGCGGATGGGCGCGCGATTCCGCGTCTCACCGCCGGCGAAGCTCGCGCACTCATCGCCGACGGCACCGTGGCGGGCGGGATGATCCCGAAGGTCGAAGCCTGCCTTCATGCGCTTTCGCTCGGAGTTCCGGTGCAGATCGTCGATGGCCGCCAGCCCGGTATGCTGCTTGCACTCGAGGGAAACGGAACTGTCTTCGAGGCCTGAACCAAACCCGTTAACACGAGTGGCTATGCTGTCGGGTGACATCCGTGACTCTCATTGACAGAATGATGCCCAAACGTGAACGAGACTGACACCGCAGCCCCGGCGCTTGCCCACGACGCAGTCGACATTGAGGAGCCGCCCGCGCCGGCGGTGGACCTCGATGACCCCTCGCTTTACCTCAACCGCGAGCTGAGCTGGCTCGAGTTCAACCAGCGGGTGCTCGAGGAAGCGCACGACGAACGCAACCGGCTACTGGAGCGGGTGAAGTTCATCGCGATCAGCGCAAGCAACCTCGACGAGTTCTATACGAAGCGGGTGGGCTGGCTCCGGCGGATGCGGGCCGCTGATCCTCGCGCCCAGACCGCCGATGGGCGCACCATCGCCGAACAGATGGATCTGGTTATCGACCGGTGCCTCGCCATGCGCACAGAGATCGAGACGACCTGGCGGCAGGAGCTCGCGCCGCAGCTAGCCGAAGCCGGCATCCACATCGTTCGCTACGAGCACCTCGAACGCGAGGCTCGCGAGCGGCTGACGTCGTATTTCGAACATGCGATCTTCCCGGTGCTCACGCCGCTCGTCGTCGATCCTGCTCACCCGTTCCCGTTCATCTCGAGCGGGAGCCTGTCGCTCGCGCTCAACGTCCGGCACCCGGCGAGTGGCCAGGACAGGTTCGCGCGAGTGAAGGTACCCGGGAACCGGCCGCGGTTCGTGGAGGCGGGAGACAACCGGTTCGTGCTCATCGAGGACCTGATTGCTGCCCACGTGACGATGCTCTTCCCGGGCATGGAGGTGACCGAGGCCTATGGGCTGCGCGTCATCCGCAGTGCGGAAATCGGCAGTCCGGGCGAGGAGGCCGACGACCTCCTGGAGCTCATCGAGAGCGCGCTGCGGAAGCGCCGCCTCGCCGAGGCAGTGAGCCTCGAGGTCACGGGGTCGCTCTCCCAGAGCCGCCTCGAGCTTCTGCTCGAAGAGCTGCAGCTTTCGGAGCGCGACATCTACCAGTCGGAGGGGCCGCTGGGGCTTCACGACCTGTTCCAGCTCGCGAGCCTGCCGTTTCCCGAGCTTTGCGACCCCCCGTTCACGCCTGCCGTGCCGACGGTGTTCCAGGGCACCGGCGACGCTGCCTCGTTCTTCGCCACGCTGCGCGAACGCGACATCCTGGTGCACCACCCGTACGAATCATTCGACGCAACCGTTGTCCGTTTCATCGAGGAGGCGGCCGAGGACCCGGCCGTGCTGGCGATCAAGCAGACCATGTACCGGACTTCACCGGATTCGCCGATCCTGGAGTCGCTCATTGAAGCTGCCGGCCGGGGGAAGCAGGTCGCGGTCCTGGTGGAGCTGACGGCGCGCTTCGACGAGGCGAACAACATCGAATGGGCGCGCAAGCTGGAAAGCGCCGGGGTGCACGTGGCCTACGGGCTGCCGGAGATGAAGATCCATTCGAAGATCTGCCTGGTGGTTCGCGAGGAAGTGGGCGGGGTGACGATGTACGCGCATGTCGGCACGGGCAACTACAACTCGCGCACCGCGCGCCTGTACACCGACCTGGGCCTGTTCACTTCGGACCCCCGGATCTGCGCCGACCTGGTGCGCATATTCAACTTTCTCACCGGGTACAGCGATGTCGCAGAGACGGAGGAGCTGCTGGCAGCCCCGGCGAATCTTCGCAGCGGGCTGGCCAGCCGGGTGGAGCGCGAGATCGAGAACGCCCGGGCCGGGAAGCGCGCCGGCGTGGTCTTCAAGATGAACGCGCTGGAAGACCCCGAGTTCACCAGGCTCCTCTATCGCGCGTCCCAGTCCGGCGTGCAGGTCGACCTCATTATCCGGGGCATCTGCAGGCTTCGCCCGGGCATCCCCGGGCTGAGCGACAACGTCCGGGTGGTGAGTATCATCGGGCGATTCCTGGAACACTCGAGGGTGTACTACTTCGAGAACGGCGGTGAACCCGAGTACTTCATCGGCAGCGCGGATGTGATGAAACGCAACCTCGATGAACGGATCGAGGTGCTCGCGCCCATTCGCTCGCCGGAACACCGGGCACAGATCGATGACCTCATCGAGACGATGCTCGCCGATCGCCGCCAGGGCTGGCGGTTGGTCGATAGCACGTGGCACCGCGATCCCGCGGTCACGGACCCGGGCGTGCACGCCCTCCTGCTTTCCCGCGCACCGTTCGGATAGCCGGCGGTTTCCGGTGGGACCCTCAGCAACTACCATGGCTTGCCTGGAGGTTGCCATGACTGACTGGGTCGCCGAAGAACACCGCTACGTCTTCCAGAACTACGGGCGCCAGCCCGTGGTAATCGAGCGTGGCGAGGGCACCCGTGCATGGGATGTCGATGGTAACGAGTACCTGGACTTCGTGGGTGGGGTCGCGGTGAACACGCTTGGCCACGCCCATCCCGTTGTGGCGAACGCCCTCGCCGAGCAGGCGAAGACACTCATTCACACGTCGAACCTGTTCTACACGAAGCCGATGATCGAGCTCGCCCGGCTCCTCGTGGAGCATTCATGCCTCGATCGCGTTTTCTTCTGCAACTCGGGAACGGAAGCGGTCGAAGGCGCGATCAAGCTCGCACGGCGCTGGGGGCACGACACGCGCAACGGCGCCTACGAGATCATCACCACGGTGGACAGCTTCCACGGGAGGTCGATGGGCTCGCTCGCCGCCACGGGAAACGAGCGGTACCAGGAGCCATTCGGTCCGCTGCTCCCGGGTTTCGTTCATGTGCCCTGGAACGACCTCGACGCCATCCGGGCGGCGACGAGCCAGAAGACCGTCGCTGTCATGGTTGAGCCGATCCAGGGCGAGGGCGGCGTCAACATGCCCGCTCCCGGGTACCTGCGAGCGGTGCGGGACTGGTGCAATGAGCGGGGGCTCTTGCTGATCCTTGACGAGGTCCAGACGGGGGTCGGCCGCACCGGCACGCTCTGGGCGTACGAGCAGGAGGGCGTGAAACCCGACATCATGACCCTCGCCAAAGGCCTGGCGGGCGGAGTCCCGATCGGGGCCGTGCTCGCGCGCGAGGAGATCGCCGCCCACATGGTGAAGGGCGATCATGGCAGTACGTTCGGCGGCAACGCCCTCGCCACGGCTGCCGGCCACGCTGTCCTGAAGTACATCATCGACAACGACATTCCGGCTCGCGTGCGCAATGCCTCGGACCGGCTCATGACCAGCCTGCGGTCGATGGAGGATCGGTTGGAGGTGGTGACCGAGGTGCGGGGCCGCGGCCTGCTGGCCGCCGTGGGGCTGGCGCGAGACTGCGCGGCCGAAGTGGTCGACCAGTGCCGACAGCGGGGCCTGCTGGCGAACAACGTGCGGCCCAACGCCATCCGCCTGATGCCGCCGTTGAACGTCACCGACGACGAGATCGACCGGGCGTGCGACATCCTCGAAGAGGCCATCGCCGCCGCGACCGCCCCGGCCGCCAAGTGACATCGGGCCTTGCCCGCGGGGTTACGATGTCGGACAGAGGGCAGACAGATGGCTGACGAATTCCAGGACTTCACACTGGCGGCTGTGCAAGCGGCCCCGGTGTACCTCGACCGCGATGCGAGCATCGAGAAGGCGTGCAGGCTCATCGACGATGCCGCGGCACTGGGCGCCGACCTCGCGGTTTTCGGCGAAACGTGGGTTTCGGGCTACGCATCGTTTGCCGCGTGGCCGAATCATCCCGCGTTCGGGCACCTGCTCCGGCGGTTCATTCTGAACGGAGTCGAAGTGCCGTCGCCCGCCACTGAGGCACTCTGCCGGGCGGCTCGCCGGTCCGGTACCGATGTTGTCATCGGCGTGGCGGAGCGGGACGGCACCACCCAGGGAACGATCTATTGCACGCTCCTGTTCATCGGGAAGGAAGGGAAGCTGCTCGGCAAGCACCGGAAGCTCAAGCCCACCATGTACGAGCGAACGGTCTGGGGCGAAGGCGATGGGAGCTCGCTCGTGGTGTATGACCGGCCATATGGGCGCCTGGGCGGGTTGAACTGCTGGGAACACCAGATGGTGCTCCCGGGTTACGCGCTGATGAGCCAGGGCATCCAGGTGCATGCGGGAGCCTGGCCCGGCGGTGCGTTTACCCGCCAGGACGTACTCTCCCGGGCATTCGCCATGCAGGCGGGTGCCTACGTGGTGATGACCGGTGGATTGCTGCGCGAACAGGACCTGCCGGCCGAGTTCCGCGAACTGCGCATGGAGATCGACGGCAAGGCCCGCAGCGTGATCCTCCCCTGCGACGGGCTCTCCGGGATCATCGGGCCGAATGGCGACTACCTGGCGGGACCGGTGCAGAACGAGGAGGTTATCCTCACGGCGAAGGCCAACCTCGGCACCGTCATGTTCCAGAAGATGATCGCGGACCACGCGGGCCACTACACACGTCCCGACGTGTTCGACTTCCGCGTGAATCGGCGCCCGAAGCGGATTGCGCGGCTGGAAGCGGACCCGGCGGCCATCGAGGCTGTTCGCACGGGGATCGGCAACGGGGCCATCGGCACCGGAGATGACCTGCGCGGAGCGGTCGAAGACCTCAAGTTAGGCATCGACTCGGCGCACGGAGGGTAGCGGCAGGTGTGGGTAGCGTATCTGGTGATGACGCTCGGCGCGGCAGCGATCACGGTTGTTGGGTGGTATGCATGGCTTGGTAGGCTGCCCCGGCAGGGCTTCGCGGGGATCCGCACGCCGTACACGATGGCGAACGACGAGCAGTGGTATGCGGCGCACAAGTACGGGGCGCCGTACCTCATCTTCGGGGGCGTTGCTGTCCTGGCCGTGGGGCTTGCGGCGCTGCCGTTCGCGATAGCCGGGAGCCTCCCTGAAGCGTTCTCCGTCACGGTGCTGCTGGCATCGGCCGGAGTGCTCCTCGTTGCCGCCCTGGCGTCGTGGTACTACGGGGTGCGCGGGGCGAAGGCCCACCTGGGACAGTAGGCCAATTCCCCCGTTACTGGCCGGCAGGCGATACTCAGCACCACTACCACCATAACGGGAAGCTTCCGTGCCGAAACTCATCCTCGCCTATTCGGGCGGCCTCGATACCACGACGGCCATCAAGTGGCTCTCGGTCGAACAGGGTTACGACGTCATCGCGCTGAACATCGATGTCGGCAAGTCGCGCGAACAGCCGGTTGTGGAGTCGCGCGGGCTGGCAGCGGGCGCGCTCAAGGTGCGTGTCATCGACGGCCGCGAGGATTTCCTGCGGTACTTCGCTTTTCCGGCGCTCGCGGCCGGCGCCGTGTACCAGGACCAGTACCCCCTTGCCACCGCGCTGGCACGCCCGCTCATGGCAAAGCTGCTGGTCGACGTGGCACACGAGGAAGGCGCGACCGCCGTCGCTCACGGTTGCACGGGAAAGGGCAACGACCAGGTCCGGTTCGATGTTGGTATCCAGACGCTGGACCCGACGCTGAAGATCGTCGCGCCCACTCGCGAGAATGCGATGGCGCGCGAATACCAGATCGAGTATTTGAAGCAGCACGGGGTCGACATCCCCTGGGGCCAGAAAGGGCCGTTCAGCATCGACGAGAACATGTGGGGTCGCAGCGCCGAGGCTGGCGTCCTGGAGGACCCGTGGGCTGAGCCCCCCCGGGAAGCCTATGAGTGGACGCGCGACCCGGAAGAAGCACCAGCCACGCCCGAATACGTCGAGATTGAGTACCAATCCGGTATGCCCATCCGGCTGAACGGCGAGGACATTGGACCGGTCGCGATGGTCGAACGTCTGAACGATCTCGGCGGCCTCCATGGCGTTGGGCGGATCGATCACGTCGAAGACCGGCTCGTCGGTATCAAGAGCCGCGAGATTTACGAGGCTCCCGCAGGCGTGATCTTGCACACGGCCCACCGCGCGCTCGAGTCGCTGACGCTTTCGAAACAGCAGATCAAGCTGAAGAAGCTCATCGCGACCGAGTACGCGGAACTCATCTACAACGGGCTCTGGTTCAGTGCCCACCACCAGGACATTGCCGCCTACGTTGCCAGCACGCAACGCCATGTAACGGGCACCGTACGGGTCAAGCTCCACCGCGGACAGGCGACCGTTGCCGGACGCAGGGCCCCACAGTCGCTATACGACCGGGGACTGGCGACCTATGATCGGGGCGACACGTACGACCAATCGGCTGCTGTCGGGTTCATCAATATCTGGGGCCTCCAGACGCGCACCCAGGCCCGGGTTCAGCTGCTCGGGGAGCTCCCCGAGGCGCTGAAGATCGCCATGCCGCAGCACGAGTGAAACGCACTGAGGGGGAGTTCATGCCGGGAGTGACGGAGTCAGCAGCGATCGTCAGATACGAGGGATCGAGCCCCGGCACTGAAATCTGGGGCTACACGCAGGCGAACTTCCTGGTCGCGGTGCCCGGCCGTCACGCGAAAGAGTCGGCGGTCCTCCTCAATGAGCCCGCGGGTCAGTACATGGTGGCCGAACTGGAAATCGAGGACTCTGCCGAGAGTCGTGAAGCACTCGCGCGGCTGGTGGGCGAAGCGTGGTACCCGGTGGCCGTCGAGCGGGGTGGCGACATCGAATCGATTGTCACCGTGTCGCGCGCGTTCCTCGCTGAGCATCCGGAGATCCTTGACTCCGTCAGGAAGGCGCTCGGTTGACGATGGCCTCGGGAGACTGGTGGCGCGAAGCGGTCGTCTACCAGGTCTATCCGCGCAGTTTCCAGGACACCAACGGCGATGGCGTCGGCGACCTCGAAGGGATCATTGCACGCCTCGACTACCTGAATGACGGCACTGAGCGTTCACTCGGTATAGATGCCATCTGGCTTTCCCCCACGTTTCCGTCACCCATGGCGGACTTCGGCTACGACGTTTCCGACTACCAGGGCGTGCATCCCGATTTCGGGACCATCGAGACCATGGACCGGCTCATCAACGAGTGCCACCGCCGAGGCATCAGGATCCTGCTCGACTGGGTACCCAACCATACGTCAGACCAGCACCCGTGGTTCAACGAATCCCGGTCCTCGCGTGATAATCCGAGGCGCGATTGGTACATCTGGCGCGACCCGCAAGCCGATGGAACGCTTCCCAACAACTGGCTGAGCGTGTTCGGTGGGCCCGCGTGGACGCAGGACGAGCGAACGGGACAGTACTACCTGCACTCGTTCCTGAAAGAGCAGCCGGACCTCAACTGGCGCAATCCGGAGGTGGAGGCTGCGATGCTGGACACGCTCCGCTTCTGGTTCGACCGGGGCATCGACGGTTTTCGCATCGATGTCATGGGGATGATCATCAAGCACCCGGAGCTGGCGGATAACCCCTTGAACGGCGACTGGATGCCGGGCGACCGGGAGCGCAGCACCCAGCTCTGGCAAAACAACCGGAACTACCCCGAGGTCTACGAGACCGTGAAACGCATCCGCGCGGTATTCGACGAGTACCCCGGGCGAATGGGGGTAGGGGAGGTGTTCGGCACCGCAGAGGAGGTGGCGCGCTACTACGGAGATGACGATGGCGATGGCCTGCACCTCGCCTTCAATTTCCAGTTCATCCACGAAGGAGAGCATGGTCTGACCGCCTGGGATGCGGATGCCCTGCGGCGCATCGTGAACGCCGCGGAGGCGTCGCTGCCGGCCGATGCGCAGCCGTGCTTCGCACTCGGGAACCATGATCGTCCGCGCTTCATCTCCCGCCACAACTTCGATGGAAGGGGGCGGGAACGCGCCCGGGCTGCTGCCATCCTCCTCCTGGGCCTGAGGAACACGCCGTTCATCTACTACGGCGAGGAAATTGGGATGGAAGACGTGGACATCCCGGAGGAACGACTGCAGGACCCCGCTCGGATTCGGACCATCGGGCGGGACCCTGAGCGAACACCGATGCAATGGGATGGCTCGCCAGGCCGCGGATTTTCGACCTCGGAACCATGGCTCCCGTACGGCGACGCCGCCTGCAATGTGGCCGACCAGGACGACGATCCCGAGTCGTTGCTCTCCCTCTACCGGAGGGCAATCTGGCTGCGGCGAACGACACCCGCGCTACTGAAAGGTTCGTACCGCGAGCTGCCCGCGCCATCCGGCGTTTTCGCCTGGGCCCGAACCCTGCCCGGGGAGCGGCCGGTGGCGGTGGCTGTGAACACATCGACCACTCCGCGGGAAGTCAGCCTGCCGGGCGGCGGAACCGTGATCCTCGCGACGCATGGGTCGATGGAAGGCACCCGGCTGGAGGGGAAGCTTGTGCTGCCGCCGCTCGCCGCCGCCATGGTCCAGGCGCCGCGAGGCTGAGGCCACTCTTTCGCAGGGTTGGTATCCTTCCAGGATGAGTGAACAGCGCCGAATACCGCTCGATGAGCGCGGCATGCCTGTCCGCCAGCAGGACGCCGTCGACGAACCCGGCCCGCCCGCGAACTGCGCTTGCCCCCGCCTCGACCCGGAAGAGTGGGATTCCGTGGAGAGCGACTGGTCGGACATCGCGTTTGTGAAAGCCATGACATCGGCGGTGCTTGGCGTGCCGGTGGGATTCGATGCGGCACGGGACGAACTGCGGAAGAAGGCGGCGCGGGTGGGGGCCACCATCCCGCCGGACCCGATGATGCTCATCGGCTCGGGGAAGTTCCGGCGCCCAATCCTGCTCGAGGTCGAAGATGTCCCTGACGGCGCGAGGGACATCGAGCGCCCCGGCGGGGTCGTCTACACCCGTCTCCTTCCCGCTCCCTGGGGCGAGCTGCCCAAGGCAGCGGAGCGGGTGCGCAAGGAGGCCCTCGAACGGTACGGGCGCGAGCCGGATGACCTGTGGGTCTGGTACCTGACCTGTCGGGAGTGCTCGCGCGAGCGCAACTTCGAAACGCTCCTCGTAGCGCATTACCGGCAGCTATGAGCACCGCGGACCAGTTCGACGTCTTCCTGTGGGCGCTGCTTGCGTTGGGCCTCGGCGCGGCTGTTGGGCTGGAGCGGGAGGCGCGCGGCCACGAGGCCGGGCTTCGCACGAACGCCCTCGTTTGCTGCGGCGCGGCCATCTTCGGGCAGATCAGCAACGAGCTGGGCGACACGCGAATTGCCGCGAACATCGTGCAGGGCATCGGCTTTCTCGGCGCCGGTCTTGTCATCCAGCGGGGGCATACGGTTCGCGGGGTCACCTCGGCAGCAACCATCTGGGTGATGGCGGCGGTCGGGCTCCTGGTTGCGAATGAGCTGTGGCTGACCGCGGTCCTTGCCACCGCGGTGGTGGTCGTCGTGCTGGAGCTGGCGCCGTTTTCCGATCGGATCCTGCGCTGGTCGCGCGCTCGGGAGGCTGTCAGGCGGGAGTCCGGCAAGTCCGGCCCCCCGGGACACAGTGGGGATACGTGAAATGGACAGCGTGACGGCGCCGGGCCAGGTCAAGTAGGATGGTGAACCTGATGCATCGAGTGCGACTGCTCCTCATCCTTACCCCGCCCCGCGGCGAATAGCCGGCGGGGCGTTCCCCATGGCTCGCGATTGCGGCGAGCCACCCCCTTTCCCCAAGTTTTGACCCAGTGAGGTGAGTGATCGTGACGGATCGTTACGACCCGCATGTTATTGAGCCAAAGTGGCGTCAGCGGTGGCACGACGACCGGCTGTACGCCGCCCGCGACGACGACCCGCGCCCCAAGTGGTATGCGCTAACGATGTTCCCCTACCCGTCCGGCGACCTGCACACCGGCCACTGGTACGCCATGGCGCCATCGGATGCGGGGGCACGCTACCGCCGCATGCGCGGCTACAACGTGCTGTTCCCGATGGGCTTCGATTCGTTCGGGCTCCCTGCCGAGAACGCGGCGATCAAGCGGGGCATCGACCCCGGCGAGTGGACCTCCGCGAATATCGAGCGGATGCGTGGTCAGCTGCGGCTCATGGGCGCGGGGTTCGATTGGGACCGCGAGGTTGTCACCAGCGACCCGGAGTACTACCGCTGGACCCAGTGGTGGTTCCTGCAGCTTTACCAGCGCGGGCTGGCCTACCGCGCCGAGGCCGCGGCGAACTGGTGCCCGGGCTGCCACACCGTCCTGGCCAACGAGCAGGTGGTGGATGGCCGTTGCGAACGCTCCGACGACATCGTTGAGCGGCGCTTCCTGACACAGTGGTTCTTCCGGATCACTGCCTACGCCGAGGAACTGCTGAGGTTCGAGGGCATCGACTGGCCGGAACGCATCCGGACGATGCAAACGAACTGGATTGGCCGATCGGAGGGCGCCACGCTGCAATTCGAGGTGGACGCTGCCGGGGTGGATAACCCAATCACCGTGTTCACCACGCGGCCCGACACCGTGTATGGCGCGAGCTTCATGGTGCTTGCACCGGAGCACGCCCTTGTGGACCGCATCACCACGCCCGAGCAGCGGGCTGCCGTCGAGGCTTATCGCCAGCAGACGAGCCGCCAGACGGAGATCGAACGTCTTTCGACCGAGAAGGAGAAGACCGGTGTCTTTACGGGGGGCTTCGCCATCAACCCGTTCAGCGGTGAGCGGGTCCCCATCTGGATCGCCGACTACGTGCTCATCACCTACGGGACCGGGGCGGTGATGGGCGTGCCCGCACACGACCAGCGCGACTTCGAGTTCGCCACGCGGTTCGGCCTGGCGATCCGGCCGGTCTTCGACCACCCGGAAGTCGACGTAACGAAGCCCCTGGAGCGCGCATTCCCGCACGGCGGACGGATGATCAACTCCGGGCCGTTCGACGGTACGCCCGAAGCCGAGGCGATTGCGAAGGTGGTCGCTTACGCCGCGGAGCGGGGGTTCGGCGAAGGCACGGTCACCTACCGCCTGCGCGACTGGCTGATCTCGCGGCAGCGGTACTGGGGCGCGCCCATCCCGATGGTCCATTGCCCGGAGCACGGTGTGGTGCCGGTTCCCGAGTCGGATCTGCCGGTCATGCTGCCGACGAATGTGCGGTTTGAGCCCACCGGACAGTCGCCGCTGACGCAGATCGACGAATGGGTGAACGTCCCATGCCCGATCGATGGCAAGCCAGCGCGTCGGGAGACGGACACCATGGACACGTTCATGTGCTCGAGCTGGTACCAGATGCGCTACGTGGACCCGCACAACAACGAGCGGCCGTTTTCCCGGGAAGCCGCGGCGAAGTGGCTCCCGGTGGACCAGTACACGGGTGGCGCCGAGCACGCGGTCATGCATCTGTTGTACACCAGGTTCTTCTGGAAGGCGGCTCGCGACATGGGCCTGGTGCAGGGCGATGAGCCGATGCGGCGTCTGTTCAACCAGGGGGTGATTCTCGGGCCCGATGGCAACCGCATGTCGAAGAGCCGCGGAAACGTGGTGGCGCCCGATGAGCAGGTCGACCAGTGGGGCGCCGATGCCTTCCGCTGCCAGCTGATGTTCGTCGGGCCGTGGGACCAGGGCGGTCCCTACAACCCGACCGGCATGGCCGGCATCGTCCGGTGGCTCAATCGCCTGTGGTCGCTCTGCGTGGAGCCCGTCAACCGCGTTGCGGCGGCGGGCGACCCGGCGACTGCGGCAATTCGGCGAGCCACCCACAAGACGATCCTGGCAGTCACGGCCGACATCGAGGCGTTCCGGTTCAATACCATGATCTCGCGGCTGATGGAGCACACGAGTGCCATGCAACGAGCACGCGAGGCCGGGCCGGTGGACGGTGAGGCCTGGGACGAGGCAGTCAGGACCGCCCTGCTGCTGACCGCCCCGCTGGCTCCGCACATCACCGAGGAGCTCTGGGAGCGCACCGGGGGCGCCTATAGCATTCACCTGGCTGCCTGGCCCGAGGCAGACCCGGAACTCGCCCGCGACGACGAGGTCGAAGTGGTGGTGCAGGTCAACGGGAAGGTGAGGGATCGCCTGGTGCTGCCCGCGGAGGCGGACGAAGCGGCGGCGCGGGCTGCCGTCTTCGCTTCGAACCGGGTGCAGGAGTGGCTGGGTGGGAAGGAGCCCCGCAGGGTGGTGTACGTGCCCGGCAAGCTGGTGAACATCGTCGTGTAGTGGCGCCAGAGGCCGGGGATTTTGTGCTTAACCCAGGGTTGCCCGCGTTGCCGAAGTTTTACGAAACGCTGGTGGACGGGTGGTGGACGCGCGCCTATGGTGCAAAGAGCCGGGCCGCCCGTCCCCTGTTGCGTGCGGGTGTGCCCTTCCGAATCCAGGAGGACCTGTGCAGCTGAAAAAGTCCCCCCGCGACGTCCGTTACCCGGATTCCGTGACCCGGTACGAGAACGAGTCGTTCGGCGTTGAGCCGGGCGACGACTACAGCGAATTCCCGCCCGAGGCGCTTGCGCCGCGCCGCCAGAGGGAGGGAGTTGCCTCAGGCGCCAGCGGCGATGACCGGGCCACTGTCGAGACCCGCTCCGAAAGCCTGGTCGACCGCCATTCGTCGTTTGACGGGCGTTACGAGACGGACCACGACCTGCGCGTCGAAGGTTCGATAAGTGGCGAGGTGTTCTGTCGCGGCGTGCTTACGATCGAGAAGGACGCGTCGGCCCGGGCACGCATCCAGGCGCGGGAGGCGCAGATTCGGGGTCGGCTCGAGGGCGACATCGTTTGCAGCGGGCGGCTCTTGCTGGCGGCGACCGCGGTAGTGACGGGCACCGTCAAAGCGGCGACCCTGGTGGTGGAGGAAGGGGCATCTCTTTCCGGGACTGTGGATACCACGCAAAAGACCGTTGTCGGCGAGACGGTTCGGGCGACCGCCCCGGTGGCGGCGCCGAAGCCCGCGGCGGAGAGCCCTGTGGCGGCGCGGGAACCCGTCGGCGCGGCGCCGCGAAACGGTGGTCGACGCGAGGTTCCGTCATTCGCGATCGTATCGAGCGAGGATCGGGCGGCAGCAGAACGGCACTAGCGCGACCGAGGTATTGGAGCGAATGCAGAGGGAGTGACAGTCGTGTCACTCCCTCGCTTGGTTTTGGCCGGGCCGGGTTCTCTCAGGAAAGGCTGAAGTAGACGACTCCGTCGACCACCCAGGTATTGCTGCTCTTGCCCATGCGCTTGGCTGCGCGACTAATGCGGAGTGCGATGCCGCGGGCGGTTTCGCCGCGTGATGGAGTGAGCCTGCCGACCTTTCCGGACGGAACAGATTCGATGTACTTCTCGTACTCTCTCATTCGTGCTGCCAGACGGCCCGTCTGGCGGGCTGGGCGGGGTGCCTCAGCCTCTTTGATTACTGTGAATTCAGCCATGTGTGACGTTTCCTCCATAGCCCCAAAGGCCACGATTCCTCGCAAGGAATGTGACAGGTGGCGATTCCATAGGAAACCATACCCGCAAAAGCGGAGTTTTGAAAGCACAGCACGGGTTGTATGCGGTCTAGCGCTTTTCCTGGAGACTGGAAATACTGAGCCGGATCGAATCGAGGAATGCCTGTAGCTGGTTCTCGAGCCTGCGAAGCACCTCGAACGCGTACTGGTCCGCATCATCGAGCTGCTTGCTTGCCGCTTCCGCTGCTTCACTGAGGTGGGCCGCAGCCGTGGCATCGGCTTCCGCGATCACCTGCCGCGCACGCGCTTCCGCGTCCATGAGCATTTGCTGGCTGCGGTCCTGTGCTTCGCGCGCAATCGCGCTTTCATCCAGGCGTCGCTGGCGTTCCTGCTCGGCCCTGTCAGTGGTGGCACGTGCCGCCTGGTGGGCCTCTTCGATGATCTGTTCTCGACCTTCGAGGATCTGTTGCGCCTGTCGCAAATCAGCGGGCACGGCGAGCCGCATCTGGTCGATGACATCGAGCATGCGCTTCCGGTCGACCACGAGGTTGCCGCCCACGGGAAGCCGCCGGGACTGGATCACCAGTTCTTCGAGCGTGTCGATGAGTTCGAGTATTTCCATGTGTGCCCCGTCAGGGCTCACAGCTTACGACTGCCCCAGGCGTTCGCGCAGCGCGTTGCGCACGTGGGGCGGCACCAGGTCGGCGACGTCGTAACCGAGTCTCGAAACCTCGCGGATCCGGCTGGCGCTGATGTAGAGGAACTCCTGGTTCGCCATGAGATAGACCGACTCGAGGTGCGGCGCCATCTTCCGGTTCATCAGCGCCATATCGAACTCGGCCTCGAAGTCGCTCACGGCCCTGATGCCACGGACCACAGCGACTGCACCTTTGCGCTTTGCAAATTCGACGGTCATCTCGTCGAAACCTTCTACTTCGACCGTGGGGAGATGTTCGACAGCCTTGGCGAACATCGCGATGCGTTCCTCCCAGGTGAACAGCGACCCCTTATCGCGGCCTTTCACCACGGCCACAATCACGCGATCGAACAGGTGGGTCATCCGCGTCACCAGGTCGAGGTGACCGTTTGTGACCGGGTCGAATCCACCCGGGAAGACAGCGATCCTCATGCCCCCTCCAGTTGGACGTACAGCGCGATGGCGCTATCGCCGTACACCCTCCGCTCGGTCATGCGAAGACCTCCAGGGCGTTCCGGCGGATTGTAGCGGCTTCCATGCTCGAAGACGACCGTACCCGCCGGTGCAAGCAGCCTGGCTGCCGCCATGAGCGTTTCCTCGGCACCTTCATCGTTATACGGGGGATCGAGAAAGACGAGGTCGAACGCTGCCGGTTCGAGCCGAGCCGCCGCTGCCGGCAGGCGGCCCCGCATCACCGTCGCCCGGTCTGAGAAACCCGCACGGCTGAGACTCTGGAGTATCGCTTCGACGCAGGCAGCCTCACCTTCCACGAAGGTGGCGTGAGCCGCTCCCCGGCTGAGCGCCTCGATGCCGAGCGCCCCCGTCCCGGCGTACAGGTCGAGCACGCGGGCCCCATCCACCTGGTCTCCGAGGATATTGAAGACGGCTTCGCGAACGAGGCCCGAGGTTGGCCGCAGCCGCACACCGCGGGGCTCTACGAGCGGCATCCCGCGCGCTACACCGCCGGCGATCCTGACGCCCTTCACGCGCACCATGGCTAGTTGGCCGGAGTGGTGGTGGTTGTGGGCGTGCGGGAATCACGCGCCTTCACGTTCACCGGCACGGTGTTCTCGAACATAGCCACGCCGTCGCTCAGAGTCAGGCTAATGGTGTAGGTGCCAGGTTCGGCGGGTGTGAACCAGTTGGCCGTCCCACGCCGGGTCGATTCGATGGTCCCGCCACTGGCGGCCCACTTTGGTTCGAGGTCGGTCTCGTTGGGTCGGAGCAGGATTGGCTGACCGCTGGTGATGAACGGCACGAGCGCCGACCAGATGTTGCCCAGGTAGCGGTCGTCGCTGGCGTTGTCGACGGCGACGCCGCCGAGTTTGTAGGTCGGGATGAGCTCGAGTTTGAACCCGATGCTAAAGAAGTTCTCGATGTACACGGTTCGGCTGCCGCCGCCCTGGGCCTGCTTGTAGCTGAAGGCGACCGAGGCCGTCTCAGGGAACCAGCGCACGCCGGAGAGGTTCTCATCCCGGTCGATGTTCGTGCCGGCCACCTCGACGTTGGTTGAGGTGGTAATGGAATCGGCGTCGGCGCGGATGGCGATCTGCGTGGCGATGTTCATCGCATCGGTGAGCTTGTAGGTCTGGATGACGTCGCCACCGGTTTCGGTGGCAAAGGGTGACACAGTGAGGATGAGCTTTGCGGGGGGCACGCGCCCGGTGAGGTGAGCCATGATGTCGGGCATGTCGAGCCGGAACTTCGCCTGGTCGCGGAACGGGGCGATCTTGATGAGATCGGCCGTTTGGGAGAGGGCCGCCCAGTCGTAGGCGCCTTCATCGATCCGGTTCTGCACCTTGATGGGCGAGGGCAGGGTGAGCGTCAGCTGCTTGTTCTGTGCGTGCAGCGCCTCGTAGAGCTCGCCGATGAAGAGCGAAAACGACGTGCGCTGGGTGGCTGGCAAGTCGAGGTACGCGATGTCGACACCGCGCACGTTGGCCTCGCCGGCCTTCGCGACGATCTGCCGAACATGGTTTGTCCGTGCTGCCGGGCTGGCCAAAATCGCCTCGACGATTGCGACGGCACCCTGCGTGCCGGCGTTTGCGGTGATGACCGGGTAGACCTCGAAGGAGCCGTCACTTGCAATGGGGCTCAGATCACCCTGGACAGAGCCGTCGGCGGCTGGCGCGAAATCGATGGGGTGCACCACGGTCACGTGGCCCACTGCTTCGGGGTGGAGCTGGGAATTGTGAGGGAGGTAGGCGGCGACACTACCTCCCGGGGTGTTCCGCCGCATGACGGCCATGATCGTGGGGACATCGGTGAAGGTGGCGCTGACCACCTTGCCCTGCGCGTCGAGGATCGCCGGTGCGATGGGCTCCCAATTCTTCGTCTCTTCGACGTAGCGATAGAAGCTGAGCGCCTGGCCTTCGGCAACCTGTTCGGAAAGGGCGACCTGGACCACCAGGTCGAACCCGGGTTGTACGGCCCCGCTCTTATCGTTGTAGGCGAAGATCTTCGAGACGAACTGGTAGCCTTCGGGGGCGGCGATGTTGCGGTCGGAAGGGCAATACGGATCGTCGCAGCTGGCCGCCCCGCCGCAAGCGCGGCTCATCAGGAAGAAGGCAATGACCAGCACACCGATGACGATGGCGGCAAGCATGCCAATTCGCCCGTATCCGCCGCCGGGCCGGCGGCCGCCATACAGGCCAGGACTGCTCCCGGCGCCCCAGGGGAGCTGACCGCCCCTGCGACTCATGCGCGAAGTGACCTCGGGGGCAGAGGCCACCCTCTACGAACGTTTGGCAAGGCGAACCTCGACGTCGATTATCCGGCCATTCCGATTGAGGACAACCCGCACCGTTTCCCCTGGCGCGTGGGCCATGAGCGCGTTGTACAGCGGCTGTTCGCGGTCGATGTCCACGTCTCCGACGCTGGTGATGACGTCGCCAACCCGAATGCCAGCTTCGGCTGCGGGCCCACCCGCTACGACGGCGGCGACAAGGGCACCCTGGCTCACCGCTGTGCGGGGCAGGCGGGCGAAGTTCTCGGCGGTGATGTCGACGTGCTCGATGCCAAGGCTCGGTCGCTCGAGCGCGCCGCCATTGGCGATGATCTCATTCGCAATCTGCAGCACGCGGTTGCTGGGCAGGGCGAAGGCAATCCCCTCCACCACTGATCCGGAACGTGACTGCCGGAGGACGGCCGTGGGCATGCCAACGAACTGCCCGGAGAGATTCAGGAGCGCGCCGCCGCTGTTGCCGTTGTTCACGGCGGCATCGGTCTGGATGAGGTCCGCCTGGCGGACTGCGTCGAAGATCCGCACGCGGGCGAGACCGCTGATGACGCCGACGCTAACGGTGCCATCGAATTCGGCGAGGGGGTTGCCGATGGCGATTACGGTCTCGCCAAGGCGAAGCGAATCAGAATCACCCGGCGGGATAGGTTCGAGGTTCCCCGGCCCCACCTGGAGGACCGCGACATCGGTGAAGGGGAAGTCGTGCCCCACCAGGATGGCGGGCCGCTCGGTCCCGTCGGCCAGGACTACCTTGAGCGAGTCGGTCCCCAGGACAACGTGAGCGTTGGTGATGATGTGGCCGCTGGTATCGAGGATGACACCGCTCCCGACGTCCTGCTCCTGGCCGGTGAGTGTGGTCTTGACGCTCTCAATTCGAACGACGCCGGGCCGAGCCGAGGCGGCGACTTCGGCGATGGCACTGGTCTGTTCCACGGTGAGCACCGCCTGGTCGCCGGCGGGCGATTCTCCGCCTGGATCCTCGTCGAACGAGCCAAGCGCTGCCACGATTGCACCCCCGACCACCCCGCCAACGAGGGATGCCGCGATCACCAGGCCCCCCAGGCCAAGCCAACGGGCGGCACCCGTGGCTGGCGAGGGAGCGGAAGTGCGGAGCGGCGTGTCGTCTCGGGCCCCGGCTTCACCCGCATGAGGCAGCGGGCGGTCTTGCCCGGGTGGCAGCGATTCAACATCCTGGTCCACCGGTGATTGGAAGCGACGTTCCCACGGCGGCCGGTACGGATCTTCCGGCTGGCGGCCCGGTGCCGCCGGGTCGTTGTTGGTCACACCAGTGGCCTTTCATGTGGTTTGCGGGGCACAGCTGCGCGCCGGTATACTTGCGTCTGGTGACTGAGGCATTTCGTGGCCTCAGTCCCTTTTTGTCCTGGCGGCACCGTTGCCAGTTAGGGTACGACATGACTGATAAGCCCGTTCCGTTGACACGTGAAGGAAAAGCAAAGCTCGAACACGAGCTCGACGAGCTGCGCGCCCGCCGCCGCGAGGTCGCCGAGATGATCCATAACGCGCAGGAGCAGGGCACCAGCCAGAACGACGCGGAGTACGACGACGCGAAGATGGAGCAGGGCCGCGTCGAAGGTCGCATCCTCGAAGTCGAGGATATTCTCCGCCGTGCCCGCATCATCGACGAGGAAGGCGCCCACCACGCCGGCCGGGTGATGGTCGGAAGCGGGGTGCTGGTCGAACAGGACGGCGCCACCCGGCACTACCAGATCGTTGGCGCCCCCGAGGCCGACCCACTCAACGGCAAGATCTCGAATGAATCGCCCGTGGGCCTGGCCCTTCTCGGCAAGGCCGTTGGCGATGCCGTGGAAGTCAACGTACCCAAGGGTGTGATCAAGGTGAAGGTACTGAAGATCGACTGACCGGCGCCGGTCTGCGAAGGTATACCACGGGCCGCGTCGCAGCGGCCCGCTTGCGTTGTGGAAGGGGAACGAACCGTGGATGAGCTCATGGCGCAGCGTGTCGCGAAGGTCGAAGAACTGCGCGACGCCGGAATCGATCCCTATCCACCGCGCGTCACACGCAGCCACACGGCCGAGGAAGTCACGCTGCTCGTGGAGGCCCTCCCGGAAGGGGAGAACGAAGTCGAGGGTATCGAGGTCGATATCGCGGGGCGCGTGGTGGCCAGGCGCGACATGGGCCGGGCAACGTTCATCGATCTGCTCGATGGCAGCGGCCGTATCCAGGTGCTGATGCGCCAGAACACCCTGGCCAACTACGAGGCGCTCCGTCTCATCGATCTCGGCGACTTCATCGGAGTGAAGGGCACCCCCATTCGAACGCGCACCGGGCAGCCAACGGTCCAGGCTGTGCAATGGGCCATGCTGGCGAAGGCGCTCCATGCCCCACCCGAGAAGTATCACGGCCTGGCCGACGTCGAGCTTCGCCAGCGCAAGCGCTACCTGGACCTGATGGCGAACGAGGAGACGCGCCAGCGGTTCATCGTTCGCAGCAAGGTGGTTTCCGCCATCCGCCGCTTCCTCGATGCCCGGGGATTCCTCGAAGTGGAGACACCTGTCCTCCAGGAGGAGGCCGGGGGGGCGGCGGCACGGCCGTTTACTACCTACTACAACGCGCTCGATGAGGAGCGCCACCTGCGTATCAGCCTCGAACTCTACCTGAAGCGGATGGTGGTTGGCGGCTTCGAGCGCGTATACGAGATGGGCCGGATCTTCCGGAACGAAGGCCTGGGGGCGAAGTACAACCCCGAGTTCACCATGATCGAGCTCTACCAGGCTTACGCCGACTATCACGACATCTCCATGCTGGTCGAAGAGCTGATCAGCTCTGTCGCGCATGAAGTGCTTGGCAGGGAAACGTTCACCTTCCGCGGACAGGAGATTAGCCTGCAGCGCCCCTGGCGGCGGATCACGCTCCACGACGCCCTCCGCGAGTATGGGGAGCTGGAGTTGGACGAGTTTTCGACGGCCGAGACCCTGCGCGCCGAGCTCGAACGTCGCGGCCTGGAACTCCCGCCGAACGCGGGCTACGGCAAGCTCATCGACGAGGCGATGTCGTTCTACGTCGAGCCGAAGCTCATCCAGCCCACGTTCTTGATGGACTACCCGGTCGAGCTTTCGCCCCTGGCGAAGCGGCGAGCCGACAACCCCCGGTTGGTGGAGCGCTGGGAGGTATTCATCGGCGGGTTCGAGGCTGGCAATGCCTACACCGAACTCAACGACCCCATCGATCAGCGGGTCCGCTTCGAGGAACAGGCGCGGCTCAAGGCCGCAGGCGACGACGAAGCCGAACTGATCGATGACGACTTCCTCTTCGCGCTTGAGCACGGCATGCCGCCCACGGGTGGCTTTGGCATGGGCATCGACCGGCTGCTGATGATCCTCACCGAACAGGACTCGATCCGCGACGTCATCCTGTTCCCGCAGCTGAAGTCGGTGAAGGGGTGAGCGATCCGCCGTTCGAGCGGCACCACACGGCGACGGCCTACGTGGTGGCCGGCGGCCGGACGTTGCTGCTCTGGCACCAGAAGCTGCGCATGTGGTTGCCGCCGGGCGGCCATCTCGAACCGAACGAGGACCCGGTCCAGGGCGCGATGCGAGAGGCGCTGGAGGAGTCTGGCCTGCCCGTCGAAGTCATCGCACCTGCTGACCTCCTGGCGGTTCACCGGCCGCTGGTGCTCGCACCACCCGCGGTCATCCTCATCGAAGACATCGTCCGCGATGACCAGCCGTTCCACCAGCACATCGACCACGTGTACTTCACGGTCGCGCTTGCCGATGTCGATTTTGGGGCTCCGATTCCGCATGGCGAGCACCGGTGGTTCTCGAGGGAGGAGCTGGCGGAGGCGTTTTCCCTCCCGGCACCCGATGGTACGCTCGTGCCAGTTGCCGAGGACGTCCGGCTCCTCGGCATTCGCGCACTCGCCGCCGCCGCGGCCCTGGAGCCCTGAACCATGCTGAGCTTGCAGTACATCCGCGAAAACGTGGAGCGCGTGAAGCGCGATGTCCTGCTCCGGAACACCACTGCGCCCATCGACCGGATCCTTCAGCTCGACGAAGAGCGCCGCGGGCTGCTGCAGCAGGTCGAAGGGCTTCGCGCGAAGCGGAACACGGTGAGCAAGGCCATTGGCCAGTCCAGGGATGCCGCCGACCGCGAGCTGCGCATCGCGGAGATGCGCCTGGTTGGCGACGAAATCGATCGGCTGGATGGACTCCTCAAGAAAGTTGAGACTGAACTCCAGGAGAAGCTGTACGAGGTCCCCAACATCCTGGACCCCAACGTGCCCAAGGGCCCGGACGAAACCTCGAACCGTGTGGTCGAAACCGTGGGCGAATTGCCCCACTTCAACTTCCATCCCCGTCCGCACTGGGAGCTCGGCGAGATGGTTGGCGGACTGGACATCGAGCGCGGCGCGAAGATGTCGGGGTCGCGGTTCTACACGCTACGGGGTCCGCTGGCGCGGCTGCAGCGCGCGCTCATCCAGCTCATGCTCGACGAACACGGCAGGGCCGGGTTCACGGAAGCCTACCTGCCGTACATGCTCAACGAGGCGTCGCTCTACGCGTCGGGCCAGCTTCCGAAGTTCCGCGACAACCTGTACCGGGATGCCGAGGAGGACTACTACTTCATCCCCACGGCCGAGGTGGCGTTCGTCAACCTCTTCCGTGACGAAATCCTCCCCGCGGGCCAGCTCCCCATGCGGTTTGTCGGCCACACCCCGTGTTTCCGCCGCGAGAAGATGAGCGCCGGGCGCGATGTGCGGGGGATCAAGCGGGGGCACCAGTTCGAGAAGGTGGAGATGTTTGTCTATTGCGAGCCGGAACAGAGCGCCGCCGAGCTCGACCTGCTGGTCGCGCGGGCACGCTCAATCCCCGAAATCCTCGGCCTCCCATACCGCCTGGTGGAGCTGTGCTCGGGGGATATCGGCTTCAATTCGACCCGGACATTCGACCTGGAGATCTGGGCTCCGGGCCAGGGCGAGTGGCTCGAGGTGAGCTCGGCTTCCAACTGCCTGGACTTCCAGGCCCGTCGGGCCAATATCCGCTACCGCGCCGGAGGCGATCAGCCGACCCGCCACCCGCACATGCTCAACGCCAGCGGCCTGGCACTGCCGCGAACGGTCATTGCCGTAATGGAGAACTACCAGCGCCCCGATGGGAGCATCGAGGTGCCCGCGGCACTGCGCCAGTACATGGGGATCGATGTGATCCCACTGGCGGGCCACCAGGACTAAACGTTCGCTAGGCCGAAGCCTTGCCGTTCGGGCTCGCCGCCGCAACCTGGCTGGGGCGGTCCAGGATTTCGTCGATCAGGCCGTACTCCTTGGCGGCTGGCGGGTCGAGCCAGAAGTCGCGGTCGGTGTCGTGCTCGATCTTCTCCATGGGCTGGCCGGTGGTCTCCTGGATGATCGTCCGGAGGACCTTCTGGAGCCGGAGTGTCTCGCGCGCCTGGATTTCGATATCGCGTGCCTGCCCCTGGGCTCCACCGAGCACCTGGTGCAGGTGAATCGTGCTGTTGGGCAGCGCGTAGCGCTTCCCTTTCGTGCCCGAGGTCAGCATGACGGTACCCATGCTGGCTGCCAGCCCCATGCACAGGGTCGACACCGCGGGCCGGATCAGGTTCATGGTGTCGAAGATGGCCAGCCCCGCCGTCACGCTCCCGCCCGGGCAGTTGATGTACATCATGATGTCCTTCTCGTCGTCCTCGCGGGCGAGGTAGAGAAGCTGGGCGATGATCACGTTCGCGACCATGGCATCGATGGGCGTGCCGAGGAAGACGATCCGCTCCTTCAGGAGCAGTGAGTAGATATCGTAGGCCCGCTCGCGGCGGCCGTCGCTCTCGATGACAAACGGCATCACATCCGACGGGCGGACGAGGTCGGCATCGGGACGCTTGCCGGCGATGAGTTCCTGGATCAGGTCGTAGCTGCTGCTCATGCGATGCCTCCAAACCCGCGTGGGTGTGGTTCCAGTGTGCGGCGTTCGCGCCCGATTGCGCAAAGGCGGCGGGTGGGCCGCTCCGCGTTCGCGAGCGTTCTATGCGGTTACCCGCCTGTCCAGCACACTGGATCCATGTCCCAACGCCGCGCCGACGTGCGCAACATCGCCATCATCGCCCATGTCGACCACGGGAAGACCACCCTGGTGGATGCCCTGCTGAAGCAATCGCACGTCTTTCGCGAGAACGAAGCCGTGGGGACGCTCATCCTCGATTCGAACCCGCTCGAGCGCGAGAAGGGCATCACCATCATGGCGAAGAACGCCGCCATCGACTACGGCGGCGTTCGCATTAACATCATCGACACGCCGGGCCACGCCGACTTTGGTGGCGAAGTGGAGCGCGTGTTGAACATGGCCGATGGCTGCCTGTTGCTCGTCGACTCCGTCGAGGGCCCGATGCCGCAGACCAAGTTCGTGTTGCGCAAGGCGCTCGAAATCGGTCTGCACCCCATTGTCGTGGTGAACAAGATCGACAGGCCGAACGCGCGGATCGCGGAGGTCATCCACGAGACCAGCGACCTCTTCCTCGACCTGGCCACCCAGGACCACCAGCTCGAGTTCCCGACACTCTATGCGAATGCCCGCGACGGATACGCGGGGCTGACCCCGGACATCACGTCGGGGACAATGCAGCCCATCCTCGACGCCATCCTTGAGCACATCCCCGGGCCCGAGTGCAACGAGGATGCGCCCTTCCGGATGCTCGTGACCACGTTGATGTACGACAGCTACCGTGGCCGAATCGCCGTCGGCCGCATTACCGATGGGGTGGTGCGCGCAGGTCAGCCCATCATCCGGTTCGACCACCATGGTGAGATAAGTCAACACCGGGTGGCGCAGCTCTTTGGTTTCCAGGGGCTCGGCCGTGTCGAACTCCAGGAGGCGCGCGCGGGGGACATCGTAGCGGTCACCGGCGTGAGCGACATTCTCATCGGCGAGACGATCGGCCACCCGGACGTCACCGAGCCGCTGCCCGTCATCACCATCGAAGAGCCAGCGATGAAGATGACATTCCGGGTGAACGACTCCCCGTTCGCCGGCCGCGAGGGCCAGTTTGTCACAAGCCGGCAGCTTCGCGAGCGGCTCTTCCGCGAAGTCGAGACGAATGTCGCCCTGCGGGTCGAAGATGGCGAGACGGCGGACCAGTTCGTCGTCAGCGGCCGTGGCGAGCTGCACCTGGCCATCCTGGTTGAGACCATGCGGCGCGAGGGTTACGAGTTCGCGGTTACCCGCCCGGAGGTCATCGTCCACCAGAGTCCCACCGGGCGGGAGGAGCCGTTCGAGCGGCTGTACGTCGAGGCGCCCGAGTCCGCGACCGGGTTTCTGATCGAGACGCTCTCGGGGCGGAAAGCCCAGATGGTGGGCATGCACTCGGATCACAACGGCAACGTGCGCCTCGATTTCGACATCCCGACCCGGGGCCTCATCGGATTCCGTGACACGTTCATCAGCGGCACCGGCGGCGAGGGCATCATGAACACGGAGTACCTCGGGTACCGGCCGTGGGCGGGTGAAATCAGTCGCCACCGCAACGGCGCTCTGGTGGCATCCGAAATGGGCACGGCCCTCAGCTTCGGCATCGCGAATGCGCAGGAGCGGGGAATGCTCTTCATCTCGCCGGGCGACGAGGTTTATGCGGGCATGGTGGTCGGGCTTCACGCCAAGGACACCGACCTCGACGTGAACGTCTGCAAGGCGAAGCAGCTGACCAATATCCGTAGCTCGACATCGGACATCGCGGTGAAGCTGACTCCGCCCTCACCTCCGAGTCTTGAGCGAAGCCTTTCCCTCATTGGCAACGATGAGATGGTGGAGGTGACGCCGAAGTCCATCAGGATCCGGAAGACGGAGTTGAACGCCACGATCCGGGCCCGCGAGACCAAGCGGGCCAAGTATGCGGCGATGGAGGCCGCCAACGCCTGAGCGCACGCGGGGCCCCGGTCAGGCCGGCGGCGTGGAGAGCTCGGAGACGGTACGGGCGGGCGCCCTGCCCTGCGACCGCAAGGCGAGGCCGCCCAGCATCACGACCGAACCGCAGGCCACCGCCAGCCCGCCGAGTGTCGCGCGCTCGCCTGCCGCATCGGCAATGAGACCGACCGGGTAGGAGACGATCGAGTTCACGCCGAACGCCATCATCGTCACCGCCATCACGCGTCCGAAGTACTTCGAGTCGGAGCGCTGCATGAGGCTCACGTTGTTGAGCATCTGAAAGCCGCTGGAGGCGGCGCCAACGAGCGCCCCAACCCCAAGCGCAGCCGCGAATCCCGGCGCAATTGCCAGACCGCCGATGCACGTAGCGAGGGCCGCGCCAAACAGGAGCATGGCTGCGCTTGGCCGCGATGGTGGCCTCGCCGCAAGGACCAGCGTGACGATGATCCCTCCAGCCGCCATGGCGCCGTACAGGATCCCGAGGTGGCTTGCCGGATGCCCGAGCGAGTTCTCCAGGTAGCCGGGCATGATCGCCTGGTACGAGAAACCGCTCAGCACGATCCCGACGAACACCAGCGCCAGCATCCGGACATCGCGCTCGGCCCAGATGTAACGAAAGCCCTCGCTCAGGTCGGCCGTGACCGACGAGTGCGTCTCGCGGGGACGGGGCGGCGAAGGGGCCATCTGCATCAGCACGATCACCACGCCGGCGAACAGGGCGGCCATGGCGAAATAGGTTCCCGCGGTGCCGATGCCCTCGGTTGCGACGAGGAGCCCGGCGAGCAGGGGCCCGACGATCCGGGTCGAGTTCATCATCAGTTGCTGCAGGGCGACGCCACGGGCAAGGTCGTCGCCGTGCAGAAGGTCGCCGACCCACGCCTGCCTGGTCGGTCCCATGATCGAGTACATGCAGCCCAGGATGAGACTGGCACCGGCCAGGATGAGAATGGTGATGAGGTCGGTCGCGATGAGTACGGCGATGAGCGCGAACATCGCCCCGATCACGAACTGCGCCGACGTGAGCAGCTTCTTCTTGGAGATCCGGTCGGAGAGCGTGCCTCCGACGGGGCTCAGCACGAGCATCGAGATGCCCTGACCGAGGAAGACAAAGCCGACCGCGCTGTTCTTTCCGGTGAGTTCGAAGGCAACGACACCCTGTGCCACCTGCATCATGCCGAAGGCGAGCATCGCGAGCGTGGTGCCCGCGAACAGGAGCCGGTACTGCGTGTGGCGAAGGACGACGAAGGGGTGCTGCCTGGGTTCCAACGGTGCCTCCTCGCCCTTCAGGACATTGTGCCAGAATCCTCGCCCGGATGGTTCGATACACGTTAATCACAGGAGCATATGCCGTACCCGGCGCCGGCGAGTAGACTGCCGCCCATGCACATCGACGACCTGGATACCCCCTGCCTCCTGCTCGACCTGGACAAGGTCCAGGCGAACATCGCGACCATGATGAGCATGATCGCGGGCACGGGGGTGAACCTCCGGCCGCACTTCAAGACACCGAAATGCCCGCAGGTCGCGAAGCTCCAGCTCGATGCCGGCGCCATCGGCATCACCGTGGCGAAGCTCGGCGAGGCCGAGGTGCTGGCCGATGCCGGCCTTGGCCCGATCCTGATGGCCAACCAGGTCGTTGGCGCACAGAAAATCGACCGGCTGATGGCGCTGCTCGCCCGGGGCGTGGACATCACGGTCGCGGTCGAGTCGGAGTTCAACATCGAACAGCTCGCGGCAGGGGCCCGGCGGTCAGGGCAGGGTCCGGCCGCCGTCATCGAAGTCGACGCGGGCCTTCGGCGCTGCGGTTCCGCCACCCCGGAACAGAGCGTTGACCTGGCGCGCAAGCTTATCGCGAGCGGGATCGACTACCGCGGCATCATGGGGTACGAAGGCCACATGTATGGCCAACCCGACCCGGTAGCCCGCGAGCACCTCATCCGAGACTCACTGGCAATCGTGAACGCCCACGTGGAGGCTCTTGCCGAGGCTGGCCTCGCTCCGGCGATCGTTTCCACCAGTGGCACTGCCAGCGTTCCCATTGCCGCCCGCACACCCGGTGTTACCGAGCTGCAGGCGGGCACCTACGTGTTCCACGACAGCCACAATGAGGAATTCATCCCGAACACGTTCCAGCAGGCGCTCACGCTCCTGACCACGGTCATCTCGGTCAAGGAGCGCTATGCCGTCGCCGATACGGGTGCGAAGTCGCTGACCAACGAGTTCGGTCCGCCGATGTCCGTGGATGGCCGCATCAAGGTGGCGCGCCTGAGCGAGGAACACGCGACGCTCACGGGCGAGGGCGTGGCAGGCCTCAAGCCGGGAGCCCGCATCGAGATCGTCCCGAGCCACGGCGACACTACCTTGAACCTGCACGATGTGTACTACGTGCGCCGCGGCAGCGAGGTGGTCGACACGTGGCCGATCCTGGCGGCGCGCAGGTTCAGGTAAGGCACAGGTCTCCTACAATTGAGGCAAGCAGAAGCAATAACCAGAGTGTGAGAGGTTTCGCATGCGCGAGTGTCCGTGGTGTGGCCGCCAGAACCTGAACGTCTATGCCTACTGCCAGGGCTGCGGCCGCGGCTTTACCGAGGCTGACATTAAGCCAAAGCCATCTGTCGGCAAGCGCTGGTATTGGCCGTTCGGTGGCAGCACGGCCGCCTGAAGTTCGTCGATTTGTGGCCCCGCGGCAGGAGAGCGAGATGACATCCGCGTCGTTCGCTGTCCTGCAGCTGGATGGTGCGTGGTTCCAGCTTACTGGCGCGACTGATCCGCTGGTGGCGCACTCGCACCTGGAAGTCGCGCCACTGTTGGCGAGGGTCGAACGGTTGGCAAACGCGGGAGCGCACGCCGCCGGGTTTGTCGCCTACGAGGCGGCCGCGGCGTTTGGTCTCGATGCTCACGCCCCGGTTCCCGGCCTGCCGCTCGCTGCCTTCATCGTGGGCGAGCGTATCGAGCCGTTCGACCCGTCCCGGCTGGTGGAGGCGGCCGCCCGGCTGCCTGCCATCACCTGGCGGCCGGGAGTCGACGGGACGGCCTACGGGGGGTCGGTGCGCCGGGTCCGCGGGTACCTCGCCTCTGGCGAGAGCTACCAGGTGAATCTCACCTTTCCCCTCGAGGCCAGCTTCGCCGGCGACCCGTTCTCGCTGTTCGCCCGGCTCGCCCGCGCCCAGCGCGCCGATGGCGCCGCCTACCTCGACCTGGGCCGCTTCGCCGTGTGCTCAGCGTCGCCGGAACTCTTCTTCGCGCGCGAGGGCGACCGGGTGCGGATGCGCCCGATGAAGGGCACGGCCAACCGGGGCCGGACGAATGCGGAAGACCGGCGGAAGGCGGCGGCACTTCGTGCTTCGCCCAAGGAACGCGCCGAGAACCTCATGATCGTTGATATGGTCCGAAACGACCTGGGGCGAGTTGCGAGGATCGGCAGTGTCGATGTGCCCGCATTGTTTCGCGTGGAGCGATTCCCGACGGTGCTGCAAATGACCTCCGACGTCACGGCCGAAACCAAGGTCCCGTTGGCGGAACTCTTCGCGGCCACGTTTCCCTGCGCGTCGGTCACAGGCGCCCCGAAGGTGCGGACCGCGGCCATCATCAAGGAACTCGAACGCCGTCCGCGCGGCGTGTACACCGGGGCCGTGGGTTACGTTGGCCCCGGCGGACGGGCCCGCTTCAACGTCGCCATCCGCACGGCCACTGTCGACCGCGCGGATGGAATGGCAACCTACAGCGTGGGCAGCGGCATCGTCTGGGACTCGCGGCCGGGGCGCGAATACGCCGAGTGCCTTGCCAAGGCACGGGTACTCGAGCGGGATGTCACGCCGTTCTCCCTCATCGAAACGCTCCGGTGGACGCCAGAAGAGGGCTTCTTTCTCCTGAAACGCCACCTGGACCGGCTTCGCGAGTCAGCGCGCTATTTCGGTTTTCCGTTCGACCGCCGCAAGCTACGCCGTGCGCTCGACCAGGCCGTTGGCGGGTGCCGGCCGCTGCGGGTGCGGCTGCTGCTCGACGAGTGGGGTGCGCCCCGGGTGGAGACGGCAGCGCTCAGGGCAGGTTCGTCGGGGCCAGTGACTGCCGGCCTTGCCCTCGCCCCGGTCGATTCGACGAGCCCGTTTCTCTTCCACAAGACCACACGACGCGCCGTGTACGAAGCAGCCGCGGCATCGCGCCCGGACTGCGAGGAGGTTGTCCTCTGGAACCGGGCCGGGCATGTGACCGAGACCTGCATCGCCAACATCGCCGTCTGCCTCGATGGGCGCTGGGTCACGCCGCCGGTTTCCGATGGGCTCCTGGCCGGCACGCTGAGGGCCGAGCTGTTGGCCCGTGGAGACATTGTCGAGGGGCACATCCCGGTGGCGAGCCTCGATGAAGGCACTCGCCTCGCGGCGTTCAACTCGTTGCGCGGCTGGCGCGAACTGAGGCTCGTCCCGGCGCCGGAAGAGGAACCGGCCACCTAGAGCGCGTGACAACGGGGCACCGGTACCTTCGGCCCTTGGTCACGCAGCTGAACCGCCCGCGCCGGCCGGCAGGTGCCCGGGGATTGCCGGCACGGAGATCCTGACCGTGGTTCCTGAGCCTGGCGCGCTTTCGATGGTCAGCGTCCCTCCCGAGCTGGTTGCCCGTTCCGTCATTGATCGAAGGCCGAGATGGCCCGGGAAATCGCCGTTCGGGTCGAATCCCACCCCATTGTCGCGTACTTCGAGTGCCACGCGCCCATCGACGGTCCGCAGCGTTACCCACGCCTTCGTCGCGCGAGCATGCTTCACCGTGTTGTGCATGGCCTCCTGGCCGATGCGGTAGAGCACCTCCTTCAGGTCGAGCCGGAGATCGGGCTCACCTTCGAGGCTGGTGACCATGTCGATGCCGTGGCGGGCGTGCATGGCGGCGAACTGCTTCTCGAACGCTGCGACCAGGCCCTCGGCTTCGAGGGACTCGGGGCGAAGCTCGAAGATGAGCGCGCGCAGTTCCGCGAGGCCGGCTTCGGCGAGGCCGGAAACGTACTCCAGTGGCTCGCCAACCCGCGCCGGGTCGCGTTCGAGGAGCGTCTTCGCCGTACGGGTGCCCAGCGAGATGCCGTACAGCGCCTGCGAAACAGAATCGTGGAGCTCACGCGCCAGGCGCTGGCGCTCTTCGAGGGATGCGGCGTGCTGGGCCCGTTCGTACAGCCGGGCGTTTTCGATTGCCACAGCCGCGCGCTGGCCGATGGCCGAGGCCATGCGTACCTCGTCGGGATTGATGTTGTGATGGTCTACCCAGCCCATGCTGAAGAGGCCGAAACGTTTCCCCGCGATGGTGATCGGAACGTCGATGACCGAGGCCAACCCAACGGCCCGCGTCACATCCTGGACGATCCGGAAGTCGCGTGAGGTGTCGGGGACCACTCGCGGCACATCCAGCTTCTCGATGGTGGTCGCATCGAGGCCGTTGAGCGAATCGACGAGCGCCTGGATCTGGCTGTTGGTCAGGCCCGAAGTTGCGCGGACCCGGAGTTCAGGGGTGTTCTCATCGAAGATCAGAACCGCACTCCGGTCGGCGTCGAGCACGTCGATAGCCGCATCAGTCAACGCGTGCAGCACCTCGTCGAGCACCAGCGACTGGTGGAGCTGCTCATCCACGCGATAGAGCGCGTCCATTTCGCGAATGCGGCGCTGGGTCTCGGCGAACAAGCGCGCATTCTCCACGGCGATCGCCACCTGGCTGGCCATCGCGCTCAAGAGCTGGAGCTCGTCGGCGTCCGGATCGTGGCTGTCCGGGTAGTAGGTATCGAGCGTGCCCTGGGGACGGCCCCGCGAGACCATGGGCGTGATGACCGCCGTTTCCCAGGTAACCCCGGCAAGCATCTGATGCACGGGAGCGTAGCGGGGGTCGTTCAGGGTCCGTGTGCGCGACTGCCGTAAGACCTGGCGCTGGCCCGAGCGGAAGGCGGCCATTGTCACGGAGGGAGCCCCTTGTTCGACCGCCAGCACCATTGCGGTCGTGAACCCCTCAGGAAGGCCGTGGTGCCCGGCCATCACGTAGTCGCCGCGCTCGTTGAACAGCGTGATAGAGCAGGCGATTGCTGAAGACGCCTCGACAACGCGCCGGGCCAGGACGTTCAGCGTCTCTTGCGCGGGGGCATCGTACGTGAGGGCGGCCGCCACACCGGCGAGCCCCTCCATCTCGCGCGCGCGGCGCTCGACTTCCCGGTAGAGCCGAGCGTTGGCGATGGCGACGGCCACCTGGTTCCCGAAGGCGGCGGCGAGCTGCGCCTGCGCCGGCGAGAACGCGCCAGGCGCCGGGTCGGAGATGATGAGCACGCCGAGCACTTCGCCGCCATGGGCGAGGGGCACCGCCATCCAGGTGCGCACAAACCGGAAGATCGTCTTCAAGTTCTCGCCCGCGACCCCGCGGTATTCGGCCGCCTCCGGTGTCTCTCCGTAGATGTCGTCGATGACAACCGGCCGTCCCTCGACCATGGCCTGCCAGAGCCGGGGGACAGCTGTCACCGGGAAGCGCATGCCACGTGATGCGGGATCCACCATCTGGTCGAACATGTTCCTGGAGGCCTTGATCTCCAGCACGTCGCCATCGACTTCAAGGATGCTCGACCCGCCATAGGGGATGACGTTCCCGATCTCCTCGAGCACGCGGATGAAGAGCTTGTCGAGGTCGAGTGTGGAAAGGACCGCGCGTGAGACGTCGAGCAGGCTGCCGAGCTCGCGGGTGCGCTCTTCGACCCGCTGTTCGAGCGACGCCTGGGCTTCTTCCTGCTCGCGCTCGCGGGCGACCTGTTCGCTGATGTCGCGCACCACCGCCAGGAGGTACTTGCGGCCCTCCAACTCGAAGGCGGTGCCCATGACCTCCACATCGAAGACGGTGCCGTCCTTGCGAACGTCCTTCGCGCGGATGTGATAGTCCTTCCCGGCGCGGACAGACTCCTGGTACTCGGCAAGTTTTTCCCAGTGGTCGGGGTGAATGAACTTCAGGGGGTCGATGCCGACGAACTCGTCGTGGGTGTAGCCGTGCATGCGACAGACTGCCGGGTTCGCTTCGGCGACGAAGCCCGTCTCGAAGTCGTTCAGGATGATGCCGTCGTTGATTTCTTCGAAGACTCGCCTGAACTGGCCCTCGCGCTGGCGAAGCGTTTCGGCCGAGCGCACGCGAGATGTCGCGTCCATGATCGTATCGACCACCCCGACGACCTCGCCGTGTTCGATCAACGGCTGAAGATGGATGTCCCAGTACGTTGTGCCAGAGGGGCCCTCGTACGGAACGCCGTCTCGCCGCACCGGCTCACCCGAGAGCGCGAGCCGGAAGAGCGTTTCGGCGCGATCGGTGGCGAACGGCGAAACTTCAGCGAGGGCGGCCCCGATGCGCACGTTTTCGGCCATGTCGGGCTTGTGTTCTTCCAGGAAGCGTCGGAAGGCGTCGTTCCATTCGAGCAGGCGCATGCCGCGGTCGAAGAGTGCCACGCCGACCGGCATGGTGGCGAAAAGCTGGCGCATGAGCGCCGGGTCCGGGCCACCGTCGGTGGTCACGCGCCTAGGCCTCCGGCGGCCCCGGGACGAGGCCGATGCGCACGGCGTACAGGGCCGCTTGCGTTCGCGATTGCACGCCGAGCTTGGCGAGGATGTTGCTTACGTGTGTCTTCACGGTCTTTTCGCCGATCACGAGGTCGCGTGCGATCTCCTTGTTTGCGTAGCCCGCGGCGAGGAGCCGCAGGACTTCGGTCTCGCGGTCGGTCAGCGTCTCGGGCGATTCGGGCGTCCGGACCTCCCGCATCAGGCGGGCGGCCGCCTGCGGCGAGAGCTGGACCTGGCCCTGGGCAGCCGCCTTGATGGCCCGCCGCAGCTCGTCGGACTGGGTGTCCTTGAGCAGGTAGCCGATGGCTCCTGCTTTCACGGCGCCAACCACCGAGGCGTCTTCGAGGACGCTGGTGAGGGCGATGACCTCGACATCGGGCATCTCGCGGCGAATATGGCCGATGGCGGTGATGCCGTCCATGACCGGCATGAGCAAATCCATCAGCACGACGTCGGGCTGAAGCTTTCGTGCCTGCTCAACGGCTTCAGCGCCGTTGGATGCCTCGCCGATGATTTCGAAATCGTCGTCCAGGCCCAGGAACATGCGAAGACCCTGGCGGACCACGGCATGGTCGTCGGCGATGATGATGCGGATTGGCATGGTGCTCCCGGTGAGGTGGGCGTGTGGCGCCACTTTACCACCGTGCGTGCAGGCGTGAAGGGGAAGTTGGGTGGTGGCGAAGGGCCGTGAACCACGCTGTTCGTGGTTCGAATCCGTGGCGGCAAGCCAGTGGCGGTTCGGGGGCGGTCCGTGGTAGCAGGGGGGAGACTTGAACTCCCGACCTCACGATTATGAGTCGTGCGCTCTGACCGGCTGAGCTACCCTGCCACGAACTTTAACTTTAGCATGCGGCCGGTTTCGGGAAACGCCGCCAACTACTTCGCCGCGTCGTCAAGCGGGCGGGGATCGACACGGTGCATGCGCCAACGCACCCCCGCTTCATCGAAGTCCACAACGGCGGCCATTCCAGCCCGGCGGTTCGCATCGCTCAGGGGCATCGGCGCGCCGGAATAGATGGCCGTGACCCCGCCGCTGCTCACGTCGGCGTGAGGTTCCCAGTGCCCGAAGGCCATGTAGTCCCAGTGCCCGGCCGCCGATGCAATTTCGGCCTGGCGAATCGGGAGGGAGCGGTGAGACTCGCCGCCATCCGGAATGAAGTGCCCGTGTCCAAGGGCGATGTGCCAGCGGCGATCGGTGCGCTCCGGCAGGCCCTCCAGGGGCTTGAAGTGCCAGTCGCTATCCAGGTAGCCCCGACCCCAGAACACGGCATCGATGCCTTCGGGTTCGATGAGTTCGCCCCGGTGTTCGCGCACGATGGTCAGCCGTTTTGCGATCGCCTCCATGTCATGGCGCCAGTAGATGCTCCCCGGGTCCATGGGATCGTGATTCCCGGGCAGCAGGAAGGTCTGACCCCGGAAGCGCGCGATCTCGGTGGCTGCCAGGATCACCGTGTCTTCGGGCACCCGATCGTTGTCGAAGAAGTCGCCGGCGATGACGAGGGCGTCGGCTCCGGAATCGTTCGCGAGGTCGATAACGCGCCGGAAGGTGTCTTCCATGAGCAGGCGGCGCTCGTGCCACTTGCCATCGCCGTTGCCGGTGTAGGCCCCGAGGTGCACATCGGAGGTGTGGACGAGACGCAGGGGCCGCGGGTCAGGCACGCAGAGTCTCACCCATAGCCGTGAGCTGGCGCGCGTGGTCCTTGGCGTGGATGCGCAAGAAGAGGAGCCACTCCCGCCAGTTCAGTTCGCCGAAGAACGGGTGGGGCCAGGTGATATGCAGGTTGGATTGTGGGTCGGCCTCGCTCACGTGGGCCCAGAGCGATTCGAGGGAGCTTTCCTGGGCGGCGATGAGCGCGTCGCGGTCGGGCGGGAGTTCGGGTTCCGGCTCGCCCGGGCGCGAGCCCGTCAGGGCGACATGCAGGACGTCCTGCGCCACCTGCAGGTTCGACTGCACGGCGTGCTTCAGGCAGTCCATCGGCGCCCAGTCGTCGCCCGGCGGACGGGTTGAGAGCACGGCGGCGGGGACGGAGCGAGCGGCGTCCACAAGCTCCGCCATACCTTCCTTCACGCGCTCGAAAAGCTCGGGGATGGATTTGTCGGCGGCCTGCTGTTGAAGGTAGCCGCGGATGCGCTCGAACTCCGGCTCCATGGGGTGGGTCACGCTGTTGCCTCCGCGTTGGAGATGTCAGTTCGCTCGAATACCTGAAGCCGGATGAGCCGGGCCGCGTGCCAGGACATGTTGCGGAGCACGAGCAGCGGATTCTCGGGCCACGGGTGCCATGAGTGGTCGGCAATGATAACGCGCCCGCCGGGACGAACGACGCGGGCGATTTCGGACACGGCGGCCGGGCGGACGTGCTCGGGCAAGTGGCCGACATAATGCGCGGCTACGGCGACGTCAAACGACGCTTCGGCAGCGGGTGTGGAAAGACCGTCGACATGCAACACGCGCGCGTTCGGCTGGCTCAACCGCGCCTGGGCGCGTTCGAGCAGGTAGGGGCTGAGATCAAGACCGACCACGTCCGCAGCCCCGGAGTGCTCACTCAGCGCGCGCACCAACCGGCCCGGCCCGCAGCCAAATTCCACGACCGCCGCCGGCCGCGCCGAGCGCACCCGCCGGACGAGTTTGCGGATGAGGGCGTTTTCCGCGCCACTGTTGTACAGGTTGCGGATGAGCCATTCATAGCCTGCGGCGCTCCTGCGGGACAGGTAGCCTTCGGGAAGGAAGTGCCAGCGGTGCAGGTACCACGCCGGATAGAGGGTCGATGGATTACTCCGGGGTGATGTACCGGCCCGCTCAATGAGCTCGCGTGCGCGCGGTTCGGGGATGTGCTTGAACACCTTCCACCGATCGTATCCGCGACGCGCGGCGCGCGCACCTCGCGCGGCCCTCGGGTAGAATCCAGCGCCATCCCTCCCCTGGAGCAATGCACACTCATGATTACTGTGATCGCCAAGTTGCAGGCTGTCGCCGGCAAGGAAGCCCAGTTGCGCGCCGTCCTCAACGAAATGGTCGGAAACGTGAAGAAGCACGAGGCGGGCAAGGTCCCGACATACTCCCTCCATATCTCGGATAGCGACCCGACGGTCTTCATGTTCTACGAGCAGTACGTCGACGCCGAGGCGTTTGCCGCTCACAGCCAGACCGACCACATGAAGGCGATGGGGGCCGCCCTGGCTGGCTTGCTCGCCGGCCGGCCGGTTATCGAGCGATACACGAGGATCGCCAGCGTCGACTAACGATGGCCGCGGGAGCCGCGCATTGTGGCGGGGCTCCCGTTTGCCCGTAGCCTCCCGCCACGGGACTGTGAGCGGTAGATGGACCTCCTGCGCGCGGCAATCCTCGGCATCGTCCAGGGCCTCGCCGAGTTCCTGCCGATCTCGTCATCCGGGCACCTGATCCTGGTGCCCTCCCTGTTTGGCTGGGAGGACCAGGGGCTCGCGTTCGATGTGGGCCTGCATTGTGGCACCCTCCTGGTGCTGCTGGTCTACTTCTGGCGCGATTGGGCGCGGATGCTGGGTGGCGGCTTGCGCGACATCGCTCGGCACCAGGTACGCTTCACCGATCACTCCCACGAGAGCCGCCTGCTGTGGCTCATCGCGTTTGGGTCGATCCCCGCGGCAGTGGTGGGACTCCTCTTCAACGACTGGATCGAGGAGAACGTTCGTCAACCATGGGTCGTGGCCATCACCCTCGCCGCGTTCGGCGCTGTGATGCTCGTGGCCGACCAGCGCACCCGAAATCGGCGGGAAATGGAGACGATCGGCCTGGCCGATGCCGCGTTCATCGGGATGGCACAGGCGGCAGCGCTCATCCCGGGGGTCTCGCGGTCCGGGGCGACGCTCTGCGCGGGACTGCTCCGGGATATCCGGCGAGACGACGCGGCCCGTTTCGCCTTTTTGCTGGGCACACCCGCCTTTGTGGGCGCTGCCGCGCTGACTGCGCGCGACCTGAGCGGCCTCTCGGGCCGGGAAAGCGTCGATCTCGGCATCGGCTTTGCGATGTCGGCGATTGTCGGGTTTGCCGTGATTCACTTCCTGTTGCGATACCTGAGAACACGGACTCTGCTGCCCTTCGTGCTGTACCGGTTCGTGGTAGCGGCACTCACCCTGGTCATCGGGGGGATCCGCCTCGCCTTCTGACCGCGGGCGTGCCACCCGACGTATCATTCGCGCACATCAAACCCGGAGGAACCCCGTGGTCCTTGAGAAACTGCTGCTCGATGGCCCGCCGCGCAGGGTGGTGATCGTGACCGGCGGCAGCCGTGGGTTGGGCAAAGCGATGGCCATTTCACTTGCCGAGGCGGGAGCGGACATCTGCATCGCCAGCCGCACGCTCTCGCAGCTTGAAGCGGCGGCAGCCGAGATCAAAGCGGCCGGGGGGCGTGAGCCGCTGGTCGTGCCGACAAACGTCCAGTCGCGGACGGAATGTGACGCGCTCATCGAGAAGACGGTCGCCCACTTCGGCCGCCTCGACGTGATGCTCAATAACGCGGGCATTGGCGATGCGCGGGGCGCAGGGGCGCGAATCCAAGACCTCGACGATGCCGACTGGCACGACACCATCGAAGTGAACCTGTACAGCACCTTCTACTGCTCACGCGCCGCCGTGCGGCACTTCCTGAAGCAGGACCAGGGAGGCGTGATCCTGAACGTGGCGAGCGGTACGGCACTGCGGTCGTCGCCTCAGTCGATTGGGTACGCGGCAGCGAAGGCCGGAGTCATCTCGCTCACCAAGAGCCTGGCGTCCCAGGTTGTCGGCGAAAACATCCGGGTGAACTGCATCGTCCCGGGGTTCGTCTCGCAGCGGCCCCCGCGCGACGAAGAAGAGGCCGCGATGCGGAAACAGCGGGGCCGCTTCATCACCGCGCGGCGGCTCGGGGAAGCCTGGGAACTGGGTCCGCTGGCGGTGTTCCTCTGCTCGGACGCATCGAGCTATGTAACCGGTGAGGCGTTCGTGATCGATGGCGGAGGACTTGCCGGTGGTGTCGCCCCTACCGGATGGGGCGTGAGCGAGTCGGTGGAGGTGTCCCGTGGCTGAGTGGAATCGCAAACCGGGCTATGACCTTTCGGGCAAGCGCGCGCTGGTGGTGGGCTTCGGGAACCCCGCGGGGCGTGCCATCGCCCTCGGGCTGGCGGAAGCAGGTGCCGATGTCGCCGCCGCATCGGCGACGCTTGATGGCGACGAGGTCATGGAGGCGAAGCGTGTCGCAAAGGCGGTTGCCGAGATGGGCCGCAAGTCGCTGGCCCAGGGCTGGGATGTCACGCTCCCGACGAACGTGCAGGTCGGCCTCAAGCAGGTCATCAAGGAGTTTGGTTCGCCGACGATCCTGGTCTACAACGCCGACGCACCCCTCGCGAAGCCGCTCGAGAAGGTCACCGATGCGGAGTTCGCGCGGGTGCAGGCGGTGAACCAGAGCGGCGCGTTCTATACGGCGCGGTCGTTTGTTCGAGAGTTCCCGGAGGGCGAGTCCGGGCGGCTCATTTTCGTGAGCACGATCTTCGCTGAGCGGGGAGTGGAAGGGCTGGCCGCCTATACGACGGCTAAGGCGGGTATGGAGGGGCTTTCGGCCGCGCTCAGCCAGGAGCTTGGCGCCCGGAACATGACTTCCAACTGCATCGCCACGGGGTGGATGGACTGGACACCCGGACGTGGGCCGGACGAGATTGGGGCGAATTTGTTGATGCGGTTTGTCCCGATGCGCCGGTTTGGCAGGGCCGAGGAGCTCGCCGCGCTTGCCGTGCTCCTGGCATCCGATGCCGCGGGGTACCTCAACGGGCAGGTGTTCCGCATCGATGGCGGCGTGAGCCAGCACCTGTAGGACTGCTCGTGGGATCGCAAAAGCCGCTCGCGATCCGCATGCTCGAACAGCGGAAGATCCCGCACCAGGTGTTCGAGTTCGATGACACCATTCGATCGGCCCAGGAGGTCGCGCGGGTTACCGGCACGCCGGCGGACCAGGTGCTCAAGACGCTCGTGGTGGAGCAGGAACCTCCTCGCGGAAAGCCCTTCCTCGTGATGATGCCATCGTCGCTGGAGATCGACCTCAAGGTGTTGGCTCAGTCGCTGGAGCTGAAGAAGCTCCGGATGGCAAGCCACCGCGACGCCGAAGCCCAGACCGGGCTCAAGGTGGGAGGGATCAGCGCCCTCGCGCTGCTGGGCAAGGGGTTCCCGGTGCTCATCGAAGAGACTGCGACGCTCTTCGACGACATCCTGGTGAGCGCCGGCCAGCGTGGCTGGGACGTACGCCTGCGGCTCGCCGACCTCCTGGAGCTCACGGGGGCCCGTCCGTTGCGGGCCGTCTAACGGCGTTACCGAAGCAACTCCGTGTAGCGCCGCTTCATCCAGTCGCCTTTGTCCCGGTACTCGGCAGGCGTCGAGAGGGTGCCCTTTCGGCCGGATTCGCGGGCATAGGCGAGGTTGAGCGAGGCATGGTGGTTCTCCCCCTGGCCGAGCCGCTTCGCACGCTCGCGAGCAGCGCGGTTCGTCCAGGTTCGGCAATACTCGATCGCCTCCTGGAGCTCGCCCGCGATATCGACGACTTCGACACGGGGAGCTTCGATCGCCTGTGGCGCGGACCGGGGCGGGGGCGCAGCCACGCCGAACATGGTGAGCTGTTGCCCTTCGACGAACCGGCCTGTCTCGTCGAGGTACGCGTCGCCCGCCTCCTCAACATCGAGGATCTCCGCGACCGGGCGCGCGTCGTCGGGTTCGGTCTCGGTACCTTCGTCCTCGAGGAACGGCCCCGACGTGTCGTCCGAAGAAGCCTGGTCGGGTCGCACGGCGACCGGCGGAGACTCGCGCTCCAAGTGCTCGATGATGGACGCGAGCCGCGGGTCCCGGCCAATGAAGACATTGAGGATGTTCTGGGAGTCCGGGAGCGCGTGGTTGTACCGGAGCCCGCGGCCCAGCTGCTGGATCACTGGCTCCCGGCTAAACACGGCATCGAGCTTCAACAGGACACTGACGGTCGGCGCGTCGAATCCTTCGCTTGCCTTCTTGACCTGGATAAGGACGTCGTACTTGCCGGCATGAAAGTCCGCCATGCGGCGGTCGTTCTCGGCGATGCCGATGTCCTCGCCACTGTGGACAACGACGCAACGCAGCGCAGGATGCCATCGACCGAACACCCGGTGGAGGTGATTGGCGTGTTCGGTCGTCGCTGCGAACACGAGGCCCTGGTGCTGCCCCGGGCTGACCTGGTTCTTTCGCTGAAGGGTAAGCGCGAACTCCCGAACCAGCGGCTGGACATAATCTTCATTCCAGCGCAGCTGTTGTCGAACACAGCGCTGGTCGAAGTCGGGGAGCTCCGCCATCTGCGATGCGGTGAACTCGTACACCTCGCCTTCGGCATTTCGCAGTTCAACCGCATAGTCCTTCATCTGCATGTTCAGGCGTTTGAGGATGCCGCCTTCCTTCCATGCCTGGCGCATGGTGACGTGGAGGAGGGGGTCGATGACATGGCCGTCGAGTTCGTCGTCGTACACGTACCGCGCGCCCGCGAGCGGGTCGCGGTCGAGCCGGACCGGCGTTGCCGAAAGGAGCAATGTGCTGTGCACGGGGAGCCGGGCGAGTGCCTGCGCCCACTGGCCCCGTTCACCAAGGTGGTGGGCCTCATCGCACACGAGGTGGACGCGCCGGCCCTTGCAGAGCTTTGCATAACGGTGCGGAGCTGCCGCAACCTGCTGATAGCTGGCCACGATGAAGTTCGCGGCAGTCGCGCCAATGCGCTCCAGTGAAGCGTTCTCAGCGAGGATCTTGCGGATGGTCCGGGTGCTGCCGATGACGCGCAGCGCTTTCTCGACGCCGTTATAGACCTGGGTCCTGAGGACATCGGTGGGAGTGAGGTAGAGGCAGGTATCGGCACTGGCGACGCCTGACGCGACCTCGAATGATCCAACACCGATGACGGTCTTGCCATAACCAACGGGAACCACCACGAGCTCCGATGTTGAGCCGGAGCGCAGCGCTTCGGCAAACCGTTTGAGCGCCTCGGCCTGGCCGGGGCGCAGCCGGGGAGGGGCGGCGTGGTTGACGCTCACGATGGGGTCACGGATTCCAAGCGGGGAGTGATTTCAGCCTAGGCGGACTCGGCTCCCGGTGTCACCACCGGCGCCGCGACAAGTCGTCATGCGCGGTACGGGGTCAATCGCTCGATGCGAGTGGGATGAACGCGCGGTACTGGAACACCGGGTTTACGCTGCCAGTTCCACTCGGGCTGGCTGCGGCCGAGGGCTCCTTCAGGAGGTACTGGCTGGCCATCCAGCCCGTGCCCGAGGGCGTCTGCACCTGGATCCAGGTCAGGCCGGCTGAGGTCACCGGCCCGCCGAGCACCGTGGTGCTCGTGCCGTGGGCCACGCAGGTGATGACGTTCCCGACCGGTTCGGTTCGCAGGTTCAGGCATTCACCCGGCGTGTTCACGCGTGCGCGGTCGCCGAGCGCGAAGCTGGCAGCCGCTTCCGGCCGTGGTGCACGGGCTGCAGCTGGCGGAGTGGACCCCGCCGTGATCCGATAGATGTGGAAGTTGAGGACCCGGGCGCTCGAAAGCGCCACCGGGTCGTAGCCGGGACGGAGACGGACCATGCCGTCCCACTGCTGGTTCGAGTCGATGACGTCGAACGTGCCGTCGCCGTTGGCTTCGAGGATGATGGCGGTGTGGAGGCCGGGATAGTCGGCGTCGGGACTCGTCCAGCGGTCGTTGGCGATCTGGATGATGTCGCCGGGACCGGCCTCGTCGAGGCTCACTTCGAGGGCGCCGGCTTCGATGTAGCCCTGGCGGTAATCGAAACCTACCGTCTTCCCCGTTGCGTCGAAGACGATTTTCTTCATCCATTGCCAGCACTCGCCCTGCCAGGTCCCGAGGTCCTGCATGGCGCGTTCGGCAATGGCGTTGGAGGTAGTCGTAGCAGTGACACGGCCAACGAGGCCCACTGCGGCGAGTGTGGCGACAACGGCGACCAGGATGGTTGCCAGGGTCGGCCGGTGCGGGGACAACGGCATCAGAACACCTGCTCCAGTTTCCTGAGGGCTTGAAGCACCCTAACCGAGGATTTGGGCAAGCACAACCGGAATTTACCCTTAGCCTGGCAGCTGGTGCTTCGCCGGTTGGTGGTGCTGCTTCTATCGACGGTGCAGCACGCCGACGCCAGAGCCCGGCGGTCGAATTCATCGCGAGTGGCTCGCGACGTATGATCCGGGCCCATGACCGTCCCCCAGCCCCTCTCAGGGCTCCGCGTGATCGAATGTGCCGGGTGGAATGGCGTGCTCGCGGGCCGATTGCTCGCCGATGGCGGCGCCGAGGTGGTCCGCATCGTGCCGCCATCCGGCGACCCGCTCGCCGGTGAGCCGCCGTTCTTCGGGGCGGGTGGACCGTCGATACAGGAAGCCTGGTACAACGCGGGCAAGTCGACCCTCGCGCTCGACCTGGATGGTCCGAGTGGTCGCGCAGCATTCCTCCGCCTGGTGGCCGCCGCGGACATCCTGATCGAGGACTGGCCCCCCGGGGCGGCACCGTTCGGGCGCGGCGAGCTTGAGGACGCGAACCCCGCGCTGGCACGGGTCTCCGTGACACCAATGGGGTTCGATGGTCCGCTGGCCGGCTGGCGGGCGAACGACCTTGTCGCCAATGCGATGTGCGGTTCGGCCTCGGTGACGGGAAGTGCCTCGACAGCGCCGCTCTCGGGGTACGGCAATCAGAGCCATCACACCGTAGGGCTGTATGCGGCCGTGTGTGCGCTGGCGGCACATCGCGCTGCCCGGGCGATCGGCAACTTCCAGCATGTCGATCTGGCGGCCCACGAGGCCCTGGTGAGCTGCACCGAACAGGTGTTGATGGAGTGGTTCTTCCCCGATGGCGTCTGGAAGACGAGCATCGCTCCCCGCCAGGGCAGCCTGCACTGGAGTGGCGCCTACCAGGTCTACACGGCCGCGGACGGCCACGGGCTGATGGTGACTGCCTCGCTGAAGCTTACCGAGGTGCTGGTTCCGTGGCTGGTCGAAGAAGGGGCCGCCCAGGAACTCGCCGACCGCGAGAAGTACCCCAATGTGGTTGCGATGGTGCGGAATCTCCCCTACGTCATGAAGGTGTTACGCGAGTGGGTCGCAGGCCGGAACGGCGAGGCTCTCTTCTTCGAAGCGCAACGCCGCCACCAACCCTTCGGGGTTGTCTGGAACATCGAAGAGTCGCTCACGAAAAGCCCACAGATCGCCGCCCGTGGCTACCTCGGCGAACAGGACGTCCCGGGCTTCGGCAGCGTGCTGTTCCCCGGCCGGTTTTTTCGCACATCGGCCGATGGTCCCCACCCGGCTCCGGGGAGGCGCGTTGAGGATGTCGACTGGCGCCAGCGAGAGCGACCGGTGCGGGCCGCGGGCGTTCCCCCGGCGCATCCCCTCGATGGCGTGCGGATCATGGACTTCACGCACGTGCTGGCCGGCCCGTTCGGTACGCGGGTGCTCGGCGACCTGGGCGCCGACGTCATCAAGGTGGGGACCGCGGCGCGTGGAGGCGGGGCGAACGCCCCGGATCACCCGTACTACGTGTCCTGGAACCGTAACAAGCGCAGTGTCACGATCAATATGGCGCACGAGGACGGCCGAAGGGTGGCCCGCCTCCTGGCCGCGAAGTCGGACGTCATCATCGAGAACTTCAGCGCGGGCGTGTTGAAGCGCTGGGGACTGGACCGCGAATCGCTGGCCGCCACCCACCCCGGCGTGAGCGTCATTTCGATGGGCGGCATGGGGCAGGATGGCCCATGGAAAGACTTCGTCACCTATGCGCCGACGATCCACGCGCTTACCGGCCTCACGTATCTGACGAACCCGCCGGGCGAATACACACTCGGATACGGCTTTTCGCTCACCGACCACCTGAGCGGGCTGGCGGCGGCCCTGGCGGCGCTCCAGGCGCTCGAGTACCGCGAACGGACTGGAAGCGGACTGAGTATCGACCTGTCGCAGTACGAGCTGGGTCTCGGCATCATGGCGCCGGCGCTACTCGACTACCTGGCCAACAGCAGGAACCCGGAGCCTGTTGGGAACCGGCACCCGTTTGGTGCGTGGGCTCCCCACGGCATCTACCGCTGCGCCGGCGACGACCAGTGGGTCGCCATCGCGGTCCGGGGCGACTCCGAATGGGGGGCGCTCGCTCAACTGATGGGCCGGGCGGAGCTTCGGACAGACTCGCGATTCGCTACCCACGAGTCGCGAGTGGCCCACGCCGACGCCCTGGACGCAACTATCGAGGCGTGGACCGTTCATATCGACCGCTACGAGGTCGCACGCAGGTGCCAGGCGGCTGGAATCGCGGCGGGGCCTGTACAGAACGCCGCCGACCTGACCGGACGGGACGAGCAGCTGGCTGCGAGGGGGTTCTTCGGCACGGCGACGGCCGACAGCCGGGGTACGTATGGGATCGACCGTTTCCCGGCTCGGTTCAATGGCCTGCGCCCGCCGGAGTACCGGGGCGTCCGCCAGACGGGTGCCGACACCTTCGCGGTTGTCAGCGAATTGCTGGGCCTGCCGGACGACGAAGTAGCCGAGTTGCTGGCGAGCGGCGCGTTGAACTGAGCCGTGCAATCCCTCGGAGGCCGGTTTTTGTTCGTTTCCCTTGCGCAAATGGACGCGGCAGCGAAGCGCGGGGTTTTCCCTGATCCACCGCGATTTCACTCGTGTAACACTTGGGCGAATGAGTGGTACACTCCCGCTGAAGTTACTCGTAGGTTGATGAATCCCCCGTTGGCAACCTCTTTCTATGGCATCACTCTGCTGTCAGCGCCGGCGTCCGCACTGGCAGCCCTTGCACGGACGGGGCTGCCCGGCTGGTGACGTCCGTGGAACCCATTCCCGCCGGCGAGGGCCAGAGCTTTCGCCCCGATAGATCCCCAGCCTTCCTCGATGCCGTGCTCGATCTCGCCTCTGATGCGGTGATCACCGTGGACCAGGGCGGCCGGATTATCCACACCAACCGTGCCCTCTCTGAGATGTTTGGGTATCAGCCTGGAGCGCTCATCGGTAAGCCTCTCGACGTGCTCATCCCGGCGCAGTCGCGCGGCAGCCACCGCCGATTCGTTGCCGGGTTTATCGCCTCGGGCGCCGCCGACACGAGGATGGATGCCAGGCCAGAGATCCTCGGTCTCCGGAGCGATGGGACCCTCTTCCCCGCGGAAGCATCGATAGCCCGCGTCGGTACAGGCGGCGCTCCCGTGTTCACCGCCGTGATCCGTGACCTTTCGGCGTTGCGCCACGCGGAACAGGCCCGCGACAGGCAGGAGACGCTCTTTCGGTATGTGCTCGACGGGTCGCCTGACCTGATCGCTCTGGTGGATACATCCGGGCGGATCCTGAACGCCAACATCGCTCACGAGAAGCTGCTCGGCTATCCCCTCTCGGCGGTCGTTGGTGGGGCAGCCCTCACCTTCGTCCACCAGGAGGACCATGGGTTTGCGACCGACTGGTTCGTGGGTCAACGCTCGGGTAACGCCGAGCACCGGCAGGTGCTCCGGCTCATGTCGGCGGCCGGGGCTGTCCGCTGGTTCGAAGTGCATGTCACGCCTGTTCCAGCAACCGCCGCGGGGGAGCAGGCGGTACTGCTGGTTTCCCACGATGTGTCCGACCGGGTGGAGGCAGAAGCGTACTTGCTGGAACGCGAAGAGCTGTTCCGGGCAACGTTCGAGCAGGCGGCGGTGGGGATGGCTCACGTCGCGCTCGATGGCTCGTGGATGCGCGTGAATTCCCGCCTTTGTGACATCACGGGCTACACGCGGACCGAGATCCTGGGGATGGATTTCGGCGGGCTCACCCATCCCGATGACCTGGAATCCGACATCCGGGCACTGGCCGAATTCGTGGCCGGCGAGCGCCAGACGTACACAGCGGAGAAGCGGTACCTTCGGAAGGACGGCACCGTCATCTGGGTACAGGTCACGGTCTCTCTGCGACGGTCGGAGGCCGGCGACCCCCTCCACCTCGTGCTCGTGGTCCAGGATATTAGCGACCGCAAGGCTACGGAGGCGGCCGCTGTGGAGGCCAGGGCCGCGATGGCGACCTCGCTCGCCCTCCTCCAGGCCACGCTCGATGGGCTGGCGGCGCATGTTGCCGTGGTCGATGCGGAAGGCACGATCGTGCAGGTCAACCGCACCTGGAGGGAATTCGGTCTTAGCGCCGGCGAACCGTGGGCTTCGGCTGGTATTGGCGACAGCTTTCTTGAATTGTGCAACGAGCATGCCCGGGCGGCGCTGCTCGATGTACTGTCGGGCGCGCGGCCCGACCTTCGGACCGAGGTCCCAGTCCAGACCCCCGAGGGTCAGCGCTGGTTTGTCATGAACGCGGCCGCCGTGAGGGGGCTCGATCGCCCGCTCTGTGTTGTGGCGTACGAAGAAGTCACCGAGCTCAAGCGTGCCCACGATGACCTTGAGCGGTCGGCGGCGGCGCTCGCCGTTTCGCTCAGTGCCATCGCCGTCACCGATATTGATGGGCGGCTCACGTACGTCAACCGGGCGTTCGCACGCATGTGGGAGCTCGCGTCGGAACAGCCAGCGCTGGGACGACCGATCGAGGATTTCTGGGCGGAACCCGAGCGTATCGCGACGGTCATTCGCTCGCTCGGCGCGGACCGGGCGTGGTCCGGGGAGTTGCAGGCGATCCGTCGTGGCGGCGAGCCGTTCGTCGTCCAGGTTTCTGCCAGCCGGGTGACCGATGACGCTGGCGACCCTACCGGCGTGATGCTTTCGTGCATCGATGTTTCCGACCGCACGCTGGCGGAAGATGAGCTGCGGCGCAGCCAGGCCAGCCTGAGCCGGGCACAGGAAGTCGCAGGCATCGGCAACTGGGACTGGGACATTCAGACGAACGCGCTCTGGTGGTCCGACCAGATCTACCGCATCTTCGGCCTCGAGCCGCAGGAATTCGAGGCAACATACCCGGCGTTCCTGGATCGGGTGCACCCGGAGGATCGTCACCTGGTTGAGGAAGCCGTCTCGCGGGCGCTCGGCGGCGAGCGTTACTCCATTGACCATCGTGTGGTGCGCGCCGACGACGGGACCACACGCGTCGTGCATGAGCTCGGGGAGGTCATCTTCTCCGAGGACGGCAGGCCGTTACACATGATCGGCACGGTCCAGGATGTCACCGAAGCTCGCGCGATGCAGAACCAACTGCGCCAGCAACGCGACCTTCTCTCGGCGGTGGTGCGGGCAGCACCGGTGATCATCCTGGCAACGGACCGAAACGGAGTCTTCACACTGTCTGACGGCAAGGCCCTTGCCAGGGTGGGTCTCCAGCCGGGCGAGGTGGTTGGCCGGTCCGCGTTCGACTTTTTCGGCGACGTTGAGGGTCGCGCGGATGCCATCCGCCGCGCCCTCGCAGGTGAGTCGACCAGCCTCCAGATCACGAACGGGACGCTCGTCTTCGATGCCTTCTACGGGCCATTGTTCGGGCCAGAGGGCGAAATCGAGGGCGTGGTCGGCGTTGCCGTCGACATCACCGAGCGTGAAGCCCTTCGCGAACAGCTCAACCAGGCGCAAAAAATGGAAGCCATCGGGCGTTTGGCCGGTGGGGTCGCCCACGACTTCAACAATCTGCTCACCGTGATCCTGACCTACTCATCGCTTGCCCAGGAGTCGCTGGCCCCGGCATCGCCCATCCGGCAGGACATCGAGGAGGTCGTGAAAGCCGGGCGGCGCGCGTCTCAGCTGACACAGCAGTTGCTCGCCTTTGCCCGCAAGCAGGTGGTCCAGGTCCAGACCATCGACCTTAATCATGCGTTGACGGAAGTGAATCGGATGTTGCGCCCGCTCCTCGGGAGTGATGTCCAGTTCGAGATGATCCGGGATGAGGCCGCCAGCGGGATCACGATGGACCCCGTGCAGTTCGAGCAGGTGGTGCTGAACCTTGTGTTGAATGCTCGCGACGCCACGCCCCCCGGCGGAACGATAACGATGCGGTCTGTGGCGATCGACCTTTCGGCTCCGGCAGCCGCGAAGGCGCGAGGGGTGGCGCCGGGCAGGTATTGCGGCATCCAGGTCTCCGATACAGGCGTCGGCATGGATGAGCAGACGTTGCAGCGGGCGTTTGAGCCGTTCTTCACCACGAAGGGCGTCGGGAAGGGCACCGGCCTCGGCCTGGCGACATGCTACGGCATTGCCCAGCAGGCTTCGGGAGCGATCTGGGCCGAGAGCGTTCCCGGCGCGGGAACCACGTTTACGTTCGTCGCGCCCGCTGTACTGGAATCCGCAGTGACCGTTGAGCAAGACGAGGACACGCGGATTACGCCCATGACGGGTTCGGTGCTCCTGGTTGAAGATGAACCGCAGTTGTTGCTGCTGACTCAGCGCGTGCTCGAGTCGGCCGGGATGCAGGTGGTGACGGCCAGCGATGGCCTGACGGCGCTACAGGCTGCGGCGGAAACGCTCGACAGCATTGAGGTCCTCGTGACCGATATCGTGATGCCTCGCATGAGCGGTGTAGAGCTCGCGCGCGAACTGCTGGCGCGCAAGCCAGAGCTCAAGGTGCTGTACGTGTCCGGTTACGCGAGCGAGCTACCCTTCCCTGCAGGAGGCGCTGGAACATCGATCAGCTTCATCTCCAAGCCGTTCACGCCAGCGCAGATCCTCGACGCCGTGCGCCGGCTGCTTGCCGTTGAAGCCCAGGGCGCGTGAGCAGTTGGCTTGGACAGCGGGGCCCGGCTGGTATTCAATCCGCGCATGACTGACGACCCCGGGCTGTTCGCAACCATCTACACAACTCGCGCACTGCGCCGCTTCAAGCCAGACCCGGTGCCCGATGATGTGCTGTTCCAGCTATTCGACGCGGCCATCCGCGCTTCGTCGGGCCAGAACGCGCAGGACTGGCGCTGGATCATCATTCGCGACGCGTCCATCAAGCGGCAGTTGAGGGAGTGGGCGCTCGAGGGATGGGCGCGCTATTCAGCCCGCTATGGCTCCGAGGAGGACATCGCCGCCCTTCCGCGCAACCAGCGGCTTTCGCTCCTGAGTGTCCGTGATCTTGCCCACAACCTCGATTCGGTGCCGGTGATCGTCGCCGTGCTGGGAATGCGCGGTCGCCATTCCACGCCCGGCGGAAGCACGTTCCCGGCGGTACAGAACTTCCAGCTTGCCGCCCGGGCGCTCGGTCTCGGCAGCTCGATATTCAACCTGCCCATGCGCGACCAGCTCTACGAGATGCTGGGGATCCCGGAGAACAACCAGCTGTACTGCCTCATCCCGCTGGGCTACCCCACCGACCGGCAGGGTCCCGTCAACCGGAAGCCGGTGAAGAGCGTGGTGTTCGAGGAGACATTTGGCACGCCATGGCCCTTCGCCGAGCAGCAGCCTGAGCGGGGCTGGGAGGACCGCTGGGCGGGCCAGTAGACACATCCAGGCGCGCCCCCGGGCGCCGGACCAACCGTTCCTCAAAGCGGGTACCACCCGATCCTGTAATCACGGGCTCGACAAAGCGAAGCTTTCCACAGTTCCGTTCGGGTTAACCCCCGGGAAAGGCGTGCGAAATGAGTCCGTGGTTACGGTGGGTGCTGCTCGCAGCGGCGCTCGTCCTTCCAGCTGTAGGTGTCGCCTGTGGAGATGACGACGACGAGGGCGCGGGAGAGGAACTCTCCGGCGAACTCGAAATCTTCTCCTGGTGGACAACTGGCGGAGAAGCGGCCGGCCTGCAAGCGCTCTTCGACCTCTACCCGAACCAGTGTTCCCCCAACGTCACCATCGTCAACGCAACAGTCGCCGGGGGGGCCGGATTCAATGCCCGCCAGGTGCTGACCACGCGAATGCTGGGAGGCGATCCTCCTGGCTCATTCCAGGTTCACATGGGCCACGAGCTTACCGACACGTGGGTAACCACCGGCTACATGGAGTCGCTCAAGGACCTCTATGACGACCAGGACTGGGAGGACGTCTTCCCGAAAGGCGTGCTCGACATCGTTTCGCATGAGGGCGAACCGTACTCCGTCCCCGTGAACATCCACCGGGCGAACGTGCTCTGGTACAACAAGGCGGTGTTCGAAGCCAACAACCTCCAACCGCCGAAGACCTTCGACGAGTTCTTCACCGTCGCCGAGGCGCTCAAGGCCAAGGGCATCACTCCGCTGGCGCTCGGCGACAACGGTGTGTGGGCCTCGGTGCACCTGATGGAGACCGTCCTGATTGGCACCCTGGGGGCCGAGGACTACAACGGTCTCTGGACCGGCGAGACGGACTGGAATGGTCCTGAAGTCAAAGCCGCTCTGGAGAACTTCAACAAGATGCTGGACTACGTGAACTCGGACCACACCTCGCTCTCGTGGGACCAGGCGAACGACCTCGTGATCAGCGGCAAGGCCGCCATGACGGTCATGGGCGACTGGGTGGATGCGGACAACAACGCAAAGGGCTTCAAGGACTCGGGGTGGGCCCCCGCACCCGGGACGTCAGGTATGTTCGACGCTCTTTCCGATACATTTGGCCTGCCCAAGGACGCGCCGAATCCCAAGGCAGTTGAATGCTGGCTGAAGGTCGTCGGCAGCAAGGAAGGCCAAGAAGCCTTCAACACCCTCAAGGGTTCGATTTGCGCCCGCGACGACTGCGACGCCTCGAAGTTCGACGCTTACCTCCAGTCGGCCATGGAGGACTGGAAGAAGGACACGATTGTGCCGAGCCTCGCGCATGGTGCCGCGGCCTCCCAGGGCTGGGTAGAGGAGATCAACGACGCGGCAACAGTCTTCATCACCGACCGGAACGTCGGTTCGTTCCAGTCCCGACTGGCTGACGCCTGCAAGAACGCGGACGTCTGCAAGTAGCTGGCTCAACCGAGGCAGGTGACATGATGAACGAGGTATCGGTGGAATCCAGCGATTCGCTGGTATCTCGTCGTTCCCCCCTGCGGCGAGCCTGGCGGCGGGCCACCAATGAGCGTGTGGTGGCCCTCGTCTTCATCCTCCCATCGGTCGTGGCCGTCATGGTGTTCGTCTACGGGTTCATCGGCTGGAGCGCCGTGGTCTCTATGAGCGCGTGGGACTCCGTGCGGCCCGACTACACGTTTGTGGGCCTGGACAACTTTCGAGAGCTCTTCGGCCACTTTCGCTTCCAGATCGATATTCGGAACACCGTGGTCTTCACGGTGTTCTTCATTGGGTCCTGCCTGGGCATCGGGTTCGTCCTGGCGGCCCTTGTGGATCGGCACATCAGAGGCGAAGGGCTTTTCCGGAGCATCTACCTCTTCCCGATGGCGGTGTCGTTTGTGGTCACCGGGGTCGCGTGGCGCTGGCTGCTGGCTCCGCGGGCCGGCGTGAACCTCCTCGCCGAGAAGGCGGGCCTGGAGTCGCTGAAGTACGAGTGGTACACGGACCCCACCGTCGCATACATCCACCCGACCTCACGGCTGGGGGAGTTCCTCGATGCCGTTGGCCTCGGTTTCATGGCCGACCCGAACTTCGGCATTCCCCTGGCGATGTTCTCGCTCGTGATCGCGGCAACCTGGCAGGCCTCGGGGTTTGTAATGGTGCTGTACCTCGCCGGGCTGCGCGCCATCCCGGATGAGATGAAGGAGGCAGCCCGGGTGGACGGGGCAAGCGAACTGCAGGTCCTCCGGCATATCTCGTTGCCGCTCCTCCGGCCAGTGACCCTGAGCGCGATGATCATCCTCGGGCACCAATCTCTCAAGATTTTCGACCTCGTGATTTCGATGACCCAGCGCGGGCCCGGTTTCGCGACCGACGTCCCTGCCCTGTTTATGTTCGAGACCACCTTCCAGGGCAATCATTTCGCCCGTGGAGCGGCAATCTCGATTGTGATGCTGGCGAGCGTTAGCCTGCTCGTTGTGCCGTACCTGGCATGGAGTCTGCGAAGGGAGGCCAGGGTTTGACCACCACGGCGGCCGCAAGTCCGCGCAGGTTCCGGGTCCGATGGTCGCGCATCGCCATCTACGCGGTTCTCGTGTTCTTCGCGCTGTTGTATCTGATGCCCGTCTACGTGCTGGTTGTGACCGGGCTGAAGAGCTTCCAGGAAGTCGGGCTCGAGCAGATGTGGGATCCGCCCTCCACGCTCCAGTTCGATTCGTTCCGGGATGCGTTCGAGGCACTGGACAGCAACCTTGCGAACAGCTTCCGAATGGTGATTCCGGCCACGCTCATCTCCTGTCTCCTCGGTTCAATCAATGGATACGTGCTGACCAAGTGGCGTTTTCCGGGGTCCGATGCCCTGTTCTTCTTCCTTCTCTTCGGCATGTTCATCCCGTATCAGAGCGTGCTTGTGCCCCTGGTCGAGACGCTGCAGCGCTTCCACCTCTACGGAAGCCTCTGGGGCCTGGTCGTAACCCACGTGATCTACGGGATACCCATCACCACGCTCATCTTTCGGAACTACTATGCCAATGTGCCGACTGAGCTGGTGGAGGCCGCGAAGATCGACGGAGCCTCGATCGTCGGTATCTACACCCGGATCATCTTCCCGCTCTCGCTGCCGGGGTTCGTGGTCGTGGCCATCTGGCAGTTCACCTCCATCTGGAACGACTTCTTGTTCGCCGCCACGGTCACAAGCAACCCCAACATCCAGCCGGTTACGGTCGCGCTCAACAACCTTGCCGGGAGCTACATCGTTGAATGGAACGTGCAGATGGCCGGGGCGCTCATCGCCGCGCTGCCGACGCTCATCATCTACGTCGTGCTCGGCCGCTTCTTCATGCGGGGCCTGATGGCCGGGGCTCTGAAAGGGTAGGCGTGTTCAATGGCGAGGGTGTTCTTCGACCACGTGACCAAGAAGTTCGGCAACACCGTCGCCGTCGACGATCTGACGCTCGAGGTATACGACCGGGAGTTTCTCGTGCTCGTCGGGCCCTCCGGCTGTGGGAAGTCTACCGTGATTCGCCTGCTCGCCGGGCTGGAAAACGTGACCTCCGGCGACGTGTACCTGGACGATGTGCGGGTCAATGACCTGTCGGTTCGCGACCGCGATGTCGCCATGGTGTTCCAGTCCTATGCGCTGTATCCACACATGTCGGTGTTCGACAACATGGCTTTCGGGCTGCGGATGCACGGGGCGCACCGGGACGAGATCCAGCGGCGGGTGTCGAATGCCGCTGAGGTGTTAGGAATCGCCGAGTTCTTGAAGCGCAAACCCGCGCAGCTGTCCGGTGGCCAACGCCAGCGCGTCGCCCTGGGGCGGGCCATCGTCCGCGAACCGAAGGTGTTCCTGTTCGATGAGCCGCTTTCGAACCTGGATGCGAAGCTTCGGGTGCAGACGAGAACCGAACTGAGCAAGCTCCACGAGCGCCTGGGGACGACATTCATCTATGTGACGCACGACCAGATAGAGGCCATGACCATGGCCACACGCCTGGCCGTCTTGAAGGATGGCATCCTCCAGCAGGTTGGCACGCCGGAGGACGTCTATTTCCGGCCTGATAACGTGTTCGTTGCGGGGTTCATCGGCAGCCCCTCGATGAACTTCCTGCAGGGCCGGATAGCGGGTGGTGCTGAAGCAGTGAACATCGAGTTCGGCTGGTTTCGCGTCACACTACCGGCGGATCGCAGTCGGCGCCTCGCGGCCCATCTAGGCGAAAAAGTCACCTGCGGCATTCGGCCCGAGGACCTCCACGACCGGGCATTCATTCGCTCCGAGGTCCGCGGTCAGCCGATCGATGGGGTCGTCGATGTGACCGAGATGATGGGAAACGAGCGCTTTCTGCACATCGTGGGCGGACAAGACCGGCTCCTTGCCCGGGTCGACTCGCGATCGGGGGCGCGGGCAGGGCAGCATGTGCAGGTCCTCCTGGATGTCGACCGCCTCCATGTGTTCTCGGCCGACTCCGGCGTCGCCCTGGACAGGCTCGATGTGCCTGACGGCTCCCCGCGCGGTTCGGGAGAGTAGTAGCGACCCAGGCCTAACGGTACCGCCTGACCGGTTTGTGGCTGACTACTGGGCCGTAGAGCGTCTTTCGCACCGGAATCGAGTTGCCGGGAGACACCGCCGGACCTCCGCGGCCCGTCTCCGCATCACTCACCGCCGCCAGCGGAGGCGTTCCCTTGCGGCGGTACGGCGCGACCTCCTGCAGTGTTCCGCAGGCCCAGCAGCGAATGGTGAAGGGCGGTGCGCCCAGCTGGCCAAGTTCAGCGGTATTCCAGTTCCCTCTGACGATGCGCAGCGAACGCGCAATCGTCCGCCGGTCTGCCGGGCGCGCACCCTCGAGCTGCCACATCTTGAGGTCCGAAGACCACGTCCAGTCGAATGGGAACATCACGCCGAGGCGATAGCGGCGCAGGTGGGGCGCTGGAAGGTCGAGCAGGTCGGGGGCGCTCGCCTGTGACTCGACGACGTTGGTGGCCATGTTGTAGTTGATGTCGATCCAGGCCACGTCGGCCAGGACGGTCTCGCAGCCGTCCGCCCCACATGCGATTGCCCACCCGTCGGGGGTCACCCGGCAGATGATGGCCGGGCCACCTTCGTCGACCGGTATCTGTTCTGCCATCATCAATGTTTTCGGAGCATTCCAGGAGAGTTGCGGGTGCAATTGCGGGTCGTGGAGGAAAGGAAGCGTTGCCAAACGGTGACGCCTGGCAGCCCGGCGATGGCGACCACGCAGCCCGTCGCAGGGCGTGCTACGACGGGCTATGCTGCGCCCATTCCGTTCGAGGTGAGCGCGTATGCTCGAAGCGACCGCCGGAGTTCTGCTGGACATTCATCGCCGGATGGTGCGGATACGGATCTTCGAGGAGGAGGCGGGTAGGTTGATGGAGGCCGGGAAGATCCCCGGCGCGCTCCACCTCTATGTCGGAGAAGAGGCTGTCGCGGCCGGTGTGATGGTCCATCTCAGGGACACTGACCAGATTACGAGCACGCACCGCGGACATGGCCACCTCGTCGCCAAGGGCGGCGACCTGCGGAAGATGTATGCCGAGCTCTACGGTCGCGCCACCGGGTACTGCAAGGGCAAGGGCGGCAGCATGCACATCTCGGACCTCGACCTGGGCATGCTCGGAGCGAACGGCATTGTGGGCGCCGGGCCACCGATCGCAATCGGCGCAGCGTTCTCGAACAAGTACCGCGGTACCGACGACGTGACCTGTTGCTTCTTCGGCGACGGGGCGAGCAATGAGGGCACCCTCCACGAGGCCGCCAACATGGCCGCCCTGTACCGGCTCCCGGTGATCTTCATCTGCGAGAACAACGGCTTCGGCGAGTTCACGCGCCAGGAGCGCCACCAGGCGGTGCGCGATATCGCCGACAGGGCGGCGGGCTATGGCATGCCGGGGGTCGTGGTGGATGGCATGGACGCCATCGCCGTCTTCGAGTCCGCAGGCGAGGCGATCGCGCGTGCGCGCCGGGGCGAAGGCCCGACCTTCCTCGAATACAAGACCTACCGGTACTTCGACCACGTGGGGATTCGCGGGATGGGTGTCGTCTATCGCGAGGACAGCGAGGTGCTCGCATGGCGCGAGCGCGACCCGATCAGGATGCTCGAGACCCGGCTTGTGGAAGAGGGGGTGCTGAGCGCGGAGGCCGCGGCCGCCGTGCATGAGGGAGTCCTCGGCGAGGTCCAGGAAGCCATTGCCTTCGCGGAGGCGAGCCCGTTCCCGGATGCCTCGGCCCTGCTCGAAGATGTGTACAGCACCGCGGTGGCGGGAGGTGGAGCATGACGGCGACCGGGCCCGCAGCCTTGCGCGAGATCCCCTACGTCTCGGCGGTCAACGAAGCGTTCGCCCAGCTCATGCGCGAAGACCCCAACGTGTTCATCGCCGGCGAAGATGTGGCGCTCTACGGGAGCGTCTTTGGCGTCACCCGGGGATTGCTGAACCAGTTCGGGCCCCAGAGAGTGGTTGACACGCCGATTTCCGAATCGGCGATCATGGGCCTGGGTCTGGGTGGGGCCGCGACTGGCCTGCGGCCAATCATCGACATCATGTTCATGGACTTCCTTGGCGTGTGCATGGATGAGGTGGTCAACCAGGTCGCCAAGATGAAATACATGTTCGGCGGCAAGGCCCGGCTCCCGCTCACCATCCACACCATGGCAGGTGCCGGTACCAGCATGGCGGCGCAGCACAGCCAGAGCCTCGAGGCGTGGTTCTGCCACATCCCGGGGCTCAAGGTCGTAATGCCGTCTGGGCCTTACGAGGCCAAGGGGCTGATGGTTGCGGCCGTGCGCGACGATAACCCGGTCATCGTCGTGAACACCAAGACTATCCTCGGCATGAAGGCCCACGTGCCCGAGGAGATCTATGAGATCCCGCTGGGGAAGGCTCATGTCGTCCGTGAGGGGACGAACTTCACGATCGTTGCCACCGGGCGGATGGTGAGCGAGAGCATGAAGGCGGCGGACTTGCTGGCCGCCGACGGCCTCGACGTCGAAGTGGTCGACCCCAGGACGCTCCAGCCGTTCGACACCGCGACCGTGGTCACGTCGGTGAAGAAGACACACCGCGCATTGATCGCACACGAGGCGGTTCGCTTTGGTGGCATCGGCGCCGAAATCGCCGCACAGATCCAGGAGGAAGCGTTCGACTATCTCGACGCGCCGGTGGGGCGCGTTGGTGCGCCGTTCACACCGGTCCCATTCAGCCCCGTGCTCGAACGCGAGTACATGCCGGGTGCCGAGAAAATTGCCGCGGAAGTGCGCCGCATCCTCGGGAGGCAGGCCTGAGCTCGTGACGGGCGTGGTTGGCCTCGTCGTGAACCCCGCGTCCGGCAAGGACATCCGGCGGCTCGTTGCCAGCGCTTCGGTCTTCGACAATCGTGAGAAACAGAGCATCGCCCGCCGTGCGGTGCTCGGCGCGATGGCCGTGGGCATCGACCGGTTTGTGTACATGCCCGATGTTCACGGTATCGTCCGGGCGGCCGTGGAAGACCTGCGGGATGAGGCGTGTTTCGAACCGCTCGAATCACCCACTACGGATAGCGCGCTCGACACGACCCGGGCAGCGGAGCAGATGCGGCATCTTGGGGTGGGCTGTGTTGTCACCCTCGGCGGCGACGGCACGAACCGCGCGTTTACACTCGGCTGGCGCGATGCGCCGTTGGTACCGATTTCGACAGGCACGAACAACGTGTTCCCCCGCATGGTCGAAGGTACGGTGGCGGGCACGGCGGCGGGGCTGGTAGCTTCGGGAGCGGTGCTACCGGGCGAAGTGAGCCGCCAGGCGAAAGTGGTGCTGGTGAGCCTCGACGGCGAGCCGGATGACCTTGCGCTGGTTGACGCGGTCCTGCTCGACGGGGCGTTCGTTGGCGCGAGGGCCGTGTGGAGCCCCGCCCGATTGAAGACGCTGGTGCTGGCACGTGCCGACCCGGCAGCCGTTGGCATGTCCGCGATAGGCGGTCTTCTGTGCCCGGTTGCCGACAACGATGATGTGGGACTGCTGGTGCAGGTGGGTAGTGGCGGCGAATTGGTTCTCGCGCCGATTGCGCCCGGCCTGCATGCGCGCGTCCCCATCCGCCAATGGCGGCGGCTCGAGCTGGCCGAACCGGTTGAAGTCGAAGGCCCGGGCGTTGTGGCGCTGGATGGCGAGCGTGAGAAGCGGGTTCCCCCTGGAGCACGACTGACATTCTCTGTGGTACGAGATGGTCCCCGTGTTGTTGATGTACATGCGGTGATGATGCTGGCGGCGGAGCGCGGGCTCATGAGAACAGCCGGTGAGGTTACGGATGGCGACTGAGGTACTGCTGGTAAAAGCCGGCATGACGATGACCGAAGGTTCGGTGGCCGAGTGGTACGTGCCCGACGGCGGGACCGTAGAGCGGGGGCAACTGCTCTATCGCATGGAGACCGAGAAGATCGAGCTGGAAGTCGAGGCCGAGGCATCCGGCATTGTCCGTCACGTGGCGCCCGAGGGGACGTCCCTTGTGCCCGGCGCACTGATCGCCTACATCCTTGCGCCGGGTGAGGCCCCGCCGCCGGGACTCTCCCCCGGCCTGCCGGCGGTCGCCTCCAATGTCGGAGGTAGCGAAGCGGAGCGCACCGGTCGCGTGCCGGACGGGGAGCAGGTCCCCAGCTCACCGATCGCTCGGCGCCTCGCCGCGGAAGCGGGAGTGCCGCTGTCCTCCATTGCCGGTACGGGTCCAGGCGGCCGCGTCACCGAGGGTGACGTTCGGGCATTCCTGGCGACCCGGATGGCGCCGAAGGCGGCGTCAGCTGCCGCCCGGTCCGAAGTCGCAGCATCACCGCTCGCCCGCCGGATGGCCGAGCAGCGCGGCATCGACCTGCGGTTGGTGACCGGTACCGGCCCAAACGGTCGTATCACCCGGGAGGATGTTGAGGGGTTTACGGGCATGGGCCCGCCCCGGAACGAGCCGGCGGTTTCGACTTTGCCGGCTCCAGGCGATGCCCCCGGTGCGCAACTGATCCCCATCCGGGGCATTCGTAAGGTCATTGCCGAGCGCATGCACGCCAGCCTCCGCGATATGGCTCAGCTGACCATGTCCATGGAAGTGGTCATGGACGAAGCAGTGAAGCTCCGGGCGGCGCTTGTCGCCGAATGGGAGCCCGAGGGGATTCGCCCCTCCTATACCGACCTGGTGATAAAGGCAGTCGCCCGGGCGCTGGTTCGTCATCCTCGCCTCAACGCGACCATGCACGACGCCGAAATCGAATTGCACGGGCAGATTAACGTGGGGATGGCGGTCGCTGTTGACGACGGGCTGCTCGTGCCGGTGATTCGTGATGCCGACCGTGTGGCCCTGAAGGAGCTTTCAGTGACCTCGTCGCGACTCGCCGAGGCGGCGCGAAACGGCACACTCGGGCTCGACGACATGGTGGGAGGCACGTTCTCGGTCACCGCGCTGGGGATGGCCGGAATCGACTTCTTCACGCCGGTCATCAACCCTCCCAATGTCGCCATCCTGGGCGTTGGCCGTATCCGCGACGGCGTCGCCTGGGAAGGCGACCGTCCCGTGCGGCAGCAGCAGATGACGGTCAGCCTCACGATCGACCACCGGGCGGTGGATGGGGCACCGGGCGCGGCGTTCCTCAATACAGTGCGCGAGCTCCTCGAGTCCCCGTACAGGCTGCTCGTCTGATGGCCGACTTCGACGTGGTCGTGATCGGGGGAGGGCCTGGCGGTTACGCGGCCGCGCTGAAAGCAGCTGAACTGGGCGCGTCCGTGGCGCTCATCGAGGCAGAAAAGCCGGGGGGCGCCTGCGTACATCACGCGTGCATCCCGACGAATCTGCTCGTGGAGCCGGCACTTCGGCATGTCGAGGCACGCGAACTCAGCGTGATGGGCATCTTCGACGCCGGGGAGCAGTTCAGCTTCGCCCGTGCCGTTGCCCGCAAGGATGCGCTCGTCCGGCAACTCTCCGATGGAATTCGGAACGCACTGCGCATGGCGCGCGTGCAGTTCATCGCCGGCCATGCGTCGTTTCAGTCGCCCCGGGTGCTCTCGGTGCATGGCGCTGAGGGGGTGACTCCCCTCGATGCCGAGGCGTTCATCATCGCGACAGGCACGCGGTGGGGGCCGCCGGCCATTCCGGGCTTTCCGACTGATCGAGTGGTCACGGCCGATGTAGTCCAGTCTCTGCCCGAGCTGCCCCGTTCCGCCGTGGTGCTCGTCGACGGGCCTGGCGATGTCCCGTTCGGCATCGAATACGCGGAACTCCTGGCCATAGCGGGAACCGAGGTCAGCGTCGTGACCGCCCGGCCCAGCCTGGTGCCGCACCTGGACAATGGTGTCGCCACCGCCGTCAGGGCGAGTCTGACGGACCTGGGCATTCGCGTGTTCGAAAGCGCCCATGTGGCGGCGGGCTCAAGGGATGGTGTGTCGATTGAGACGCCCGATGGCTCGACCACGGTGGCGGTTGAACTGGTCGCAGCGGTCGACAATCGGAAGCCGTTCACCGGTGGTCTTGGGCTGGCCGCCGCCGGCATAGCGGACGAAGACTCCATTCACGTTGGACGCGACTGCGCGACCCAGGTTCCCGGCATCTTCGCGGCGGGCGACGTGACCGGAGGGCCCATGCTTTCGAGCGTGGCTTCGCACATGGGCGAGGTAGCCGCGGCAAATGCCACAGGTGGCAGCGCCGTTACGCGGCTCGCAGCGGTTCCTCGACTGCTCCACGGCGTGCAGGGCATCGCATGGGTGGGGACGACCGAAGAAGCAGCGCGGGCTGCCGGCCGCACTGTTCGGTCTGGTGCCTACGACCTGTCGTTCAACGCACGGGCGCTCACGCTTGGCGCGCGCACCGGCCTGGTAAAGGTCATTGCGGATGGCGACGTCGGCGAGATCCTTGGGGTCCATGCGGTTGGGCCCGAGGCTGCGGAGATCATCGCCGTTGCGGCCGCACTCATGCAGGCTGAGGTAACCGTGTATGACCTGGCGGCGATGGTGGCATGGCACCCCGGCGTTGCCGAGGGATTGGTGCAGGCTGCACGGCGCGCCTCCGGTTGAGCGAGAAGGCCGCAAACGCGCAAGGCTCACCGTGCTGAATCCGGCAGTAAGAGATGGTCTTCGAAGAGGTTCTGGTACACTCTGCACGTGTCGCGAAGCGGAGATTTCGGGGTTGGGGGCCGGTTCGCCGTGGGGAACTCCCCCTCGGTGCCCTGCTCGAACAACGCTGTGGCCTGCCAGCCGAACCGGCGTCGAGACACATCATTGCTGAACCTGGATTAGGGATAGCAGGGACTCCGTGCCCCCGTAGCTCAGCGGATAGAGCAGTGGTTTCCTAAACCATGTGCGCAGGTTCGATTCCTGCCGGGGGTACCAATCCGGTTCATGGCAGACACCAGCCGCTCAGGGCATCAGGCTGGCACCGCGTCCTGCCAGTGCACCTGGTACAGGCGCGGCGCCTCGTCTTCCGCGGTCCAGTTCTCGACGGGATGCTCCGTGAACCGGAACCCCTTGCCTGCCACCAGCTCCCTGACCACCTGCGAAACCAGGATTTCGCCACCGTTCGCCACGCCCGCGATGCGCTCGGCGGCGTTCACGGATTCTCCGAAGAGTTCGTCGCCTTCCGAGATCGGTTCGCCAGCGTTCAAGCCCACCCGGACCCGGAGAGCGTGGCCGTGGATCGGAGGAGCCGCATGGAACTGGCGCTGCAGCGCGATGGCACACCGGAGGGCCGCTTGCGCCGAGGTGAACGAAGCGATGAACCCATCGCCGGTCGCTTTCATCTCGGTCCCGGCGAACTCCCGAAGGTTGGCACGGGTGATGCGCTCGTGTTCGCGCAGGACATCCCGGCCGCGAGCATCGCCCAACGCGTGCATCATCGCTGAGTGCGCCTCGATGTCAGTGTAGAGAATGATGCGCAGTGCCGTATCGCCGGGTGCGACCGGTGCCGAGGCGGTGGTGTCTTCATCGAGGAAGCTTTCGATGGCTCCCAGTACCCGGGCCGTGTTACCGATGAAGGGCACCACGGATTCACCCTCCACGACGACGAGGCGCGCATCTGGCATGCGCGAGGCGAGTCCCTTCGCCACATCCAGGTGCGAGCCGACAAATGCCGGCCGGTGGAGGATGAGCGTTGGCACGCGAACGTTCGGCAAGTCCTCTCTCGCATCGAACGCGGCATGCCCGGCAAGGTTTTCAAAGAACGCTTCCGGGTCGATGCTCTTGTTGGCCACTTCAACGAACTGGTTCGCGAGTTCGCCCTCAGTCCAGCCCACCGCCCGGTGGAGGTAGGTCCGAATGAACAGGTCGCGGTCGACGCCGGCCAGCTGATTCACTGCCACCCGTTGCTGGTTCGCCATTTCCGGGAGCCGTTCGACCACCTCACCATGGAAGGCGTGCGTGCACCAGAGCACGAGACGCGTGACCCGATCGGGGTGGCGTGCCGTGTAGCGAATGCCCATCGGGCCGGAGTAGCTGGCGGCGAACACGGCAAAGCGCTCCAGTCGGAGCTTCTCGACGACCGCGTCGATATCCAGCAGGTGCGCATCGAGGGAACGATCGGCGGGGTTGCGGTCGGAGAGCCCCAGGCCTCGCGCATCGAAGCGGATCACGGTGTGGTGGCTTGCGAGAGATTCGAGGAACTCCCGCATGCCCGGCATCTGCCACTCGACCTGCAGGTGACTGAGCGGCAGGATGGGCAGGATTAGCAACGGTGGACCGCTACCGACGCTCGCGCAGGCGATGCTGAGCCCGTCCCGGGTCATCGCGTACTGTATGAGCGGGTCCATGGCCACATAGTACGTGAACCGCGTTCGAGGAAAAGCCCCGAACTCCATTTCGCTTGGCTTCGGAGCGCTGCCACTCAGCCGTTGGCGAGCGCTTCCGGTGCGAAGGTATCCGCCACATGTCCCGCCGCGCGCAGGCGCTCAATCTCGGCGTCGTTCATCCCCAGGACCTCACGGTAGACGTAGTCGTTGTGTTCGCCGAACAGGCACGGCGGGGTACGCACGTCCACATCGGACTTCGAGAACCGGTAGGCCGGCCTGAGCCAGTCCACCTCGGGGTAGTCAGCGGTCGCGGGGAGCCGGGTCCACGTGCCGGTCGCCGCGAGGTGGGGGTCTTCGGCCGCCTCTCCGGCGTGAAGCACCGGGCCAGCCGTCACGCCGGCGGCCTGGAGCGTGTGGAACAGCTTGTCTCGGTCATGCATGGCCGTCCAGGCGGCGAGACGTTCCTCGATCTCGCCTTCCCGTTCAGCCCGGCCTGGCGCGTTTTCCAGATTGACACCAGTGGCCCATTCCGGGCTTCCCATGCAGCTGGCAAGGGCGCGCCACTCGCCATCTGACCGGCAACTGATCGCGATCCAGCGATCCTCTCCTGCCGTTGGAAACACCCCGTTTGGCACGAAGCCTTCGATGCTCCGGTTTCCGATCGAACGGTGCGGCCGCCCGTTCCATGCGGCATCGAGCGCGGCCTGGGGGAACATGTGCGCGGAGGATTCGACCTGTGCCATCTCGATGGTCTGCCCTTCGCCGGTGCGCCGCCGGTGGCGGAGCGCAGCCATCAGCGCTACGGCCCCGTGCATCCCGCCCCAGAAGTCACCGGCGAAGATACCCTGGTTGTCCGACGGCGAACTGTCGCGGTAGCCGCGGAGCATGGTTGAACCCGCGACACTATCGATATGGGCGCCATAGCCGCGTCCCTCGATGTATGCGCCCGTCCGGCCGAACGCCGGCATGTGGAGGATGATGATGTCCGGGCGAACGGCGCGGATCGCATCGTCGTCCAGCCCGAGCTTCTCCAGCGTCCCGAGCGCGAGGTTTTCTGCGAGCACGTCGCTCGTGCGGATGATCTGCTTCACGATTTCGAGTCCTTCCGGCCGGCGGCTGTCGACCGTGAACGACTTCTTGTTGCGCAGCACCTGGATGAAGGCGGGACTGTTGTTCCATGGTCGCGGTCCAGGCTCGGGTGGGTGGCCCGCGATCCACGGTGGAAGGATCGCCGCGGTCATTGCATTGATCCGTGGCGAGGCCGCCCGCGTCATTGGGTTCCAGATGAACGGGTTTTCGACCTTGATGCACTCCGCGCCCATGTCGGCCAGGTACATTGTGGCGGTCTGGCCCGCCCAAACGGCGGTGAAATCGCAGATGCGGATGCCCTCAAGCGGCAGGAATCCCGTCACGCTACCACCCCCCGTGAACGAAGCTGTTCGATATCGACCGGCGCGAATCCCGCCTCTTGCAATACCTGGTTCGTGTGCTGCCCGAGTGATGGCGCGGCCGAGCGGATTCGCCACGGGGTCTTCTCGAGGATGTACGGCCGGCCCAGCATCGGCTGGCGGCCGATGGCCGGATGCTCCACCTCCGTCCACAGTCCCCGTTCACGGAAGTTCGCGTCTTCAAAGAGGTCCCGGCCGTCGTAGATCGGGGCGACCATTGCGTGCGCCTGCCGGGCTGCCTCCCACACCTCCGCTCGCGAGCGGGAAAGCATCCAGGGATAGACCACGCCGTCCACAACCTCTTTGGCGGCCGGATCCATCGCCGTCATCGGGTTCTCCCACTTCGGGTCGCGAAGCGTGTCGTCGCCGACCATTTCCACCAACCTGCGCCAGTAGTTGCCTGCCGTCGCGGTCACCTCGACATAGCCATCGGCGACCGGGTAGACACCCCCGACGAGGCCCCCGACCCCCTGCGGGCGCTGTTGCACACGGCCGCTGAAGCGGTAGGCGAGGATGCTGGAGCTGCGCCGGTCGATGTTGCTGACCTGCACGGTGAAGAGCGGCACATCGACCAGCTGCCCGACGCCGTGGACCTCGTAAGCGGTGACCGCACCCATCGCGGCCACCGCGGCCATCGCGCCTCCCTGGAGCACGGCGGCCGTGCCACCGAGCTTCAGCGGTTCGCGGTGTGCCAGGCCGTGGCTGAACATCTCCGCACCCATGGCATACAGGACCGTGTCGGAAAGCCGGTAGTCCCGGTAGGGGCCGTCATGACCGAAGTTGGTGATCGAAACCACGGGGATGTCTGTGTAGCTGGACAGCGTGGAGTAGTCGATGCCGAGTTGGCGTTCCACCGCGGGAGAACTCGACGTAACCGCGAGCTGTGCCGTCACCATCAGGCGGCGCACCACATCCCGCGACTCGGGGCGTCGCAAGTCGACCACGACCGACTCTTTGTTCGTGTTCAGGTAGTGCCAGGTTGCTCCCCGGTCGGCACCGGGTTCATCGGCCAGGAACGGAGGCATCGCCCGGAGGGGGTCGCCCCCTGGTCTTTCTACCTTGATGACGCGCGCCCCCAGATCGGCGAGCAGCTTTGTGCAGTACGGGCCCGCGAGATGACTGGTGAAGTCCAGTATCGTGAGCCCCTCAAGTGCGTCCATCGGCTCCCCCCGCGGTGAGTACGCCTGAATCTACCGGAGCACACTCTTGCTGTCAGGATGCGCGTTCGCGCTCCGGCTCGACGCCGCGCGAGGCGCTCCAGGCGATCGAGATGACGGGTACGGCAACCGCACAGATGAGCGCTCCGGCCAGGGCGAAGGCAAGCCGAACGCCAATGGAATCGACGAGGGGGCCGGCCACAGCGAAGCCGGAGATGCTGGCCAGCGATGCGACCATTGAGGTGAGTGCCATCACCCGCCCGCGGAATGCATCGACTGCCTGCTGCTGGAGGTAGCTGGCGAAGGCCACCTGGAGGGCCACGACGCTCATTCCCTGGGCGGCGATGGCTGCCGCCGCTGCCAGGAAGTTCGGCGCGGCTCCCAGCGCCACGGTCGAACCGCCCACAAGCACGAGGGCACCCGCTCCCGTGCTGAGGAGGCGGATCTTCGGCCCCAGGTAGAGGAAGACCACTGCGAGAGCCATCGCGCCTGCCCCTTCGATCGCGAGCAGGGCGCCATAACGTGACTCAGGCAGGTCGAGGACACGTGAGACAAGCGGGAGCGTCCCGGCGTTGACCACGGTTCCGACCAGTAGGGTGACGCCGATTGCGGCGATGACGATCCGGATGTTCCGCTCGCGGCGTGCGTAGTTCAGTCCTTCGATGGCGTCGGTGAAGACCGAGCGCCTGTTCGCGGGGGCGGGCTGGGCCGGGATGGCCTTGATCGCGACCACCAGCAGGGCGGACACCGCAAACGTCGCGGCATCGACCGCGAGGACCAGTTCGAAGCCGCCGCGATCGACCAGGAGACCCGCTGCAGCCGGGCCCGCGATGTTCGCAAGGCTGGTTGCGAGTCGCAGCCCGCTGTTCGCTCGTCCGAGCTGCCGTTCGCCGGCGAGCACCGGCAGCAACGCCTGCGCGGCGGGCCGGTAGAACGTGGAGAGGCCGTAGACCACCCCCACAGCCAGGAACACGGCGACAGCCAGTGGCAGAACCGCAACCGCCAACAGGGTCGCGAGGCAGGCCGCTGCGCTCACGACATCGACGCCGATCATGATTCGCCGGCGCGGATACCAATCGGCGAGCGTCCCCGCCAGCGGGCTGAGCACAACCGTTGGGAGCGCCGCCAGCCCAAGCAGGAGGCTGACCGCGGTGGTGGAGTCTGTTTCGCGGAAGACTGCGATCGACGCCGCCGTGAGGAGGAAGGCGTCGCCGCTCGCGGAGATACCCTGGGCGAGGACCAGGTTGATAAGCCGGGGGTGTGGCGACTGACCGTTACCGTTCACGGCGCTGTCGGCCTCCGCTCCATCGAGTCGCGGAAGCTTACACCTTTCCGGGGTGGTACGTCAGCGCGTTACGCGGGAACTTCCTGTCTTTTCCGTTCGTACTTCCGGGCCGGGGTCAACACAATCGGACTTAGTGGGGCCGCATCGAACGATGCGATGAGTCGCTCTTCGGGCACGGCTCCGTAGGTGGTGGTGCGTTGCCGGGGTATGCGGCCCATCGCGCGGATGGTGCGTTCCATCTCCTCGGGCGGGAGTTCTTGCCCAAAGGCCGCGCCAGCGGCACGGGATATGCTCTCGTTCATCAATGTGCCGCCCATATCGTTCACACCGGCGTTGAGGCAGGCTTTCACGCCTTCGACGCCCATCTTCACCCACGAAACCTGGATGTTGGTGATGTGCGGGTGGAGCGCCAGCCGGGCGACGGCGTGCATCAATACCGCCTCGCGGAATGCTGGGCCGCGACGCGCCTTTCCCTTGAGATAGATCGGCGCTTCCATGTGGACAAACGGCAGCGGCACGAATTCGGTGATACCGCCAGTGCGCTTCTGGAGGTCGCGCAACGCCACCAGGTGGCGGGCCCAGTTAATTGGCTCGTCGATGTGGCCATACATGATGGTGGAGGTCGTCCGGAACCCGGACCGGTGCGCCGCCTCGACCACGTCCAACCACTCCTGTGTGGTCAGCTTGTCGGGGCACAGGGTCACGCGCACCTCATCATCCAGCACCTCCGCGGCGGTGCCCGGGAGGGTTCCCAGCCCGGCCTCCTTCAGCTGCCGGAGGAACTCCGGCACGGTAATCCCGAGAGTCTCGGCACCCTGGCTCACCTCCAGCGGGGAGAAGGCGTGGATGTGCATCTCGGGCAGGGCTGCCTTCACCGCCCGCAGGATGTTGAGGTACGTCGCACCCGTGTATTCCGGGTGGATCCCACCCTGCATGCATACCTCGGTGGCTCCGCGTTCCCACGCTTCGACGGAGCGACGCACGACCTCGTCGAGGCCAAGGTCGTAGGGTGTGCCGCGCAGGCTTTCGCTCATCTTGCCTTTCGCAAAGGCGCAGAACTGGCAGCGGAAGTAGCAGATGTTCGTGTAGTTGATGTTGCGGTTCACGACGTAGGAGACGGTGTCGCCGTTCAGGCGCTTGCGCAAGCGGTCCGCGGCATCGCACACGAGGTGGTAGTCGTCGCCACGCGCCTGGAAGAGGCGAACGATATCGTCGGTGGTCAGCTCAGCGCCCGACTCCGAGCGCGCCAGGATTTCGCGGATCTCGGGCGTGGAGGTATCGCCCGCGCGGCCTGGGTTGAGCTTCTTCGGGACATCGAGCGCCGGCGGTGGCGTGGCCGCATCGCCCGGCGACCATGCGTCCGCCCGGGCGAAGCCATCACCATCGATCGCGCGGATTACGGCCGTGGCCATCGCCGGTGTCTGCCAGCGGCTACTATCGAGGGCATACCGCGGGTAAACCGCGAGGCGCTCGGTCAGCACCTTCCCGCATCCCGCGGTCCGTTCGCTGAGCGCCTCGAGGTGCGGCCACGGCGCTTCCGGGTTCACGTGGTCGGGCGTGACCGGCGAGACGCCGCCCCAGTCGTTGAGCCCGGCGGCGACCAGCGCAGGATACTCGTCATAACTCAGATTGGGTGGCGCCTGGATATTCATTTCCGGTCCGAACACGATGCGCGCGACCGCGATGGTCCAGAGCAGGTCGTCGAGGTCCGGTTCTGGCGCGTTCGCCATCTTCGTGTCGGGCTTGGCGCGGAAGTTCTGGACGATGATTTCCTGGATGTGCCCGTACTGATCGTGCAGGTCGCGGAGCGCCAGGAACGATTCGATGCGTTCCATGCGCGTTTCGCCGATGCCGATGAGTACCCCCGAGGTGAACGGTACCTGGAGCTCCCCCGCGTCCCGGATCGTCTGGAGTCGGGGCGCGGGATGTTTGTCGGGCGATCCGTAGTGAACCTGTCCCTTCTGGCTGAGCCGCCCGGAGACGTTCTCGAGCATGATCCCCTGGGAGATCGTCACCTCGCGCAGAGCGGCGATCTCGTCACGGGTCATCACTCCCGGGTTGGCGTGGGGAAGCAGTCCGGTCTCCCGGTGCACGAGCTCTGCCATCGCCGTCAGATAGGCGATGGTCGAGGCATACCCCATCTCGTCCAGTTCACGCCGGGCGACTTTGTAGCGCAGTTCTGGCTTGTCGCCGAGGGTGAAGAGCGCTTCCTTACAGCCCGCCGCAGCCCCTGCGCGAGCGATCTCCAGGACTTCTTCCGGTGTCATGTAGGCTCGCTGTCCCGGGAGCGGCGGCTTTGCGAAGGTGCAGTAGTGGCATACATCGCGGCAGAGATGCGTCAGCGGGATGAACACCTTCCGCGAGTAGGAAATGACGTTGCGATGGGCGCGGTCGCGGAGGGTTGCCGCCCCGGCAAGGAGGGGCGCAAGGTCCGTTTCCCCGGCGAGGGAAAGAGCGGCTGCGTGGGCGGGCCGCGCACCCGAAAGGGCGAGGTCGAGGGTATGGCGGGTGCTGTCGAGCATTCCGGCCTCCTGCGGCGCGGAGTCGATTCGCATTACGTACTCAGTTCAAAAGTTGAACTAGACCCCTCGCGCGGGTAGCATATCGCAACCCATCTGGAGGTTTCAAATGATCCAGCGCAGTGTCCGTTGCCCGGTAGCCGCTACCCTCGATCTCGTGGGAGACAGGTGGACCCTCCTGGTTGTTCGTGACCTGCTCCGGGGCCGCCGCCGGTTCTCCGAGCTGCGGAGCTCGGTCGAAGGCATTCCGCCGGCCATCCTCTCGGACCGGCTCAAGGCCCTCGAGGGTTCCGGCGTGGTTGTGCGCAGGCCGTACAGCGACCATCCACCCCGCTCCGAGTACGTCCTGACCCGGAAGGGGCACCAGCTTGGCGTGGTGGTTGGTGCGCTTGCCACCTGGGGCGAGGAGTTCGCGGAGAGCGACCTGTCGCTGGTCGACAACGAGTGTGGGCATGGGGTGAGCGTGGTGTACCACTGTTCGAAGTGCGAACGCCCAGCGCCCCGCTCGCGGGTGCGCATTGTTGGGGCACCACAGCGATGAACGCGGCAGCTGAATGGCGTTCGTTTGCCGCCCTTCCGCGCCCGGGGATACACTTAATGTTCCACAAACGAACGTTCCGGAGTCTCGCGTGCATGTCATTGGGCTGACGGGTGGTATCGCCAGCGGAAAATCCACCGTGACCCGGTTCTTCCACGACCGCGGTGTCCCGGTCATTGATGCCGACATCCTCGGTCACCGGACGTACGACCCCGGCACCGAGACGTTTGAAGCAGTCGTCAAGGCGTTCGGGCCCGAGTTGGTCGCGCCCGACGGCACCATCGACCGCAAGGTGCTGGGGGGCAAGGTCTTCGGTAAGCCAGACGAGCTGAAGCGCCTCACCGACATCGTGTGGCCCGGTATCCGCAAGCTGGCGAGCGAGGCGCTCGCCGAGTACGAGGCTGCGGGCAACACGGTTGCTGTGCTTGAAGCCGCTGTCCTGTTCGAAGCAGGGTGGGAAGACCTGGTCGATGAAGTCTGGGTCGTCGTGGTCGAACCGGATCTCGCGGTCGAGCGTCTCGGTTCGCGGAATGGCCTCGACCCCGAGGCAGCCCGCGCGCGGATCAACTCCCAACTCTCCAACGCCGAGCGCACGGCTCGAGCTGACGTCGTCATCGAAAACAATAGCTCTCTGGACGCGCTGGAGACGCGCATCCAGGAAGCCTGGAATCAACTTCAGGGGCGGCTGCAGAGCGCAGCCGGGAGGTAGCAGAACTTGACCACAGAGACCGACCTGGGCAACTCAACCGTTTACGCCGTCGAGGAGTACGCGGTCCACGATGAGCCCTACTACCTCCCCATTGGCGACGAGATCCAGCTCTTCGAGACAGCATACGCGCAGCGGATCCCGGTGCTGCTGAAGGGACCAACCGGAGCGGGGAAGACGCGCTTCGTTGAGTACATGGCCTACAAGCTCGGCCGGCCGATGATGAAAGTCTCGACCCGGACTGGCAAAGAGGCCGAGCATCGCATGCCCCTCATCACCGTAGCCTGCCACGAAGACCTGACCGCCAGCGACCTGGTGGGCCGGTATCTGCTCGATACCGACGGGACGCGCTGGGTCGATGGCCCGCTTACCCGTGCGGTGAAGGTTGGCGCAATCTGCTACCTCGACGAGGTGGTGGAAGCGCGCAAGGACACCACTGTTCTCATCCACCCGCTCACCGACTACCGCCGCCTGCTGCCGATCGAGAAGCTCGGCCAGGTGATCGAGGCCGCCGACGGCTTTCTGCTGGTGATCTCGTACAACCCGGGCTACCAGAGCGCACTGAAGGACTTGAAGCACTCGACGCGCCAGCGGTTCATCGCCATCGAGTTCGATTACCCGCCCAGAGAGCAGGAGGCCGAAATCATCACCCACGAGGCCGCCTGCAGCCGCGAGGCAGCGCTCGACCTCGCGCGCCTCGGAGAAAAGGTCCGAAACCTCAAGGAACACGGCCTGGGCGAGGGGGTCAGCACCCGCCTCCTGGTCTACGCCGGCAAACTGATCGCCAACGGCGTGCCTGCCCGCCGCGCCTGCCAGGTCGCCATTACCTGGGCGCTCACCGACGACGCCGAGGTGCAGCGCAGCATCGAAGAGGTTGTCACCTCGATATTCGAATAGCAGTGCGGCTTGGCATCGTCTCCGACATCCACTGCAACATCCAGGGCCTCGAAGAGGCCTTGGAACGGATGGGCGAGATCGACCAGCTCTGGTGCGCCGGGGACAGCGTGTTTCAGTTCCGCTGGTCGAACGACGTTGTCGGACGCCTCCGCGAACTTGGAGCGCGAGTCATCCTGGGGAACCACGAAGAGACCATCCTCGGTCCCGATGGCACGCGCGCCCTTTCCTCGCCAAAGGTCGACCAGGACCTGGTTGACTGGTTGCGCCGGCAGCCCTACCGGCACGAAGAGACGGTGGATGGAAGGAAGGTGGTGATGACGCACGGTTCGCCGTGGGAACCATGGAAGGACTACCACTATCCTCACGAGTCCGTCTGGGCCCGCGCGGCTGAACTCGATTGCGACACCCTCATTGTGGGCCACACCCATTACAAGATGGCACAACGCTTCGGCCGCGTGCTCGTCATCAACCCCGGTTCCGCGGGCGACCCGCGCGATCACCGGAACGACTTCCAGCTCTCGTGCGCTGTCTGGGACACGACAACGGATGAGGTCATCTTCTACGATTACAAGGATCCGACCCGCAACTTCGTGAGGCATTCCGGAGAGCAATGAGCGGCCGGGCCTGGCCCGGCCCGCGACCGCATTTCCGGCGGCGGGCGGCGAGGCTGCGAGGGAGGACGAAGCGAGCGAAACGCTATGTCGATTGTCGGTGAACTCCTTGCCCGCCATCACGAACGTCTCTCGGGCTTTCCCGCTCCGCTCGAGCAGCACTATGAGGCCGCCCTCCGGTCACTCGCCCCGCGGCTCACGCCATCCCAGCTGCAAACGTGGGCCGAGACCGGTGTCGAACTCACCGCGCTGAGCCTTCGCTCTTGGGAAGCGGCCGTCGAGTACTTCAAGGCGGGCGAAAAGCTCCCCCAGAATGCGACCTGGGATGCCGTCGAGACGCTCGGGCGCGAAGCGCTCCAGATGGCCAGCGAGTCTGCGCCGCTTGCTGTCTCGTTCCTCCGGTCGGCACCGGCAACGATGGACGTCGTCGGACCGTCCCACGTTCGGCATTGGGCGGACCTGGGCCGCCGGCTCTACAAGGGCAACTGGAAGAGTTCCTCACTCGCTGCCCAGTTCTTTGACCTCGGCCCGACGGTGTTCGATGTCCTGCGGATCGGCCAGGCGAGCCGGCTTGTGCTGTTTGTCGACGAACTCTCCCGGCACAGTTACGAGCTTGCCGCCGCCTGCCTGGCGACGGCACCGGGCGTGTTGCAGAAGCTGGACGAGGACGACCGGCTCCCTTTCATCGCCTTTGCGGTCGAACTCGCCCAGTCAAGCTGGGCCGACTCGCGCCTGTACTTCGAACGCGGCGCGCCCCTCCTCCACAAGGTCCATGCACCCCTCCGCGAACGTTTCCTGCTGCTGGCCGCGCAGGTCGCGCGCGGTCATAACCGGAGCGCATTCCAGTACTTCGAGGACGCCACGGCTGCACTCGCCGAGCTCGAGCCGGACGACCACCACCGCGTGATCGAACTCGGCGAGCAGCTTGCCCCTTACTCGCCATATGCGGCGATGGACTTCATCGCGGCCGTACCAACCGTCCTGCAGCGCATCCGCATCGATGAGCTCGAGCCGTGGCAGAACGCCGGGCTGCGCATCCTTCAATCGAGCCACGAAGGTGGCGAGGCCTACTTCCGCCTCCAGTCGACCCGCGGCGAAGACATCCTCGAGAACCTTTCCGCCCGCGTTGAGCTCTCGCGCGTTGGCGAGATTCTTCGCCTGTACTGCAAGGCGCTCACTGGCACGAACGTAAGCATCCAGACCGCCGAGTCGCTGGCGGAAAAAGGTATCGGCTGGGTGGATGAGCACCGTGCGAGCACAGATGGCAGCACGATCTTCCTTCCAGAGGTGATGGAGCGGTTCCACGAGAAGGATCGCAACTTCTCGGCGCTGAAGGTGTTCGCCACGCACCAGGCGGCGCACATCGAATTCGGGAGCTTCGACTTCGACTTTGCCCGGACAGGAAACGTGTTCCCGCTTCGGCGCACAGGCCTCGCCGACCCTGAGCGCCACCCGGCGACCGACATGGAGGCGTTCTTCGACCTCTTCCCCGAACGGCAGCTGGCGAGCGATCTGTTCACGATTTCCGAGGACTCGCGCATCGATTCACGCGTAAAGCGCGAGTATGGCGGCATCCGCCGGCCGCTTCTCGGAATGCAGCAGGAGGAGCTTGCGAAACGGCCGGATATCCGCCAGATGCCGTTGCGCAACGCCTTCGTGGAGAACCTTGTACGGGCGAGCCTGGACGGCATCGAAGCCATCCGCTGGCCTCGCGACCGGGCAGAGCCGATGAGCCGTGCTCTGGGGCTGCTTTCCGCGGTCCAGGATGAGCGTGCCGCCGTTGAGGATGCTGCCGAGGCGACGCTGGCGCTCTACGAGATCGCAATCAGCATCCCCAACATCTTCGAGCAGCTCGATGAGGCGCAGTGGGACTCCGTTGAGCCCATGGAGGCCGGGCGCGCCATGCCCATGGAGGGCGGCGGCGAACAGGGCGGCGCGGCGAACCAGATGACCCTCGGTGGCGTGGAGGCCGGTGAGGGCGAGCAGGACTACGAGAGCCCGCAGGACATCGATTTCCGGGGCGACTTCAAGCCTGAGCTCGTCGACCTCCTGATGAAGCTCAAGGAGAACGCCCAGGGAGGCGAGGCCGGGCAGCAATCCCCTGTCCCGCTGACTCCCGAACAGCTGGCCGAATTGCTGGCCAAGAGCGTCGAGATTGACCTCGACGCCATGTACGAGGGCGACCTCGACGCTTCGACCGGCCAGTTCATGTCGAACCTCATGAAGGAGGCAGGCACACCGTCGTCCGAAAAAGGCGATGCGGGGCAGCCCACCAGCGACAACTCGACGGGCGTGGGCGAAGGCGAGGAACCGCTCGCCCCCATCGTCACGGTGTACTACTACGACGAATGGGACTTCCGCGCCCAGGACTACAAGCCCCGCTGGTGCGCGGTGAAGGAGTCCAAGCTTGAAGAGGGCGAGGAGAACTTCTACGAGAACGCGCTTCGCGAGCATGCGGGCCTGGTAACTCAGACCCGGAAGCAGTTCGAGCTGATGAAGCCCGAGATGTTCCGGAAGCTGAAGCGCCTCCCTGATGGCGAGGACTTCGACCTCGACGCCGCCATCGAGTGGATGATCGCGAAGCGCATCGGCGCCAACCCCAACGAGAAGATCTATTGGCGCCGCAACAAGATCGAGCGCGACGTTGCTGTCGCCTTCCTCATCGACATGTCGGCGAGCACCGACGAGGAGATCAACAAGCGCGAGAAGCGTTACGACGACGATGACTACGACGACGACCCGCGCAAGTACCTGAGCTGGTGGGTTTCGAAACGCCGCCAGGAGCTGACCGCCCCGCCCAAGCGCATCATCGACCTCGAGAAGGAGTCGACGGTCCTCCTGATGACCGCGCTGGAGACGATCGGCGACCAGTATGGCATTTACGGGTTCAGCGGATACGGCCGCGACAACGTCGAGTTCTTCGTGATCAAGGACTTCGACGAGACCCTGGACCAGCGCATCAAGAACCGGCTCGACAAGATCACGCCGATTCGCTCGACTCGCATGGGCCCGGCCATCCGGCACGCTACGCACAAGCTCAACATGACCGATGCGAAGGTGAAGATCCTGTTCCTCCTGAGTGACGGACGACCCCAGGACCACGGCTATGGGCGCGACCGGACTGAGAAGGAATACGCGATCCACGACACCAAGCAGGCACTGAACGAGGCCAAGCGCGATGGCATCACGCCGTTCGCCCTCACGGTCGACCGGGCCGGGCACGACTACCTCAAGACGATGTGCGAGGACATGGGCTACGAGGTGGTCGCGGACATCGAGGCGCTGCCGAGCCGCCTGCCCACCCTGTATCGAAGGCTGACGGAGTAGCAGCGGCTGTGCGTCTCATCCTCATCCGCCATGGGGAATCTGAAGGCAACGCCAGCGGAGTCATCCAGGGCCGGATGGACTTCGGTCTGAGCCCGACGGGCGTGCGCCAGGCGCACGCCACCGCCGCGTTCCTCGCGGAGTTCGAGGCCGACCGGGTTGTGACGAGCCCCCTCCGCAGGGCCGCCGAAACAGCAGGCATCATCGCCGGTCAGCTGGGGCACGAACCGCTCCCCATGCCGGAACTGATGGAATACGACATCGGCCACGCCAGTGGTCTGACCGGCGCGGAGTTGCGTCAGCGGTTTCCAGCCGTGTTCGCGGCCGCGGCAGCGGGTAACCGCCCCGCGTTCCCGGGCGAGGAAGGGCGCGACCATTTCGCTGCGCGCCTGCGCAAGGCGCTGGACGACCTTGCGGAAGCAGGCGGCACGACGGTCGCGGTTGCTCACGGCGGAGTCATCAGTTCACTCTGCCACCTGGTGGTCGGGATGGACGTGAACCGGCCCGGTGCATTCCACGTAGCGAACTGCAGCCTCACCGAAATCGTGCGTGACCGCGCTGGCCGCCTCGTGGTCGCCCGTCACAACGATACGTGTCACCTTTCGGGCATGGTCACCTTCACCGACCGCGGCTGATTTACTGCTTCTTCCCTTCCCGGGCCTGCAATTCGAGGATGGTATTGGCGATGAGCCGCGCGTGGGGGTAGGGCTTCCAGCCTTCGGGCGTGTTGTAGTAACGGGTCCCGCTCTGGTACTCGTCTGGCTCACGCTCGCCATATTCCACGTCGATGCCGTTGACGCGGATGGAGGGCGAGCCGAGGAACTTCTTGTCGCGCGCATCTTCCATGCCGTCGACTTCGGTGTAGATGACTTCGATGGTGGGGTCGGTGGCCTCCAGGGCCAGGCGAAGGGCTTCTTCCGCCTGTGCGCTGCGGCCCGTGGCCTTGGAATAAAGGAACTCGATCTTCATGGCTTAGTCCGAAAGAGAGGGTGGGTCGGCGTCCCCGGTTCGAAGTTCCAGCCAGCGTCTCGCCGCCTCAGCCTCGAAACCGAGTTCGCCCGGTACGTAATACTGTGGCTGGCCGAGTTCTTCCGGCAAATAGCGCATCCCGCGTGCCACGTGACCCGGTTCGTCGTGCGCGGACCGGTATCCCGCCCCGTACCCAAATTCCCGCATCATCCCGGTGACCGCGTTGCGGAGTTGCATCGGGACCGGCAGGTGCGCGGTTTGCCTGGCGTCCTCGATGGCCCGGCCGTAGCCGCTCCCGACGCTGTTACTCTTCGGGGCCAACGCCAGGTAGAGGCACGCCTCGGCCATGGGAAAGAAGCCTTCCGGCATCCCCACGAAGTGCACTGCCTGCTGGCAGGCGACAGCCACCTGCAGAGCCTGTGGGTCCGCAAGCCCCACATCCTCGGCCGCCAGGATCACCATCCGCCTGACGATGAAGAGCGGGTCTTCGCCCGCCTCAATCATTCGCGCCAGCCAGTACAGGGCCGCGTCCGGCTCACTGCCCCGGAGCGACTTGATAAACGCGGAAATCGTGTCGTAGTGGTAGTCCGACTGCCGGTCGTAGTAAGGCCGGCGATCCTGGAGCGCCTGGCCGATGTCGCCCGCAGTGATTTCGCGCCGGCCCGCGCCGTGCGCGATGTCGGCTGCAATCTCCAGCGCCGTGAGGGCCGCGCGGGCGTCGCCGTTGGCGCCTTCCAGCAGCGACCGGAGCGCGGGCTCCCCGACATCGACGCCCAACGAACCGAGGCCACGGGCTTCATCGCCCAACGCCCGCTCGATGACGGCCCGGAGGGCGTCGGGCCCCAGCTGTTTCAACCGCACGACACGCGACCGGCTCAGCAACGGAGCGATGACCTCGAACGAAGGGTTTTCCGTCGTGGCCCCGACGAGGGTGACGGTCCCATCCTCGACGTAGGGAAGGATGACGTCCTGCTGGGCCTTGTTGAAGCGATGGATCTCGTCGACGAACAGCACCGTGCGGCGGCCAGCGGCGCGCCTGGCGTTGGCGTCAGCCATCACCTTGCGCAGGTCGGCCACCCCTGATGATACGGCCGAAAGAGCCACGAATTCGGCCGCGACACTCCCGGCCAGAATGCGGGCGAGCGTGGTCTTCCCACAACCCGGTGGCCCCCAGAGGATTATTGAAGGCAACCGCCCGCGCTCGACCGAGCCACGTAGCATCGAGCCCGGACCGACAGCCTCCTCCTGCCCGACGAACTCATCCAGGGTTCGGGGGCGCATACGCGCGGCGAGCGGCGCATCCGGAGGGAGTGCTGGTTCACCGAGGTCGAAGGCGCCCTGCGCGGAAGGAGTGCGTGGCATCTCAGCCTGCCAGGAGCGCGATGGTCACGCCCTCTCCGCCCTCATTGGCCGCGGCTGACTCGTACTTCCGTACGAGGGGATGATGCGCCAGCGCCTCACGAATCGCCGCCCGCAGCGCGCCGGTGCCCTTCCCGTGGATGATCCGCACGAAGGGAAGCCCGGCCCGGAATGCGCTGTCGAGGTACGTCTCGAACTGTTCCAGCGCGGCTTCGGCCCGCTGGCCCCGCAGGTCGAGCTCCATCGAGACCGGTGGCCCCATCGGCACTTTGATGCGTTCTCCCGAGGGCGTCGGCGTCTCGATGCGGTCGATCCGGTCCACGTAGACCTTCATCCGGAGCGAACCGAATTGCACCTCTACGCGGCCGTCCTCCCCAACCGTGCTCAAGGCTTCGCCCAGCTGGGGGATGTCCCGGACGTGGACGAGATCTCCGGGCTCGACTTCGCGCCGTATGGCCACCGGTGCGGTGGGTTCGGCGCGGCGGGGCCTGGCGCGAGCAGCCAGCCGTTCAACGTCCTTGTCCAGGGAGCGCAGGGTCTCGGCCGCGGCGGCCACGTCGAACTCCCGCGTTGCGGCTCTCCGCTTTGCCGATTCGACCTCCCGGCGGAGCCTGGCAAGCGTGTCTTCGGCCTCCTGGCGGGCATCGCCGAGAATGGCGGCACGCTCCTGTTCGATCCGGTCGCGGCGCTCGGCCAGCGTGACGCGCAATTCTTCTGCTTCCCGGCGAGCCAGTTCCTCGCGGTGCCTGGCGTCGGCCGCGGCGGAGCGTTCCGCACGTATCTCGGCGAGCAGCGTTTCCAGTTCGAAGTGCTCGGGAGCGAGCTGCTCGCTCGCGCGGGCAAGCACCTCTTCGGAGAGCCCGAGCCGGCGCGCGATCGCAATGGCGTTCGACTGTCCCGGGAGACCGACCGTCAGGTGGTAGGTTGGGCTGAGCGTTTCGACATCGAACTCCACGGAGGCGTTACGCAGCCGAGGGTCGTTGTGGGCGAACACCTTGAGTTCCCCATGGTGCGTGGTGGCGATCAGCGTGCAGCCGCGGTCCAGCAGCGTTTCGAGCACGGCCCGCGCGATCGCGGCGCCCTCAGCCGGGTCGGTCCCGGCTCCCAGTTCGTCCAGCAATACGAGGGTATCGCCTCCCGCACGGTCGAGGATGCTGATGATGTTCCGCATGTGAGACGAGAACGTGGAGAGCGATTGTTCTATGGACTGCTCGTCGCCGATATCCGCGAAGATGTTCGGGTAGTGCCGGATGCGGCTTCCATGGTCACAGGGGACGCCCAACCCCGCCTGGGCCATGAGTGTTAGCAACCCCACCGTCTTCAATGCAACGGTCTTGCCCCCCGTATTCGGACCGGTGATGACGATCCCGGCGTAGTCCCCGCCTACCTCGATGTCCGTGGGTACGACCTCACCCTTCAAGAGCGGATGCCGGCCCCGCACCAGGATGGTGGCCCCGGAGGGCTGGAACCACGAGTCGACTTCGCCGGGCGGAGGGAGTTCCGCCCGCATCTTGCGGGCAAGCCGCACCTTGGCACTCAGCAGGTCGAGCCGGGCGAGGGCCAGCAGCGACTCCAAGGCGAGCTCCGCTGACTCGCCGAGGAGTGTGGTGAGGCGCTGCAGCACCCGGCGCACTTCGCGCTCCTCGGCAAGCTGGAGTTCACGGACCTGGTTGCCGGCATCCACGACGCCCATGGGCTCGATGAACAGCGTCGCACCGCTGGATGAAACATCGTGGACGATCCCGGGCACCTGGCCGCGGTAGTCGGCCTTGATGGGGACGACCTTTCGGCCGTTCCGCTCCGTGAGCAGTCCTTCCTGGGCGACCCCGCGGCGAATCGCGTCGGCGAGGGCTGCCTGCGCACGCTGTTCGAGCCGTGACTCGGCGGTGCGCAGTTCGCGACGGGTGGCGGCGAGCTGTTCGCTCGCCGCGTCGGCGACCTCGCCACGAGCGGAAATGGACCGCTCCACTTCGTCGCTGAAGAAGCGGAAGTCGCCGATCACATCAGCGTTCGCGGCTAGCCGGGGCACCCGGTCGCGCACCTTTTCGAGCACCAGCCGGGCGCGGCGGGCGGTCTTCAGGGTCTGTGCCGCCTCCAGGAGGTCTCCCGGCTCGAGGACCTGACCGATGGAGGCCGCATGGATCACGGGGCGGATATCGCGGGCCCCCGCGAAGGGCACATCGATGCCCAGCTGATCGAGCAGCCGCATCTCCGCCGTTTCGGATTGCATCTCGAAGGCTGTCGCGTAGTCCGGTGTGGGCCTGACGGCCAGCGCCAGCTCGCGCCCGACGCTGAAGGCGGTCTCGCCAGCCAGCAGGTGCAGGACTTTTTCGAACTCGAGGACACGGATTGTGTGCTCGTCCATTTGTCCAAGCGTAATGCGGCGAGGGACGCTGAACCAGTCGCCGCTTGCCCGTTCGCCTGTCGGTCAACGGCCCCGTATGCTGTGGAAACGCTATCGACTCTCTCTAGAGAAGTAGAGCCTGTAGATATGTTTTCCAAAGTGCTCGTTGCCAATCGCGGAGAAATCGCGCTCCGCATTGTTCGCGGACTCCGCGACCTTGGCATCCGTTCCGTCGCCGTGTACTCCGAGGTGGACCGGTCGTCGCAACATGTGCGCAACGCCGATGAGGCGCACTTCATCGGGCCAGCCGATGCGAGGCAGAGCTACCTGAACGTGGAACGCATCATCAGCGTAGCGCGAGAGTGCGGCGCCGAGGCGGTGCACCCCGGCTACGGGTTCCTGGCGGAGAATGCCGACTTCGCGGAGGCCTGCGCCGAGGCCGGGATGACGTTCATCGGGCCGGATGCCGCTTCCATCCGCCTGCTCGGTGACAAGATCGCGGCACGGAAGATCGCGGCGGACGCGGGCGTCCCGGTGCTCCCGGGCAGCGGCGAGCTCTCCTCCATCGAGGAGGCGCTGGCGTATGCCGATAGCATCGGCTACCCGGTGATGATCAAGGCGGCGGCCGGCGGTGGCGGCCGGGGCATCCGGCTCGTGCAGCGTCGCGAAGACCTGCAGGATGCAGCCGCCCGTGCCATGCAGGAGGCCCAGGCTGCCTTCGGCAACCCCGCTATCTACGTCGAGAAGAACCTGCAGCGCGTGCGCCACATCGAAGTGCAGGTCATCGGCGACCAGTTTGGCAACATCGTGCCCGTTGGTGAGCGTGAGTGTTCGATCCAGCGGCGGCACCAGAAGCTCATCGAGGAATGTCCGAGCATCGCCGTTTCGCCTCAGCTCCGCAGAAGCCTCACGCGCGCGGCGGTTCGCATCGCCCGGGCAGCTAATTACCATAACGTTGGTACAGTGGAGTTCCTGCTCAATGAGGATGGGAGCTGGTACTTCCTCGAGATGAATACCCGCCTCCAGGTCGAGCACCCCGTGACGGAGATCGTGACGGGCACCGACCTCGTGAAAGACCAGATCCTGGTGGCGGCGGGCGAGGAACTGCCCTACGACGAAGCCGACCTGCTGACCCGGGGCTGGGCAATTGAGTGCCGGATCGTCGCCGAAGACCCGTTCAACAACTTCCTTCCGTCAGTGGGGCGCGTCGTCCTGGCCCGGGAGCCCGCCGGCCCGGGTATCCGAGTCGAAAGCGCGCTCTACGATGGCGTGGAGGTCACGCCGTACTACGACTCTCTGCTGGCCAAGGTCACGGCCTGGGGGCGCAACCGTGAAGGTGCGCGGACCCGCATGAAGCGCGCACTTGCCGAGTTCAAGGTCGTGGGGGTCGCCACGAACATCCCGTACCTCGAGCAGATCCTCGATCAGCCCGACTTCATCCATGGCTACTTCGACACGGAGTTTCTCGATCGACACGAGGTTGTAGTTGAGGAGCATCTCTCTCAGCAGCGCGCATTCGCGGAGATCGCGTCGCTCCTCATGGTGACTGGCGAGGCTGACTACGCCGAGGCGCCATCGCCGAACGGTGCGGTCGCACAGGCCGGCAACGGTCGGCGACAGGGAGCTTCCCACTGGCGGGCCCAGATGGCCGGCGTGGGCGGGAACAGGGGTATGGGCCGATGGCCGAGAAGTATCTAATCCGCGATGGCGAAAGCGAGATCGCCTATGAGATCGAGCGCAACAGCCACGGGCTTCTCGTCCGCCGGGAGGGTGACGAGGCGTGGCAACGGGCCGAACTCCAGCGCATCGGAGACTCCCAGCTCTACCTGCTCATGATCGAAAACCGCCCGGTCGAGCTCTACCTGGAACGCCGGCGAGGCGGTGCGGTTGCCACCATCGGGCGGCATGCCTTCGACTTCGACGTCGAACGCTGGAGACCGCAGACGGCCGCGCGTGCGGCGCGCCAGGAAGAGTTGGGGCTCAAGCGCATCGTCGCACCTATGACCGGGAGCATCGTGGAAGTCCGCTGCGAGCCGGGTGCAACCGTTGAGGCTGGGGATGTCCTGCTGGTCATTGAATCCATGAAGATGAATAACGAGTTGCGTTCGCCCGCCGCCGGCGTGGTCGAGCAGGTCCCCGTAAGGCCGGGCGAGCGGGTGAACGCGGGAACGCTCCTGGTCGCGATTCACGTCACATAACCCTAACCCAAACAGTAATACAGGGTTGAGGGGGAACTATTGACCGGGGGTCTGGTGCGCAAGTACGGTAGCCGTTGGCCGTGCTAGGCGGGGAGCTAGCGGTGCCCTGAACCCGCAATCCGCTACAGCGGGGTCGAATTCCTGCTCGAGGGTTGGGTCTCCGGGGACTGTCCTTGTCAAGCGGTGTTGACGATCTGGTCCTGCGCGGCGAGGCGCCTCGAACCTGGTCAGGTCCGGAAGGAAGCAGCCATAAGGGGAATGCTTCGGGTGCCGCAGGTCAACCGGGTCCGAGCTGGCTGACGCAGGGCAAGCCCGGTGTCCAGTTCGACAGCAGGTGCACGGCCTTGGAACATACCGCTCTGGGCGCGCAACCCCTCCCGCGCCGGGCATGACTACGAGGGTGGTGAGCTTGGCTCAGGCGGTTCGAACGCGCCCGCTCGGCGGGCACTCCGTGGCAGGACGTTGGCACCAGCGCCAGGAGCTGGTAGCTCACGCACGCCGCTTCCGCGGCCGTCACCACGCGGCTGCGATCGCAGTTGTCGTCTTGCTGGCCGTCTTCGCCTTTCGCCTGTTTCCCGGCCAGGAGGTCACCATTTTGAGCAACGGCCAGGCCTTCCGGGTCAGTGCCGTGTTCGATGCCCAGCAGGAGGCGCTCGGGGCCGCAAGCATCACCCTCGGGCCCGGCGATAGCCTCCTCGTGGCCGATGCCGACCGCCATGCCTCGATCGCGGTCCAGCGAGCCCGTCCCGTTACCGTTGCCGTTGACGGTGAGTCTCTGGCGTTCGGTACGACCGCCGCCACGGCCGGTGGCGCGCTGGCCGAGGCAGGCGTGGTGCTGCGACCGGGCGATGTTGTCCTGATGGATGGTGTGCCGGCCTCCGAGCGTGCGCCCCTCGCCGGGGTTCGGTACGCATCCGGGGCACTGCCGGCGTCCGTCCCGTCAGCGACTCGGCCGGTGGCGCTATCCGTGATTCGCGCACGCCCCTACACCGTCTACATCGACACGGTCCGAGTCGACGTGAATTCGGCTGCCACCACCGTTGGGGGCCTCGTCGCGGATCTCGGGATGACGGTGCGTGAAGGCGACCTCGTGACTCCTCCACTCGACAGTCCGCTCGCCGCCGGGATGACGGTGGCGCTCGCGAAAGCCCGCACGGTCAACGTGACCCTGAACGGCAAGGAGACGTCGCTCTACACGCAGGCCGAAACCGTCGCCGAGGTGCTCGCCCTCCTCGGCGCGAATCCCGGCGCCGACGACATCCTCTCACCACAGCGCGAAACCCTCGTGTTCAATGGCATGAACCTGGTCGTCGGCACCACGGAGGTGCTGCTGGAGACGTTCACGGAGCAGGTTCCTGCTCCGACGGTGTTCGAGGAAGACCCTGGCCTCCCTCGCGGCGAAGTCCGGATCGTGAACGGTACCGCCGGCGAACGAGTCAGCACGTTCTCGGTCACCTACCGCAATGGCCAGGAAACCTCGCGCACATTCGTTTCGACTGCCGTGACAACCGCGCCGGTCCCTTCGCGGCACATCACGGGCACGAAGGCTGTGAATGCAACGAAGCCCACGGTGAATCTCCCCGGGTTCACAGGCACCTATCGAGAGAAGGTTACGGTCTGGGCCACCTGGTATAACGCCAGTCATGGCGCCTGGAGCCGCGATGATCCGAACTACGGGCGAACCGCAACAGGCGTAATCGTCGACCACGGCATCTGTGCCGTCGATCCATCCGTCATCCCGCTTGGCACTCGCTTCGTTGTCCCGGGGTACGGCATGTGTATCGCTGCGGATACCGGTGGCGGCATCAAGGGCTCGAAAGTCGACCTCGGGTTCCCCGAAGATGCCGGGTCGAACCCCTGGCACACGGGATACGTCGACATCTACATCCTCGACTGAGCCTGCGGCGCGCCACTACCATCAGGGCATGCCCCCCACTCGACTGCCGGGACCGCGCCCCCGTAAAGCGTTGGGACAGCATTTCCTGCGCGATTCCGGTGTTCTCCAGGACATCGCCGCGGCTGTCGAGGTCCCGCCGGGCGGCCTCGTGCTCGAGGTGGGCGCCGGCACGGGCCAATTGACGGCAGCACTGCTGGATCGCGGACTCCGGGTAGTCGCGCTGGAGATCGAACCCCGACTGATCGCCCACCTCCGGAACCGGTTTCGCGGCGACGTCAATCTGCGCATCATCCAGGCGGATGCCCGGACCGCCGATATCGCCACGCTCGTTCCCCCGGGCACGCCGTTCGTGGTGGCGGGTAATCTGCCGTACTTCGCCGCCAACCCGATCATCCGGCACTTTCTCGAGGGAGAACCGAAGCCACTGAGCATGGTCGTGATGATCCAGCGCGAGGTTGGTCGTGAAATCACCGCGCGGCCGGGTGACTGGTCGCTGCTCACGATCTCAGTTCAGGTGTATGCCGAGCCCAGGCTGCTCTTCGACGTCCCGCCCGAGGCATTTGACCCTCCTCCTGCGGTGCACTCTTCAGTGGTCCGCCTCGATCTGCGGCCGGTTCCGCTGGTCCCGCCAGAACGAAATCCGGCGTTCTTCGAGCTCGTCTCGAAGACGTTTCGCAATCCGCGCAAACAGATCCACAATTCGCTCGCTCGGGGAGTGTGGCTGCCCCCGGACGGCGCCCGCACGGCGCTGGCCACCGCCGGCATCGATCCGGCGCGCCGGCCCGAGACTCTGGACGTGGCGGACTGGTTGCGTCTGCTCGACGCCTGTGACGAGGTCCGCGCCAGTGCCTGAGGTGCTTCGGGGACGTGCGCCGGCAAAGGTGAATCTGGTCCTCGAGGTGCTGGGCCGGCGCGACGACGGATACCACGAACTCGACACCATCTTCCAGGAGCTTGAGCTCGCCGATGAGGTGGAGGTCACGCTGAATGGTCCCCCGGGAATCCAGGTCGATGGACGATTCGCCGAGGGGACCCCGGCCGATGCCAGCAACCTCGCCTGGCGCGCCGCGATCGCCCTTGCGAAGCGGCTCGGCATTCCCACCGGGCAGCTGCGGTTGCGACTCACGAAACACATCCCACCGGCTGGCGGCCTCGGGGGTGGCGCCTCCGATGCCGCGACCGTGCTCCGCCTGCTTGGCAACGTCTGGCCAGACACGAGCGAAGCACTGCTTGGCCAGGTCGCTGCGGAGATCGGGAGCGACGAGGTCTTCTTCCTGTACGGCGGCACGGCACGCGGGCTGGGCCGTGGCGAATGTGTCACCCCACTCCCAGCGCTGCCCTCCCACGACGTTGTGCTGTTCGTCCCGCCCTTCAGCATCGAACGAAAGACCGGGCAGATGTTCGCGGCGCTGGATCGCCACGCCTTCGATCCCGGCGGTGTCGCCGCTGGCTTCGCCGCGAGCCCTCCGGGCACCATACGCTCGGCGGACGTTTACAACGCCTTCGAGCGTGTCGCGTTCGAGCTCTTCCCGAACCTCGAAGCACTCTGGGAGGCCCTGGAGGCCCGAACGGGAGGGCCGGTGCGCCTCGCCGGTGCTGGCCCCACGCTGTTCTGGATCGGCCCGGCCGGAGCGGGGCGGTCCATCGCCGAGGCGGCGGCGGGCACTCGGTGCACGGTCATCCTCACGCGTACCGCTGGTGGCCGGTGAACGCGGTCGTTGGCGGCTGGGCTGCCGGCTATGCGATGGCGATCCTTTCGACGTTCGCCCTGACCTACCTCGCGCTCCAGCCGGGTCCCCAGAAGTTCGTGCAGAACTGGATCGACCCGGGAGTCCCCGGCTTCCTGCTGGCGGTCCCCATTTCGATTGGCACTACGGTCATGTGGACGATGGCCGGCCTGGTGCTGGCTTCGGCCTATGTGCTGGGAGGATTCGAGGACAAGCCCGGCGCGCTGGGAGCGCCCAGCTGGCAGTTCCTGTTCATCATGGCTGCGCTCGCCTTCCTCCCTATCCCGGTCCTGGTTGCGCTGTCGCGCCGGCTCTGGTGGTTGTGGCTTTCGATGTCGATGGCGTTCGTGGGCCTCTTCGGGTGGCTGATGCCCCTGCTGGCCGAGCGGTGATATACTTCCGGCACTCGTGAAAATCTTTGCAATACACTCGGAGGCGCGGCGTGCCGGGCACCATCATTGACATGCACCTGCACACCACGCGTGGCGCTTCCGACTCGATGCTCGACCCAGACGACCTCATCACCGAAGCCACGCGCGTGGGGCTCACCGGGGTGAATATCACCGAGCACGACCGAATGTGGGAGTCGTGGGACCTCGGACCGTTTCGCAAGAAGCACTCCCACATCTTCGTCTCCAACGGCATGGAAGTGTCGACCGACATGGGACACATCCTCGCCGTCGGACTGAAGGGATACGCACCGGGCATCCGCCGCCTGGAAAAGCTGCGTGAAGTCGCGAACGAGCAGGGGGCCTTCCTCATCGTGGCGCACCCCTTCCGCCACTTCTTCGACCCGGTGCACTTCAAACGCGAGGGCAAGGAGCCTTTCAATTTGACGCCGGAGCAAGCGGCGAAGCTGCCGGTCTTCCAGCTCGTCGATGGCATCGAGGTGCTCAACGGCTGCAACACCCCGCGGGAGAACTACTTCGCACTGCAGGTGGCCAAGGTGATGGGGAAGCCCGGCACGGGCGGTTCGGATGCCCACAGCACCCAGGGAATCGGCTACTTCGCAGCCGTGTTCGAAGAGGAGATCCTGGGGCCGGAGCACATGCTCGAGCTAATGCACAAAGGGCGCTTCTACCCGGGACGCGGGCTGCCGGAGGGCAAACTCAACAACTACTGGGAAACGGCCGAGCCGATTCCCTTTTACGAATAGCGCCGGGTGAACGCCTCCACGTACGGCAAGAGCTGGGCCATCATCGCTGTCACAGCGATGGTCTGCCTCCCCGGGATCGTGCTGCGGCTCGGTGGAGTCCACCCGGATCCCATCCCCGGTGCAATCGTTTTCGGCCTGGCCATCCTCGCGGCGGCGTTCCTCCTGAGCTGGGGTGCGGAGACGGCCGAGCTCGACATCTCCCAGGGCCTCGCCCTGGCGATTATCGCCATCATCGCGGTGCTTCCTGAGTACGCCGTCGACTTCATCCTCGCCTGGAACGCAGGGGCCGACCCCGCCGAAGCCGAGCGAGGACTCGCGATCGCCAACATGACCGGCGGCAACCGGCTGCTCATCGGCGTCGGGTGGCCGATCGTGTTCTTCCTCTTCTTCTATCGTACCCGCCTGAAGGAACTGATCGTCGACCGGCAACGCAGCCTGGAGCTAACGTTCCTGACGATTGCCACGCTCTACGTCATCTTCATCCCGCTACGCCACCACGTGACCATCATCGACACCATCGTCCTGGTCTCGCTGTTCGTGATCTACATGTTTTTCACCTCGAAGGTCGAGTCGGAACACGTGGAATTGGTCGGCCCGGCCCAGGCGATGGGGTCGCTCACCGATGCACCCCGGCGGGCGGCGGTCATCACGGTCCTGATCTATAGCGCAGTCACGATCTTCACCTCGGCGGAGCCGTTCGCCGAGTCGCTGGTGCACATCGGCGAGGACTTCGGGGTTTCCGAATTCCTGCTCATCCAATGGCTTGCCCCGCTCGCCTCGGAATCGCCTGAAGTGCTCGTCGCGTGCCTTCTCGCCTGGCGTGGGCGTGCCGCCGCGGGGATGGGCGTCCTTATCTCCTCGAAGGTGAACCAGTGGACGCTGCTGATCGGCACGCTCCCGATCGCGTTCCTGGTCTCCGCCGGCGAATTTGGTTTCACCACCGGCCTTCCGCTCGATGACCGCCAGCGCGAAGAGATCTTCCTGACCGCGGCCCAGTCGGCATTCGCGATTGCGGTCTTCATGAACCTGCGCATGGCCCGCAAGGAAGCGACCGCCCTCTTCGTGCTGTTCGCGACACAGCTGTTCATCACCAATGAGGGTGCGCGAATGGTCTACGCCGCGGCCTACACCGTGCTGTGCATCGGCATCCTGATTGCCACGCGGCGGCAAATACCGCACACGCTCGGTGACGCATGGGCGGTAATGCGGGGGAGGGAATTGGCGCCACGCCAGGGCGATTCCCCGGCTGTGGCCCCCACGGCCGGGCACTGACACAAAAAGCCCCGCCAGGTGGCGGGGCTTTTCGCTCAGCTGCTTTGGTACGCCCGGGAGGATTCGAACCTCCGACCTTTGGGTCCGCAACCCAACACTCTATCCCCTGAGCTACGGGCGCATACGAGAGAAAGTGGTGCCGAAGGTGAGATTTGAACTCACACGCCCGTGAAGGACACTACGCCCTGAACGTAGCGCGTCTGCCATTCCGCCACTTCGGCACTCAGACCATTATCGACCCGCCGGGGTGAGCGTTCAACCGGAGCGATTCGCGGTGGCCTGGTGGGCGGTACTGGACTCGAACCAGTGACCTCGTCGGTGTGAACGACGCGCTCTAACCATCTGAGCTAACCGCCCGCGAACCTTCAGTCTATGCGTCACTCACCCCCCGTTCAACAACAACAGCTTTGTTACAGTGGCCTGTATGACGACCGACTCCCGCATCGAACACGACGCCCTCGGCGAGTATCCCGTTCCCGTGGCTGCCTACTACGGCATCGATACAGCGCGGGCGGCCGCGAACTTCCCCATTTCGGGCGAGCGAGTGCCACGCGCCCTCATCCGCGCGCTCGGCCTGCTCAAAGCTGGCGCCGCGCGTGCGAACCGTGACCTCGGGCTCATAGGCGCTGAGCGGGCCAACGCCATCCAGACTGCAGCGGAAGAAGTCGCAAACGGCGACTGGGACGAGCAGTTCATCGTCGATGTCTTCCAGACGGGCTCAGGCACCTCGACCAACATGAATGCGAACGAAGTCATCGCGAACCGTGCCAACGAGCTGCTCGGCGGCGGCCCCCGCGGCGTGTACTCGCCGGTGCATCCGAATGACCACGTGAACCGCGGGCAATCTTCGAACGACATTATTCCCACGGCGATCCACCTGGCTGCCGTCACAGAGATCCGCAAGCGGCTCCTGCCCGGCATGTACCGGCTTGAGGCATCGCTCCAGCGGAGGTCCGCGGAGTTCGATGCGGTCGTGAAGACCGGACGGACGCACCTGATGGATGCGACGCCAATCCGCCTGGGGCAGGAGTTCCGCGGCTATGCGGGGCAGCTCGAACGCGCACGCAGGCGCGTTACCCTTGCCGGCGAGACGTTGCGCGAAGTTGCCCTTGGCGGAACCGCAGTTGGGACTGGCGTCAACACACACCCGGAGTTCGCCGGGCGCGTGCTCTCCTACGTATCGGAGCGCGAGAAGGTACAGCTCATCGAGACCACGAACCACTTCCAGGCCCAATCGTCGATCGACGCGCTGGTCGAGGCGAGCGGTCAGTTCCGGACCGTCGCGGTCTCCCTCGTGAAGATCGCAAACGACATTCGGCTCATGGCCAGCGGTCCGCGGGCCGGCCTCGGCGAGCTGCTCCTGCCCGCTCTCCAGCCGGGTAGCTCCATCATGCCGGGCAAAGTGAATCCGGTGATACCTGAGGCCGTCGTTCAGGTTGCTGCCCGAGTCCTCGGCAACGATGCCACCGTTGCGGCAGCGGGCCAGTGGGGGTTCTTCGAGCTGAACACGATGCTTCCGGTCGCCGGGGTGGCACTCCTCCAGTCGATCGGTCTGCTCGCAACGGCGTCGACGGTGTTCGCGGAGAAGTGCATCGATGGTCTCGAGGCTACCGCACGCGGGCCCGAAAGCGTGGAGCAGGGCCTGAGCATCGCCACTCCGCTGGCCGAGGTCATCGGCTACGACCGTGCCGCCGCGATTGTGAACGAGGCACTCGCCAGCGGGCGCACCGTGCGACAGGTGGCCGCCGAGCGGATCGACCTGCCCCCTTCGGAGCTGGAGCGCCTGCTGGATGTTCGCCGCATGACCGGGAGCTGATGCTGGCGGCGTGCCGGTTGGCGGAGCGATCGCCGGGCGCCTACCATCGAGAGATGCAACGCGTGGCACAACAGCCGGCCGTCGAACGTGTGCAGGGGCTCATCCGCTGGGTCACCGCGCCAGAAATCAGCGACCATCAGCGTGGCTACCTGGTGGGTGCGCTCGCGGTCGTGTTCGTGGTGGCGATCCGGGCCATGCTCCAGGTCACGCTCGAGGACCTCGCGCCGACGTTTATCGTCTTCTTGGGTGCTGTCATCCTTGTAGCGCTTTTCGCCGGCACGGGTCCAGCCCTGATGGCCACGCTGATGCTCCTGGTGGTTGGCGAGTGGCTTTTTGTTCCGCCTGCGCTGGAGCCGCGCATCGGCGCCGGGGACCTCGTCGTTGGTGCCGCCTTCCTGTTCGAAGGCTCGGTGATTGCGGTGCTTGGCGGGCGCCTGCGCGCCGCGGTGACACGGCTCGTGGCCAGCGAAGCCGCAGCCCAGGAGCGTGAATCGGATGCGCGGCGTGCGAACGAAGCGCTCCGGGTCCTGGCCGATGCGGGAGTCGAACTGAACGCGTCTCTCGACCTCGACAGCACCCTCACTGCGGTGGCTGCCCTGGTCGTGCCCCGCTTCGCTGACGCATGCACTATCGACCTTGTGGAAGGCGAGGACCTCAGACGAGTCGCGACAGCGTACGCCCGCGAGGACATCGGTCATGCCGTCGAAGCTTTCGAGGCCCATGCGCGGGACCGGAAAGGGATCAGGGAGGCCGCCCGCACGGCCATAACCAGTTCCGGCGGTGTGTACGTGAGGAGTATCGACGCCGCCTTCCTGCAGGCGCTTCGTCTCGACGACGCGGAGGCTGTCGGCGTCTTCCGCGAGGTTCGCCCGCGGTCGCTCGTCGTGGCGCCGATGATCGCCCGCGACCAGATCCTCGGCGTCATGTCGTTCCTCCGGGTGGGCGAATCCGCCCCGTTCGACGACGAAGACTACGAATTGGCCCAGCAACTCGCCCGGCGTACCGCCATCTCCGCCGACAATGCCCGGCTCTATACGGAGGCGCGCAAGGCGAACGACGCGAAGGATGAGTTCCTGGGCCTCATGTCGCACGAGTTGCGAACCCCGATCACGGTTATTCATGGCGGGGCGCGGGTGCTGCGCTCTCGAGGTCAGGCCATCGACCGCGAGACGGCCGATGGCATCCTGCGCGATGTCGAGCGTGAGGCAGAGCGGCTTTCGCGCATGCTGGAAAACCTCCTGGCGCTCTCACGAGTCGAGCTCGACCAGGAGGTGGTCATCGAGCCCGTCCTCCTGCAACGCCTGCTCCCGTCACTGCTCCCGGCCCTCAATCCGGGCCAGGGGCGGGACGTCACGCTCGCAATTGAGGGCGAGCCCGAAGCGGTAGCCGGGGAACCGGGCTACATCGAGCATATCCTGCGGAACCTGGTAGGAAACGCGGTGAAGTACAGCCCCCCGGACGGACCGATCGAGATTGTGGTTCGCGCCTGCCCGGGCGGGGCCGAGGTGGCGGTCCTCGACCGGGGTTTCGGAGTTGCCCCTGTCGAAGCCGACCGTATTTTCGAGCGCTTCTATCGGTCCGACCGCACTGCCCGCCTGGCGAGTGGCGCGGGCCTTGGGCTTGCAGTCTGCAAGAGACTGGTCGAAGCCATGTCGGGACAGGTTTGGGCCCGCCCACGAGGCGGCGGCGGGCTCGAAGTCGGGTTTAGCCTGCCCTCCTACCACGAAGAAGGAGTCGATGCATGACCGCGGAACCGCTCTTGCTGGTTGTCGATGACGAAGCCGGGATCCTGAGGCTGATGAAGCTCGAGCTCTCGGTGCAGGGTTTCCGGGTCATCACCGCCACTGACGGCGAGTCGGCGATCGCGATGGCTGAGGAGCACCGGCCCGATGCGATCCTGCTCGACATCATGATGCCCGGCGCCTCCGGGCTCGAGGTTATGCGCCGGTTACGTGAGCGCTCGAACGTGCCGGTCCTGCTGGTTACCGCCAAGGACAAGGACACCGACAAGGTCCGGGGGCTCGAGCTCGGCGCTGACGACTACATCGTCAAGCCGTTCAATCCGGACGAGCTGGGCGCGCGTGTGCGTGCCGTGCTCCGCCGGGTTCTCTCGCAGGATGTCGAACGCGTGGTGAAGGCCGGGGATGTGGAGATCGACCTCACGCGGAGGCTCGTGCGAAAGGCCGGCCACCCCGTCGCGCTCACCCGGACGGAGTGGCTGCTCCTCCAGCACCTGGCCGCCAACACGGGCAAGGTGATGCTCAACACCGAATTGCTCACCAAGGTCTGGGGGCCGGAATACCGCGATGACCTTCAGTACCTGCGCGTCTGGGTCTCCCGCCTCCGGGCCAAGCTCGAGGACACGCCCTCGAACCCCCGCATCATCAAGACGCTCCAGGGGATCGGCTACCTGTTCGAAGCAGAACCGGTGGAGGCGGAGGCCTGACCGCCGCTACGGGTCGAGCGGGCAGAAGACCAGGCCGGTACCCAGCTTGGGGTGGAAGAAAGTCGACTTCTGCGGCATCCGCTCCCCCTGATCCGCGAGGGCCATGACCGATTCGACCGTCACGGGGTTCAGCAGGAAAGCCGTCGCCCCGGGGTGGGCATCCAGGAACTCCAACACTTCGTGGGTATCGTGGGAGTACTCCACCACCCCCGCCCGAAGGTCGTCATCCGAGATGCCCCAGAGCGGCTCCAGGACGCCGTAGCGCAGCACATTGGGTGCGATCGATGCCCAGGCCTCGCTCCGTTCGGCGGGGACGTTCCCGGCGAGCGCCATGTTCCCCCGCCGGCAGAGGAGGTGGACCTGGCCGGGTTCGAGCCCGAGCGCCACGATATTGCACGGTGCCCCGGCGAGGAGGGCCGCCAGCTCGGCTACGCGCTCCTCGGCGTTGCCCACCAGCTTGACGTGGGTGACCTCGAACGCGCCGCCCAGCCGCTCACGCCAATCGGCTGGCGCCGTGCGGGGGACCATCCGGTGGATTGGCCGGACGACCAGGCCTGGATCGGAGGCAGCGACGATCGCGGTCATGGCGAAACGGGCCGGGTGGTCGCGCGGAAGCTCTTCCTGCTCGATGCGCCAGTTCCGATAGTTCACTGCGGTTTCGTAGCGGTGGTGCCCGTCGGCAATATAGAACGACTCGCCCAGCAACGGGGCGACCTGTCGCATCTCGAAGGTCCCGGCCTCGACGGCCCAGAAACGGTGGTGGTCACCGTCGATGGTGGTTGCCGTGGCATCGGGTGACTGGCTCCCGATGATTGATTCCAGGTAGTGCGACAGCTGGCCCGCCCGGTCGCGGGCGATCATGAACACCGGGCTGAACTGGACCCCGGTCGCCTGCAGGAGCTTGAGCCGGTCCTCTTTCGGGCCGGACATCGTGAATTCGTGGGGCTTCACTGCGCCTTCGTCCCAGGGCTGAGCCTCGACAGCCGCGATGAGCGCCCGGCGCGTGAAGACGTGGCCTTCCTCGACAAACTCCTGCTCATAGACATAAAACATCGCGGAATCATCCCGCCGGACCGTGCCCTTACGCTCCCACTCCGTTACCACGTCGGCGACGCGCTGGTAACGATCCTCGCCACCTTCCGCGAGCTCCAGGTGCACGGCGTTATGGGGATTTCGGCCCGCCAGTGCCCGTTGTTGGGCGGGCGTGATGACGTCGTATGGCGGGGCGAGCAATTCGCTCAGCGGGCCCGCGCCAACGGTGTAGCGGAGCCCGCGAAATGGTTGGAACTGGGGCATTGGAACTCCCTCGATGGTGGAGACGGTTTGTCCGAGGAACGGGCCGAACCTATGATCGTTCGACCCCATGCGTCCGTATTGCGTCTTCTGCAACATTGTAGCCGGGCAAGAGCCTGCGAACGTCATCTACGAAGACGAGGACATCATCGTCATCCAGAATATCCTGCGGTGGGTTCCGGTCATGCTCCTCGCGATGACAAAGGAGCACACCACGCAGGGCGAACTGTGGGAACACCACATCGGCAAGGTGGGCCGCATCGCCGCCGAAATCGGGCGTCAACTCTGTCCGGGGGGGTTTCGCCTGCTCACCAACTTCGGCTACGACGCCATGCAGAGCCAGGAGCACGGCCACCTGCACATCCTCGGCGGCACGTTCCTCGGCCACTATGTCGGCTAGGCCGCTCAGCCGATCGCGGTCTTCTGCTTCTCAAAGAGTTCCAGGATGCCCTGGCGAGCGAGGTCGAGCAGCGCGTCCATTGCTGAACGGCTGAACGGCTTGCCTTCGGCCGTGCCCTGGAGCTCGACGAACTCATCTCCGCCGGTCATCACCACATTGAAGTCCACTTCGGCGGTCGAATCCTCCTCGTAGCAGAGGTCGAGCATCGGGACACCCTTTACGATGCCCACGGAAATCGCCGCCACGGGCGACTGGATCGCGGCAGCCGGGACACCCGCCTCCGCGAGCTTGCGGATGGCAAGGCTCAAGGCGACGTACGCCCCGGTGATCGAGGCCGTCCGCGTTCCCCCGTCGGCCTGGAGCACGTCGCAGTCGAGCGTGATCGTGCGCGGCCCCAGCATCTCGAGGTCGATCACACCGCGGAGAGCCCGGCCGATGAGCCGCTGGATCTCCTGTGTACGTCCGCCGGGGCGCCCTCGTTCGACCTCCCGTTGGCTGCGGGTGTGGGTCGCCCTGGGAAGCATGGAGTACTCCGCGGTGACCCATCCGCTTTGCGTGTTCCGCAGGAAAGGCGGCTGCCGGTCCTCGACGCTCGCTGCACACAGCACACGCGTTCGCCCGAACTCGACCAGGCAGCTCCCCTCGGCGAAGTCCAGGACGTTGGTGGCAAGATGCACCGGGCGCAGCGCGTCGGGGCGGCGCCCATCGATACGGGTGGTCACTGTGGGAGCTCCAGCGGTGAGGTGTTGGGGCCGTGGCCCGCAGGCTACCGTACGGCGGGTGCGCCTGCCGCGCAAAGCGTGTCACCGCTCGGTGGACACGCGAATCGATGTCCCATCCGTAGATATGGTCACCCGGCCGTCCTGGTCTGTCCGGTACACGCGGCTGGCCGCCAGAGCTCCAAGCGTCTGATCGTGGGGATGACCGAAGCGGTTGCCGGCCCCCGCCTGGATGACCGCGACGGACGCGCCAACGTCACCGAGGAAGGACGGGTCGCTGGTCTTCGAGCCGTGATGAGGCACCTTGAGGATCGTGGCGCGCAGGGAGCCCGGCTGTGCGAGCTGGCGCTGTACGGCTGCCTCGATGTCCCCCGTGAACAGCGCCGTGACCTCCCGATACGAGATCATGAGGACGACGGAGGTGTCGTTCAGCTTGCGCGCGTCCAATCCCTCCGGCGGCCACAACACCTCGAACCGGATTCCATCCAGGACGAAGCCTCCACCCCGTGCCAGGATGGTCGCTTCGCCTGCGCGCCGCTTGAAGGCCTCGAACGTGACCGTCTCGCTTTGGTGACCGCTGGTGTACACGCGCCCGGTCTCCATCCTTGTGGCAATGCCCGGGAGCCCGCCAAGGTGGTCCTCCTGCGGGTGCGTGAGGACCACCGCGTTGAGCGATCGGTCCCAGTGCGGCATGACTTCCCCCAGTTCCTTGGCGAGCCCCACCGCGCTGGAGCCGCCATCGATCAGCACCTGCCTCCCTCGTGGCGTGGTGACGAGGATGGCGTCGCCCTGCCCAACATCGAGAAAGTCGAAGCGCAACTCGCCGGGGCCGCGGGCCGGCAGCAAGGTGACCGGGATGAATGCCATCCCCACGGCGCCACACGCGCCAGCGAGCACGATACGGTTTGCGATCCGCCGCCTCCGTTCAAGAGGTGGAGGGGCTTGCCTCGCTGGTGGTACGAAGCGGTAGGCAAACGCGGCTGCCGCTGCTACCGGGGCCGCCGCGGCAATGGCCGCCGTGGCCGAGATGCGCCCCGGAACCGCGGAAGCGAACGGCAATCCCGCGGAGAACGTGGCAACAGCGTGGATGTATGCCAGAGGGTAGTAGGCCACAATCCCGGCCATCCATCCCAGGTCCCGGGAAATGGTGCCCAGTACGGCGGCGATGATGCTGGCCCAGAACGCCACGACGAACACGGGCCCGACAACCAGATTGGCGAACGGCCCCACGAGCGACAGCTCTCCGAACGTCGCCCACATGATTGGAGCCGTACACAGGGTGGCGACGAGCGACAGAGCGGTGACCTGCGTGACCCATCGTGGAAGGGGAAGGCCGTGGCGGACGGCGGCCGATTCGAGGGCGTAATCGAACCATGGTGCGATGGTCAGGAGACCCGCGGTTGCAGCCATGCTGAGCTGGAACCCGGTGTCGAATGTGTTGCCGGGATCGAAGAGCGTCATGACGACGAACGCTCCGGCAAGCGCTGGCATGCCGCTCTGTGGGCGCCCAATGGCTCCGCCAACCAGGTAGATGCCGGCCATCGCGCCCGCCCGGATGACGCTGGCCGAAAACCCCGCCGCGACCAGGTAGACGGCTATCGTTGCTGCGGCCGGCAGCCAGGCTCGGCTTCGGCCCACGATGGGCACGGCGAGTGCCATCATGACAGCGGCAACGAGGCTGACATTGGAACCCGAGACAGCGACGAGGTGACGGAGCCCCGATCGGTTGAAGTCCTCCCTGTCCTCGCGCGAGAGGTTGCCGTCGCGGCCGAATGCAATCCCGGCTCCCAGCGAGGCCTGTGGCTCGGGGAGTGCTCGCTGGAGTGAGTGGCCCAGCCCAAGCCGTACCCGCGTGGCCACACGCGCGAACGCAGTTCCGCCGGGGCGCGTGAATTCGAACTTCGGGAAGAGCATGGTCGCCCAGACTCCGCGCTGGCGCAGGTACGAGCGGTAGTCGAACCCATCGAATACCGGCGGGTCTTCGAGCTCTCCCTCAAGCCGGACGACATCTCCTGGCAGTAGCTCCGCGTACTGGTGCAGCGTTGCCCGCACCACGCCCGCTTGGCCGGTGACGCCATCCGCCGCGACAAGTTCGTCAACCCGGATCTCGTAGGAGGTGCTAACCGTCCCCGGGTCCGGCTCGGATACCACCGTGCCGGTGATCACTACGTCCTGGCCAATGAAGCCCGCGATAGCCGGAACATCCGCTGCGAGCGAGCTCGACAGCCGCCACCCGGCGAAAAGCGCCATCGCCAGCAATGCGAGCCCGGCGCGCCACCGTACCCGGGAATTCCGCAAGGCCAGCGCCGGTAGCATGGCGGCCACCCAGGCTGCCCCGGTCCACCACGGGGCGGCCCACGCCGCAACCGGCAGCAGGCCCGCCAGCCACGCCAGCCCGAGCGCGATCAGCAGCACAGCGGCGGGACGGTAGCAGACTCCGTGGTGGCTGCGCTACGCGCTGGCGAGGTGCTGATTGTGGCGGAAGGCAGAAAGAGGGCCCGATCGACTGCATCGGGCCCTCAGTTTGCGCCGTAAGCCTCGCGCTCAGGCCTTGATCTTCGGCAGGATACTCTGGATGTCGATGAAGCGGTCTCCTGCATTGCGCAGTTGCGAGGCCGTGCTCGTCCCCACTCCCACGACCTCGACGCGGACGCCCTTCATCTGGACTACCTCGACCAGGCGCTGGAAGTCGCCGTCGCCGGAGACCAGGCAGACGACATCGAGCCGGTCGAGCATTTCCATGATGTCGAGGGCCATCTCGATGTCGACGTTCGCTTTGATGCTGCCGTCGGCGAAACGCTTCAGTGGCTTGGTGACCACGCGAAAGCCCTTGTCGAGGAACGGCTCAGCGAAGCGCTGAGTCTCGAGGCTGACGCCCGGGTCATCATGAACGGGCGAATAGGCGATGGCCCGTACCAGCTGACGACCATCAGTGAGGAAATCGAGCAGCTTCTTCCAGTTGATGCGGGAGCGGAGCCGATCGCAGGCGAGCTCGATGTTCGCCGCATCGACAAAAACGCCGACCCGCGCCGGGACAGCACCCATGGGCGCGTTGCCGCCGGTCGGGATTCGCCGGGCGAGCTCCTCCTGGATGTGCACCAGTTGTTCCAACTGCTTGCCCTGGGTCTCGACAGCGCGGGCGAGCGCCTTCAGGTCGCCGTCGCCTGCCGAGGTTGCAGTGGGTGCCGCCTCGGCTTTGGGCTTGCGGGTTCGCGGGGCGCGAGCGGGCCGCTCTTCCGGCACCGGTTCTGGTTCGCTGGCGGCTTCTCCTTCATCGGCTGCCGCCGCGGCCCGGCGCGCAACTCTGCGAGTGACCGGCTTTTCCGCCGCCGCGGCGGGAGGGCTTTCGGGCGCAGCTTCTTCCTGTGGTTCGACGCCAAGTTCGCCCTCTGTGGGCTTCCGGCGGCCGCGGCCTCCGCGGCTACCGCGGCGCGTACGCTTCTTGGGATCCTCCAGTGCCTCTGGCGAGGGCTCGGGGAGGACCGGTTCTGGTTCAGTGGCGGGAGCGGCAGTTGCCTTTTCGCGCCGTGGAAAGATATTGAGGACCATTCGTTGTTGGGGTTACCCACCCATCCTTTGCAAAACACTAATGCGAGCGGCAACGTTCTTGGCGATGCGCTCAATCGCTTTCGCCGATTCAGAGTCCGGAGCACTGTACACCACCGGAACACCTCGATCGGCACCCTCGCGAACAGCGGGTTCAATGGGGATCGCGCCCAGGAAGTCGATCCCGAGTTCGTCGGCGGCCTTCTCGGCACCGCCATGACCGAAGATGTCGTAGCGCTTGCCCGTATCGGGCGCTACGAAATAGCTGAAGTTCTCCACCATCCCGAACACCGGCACGTCGAGCTTTTCGAACATCGCGACGGCCTTCATCGCGTCCTCGACCGAGACCTCCTGGGGACTCGAGACGATCACGACGCCGGTGATGGGCGCGTCCTGGGCCATGCTCATCGAGGCGTCACTGGTCCCGGGCGGCAGGTCGATCAGGAGGTAGTCGAGCTCGCCCCACGGCACATCATGGAGCAGCTGCCGTACCGCGCTCCCGATCATCGGGCCTCGCCACACCACCGGAGTTCCCTTGGGCAGCAGGAAGCCCAGCGACACCACCTTCACGCCGTGCCGTTCCACGGGCCGCAGGCCGTCGCTCGCTCCGGCCTGCAGTCCTGCCGGCAGGCCGAACATCGTCGGCAGGTTCGGACCGGTGATATCGGCGTCAATGAGGCCCACGCTGGCGCCGGACTTCGCCAGCGCGACGGCGATGTTTGAAGCCAGGGTGGACTTGCCGACGCCGCCTTTGTTGCTGGCAATCGCGATGATGTTGCGCACCCCGGGGATGGGCTTCTGGCCTTCGCGCGGATTGGTGGCCCGGACGTTGGCACCCCATTCCAGGGAGACGGCGGAGACTCCCGGCACTGCGGTGAGCGCCGACCGGACGTCGGATTCGATGGTCTCCTTCAGGGGGCAGGCCGGCGTGGTGAGCTCGATGGTGAGCCGCACATCGCCACCCTCCACGACAAGGTCTTTGACCATGCCGAGGCGGACGATACTGGCGTGAAGTTCCGGATCCTGGACTTGATCGAGGGCAGCGAGGACAGCGTCGCGAGTGGAGGGAGGAGCGGAGGTCATGGCCTTCCTTGCCGGCCTGGCGCGTATTCTGAGGTTTGTCGTCTGCGCGTTCCGTGCTGGGGCGGCCAGCGGCTTGCGGATACGCGAATCGGGTGTTGCACGGGCAACTGAACCGGCCGGTAAGACGATCGTAGCTGTTGCGGTGCCGGGCGGGCAAACCGTTTACCCACGGTTTCGGCGCCTCGCGCTAGCTTGGATACAGCCTCCGGACGGATTGGTGGTAAACTGATCCTACCGTCCGGTAAGCATGAACAGGGAGAATTCATGACAGATCACGCTACCCGCGAGGCCGCCGCCACGTCCGCGCTCTGCCGTCACCACTGGGTCATCGAGACACCCAACGGCGCGCTGAGCCATGGACGCTGCAAGCGCTGCGGCGTCGCTCGGGAATTTCGCAATTCTTCTGAAGAGGCCCTCTGGGATAACGATAGCTTCAGCCTGAACGGCTCACGCTACCGTGGCCGCCGGGGCGCCTCCCAGTCCTGACGCCCCAACCCAACCGTACGCGACCGGCCGGCCCAAATGCCGGCCGGTTTCGTTTCGCCCGCGGGGAAGCCAGCAGGTACACTTTCCCCGATGGCCCCAAACCTTTCGGTCGACCTCGCGCCGGGCCAGAAGACGGGGCTCTGGCTCAAGAATCCCGTGATGCCGGCGAGCGGGACGTTCAGCTGGGGCCTGGAGTTTTCCAAGCACTTCGACATCAATCGCCTCGGCGCCGTGGTGTCGAAGGGAGTGACCATGGCGCCCAGGGGTGGCAATCCCCAGCCTCGCGTCTCCGAGACCCCATCCGGGATGCTGAACAGCATTGGCCTGCAAAACATCGGTATCAGAGAGTGCGTCGAGGAGATGGCCCCCCTCTGGGCCCGCTGGGACGTCCCGGTGATCGTCAACATCGCGGGTGATTCCATCGACGAGTTCGGCGAGATGGCACGCATGCTCGATGGTGTCCCAGGCGTTGCGGGCATCGAGCTGAACATCAGCTGCCCCAACGTCGACATCGGCGGCATCGAAATCGGCCAGGATGTCGATGCATCGGCCCGCGCCACACGCGCCGCGGTCCGCAATACCGACCTCCCGGTCATCGTGAAGCTCACGCCAAATGTCACGGACCCCGTGGCACTGGCACTCGCCTGCGAAGCTGCGGGCGCCTCGGCGATCTGCGCGATCAACACGGTGCTCGGGCTTGCCATCGACACGAAGCGCCGCCGGCCGGTCTTGCCCCGGGCCCGCGGTGGGCTCAGCGGTCCGGCGATCAAGCCGATTGCCCTCCGCATCGTCTACGACGTTGCGAAAGCAGTTCGCATTCCTGTCATCGGGTGCGGAGGGATCGCCACCGGCCAGGATGCAATCGAGTTCCTCATGGCGGGAGCAACCGCCGTGCAGGTGGGCACGGCCACCTTCGCCAACCCCCGAGCGCTGCTCGATGTCCTCGATGGGATGGAGGCCTGGCTCGAGCGGGAGGGAGTCGCCGACGTCAACGCGATCATTGGGTGCGCCCTTCCTGAGGGTGCCGGGGCGGGCTAACGGTGCGTGCCGCGCAGCTCCGCCAGCCCGCTCCAATTCTCGAGGCGCCACTGCAGCTGATGGATTTGCCCACGCCTGAACCCGGCCCCGGCGAAGTGCTGATCGAGGTTACGGCGTGTGGAGTCTGCCGCACCGACCTCCAGCTCGCGGAAGGCGACCTGGAGGCGCGGAAGCTCCCCATTGTTCCCGGTCACCAGGTAGTGGGCACCGTCGTCGCCCTGGGCGAGGACGTTTTGTCATGGCGTGTCGGCGACCGTGCAGGGGTAGCATGGCTCAGCTCGACCTGTGGGGAGTGCCGGCACTGCGCTGCGGGCCGCGAGAACCTTTGCGAACAGGCCCGCTTCACCGGCTGGGACCGCGACGGTGGCTACGCGGGCTACATCAGTGCCAGGGCCGACTTCGCTTTTCCACTTCCCCGCGGGTTCGACGACCTCGCGGCAGCGCCACTCCTCTGCGGCGGCGTCATCGGCTATCGCTCTCTCAAGATCAGCGGAATTTCCCCCGGAGGAAGGCTCGGGCTCTTTGGCTTCGGGGCCTCCGCGTCGCTGGCGCTCCAGGTTGCGCGCCACTGGGACTGTGAGGTGTACGTTTCGACGAGATCGGAGCGGGAACAGGCGCGGGCGCGCGAACTGGGCGCAGTCTGGGCGGGGAGGTACGACGAGGCGCCGCCGGCTCCGCTCGACGCGGCCATCACCTTCGCGCCTGCCGGAGAGACCGTCGTTCGCGCACTCGAGGCCGTGGACAGGGGCGGGACCGTCGCCATCAACGCGATCCACCTGGACAGGGTTCCCGAGTTTTCCTACGACCTGCTCTGGCTCGAACGCTCGATCCGGAGCGTGGCCAACTTCACACGGCGAGACGCACGCGAGTTCCTGAGCCTGGCCGCGGCCATTCCGATCCGCACCGCAATCGACGTGTACCCGCTCGAAGCGGCCAACACGGCGCTGCAACGGCTCGCCGCCGGGCAGGTGTCGGGCGCGGCCGTCCTCCAATGCCGGTAGACCGTCGCCCGTCGTGCGCGATCCCTGTACCCTTGGGATCTCCGGGGTGTAGCTCAGCCTGGCAGAGCGCTTGGTTTGGGACCAAGAGGCCCACAGTTCAAATCTGTGCACCCCGACCACCCTTTCGCTTTGCCCCGTCGTGCACCCTGCCATACCATGACGCTATCCCTCACGTCTCGACCGGATAGCCCCGCATGAGTGATGAATTCGGCGTCGACCTCGACGAGGTATTCAAGGTCATCGATACGGCCGATGTGCTCGTCGTCCGCTTCCATCTGATCGATAAGCGTCTTCTCGTCGACTTCCGGACCGGGGCAGGCGTTCTCCCGATGGTGAAGATCGTGCCACGAGCCGAGTCGGTCGAAGACCGCTTCCGTTCGATCAAGCGGCTCCGGCCCGAATTCCCTCTGCCGGAGAAGGTGATGTCGTTCCACTGGCCGCGCTCGATACCGGTCCTGCTCAACAGTGGCGTTTGGCAGCACCTGGTCGATCGCGTCTCTTCGCTGGGCGACGACGAAACAACCGAATCGTGCGGCCGGGCGATGGAGGAACTGATGGCGCTCGAACGCCGCGAGGTCTTCGGCGCGATCCGGGGCGCCGACCACTACCAGACGATCTGGGAACGCCAGCGCGCATGACGCGAGTCATCGACCTCAGGAGCGATACCGTCTCCAGGCCATCTCCGGCCATGCGCCAGGCCATGGCGGAGGCGGAAGTCGGGGACGACGTCTTCGGCGATGACCCGACGGCCGTCGCGCTGGAAGACCGGGCCGCGCACCTTTTGGGCAAGGAAGCCGCGCTCTTCGTCCCGAGCGGTACGATGGCCAACCTGCTTGCCGTGATGACGCACACACGCCCCGGCGACGAAATCCTGCTGGGCGACCAGTCGCACATCTTCCAGTACGAGCTCGGTGGCGCGGCCCGCATCGCCAATGTGCTCACCCGGCCCCTGCCCAACGCGGATGACGGGTCGCTCGATGCCGGCACCGTTGCCGCTTCCATCCGGGTGGAGAACCTCCACTCACCGGGCACCACCTTGCTGTGCCTCGAGAACACCCACAACCGGTGTGGAGGCGCTGCCTTGTCGCCCCCCACGATAGACGCGCTCGCAGCGGTCGCGAGTGGGCGCGGAGTGGCGGTGCACCTCGATGGCGCTCGCATCTTCAACGCGGCAGCTGCCCTTGACGTCCCCGCCGCCCGGATCGCGCGGGACTGCGACTCCGTCTCGTTCTGTCTTTCGAAGGGCCTCGGGTGTCCCGTGGGCTCGTTGCTGTGCGGCCCCCGGGAGTTCATCGATCGGGCACGCCGGAACCGCAAGCTGCTCGGCGGGGGCATGCGACAGGTGGGCATCCTTGCAGCCGCTGGACTGTACGCCATGGAACATAACATCGACCGGCTCGCGGGGGACCACGCGAACGCGCGTGCCCTCGCTGGTGGCTTGCGCGAACTCGCCCCCTTCCGCTCAAACGAGCCACAGACGAACATCATTGTCGTGGATGTTCTCGAAGGCCGCCTCGGCGACTGGCTGTCGGCGTTCGAACAACACGGCGTGCTTGCAGTCGCCTTCGGGCCGCAGCGGATGCGCCTGGTCACCCACATCAACATCACGCGCGACGACATCGACGAGGCACTCCGCCGGATCAGGTCGCTCGTTGGAGCAGTTCCCGCTTGAAACCTCTTGCCGTCTTCCCTCTCGCTGCTGCGGCCGCCATCGCCGCGCTGCTTTCGTCCTGTGCCGGGGGCTCGGATCGCACCCTCACGAAGGTCTTTGTGGCACCCCCATGGACTGGCGATGAACGGAACGAGTACCGGCTCTTAGATGAAGGCGAGGACTTGTACGGGACCTGCATTCTCGAGACCGACGTGGATGCCGAGCCAGGCAAGACGCGGCTGAGCCGCCTCTGCGCCAACGAACCCCGCTACCGCGATGACGGCACGGTCCTCGTTGACTCGCAGACCCTGACCCCCTTCGAAGCCTCCCGCGTAAGGACTGACGCCGAGAAGAACGAGCGGGTTGCGGCCCTCAGTGCCTACGAACCACCCGTTGTGAACTTCACATTCGACGACCGGGGAAGGGTCCGCGAGACGGTGCGCGACCTCCCGGAGCCCACGGAAGAGAGCCCCGATCCCGGCTACTACGACGATGAGTCGCTGCTATGGCTCATCCGCGGGATCGACCTGCGCGAAGGCTACGAAGGATCGTTCCAGAATGTTAACGCCGGCACAGGGCAGACGTTCCCGGTGGACCTGAAAGTGGAAGGGCAGGAAACCGTGAAGGTCCCGGCGGGGGAATTCACAGCCTGGAAAGTCCGGATACGCACTGCCTCGGTGACCCAGTACGCGTGGGTCGAGGCTGAAGGATCCCGCCGACTGGTGAAAGCCAGAATGGAAGGGATTGAAGATGTTATCTATGAGCTGACTGGCTCGAACTGACCTAACCACAGCACCCAAAGATCGGGAGCGGCAGAAGGGCGTATGCTGGCACCCGTTGGCCTCTCCCGCCCCCGGAGGGCCGGCGACCACCGCCCGGGCGACGGCATACCGGAAGTTCACCAGCTTTATGTTGAAAGGGGGCCTGAAATTGCTTGACACCGCCTTTCAGCGTCACGAAGATGCTGCAACGCTAGGCCGCAGTACCTCCCACGGACGAGCCATGACATCCGTTTTCGTCATCAGTCGCGAACCCCGAATGCGCGCCGCTGTCACCGAATACCTGCGGGAACGCGGATACGACACCGCGACCGCGTCCAACTATGACAATGCGATGCAGCACCTGGCCGATTACCGCCACGATGCCATCGTGACCGACGTGCAGGGTCTCCCCCGGGGGGAAGAGGGCGCTAACTTCGTCCAGTTCAACCAGTGGCTCGCCAGCAGCTATCGCACGAGCCCGCCGGCCATGGTCTACCTGCTGCACAAGGGCGCGCGCCGCCCCCACTTCCGTATCGAGGGCGCGGTCATCAAGAAGCCGTTCCCTATCGAGGCGCTTGGCGAGGCCCTTCGTGAGCGCATCGGACATCCCCGACGCGACGGTCGGGAGCCCGGCATCAACCTGGACCTCGCCTCGAACACCCTCCGCAGCGGTGAACGCGAGGCGCACCTCACCAACATCGAGGCCACTCTGCTCGCGTATCTCATGGAGCACCAGGGGGAAATCCTCCATCCGCGCGAACTGCTGGTTGACGTCTGGCAGTACCACGACGCGGCCGGCGCCAGCACGCTTGTCCGCGCACACGTGAGCAACCTCCGCCGGAAGCTTCGCGACGTCCTCGGTTCGGCCGAGTACATCCAGACCATCCGCGGCAAGGGCTACCGATTCAGCGCTTGAGAACACGCCTGGGCCTGGCCGAAACACAAAGAGGCTCCGTATGAAGCTTGGCATCAACATTGGCTATTCGGGTGCAGACATGCACGTCCCGATGGACCTCATCCACCGGGTGGAGGCGCTCGGCTACGACTCGATTTGGACCGCCGAGGCTTACGGCTCGGATGCGGTGACACCGCTGGCCTACATCGCGGCGCTCACCACGCGCATCAAGCTCGGAACCGCGATCCTGCAGATTCCCGCCCGCACCCCGGCCATGTGCGCGATGACGATGTCGACTCTTGATGCTCTCTCAGGCGGCCGTGTGCTTGTCGGGCTTGGCCTGAGCGGCCCCCAGGTGGTCGAGGGGTGGCACGGAGTGCCCTATGGCAAGCCCGCCGCCCGGACACGCGAATACGTGGAGATTCTCCGCAAGATCTGGGCCAGGGAAGAGCCAGTGAGCTACCAAGGGCAGGAGTACCGGCTGCCGTACACCGGGGCCGGCGCGACCGGGCTGGGCAAGCCCCTGAAGAGCATCCTCCACGGCCGGCAGTTGCCCGTGTACCTGGCCACCATGGGTCCGGTCAACATCCGCACCACCGCGGAGCTGGCTGATGGTTGGCTGCCAATCTGGTTCTCGCCCGTGCGGATGCCCCTGTTCCGGCCGCACCTCGAAGAGGGCTTCCGGAGGGCCGGGAATGGCAAGTCCTGGAAGGACTTCGACATCGCCGCCGGTTGCACGGTGGCTATCGGTAACGACGTGAAGGCGCTGCTGGCCATGCAAAAGCCCCACCTCGCCCTGTACATGGGCGGCATGGGCGCGCGCGAAAAGAACTTCCACAACGAAATGGCTATCAAGTACGGCTACGCTGAAGCTGCCGCCCGAATCCAGGAGCTCTACCTCGCCGGGAGGAAGGCCGAGGCAGCCGACGCCGTCCCCGACGAGCTTTGCGACGAAATGTCGCTCGTGGGACCCGTTGAGCGCGTTCGGGAGCGCTACCGGGCCTGGGAGGACGCGGGCGTGACGACCATGCTGGTCCAGCCCCGCCAGCCGGAAGCGCTGGAGCTGATGGCGGAGATCACCGGAGCGGCCCGGGGCGCGTAGAGGCCGTCCCGGGCACCGCCGTCAGTCGAGCCGCTGGTGGCCAGGGCTCGATTCCCAGAGTGGCGGCAGCTGGTGATATCCGCCTCCGGCGGTCCAACCCCCGTCGACATAGAGGAGGTGGCCAGTCACAAATCGCGACGCATCCGAGGCGAGATACACAACCGCGCCCTCCAGGTCTTCTGGCTGCCCGAGGCGGCCCATGGGCGTGCGCGAAATCGCATGGTCCCTGGTCACCGGGTTGGCTTCGAAGACTTTGTCCATCAGCTCAGTGCCATCGAAGTACGATGGGGCAATGGCGTTGACTCGAATTCCCTCCCGCGCGTACTCGAGCGCCAGCACCCGGGTGAGCGCATCGACGCCGCCTTTGGCCGCGTGATAGGAGGCGGCGCGGAACTCGCTCCCGACCCTGCCGAGGATGGAACTCACGTTGATGATGCAACCGCCCGTGCCCTGCTCGAGCATCTGGCGCGCCGCCAGCCTGCACCCGTTGATGGTCGCCAGCAGGTCGAGCTCGACGATCGACCGCATCCGCTTGAAACTGCCCAGGTCGTGACGGAGGCCGGAACGGTCGGTGTACCCGGCGTTGTTCACGAGGATGTCGAGCCGCCCGTATTCGGCGACCGTTTGAGCAAACAGCGACTCGAACTGCACTTCGTCGGTGATGTCGGCCGGGATGGCCGTGGAGCGGATTCCGAACTCCCGCAGCGTGGCAGCGGTGGCCTCGATGCGGTCCTGACGGCGTGCTGTGACAACGACATTGGCGCCTGCACGCGCAAGACCCCGGGCGAAGGCCACGCCGAGACCGCTCGATGCGCCGGTCACGAGCGCGGTCCTTCCAGCCAGGCTGAACAGCTTGATGAACTCCGGATCCAAGGGCGCCTCCCGTCAGATTCTGCCGGGCATGCTACGAGGAGCCGCTGCAGGCGCGCCAGTTAGATGCGCAGCCGTGCCTGCGGGCGGCGGGAGTTCCGCCGCTCGCGCTTGATGATCCTGTCGATCTCATCCACCGTGGCTTCGAGTTCGCCGTGGCGGTTGTAGACGACGTAGTCGTTGTTCTCGATGTCGGCCAGTTCCTCTTCGAGCTCGCCAAGTCGCCGGGCTAACGAGGCAGCATCCTCGCTGCCGCGTGAGGCGAGGCGCGTGCGGAGCGCTTCGCGGTCCTCGGCCATCAGGAAGACGAAGATCGCGCCTTCAAGGCGCTGCCGCCAGGTCCGCGCGCCCTGCACGTCGGTCCTGATGATGACATCGCGGCCTTCCTGCAGAGGTGCCTCGACCTCACGGCGCTCGAGGCCTTTGTAGTCGTCGTAGACGCGCGCCCACTCTGCGAACTCGCCTGCGCGAATCTTCTCCTCGAACTGGGCTTCCGAAAGGAAGTGGTAGTGGTTGCCATCGACCTCGTCTGGCCGGGGCGGTCGGCTCGTGGAGCTCGTCGCGCGGTGGATGCCCGTGCGCTCACGCAGGCGATCGATGACGGCATCCTTCCCGACGCCGGACGGGCCATGCAAGACGATGACCAGCGGACGCGCGTTCACGCGCTGATCATCCCGCCCTCGGCCACCCGCGCAAGGTCGTGCCAGAAATCCGGGTAGGAGACACCAACCGCGTCGTTTTCCACCCGCGTCTCCCCGCTCGCCAGGCTCCCGGCAATGGCGCCCAGCATACCGACGCGGTGGTCTCCTCGGCCATCCACACGGGCGCCGTGCAACTGCAGCGGCCCGTGTACCGTGAATCCATCGGGATGGGCCGTGATGCGAGCCCCCATACGGCCAAGGACCTCCACGACGGCCTCGACGCGATCCGACTCCTTCGCCCGGAGCTCGGAGGCGTCGCGAACAACGGTGTCCCCGTGCGCGAAGCACCCCAGCACGGCCACGAGCGGGAGCTCGTCGATGGCCCGGGGTATCAGACTGCCGGCGACGGTCGTGGCGCGGAGCTCGGAAGAGCGCACCAGGATGTCGGCCACCGGTTCGCCTCCGCTGGTCCGTTCCTCCATCAGCTCGACCGACGCCCCCATGGCCGACAGGACATCGAGCAATCCGGTGCGCGTTTCGTTCACATTGACGCCTTCGAGCACTACTTCGGCATCGGGGTGGCACGCCGCGAGCACGAGCCATGGGGCAGCACTCGAAATGTCCCCGGGCACACGCAGGCTGAGCGCGCGCAGCGGGGCCGTCGCGGGTTCAACTGACACGGATGTACCGCTCACGGTGAGGGGCGCCCCCATCGCCGCCAGCATTCGCTCGGTGTGGTCGCGGCTCGCCGCGGGCTCGGTCACCGCGGTCTTTCCGTCCGCGTAAAGCCCGGCAAGGAGGAGCGCCGATTTCACCTGGGCGCTCGCCACTGGGCTCTGGTAGGCCATGCCCACCAGCCCGCCGCCCTTGATGACGACGGGGGCGAGCGTATCACCGGTGCGCCCGTGGATGTGGGCGCCCATCTGGCGCAGCGGCCCGATCACGCGGGCCATCGGCCGCTGGCGGAGCGACTCATCGCCGGTCAGCACGCTCAGGAGCGGGTGGCCAGCCAGCAGGCCCATCAGGAGCCGCATGGTGGTGCCGCTGTTCCCGCAGTCCAGGATCTCCTCGCTCTCGAACAGTCCGTGGAGGCCCTGGCCGGTCACTCGGGCAACCGGCGAGCCCTCCGGCCAATCGATCGGCACACCCAGCGACTCCAGGCATCGCGCCGTGGATCGCACATCCTCGGAATCCAGGATGCGCTCAATCGTCGCAGCCCCGGAGGCTATGGCATTGAAAATCAGGGAGCGATGGGAGATCGACTTGTCCGGGGGCACTTCCAGCGTGGCGCGGATGCGGTCCGCGCGGTGGACCCTCACCGGTCGTCGCGGACGCCGAGCTTGCGGCGCAGTTCGGCGTCATCGCGCGGCGCACCCGGCCCGCGCGATGAGACATCCTTCAGGCGGTCGTAGAGTCCGCCGACGAACATCCGTGCCATCGCGTCCTGTGCCGAGGGTGCATCGACTCCCTCGGGCCGCCTGCGGACAGGCGGGTTCTGGATGAAGGTATCGCGATCGAGCTGGGTGCTGCGGAAGAGATCGAGGACTGGCTCGCCACCAAGCTCCAGTGCCTTCTTGATGGTTGAGAGTTCGTCCTGCAGGCGTCCGATCCAGTGCAGGATGGCGTCGCGGTTGGTGAACATGATGTCTCGCGACATCGCCGGATCCCCGCTTGCGAGCCGCGTCAGGTCGCGGAACCCGGGGCCGGCCAGGAGCGAGGCATCCTCCCATCCCTGGCTATCGCGCACCATCCTGAAGAGCGCCACCGACGCGAGGAGCGGCACGTGGCTCACGGCCGCCGCGTACTGGTCATGCTCCGCGGGGTCGATGTACAGCGGAATCGCTCCGAGCGTTTCGATCATGCCGAGGACCACGCTCACCGCTTGTTGGTCGGCGCGGGGCGAAGGCGTAATCGCCCAGGTCGCATCCTTGAACAGGTCGGCGGTCGCCGCCGCCGGCCCGCTCTTCTCGCGCCCCGCCATGGGGTGCCCGCCGATGAAGTTCGCCGACTCCGGCAGGTATTCCTGCGCCCAGCGCATGATGTCCGACTTGGTGCTGCAAACGTCCGTGATCACAACGCCGGGGTCGAGATACGGTCCGACATCCTGCAGAATCTGGCGCGCCGCGACGACCGGCACCGCGAGGATGACAAGGCCCGCACCGCGCACCGCCTCCTCGAGCGACCCCACCTCGCGATCCAGCGCGCCCATCTTCTTCGCCGCTCTTGCGGCGGTGCGGTCGCGATCGGCCCCTATAATCTCGTACTGGCGGTCGGGGCGGGAAGCGAGGGCGAGGCCAATCGATGTACCGATCAGGCCGGTACCGATGATGCTGATGCGGGACTGTGGCATTTCTACCCCTGGCGATTCCTGCTGAATGCGCAGGATTGTACTCCTAGGCTAGCACACGAGCGGTCGGACTTTGTGCCTCCGCGGCGTCGCCGCCCGGTCAAAGGATAAGGTTGAAGATGTCGTCGTAGACGAGGTTGATGAACCAGCGGAGTGGGCTGAGCTGGGGGGCAATGAATCCGATGGCGATGAGGGCCATCAGGATGCCGGGGCCGTACGGCTCCAGCCGTTCCAGGCTGCGAGCGGCTTCGCGCGGGAGAAGGCCAACGGCCACCTTGAAGCCATCGAGTGGCGCGATCGGTATCAGGTTGAAGATGCCCAGCAGGATGTTGATGCTGATGATGAAGAACAGGAACAGCCAGATAAAGTCCTCGCCCGAGCCGCGCCGGATGATGCTTTCGATGCTCAGAAAGCGAGTCTCGACGAGCCCGGTCTTGAGTGGCAGGGCGGCAAGCGCTGCGAAGAAGAAGTTTGACGCCGGTCCCGCGAACGCGACGATGGCATTCCCGCGCCGCGGCCCTGCGCGAAGGCGCCAGGGGTTCACCGGGGTCGGCTTCGCCCAGCCAAATCCGAAGAGGAGCACCAGTGCCGAGCCGATGGGGTCGAGGTGAGCGAGTGGGTTGAGCGTCAGCCGTCCGGCCCGCGCCGCCGTGTCGTCGCCCAGTTCGTTCGCCGCCCACGCGTGACTGAACTCGTGGAAGGCAAGGCCAGTGAAGATCGCCACCACCGTAGCGGCGACATAAACAAGAAGGACCTCGGGGTTCTCCGCGAGGTCTTGGAAATACCAGATCATGTGCGGAAATGTTAGCACAGGTGCGCGATTTGAACGGCGCGACCGCACCGCTGAGGGTCAAGGACGATTGACGGGACAGATCGGCATTGTTACGTTCGGCACAGAACCGGAGCCATCTGGCTCTGGACAGCCGCCTTCGGGCGGGTTACGCGGTACCGCGGGGGTGCCGGGCTTCATCGATGCGGGGCCGAAACGCTGGAGTCGAGCCAGCGCCAGACCTGGGTGGTTGTGTCACCCGCAAGCGTGAGGTAGCCGCGTGCTCGTTCCCGGGGTTCGCCACGGTTTTCACGTGCCACGCAGCCTGGTTCCGCTCCTTCTCGCGATGCTAGCCGTCGTCATTGCTGTCGTTGCATGGGCTGCCCTCAGCTCGCGCCAGACCGGCACCGAGCTTGCGTCGACGCCCGCGGCTCCGCTCGCGACGGTCCGCTCAATCGCGTACACGGTGCCGGCCGACGGGGCGGACAGGCTCATGGTTCGGCCGGCGGTACCCGGCGCCACACCAGAACTCGTGGCGGCGTTCCCACACTTCCCCGGACTCCACGCCCGCGGCGCAGCTTCCCCGCTGGGCGACCGCGTCGCGGTCCTCTCAGTGACGTCCGGTATCTACGCTTCGCTTTCGTTCGTTGACATTCCAGCGCGAGAAACCATGAGCATTCCCGGCAGCTTCGACTACCTGAGCGCGATCGCGTGGGCGCCCGATGCGTTGCGCCTGGCGGCGGTGCAAACGTCGACGGACGACGACACGCGGGTTGCGCGTGTGCTGGAGGTAGACCTGGCGTCTGGCGAACCGCAAGTGGTGGCAGAGTTCCGGAATCCGTTCACGGTCGCGCCGGTTGGATACAGTGTCGACGGCTCGCGCCTGTTCGTGGTGGTTGTAGATGAGACCGGGTCCCATCTATGGGAGCGCCGGGCGGGGCAGGTCAATCGCCTCGCCGAGCTCAGCCCGGGGCGGACGCGCGATTGGGCGCTGAGTCCGGGGGGCTCGCGCCTGGCGTTCATCGACGTGCTCGGTACCGGCTCGCGCACCTACGTGGGACGCACGCTCACCATCGCCACAGGAGGCATTACGACGCAGCCGGCCCAGGCCGACCAGTTCGGTGCAGCCTGGGCCCCCGGTTCGCCTGTACCCGTCTTTGGTGGCCCCGGTGGCGCACTTGCACTCGAAGATCCGGGGATTGATGGTGCGTACGTCGTGCCTCTCGACTGGGCACCCGCAGGCGACGTCTGGGTCTCCACGGTTGTGGTACCCGGGCAGGATCGAACGGTGAGGGCGGAACAATTCCTTGAACTACAAACCGCGACGACACGCGAGCGGATCGCTGACGAGCCCGGGGCCATCTTCCTGGGCTGGGTCCAGGACCTCAACTAATCCTACCGAACTACGGAGCCCTTCTTTGGCTGTTTCACGACGGAACGTGACAAGGCACACCAGTCTCTCCCGGCTCATCATTGGGGCGACCGGGCTTGCCGCTCTGATCGCTATCGCGCCCATCGTTGCGGCCGCCTTTGGCGTCTCGGGCCAGCGGGTCACTCCTCGCACCGCCTTTGCCGGCGCGCCATCCGGCGACTACGCCGTGGTCTCGCGCACCGAAGGACAGGTCGACGTCATCGGTGTGGCCTGGGCAGAGAACCCCACTGCCGTGACCGAGGTCGCGCGCGTTCCACACGTCGATGGAATGGCCGCCACGGGTTCAGTCTCGCCGGACGGTACGAAGGTGGCCCTTGCGGTCGTCGATGCCGGGACGCCATCGCGGCCCGTGGCGTCGCTGGTCACCGTCGACCTCGTCACGGGCGAACTGTTCCGCGCGGCACTCGACATCGAACCAAACCAGGAACCAGTGTGGGCGCCCGACGGGAGCTCGATCGTCGTCACCCGGGGGATCGGGGCCGGCGAGTCCGCCGGGTCGATCCAGGTCGTACGCGTGGCCCTGCGCGGCACCGAGGACATCCTCTGGTCGCGCCGCGATGCCCTCGGAGTCTTCCCTGTCGGTTTCGACCAGGGCGGCGCGCTCATCGCCGTCGTCATCGATGGGGCCGGATCCACCGTCACGCGCGACGGCGCAAACGTCTTATCGCTCGGGCCTCACATCACTCGTGACTGGCGCCTCAGCCCGGACGGCACGCGAATCGCATACGTGGAGGCCAACACCGCCGAGGGGCTCCGCTACCTCGCACGGAGCGCCTCGCTGGCCGCTGACGCCAACGTTGCCTCCCAATCCCTTGCGACCGACACCGAGGCGCTCGGGGTGGCATGGCAGCCGGGCCGCACGAGCCCCACGTTCGGAGTTGAGCCCGGGCAGGGCGATGGGGGCGTTGCGGCGCAATCGCTGAAAGCCGAGGCATCCGGGTTCGAGATCCCGTTGGCCTACTCCCCGGGCGGTTCCAGCCTCGCGGTAATGAGCTGGTCAGGCGAGAGCTTTGAGCAGGCCGGTCGCGGTCAGCTCGCTATCGTCGACGCCGACGGGGCGCGCGCCTCGATCGATGACTATCAGAGGTTCCTCGGATGGGCGCGACGCTAGAGCGCATCGCCGCGCTGGCGGTGCTGAGTGCCCTGGCGTTTGCGTTCGCCCTCGCGAGCCCCGAACGTGGGCAGGCGGACCACTACCCGTGCCACTCGCCCAACCGCGGATGGGGATTCGACACGTTCGAGTTCGAGGACTACGCGGGCATGTACGGCCGCGCAATCGAGCTCGCAGCCCGGGGACTGGTTGTCCCCCCGGCATACACGCTGACCAACGGCGAAGTCATCGATGTGAGCTACCAGGGCGTGGAGAGTGGGCCACGTTCGGCACGCCAGTCCGCGAGCAAGTCCAACGGGATCCCGCCGTCGCTGTACAAGGCCATCGCGTGGATCGAGGCGGACTACGGCAACGCGTCGCACAGCACGCCCTATGGCGGTGTCGGGCCAATCCTCACCTCCATCGACTGTGGCTACGGGATTGGACAAATCACCAGCGGGATGGGCCATCTCTCGGCGCCGCCCGCGCTCGATGTGCGCGTGCCCTCGGCCCGGCAGGCAATCATCGGGACGCACCCGGTATTCAACATCGCCGAGGGCATACGCATCCTTGCCGACAAGTGGAACAGCGCCCCGAACATCCGCCCGATCGCCGGCAATGGCGATCCACTGGCCCTCGAGGACTGGTATTTCGCCGTGTGGAGTTACAACGGCTTCGCGTTTAGCAACCACCCGCTGAACCCCGCGCGAGACCCGCTCCGCGGCAGCCTCTGGCACTGCGGCGACCCGAATGCCCCGGGCTACGGCGTGTTCAACCGGAGCGACTACACCTACAACGAGGTCGTGTACGGCTGCCTGCGGTATCCGCCGGTGGCCAAAGGCGCCAGTTATCCTCCTCCACTCGGCGGTGACACATCCACAGCACCGGAGCCGGCCGGCACCGACCGGTTCTCGGCTGGCGACACCGGAGTCGTGAGCGGAACAGGTAACGGGCTCAACGTTCGCGCCCAGCCCGGCACCGACGCCGACAAGCTGGCTACCCTCCCCGATGGAACCGTCGTCACCATCATCGGCGGTCCAGCCGAAGCCAACGGGTTCACGTGGTGGAACATCCAGGCCGGAAGCGTGACGGGCTGGTCGGTGCAGGACTTCCTGGTGAAAGCCGCCAGCCCCGACCCTGAAGCACCGGTGAACCCGGAGGGGCGCCTATGGCCACCGCAGGTGTTCGTGATGCCCAGCCTTAGCGTGCCGCAGGTGGCAGCTGCCATGGCCCCTGAGAATTACCAGACGTGCTCGAAGGCCGATTTCAGCGACGGGTGCGCCTCGATGGACTTCCCGACATCGATTCCGGAGCTCGGGATCGAGCCGCACTTCGACTCCACGCCGCCGGTTGACCCGGCCCTCGCTTCAGCATTTGTCGGCAACCCGATGCTGCAGGTCATCGGGGAGCGATCGGTCTCGATCACGGCCGGGGCCACCAGCGCCACCACGGCGCCGTTGACCGTCCGCAACACGGGCACGTGGATTGCGCCTTTCCGTGTCCGAACCTCGGCTGCGTGGCTCATCGTCCGCCATCCGAGCGATCCTCCGGGCCGCGTCGTCGATGGCGGCGTCGCAATCGGCAGCGAGACCGACGTGGTCGTCCAGAAGAGTCCCCGAATTGCCACCCGGGGACGCGACTCCGAACTCGTGGTCACGGTGGATGCGGCCAACCTGCCGGAAGGCCCACTGTCAGGGACAGTGATCATCGAGCCGCTGCTCGGTGGCGGCGGGGTCACGACGATCAACGTGCAGCTCGTTCGCGGCGACACCGGAGGCGGAGCGCCCGGTCCGGGTTTCCGGTCGGTGCTGCCAGGGATCACCTTCGAAGGATCACCGTAGCCCCGGTCAGTGGGCTTCCTCGAGTTCCTTCTTGTGATCCGCCACCACCTTTTGCGCGATGTGCGACGGCACCTCTCCGTAGTGGTCGAACTGCAGCGTGAAGGCGCCCCGGCCCTGGGTGATGGAGCGCAGATCGGAAGCGTAGCGCTGGACTTCTGCCAGTGGCACCTCGGCTTCGATGACGCTCATCCCGCTCTCCGGGTTGATCCCGTGGATCTTGGCGCGCTTGGTGTTGAGGTCGCTCACCACGTCGCCCGCGTACTCCTCCGGCGCCCACACGGAGATGGTCATCACGGGCTCCAGGAGCGTGCCTCCGACGCCATTGATGGCTTCCTTGAGAGCCTGTGAAGCCGCCACCTTAAACGCCATTTCGCTTGAGTCCACCGGGTGGTGCTTACCATCCAGCAGGGTCACCTGGCAGTCGGTCAGCTCGTAGCCGGCGAAGACGCCGCCGTGGGCAGTTTCCATCACGCCCTTTTCGACCGCCGGGATGAACTCCTTCGGGACGGATCCCCCAACGACGCGCTCGCCAAACTGCAACCCCGTCCCTCGTCCGAGGGGTTCGACCTCAAGGACCACGCGGGCGTACTGCCCGTGGCCACCGGTCTGCTTCTTGTGGGTGTACTCCGCCTGGCTCTTGCGCGTGACCGTCTCCCGATACGGTACCCGGGGCAGCGAGAGCTCGACATCGACGTTGAATTTGCGCTTCAGGCGCTCAATCACAACGTCCAGGTGTGCATCGCCCAGTCCTGCGAGGATGACCTCGCCGGTCCCCGGGTCCCGGCTCAACTGCAGCCCGGGGTCCTCTTCCACCATTCGCTGCAGGCTCGGTCCCAGTTTGTCTACAGCACCCTTGCCAACCGGGCGAACGGCCATGCTGAACACCGGGCTGGGGAAGGTGATCGGCGGGAGCTTGACGGCGTTTTCCTTCGCCCCGAGGGTGTCACCGGTCGCAGTGTGGGCGAGTTTCGCCACCACGCCGATGTCGCCGGCGTGGAGTTCAGGCACCTGGAGCTGTTCCTTGCCGCGCTGGACATACAGCGATCCGAGCCGCTCGTCCGCCTCCTGGTTCGCGTTCCACAAATGGCTGTCCGCCGTGACCTGGCCGCTGATCACGCGGAGGTACGTGAGCTTCCCTACGAACGGGTCTGCCGCGGTCTTGAACACCAGTGCGCGGGCGGGTGCTGAAGGGTCGGCGGTGAGGGCCGTGCCATCCGCCTCGATGGGATCGCGGTCGGCGGGCGACGGCCCGCTGAATGCGATGTTGTGCAACAACTGGCGCACGCCGATGAGCTTCGTCGCCGAACTGCAGACCACGGGGATGATGAGGTTGTGGTCGAGGCCACCGTGGAGCACCTTTCGCAGCTCGTCCTCGGTCAGTTCCTCGTCGGCGAAGTACTTCGCCATCAGGTTCTCGTCGGTTTCGACGATGCCTTCGATCAGCTGCGCGCGGAGCTCTTCGGCGTGGCTGAGTAGCCCGGCCGGGATGGCCACCTCCTCGGCCTTCTCGCCCACGTATGCACGCATGTGCAACAGGTCGACGACTCCCTCGAACGAGTCGTGCGCGCCGATTGGAATCTGGAGCGGCATCACCCGGTGGCCCCAGCGGTCCTGGAGTTTGCGGAGCACCGCGTCGAAATCAGCGTTCTCGCGGTCCATGCGATTGACCACGATCATGCGCGGCAGGTTGAGCCTGTCGATGATGCCCCAGGCGCGGTCGGTACCGACCTCCGGCCCCGAGACCGCATCAACCACGACCAGCGCCATATCGGCAGCGTGGCTGCCGCAGATAACTTCCGAGACGAAGTCGGCGTATCCGGGCGTATCGATGATGTTGATCTTGCGGCCTTCCCACTCCACCGGGACGATGGCCAGGTTCAGGCTGAACTTACGCTTGTGCTCGTCTTCGTCGTAGTCACTGACGGTGTTCTGGTCCTGGATGGTCCCGAGGCGCGTACTTCCGCCGCTTTCGTACAGCGCAGCCTCGGCGAGCATCGACTTCCCAACGCTCCCGTGGCCAACCAGGACCACGTTACGGATGTCTTCGGTCGCATAGACCTTCATAGACGCAAACCTCCATTCGCTGGGGTGACCCGTGGTGCCCGATTCTACGCATTACGGAGAAGCCGCCTCAACGGCGGCCCCCGCGCCGTTAACCCCCCGGGGGAGGGCGTCACGTCCTGTCGCGTACGAAAACGAGCATTGTCAGCGTCAATTGGCCCAGACCAGTGAGGGCCGTAGACTGCGTATTCGCACGGATGTTCGCACCATGACCCGCACCTATGTCGCTCTTGACCTCGAAACGACTGGCCTCGACCCCGAGCGGGACCGCATCATCGAGGTTGGCGCCGTCCGTTTCGATGATGCAGGCACGGAAATCGAATCGTTCCAGCGGCTGGTCAATCCCGGCCGGGAAATACCTGCATTCATCGAGCGGTTTACGGGCGTCACCAACCAGATGGTGTTGGGGGCCCCCAGCATCGCCGCAGTCGGCCCTGAGGTCGAAGCCTTCGTCGGTTCGAGCCAGGTTGTAGGACATAACATCGCGTTCGACCTCCACTACCTTGGGCGTGAAGGCGTGCGTCTGAAAGTGGAGGCCATCGACACGGCCGAGCTCGCCCGGTACCTCGTTCCCCGCCTCCGCTCACATGGCCTCGCGGAAGTAGCCCGCGAACTCGATCTGGAGACCTTCGACCACCATCGTGCCCTGAACGACGCGCGGATGGCGGCCGCCGTGTTCACCCGCCTGCTGAACCGCGCCGCGCGCCTCGACCCGGCGCAGCGGAGCCAGCTTGCCCGCTTCGTCGGAATACACCAGCCCGTGCTCGCATCCGTCATTGCCGGTCCCGCCGGGGGAGTCGAGGGTGTCAAGCACATCCCGGCGTTCAGCCCGCCTCCGGAGTACCCTGCACTGTCGCCGCAGGAGCCTCCGCTGCCCATCACGTCAGGGGACATCGAGGCCGGCTTTCGGGCAGCTGCCACAGTTCTCGACGGGTTCGAAGAGCGCGAGGAGCAGCGAGAAATGGCGGAAGCGGTGCGGCAGGCATTTTCCCGCGGGGGTCACTACCTGATCGAGGCCGGCACAGGGGTGGGCAAGTCGTTCTCCTATTTGCTGCCGGCCGCCATCGACGCCGTTCGCAATGGGCGGCGCGTGGTGGTTTCGACCAACACCATCGCGCTCCAGGAACAGCTGCTTTCGAAGGACATCCCCGCCCTTCGAAGAATCCTCGTCCAGGCCGGGTTCATCGCGGAGGAGCAGGAGCTCCGGGCGAGCCTCCTGAAGGGCCGGTCGAACTACCTCTGCCTCCAGCGCTGGATCGCGAACTACGCCTCAGGGCTGGGCGACCCGGACTTCGCTCGGCTGGGCTCGGCGATGCTGCTCTGGCTCCCGGAAACCCAAACGGGTGACCGCTCAGAGCTCAACCTCGCCCCCGACGAATGGACGGTGTGGCAGCGCTTCAGCGCGCAGGATGCCGATTGCCTGGCCAGGCAGAACCGGTACGTGCGCGAAGGGAATTGCTTCCTGCTGCGCGCGCGCAAGTCTGCGGAGTCGGCCCACATCCTGGTCGTCAACCATGCGCTCCTGTTAGCCGACCTGGCCGCGGGTGGCAGTGCCATCCCTGAGTTCGACCACCTGGTCATCGACGAGGCACACAACCTCGAAGATGTCGCCACCAACCAGTTCGGCGCCAGCCTGAGCTTGCGGCGCATGCACGAAGCGCTGGACGGCATCCACAGGCGCGGCTCGCGAGAGCAACGAGAGGGTGGCGTTGTCACCCTCCTCCGGGCCCTGCCCCAGGAGGCATTCGGACTGCTAGCGAAGTCGCTGGAGGACGCCGTGGCGCGCTGCCACGAGCGTGCCGGGCCCTATTTCGCTGCGCTGGGCCGGCTCACTCCCCCCGGCGAGGACGACCGCCAGCTCCTTACCCCGGCATTGCGGCACGGTGACCGGTGGGAAGTCGTGGAAGAGGCCTGGGATGGGCTGCTCCGGACGATTCGCGAGGTGGAAGCCCGGGGCACCACCGCGGCGAAGGCCGTCGCCGAGGCCGCCGTGGAATCCGCCGACGTGCTAGCTTCGGAGTTCGAGACGGCGCTTCGGCGCGTCCAGGAGGTCCATCTACTCGCCGAACTGCTCATGGGCTCGCCCGGAGAGGACACCATCGTCTGGACCGGGCGCGACCGCGAGGGGAACGGCACCCTCAACTCAGCTCCGCTTGAGGTGGGGCCACGCCTCTGGGAAGAGCTGTTCTCGAAGACCGGTACGCTCATCGCGACCAGTGCCACGCTGAGCGCGAACGGTGACATGGGGTTCGCCGCCAGGCGGCTGGGGCTCGAAGACCCCGAGACGCTCCAGCTCGGCTCGCCATTCAACTATCGCCGGGCCACGCTGCTTGCCGCGGTCGAGGACGTGCCTGATCCGGCAGCGCGCGACTACCTCGATGCGGTGGCGCGCGCCATCATCGAACTCACGCATGCCTCGGGGGGCCGCGCGCTGGCGCTCTTCACCTCGAATGCCGCCCTCCGTCGCGTCGCGGACCTGGTGAGGGCTGAGCTCAATGCCAGCGGCATCCTGGCGCTTGCCCAGGGAGTCGATGGCTCGCCGCGCCAGCTCACCGAGCAGCTCCGGTCCAACCCCCGCACACTGGTCCTCGGGACTGCAAGCTTCTGGGAGGGGATCGACATCCGGGGCGATGCCCTCTCAATGCTCATCATCGCCAGGCTACCCTTTGGCGTGCCTTCCGACCCGGTGTTCAAGGCTCGTTCCGAGCAGTATCCGAGCCCGTTCAACGACTATGCGCTGCCCTCGGCCATCCTGCGCTTCCGCCAGGGGTTCGGACGGCTCATCCGCGACAAGTCCGACCGGGGCGTCGTAGCGGTGCTTGACCGGCGGCTCTGGGAAAAACAGTACGGAAAGGCATTCCTGAACTCGCTGCCGGAGTGCACCCGCTTGAAGGCGCCGGCGCGCGAGGTCGGCAACGCGGTGCGGGACTGGCTGTCAAGGTGAACGGACCTTCGCGTGGCCTTGCCGCGCCGGGAACGCGGTTTGAACTGGTCCCCGCGGGGCCAACCGACCTCGCTGTCCTCCGGATGGCGGACGGCCAGAGAGTCGGAACAGTCGAGATCGAGCGCGCCGGCGATGGCCTCACCGTCCGGCTACTCTGCATCGAAGACGCGCACCGCAGCTATGGTGCTGGCTCAGAGGCTGCGTGGCTGCTGGTCAGGGCGGCCCGCGCGGCCGGGTATCACCGATTACGCGCCTGGGCACACCCATCGCTGGGGCTCTCGGTCTACTTCTGGATTCGCATGGGTTTCAGCCCGCGCCACGGCGAGGGCCCGGACGGCGGCATCTGGTTCGAGCGCACGATCGGCCAGTGAGGCCGCCGGCACCAGGGCAATTCGACGGTGGCGCAGAGGCCTCTGCGCCGCCGTCGTCCGAGGAAGCCCTACCAGGCCGCCATCTTCTCCTGGAGGTTGCGGTCGAGAGCGTCCAGGAAGCCCTCGGTCGTCAGCCATGGGCTGTCGGGGGAGATGAGGATGGCGAGGTCCTTGGTCATCTCGCCGCCCTCAACGGTCTCCACGCACACACGCTCGAGGGTCTCAGCGAAGCGGGCCACCTCGGGCGTGTTGTCGAGCTTCGCCCGGAAGGCGAGGCCCCGCGTCCACGCGAAGATCGACGCAATCGGGTTGGTCGAGGTCTTCTCGCCGCGCTGGTGGGCGCGGTAGTGGCGTGTCACGGTGCCGTGAGCGGCCTCGGCCTCGCACGTTTTGCCGTCCGGGGTCATCAGCACGGAGGTCATCAGTCCGAGCGAGCCGAAGCCCTGCGCCACCGTGTCAGATTGGACATCCCCGTCGTAATTCTTGCAGGCCCACACATACCCGCCTTCCCATTTCATTGACGCGGCGACCATGTCGTCGATCAGGCGGTGCTCGTAGGTGAGGCCCGCCGCTTTGAAGTCAGCGGCGAACTCCGCGTCAAACACTTCCTGGAAGATGTCCTTGAAACGCCCATCGTACGCCTTGAGGATGGTGTTCTTCGTCGAGAGGTAGACCGGGTAGTGGCGGTCCAGCCCGTAGCGCAGCGAGGCGCGCGCGAAATCGCGGATCGAGTCATCGAAGTTGTACATGCCCATGGCGATCCCCGGGCCGGGGAACTTCGCGACCTCCAGCTGGATGGGCTCTCCCCCGCCGTCGGGCACCCAGCTGATGGTGACTGTGCCAGGGCCTGGTACCTTGAAATCGGTCGCCTTGTACTGGTCGCCGTGGGCGTGGCGGCCAATGACGATTGGTTTGGTCCACCCGGGTA
>CAZDOK010000006.1:217653-217912 GCA_964507025.1 uncultured Anaerolineaceae bacterium
CGCGGAACACCACGCCGCCGAGGATGTTCCGGATCGTGCCATTCGGCGACTTCCACATCTGCTTCAGCTTGAACTCTTCGACGCGCGCCTCGTCGGGGGTGATGGTGGCGCACTTCACGCCGACGCCGTGCTTCTTGATGGCGTTGGCAGCATCGACGGTGACCTGGTCGTTCGTCGCGTCGCGGTGCTCGATGCCCAGGTCGTAGTACTCCAGCTGAACGTCAAGGTACGGCAGGATGAGCTTGTCCTTGATGAACTG
>CAZDOK010000007.1:0-162145 GCA_964507025.1 uncultured Anaerolineaceae bacterium
ATGCGAAACTTACTGAGGCACCATAGAGGACACCGGCTTGTCGTTATTCTCGTCCTCGCTTGCGCAATTGCGGGCTTTGTACTCGCCAGGGCCAGCACCCAGCCCAATCGCAGCACTATCTTCGCGTCTGATAGCGCCATTGGAACTACATCGCTGGAGGAGTTGTCAGCGGTGTCTCACGTGATCCTGATAGCGAAGAGTGTCACGGCGACCACCGAGGCCGTGGACATGGCATGACCCGTTACGCCGGGCGTTGGCACGCTTCTAACCGTCATCAGGTTTGCGCTGGAGGTGGGGCAGCTCGAACCCGGTTCGAGCCGCATTCCGGCGTTTGTGGTCGTGGGATCGAGTCCCTACGGTGCTCGTGAAGGGCTTCCGGAGTGGAGGGTGGAGGCACCTCTGCTGAAATCTGACCGCGAGTATGTCATTTACCTGCAGCTTCGCGATGGCCGGCCTAACACCAGTGGCGCGCTCGCAACCCGCCACCTGGAGTTCACGTCCCTTGCGGTAGCTGAGTTCGACGGCCGCGTGGCGGAGTTCGCCCCCGAGGCGACGGTTAAGGGAGTCACCGTGTCTGGGAACAGCGGGCAACCAACAGTGTTCGGAAAGAGTTACGCGCTCACGGACGTACGACAAATCGCCGCGAGCGCGACCCTTCCCTTACCGGACGCTGATGCGCGAGCGGCGGCTCAGCTAGAACGCGGAGCCGCCCTCGAAACGCTCCTGGCCGAGGTCGCGCAACTGCGCACCGAGGATGCGGTGGTGAATCGCATGACCGAGCTGGGGCTGGATCGTGCTGTCGCCGAGGATCCGGCCTTCTGCCGAAAGGTCGCGGGGGGGCTGATGCAGTTCGGCAGCCCGATGGTTTCACTCAATTGCAAAGACAATCAGTGAGCAAGCAGGCAGCTACCCGCCGTACTTCACGCCAAGCTCTTCGAGCGTGAGGACCTTCGATTCGCGCTTCAGCACCGCATGGGTGACTTCACCCACCACGCAGCTGTGGTCGCCCAGGTCGACCTCACCGACCATCCTGCCTTCGACGAACGCCGGGGCCGCGCTGATGACCGGGGCGCCGGTCTGGTGGCGCTCGATGGCCTGGCCGTTGATGGTGTCGCCGTCGGCGGTCGTGGGCTTGAAGAAGGCGTAGCCGATGTCGCCCTGGCCCGATTCGAGGAACGAGAGCGCGAACTGGCCGCTCTCCTTCAGGAGGGCGTAAGCGCCGCTGTCCTTCTTCACGCCCATCACGATGAGCGGCGGGGCGAACGAGGTCTGGGTCACCCAGTTGATGGCGGCGGCGGAGACTTCGTCGCCTTTCTGCACGCCGAGCACGTACAGGCCGTAGGGGATCATGCGCAGGATGGTCTTCTTCGCGGCGGCGGTTTGTTCGTCCATGGGGCACCTCGGGCTGTGGTTTGGGGGCGATTCTACCGAAGGGCGAAGTTCGAAGTGCGAAGTTCGCCGCAGCGATGGGTGGTTGCGGGCCCGGCGAGACGGTACGCTCGGCGGCCATGGGGATTCGCGCCGTCCTGTTCGATGTCGGTGGTCCGCTGGACACCGAGGTCCTCTCCGAGGCGATCGTCGACCGCCAGATCCGCGAGGCGCTGGCCGCCTGCGGGGTGGTGGTCGACCAGGACGCGATCGCGATGGCGAGCGACTGGGCCGTGGCAGCCTTCGCCCCCGACGCCTACCGGGCCATGATCTGGCGGCTCTCCGGCGGCAGCGTCGAGCGGGCCGAGGAGGTCTTCCGGCGCTTCCGGGCCGGCGCGGACACGCGCTACGCCGAGCGCGGCGGGTTCGAGCTTCGGCCGGGCATCGCGGAGGTGTTGGCGGAGCTCCACGGGCGGAAGCTGTTGCTCGGGCTGGCCGCGAACCAGTACGCCCGCGCCATCGACGAGCTCGACCGCCACGGCATCGGCCAGTACTTCGCCCACCGGGAAGTGTCGGGACACCACGGCTACCGAAAGCCGGACGTGCGGCTGTTCCTGCGCGCCTGCGAGGACCTCGGCGTCGAGCCCGCCGAGTGCATTATGGTCGGCGACCGGGTCGACAACGACATCGCGCCCGCCCGGCTGCTTGGGATGCGGACCGTGCTCCTGCGCACCGGGCGCCACATCGCCCAGCAGCCGCGTTCGCTCGATGAGGTGCCGGACTTCGAGGTACGGACGGTGGAGGAGATGCGGAACGCGATCGGCCGCCTGGCCGCGGACGGTTAGTCGCCCGGCAGGTGGAACGTCCGGTAGGGTGAGACGAGCCGGAAACCCATGCGCTCGTAGATCGGCCGGCCCATCTCCGACGCCTGGAGCGCGGCCATATCGCACCCCTGCGCGGCCCCGGCGGAAACGGCCTGCCACGTCATCGCCTCGCCGTAGCCGCGCCCCCGGTGTTCGGGCAGCGTGGAGACGTGGTGCACGCCAGCAACGCCATCCGCCTGGATGAGCGTCGACGTGGCGACCGGCGTGCCCTCCGCATGACCGAGAAAGAGTGCGAACCCGGGCTCTTCGAGGATGGCCGGTGGCAGCAGTCCCTCCGCCAGGCCGGCGGGCAGACCGAACCCTCGCGCCACAACCCTGCAAAACGCGGAGAGCGCCTCCGGCGTGGTGACGCGCTCGATGCCGAGTTCGGCGGGGGAGGGCGGCGCATCCAGGACCTCTGATGCCATGCCAGGCACGGTGTCGGCATAGGGCATGCCGAGCTGCTCGCATGCCGCTTCGGAGGCGGGGTCGAGCCCCTCCCGGATGCGCACAACGAACGGCGACCCTCGCTCCGAGAAGAAGCGCATCGCCGCCCGAATCTGCCCGATCGGGTCCGCGAGTGGCTGAGTCACGAATGCGACATTGAGGTGTGCCACGCCAAGTCCGAGGTCGGTCAGGAGCAACCCGCCGTCCTCGACGACCGCCCCGCCATCCATGACACGCGCCAGTGCGCGCCACGAGTGGTAGTAGTTCGCATCGGCCCGATCCGCGATAGCCATGGCGCGGGAGTATGCCGCTTCAGCCAGACTTCGCATAGTCCCAGGAAATGACCTTCACCGGGCGCACGCGAATATACGCGGCGCCGGGACGTGACTCCGTCGGCAACTGGTCCTGCGGGACGCCGCGGCGGGCCATCGATTCGCGCAGCAGCGGCAGCATCTGCGCGGGATCGGTGATGACCTCGGCTTCGCCCTGGATGCAGACACCCTTGATGTCCTGCATGGTGGTTCCGGCCTCGAGCATGAGCGAGACCCTCGGGTTGCGCTCGATGTTCTTCAGTTTCTGGGTGCCGGCGCGGCAGCCGATGTACACCTCGTCGCCCATTCGGAAGTAGCCGATGGGGACGGTGTGGGGGTGGCCGCTCCTGCTGATGGTAGTGAGGGCGATCCAGCCGGGACGGCTGTCGAGGAACGCGTGGACCTCGTCGAGGGTCATTTTGCCGGGCATCGGGACCTCCGGTGGCAGGTGTGACGGCATTGGAAACGACGCGGTGCGGCCTGTCCAGTACACTCCGGGCACCACGACCACCGGGGGCAAGCATGGCGAACTTCGTACGCTTCGAACGCAGGGACGGCAGCATCGCCACGGGCATGCTCGAAGACGGGACCATCCGCGTCGTCGCCGAGCCAATCTGGGACGGCCCGAAGCCCACCGGCGAGACCCTGGCAGCCGACTCCGTGAAGCTCCTGCCGCCATGCCAGCCCCGCTCCATCGTCTGCGTGGGCCTGAACTACTCGAGCCATTTGCAGGGCCGCCCGGCGCCGGACCCGCCGACGCTGTTCTTCAAGCCGCTCTCGAGCATCGCCGGGCCGGGCGACCCGATCGTGCTCCCGGAGGGCTGCGGCCGGGTCGACCCGGAGGGCGAGATCGTCATCGTCATCGGCCGAAAGCTGAAGAACGCGACGCGCGCCGAGGCCCAGGCCGGCATCTTCGGCTACACCGCCGGCAACGACGTCTCCGCGCGCGACTGGCAGCAGAAGGACGGCCAGTGGTGGCGCGCGAAGGGCAGCGACACCTTCGGCGTGTTCGGCCCCACCATCGCGACCACCATGCCCTACGACGCGCTCGAAGTCGTGACCCGCGTCAACGGCGCCGAGGTCCAGCGCGGGCACTCGACCGAGCTCATCCGCGACATCCCGGAGATTGTGCGTTACGTCAGCGCCGTGATGACGCTGCTGCCGGGCGACCTCATCTACACCGGCACCCCCGGCTCGCCGCCCGCCATTCAGAGCGGCGACGTCATCGAGATCGAGGTCACGGGCGTGGGCGTGCTGAGGAACCAGGTCGCGTAAGTTCGAAGGACGCCAGGCCTGCGACTTCAGCCTGCCGCCAGTGCCGGCGTATTGCGAAGGCGCCGCGCCCGGCGCACTTCGCACTTCGTGTTTCGCCCTTTCCTCACTCCCAGTCCAGGTAGGCCGCGGACACCCACCCGTGCTCGCCCGAAGGCGTCCTGACGTAGAGCCAGGTGCCTTCCTCGTTCCGGATGGCGCCACGCTGGCCGACGGGCATCTTCACGTCTTCGGCGAGCTCGACCCGTGTGCCATCCTGCAGGACGACGATTACCCCAGACCCCGTACTCGGGCCGGTGCGCAGGTTCAGGCCATCTCCAGTCCGGGCGACCACGAAGCGGAAACCCGGGTCAGCGGCCCCATCGACCCGCTTCGGCGTGAGGAGGATGGGCGGGGAGGCGCCGCCGTGCCCGCCGTGGGGCAGTGCGAACACCATCTGGCCGGGGCCCGCGGCCCACGGGTCGAGGTGGTCCGGGCCAGCCTGGCTGGTGATGTTCGCCGTCAGCCACTCGCCCGTTCGCCGGTTGTAGAGCTCGAGCCGCCCGAACGCGATCAAGTCCGGGTCGTAGGGGCAGGGCGCGGGCGAGCGCATGGCGTTCGTCCGGAACCATTCGAGATCGGCCACGGGCGGGAGCGGGATGCGCGTGATCGTCCTGCCGTCGGTAGAGATGATGGCGTACTCGTAGGCGTCCGAGGGGCGGTCAGGCGGTTCCGGGCCGCGGACCATGGCCACGAAGCCCGAGCTATCCGTCAGCCATGGGCTCTCCGCGATGCGGTCGCCGTATCCGATGGACGCAGACAGCATGGACCAGCCAAGATCGCCGGCGCCTGCACCCTCGACGACGACCGCCGGCCAGTACTCGCGCGGCGCCTCGGCTCCTCCGCCGTTCACCTCCCGCAGGGGAACTTCGGAGACAAGGTTCTGTCCGTCGGGAGAGTAGCGGCCGGTCGGGTTGATTGGCCCGGGGCCCTCCAATCCACCCTGAACCCACGCACTGGACCATCCGAACATCTGGCGCTCGAAGGCTGCGCCATTGGCCGCGTATAACCACGTGGCGAGGAACCCGCCGAAGCCGCCGTCGAGCGAATCGAGCCGCACCGGCTGGGCGACCACGCCATCGCGAGGCTCAATCTTGTGGCTGCTCTGGACAATTCGGCCAGTCGCCAACTCGATTTGGTGGAGTTGCGGGTCAGACTCGTGAGTCCCAGACCAGAGCACAATCCGGCTGCCATCGGGCGACCATAGCGGCGGCATTCCAAAGCCCGTTGGGGGCAACTCGAAGGAGGACAGTAGCTCAAGGTACTGACCTGGAGCGGCGGAGAACACATGGTGCCTCCCCGTGCCCTGACGGCTCTCCAGTTCCTCGAACACGACCCATGTACCGCGAGATGCGGTCCCGGCCGTCACAAGGCGCAGGTCCTCGATCGGCCACGACCAGCTCCGCTCTGTGTTCAGCACATCCAGCAGATACGCGCGCGCATTCCCGTGCATCGCCCACACGAACCGCCCACCCGGACCGGTCTGGTACAACACGAAGCCCGACTGCCCGTTCCGGGGCGGCTCGGTCTCGATGAAGCGCAACCCCTGCACATCCCCGGTGTTCGGAAACATGCGGAACAGCCCATGCTCCCAGTCGATCGGTGCTCCCTTCGCCCACGTGCGCGTCTCGAACCGCTCGTTCAGCCCGCCCTCCCCCTGGATCAGGAGGCCGCCGAAGTCGTCCGCGGGCGGCGTTGGCGACGGCTCCGGCGAAGGCGTCTCGGTCGCGGATGGGGTGGCCGGGGAGCTGCCGCGCCGGGTGAGCGCGACCGCCGCCGCCCCGCCGAAGAGTGCAAGCGCGGCGGCGCCTCCGGCAAGCACCGCCCGACGGGAGTGCCTCGGCGGTTCGGGGGCGATGTCGGGGATGGCGAAGTCGAGGCCGATGACCGGGCCTCCGTCTACTTCCGGCTCGTTGACCACCGTCCCAGCGCCCGCCCGGAGAGCCGCCCGGTCTGCCACGCCGAGGCGGTTGCAGACGCGCTGGATGCGCTCGTCGGCCTGCGGGACCGGCACGCCCATGCGCACGGCAATTTCGGCGAGAGGGATCGATTGCACGGCGAGGTCGTAGACGCGGCGATCGAGCTCGTCGAGGTCGTCGGGGGTGCGTGGATGGGCCATGTCCGCTCGCTCCTATCGGGGGGCGTCATCAGTGTAACGCCGCGGAGAGGCGAAAGGTTCCCGAGGGGAAGGCCGAAGTCCGAAGGGCGAAGTGCGCCGGGTGCGGGCCGTCCCCCGGTGCATCGCGGTGTCACCCGGGGCTTGGCGGTGGTTCGCCCGCGGGCACAACGTCGGGCGTGTGCGCCCGCCTTCCCCGGCCGTCCCGTCTGCGTCGCCCCTTCGCGGCGTCAATTCGCCCCTTGCCCGTGCAGGGTGAACGCACGGGAACGCACGTGCGTTCCCATGCGTTCGCAATGCGTTCGAATGCGTTGGTAAGCAGAAAAAAATTCTCCGGCGAACGCACGCCGTTCGGCACATAAAAAGCGGCGAGTTCCTCATCCGTGAGGTCCTCGCCGCGCCAGATCTTCGAAACGCAGTGGTCCCGGAACGCCCCGGGCTCAGTCCCAGCGGGCCGGGAGCTTGAGGTGGGTCAGGTTCTCTTCTCCGACTTCGCGGACAATCGCGTCCCAGGCGTCGAGGTCCCATTCGCCGACAAAGGTGTACGACGAACCCCGCCGCCCGGCGCGCGCCGTGCGGCCGATGCGGTGGATGTACTCCTCCGGGTTCTGGGGGACGTCGTAGTCGATGACATGCTCGATGTCGGGGATGTCGAGGCCGCGGGCTGCGACGTTGGTCGCGACCAGGAAGTCGAGCGCGCCGGAGCGGAAGTCGGCCATCACCCGGTCGCGCTGGCCCTGGCGAAGGTCGCCGTGGATCGCCTGCGCGGGGACGCCCGCGCCCTGCAGTTGCGCGGTCAGCCGGTCCACGCCGATCTTCGTGTTGCGGAAGATGAGCGAGCGGCCAAGCCCGTGCTCTTCGTAGATGTACCGGAGGGCCGCGAACTTATCGCGTTCCGAGACCTCGCAGAAGAACTGTTCGACGCCCTCGGCGGTGCGCTGCTCCGGATCGACCGCCACGCGGTTCGCCCGGCGCATATGCCGGTACACGAGGCGGCCAATGCTCTCGGGCATCGTCGCGCTGAAGAGCGCGGTCTGCCGGGCCTTGGGCACCGAGCGGAGGATGTAGTCGATGTCGCGCGCGAAGCCGATGTCCAGCATCTGGTCCGCCTCATCGAGGACGACAAAGTGCACGTTGCCGAGCTTGAGCGTGCCACGCTTCAGGTGGTCGATCACGCGGCCGGGCGTGCCGACGACGACATGGCCCCCGCGCTGGAGGTGTTCGATATCCGTTTTCACGCGGCTGCCGCCCACCAGGCCGACCGTTGTGAAGCCGTAGAACCTGCCCAGGTGCTCCATCACGTCGCGGACCTGGTTCGCGAGCTCTCGCGTGGGCACGAGGACGATTGCCTGGACATCGCGGCGTGCATTATCGATCGAGCGCGCCAGCGGGAGGCCAAAGGCGATGGTCTTGCCCGTGCCGGTCTGGGCAAGGCCAACCACGTCCTCGCCTTCGAGGAGGATGGGCAGTGCTTCGCGCTGGATCGGCGTGGGCTCGGTGTAGCCGAGGGCGGCGATGGCCCCGAGGCCCGTCTCATCGACCCCCAGTTCGCGGAACGACTCGGAGACCGGGACGAGGGCAGGAGGGAGTTCGGTGCGGCGAATGGGCGCCGTTGCCGGTTGTGCATCGGCCGAGGCGGCGGATGTGCCGCGCCGCTTGCGACCGCCGCGGGAGCGGCGGCGCCGTGGGGCTTCGCCAGCGTTTGCAGGCGTTTCACGGTGTTGCTGGGGCCCGGCCGCGAGAGCCTCGGTCGGCGCCGGGGATGGCGCAAGGGCAGTGCCTGGTTCGAGGGACACCGCGGCATGGCGGCGCCGGAACGGGCGGGAAAGGACAGAAATCAGCGGACTCAGAATCACTTCCTGGTTATCGCCGAAAAGATTGGGGCATGGCGCCCGGCGGCGATAGATACGGGCCGGGCAAGCGTGAAACCGGGACGGCGCTCGATCGCGCGCATCGGCGCGAGGGCATACCTGCGTGGGTGCACAATCACCATGACCTTCAGGTACTCAGCCTATCACAATCCGGGCCTCACGGCGCGCGGCGTTCCCTCAATAACGCACCTGGGACATGAGCGCGAGCGTGTTGCCTTCCGGGTCGGCGAAGAACGACATCCATTCCTCGGTCCCGTCCTGGTGGCGGTGGATGAGGTGCGGCTCGCCCTGGAACGCCACGCCCTTCGCGCGCAGCGAGGCGGTGGCCGCGTGGATATCGGGCACGCTGAAGTACAGGACCGCGTGGCCCATGCCCTGTGCCTCTGGCAGGGCATCGATGAACAGCCGGGTGCCGTCGCAATCGAAGAAGGCGAGCTGGCCGAAGGTGTACAGGTGCTTCAGCCCCAGCGTGTCTCGAAAGAACGCAACCGCGGTGTCAATGTCCTTCACGGCGTGAGACACCTGGCCAATGTGGCCCAGGGCGATGGTCGTGGGTTCGGCGGATGACATGGGAGACCTCCTGTGGTCGAGGTTTCGGGGCAGCCCGGGCCAGTGGCGCATCGCCCGCCGGTCGGGCAGCTCGAGCTTGAGGCGGATGTTCTCGAGGTGGAACTTCACCGCGTCGAGGGTGGTGCCGCGCATCGCAGCAATCCGGCGGTTGGACATCCCATGGCGGACCATGTGGAGCACCTGCCACTCGGCAGGGGTGAGCACATCTCGCGAGGGTGGCCGGCCGGGTCCGCGCCGCATGGCGGCATCATATTGCCTCGATGGGGCGGATTTCCCTCCCCCTCCCTCCGCAGTGAGGCATCCGTGGCTACAATGCGCGCGCACTGGAGGAAACTCGATGAACGACCTGCGCACGATCCTCTACGAAGTCGACCGCTTCTGATATGACCGTCAAGGCAACTTCGCTCCTCTCCATTCTCGCGATCTGGGTCGCGAGCATCGCAGCCGTCGCCGCCAACGGGTCGAGCTGGTGGCTGCTCATCTTCGCGGTCCTGGCCACTGGCGCCGTGGGGGCCTCGGCCTGGCGGCGGCTCGGAATCTCACGCCTGATCGCCATTGCCGGGACGTGGGCAGCCACCGGCGTGGCTGCCGGCAGCGATTCGGGCGCCACCTGGGTCAGCATCTTCGCCTTCCTCACCACCGGAGCGGTCGTCTACAGCACCATGAGGCGCGACGCCTGGTTGCAGGGGGTCGGCATCGCCACGGCCTGGGCCGCCGTCGCCCTTTCGGTCGCTGAGCACAGCAACGGAGCGTGGATGTGCATCTTCGCCTTCCTCACGGCGGGCGCTGTCTCGAACAGCCATGGCCAGATGGGGCGCGGCCTCGCGGCCATCATCTGGTGGGGCGCAACTGGCCTGATTGTGTTCGTCGCGGGCACCGGCTGGGCGTGGCTCAGCGTCATCGCGTTCTTCCTCACCGCCGCATCGATCGGGTTCGGCGGCTTCTCGTTCCCGAAGGGCCTCGAGTGGGACCTCTGGGACCGGGACGACGACGATGAGCGCGTGAAAGTGGTGCGCTAACATCAATGGCGTGGGCGAACAACCTGAACTTGATGACGATGACGCCACGCCGGACCTCGGGCCCGACGAGCGCGACCGGGACCTGCTCGATGGCAGCTGGGAGCAGGACTACTACTCCGGCCGCCAGAAGGTACGCGATTGGAACGCGGTCATGGTCGGCGTGGCTCTGCTGGTGGTGGCGGCCATGGTGATCCCCATGCTCCTGGCGATCCTCCGGTGACGATGGAACTCGACGGCCGGGTCATCGCACTGGTCTGCCGCGGCAGCGAGGCCGACCGGGCAATCGCCGTCGCGCTGGCCGAGGCCGGGGCGAACCTCGCCCTGGGCACCATCACCCGGGCGCAGGACGAGGAGTTCTCCACCGCATCGATCGCGAACGAGGTCTGGGCGATGGGCCGCGAACAGTTCAATCGCGTGCTCGATGCGGCTGACCCGGCAGCTGCAGCAGCGTTCGCCGCCGAGGTATGCGACCGGCTGGGGAAGTGCGATGTGGTGGTCGTCGCTCCTGGCCCGATCCCGGAGATCCCCTTCGACGAGCTTTCACGTGACGAGTGGGATCCGCTGGTGGAACGCACACTGACGGCATGGCTGATCTGCGCCCAGGCGTTCGGGCGCGTTATCGAGCGCGGCGGCGGCGGCGCCATGGTGATTGCGAATGAGCCCGCCGACCAGGGGCCATCGAGCCAGGCCATCGATGCGGCGCTAGCCGGCGCGACGGCGGGCGTGCGCGCGGCCTATGCGGCTCGCGGAGTGCACGTGATGGGATGTGCCCCGGGCAACGCAGCCGCGCGGATCATGGCCGTCCTTCCCTGAGACTCAGATCGTAACCGGTTTCGCATCGCGCTCCTGGCGGGGCGATGCGCCCTCGTCGGCCATTTGTGAGTCTGTTCTCAGATTGGTCTTAATTTTCTTAAGTTAGATATTGACTTTTCTGAGATGGTGCCCGATATTGACAACAGACAGGTGGCCGGCGCCTCCGCAGCCGCCCAGGAGGAAAGACATGGACCTCGACACGCGCATGCTCATCGAATACCCGGACCTCTATATGAAGAGCCGCCTCGCCTCGGCACGGACCTACCGGTTCGGGACTGGCTCGGCCATGGTGGCTATGATCGCGACCGTGGCGGCGGGACTCCGACGAGTTTCGACCCGCATCGAAACGTGGGCTCGCGGTGCCGGCCAGGACGTTCCCGAGTGCAGCCTGCCGCGCGCCCATTCGGCCCAATAGGAGAAGACGAGCATGGCCCGGTTTGTAGGAGCATGCCCCAGCTGTGACAGCCCCATGGTCGTGCGGCGGCTGGAGTGCCCCACGTGCGGCGTCGGCGTTGATGGCCAGTTCGATGCCGGTCCGCTGGCGCGCCTGAGCCGGGAGCAGCTCTCGTTCGTGGAAACCTTTCTGCGCGCCCGGGGGAAGATCAAGGACGTCGAGGAAGATCTCGGCATCTCGTACCCCACCGTGGTCGCGCGCCTGAACGACGTGCTCGTAACGCTCGGCTTCGAAGCGGGAGAAGACCCGCGCGATGCCGAGCGGCGCCAGCGAATCCTGGACGAACTGGCGGCCGGCCGCTTGAGCGCCGCGGAGGCCGCCGAACAGCTCCGCGCACTGGGAGCCCGCGATGGCTAACACACCGGAGGAGATCCGCCAGGCGCTCGAAGACGCGAAGCGGGCCCGCGAAGACGCCGAGCGCTTGCGCGAGGAGGCCCGCCGGGCGCGCGAAGAAGCGCGTCGCCTACGCGAAGAGGCGCGCCGGGCCAGCAGGGAAGCGAGCCGCGAAGAGCGCCTTCGGAGCAGGCACGGGCCAGACCGCCCCATCCCGCCCGGACGTCCCGGCGACGATGCCGGCGAGACGGGCGGCATTCGCACGGAACACCTGTTCACGCTCGACGCCATCCGCCATGTGGTGGTCGACACGACGGCCGGCAAGGTAACCGTGCGCCGCTGCTCGCCCGAGGAGACGCCCGGGGTGGTGTCGGTTGGGAGCAAGACGGCGCCAGCGCTGGAAGTGCGACGCGATGGCGATCGACTGGTCATTGAAGTGAAGCTGGTGAAGGGTTGGCTGTTCCGGCGGCGCCAGGGCGCAACGACGGTGGTCCGGCTCGATGGCACCCAACTCGCAAGCCTTCGGCTGGACAACGGCTACGGCGAAACGGAACTCAACGGTGTCGCGGCTGACGAGATCCGTGTGAACGTTGGCGCGGGGAGCGTGCAGTGCATCCAGACGCGCGGAAATCTCGACGTGAACGTGGGGGCTGGAAAGGTCTCCGTCCTTGCGCACTCTGGCCTTGCGCGGGCCGACAGCGGCACGGGGGACGTGCTCCTCGACATCGCGGAGGTGGCGCCTGGCGACTACCGTGTCGATGTGGGGCTTGGACGCGGCGAGGTCCGCTTCCCCTCCGGCGCGGCAATCAACATCCGCGCCTCGAGCGGCATCGGGAAGACACGGAGCGAATACCCGTCCTCCGGGGAGGACGCGCCAACACGATTGAAGATCAACAGCGGGATCGGCGAGGTCATTGTGAGGGCCCGCGAAGGAGCAGGCGAGCCGACGCCTGGCGTGACGCCCGCAGGCCAGCCCCGCCCTCAGCGCGGCGCGCGAGCAGTGGCAGAACGGCGGCGCGAAGCGGAAGAATTGCGGGTGCTCCAGCTGTTGGAGCAAGGGAAGATCTCACCGCAGGACGCGGCGGACCTGATCGCGGCCTTGCGCGGCTCCGCGCTACCCGATTTCGGCGAGGACGAACCCGAAGCGCCCTAGCGATGGCCCAGGTAGCCCAGCCGCACGGCGGCGCGCTCAAGCTCGTCGCGGAACCTGGGGTGGGCCAGCTCGATGAGCATCGTCGCCCGATCGCGGATGGTGCGGCCATGGAGGTTGCGGGCACCGTATTCGGTGACCACCCAGTGCACATCGCCGCGCGTGGTCACCACACCCGAGCCGGCGAGCAGCTCGGGGCAGATACGCGATACCTCGCCATTCTTCGCCGTGGACGGTAGCGCGATGATGGGGACGCCACCTTTCGAGCGCGCGGCCCCACGAATGAAATCCACCTGCCCGCCGATGCCACTGTAGAAGCGTGGGCCGATCGAGTCGGCAACGACCTGGCCGGTCAGATCGACGCTGAGAGCGGAGTTGATCGCGACCATCCGGTCGTTCGCTGCGATGACCTCAACGTGGTTGGTGTGGTCGACAGGGTGGAACTCGATGTCGGCGTTGCCATCCACGTAGTCGTACAGTGCCTTCGAGCCGAGGGCGAAAGAAGTGACCACTTTGCCGGGGTGCAGGCTCTTACGGCGTCCGTTGACGACGCCCGTGTGGAGGAGCGTGAGAAGTCCGTCAGTGAACATCTCGGTGTGAACACCGAGGTCACGATGGTGCTTCAGCTGCCGAAGGACAGCGTTCGGGATGGCCCCGATCCCCATCTGCAGTGTTGCACCATCTTCGATGAGGGCGGCGACATGGCGGCCGACCTCGTTGGCCTCGGGCCCGGGGAGCTGGTGGGCGGCAATTGGCAGGTCCTCGTCGACTTCGATGGCCAGGTCGATCTCCGCGGCGGCGAGGCTGTGGCCGTAGGTCCGTGGCATTCGGGGATTGACCTGGGCGACAACGACCCGGGCGTGGTGCGCGGCCGCGAGCGCGCAATCGACAGAGACACCCAGCGAACAGTTCCCGGCAGCGTCGGGAGGGGAGACGTGGATAAAGGCCACATCGAGGGGGAGCGACCCACCGGGCGCGAAGAGTGCCGGTATCTCGGAGAGGAACACGGGTGTGTAGTCTGCACGTCCCTCCTGCACGGCCTGGCGGGCGTTCGGGCCGATGAAGAGCGCGTTGTGGCGGAAGTGGTGTTCCATGCCGGGCTCCACGTACGGAGCCGGGCCATCGGTGTGGAGGTGGACGATCTCGACGTCGCGGACCTCGGCGCGGCGCTCGACCAGCCCGTCGATGAGCGTGTGCGGCGCTGCCGCGCCAGCATGGATATAGAGACGGTCGCCGGACTTCACCACGCCGACGGCTTCATCGAGAGAGACGAATCGCATGGGGCAAGGATGAACGTCTGATGGTTAGCGCCGCAACCCGCTCACTGCCTGCGCGATGACAGACGTCGGGGCCCACACAGGGGAAGATGACGCGGTGACGTCCATCATCTGGTACCGGCGCGACCTGCGCTTACACGACCTGCCAGCTCTCCAGGCGGCGATGGATGCCGGGCCGGTGCTCCCGCTCTTCGTGTTCGACGACCGGTTGCTGCATGGCCGGTGGCCTTCCGCCAATCGGGTTGGGTTCATGCTGGGATGCTTGCGGGTGCTCGATGAGCTGCTCCGCGAACGAGGGTCGCGGTTGCAGGTTCGTCACGGAGCGCCGGAGACGATCATCCCTGCGCTTGCCAGGGAGACGGGCGCCACCGCCGTCTACGTCAGCAGGGATTACAGCCCCTATGCACGGAAGCGCGATGGTGCGGTGGGAGATGCGCTCACCGCCATGGGGGTGGCATTTCACGCGCTGCCCGGGGTGCTCGTGCACGAACCGGAAGCTGTTGTGAGCCGTGCAGGGACGCCGTACACGGTCTTCGCCCCGTTCCTGCGCAGATGGAAGGCGCTACCGGGGAGGGACGTGCACGATGCCCCAGCCTCCATCGACACGGTGTCGGGTATCGACCCCGGGCACCTCCCGTCAGGCAAGGGTCTCGGGTTCGGTGAGCCGACGCCCGGGATGATTGCGCCGGGGGAGGCGGCCGCGCGGGAGCGGCTCCAGGCATGGGCGAACGGCGGGATCGCGGGCTACGCGGCCGGCCGGGATGCTCCCGGGACCGGGGCGACTTCGCGCCTGAGCCAGGACCTGCGGTGGGGGTTGCTCTCCCCCCTGGAAGTGGCCGAGCGCTGTGCTGGATGGGGTGCCGATACGGAGAAGTTCCTCGCGGAGATCGCGTGGCGCGAGTTCTCGTACCACCTGCTCTGGCACCACCCGAGGATCGTGAGCGAGCCGTTCCAGCGTCAGTTCGCCCTGATTGCGTGGGACAACGACCCGGAGCGGTTCGAAGCGTGGCGAACCGGGCGCACCGGCTTTCCCATCGTCGATGCGGGCATGCGCGAGTTGCTGGCGACGGGCCACATGCACAACCGCGCACGAATGGTCACGGCCTCGTTCCTGGCAAAGGACCTCCTGCTCGATTGGCGCCTTGGGGAAGCGCACTTCATGGAGCACCTGGTCGACGGAGACGTGGCGAACAACACCGCGGGATGGCAGTGGGCGGCTTCAGTGGGGGCAGACGCGCAACCGTACTTCCTGGTGTTCAATCCGCAATCGCAGGGAGAGCGGTTCGATCCGGAGGGACAGTACACCAGGCGCTGGGTCCCGGAGCTGGCGCGCGTGCCGGATAGCCACCTCCATCGGCCACACGCCATGCCGGCCACGCTGCAACGAGCGACCGCCTGCCACATCGGCGTGGACTACCCTGAACCCATCGTGGACCATGCGGTGGCGCGTCAGCGCGCGCTTGCGACATATGCCGCTGCGAGGGAGCAGGGGGCTGCTAGGTGATCTGGTTTATGGCCAGCGATGAGAGGCCGAGGAAGAGGGCAAAGCCAACGACATCGGTGAGCGTAGTGACGAAGATATTGGCGGCAAGAGCGGGATCGATCCGGACCGCCTTGAGTCCCAGCGGAATGAGCACGCCACCCATCGTCGCCGCGCAGATATTGAGGAAGAGGGCTGCGCCGATGACCATGCTGAGTGCTTCGTTCTGCTTCCATACGTAGGCACCAAGCCCGGCAGTGAGGCCGATCGCGAGACCGTTCGCCATCGCGACCATGATCTCCTTGCGGCAAGCGCGGAAGACATCGCCAACGTCGAGATCGCCAAGGGCGATGCTCCGGACCGCGATCGTGGCGGTCTGGGTGCCGGCGTTTCCACCCATGCCTGCGACCACGGGCATGAACAGTGCGAGCACGGCTGCCTTGCCAATCGTGTGGTCGAACAGGCCGACCGTCGCGGCGGCGACGAATGCGGTGACGAGGTTCACGAGCATCCACGGGAGGCGGCGGCGCACGCTGGTGCGAACCGGGCTGAAGACCCGCTCATCCTCATCGAGACCGACCATCCGGTACATGTCCTCGGTCGCCTCCTCCTGGAGGACATCGATCAGGTCGTCGGCGGTCATGACTCCTTCGAGCACGCCCGCTTCGTCGACGACCGGGACGGCCAACAGGTTGTACTTCTGCAGGGTGCGCGCCGCCTCTTCCTGGTCGGTGGTTGTGGAGACCGCGTGCACATCGCGCTGGGTGATCTCGGCAAGTGGGGTGCGGGGTGCCGAGACGATCAGGTCCCGGATGGATACGATGCCCTGGAGTTTGCGCTCCGTATCGATGACGTAGAGGTAGTAAGCGCGGTCTGAGGGCGGGCGAAGCACGCGCAGGTAGTCGATGGCCTGCTGGACGCTGATGTCCTGGTTGAGGGCAACGAACCCACGGGACATGAGACCGCCAGCCGACTCCTCCCGGTACTGGAGGAGTTCGGCGACATCGTCGCCGCGATCGAGCTGGGCGAGGGTCTCGGCCTGCTGTTCGGGTTCGAGTTGCTGGATGACGTCGGCGACGACATCGTCCTCGACTTCCTCGAGGACGGCCGGCAATTCCTCGACCCCGATGCCGCGGATCAGGTCGCGCAGTTCGTCGTCTTCGACGAATTCGAAAAGCTGGCCGACCACATCGGTGGGGAGGTGGGAGAGAAGGTCGCGCCGGTCAGCCTCGTTGAGGTTGAGGACGAGCTCGGCGAGATCGGCGGGGTGGAGGGACGTTACGAGCGAGACAAGCTTCGCCCACTCGCCGGCGTGGGCCAGCGAGCGCGCGTCTTCGAGGACTTCGCGGGCAGCAGCATCGTCGGGCACTGCTCAGTCCTTCGTTGAGGAGGTTCCGGGCACGCGAGAGTGCGCACGATGCGGAACGTACGCCGGGGGGTATTCAGGGTCAATCCGCGTTTGTTAACGGCGAGAGCGCAGAAAACGTGTAAGGGATTGATCGGATGATCTATACTTGCACCGCCCGAGGAGGGCAGGAGGTGTGTCTATGCAGCGGAAAAGGTTCCTGGCAGCGGTGGCAGCAGCGCTGGGAGTGGCTTCGCTGATCCCCGTGGCCACTGCCCTGGGTGATGACTCGGGAGATGGGGACGGCCGGCTCATCGAGTCAGCGACGGCACTGCCCACGTCGTTCACGTACCAGGGACGATTGACTGACGGAGGGAGCCCGGCAAACGGTGTCTACGACCTTCGCTTCATCCTGTTCGACGCCGAGACGGGGGGCGCGCAGGTCGGCGGCATCGTCGCGAAGGAAGATGTGACCGTCACGAACGGTCTCTTCTCGGTGGAGCTGGATTTCGGGGCGTCGGCATTCCAGGGCGATGCGCGCTGGCTGGAGATCGCGGTGCGGCCGGGGTCGGGATCCGGGGCGACCGGCTACACGGTGCTCTCGCCGCGGCAGCCGGTGAGCCCGGCGCCGTATGCGCTCTACGCGAAGGCAGCGGGCGGGTTCGCGGTGCCGTTCACGGCGGCCGGGACGACGGCTGGCGCGCCCTCGACGCCGCAGGGGCTCATTACCGTCAACCAGGCGGGAACGGGCCTGGCGATTGCCGGCAATCGCACGTCCACCGATGCCTCGCAGTATCCCGCGGTGCTGGGCACGAACTCGGGTGGCGGCGCCGGCGTGCAAGGGGAGTCGACGTTCGCAACGGGTATCGCGGTCCAGGGCTTCGCCCAGGGTGCAAACGGATTCGGCGGTTACTTCTCCGGGACGACCGGTGTGAAAGCGGTGAGTTCGGCGCCGAGCGGCGCAGCGCTGGATATCGACGGTGGGATCAAGGTCTCGGGGCTGAACCCGGCCGCGTTTGTGCACACAGCGACCGTGGCGAATACGAACGTCCCGAGTTGTGCCTCGGCCCAGTGCACCCTCATCGACCACCCGCTCCTCAACGGCAACCCGAACGCGATGATCATCGTGACGCAGCGCTACAACGAGGGTGAGAGTTCCTCCGGGGTGTACAACGCCCACGAGATCGGCGTCTGGTACGCGCCGGTCCCGGCGAAGTGGACGATCTTCAACGAGGACCTGGCGGCGATGCCGGACGGTGCGAAATTCAACGTCCTGGTGATCCACAAGTGAGACGGCCACGAACGCGCCGGGCGCTGATCACCGCGGCGGCCGGCATCGGCGGGCTTGCGGTAGTGGCCGCGGTGGTGGCCCAATCGGCCAGCGGGACGTACGACCTCTCGTGGCGGGCGTTTGCCGGCGGCGGAAGCAGCACCGGGGGGAACTACGGAACGCAGGGGGTCATCGGCCAGAGCTTCGCCTGGTCCTCCACCGGGGGCGGCTACACGGTCGATGGCGGATTCCTCGGAGGTTCGCAGGTGAAGTTCAACCGCATCCTGCCGATGCTGGCAAAGGACGGGACGAACTAGCGCAGGAGGCTTCGAACGAACGGGAAGGGCGTCGCCTTTGGGAGGGGCGACGCCCTTTTGTGTGGGAGCAGTGATGGGGCGAGCGGTGGGATTCGAACCCACGATCTTCTGAGCCACAATCAGACGCGTTAACCACTACGCTACGCCCGCCACGGCGAAGGAACTCATCGTACCAAATGCGCCGCTAGGTGATAGCAGCGGGCATTATTTCGGTTCCAGCGCGGCGCGGACTTCCGCCACGATGCGGCGCCGCTCGTCCGGCGGGAGCTTCATCCATCGGACGCCCGCGATCGCGCCGGCTATGGCAAGGGCGGAGTTGGCGCAGTCGCGTTCGGGGTTCACCACTCGAAGCCGGCGAACAGCCTCTATGTGGCCGCAACTGGCGAGGTCCTCCAGCGTCTCGAAGCCCGCCCGCCGGAGTTCAGCGGCTAGCGCAGGGCCGATGTTGGTCGCATCTTCGAGCGCGGTCACGGCTCAGTACTTCGAGACGTTCAGCTCGTCCATGTGGCCGGTGGCCGTATAGACGACGCGTTCGCAAACATTCGTGCAGCGGTCGGCGATGCGTTCGAGGTTGTGGGCAGCCCAGAGCAAGTACGTATTCCGCTGGATGGTTGAAGGATCGGCGAGCATGCCCTGGATGCATTCGTCGTAGACGCTGTCCTGCAGCCGATCGACCTCGTCATCGGAGTCACAGATCTGGCGGGCAGCATCGACGTCGTGGTCGATGTAGGCCTTGAGGCTGTTGCGAAGCATGGCGATGGCACGATCGGCCATGGCGGGAATGTAGCTAATCTTCCGGGGAAGCGGTTCATCGCCCATCAGGAGGTTGATGCGCGCGATGCCCTCGGCATGATCGGCCATGCGTTCGATGTCGGTAATGATGTAGAGCACGCTGACGAGGGCGCGAAGGTCTGTCGCCATGGGCTGTTGGGAGGCGATGACGAAAATGCAGCGGTCCTCGATCTCAAAGCGCTTCTTATTGATGCGCTCATCGTCGTGGATGATCTTTCGGGACCACTCGGCGTCGCCATCGCGGAGGGCCTCGACCGAATCGAGGATGGCCTTTTCGGCCATGGAGCCCAGGGCGAGGACATCGTCCTGGAGTTGGCGCAGCTCGGCGTTGAAGAGGTCGCGAGTCACGATCGGATGCCTTTCTGCCGGGTTCTACCCGAAGCGCCCACTGATGTAGTCCTCGGTCCGCTTGTCCCTGGGGGTCGTGAAGAGCTCCTGAGTGGGGCCGTATTCTATCAATTGCCCGGTGGTGCGCTCATCCGTGAGCATGAAGGCGGTGTAGTCGGAGACGCGGGCGGCCTGCTGCATATTGTGAGTCACGATGATGATCGTGTAGTCCTTCACGAGCTCGCGCATCAGGTCCTCGATCTTGAGGGTGGCAATCGGGTCGAGGGCGGAACAGGGTTCGTCCATGAGGATGACGTCGGGCTGGTTGGCGATGGCTCGTGCGATGCACAGGCGCTGTTGCTGGCCGCCGGAGAGGGCCAGGCCCGACTTCTTGAGGTTGTCCTTGACCTCGTCCCAGAGGGCGGCCCGGCGGAGGGAGTCCTCGGCCAGGGCCTTGAAGTCGCCCTTGTAGCCGTTGACCTTCGCGCCGAAGACCACGTTCTCGTAGATCGACTTGGGGAAGGGGTTGGGCTTCTGGAAGACCATGCCGATGCGGCGGCGCACCTCGACGGGATCGATGTTCGGCCCGTAGAGGTCGACACCGTGGTAACGGATCGAGCCCTGGATGCGGGCGGTGGGGATGAGGTCGTTCATGCGATTGATGCAACGGAGGAGCGTGCTCTTTCCGCACCCCGAAGGACCGATGAGGGCCGTGACCTTATTGACCGGGATGTTCATGGAGACGTTGGTGAGCGCCTGCTTGTGGCCGTACCAGAGGGAGATGTCCTCGATAGCGAGGGCGGTCTCTTCGGGAGGTGTGATGATGGCCTCGGGGTGGCGGCGGGGCGTCGTGCCGCTGAGGGTATCGCCTGAGGCGCGCTGACCCATTTCGGAGGGGCGGAGGTCGACGGTATTTGCCATGCGGTGAATCCCTTTAGACGCGGCGGAAGCGCTCGCGGATGAGAACGGCGATGAGGTTGAGTCCCACGATGAGGACCATGAGGACGATGATCCCGGCGGCGGCGTTCTGGCGGAACGCCTCCTGCGGGAGGGTGGTCCAGTTGTAGATCTGGATGGGCACCGTCGTGAAGCTCTGGTTGAGGCCCGTGTTGTCGAAGGCGATGAAGGCGAAGGCACCGATCATGATGAGGGCGGCGGTCTCGCCGGCGGCGCGCGCGATGGCGAGGATGACGCCGGTCATGATCCCGGGCGTGGCACCTGGGAGGATGTGGAACCAGACGGTTTGCCAGCGGGTCGCGCCGAGGGCGAGCGAGCCATCGCGGATGCTGGGGGGCACCTGGCGGATGGCTTCGACCGAGGCGATGACCGTCATCGGCAGGATCATGAGCGTGAGCGTGAGCGCCCCGGCAAGGATGGTGGGGCCAAGGGCGGGGATGACGGTGATGCCCTGGAGCTCGAATCCCCGCACAAACACCGCGAGGCCCAGGATGCCGTAGATGATGCTCGGGACGCCTGCGAGGTTGGAGATGTTGAGGCGGATGAGAGAGGTCGCCCAGTTCTTGGGGGCGAACTCCTCAATAAAGACGGCCGTGCCGACGGCGAGCGGTATGGCCATGACGATGACCGCGCCCATGAGCCAGGTCCATCCAAGCAGCGAGGAGCGGAGGCCGGCATCGAGCGGCCGCCGAGACGGGTAGTTGGTGAAGAAGTCTAGCGAGATGCGAGACCAGCCTGTCTGGACGACGTCGTAGGCGAGGTAGATGAGCACGGCCACCGCGAAGAGCGTGGCGGAAAGGAGGACGTAGCGGGAAAAACGTGAGAGCGCCTGCCGCCGGGCAACCTGGCCCGTGGCCTTAAGTGAGAACTCGGCGGTATCGATCGGTTGAGCGGCCATTATTCGTAGGCCTCACGAAAGCGGTTGATGATAACAGTGGCCGCGACATTGGTTATGAACGTGAAGATGAAGAGCATCGAGGCGACGGCGAAGAGGGAGGTGTACTGGATGCTACCGCGTGCGGCGTCGCCGAGGCCTACCTGGAGCATGTAGCCGGTCATCGTCTGGATGCTGGCGAGGGGATTCAGGGTTAGGGCGGGCGTGGAACCGGCGGCTACAGCGACGATCATCGTCTCGCCGATGACGCGGGCGATGGCCAGGAGCACCGCGGCGATGACCCCGGAAAGCGCAGCGGGGAACACTACCCGGGCTGCGACCTCGAGACGGGTGGAGCCAAGGCCATACGCGGCCTCACGCAGCTCGCGGGGCACGTTGGACATTGCATCTTCAGAGACCGAGGCGATCGTGGGAAGGATCATGATTGCCATGACGATGCTGGCGCTGAGGGAGTTGAAGATGGGGACCTGATCGGCGCCGAGAAGGGGACGGAGGATGTCGGTGGTAATGACCGTGAGAGCGAAGAATGCGTACACGACGGTGGGCACACCGGCGAGGGCTTCGAGGACCGGCTTCAGGACAGCCCGGGTACGCGGATGGGCATATTCGCTGAGGTAGACGGCGGCCGCGAGCCCCAGTGGTAGCGCGATGAGGAGTGACCAGACCAGGACGTTGAACGTGCCGGCGACCAACTCCCAGATGCCGAACTCCTCCGGCTCGAAGAGGGGTTGCCAGTTCACCGTGAAGAGGAATTCCCGGACCGAGACTTCGCGGAAGAAGTCGATGGTCTCGGCGAAGAGCGTTTCGATGATGAGCACAGTGGTGATCAGGGAGATCGCGCCGCAAAGCCAGAGGCCGGCGATAACGACCTTTTCACCCGGGTGCCGGGTGAATGACTTGCGCATCTGCACTTCGAGTTCGGCACCGTGCAGTGCCGGGCGGATGCGCTGAGCCGGGGGCTGTGTCATGGAACCGTGCTCCGAGGCTGGTTGGGGTTCATGCCCCGTGGAGGTTACGCCGAGAGCGGCGTGGAGTGTAGCGCCAGTAGCCGCGGTTGGCGCGGACCATTGGTCCGGGCCAGCCGCGGCAGAGGCATCGTCTTAGGGAAGGAAGGGATCGACCTTGTCCTGCTGTTCCTTCAGGAGGTCATCGGGGAGCCCGATGTAGCCAACTTCTGTGGCGAGGTCCTTCATGTTGTCGACGTAGTACTTGACGAAGCCGAGCACCTCGTCGCGTTCCTCGAGCAGGCTCTTTGTGGTGTAGATAAAGAGCGGACGGCTGAGGGGCACGTACTTGCCGGTTAGCGCGTTGTCGAACGTCGGCTCGACGCAGCCCTGGCCACCATCGACCTGGACCGCGGTGAGCTTCTTCCCCGCCTCTTCGTAGTAGGCGAAGCCGAAGTAGCCGATCGCGTTCTTGTCGCCTTCGATGCCCTGGACGAGGACGTTGTCGTCTTCGGAAGCGGTACCGTCGGAGCGGTGAGCCGGCTCCTTGCTGGCCTCGCCCCGAAGCTTGATGGCTTCCTTGAAGTAGTCGAACGTGCCCGAGTCGGCGCCGGGGAAGTAGAACTTGATGTTCTCATTCGGCCAGGACGGGTCGAGGTCGCTCCACTTCGAGGCGCCGCCGTTCTTGAAGGCGAGCTGGAGCTGCTCGGCAGTCATGCATTTGGCCCATGTGTTCTGGGGGTTGACCACGACGGTGAGCGCGTCGATGGCGACCTGGATTTCAACGATGTCATCGGCCGGGATGTTGTTCTTCGCGCAGGCTTCCTTCTCGCTGTCCTTGATGGGGCGCGAGGCATCGGAGACCTGGATTTCGCCGCGACAGAACTTCTCGAAGCCGCCACCGGTGCCGGAGAGAGCGACGTTCGCGCGGACGTTCTTTGCTTCCTTGCTGAAGTCCTCGGCCACGGCCTGCGAAATGGGGAAGACGGTCGAAGAGCCATCGACCCGGACTTCGCCGGAGAGGCTGCCGTAGTCGAAGCCAGAGGTGTCGGGTGTCGGGAAATCGCCGCCGTCATCGTCGTCGCCGCCGCAGGCCGCTGCGGCCAGGGCGACCAGGGAAACGGTCGCTGCGAGCAGGTAGGCTCGCTTGCCTTTCAGGAACGTGTGAAGCATGGGAGAGTTCTACCCCTGTATCTGGTTTCGTTGAGCTTCAAGCGCAGGCTATGGGCGGGCGTTTAACCAGAGATTAACGAGAGCGGCACGGCGCGGCGGAGGTTTTACAGGGAGTTTGCAGAGGCCGCATGTGCGCCTTACGCGGAGCGTCGAACATTCGAGAAGAAGCGGGGAGGACGACGGCCCCGACCCGCTTGCAACCCTCTGGTTGTCGAGGGCTCCAGGCTTGCCAGCCCCGTCCCGGGAACTCCCGGGTGGCAGGCCCGGAGCCCTCGGCGCATACTTGAGCCAAGGCGTCCGCCGCTTTGAGAAGGGCCGGACCGGGAGCCCCCAACCGTGGCGCAGAAAATCCTGCTGGTCGACGACGAAAGCAACATCCGTGACCTGAACGCGCTCTACCTGGAGAAGGAGGGCTACGCGGTCGAGCACGCGACCAACGGCACGGAGGCGCTGGCGCGATTCGCGCAGGCCCCTCCGGCGATGGTAGTGCTCGACGTGATGATGCCAGGGATGGACGGGTTCGAAGTGCTGCGCGAACTGCGGCGCGAACACGACACCCCGGTACTGATGCTCACCGCCCGCAGCGAGGACATCGACAAGATCGTCGGGCTCGAACTCGGAGCGGATGACTATATGTCGAAGCCGTTCAATCCCCGTGAGCTGGTGGCGCGAGTGAAGCGCATCCTCCACCGGGTGGAAGGCGGACGGAAGCCGCAAAACGCGATCAGCGTGGCCAACCTCTCCGTCGACAAGGCGCGGCGCGAGGCGAAGGTCGACGAGGAGATGCTCCAGTTGCGGACCAAGGAGTTCGACCTCCTGGTCGCGTTTGTGGAGAACCCGGGTATCGCGCTCACCCGCGACCAGCTGCTCGGCTCGGTGTGGGGATACGACTTCGCGGGCGAGACGCGGACGGTGGATGTGCACGTGCAGCACCTGCGCTCGAAGCTGAACCGTGCGAAGGTACAGATAGAAACCCTGCGGGGCGTCGGGTACAAGCTGGTCGAAACCCCGGCGTGAACCCCGCGGCGGAGGTGCCGCCCACCGTGGCGCGAGGGAGGACACGTCGGCGCGAGGACTGGAGCGGGCCGTTGGGAGAAGACGGCCCGGGGCGCGGCGTGGGAGAGAGACCCGCCCGTGGATAGCCTGCAAGTCCGGCTGCTGTTCACCTACCTGGCCATCATCGTGGTCACGCTGGCGCTGGCCGCGCTCAGCCTGCTGCTGCAAATGGGCGAGTACCGCGAACAGATCTCCTACGGCAACCTGGAGGACCTCGGGCGCCTGGTGAACTCCCAGGCGAACACCGAGATCCAGCGAGCCATCGAGGAGGGAGACCCGGCAGCGACCGGCGAGGTGCTGCTCGCCGTGCGGCAGTTCCTGACGGCCGGGAGAGTCGCCTCGGACACGTCGCTGGCGATCGTCGACCGGCAGGGGCAGGTAATCCCGGGGCTCACTTCGCGACCGCCCGACCAGCCCCTCGACGGCGCCGTGGTGCGGGACCTGAAGGAGCAGCCCGCGGCCGAAGGGAGCGCCGCGCCGGCTGCGGAGCCGAGGCGCTGCCGGCTCGACATCCCGGACCAGCCGTCAATCCTGTGCGTCAGCATGACACTGGACCCGCAGGTGCTTGCTGCGCTCCACCAGACTGACGCCGCGGCGATTATCGTGGCCAGGCCAGCGGCGAGCCTTGGTGAGATTGTGGGCGACCTGATGCCGAGGTTGCTGTTCTCGGGGCTGATCGCGGTGGCGGCCGCGCTGGTGCTGGGTTTCGCGTTCAGCCAGAGTGTTGCGGCGCCGCTGCGCGGCATCGCGCGGGCCGCCCGGAGCGTGGCGAGGGGGAACTACCGCCAACGCGTGCCTGCGACCGGGCCTCGAGAGGTGCGCGATCTGGCCGCGAACTTCAACCGGATGACCGAAGAGGTACAGCGCTCACAGCAGACGCTGCGGGACTTCCTGGCGAACATCTCGCATGAGCTCAAGACGCCGCTCACGTCGATCCGCGGCTTCAGCGAGGCGATGCTGGACGGCACGATCGACGACAGGGACGGCGTGGACCGTTCGGCGAAGATCATCAGCGACGAATCGAACCGGGTGCTCCGCCTGGTGCAGGAGCTGTTGGACCTTTCACGCATCGAAAGCGGGCAGGTCTCGATGCAGCAGGAGGATGTCGACCTGCGGGAGTTGTTCGAGCACGTGGGCGAGGTCTTCGCGCTGCGCGCGGAAGAGGCCGGCGTGCAGCTGGATGTGGCGGTGCAGGGGAACGCACGGATACGCGGGGACTTCGACCGGCTGGAGCAGGTGTTGAACAACCTGCTGGACAATGCGCTCCGGTACACACCCACCGGGGGGAAGGTGCGGGTGGCATGCCGCGACCTGCAGCCCGGGACGCTGCAGGTAACGGTGAGCGATTCGGGCCCGGGGATCCCCGCCCAGGACCTCCCACACCTGTTCGAACGGTTCTACCGGAGCACGGCGAACCAGGGCAATGGCAACCGGAAGGGGCACGGGCTGGGGCTGGCGATTTCGCGGGAGATTGTGCGGGCGCACGGGGGTGAGATCTGGGCAACCAGCGAGGCAGGCCAGGGGACTACCTTCGTGTTCACCCTTCCCACCGCGGGCCGAACAGCACGGCGAGCCGGCGCGAAATAGCATCCATGCTGTAGCCGCTCGCCGCGCCACCGAAACGTCCGGCCCAGCCCGCGGTCACGATGGCCATGCGGTAGAGCCCGAATGCCTCGTAGTAGTCGAGGTTGTGCAGGGGAAGCCCGGTGACTTCCTCGTAGGCCTCGGAGAGGAGCGTGCGGCCGGCAGAGCCAGACATGCCGCCAAACACCGTGTGGAGCGCGGCATAGAAGCCGAGGTCGGAACGGGGATCGCCGATTGCGGCGAGCTCCCAATCGAGGACCGCGACAACGGAGTCGCCGGAAAAGAGGTAGTTGCCCGGGTTCGGGTCGCCGTGGAGGAGGGCGAGGCGCGCATCGGCGGGCTCGTTGGCGCGGAGCCACTCGCCGAGTGCCACGACCAGAGGCGCCCGAGAGATGCGCAACCGTTCCGCGCGTTGCCGCCAGGAGCCGATCTCCGCCGCGAGCGGCGTGGGGGGCTCGGCTTGGGCGGCGAGGAACTGGAGACCCGCCGCACGCCAGTCGACCGCGTGGATCGCGGCGAGCATGGTTGCCGCCGCGCGGAGTCGGGGCCCATGCGCGTACCAGAAGAGGGGCAGCGTTTCGCCGCGTACTCGCGACATGAGGAAGAATGGCGCCCCGAGCACTGCCGGGTCAGGCTCGTACCAGGCGACGGCCGGAACCGGGACAGGGCTGCGGTGGAGGGCCCGCATAACGCGGAACTGGCGGTGGACGTCGTACGGGGCGAGGATGCCATCGGGACGTTCGGGACGAAGGACGAGGGCGACATCGAACGTGACGTCCGCGCTGGTAACACGGAGGTCGATGCCGACCGTGTCGTTGCTCGCTCCGGCTGGCATGCCGCGCAGGTTGACGATCTCGACGGACGCGGCCGAGGGCAGGCGGCCCGCAAGGTACGAGGCGAGACGGGCTCGCCAGTCCATCAGGTGAGCCCGGCGAGCGACTGGTGGAGCAGTGTCGCGAGATGCTCCCAGGTGTACCAGGGCTCGGAGCCGCCGTTGAAGCGGCGCCAGCCGTGGTAGATCACGCCAAGCTGGAACAGCCAGAAGGCACGAAAGAAGTCGAGCCCCTCGAGCTCCCGGCCCGAGACGGCGGCGTAGGCCTGGGCAAAGGGCATCGAGTTCGCGGGGCCGAACGGCGCACCCTTGAGGTGCGAGAGGGCGAGCAGCTGGCCGACATCGGAGCGGGGGTCGGAGAGCCGGGCCTGTTCCCAGTCGACGACGGAGACCACCTGGCCGTGGCGGAACAGGTAGTTGAAAACGTTGATATCGCCCTGGCACAGCGCGATGCGGCCATCGTTCGGGACCGAAGCGCGGAGCGTCCCCAGGGCCTCGACCAGGGTCGGCTGATCGGCGCACCCAAACCCCGGCATACGGGCCGCGACCGCGTCGATCTCGGCGTTGATGGCTTCGGCGGGGCTTTCGGGGACGCCGAGGAACGAAAGGCCGGCCGAGCGCCAGTTCAGCGCGTGGATGCGCGCCACCATGGCGGTGAACGCCGAGAAACTGGCGTCGGGTGCGATGCCCATGTGCGGGGCGTCGACCCAGGCCATGACGATGAACGGCGCTCCGAGCTGAGTGCGCGTGGACTCGGAAGCGATGAGCTGGGGTACCGGGATCTCGGTGCGCCCGAGCGCCTGGAGCACTCGTCCCTCGCGGATGACGTCGTAGGGTTCGAAGATGCCGCGCTCACGCTGGAGGCGGAGACAGATGTGGCGGGCGCCGCTGGAAAGCAGTTCGACGCGGCAGGTGATGTTCGAAGCACCACCATCGACCGCGGTGATGGAGCCGACCCGGGCGTCCTGGAACCCGGGAATACGGTTGAGCCACGGTTCAAAGTCGGCGGGCAGGGGAACCATGGGTGTGATTGTCGGCCGGGTACGGAGGCTTGTCGATCAGCCGGACTCGAGGAGCTCGACGGCACGCCGGACACCTGCCGCCCCGAACCCGGAGATGACGCCACGGCAGACCGCGGCGACGGGCGAGTGCGACTCGCCATCCCAGGCGTCGCTCCGGACTTCGATGCAGGATGCCGAGTGGGCGGCGACCGCGGCAGCCAGGGCCTCGAGGTCCTCCGGGGCGAGGCCGCCGGTGCAGATGACCGCAGGAGCGGTCGTGGCCTTGAGGGCGACGACCGCATCGACGACGGTGCCGAAAGGGACCACGAGCGCGCCGGGCGGCAGAGCGCCGCTGGGCTGGCCCCGGTGGATGAGAACCAGGACTTCGCTCACAGGGCAGGCCCCGCTGCGTAGATGGGGCGGTCACCGGTGATGCGGGCCTCGTACAGGGCGGCCAGCTGAGCCTCTGAAAGTCCCGCCACAGTGGTGAACACCTCGGCGTTGTGCTCGGCGAAGGTGGGCGCCGCCATGCGGACAGAGGCCGGCGTCTTCTCGAACCTCCAGGGGTGGCCTGGAAAGTGGTGGGTACCCGCAACGCGATGCCGGACAGGCACGAAGTACCCGCGGTCGTTGAGGTGGTTATCGGTGAACAGCTCCCAGTTCATCATCACGGGCGCGGCGGGGATGCCCGTGGCCTGGAGCTCTTCGGAGGCCGTGAGGTGGTTGCGGGTGGCAAGCCATGCCCGGAGGGCGTCCTCGCCTGGTGCCCCCACGACGGTGGCGAGACGGTCGAGGTCGTCCTGGTCCCGGCACGTGACGGCAAGCCAGCAGTCGTTGCCCGCCGTCGGGTAGACGCCCTGGAGGGTCCAGCCGTGGCCCCACTTCGGACCGAGGGGAACAGGCACCTCGCCCGTCACCGAGTACTGGAGGAAGTGCTGGGAGAGAAACGGCTCGACGGCCTCGAGGAGCGCCATATCGATCCATTGTCCGCGCCCCGTGCGCCGGCCTGCGTGCAACGCCGCCAGGATGGCAACCGCGCCGTGGTTGCCGGTCACCGGGTCGGCGTAGAAGCTGCCGGTGCCGAAGAACTGGCTGTCATCGTAGCCGAGGAGGCTGGCGAGCCCGCTGGCGGTCTCGATGTTGCTGCCATATGCGGAGTAGTTGCGCTCCGGTCCCGACGAGCCATACCCCGACATGGAGCACATCACGATTCGGGGATTGGCCTCGGCGAGCACCGGGTAGTCGAGGCCGAGGTTGGCCATGACGCGGGCGGCGTTGTTTTCGAGGACGGCGTCGGCGTTGCGGACCAGTTCGAGGAAGACCTCTCTGCCACGAGGTTTCGACAGGTCGAGCGCGATGCCGCGCTTGTTCCGATTGAGCTTGTTGAAGTAGCCGCTCCGGTGGAAGAAGTCGGGCCACACATCGTCGGCCGGGTAGATGAGGGCACGGGTAGCGGGCTTCGTCTGGAGTTCGACCTTGATGACATCGGCGCCGAGATCGCCGAAGTGACGGCCAGCAATCGGGCCAGCCCAGTTGGCCGTCAGCTCGATGAGGCGGAGGCCAGCCAGCGGGCCGGGGGCGGCCGGCCCTCCGGGTTTCGAGAGGGGGTTCGACCTGGCAATCGAGGCGTTGGCCCAGGCGAAGCCGGGCGAGCGTACCTCAGCCGTGTGTTCTCCCGGCGCGGGCGCCGGCGCCCGGGTTACGCATGGGGTGCCGGTCAGGCGGTAGGGGAACCCTGGCGCGACAAAGCTCTGCCCACCTGCCTCGACGCGCCCGAACCAGTCACGGGCAGCCAGCTGTTCGCTGGCGGCCACATCGGCCATGGTGTTGACCGGCGAGACCGCGATGCGGAGCTCCTGGCAGGCGTGGTAGATCTCCTGCTTCGTCCGGATGGCGCACCATTCGCCAAAGGCCTGGAAGACTTCCATGAAGCGCGCTGACCAGTTCCGCGGCATGAGCAACGTTTCGTCCTCGAGCAGGTCGAAGCGCTCCATCAGGACGAAGAGGTCGGGGTAGGCCGCCAGATTGAACATGTAGACCCAGCCATCCGCGCAGCGGGCGTAGAGGCTGCCGGTGCGTTTCTGGACGTTTCCGGCGTGGGTCCACATCGTGGTGAGCCAGGCATGGTCGTTCAGGCAGGCTTCCTGGTGGGAGAGCTCGACGCGTTGTCCCTCTCCGGTCTCGCGTGCGTGCCAGAGGCCAGCCATGGCGGCCACGCCGGCGTGGAGGCCGGCATGGAACTCAGCCTGGAAGCCCGGGATGGAGAGGGGTTCGCGCGCGGGGTCGCCGGCGAAGTAGAAGAAGCCGCTGGTCGCCCATTCCGTGAAGGGCGTGGCCTGCCAGCCGGCCTTCTCGCCCCAGCGGCCGTAGGGCGTGACGGAGACGATGACGGCCCCTGGCGCGAGCGAGGCGGCGCGGGCCTCGAACTCGTCGGCTTCAACGCCGCGGAAGGCGTGGATGATGACATCGGCATGCGAGAGGAGAGCATCGCAGTCGGGGGTGCCGGGTTCGGCCCGGACACCCAGCTTGTTGGTGTTGAGGTAGTTGAAGAACGCGCTCTCGCCGTTGACAAGGGGCGGCTCGCGGCGGGTGGGGTCACCGCCGGGAGGCTCGACCTTGATGACCTGGGCACCGAGGTCCGCGAGGAGCTTGCCGCTGTAGGGGCCCGCCACACCGGTGGCGAATTCGATGACAACGACATCCTCAAGCGGTGGCGGGGCAGGGGCAGGTTCGGCAGGCATGGGGCGAATCCTAGCGGGGGGCGAGCGCAGTGGCCACGGTGATTGACCGGCGGGTGCGTTCGCAGCACGATCCGTGGACACCACGCCCTCCGCAGGTTCTGTGTCCGACCCCGACCAACCCCGGCATGACCCGCTGGCCGCACTGCGGCAGCCAAACTACGCGCTGTTCGCCGGTGGGCGGCTTGCTTCGGCGATCGCGATGACGATGTTGAACGCGGCGATCGCCTGGCAGGTCTACGAGATCTCGGGGTCGGCGTTCCAGCTTGGCATGCTCGGGCTCGCTCGGTTCTTCCCTTCGCTCGGGATGAGCCTCGTGGGCGGGGCGGTAGCCGACAGCCACGACCGCAAGAAGATCGTGCTGGTGGCGCAACTGGTGCCGCTGGCGTGCTCGGCGACGCTGTACGTCGCGACAACCCAGGACCTCACCGAGTTGCCACTGTTCTATGGGCTGGTGCTGATGCTGGCGTTTGCGGCCGCCTTCGAGAACCCGGCGCGGCAGGCGCTGGTGCCCCAGGTCGTCTCACGGGAAGCCTTCCCGAACGCGATCGTGGTGAACTCGACCATCCAGTCGCTCGGGTTCGTGACCGGCCCGGCGCTGGGCGGTTTGCTCATCGGCTTCTCGGGAGTGGACACGGCATACCTGGCGCACATGACGCTGATGGCCACATCGCTCGGGGCGGTCGCGCTGCTACGGCCGCGAGCGGTGGAAGGGGCGCGGCGGGCGGTCAGCTTCGAGGCGATCAAGGAAGGCGTGTCGTTCGTGCGACACCGGCAGGTGTTGCTGGGCGCGATGACGCTGGACATGTTCGCCGTGATCTTCGGTGGGGCGCAGGCGCTGCTGCCGATCTACGCAAAGGACATCCTGGAAGTTGGGCCGAAGGGATACGGCATCCTTTCAGCCTCGCTGGAGGCGGGGGCGCTCCTGATGGCGATCTCGCTGGTGGTGCTGCCGCCGATCCGGCGCGCGGGTCGGGCGCTGCTGATCACGGTGGCGCTCTTCGGCCTGGGCACGATCGCGTTCGGTCTCTCGCGGGACTTTTACCTCTCTGTCGCGGTGTACATGTTCATCGGGATGGCGGACCAGGTGAGCGTGGTGCTGCGGCAGACGACGGTGCAGCTGAGCACGCCGGATGAGCTGCGCGGGCGGGTGAGCAGCGTGAACATGCTGTTCATCGGCGCATCGAACCAGCTGGGGGCCGTGGAGTCGGGCCTGGTGGCCGCCGCGACGAACGCGACGTTCGCGGTGGTGAGCGGCGGGATGGGGTGCCTGGCGGTGGTGGGGCTGGTGTGGGCGAAGCTGCCGGAGTTGAAGCGCTACGAGGTGCGGCCGGCCCGGGTGGCCGAAGGCGAGAAGCAAGCATCGCCGGGGGCGGCGGCGGGCGGCCAGTAGGTTTCCGGGGCGGGGCCCGGGGGGATGGGCGCTTGTGCGACAGGTTGCTGTCGAGTTTCGCTCCGGGGTCGCGCGGGGGATGTTGATGCGGGTATTCCCGGCCGAAAGATGGAGATACGACGACGGCGCGTCATGTCGCCGGTCCAGATGAGCGGCAGAGCGGAGGGAGCGGATGGCAGGACACTTGTCCGAATTTCGGGCCAGGACGGCAGGCGGATTGGCTCTGGTGCTGGCCCTGCCGCTGGTACTCTCGGCTCCGTTTCTGGCCGACCCATTCGACTGCGACGAGGCTGTGTATGGAGTGGTGGCCCGGATGCTCCTCGAGGGCGACCAGCCATATCGGGACGTGTTCGACCACAAGCCTCCGGGAATCTACGCCTGGTACGCGCTGGCGTTTGTGGCGTTCGGCGAGACGGAATGGGGACCCCGCCTGCTTGGCGCCCTGGCTCTCTCGGGAACAGCGGCCGCCACGATGGTGGCCGCACGGATGCTGTGGGGCGGCCGAGCTGGATGGATCGGCGGTGTGGTGTTGGGAGCGTCGGCGGGTGTGGCGATCGTAAGGCCACATGCCAACGTGGAGCCGTTCATGCTGCTGCCGATGTGCTGGGCATTGGTGCTCGGCCTGCGAACGAGGACGAGCGGAGGCCGCGCCAGCGCAGGCGCCGCCGGGGTGCTGGCTGCCATCGCCTGCCTGACGAAACCGGTGGCCGCGGGCAATGCCGTGATCATCCTGGGGCTGTGTGTGATGGCTCCGGGCAGGAGACGGCCGGGATGGGCCGCCAGCGGATTCATCAGCCCATTTGCGGGTGTGGCTGCCTGGATGGTGGCCAGCGGGAGCCTGGCAAGCGCGCTTGAAGCGAATGTCACGTACAACCTCCGGTACACGAGCGAGGTGCCGCTCTCCACGAAGCTCTGGTTGTTGCAGTTCAACGGTCGCCTGGTGGTGATGGCAGCGGGCCCCCTCTTTCTCGGGGGGCTGATCGGGGCGGCGCGCATGCTTGCGCGCGGTGGGAGCGGTGACTGGATCGCGCTGGCGTGGCTGGCTGCGTCCGCGGCAGGGACGGCAGCGACAGGCAGATTCTACGGGCACTACTTTGTTCAGCTGTTCCCGGCACTGGCGCTTGTGGCCGGGGGGGGCCTGGCCCCGCCGCCGGGATGGCTATGGCATCCCGTTGCCGGGCGGGTACTTGTGGCCGCTGCGGGCTTCGCGGCAGGTTTCGCAGTCTTCATGAACGCACCCTTCTACACGACCGCGAGCCCGGCCCAACGGGCGACAGCGAGAGATGGGGTCGAGACGACAGACCGCACCACCATCGCAAGGACAATTGGCGAACAGATAAAGGCGAACACAAACGCCGATGGGGCGGTGCTGCTCCTCGGGCGAGACACAGCCGTTCTCTGGCATGCGGAACGCCCGGCAGCATCGAGGTTCGTATACGACATGCCGCTATGGCAGGACACCGCTGCCAGGGCTGAGTTCGTCGCCGAGTTGCAACGGGAGCGCGCGGTAGTGGTTGTCGACTGGCTCGACGGCCTTCCCGGGCTCAATGTGGCCGATCCGGCCGTTGTCGAGGTTCGGGAGACCCTTCGGGAGCACTACGAACTCGCGGAGGTCCATGGAGATGCCAGGGTCTACCGGCGGCGGTGAGGCCGGTTGGTGGTGCAGCGAAAGCGTGCGGTGATCGTATGAGCCCGGCTCGAGACCCCGGAACCGCCGGGTTCCCGAGCCGGGCGTCTGGTGGAGAACCCTCAGCGGCGCCCCTGGATGACGAGGTTCAGTGGGGTGGCATCGACCACTTCGACGGCTGCGAGTCCGCCCGCCTCCAACACCTCGATCAGCCGTGCCGGACCGGCCTGGGCACCGAGGGCATCCGAGCTCACGGCAAGCGCGCTCGGAGTGCAGATGGCGAGCGAGCCAGCGAGGTAGAGCCGGTTCGCTGGCGTGAGGTTGTCCTCGAGCCGATCGCCGGCGAACGGCTCGACCACGAGGACCGTGCCGCCAGGGGTGAGCCGCGAGACAACAGCCCGGACAACGGCAGTCGGATTGCCGATGTCATGCAGCGCATCGAAGAAGCAGGCGACGCCGAATTCGCCCTGGGGCACTGTGGAGGCATCCGCGAGTTCGAAAGCAACCCAGCTGGCGACGCCCGCATCGAGCGCACTCTGGCGGGCGATGGCGAGCGCCTCCTCGTGCAGGTCATAGCCGACAAACTCGGAATTGGGGTAGGCCTGGGCCATCAGAATCGTGGCGATCCCGGTACCGCAGCCCACGTCGAGGACGCGCGTCCCACGAGTCAGCTTCTCGTGGAGACCTGGTACGGCCGGAATCCACTGCGAGGTCAGCGAGCTCCTGTAGAGCGGCCCGAAGATCCGTCCGACGCCCCGGGCGAGGCGCGGATCGTGCTCCCGGTAGTGAATGCCGCCGCCGTTCTTGAACGCGTGGACCAGGCGCTCGGCACCGGCCCACATGGCGGCAGTCACCTCGAGGACGCCCATCAGGAACGTCGGCGACTCCTCATCTGCGAGGACAGCTGCTTGCTCGGGCGTGAGTTCGAAGGTGCCGGTAGCGGAGTCGAAGTTCACGTAGCCGCCCGCGGCCTGGTTGTGCAGCCACTCGCGAACCAGTCGCTCGTTGGTGCCGGTGCTGGTCGCCAGCTGTGCGGGAGTGAGCGGGCCAGCTCCCCACATCGACTGGTAGAGCCCGAGCACATCACCCACGTAGGCCGCTACTCCTGACTCGCCGGCAGCAAGATCCTGGACGACCCGGCCAACGAAGGCGTTCGGCGCTTCCTGGTCCGGTTGTTGGCTGGTGACAGTGGTAGTCACGGCAATTCTCCTCAGGGGTTTCTGTTTCGAGATTAGGTTCACGGACCCCGCGCCGATGAGTGCCATACGATCCAGTTCCGGTTCATTTCTGCCACTGGTGGTAGCGCATGAGAAAGACGAGTGTGGCCCTCCTCACAGTCCCGGACGCGATGATGTCGACGCTGAGCGGCCTGTACGACACGTTTCGTGCGTTCGGGCTCCTGAGCGAGGTCGATGACGAAGTCCCATCCGAGAGTCCGTTCGAGGTCAGCATCGTGGGAGCGACGGCCGAGCCAGGAATGACGGCATCGGGACTTGCCGTCCGGCCCGAGCTGGGCCTCAGGGATGCCCCTTCGGCAGATGTCGTCATCGTGCCGTCGCTTCTCTTACAGGGAGGCAAGTGGGAGCGCGGCCGCTACCCCGAAGTAGTGGAATGGCTGACAGGGCTGCACCAGCGGGGCACGCTCCTCTGCTCAGCGTGTTCGGGTGTACTGCTCGTGGCTGAGACCGGCCTGCTTTCGGGGCTAGACGCAACGGTGCACTGGGCGTATGCCGACACCTTTCGCGAGAATTATCCAGATGTGAACCTGCGCCTGGAGGAGGCGCTCGTGGTATCGGGCGACCGGAGCCAGTTCATCATGTCGGGGGCTTCTGCTTCCTGGTCCGACCTGGCGCTCTATCTGATAGCACGGATCGTTGGGCCAACGGCGGCCCAGGCGCTCGCCCGACTGCTCTTGCTCCAGTGGCACACGGAGGGGCAGTCCCCGTACATGGCATTCGCACCGCGGCTGGACCATGGCGACGGAACCGTGCTCCGCGTGCAGCAGTGGATCGCGAAAAACCTGGCGATCCCCAATCCCGTGGAAGAGATGACCGTGCAATCGGGGCTTTCGGAGCGCACCTTCAAGCGGCGGTTCGTGAACGCGACGGGCCTGACACCGATCAGCTACGTTCAACACCTGCGGGTGGAATCGGCGAAGCGGTTGCTGGAACGCACTGATATGGCGGCGGACGACACTGCATTCCAGGTGGGTTACCACGAGCCTGCAGCATTCCGGCGAGTGTTCCGGCGGATCACTCGCCTCACACCAGGCGAGTACCGGCGCCGATTCCGCACACCATTCATCACGCGGGGAGAGGTGTAGGAATCCCCCCATCCCTGGCGGCCAGGCCGAAACGCAGTCTCCGTGCCTGACTACGTTCCCGTGTAGCGGGCAGGGCGCTTTTCGATGAACGCTTGCCGCTGTTCGCGGGCATCGTTCACGGCCTTCCGGCAGATCTCTATGGAACGGATCTCGTAGCGAAGCTGATCCTCGAAGTCATTGTCCAGGCTGCGCTGGATGGCGCGCTTCGACATCATTGCGGCGAGCGGTGGGTGAGCGGCGATCTGGGCGGCGACCTCCTGGGCCGAGGAGACCAGGCTTTCGTGGGCGACAACGCGTTGCAGCAGGCCCATGCGAAGCGCTTCTTCGGCCTCGACGTTGCGGCTGGTGAGAATCATGTCCAGGGCATTCCCTGTGCCGACGATGCGGGGCAGGAAGTAGGTCATGCCGGCATCAGGGGAGAGGTTGCGTTCGATGAAGACGGTGCGGAACCGGGTGTTCTCGCTGCCGATGCGGATATCGCAGGCAAGCGCGAGCGACATGCCGGCGCCGGCGGCGACACCGTTCACTGCCGCGATGCTCGGCTTGTCGACGCCATAGACGGCGCGGGCCTGCCGGCCGACCCAGCTGTCCTCGTCCATGCGGTGTTGCCAGGTCGGCGGGGGAGCGTCGGCGGGTACCGGGCCGGTGACATCGGCGCCGGAGCAGAAGCCACGGCCGGCACCCGTCCAGACGACCGCGCGAATGCCGTCGTTGTTCTTGACCTCGTTGCAGACATCGAGCATCTCTTGCTGGAGGTTGCGGTTCAGGGCGTTCAGCTTTTCGGGGCGGTTGAGGGTTACCGTGGCCACCTCATCGGCAAGATCGAAAATCAGGTCGGCGTAGGACATTGCGGCACTCCTGCAGCGCGTGATGGTGGCGGAAGTCAACACGGTTCGGCGGGCGTTGTCCAATCCGGCCACCTATACTGCCGGGATGACATCTATCGAACCGATCGAGGGGACCGTCTCTCTCCTGGTGATCTCCGACTTCGTCTGACCGTGGTGCTATGTCGGCCTCGTGGAGGTCGAACGACTGCGGAAGGAATACGACGTGGAAGTGCGGCACGCGCCGTACCAGCTCGACCCCTCGACGCCGCCGGAAGGCAAGCCGCGAAAGCCGATGACCCGGCCGGACGATCCACCGACGGCGATGGAATTGCGGGCGGAGTCGCTCGGCATCAGGTTCACGCGCGGGCGGACCTGGACATCAAACACGCTGCTCGCGCACCAGGGCGGCGAGTTCGCATTCGAGCACGGCCGCGACTGGGAGTACACGCGCGCGATGTTCAAGGCCTACTTCGAGGACCTGCAGGACATCGGGACGGTGGACGCGGTCGTGGCGGTTGGGGAGTCCGCCGGGCTCGACCCGGCGGCGCTCCGCGATGCGCTCGAGCAGGGTACCTATCGCGAGCGCGTGATCGAGGGCATCCGGTGGACGCGAGAGATCGGGGTCAGCGGGGTGCCGACGTACGTCTTCGCGGAGAAGTACGCGATCGTGGGCGCTCAGGACTACGACGTCTTCGAGTCGATCATCCAGCGGCTGGGGAAGACACCGAGGGTGTGACCGCGGCCCCCAACGCCCCTATTCGAACTCGGGCGTCCTGTAGAACGGGAAGAGTTCCGGCAGGTCCTTGCTCACGCTCATGGAGAATCGCGGCGCGCGCTTTTCGAGGAAGGCGGCGACGCCTTCCCTGACATCATCGCTGGCGCCCATCACGAGGATGCCGCGCGAATCGGCCATGTGCGCTTTCATGGGGTGATCGGCGACGAGTCCGCGCCACATGAGCTGGCGGCAGAGCGCGACCGAGACCGGTGCAGTGTTGTCGGCGATCTCGCGCGCCAGGGCATAAGCTGCGGGGAGCAGCTCGTCGTGGGGATGGACGCTGCGGACGAGCCCGCCAGCGAGAGCTTCCTGGGCCGTGAACACGCGGCCCGTTGAGACCCACTCCATCGCCTGGGAAATGCCCACGACGCGGGGGAGGAACCAGGAGCTGCACGCCTCGGGGACGATGCCGCGGCGGGAGAAAACGAAGCCCATGCGGGCGTTTTCGCTGGCCAAACGGACATCCATCGCAAGCGTCATGGTGATGCCGACGCCAACGGCCGGGCCGTTGATGGCGCCGATGATCGGCTTCTTCAGCTCGAAGATGCGGAGCGTGACCCAACCGCCACCGTCGCGATAGTCGGCGATGCTGGCGGAACGGCCACGGGAGGTCGCATCGAAGGTGCTGGGCCCGGCCGAGAGGTCGGCGCCGGCGCAGAAGCCACGACCGCGGCCCGTAACGACGATGGCGCGGATGGCATCGTCGGCATCGGCCCTGTCGAAGGCATCGATCAGCTCGTTCTGCATGGTGGGGGTGAAGGCGTTGAGCTGCTCGGGGCGATCGAGGGTGACGGTGAGGATGCCGTCGGCGACGTCGTAGCTGATGTGTTCGTAGGCCATGGCGGGGATTGTGGCGGTGGGCATGGGCACTGTCGAACGTACGCGAAATGGAGCATTCGCAACGGAGATGGCGGGTGGTATGGTTGCGGACACCATCTCGCGGAGGCAACCGTGAGCAGTTTTATCCCCACTACAGAGATCCGGGAGCCGACCGATTTCGGCGACCGCGAGTTCCGCGCCGCGCTGGTGAACGTCACGAACGTCTGCAACCTCTCGTGCACACACTGCTTCGTGTTCCGGGCCGACAACCCGAACCGGCCCAAGGACAAGATGGACGACGCGACCATGCTTTCGCAGCTCGAGAAGCTGCGGGACAGGCACGGCATCCGGTCGATGCTGTTCATGGGTGGGGAGCCGATGATCCGCCGGGACCTGGTGATGAAGGCGATGCCGCTGTTCGAGCATTCGTCGATCGTGACCAACGGGACGTACGGCATCCCCTCCGTGCCGGGGCACCTGGTGACCGTCTCGCTGGATGGCCCGAAGGAGATGAACGACCCGATCCGCGGTGCAGGGGTGTTCGACAAGGTGAAGAAGGCGGTGTTCGAGCGGGACCCGGACGACGGCACGACGGTGATGCTCCAGATGACCGTAACCCGCCAGAACGCCGGGGACATCGAGGCGTTCGTCGAAGAGGTGAAGGACTGGCCGGTAACTGGCATCGCCTTCACGTTCTATGTCCCATCGGTGGACGACCAGACGGGGCTGGGCTGGCATGACCTGCGGGAGCGGGACACGGTTATCGACCGGGTGATCGCGGTGAAGCGGAAGTACCCGGACCGGGTGAAGACGAACACCGGCGCGCTCGAGCTGATGAAATCGGACCGGTGCCTGGAGGTGACCGGCGAGCACGGCGAGACCTGCGGGCTGCGCCAGATGTTGCCGCTGTACATGGGCGAGGGTGGGAACTTCGAGCGGACCTTCTGCTGTTACGGCAACAACGTCGACTGCACGCGCTGCGGGGCGTACGCGGTGTTCAACGGCGCATACCACCGGGCCGCGGGGACCGTCGAGGCGGAGTAAGGCGCGCCTACGCGGCGATTCCATAGAGGCGGAGCGTCCCTTCGGAGCTCACGACGTAGGCCTGGCCTGCCTTATCGCTGGAGCGCGAAGTGCGAAGTGCGAGGTGCGGAGCGAAGTGCGACAGGATTGAGTTCGGGGGCGGGTCAGGGGTCAGTCAGCCGGCGGCCGAGAGGGCGGCGTCGTCCCAGCCGGGAACGAACTTGCGCCACTCCTCCTGGGAACCCAGGTAGGGGAAGAAGGTGTGGTAGATGGAAACCCGGGGCATCGCCGGTTCGCGGAGCATGGCCATGCGGGCTTCCTGGGGGGTGCGGCCGGCCTTGCGGTGGTTGCAGGCGCGGCAGGCGGCCACGAGGTTGTCCCAGGTGTGGGGACCACCGCGATGCCGGGGAATCACGTGGTCGAGGGTAAGGTCCCGCGTCGCGCGGCCGCAGTAGACGCACTGCCAGCCATCGCGGGCGAAGATCTCCTTGCGCGTGAGGCGTACCGTCGGCCGGGGCCGCTTGATCATGTGGACCAGGCGGATGACCGAGGGAAGGACGAAGGTGGCTCGGGCGGTATGGAAGACCGACCGGGCCGACTCGATGATCTCTGCCTTGCCGCGGAGCACAAGGATGAGCGCGCGCCGCACGTTGCACACATTGAGCGGCTCGTAGTTCTGGTTGAGCACGAGGACGGATGTCGCATCCATACCCACGCCGCCTTTGCGCGATCCTAGCAAAGGCGAAAGCGGATAGGCAATTGCGCTGCGTTAACGCAGCGATGTCCGTTATGCCGTAGTCACCCGGTGAACATCGACGCCGCCTGGGGCATCCAGCCGGATGTGGACCGGGTTGCCAGGTTCGTACGCACCGGAGAGCGGGATGGTGACCTCGGTCCACCGGCCCTCCGGGGCCTCGAACTTCGTAGAGCCAAGGCTGACGAGCGCACCGCCGTTGTCGTGCCAGGCCTGGGCCTCACCCTTGCCGTGGGCAAGCATGACCGTGGCCGAGGTGAGCCGCTCGGGGCTGACCAGGTAGATGTCGCCCACATCAGAGCTGCGACGGAACTTTCGTCCTTCGGGGCCGGTCTTCAGACCCTGCCAGCCCATGGCCGTGTGGGGGATGTCGTTTTCGCCGAAGACCACGTTGGCGTGCTGGGGCGCCATGTAGAAGGCGAGGTGGCCGCCATCGTAGAGGCGTTCCGGGAAGTAGTAGCGGAACGGGGTGCCCGTTTTCCGCGCGCGGACGAAGAGGTGGTAGCGGTAGTTGCCCCTGGTGAAGCGGGCGACGACGTTCTGGAGGAGCCAGCGGAACGCGCCCCGCTTCCAGCCCTCGGCCGGGTAGATGTCGATGTCCTGGGCCCGGTCGATGCCGTAGCCGCAACCTTCGAGCAGTTCCCTGAGCTCGGAGAGGGTGTACTCGCGGCTGTGCCGGCTGCCCTTGAGCGGGGAGCCGAGGTGGTAGGGGTCGTAGATGTTCCGCCCAAGGAGGAAGTTGACGATCGAGTCGGAGCGGCTGGCGTTGGGCGTGGAAAGAACGAGCGCGCCGCCGGGCTTGAGCACGCGGTGGATCTCCGCGAGCGTGTGCACCGGGTTCTCGGTAAGGTGTTCGATGACCTCGCACCAGGTGACCACGTCGAAGGTGTTGTCGGGGTAGGGGAAGGCGTCCTGCTCGGCGTTGAAGCAGGTGCAGACGAAGTCGTACTGCTCGCTGTAATCCGGGCTGGTGAGGGTCTGGCGGATTTCGGGACGGCCATCGGCGGCGTAACCCGTGAGCGAGAGGTCGTAGTTCCTGAACTTCCTGAGCATCAGGGTGATGTGGAACGGGGGGCTTCCGAGTTCGAGGAGGCGGCCGCGTTCCTTCGGGTTCGGCACGAGGCGGAGGACCTGGCGCCAGAGCGGCAGCCCACCATCGACGAGGACCTTGTGGACGGCCTCGTTGCGGAAGTCCCAGCGGAAGCTCAACAGATATTGCGCGACGGAGTCCTTGTCGCGTTCGTTCACGGGTGGAGGAGTCATGTCGCGGCATTGTGCCCTACGAAGGCCCGGTCGTTCAAAGCGAGGTCGGGTATGCTCGCGCCGTGGAGCCCGTGGCCGCCCTGAATCGCATTGCATTTCTGCTCGAACGGGCGAATGAGCCGACCTACCGGGTGAAGGCGTTTCGAAATGCCGCGGGCATTGTCCGGGGGCTGGAAGCCGGGGAAGTCGAACGCCGCGCGGCAGCCGGGACGTTGCAGCAACTGAAGGGCATCGGCGAAGTGACGGCGAAGGTGATCGCCGAGGCGGCGGCGGGAGGCGTGCCGGGGTACCTTGCGCAACTCGAAGCAGAGGCGGCCAGGGTGTGGCCGCCGGAGGGCGGGCGAGCGATGCGGGCGTTGCTGCGCGGTGATTGCCACGTGCACTCGGACTGGTCGGACGGGGGCAGCCCGATCCGGGAGATGGCGGAAGCCGCGATCGGGCTGGGGCACGAGTACATGGTGCTGACAGACCATTCGCCGCGGCTGAAGGTGGCCCGGGGGCTGACAGCGGAACGATTGCGGAGCCAGCTTGGAGTGGTGCGGGAACTGAACGCCGAGCTGGCGCCATTCCGCATCCTGACCGGGATCGAGGTGGACATCCTGGACGATGGGGCGCTGGACCAGGATGCGGAACTGCTTGCGGAGCTGGACGTGGTGGTGGCGAGCGTGCACAGCAAGCTGCGGATGCCCTCGGAGGAGATGACGCCGCGGATGGTGATGGCGGTGGCCAACCCGAACGTGGACATCCTGGGGCATTGCACGGGGCGGTACATCGCGGGGAAGCAGCGGCCGGAGTCGGAGTTCGACGCGGAGATCGTGTTCGAGGCATGCCGGCAGTTCGGCGTGGCGGTGGAAATCAACTCGCGGGTAGAACGGCTCGACCCCCCGCGGCGGCTGCTGCGGCTTGCGGTCGAGATGGGGTGCATGTTCTCCATCGACAGCGATGCGCACGCGCCGGGCCAGATGGACTGGCAGTGGTATGGGTGCGCGCGGGCGGAGGAGTGCGGGGTGCCGCCGGAGCGGGTGGTGAATACGTGGAGCGCGCACCGGTTGGTGGAGGGGAAAGAGGAAAGAGGAAAGGGGAAAGAGGAAAGCCGCTAAGGCAGGGTGGTGGCGGCGATGGGGCTGGCAGGTGAGGGCCAATCACCGGTGAGGACGACGGAGAGGCTGCTCTCGTCGAACGATACGGGCATTCCAGCGATGAGCTTTTCGCCCTGACCGAAAGTGATGAGCAGCTGCTTGGCGGGGTCCGTGTCGCCGGTCACGACCACGAGGCCCCGGCCATCGGCCGTTTCGCCGAGCAGCCTGGGAGAACCGCTGGAGGGGTCGCTCGAAAGCTTGGCCACAGCCGCAATCCAACGACGGTCCTGGCCGGCTGCTATGGCGACTTGGAGTTGGCGGTTGGCCAGGGCGAGCCTGACTTCCTCATCCGGCATGATCGCAACCGAGCGAGTGGATAGTTCAACACGGAGCATCAGCCTTGGATTCGGCGGGGGAGCGGACGCCCCGAGTACGAGAGCCGAGCTGTCGGTCGTCCACCCCACGGGGAGAACACGATGGGCGCCGCCCACGCCGATGGCCCGGAGTTCATCGTCGACCCGCCAGAACTCGCCAGCGGTGCTGCCGATAAGCAGCTCGGCGGAACCGCGAAACGCGACGAAGCTTCGGCTGTCAGGTGACCAGGCACGACTGCTCACCGAGAGGACGGCTCCGTGATCGGCCTGGCTTGCCACGACGCTCCCATCTGGCCTCAGAAGGGTGACCTGCGCCGGTCCGATGGCCACCGCCACCGAGCCATTGGGCGCCCAAACCGCTTGAGCGAAGTCGCCGTCAACGTAGCGCCTGTTCCAGCCCTCCCTTGCGAAGAGGACCAGCCGTGAAGCGCCAGTAGAACGGTTCTCCTCCCGGGCCAGCAGGTGGTCGCCAGTTGGCGACCATACCGGGTCGTGGATGGACCAGCCCTCGGCAGCGCGAAGATCGCGGCGCGTGCCAGATGTGAGCTCGAACGCGACGAGATGGCCGTCGCTGGAGCTTGAATTGCGAGGGGAGTAAGCCACCCAGGCCTGCCGGCCCGGAGCGGATTGGTTGAACAGGGCAATGATCAGAAGACCTGCTGCGACAACTGCCCCGGCAGCCGCGGCCACCGCTGCCCGAACCGCCCACTTCGTACCACGGCCCGGTGTGCGCGGCATTTCCCAGCGGGCGAGGGCGGCACGGTCGTCCAGGCCGGTTTTCGCGAGCATGTTCGCGACGTGGTACTTGACGGTGTTGATGGATAGCCCGAGGCGAAGCGCGATCTCGGCGTTGGTCGCGCCCGTGCGGACCTCTTCGAGCACCCGCTGCTCGGCGGGGGTCAAGGGTTCCGGGTGTCGTTTCCGCCCCATGAGAGAAGCCTACTGCGCGCCGTGGCGGATTTCCCCACCCGGGCGAGCTGGATTGGCTGAATGCCGGGACAAACGAAACGCCCCTCCGATTGGAGGGGCGTCGATTCAGGATGAGCGGCCGGGGCTAGTCCTCGTCGTCGAAGCCGCCGCCGAAGTCACGGCGGGGAGAGGGAGGAGGAGGAGGAGCGCCGCCTTCGGTGGGCTCGGTGCGGCGGACCCAGCCGCGGCTCGCACCGCCAACTGGAGCACTTCCGCCCCGGCCTCCGGAGAAGCCGCCGTCGCGGCGCTGGCCGCCGCTGAAGCCACGGTCGCCGCCGCCGGAGCGCCCACCACGGTCACCACCGCCGGAGCGCTGGAAGCCGCGGTCGCCGCCGCCGCCACGCGGCCCGCGATCACCGCCACGGTCGCCGCCGCCACGCGGGCCACGGTCGCGTCCGCCGCGGTCACCGCCGCGACCACGTCCGCCACCACCCGCACCCGGAGGCGGGGGCTCTTCGCCGAGCAGGACGGCGCGCCGGGAGAGGTTGATGCGGCCGAGGTTGTCGATTTCGCTGACCATGACGGTGACTTCGTCGCCAACCTGGACCTCGTCCTCGACGCTCTCGATGTGGTCTTCGCCAAGCTGGGAGATGTGGACGAGACCCTCTTTGCCGGGGAGGATTTCGACGAAGGCGCCGAAGTTGAGGAGGCGCGTGACCTTGCCGGTGTAGATCTCGCCGACCTTCACCTCTTTGGTGAGGCCCTCGATCATGCGGATGGCAGCCTGGGCGACGGCCTCGTTGGGCGAGCCAACGATGACGGTACCGTCTTCCTGGATGTCGATGGTGGCTCCGCCCGATTCTTCCTGGATCTTGCGGACCATCTTGCCACCGGGGCCGATGATGGTTCCGATCTGGTCCTGCTGGATCTGGATCTTGTACATCTTGGGAGCGAATTCGGACATCTCGGCGCGCGGCTCGGGGATGACTTCAAGCATCTGATCGAGGATAAACTCGCGGGCGTCCTTCGCCTGGGCGAGTGCGCGGGTGAGGAGCTCTCGCGAGACGCCGCCGATCTTGATGTCCATCTGGAGGGCGGTGATGCCGTCGCGGGTGCCGGCGACTTTGAAGTCCATGTCGCCCATGAAGTCTTCCTGGCCGGCGATGTCGGTCAGGACCTTGTAGTTGCCGTCCTCGCCCATGATGAGGCCCATGGCGATGCCGGCGACCGGAGCGGCGACCGGCACGCCCGCATCCATGAGGGCGAGGGTGCTACCGCAGACGCTGGCCATGGAGGTGGAGCCGTTGGAGGACATGACCTCGCTGACGAGCCGGAGCGCGTAGGGGAAGTCTTCCTCGGTGGGGATCACGGGTTCGAGGGCCCGCTCGGCGAGGGCACCGTGGCCGATTTCGCGGCGGCCGGCGCCACGCATCGGCCGAACTTCGCCCACCGAGTAGGGCGGGAAGTTGTAGTGGTGCATGTAGCGCTTCGACTCGTCGGGCGAGAGCGTATCGAGCTTCTGAGCCATGCTCAGGCCGCCGAGGGTGGCGATGGTGAGCACCTGGGTCTCGCCGCGGGAGAAGAGGCCGCTGCCGTGGGTGCGGGGCAGCACGCCGACGTGGATATCGAGCGGACGGATCTGGGTGATGCCGCGGCCATCGGCGCGCTTTTCCTGCTCGAGGATCTGCTTGCGCATGGCCTTCTTGATGGTGTTGTACAGCGCGTCGGCGATTTCGCCCGAGGAGAACTGCTCGCCGAATTTTTCCTGGAGCTCAAGGCGGACGACCTTGTTGGCATCGCTGCGCTCGGAAGCGGCGGTGGCGACCAGCTCGGGGATACGGTCCTTGAGGTAGTCGCCGATGGCGGCCATGGCGTCAACGGGCTCGCCGGCGGGAGTGAAGGACTTCTTCACGGGTGCCGCTTCGGCCGCGATCTGCTCCTGGAGGGTGATGATGGCGCGGTTCGCCTCCATGGCGACCTCGATCGCGGCGAGGACGATATCCTCGGCGACCTGCTTCGCACCGGCCTCGACCATCACGACGGCGTCCTTCGTGCCCGCGACGATGATGTCGAGGTCGCCGGCCTCGGCCTGGTCGAACGTCGGATTGATGATGAACTCCCCATCGAGGCGGGTGACGCGGACAGAGCTCACGGGGCCGTTGAAGGGGATATCGCTGATCATGAGGGCCGCGCTCGCGCCGACGGTGATCAGGGTATCGGGCTGGTGTTCGCGGTCCGCCGAAAGCGTGGTGGCGACGACTTGCACTTCGTTGCGGAAGCCCTTGGGGAAGAGCGGGCGAAGGGGGCGGTCGGTGAGGCGCATGGCAAGGATGCCATCGGTGCTCGCACGTCCTTCGCGGCGGGGGAAGCCGCCGGGGATCTTGCCCACGGCGTAGAGGCGCTCTTCGTAGTCGATGGTGAGCGGAAAGAAGTCGATGCCTTCGCGGGCTTCAGCCATGCAGGCGGTGACGAGGACGACGGTATCGCCGAGGCGGACGGTGACAGCGCCGTTGGCCTGGTTGGCAAGGATGCCGTGCTGAATGGTGAGGGTTTGGCCCCCGACTTCAAGTTCGTAAGTGCGTGGTTCTTTCATTCTCTCTGCTAGTTCTCTGCTTCCAGCGTTGCCCGGGTTCCCCGTTGTTCCGTGGGGAATGCGGGAGTTCCTCCGTCCGCGATCCATCGGGACGGTGGCAAAGGCGAGAAGGCGCTATCGGGGAGGTTGCTGTGGGGTGTTCGCGTTACGAACAAAGGCCTCCGCTATTTGCGGAGGCCGAGGCGGGCGATGACTTCGCGGTACCGGTTGACGTCGCGGTTGTTGAGGTAGCGGAGCTGGCGCCGCCGCTGGCCAACAAGCTTGAGCAGGCCACGACGCGTGTGGTAGTCGTGCTTGTTCGCCTTCAGGTGCGTGGTGAGGTACTTGATGCGCTCCGTAAGGATCGCGACCTGGACCTCAGGGGAGCCGGTATCCGTCGCGTGGACGGCGAAGTCCCCAATCAATTCGGTTTTGCGCTCTTTCGTCAGCAACCTTCTCTTCGTTCTTCCTTTGCCTATCGTTGAACATCTGTAAACCTAGCACAGGGCATGGGTAACAGCAATTCGGCGGGGCCAGGCGTGGCACTCATCCTCCTTTCCGGGCTGCCCGGTACCGGGAAGACGACGTTCGCGCGGGCGCTCGGCGGACGACTGGAAATCGCGCACGTGGAGAGCGACGCCATCCGGCGCGGGCTGGCGCCGGAGCCGACGTACTCGCCTCGCGAGAGCGGCCTGGTGTTCGCCCGGGTGGAGGCGGAGGCGCGGCGCGCGCTGGCTGACGGCAGGCACGCGCTCATCGACGCAACGAACCTGACGAACCGCGACCGGCGGCGGTTCGTGCGGCTGGCGAACGAGACCGACGCCCGAATGGTCGCGGTTCGTTTGACGGCGCCGGAGGAGGTGGTCCGGGAGCGGCTCGGGACACCCCGGGATGGGCACTCGCAGGCGGACCTGGCCGTCTACGAGATGATGAAGGCCCGGCCCCAGCCGTTCCCGTTCCCGGCCATGGTGGTGGACACCCGGTGGGGGCTGGAGCCGGCCATCGCCTTAGTGCTGCGGCTGATCAACGATCAGCCATCGTGAACACGTACCGGCCGTTCCTGCTGTTGCGCGCGCGCCCGAAAGCGGAGAGCCGGGAGCGGTTCCAGGCGTGGTTCAGGCAGGTGCACCTGCGCGACGTGGAGCGGATCCCCGGGATCGTGACGGTCCGCAGCGGCAGCACGCGCGGCGGCACACAGCTCGGGCTGTACTCGTTCGAGAGTGCCGACGTGGTGCAGGCGAGCCTCGCGAGCCCGGAGGCGGCCTATGCGCGCGGCACGTGGGAGCAGTGGGCGGGCGAGCTGGAAGAACTGTTGATCGAGATGTGGGCGCCGGCATTCCCGCTTCCGCTCTACGAATCGGTTAACTAATCGAAGGCGGCGAGGAGGCGGGGGAGGTCGCCCGCGAGGAGGGCCGGGACATCGAGGCGGAGGCCGGGGAACTGGACGCTTTCGATGATGCCGTCGGCGTCGGGCTCGCGGCGGACGTACTCGCCGCCCCGCAGTTCGAACCAGTCGAGCTCGCCGTCGAGCAGGCGGAGGACGATGTACTCGCGGACCCCGGCACGCCGGTAGACGTTCTTCTTGGAGTGGAGGTCGCGCGAGACGGAGCTGGCTGCGATCTCGACGACGAGTTCGGGAGGCCCTTCGAGGTAGCCATCCGGGGCGGTACGCGATGTTCCACCATCGTGAACCCGAAGCAGGGCGTCGGGCTGGAACTCATTGTCCCGGTCGATACGGACCGTCACGTTGGGGAGGAGCTGGAGGCCGGGGTGTCGCGCTGCGTACAGGCCGAGCCAGGTGTGGACCGCGGAATCGGCCTGAGCGTGACCGACGCTGACCGGTGAACTCAAGTAGACCACCCCCTCGATGAGTTCCGCCTTCTTCTCGTCGGGCATGGCCTCGTAGCGGCGTTCGAACTCGGGCACCGTGAGCCGGTCGCCGTTCTCGAGCCTCGGAATGGAACCCGCCAGGGACTCATGCAGGGCCGTCATAAGGCCATTGTACTCCTCGGGGTTCAGGAGCTGAACGCGAAGAGGCGGCCGAAGCCGCCTCCCAAGCTGCACCCCGCAATAGGCCCAGTTTACTGGAGCTTGATCTGGATGGACTTGGTCTCCATGTACTCTTCGAGGCCGGCGTTACCGAGCTCGCGGCCGAAGCCGCTCTGCTTGTAGCCGCCGTACGGCATGTTGTAGAGACCCGTGGCGTGGTAGGCGTTGACCCAGACCGTGCCAGCGCGGAGGCCCTTCGCCACCTTCATCGCGACGTTGAGGTCCTTCGTCCAGACGGCAGCGGCGAGGCCGTACATGGTGTCGTTCGCCGTGCGGATCACGTCCTCGACGTCATCGAAGGACAGGACCGAGAGGACCGGGCCGAAGATCTCTTCACGGGCGATGGTCGCCGTGTTCGTGACCTCATCGAAGATGGTGGGCTGGACGAAGAGGCCCTTCGCAAGGTCGCCATCGGTGGCGCGGTTGCCGCCGGTCACGAGTTTCGCCTCGGCCTTGCCTTTCTCCAGGTAGCCCTCGATCTTCGCCAGCTGGCTTTCGTTGATGACCGGGCCCATGGTCGTCGCGGGGTCCAGGGGGTCGCCCATCTTGAGGGCGGCGCCCATGCCGGCGAGCTTGGTGACGAACTCGTCCTTCACGCGGTTGCTCACCAGGAGGCGGCTGCCTGCCTGGCAGACCTGGCCGCTGTTGAGGTAGATGCCAAAGAACGCCCCGGCGACGGCGGCATCGACCTGGGCATCGGGGAAGACGATGTTGGGCGACTTGCCGCCGAGTTCGAGGCTGATCTTCTTAACGTTGTTTGCGGCGGCGCGCATGACCGCCTTGCCGCTGGCGGTGGAGCCGGTGAAGGCGACCTTGTCGACCAGTTCAGAGGCGGCGATGTGCTGGCCGACGAGGGCGCCGTTGTTGGTCTCGCTGGTGACGACGTTGAAGACGCCCGCGGGGAGACCCGCATCGGCGAGGATGCCGGCGAGCAGGAGGGTACTGCCCGGGGTGTAGTGCGATGGCTTCGCCACCATGGTGCAGCCGGCGGCGATGGCCGGGCCGATCTTCCAGGAGATGAGGAGGAGCGGGAAGTTCCACGGGGTGATGATGCCGACGACGCCGACCGGCTCGTGGATGACGAGCCCGACGGCGTCCGGAATCTGCTGGGTGAAGGACTCGCCGCTGAGGTTGAGGGCCTTCGCGGCGAAGAGCTGGAAGACTTCGGCGGTACCCATGACCTCGCCGAAGGCCATCGTCTTTGGCTTGCCAACTTCGTTGGCGATGCAGGTAGCCATGGCGTCAGCCCGCTCAACCAGCAGGTCAGCGGCCTTGCGGAGGATGCGCGCGCGTTCGGCGGCCGGGGAGGTGGACCACTTGCCGGAGTCGAAGGTGCGGCGGGCGGCCTCGATGGCCTTCTGGGCATCGGCGATGCCGCCGTTGGGATAGATGCCGACCACGCGGCCGTCGTAAGGACTGGTGCGGGTGAACGTGGCGCCCTCGGCGGCGTCGGCCCACTGGCCGTCGATGAACTGCTGGTAGGTGGTGATTTCGGGCCTTTCGGCGACGGACGTCATGGGTGGGAAGTCTCCGGGCAATGTGTTGCGGGGAGCATATCGGGAGGGGTGGGGGAACGCCAGTGGCCTGGCTATGTGACGATGATGGCCGCCACTGGAAGCAGCGACAGGACGGCGGCGCGGACGATGGTCCTGGTTCCGATTGGCCCTGAAGTCTTCCCGAAGCAGCCGCATGAGGGGCGCTCAGCGAGCCGAAGCACAAGCAACTGACCGGCTGCCAGAAAGAAATAAAGCACCGCGATCAGCCCAGCGGCCCAGTGCGGGTAGCCGGCAGCGAGGAGCATGATCGTCAGCCCACCAGCTCCGCTTTCCGCAACGGGGCAGGCCGAGAATGACCCAGTTAGAGCTTCCCCAAGACGAACGCCAAGACTCGGCGGCTGTCGCAAACTCATGTCGAAACGCGAGCTTCAGAATTCCCGCAATAACGGCAAGGATCGCAGGAAGGGCAATGGGGATAGAGAGCAACAAGGAGAACGTCGTCGTGGGAATACATGCACAGCCATCACCAATCTCCAGACGCTATGAGGGCCGACGAAGTTCCGCTTCGCCGTTCACTCCGCCGGTTCGAGCGCGAGGAGGCGGGCGGTGAGGGCCTGCCAGGTCGGGCGCCACCAGCGTTCGAGGGCGAAGGCCACCCCCAGGCCGGCGAAGGAAAGGATGGCGCCGAAGACGGCAACGAGGATGAAGTGGTTCCCGGTGACGATGACGGCGAAGAACATGGCGATCGGCCAGGCGATGGCGAAGACCCAGAGGACGGGGCGGCGGCCCACCCATGCGACCACCGCGGCAAGCAACAGGGACCAGCCGAAGTGGAGGCTGGGGATGGCGGCAAAGGGGTTGACCCATGCTTTCGCTTCCTGGGCGTTGTAGCCGACGCGGTCGAAGGCGGCCATGGTGTCGATGAAGCCGGCGAAGGGGATGAGGCGGGGCGGAGCGACGGGGAGAAGCCAGTAGATGACGACGCCGATGGCGCCCGAAGCGAGGAAGGCGTTGCGGGTGAGGCGGTAGGCGCGGCGGTGCCAGATGTAGAGCCAGATGGCGAGAACGATCACGAGGGGCATGTGGCCCCAGAAGTAGACAGCGTTCATGGTCTTGATGAGCCAGTAGTGGTCAAGGATCCAGGACTGCATTTCGAGCTCCCAGTAGATGCCCAGGCGCTGTTCGAGCTCGATAAGGTTGAAGCCACGGACCATGGCCTCGCCGGCGCGGTCGACCACCGAGCCACGGATCAGGAAGTAGATGAGGAAGGAGACGAAGACCACCGCCACCTCGTGGACGCCGGAGCGTTCGGTGAGGCGCCAGATGCGGCCTGCCTGGCGGCGGAATCCCGTGGTGGTGGCAGCTTGCACTCGAAATTCCTCGTATGCGTGCGGCTTTCGGGACCGGGCGGCTTTGCCCCGGGCGGTTCAGGATAGCTACACTCGTTGCTCACCGTAGCAATACCTCGGACGGGGGGACAACATCTTGGAAATTCGAGTCACCGGCGGCGACATCACGCAGGCGAAGGCCGATGCGATCATCGTGAACCTGTTCGAGGGCGTGACCACGCCGGGAGGCGGCACCGGGGCGGTCGACCAGGCACTGGGCGGGGCCATCTCGCAGCTGATCGCACAGGGCGACATCCGGGGGAAGTCGGGCGAGTTCACGCTGATCCACACGTTCGGAAAGATCCCGGCGGCGCGAGTGGTGGTCGCGGGGCTGGGGAAGCAGAAGGATTTCGACATCGACGCGGTGCGGAACCTGGCGGCGAACCTGGCGCGGTACGTGCGGAAGCCGGGGATCAAGGACGTGGCGACCATCGCGCACGGCGCCGGGATCGCCGGGCTCGACCCGGAGGCCTGCGCGCAGGCGATCGCCGAGGGCGCGCTCCTCGGCGAATACCGCTTCCTGAAGCACAAGGCCGCGGACAACGACCGGCAGGACCTGAACTCGATGACGATCGTGGAGCACGACGCGGGCCAGGTGGAGCGGATGGCGGCAGCGGCCGTGCGCGGTGTCATCCAAGCGGAGGCGACCAACCTGGCGCGGGACCTGGCGAACGAGCCTTCGAACCACCTGACGCCCACGGACCTTGCGGCGCGGGCAACCGAGGTGGCGCAGGTCCACGGGCTGGAGTGCGAGATCCTGGAGCGGGAGCAGATGGAGCAGAAGGGCATGGGTTCGTTGCTCTCCGTGGCCAAGGGCAGCGCGCAGCCGCCGAAGCTGGTGCGGCTGGGCTACCGCGGCCGCGGGGGAGCGGGCTGGGACCTGGCGCTCGTGGGCAAGGGCATCACCTTCGACACCGGCGGCATTAGCATCAAGCCCGCCGCGAACATGGAGGCGATGAAGGCGGATATGACTGGCGCGGCCTCAGTGATCGCAGCGATTGGCGCGATCGCGAAGCTGGGGCCGAAGGTGAACGTGGTAGCGATCGCGCCGTGCACGGAAAACATGCCCGGCGGGAACGCGACCAAGCCCGGCGACGTGGTGACGGCGATGAACGGCCGGACCATCGAGATCATTAACACCGACGCCGAAGGGCGGCTCGTGCTGGCGGACGCGCTGTGCTGGGCGAAGGAGCTGGGCGCGACCCACATCGTCGATGTGGCGACCCTGACCGGGGCGGTGACGACAGCACTGGGCGACGTGGCGTATGGGCTGATGACCAACAACGATGCGTTTTGCGGGCAGTTCGAATCGGCGGCGGCGGCGGCGGGCGAGAAGACGTGGCGGCTGCCGATGTTCAAGGAGTACGACGAGCTCATCAAGAGCGACGTGGCCGACTGCAAGAACACCGGCACGGGCAACCGCGGCGCCGGGACGATTGTGGGCGCGAAGTTCCTCGAGCCGTTCGTGGGCGACACACCGTGGATCCACCTGGACATCGCGGGGGTGGACAACATGCCCGCGGACAAGGGCTGGGTGGCCAAGGGCGCGAGCGGCTACAGCGTGCGCGCGATGGTGAACCTGGCGCTGAGCATGGCAGGGTAGGCAGGGCGAGGCCCGGCCGCCCGGCGCCCCCTCACTCCTCGGCCGTGCGGAGACGGGGGACCGGTGCGAGGCTGCGCGGCTGGCGCCGCGGGACTGACGCCGCCAGTTCGGGAGAGGCGATGTTCATCTTCACGAAGGCGCACTCGCTCTGCATGGTGATCTCGGGCGAGTACGGCGACTCGCGGAAGAGCGTCAGCATGTTGAGGTTCTCGCAGAGGACGACGGCGGTCAGGCGGTCGTAGCCTTTTGTACGGGCGTGTTCGACCAGCCGGTCGAGGAGGATGACACCGATGCCCTTGCCCTGCCAGGAGTCTTCGACAACGAAGGCAACCTCCGCGGAGAAGCGGGACTCGGCTTCGTAGCGGCCGACGGCATGGATGTCGTCCGAATCAAGGGGGCTGATGACGAAGGCGCAGCGCTTCTTGAAGTCGACGGTGCAGAGGTGCTCTGCGAACTGCTGGGAGAGGCGCTTCATGGGCGTGAAGAAGCGCAGCCGGGTGGTGTTCATGGAGAGGCGGGAGTGGAACTCCATCAGGCGCGGCGCGTCGTCGGGGCGTATCGGGCGAACCCGCACCCGGGTGCCATCGCGGAGGACCGCCACACGTTCTTCCGGAAGGGTGATGGCCATGGAGCAAGTATCGCGCAGCCGCGGCACGATCGCGTCCACCGTTCGGAGGAGATTGCAGATACCAATCGGCCGTTCTTGTCTCGGCTATCGAATGGCGTTCGGTCTCACAGCTTGCGGGCCAGGTAGTCGAGGATGACCGCAAAGCGGTCGACCCGGTGGCTCGGGCGGCCGGCGCGGGAGAGCTCGTGGTCTTCGTCGGGGAAGCGGACGAACTCAACGTCCTTGCGGCGCTGTTTGAGGACCACGAAGAGCTGTTCTCCCTGGGAGATGGGGCAGCGCAGGTCGTTTTCGGAGTGGAGGATGAGGACGGGCGTCTCGATGTCCTTCGCGTAGGTCAGGGGCGACTGGCGGAGGACGGAGTCGAGATCTTCCTGGATGGTGGCGTTTTCGCCCAGGTACTGGCGGTTGAAGGTGCCGCCGATGTCACTGGCGCCCTGCATGGAGTACCAGTCGTTGACGGCGCGCTCGGAGATAGCGGCCTTGAAGCGATGGTCGTGACCGATGATCCAGGAGGTCATGAAGCCGCCGTAGCTGCCGCCCATCACACCTAGGCGAGAGCGATCGGCCCAGGGCATGCGGTCGAGGGCGCCCTCGAAGGCGGCCATGACGTCGCGGTAGTCTGGACCGCCCATGTCACCGACGGGCCCGCGGGCGAAGGCGGTGTCCTGGCCGGAGGAGCCGCGCGGGTTGCAAAAGACCACCCCGTAGCCAGCGCCGGCGTAGACCTGGAACTCGTCGAAGAAGGTCTCGCCGTACTGGCCGAATGGTCCGCCGTGGATGTTCAGGACGACCGGGTAGGTGCGGCCGGGATCGAAGTCCGCGGGCTCCATGACCCAGCAATCGAGCTCGACCCCTGGATCGGTGGACACCGTGAAGCGCTCAGCCATCTGGAGGGAGACTTCGCCAAGCCAGCCGGCGTTGGAATGCGTCAGCTGGCGCCGTTCGCCAGTGGCGAGGTCGACCGCAAAGAGCTCGGCCGGCCGGGTCTGCCCGGTCGCGACCACGGCGGCGGTCTTGCCGTCGGCGGCGACGGAGTACCAGCCGACCATGCCCGGCACTGGTCCAATCCACTGGCCGCCCGTCTCACTACCGGCGAGCCATAGGTTGGCGGAACCGCGGTCGTGGGCGACGGTGAGGAGACGTCCTCCGGGCAGCCATGCCGGCTGTGCCACAGCCCCCGGGAGCGAGCCCGCACCCATCTGGCGGTCGAGGCCGCCGGAGGCATCACGAAGCGCCGACCCATCGGCGGCGACGAGTCGCAGGCGCTCGTTCGATGGCCAGCGGGGATGGTTCATGTGCGCGATCCACCGGCCATCGGGAGACCACGATGGCGCGTTGCAGGCGCCCTGCGTCGGGGTCAGCTGGCGGAGGTCGGAGCCATCGGCCGAAACGCTCCAGACGTCGGACTGGGTGTCGTATTCGCGCTCGTCGTGGCGGGCCGAGATGAAGGCGAGGCGCGACCCATCCGGCGACCATGCCGGCTGCGTGTCGTCCCAGTCGCCATCGGTGACCTGGCGGAGTTCGCCGCCGGCCAGGTCGACGACAAAGAGGTGACGGCGCTGGTCGTAGGTGAAGCCCTGGCCGTTGACGCGGTACTTCATGGAGGAGATGCGGCGGTAAGGCTTCGCCTTCTTGGGGTCGGGGTCGGGCGGGGTGCCGGTCTTCGCGCTGAATGCGATGCGGGAGGAGTCGGGCGACCAGGCCGGGACGCCGGCACCGAGGGGCAGCTTCGTCAGGAGGCGGGACTCGCCGCCATCGGCCGGGATGACCGCGAGCTGTGGGCGATCCTCGCCGCGCTCGGAGAGGAACGCGAGCCATCGGCCATCGGGCGACCAGCGGGGAGAGGAATCGCGCTTCGCGCCGGCAGTGAACTGGCGCGGTTCGCCACCAGCGACATCGACCACCCAGATCGCGGAGCTGTAGGCATCGGTCTCGCGATCCATGTGAGTGACCGTGACGGCGACACGGGAGCCATCGGGGGAGATGTCGCATTCGCCGAGCCAGGCGATGGCGTAAAGGTCGTCGGGAGTCAGGGGGCGCATGGGGGGCCTCGAACTGGAATCTGCGGCGCATTCTAGCGGGGTGGCGTGACGATGGCCGGGTTACTCGACAGGGGCCCGGCGAGCGGGCAAGAATTCGGCCATGAAGGACTACCGCGACATCCTGACGATAAAGCGCGAGCGGCACGGAATCATCCAGTTGAACCGGGCGGAGAAGATGAACGCGCTCAGCCATAACCTGCGCGCCGAACTGTTCGACGCCATGAAGGACTTCGAGCTCGATCCCGATGTCAAGGTCATCATCATCCGCGGCTCGGGGCGGGCGTTCAGCGCCGGTTACGACCTTTCGGGGATTTCCCAGGCGAGCGACGACCGTGACTACGTGGAGAAGCGGAGCGGCCTGCCGAATGTGGGACCGATCCACCCGGGGCAGGGGCAATGGCCGCAGCACCTGCTCAGCGGGTACTGGCAGATCTGGGAATGCACGAAGCCGGTGATCTCACAGGTACACGGGTATTGCCTGGCGGGCGGCACGGAGCTGGCGACGATGTGCGACCTGATGTTCGTGGCCGAGGACGCGATCATCGGCTATCCGCCGGTGCGGGCGATGACACCGGTCGACATCCTCTACCACCCCTGGCAGATGCATCAGAAGAAGGTGCGCGAACTCCTGTACACCGGTGACAGCGTGACCGGGCGCGAGGCGGCGGACATCGGCTGGGCGAACCGCGCCGTGCCTATCGACCGGCTCTGCGAGGTGACTGAGGCGTTCGCGGAGCGAATTGCGAACGTCGACAGCCCGATGCTCCAGATGACCAAGCGGCAGGTGAACCGCGCCTACGAAATCATGGGCATGCGGACCGCGATGCAGGTGGGGGCGGACATCCAGGAACTGGGCCGGGCGCGTCCCGGCGGGGCCGAGTTCGGGAGGATCGCGCGGGAGAAGGGCCTCAAAGCCGCGCTCGACTGGCGGGACGGCCCGTTCGGGGACTATGCGAGCGCGCCGGCCGGCGCGGCAAAGCCGTCGGGGGCGGCATGGTAGGGGGTGCCATCGTGGCTGCCCGGTGCCGGGGATACTAGCGCCTAATTGGGCGAACGCATCGTGGCCGAGGCAACGATCCTGCGGAAGGGGCGGTCGATCGCGGTTTCGGAGGTAGAGATCCTCGACCCCGAAGGGCGGCTGTGCGCGAAGGGGCGGACCATCTACGCGCTCAGGCAACGTCCTGACTAGCCGCAGCCTGGGCGCTGGCCCCCTTTAGACCTCCACATCATCGATTTCGATGTCGTCCGCTTCGAATTCAGGTGCGTCGTCGTCGCCGGACGACCAGTTCACCTCGTGGAGTTCGAGCGAAACTCCGTCGACCGGGTGGCCGTTTGTCGCATCGAACTGTGCAAGCAGGGTCGACGGCCCATCGTCATCCCCGAACACTTCGTATCGCTCACCCGTCAGCATAGAGCCGGTGCCAACGCTCCGGATGCCAGTGCCCTCCGCCATCGTCCCCGTGTACTGCGTTTCGGGACCCTCCACGAGGCCGCCGGACGCGATTGCCTGGTCGCGGTCCAGGATTGTCTGACCACCAACGCTCCGGATCCCGGTGCCCTCCTGCGACTGGCCCTGGAACCGCGTTTCTGCGCCCACCGCAAGGCCGTCCGGCGCGATTGCCTGTTCGCGGCCCAGGATCGTCTCGTCGCCACGGCTCTCGATGCCGGTGCCGTCCGTGTTCACGTCGCCCGCCGCCACGCGAACGCGGCCACCAAACAAACGGCTGAATCGACTTGCCATTTTCCGTCCCTCCACGATGCCGTCCCGCACCGTCCGCAGTCCCTGTATGGACAGCAAACACCCGCAGGTGACGGCCGCCAGCCGGGTTGGGTGCGCATTCTACATGTCGCGAGTGAGGCGAATCCCATGGTCCAGGGATGGGGGTGAGCGCCGTGTTAGCCGCCGCCGAGACGGTCGAAGGCAGCGTTCACGCGTTCGAGCAGGCGGTCGGCCAGGCGGATGCTCAGGGCGATGTCCTCCACGCCAGGGATGCTGGTCTGCTGGATGGCGTGGAGGATGCGGCCGGTGCGGAAGCAGATCGTCGTATCGACGAAGGTACTCGAACCGTCGTTCTGTTGGCGGACGAAGAAGCCCGTGGCGCCATCGGCGATCCCGGGCACGAGGAACGGTTCGAGCTGGATCGAGTCGTTGATCGGCAATCCGCAGGCGAACTGTTCGAGCGACTTCTGCGCGGCGGCGGAATCGGCATAGAGGGTGGAGACACCGGTGAGCGCGAGCACGGGCCCGAGACCGGCGGGCGCAAAGGCGACGACATGGTTGGTGAGGCGGCCCTGGGCTTCGAGCTGGGCTTGCTTGGCCTCGGGGTCGTTGGTCTCGAAGAACTCCGCCCAGATAGCGTTGTCGAAGGAGGGTGCTTCGAGTTCCTGGGCTTCAAAGCCAGCGGGCAGGTCGGTGTCGCGGAGGGCCATTGCGGAGAGGTCGTAATCGGCGTCGCCAAACGAGTCCGGGTAGGAGCGTTGGCCGCCGCAGGCGGCGACGAGCAGAGCCGCGGCAAGGGATGCGAGAGCGGGGATGCGCCTCGGGGCCATCGCAGGTGTCCTTGGGGCGGGATTGCCATATCGTACGGCACCAGCGGCACGCATGACGGGCCGGGAGTTTCGATGGAACGGGGGAGTCCGGTGGCACTTTCAACCGAAGACCAGCTGGCGATCCAGCAGCTGTACGCTCGCTACAACCACACCATCGACTCGGGCGACACGAGGGCGTGGGTCTCGTGCTTCACGGCCGACGCGGTGTTCACCTCGCCGGCAGGGACGTACACGGGGAGTTCCGAGATCGAAGGGTTCGCAGAGTGGTACACGCCGCTAATGCAGGCCCGCCACTGGACGAACAACCTGATCGTGGAGGGGGATGAGGCCTCGGCACGCGGGTCCTGCTACCTGGTGCTGTTCCGGCTCACTCCCGGCGACACCCCACCGGCCGCGATCTACGCCACCGGGATCTACCGCGACGAACTCCGGAAGCTGGAGACCGGCTGGGCGTTTTCACGCCGGGTTGCGACCTTTGATAGCTGACGGGCGCGCGTGAAATCGTTCCTGCTCCTGGCGATCGTCGCGTTCTTCGCCATCACGCTGGTGATGGCGGTGCTCTTCCGCGACGAAAAGGCCAGGAACCGGCTGAAGTTCCTCCGGAACGTGGCCTACGGCTACATCATCGCGATTGTGCTACTGGCGCTGTACCGGATGTGGACCGCCTGATGCGGGTGTTGATCGCGCCGCAGGAGTTCAAGGGCAGCCTCGCGGCGGACGAGGCGACCGCGGCGATCGCCGCGGGGATTCGCAAGGTCCACCGGGATTGGACGCTGGATATCCTTCCGCTTTCCGACGGCGGCCCCGGGCTGCTCGATGCGATGCGCCGGGCGGTGAAGGCCGACACCATGGCGGTCGTCGCCCACGACGCGCTCGGGAGGAAGGTGCTCGCGCGCTATCTCCGCTTGCGAGCCACAGGCGCGATCATCGTCGAGGCAGCCCAGGCGAACGGGCTCCAGCACATCAAACCGGAGGAACGGGACGCCCTGCGCGCGGACAGCTTCGGCGTCGGCGAGATCGTCGCTGATGCGGCCCGCGAACAACCCGGGCGGATGATTATCGGGGTCGGCGGGAGCGCGACGACTGACGGCGGAGCGGGAGCCGCGCGGGCCATGGGCGCGCGGTTCGCCGACATGGCGGGGCGCGAGCTGCCGCCGGGCGGAGGGGCGCTGGCGAATCTCGAACACATCAGCTGGGAGCGGCCCGCCTGGTCGGCCGGGATTGACTTCGTCGTCGCGTGCGATGTCACGAATCCACTGTGCGGGTCCAACGGCGCAGCGCGGGTGTATGGACCGCAGAAAGGGGCCACCCCATCCGAGGTCGACCAGCTCGACGAGGCACTCTTCCGCTATGCGATGGTCGTCCGGCGGCACTTCGGCATCGACCTGGCGAACATGCCCGGGGCCGGGGCGGCGGGAGGCCTCGCAGGTGGGCTGGTCGCGTTCCTGGGTGCGCGGCTGGCGAGCGGCTTCGACCTGGTGGCCGAGGCGACAGGCCTGCGCGAACGCCTGGCCTCGGCTGACCTGGTCGTGACCGGGGAGGGACGGTTCGACGCGCAGTCGACGCAGGGCAAGGTGACCGGGCGTCTGATGGACCTGGCGGCAGGAGCGGGCAAGCCGGTCGTGCTGTTCGCCGGGCAATCGATCGAGGCCGGCGCGGCGCGGACCATCCAGTCCATCGAACCCGACGAGCGGCGGGCGATGGAGAACGCCGCGGAACTGCTGACGGAACTCACGGCGCGCTGGGCGCTCGAGGCCGGGCAGCCCGATCAGCCCGCTTCGTAGCGTTCGGCGCGCTCGACGGCGGCGAGGATGGCGTTGGCCAGGCTTTTCGCCGAATCGAGCGTGAGTTCCACCGCGACGCGCGCATCGATTCCCGCAGCTTCGTTGGTGAAGTCGATGTTCAGGGCGTGCTCGAGGTCAATGTGGAACGGGTGGTCGTAGGTGACATGGGCGCCGGCGACCGGGAACCAGCCGCTCGCCCCCTTTCCACTCCCGGTGAGGACTGCGTGTTCGACGATATTCGTGCACATGGGGGACCTCCTATTCGGCGCCGAGGTGTTGCCGAAAGAACGCGAAGACTTTCTGCCAGCCATCGACGGCCTGCTCGGCGCGGTAGGCGGCGGGGCGGTCGTGGTAGAAGAAGCCGTGGCCGGCGCCCGGGTACATGGTGAATTCGTACTGCTTGCCGTGCTTCTTGAGTTCGGCTTCGTGGATGGCCACCTGCTCGGGTGTTGGTGCGCGGTCATCCTGGCCGAACAGGCCGAGGAGCGGGGAGGAGAGATCTGCTGTGTAGTCTATCGGAGCCACCGGGCGCTTCTCCGTGAGGTCCTCGGCACGCATCACGACGCCGCCACCCCAGAGGTCTGCGACTGCGTCGAACGCTGTGCTGCGACAGGCGGCCAGGTAGGCGTGGCGGCCACCGGAGCAGGTACCGAACACCCCTGCCTTCCCGTTCGAAAAGGCCTGGGAACGGAGGAACGTCGCACAGGCTGCGACATCGCCGACCACCTGGTCATCCGGAACGCCACCTTCGGCACGCACCTTTGCGGCGACATCGTCGGGCGTGCCCTGGGCGACCCGGCAGTAGAGGTCGGGGGCGATGGCTGCGTAACCGCGGGAGGCGAACTTCCGGGTCGCTTCCTTGTACCAGTTATCCCAGCCGGGCATGTGGTGGATGAGGACGACGCCGGGAAAGGGGCCGGCCCCAAGCGGGCGGGCGAAGTAGGCGTAGATGGGGTCGCCGTTGGCGCCGGGGACGACGACGGTTTCGGCGAGCATCCCTTCGTACTGGTCGGTGCGATAGGGCATGGGGCACCTCGGTTCGGGTTGTGCGAAGGGAGACTATACCGAAGCGACCGAGGCGGCCTATTCGCCGAGGAGGTGGCGGGCCTTGCGCGCGGCAGCAGCATCGATGACCTGGTCGCCGAGGCGAGCAACCCATGCGCCCTCGGCACGGGCCGCGTCGTACGCAGCCGCGGCCTCGCGGGCATGGTCGCGGGCGGCCTGCGTCGGGGCGAAAGCTGTGTTCGCGGTGATCGCCATGCGGGCGTCGGGCAGGATGGCTCCGGCGAAGCCGTATTGCGCCAGGTAGACGAGCTCGAGGCCATCGCACACCACCAGGGGCGATTGGCCGAGCGAACGCGAGACGGCGACGACCTGGCCGCGGGCGTAGGCAAGGCGGTCGCCCTTCTGCTCATCGCGGGCACCGATGTCGCGGGCGTAGCGGTGCGAATGGAAGACCAGGCCGCCCACGCGGGGTGCCGCCGAGGCAATCTCGGCAGCCTTCATGAGCCCTCGGGCGGTACCGATCACGGGGAAGAGGGCGGTATCGCCGGGTTCGATGCCGCGCTGGAGTTCGAACTCGCGGAGGAGCACGGCGACATCGCGCACGTCCTGCGGCTCGACGGCATGGGGCAACAGGACACCCTTCACGAGCGGGCTTAGGATGGCGTTCAGGTCATCTCGCAGGAGGCGAGTACGGGGGTGGTTGACCACCACGAGGGCGGCTCTTTCGTGCGTGGCGGTCCGGCCAAGCGCGGCGGTGACTTCGAGCCGCAGGTCGGCGATGGGACGGGAGGCGTCGGCCAGGGTGAGCAGGACGCCATCGGCCTGGGAGCCGAGGGCATCATCGAGGCCTGCGCCAGAGACGCCGATGGAGACGATGCTGCGGAGGCGCATGGTCAGGGCTTCCCTCCGATGTACCCGCCGACCACGATCGGCGGCGGCTGCATCGCAGCGAGGTTGATGTCCTGCTTGAGGGCCATCATGCCCTGCATGTGATCGAGTGCGTGGCGGTACATGAGCTCGGCGAGCCACTGGCAGGTGAGCGGTCCCCAGCGCGTATCTTCTCGGAGGCGAGTCCAGGTGAGGTCGTTCATCTCGCGGAAGACGGCGAGCTCCTCATCACGGATACGCTGGATGTCGCCGATGAGTGAGGCCAGTGCCTCGCCAGGCCGGTAGCGGTGGTCGTGCCAGTCGCGGCGGCTGTAGTCGAGCGGGTCGAGCATATCCGGGACGGTCGCCCAGCGGAGGAGCGGGAGGTAGACCTGCTGCTCCATGTCGCGCAGATGCGAGAGGTGCTCGTGGATGGACCATTCGGCATCGGAGGGTTTGTAGGCGGCCTGTTCGGGTGTGATCCCGCGGACGAGCCAGGCGATGTCGTCGGTGACGGCGCGGAGCCGCGCGGTGAGCTCGGTGCGGTAGGACGACGTTTCGCTCACTGGGGAACCCTCCGAAGCCACCAATTGGAGGGAGTATAGGGGAATTCGATCACCCACGCGAGCAGATCTTTTGGGGCGCGCTCAACCGGCGTGCACGGTGTGGCGGCTCCAGAGTTTGAGCGTTTCGCGGAGCTTGTCGACCGTGGCGTTATCGATGGTCGCATCGCTGAGGACGCAGTCGTTGAGGTGCTTCTCGAGGATGAGCAGGCTGGCGGATTCGAGGCCGGAGCGCGCGGCGAGGAGCTGCGTAAGAACGTCCTCGCAACAGCGGCCGTCTTCGAGCATGTTGCGAAGCCCGCGCACCTGGCCTTCGATGCGGGCGAGCCTGTCGAGAAGTCGCTTGGTTTCTTCAGGAGTCATGGGACGGGGCCCTCCGTGGTATTGACGAGCATACCCCATGGGGGTATATTGAGTCTACCATTCACCCGCATCCATCGGACCAGACAAGCCGGGCGACGGGTGGTCGCGACGAAAGGAACAACGAGAGAGATGGCAGAAGTACGCGAAGTGACCGATGCGACCTGGGACAGCGACGTCCTGAAGTCCGACCTGCCGGTGCTGGTCGATTTCTGGGCACCGTGGTGCGGGCCGTGCCGGATGGTCGCGCCAATCGTGCAGGAACTGAGCGAGGAGTATGCGGGCAAGGTGAGCTTCATGAAGATGAACACCGACGAGAACCCGATGGTGCCGAGCAAGTTCGGCATCCGGAGCATCCCCTCGCTGCTCATCTTCAAGGGTGGCGAACTCAAGGGGACCGTGGTCGGTTTCCGCCCGAAGAGCGACCTGAAGAAGCGGATTGACGAGGCCCTGGTCTGAGGACAGGCTGAAGGCAACGAACAGTCAGGGCCGGCTGGAGCAATCCGCCGGCCCTTTTTCTCACCCAGCGGAGGTAAAGAGGCAATGGAGCAGTACGACGTTGCAATCGTTGGCGGGGGCGGTGCGGGGCTGACCGCCGCGCTGTACAGCGCGCGCGCACGGCGGCGGACGATCGTGTTCGAGGGTGAGGTGACCGGCGGCCAGATCGCCACGACCGACATCGTGGAGAACTACCCGGGCTTCCCCGATGGCGTGAACGGCTTCGACCTCGCCCAGCTCATCCACCGGCAGGCGGAGAAGTTCGGGGCAGAGACCGCCTACGAGCGCGCCGAGGGGCTCGAACGGCTGCCGGACGGGGCCTTCGAGCTGCGAACCACGGAACGGACGGTCAGGGCAAGGGCCGTCGTCATGACGGCGGGGGCGGCCTACAACAAGCTCGGCGTACCGGGCGAAGCGGAACTGACCGGACGTGGCGTGAGCTACTGCGGGACCTGCGACGCGGCATTCTTCGGCGGGATGGACGTGATCGTCGTGGGCGGCGGAGATTCGGCCCTCGATGAGGGGATGTTCGTGGCGCGCTATGCCCGCTCGGTGAACGTCGTCCACCGGCGAGACACACTGCGCGCCAGCGCAATCCTCCAGGAACGAGCGTTTACCACGCCGAACATGCATTTCACCTGGAACACCGTGGTCGAGCGAATCGAGGGCGAAGGCCAGGTGGAGCGCGCCGTGCTGCGAAACGTGAAGACCGGCGAGATGAGCACGGTGGCCACGAGCGCCGTGTTCATCTTCATCGGCCAGACCCCGAACAGCCACCTGCTGGAAGGGCTGGTTGAACTGGATGCCGGCGGGCACGCAATCGTGGACCTGCAGATGCGGACGCGGGTGCCCGGATTGTTCGTGGCGGGCGACCTGCGGACGCAGGCCGCGCGCCAGCTCATCAGTGCGGCCGGCGATGGGGCGACGGCGGCCATTGCGGCGGAACACTACCTGGCCGATCTCGACCGGCAGGCCGCGGCGGTGAAGTGAGCGTCCGGACGGCGAGGCCAGGAGCCCGGCCCGCTTCGCAAATCGCGGAGCGGGCCGCTACCATTGCGGTTATGCCGCTCTATGAATTCATGTGCCCCAAGTGTGGTTCGCGGGAAGAGGTATTCTCGCGGACAGTTCAATCCGACATCGTGGCACCCAGGTGCGTGAACGCGGGCAAGGAGCCAGGCCACGACATGCGCCGCATCGTGAGCAAGTTTGCGCAGCACCGGACCGTGGCCGACCAGCTCGCCGAAGCCGAGGCGAAGTTCGGTAAGGAGGTCGATGCGGCCATGGGCCCGGCGCCGGATGTCGCCAGGTACGCGCAGCGCTACGAATCACTGGCGAGGGACCTTCCCCCGGAGTAGGGGCGACCCGCCGTATCCCCGGCGCGATCAGAGAATCGGCAGGTATTCGGCGAGCTCGAAGTCGCTGATGTGGCGGCGGTAGCGTTCCCACTCGATACGCTTGTTCTTGATGAGGCTCTCGTAGGTGTGGTCGCCGAGAGCGGCGCGAAGGAAGGGCGAGGCCTCGGCCTGTTCGATGGCCTCGATCAGGCTGCCCGGGAGCATCTTGATGCCGCGCGCAGCTCGCTCGGCTGCGGTGAGCTCGAACACGTTCTCCTCGACCGGCTCTGGGATGGGGCGCTCATTCTCGATGCCATCGAGACCGGCCGCGAGCATGACGGCGAACGCCAGGTAGGGGTTGCAGGCTGAATCGGGCGAACGGTACTCGATCCGGGTGTGGGTTTCCTTGCCGGGCTTGTACTCGGGAATGCGAATGAGGTCGCTGCGATTGCGGCGGGCCCAGGTGATGTACACGGGAGCCTCGAAACCAGGCAGCAGGCGCTTGTAGCTGTTGACCCACTGGTTGGTGACCAGGGTGAGCGCCGCCGAGTGGTGGAGCAGTCCCGCGATGTACGAGCGCGCGATAGCGCTCAGGTGGTAGGGGTCGGCGGGGTCGAAGAAAGCGTTGCGTTCGCCCTTGAAGAGCGACTGGTGGACGTGCATGCCGCTGCCATTCTGGTCGGCGAGGGGCTTGGGCATGAAGGTGGCATAGACGCCGTTGGCCGCGGCGATCTCCTTCACCACGAGGCGGTACGTCATGGCGGCATCGGCCATCGTGAGGGCATCGGTGTAGCGCAGGGCGATCTCGTGCTGGCTGGGGGCGACTTCATGATGGCTGTACTCGACCTCGATGCCCATAGCTTCGAGGGTGAGGACGGTCTCGCGACGGAGGTCGCTGGCCGCGTCCGAGGTCTGGTCGAAGTACCCGCCCCGGTCTAGCGGTTCGGGGCGTTCGGGGTTCCTGAAGTAGAAGTATTCGAGCTCGGGGCTGACGTAGAAGGTGTAGCCGAGGTCGGCGGCGCGCTTGAGCTGGCGCTTGAGGACGTAGCGCGGGTCGCCTTCGAACGGCTGGCCATCGGGGTAGTAGATGTCGCAGAACATGCGGGCGACGCCGGCTTCTCGCGGGCGCCAGGGGACGAGCTGGAAGGTCGCCGGATCCGGGCGGGCGATCATGTCGGATTCATCGATGCGAGCGAAGCCCTCGATGCTCGACCCGTCGAACCCCATGCCCTCCTCGATCGCCTTTTCGAGCTCCTCGACGGTGATGGCGAAGCTCTTGAGGGCACCGACGATGTCGGTGAACCAGAGGCGAATGAACTTCACATCGTGTTCGCGGCAGGCGGAGATGACGTAGGACGCGGATTCGCTCATCGGGGACTCTCCAGGCACCACAATCGCTCAGGGGGCAGTGTAGCGCGTGGTTGTTACGGGCAGGTTGCCGCGGGTAAGGGGCTCATGACTCAACGGAGGCGACGGCCTCGGCTGGCGTCATCCGAGAGTCACGGACGGCCTCGATGGCCGGGAGGTAGACATCCATGGCGGCCAGGTTTGATTCGAGCAGCGCCTCGAACATGGCGCGGCTGAGGTGCCCGCCGGCCACATCGAGACTGGTCTTGAAACGGATCTCTCCATCGCTGAAGTCCATCTCGAAGTTGCCGATCGCAATGCCGTAGTTGATGCGAACGAGGAGCTCGGCCATGGCGATCCGCACACCTTCGGGCGTGCTCCAGGGGGCCTGGGAGTAGATATTGCAGCGCCCATACTCCTCCCGGCAGACCACGTACAAAGACCACTCACCATTGGCGCTGGCGACGGCCGCGCGAATCACTTCCGGGTCGGTCGTCTCTTCCCACTCGATCTCGCGGTCTTCGAGCACGCCGAGGGCGACGGCTCGCATGGGGAGGTGGAGCGCCGAGGGCAGGTCTCCCCCAGAGTTGGCGGGCGGCGGGTTGAGGGCGAAGACGGTACTGTAGCCCGCCCGAAGCTCGCCTTCGGCATCGATGTCCTGAGGAACGAGCGCGGTGACGTGAAGGGCGAACCACGACTCCGTCTCGACGAGCGGCGACCAGCGGCCGCTCTGGGAGGAGTCGTTGAGCGCGGCGGCAAGCGCCTCGGGGCTGGAGCCAAGCAGCTCGACTTCGGAGAGGAGGTCCGCATCGAGGCGCGCCTCGATGCGGACGGTACCGGCCGGCACGAAGGTCTCGGCGCCGGGCCCGCGATTATCGGGAGCGAGGTGGAAGAGCCCCCGGGCGGCCGCCTCCCGGTACTGGCCGGCATCGAGATCGAAGGTGAGGCGGCACTCGCAAAGCGGCTCGCCATCGAACATGAGGGCGACATCGATGCCCGCGACCGTCAGGCCCGGTCCATCGGGCGGATACAGCGTGATTGGTACCTGGAGCGCGGCGCGGGATGTCGTCGTCATGGTGGGTCCGCCGGAGGCCGGCTAATCGACGCCCCACTTGCCGCCATCGTAAAACACGCGAACAAGCTTCTGGCCCTGTTTCACCTTCATGGCAAAGACACCGGCATTGACCTCGATCCCCTTGATGTACTCCAGTTTCGCCTCGAACTTGAACTCGTTCTTGGAGAAGTCGTATCCACCGGTGAGGGTGAGTTTGAGGGAGACCGGGGCGGAAAAGGCCTCTGGAGGCGCTCCCGCTTCGAACTTGGGCACCCACGCGGTCTGGGGAACTTGCGCAATCTGGAGGATAGAGGAGGCACCGTTTTCGCCGGCGGAAATGAGCGTCCCGACATCCTGCGAGGCGGTGGACTTCTCGTTGGAAGCCGCCTGCACGGCCTTGCGGATGGCGATGGCGAGGTTCGAAGCCAGCGGCGGGATGTATCCCCCGACACCCTTCGCGACGAGCTCGTTCATGGGGATGGTGGCGGAGGCATCGAGGGCGACGGTCAGGGATTGCAGGGTGGCCCGCTGCCCCTTGCCACCCGACGCCCAATCGAGGCTGACCTTGATACCGCCGCTGAACGGGCCACCGGTAGCGGAGAGGGCGAACTCCAGGTGGTGGGTGCTCTCGCCGAGCACCTCGGTGAGGCCGCGCATCTTTGGCAGGGCCGAAGCCTTCCCGAGGCCGGCAGACTTGCGTTTCTTGACGGACTCGTAGTCGTACTTCTTGCCGGACTTGTACCCGACGCTGCCCTCCATGTCGACGACGCCGCCGATGCCGCCCTTCGCCTTGGCGCCGGCGAGGCCGCCGGTCTCGACGTAGGCATCCTCCTCATCCGAGTCACCGGTTCCACCGAGGTTGAGCGACTTGTCCTTGAAGTTCTCCTTTTCTACCTTGGCGGCCCACTTCTCCGCTCGCTTCCAGCCGACGGCTGAAGCGCTCCCGCCCCAGATGAAGTTGGCGACCTCATTAGGAATCACGCGGGACTCGCGGATGCGCCGGTACATGCCGTAGGAGACAAGCTCCATGGCCTTCTCAGGAGTGGAGCCCTGGGCTTCGATGTACATGCCGAGTTCGCCGCCGATCTCGGCGATATTCGGGATGTTGGCGCCTCCGGTGAAGGCGACTTCGAAACCCACCTTGAGGGCCTGTTTCTTCAGGCGCTCGACCGATGCCTTGAAGCGGAAGCCCAGGTAGCCCACGCCACTGGGCTCGATCGGGACCTTGACCTCGACTTCGAGCTCGGCCGAATCACCGCTCGATGGCGCGGCGGCCCCGATGATCGGCCCCATCTTCGAAAGGATGGAGGAGACGTCGCCCTCCATCTGCGTTTTGAACTTGTTCTCGGTGCGCTCGACCGGTTTCTGGTCTTCGCCCATGTACTCGCGGGCGGCGTCGCGGATCTTGATGAGCTCGGCGAGCTCCTTGCCAGCCTCGATGAAGAGAGCGGTCATTCCGGGAGTACGTTTCCGGCTCCGGGACTTGTCGCCCTCGTGGGTATCCATCCAGAGGTTCACGTCCTCGCGAATCTGATACAGGATGTTGATGGCGCGGTCCTGGGTGCCGCCGGGCTTGAGGTGAAGGCCCTTCGCCCGGAGCGCGTGGTATTCCTCCAGGAGCGACTCAATCTCCTTGAGCGTCTTGCCGCGGCCAGCAAGGAGCCCGGCGTTGGTCTGCTTCTTGAACTCCTCTTTCGTGACCAGGCGCCGGATGGGTGGCGGATTCGCCACGGAGCGCTGAGACAACGAGGAAGCAGGCGTGGCGAGGACGCGCTGGACTGCCTGGTTACCAGCGGCAGCTTGCATCGCCAGGGCTGGAGGCCGGGAGGCGGGGCGAGTGCTGGCGGCGGGCCGGGGGGCAGCCGTGGCGCGGGCGGGGGCGTGTGAGCGGCGCTGCCGCGGTCGTCCGGTGGCCATCGCGCGCTACTTTACGCCGGATGCGCTCCGCGTGGCGAGAGGATGCGGCCGTAGAGGTCGTAGTCCGCCGTCTCTTCGATGCGGACACTGACACGATCACCGATGGCGGCGGTACCACGGGCGAAGACCATGCCATCGACTTCGGGTGCCTCGCGGTAGGTTCGCCCGGCCACCACCGGGTCGCCATCCTCATCCTCTCCGATGCCTTCCACGAGGAGGTCGAGGGTGCGGCCAGCGAAGCGGCGGGCGAGTTTGGCGGCGATCTTCTGTTGCTGCCGCATGAAGCGGTCACGCCGCTCGGCCTTCACCTGGTCCGGCACCTGCTGCTCGATTTCGAAGGCTCCCGTCCACTGCTGGCGCGAGTACGTGAAACAGCCGGCGTGGTCGAAGCGGATCTCGCGGGCGAATTCGAGCAGCTCCCGGAACTCCGCCTCGGTTTCCCCGGGGAAGCCGGCGATGAAGGAGGTGCGCAGGACAACGTCGGGCATGGTCGCGCGCAGTTCGCGGACGAACTGGTGGACGCGATCGAGATTGTGCGGGCGTTTCATGCGCCGGAGGACTTCCTCGCTGCCGTGCTGCAGCGGCACATCGAGGTAGTGGACGACGTTGGGGAGGCGGGCCATCGTCTCGATGAGGGCGGGCGAGACGCGGCTAGGGTAGGCGTACATCAGGCGGAGCCAGACATCCGGGCCGACAGCACCGGAGAGCATGTCGAGGAGGCCCGGGAGGCCGGTGCCAACCGGCATGCCCAGGTCCTCTCCCCAGGCGGTGGTGTCCTGGCCGACGAGGACGATCTCCTTCGCGCCAGCCGCCACCAGGCGCTGCGCCTCCTTGACGAGGAGGCCGGCCGGCGCGGACCGGAGGCCGCCCTTGATCTTCGGGATGACGCAGAAGGTGCAGGGCGCGTCACAACCGTCGGAGATCTTGAGGTAGGCGCTGGGGCCGGCGACGTGCACGTTGCTTTCCGGGATATCGAAGATGGCGTCGACGTCCACGCTGAGGAGGCGCGCGACATCCTGCCACTGGCCCACGCCGAAGATGTGGTCGACGGCGGGAGTCGATTCCTTGACCTGGCGGCCGTAGAGCTGGGTCATGCAGCCGGCGACGATGAGCGTCTGCCCTTCGCGCTTGGCCGCGGCGAGCTGGCGGACCGCCTCCATGGACTGTTCCTGGCTCTGTTCGATGAAACCGCAGGTGTTGACGATGATGGCGTCGGCATCGCGTGGCTGGAGGACGGGCAGGAGCTCTCCGCCAGTGAGGAGGCGTTCGAGGTGCTCGCTATCGACGTCGTTCTTGGGGCAGCCGAGGGTGACCAGGTGGTAGGTCCTGGGTACTCCCATCAGGGGCCCTCGCTGACGACGATGCGGACGGTGGATCCGGCGGCGTATTCGACTTCGGGAGCGGGAGACTGGTTGATGACGGTGCCCTTCGGCTGGCTGTTCGGCTCGGAGAGTTCCTGGACGACGTAGCCAGCCTCGACGATGGCGAGGCGAGCGACTTCGACCTGGACGCCGATGAGGTCGGGGACGATCCCGGGGGTGACATCGAGGCCGCTGGCTTGTGGGCCGTTGGAAGCTGGTGTTTCGTCTCCATCGGTGCCACCGGTAACGTCAGCGGAACCGGTAGGAGTGGCGTCGATCCCGGGCGTCGCGTCATCGCCGCCAAGGTTGGAGATGATGTAGGCGAGCAACACGACGGCGATGACGGCCGCAACGGCGACAATGGCGATGACCATCGAGCGAGTCTGGGCGGCCGGGTCGGTCTTGATGCGGCGAGCGGGAGAGGGCACGCCAATGTCAACGCCGATCACCGGCTCGTAGGATTCGGCTGGAGCGGGCCGGCGCTGCTGGAGCGGCGTGGGCCTCCCGGGTGCCGGACGGCGCGCCTGTGCAGCCGGTTGTGCCGGCGGAGCCGCCTGGGGGGACCCGGAGCGCCAGGTGGGACGTGAGGCAGAGACCGGGCTGACGGGGCGGTCGGGGCTCGGCCGGGGAGCCGGCGTAGTGGCCTCCGCCGCACGCTGGTATTCGGGGTCGTCCTCGCGGGGGAACATGGCGAGTGTTTCCTGGGGATCGAGGCCGAGGTACTGGGAATAGGAGCGGAGAAAGCCGCGCGCATACACCGGCGCCGGGATGACCTCGAACTGTTCGCTCTCGAGCGCCATCAGGTACCGGCGGGAAATGCGCGTGTCGCGTTCGGCGTCTTCGAGCGTGAGCCCGCGGGCTTCGCGCGCGCGGGTCAGCAAGCTCCCAAGTTCACCCATTCTTCTTAACCCCAGGGGTAAGTCGACCGTATCAGGTTCGGCGTCTAGGCGGTAGGCGGGAATGATAGCCATGAATCGCCCTTCGTCATCCCGGCGCGGGCGGCGGTATGTGACACGGATTGACACGTTACCAAACGGTCACCTATAGTCCCGCCGTGGAAGAGGTGTTCAAGGGGCTCGCCGATTCGAGCCGGCGGTTGCTGCTGGATGCCTTGTTCGAGCGCGATGGCCAGACGCTCGGCGAGCTGCAGGCACACCTGCCGGCGATGTCGCGGTTTGGCGTGATGAAGCACCTGGGGGTGCTGGAGTCGGCCGGGCTCATCACCACGAAAAAAGTGGGACGGGAGAAGTTCCACTACCTCAACCCGGTCCCGATCCAGCAGGTGGCCGACCGCTGGATCGGCAAGTACGCGCAGCCGTTCGCGCGGGCAATGACCGATCTCAAGTACAGCATGGAGTCCGAAGGCATGGAAAAGCCGGTTCACGTCTACACCGTCTACATTCGCGCGACGCCCGAACGTGTGTGGGAGGGCGTCACCAATGGGGAACTCACTCGGCGTTACTTCCACGAGACCACGTTCGTGGCGGAGCTCAAACCAGGGGCGCAACTTGAGTACCGCTACACCGATGGGCGGACCGCGGTCACCGGCGAGATCCTGGAGGTCGATCCGCCGCGAAGGCTCTCCTACACGTGGCGGGCGCTGTACGACCCGGAGATGGCCCGGGAACCGTTCTCGCGCGTGACGTGGGAGCTGACGCCGATGGGCGAGACGACGAAGGTCGAACTCCGCCACGATCGCTTCGAGCCCGGGAGCATGACGTACGAATCGATCTCCCAGGGATGGGCACCCCTGCTGAACAGCCTGAAGTCGCTCCTCGAGACCGGCGAGCCGCTGGTCTTCTGAGGGCTGCGAGATGCCTGCCTGGGATGGCCAGCCGGAACCCACGCCGCCATACGCCGCGGCGAGAGCCAGTCGCGCGCGCGCTCGGGGCGAGGAAGCGCGCGTCAGCCCGCAGCCAGTGGGCCGCTCACTCGCGGGAGAGCAGCTTCGTGATGGGCTCGACCGAGAGCGACTCGGCGGGCACGTGGACACGACCGGTGTCGCCAAGCTCGGCGAGGGCGGCCTGGAAGTCGGAGAAGTGCCGAAGCATGACCCCCAGGTGGATGTAGATGGCGAAGCCCATGGCGCGCGCTTCGGCGGGGGTGAGTAGCCATGAATTGAGCAATTGCGGGATACGCGCAAGGTCGCGCGCGGCCCGCTCGACCAGGTCGCGCGACTTCAGGCCGTCCATGAAGACGACGTCGGCGCCGGCCTGGCGGTAGGCTCGCAGCCGGGCGACGGCGTCGTCCCAGCCGTTCGGCTGGAGGGCGTCGGTGCGGGCGATGATGACGAGGCCGGGGTCGGTTCGGGCGGCGATGGCCGCGCGGACCTTGAGCACCATCTCCTCCACGGGAATGACGCGCTTGCCTTCGAGGAACCCGCAGCGTTTCGGCCACTCCTGGTCTTCGATGTGGAGCGCCGCCACGCCGGCGCGTTCGTAGAGGGCGACCGTGCGGGCGATGTTGGTTTCGTTGCCGTAGCCCGTGTCGGCATCGGCGATGACGGGAACGGAAACGGTGGCGGCGATGCGGGCGGCGTTCGCCGACATTTCGCCCAGGCCGATGAGGCCGAGATCGGGGAGGCCGTGAGACGCGGCCGTGCCGAAGCCGGACATGTAGACGGCCTCGAAGCCCGCGGTTTCAGCGAGACGTGCCTGGACACCATCGAAGACGAAGGGGGCGACAACCGTGCCGCGAGCCATGAGGCGGCGCAAATGCGCCCCCGGGGACCGGGGCTCAGTCACGGGAGCGGGCCGCGCGCGGGCTGGCGGTGGTGATTGGGGGCATGGGCGGATTGTGAACGGCGGGCGACACGGTTGTCGATGGGATCAAGGCCGCTTGCGGAGATGGATCAGGCACCAGTCGCGCTCGTGGCCCATGGAGACGAGTTCGAAGCCGTGGGGTTGCATCGCGCCAATCACCCGGCGGGCATCGGGAGCAAGGATGCCAGAAAGCACGAGGTCGCCCCCAGGCTGGACCACGGTACCAAAGGACGCCGCGAGGCCGATGTTCGCATCGGTGCTGATGTTCGAGAGCACAAGCTCGTAACGGCCTTCGTGGGAGGTGGTGAGTACACCCGCGCTGATCGTGACCTCATCGCCGATGGCATTCTCGTCGCAGTTGCGCCGGGCGATTTCGGCCGCGATCGGGTCAATGTCGATTGCGACGACACGCGGGACCCCGAGCTTGACGGCGGCGATGGAGAGGACGCCCGAGCCCATACCAACATCGAGCATCGTGATGCCGGGCCGGGCGAGCGCGTCGAGGGCTGCGAGGCAGAGGCGGGTGGTCTCGTGGTGGCCGGTGCCAAATGCCTGGCCCGGGTCGAGGCGGATAGCGACCTGGCCGGGAAGGACCTCGTGTTCGACCCAGGATGGGACGATGACCGCGCGGCCACCGGTATCGACGACCCCGAAGAACTCCCGCCAGGAAACGGCCCAGTCCTGTTCGTAGATGGGGCGCGCGGTGAGCTGGACGGCCGGGTAGGCCTCCATGGAACGGCGAAGGTCCTCGGTGAGGACGGCACCGAGCTCGGAGCTCGGGAGGTATGCCCGGACGAGGACAGGCTCGCCTCCACGGACCCGAAAGCCTTTTTCGGGGCCAAGGATGTCGACAGGCTCTTCGACGGTGATCCCGCCGGGGGCCACGAGCCGGACGAGTTCCGAGACTTCCTCGACGAGCACGGGCGGGACCTGGGCGGTGATCTCGAACCAGAGGTTGCTCACAGGCTACCCCGCCATGGCGTCGCGGATGCGCTCGAAAAAGCCTTTGTTGCGGCGGGGCAGGGTGGGGGTGCCCATGGTGGTGGCAAGCTTCTCGAGCAGTTCGCGCTGCTCGTCGGTCAGCGATTCGGGCACGACGACGGTGACACGTACGACCATGTCGCCCCGCCCCGCGCCGCGGAGGTGGGGAACGCCCTTACCACGGATAACGAAGTCCTCGCCGCTCTGGGTGCCGGCGGGGATTTCGAACTGCATGTCGCCATCGAGCGTGGGGATGGTGACCTCGGCTCCGAGGGCGGCCTGGGCCACGTTGGCGGGCAACTCCAGGACGATGTGGTCTTCGACACGCTCGAAGCGCTCGTGCGCGGCCACGGAGAGGACGACGTAGAGGTGGCCCGGCTCGCCACCGCGCGGGCCGGATTCGCCCTCGCCGCCGATTCGAATCTGGGCGCCGTCGTCGACGCCGGCGGGGACTTTGACCGCGATGCGCCTCGCCTGGCGTGTGCGGCCAGTCCCGCGGCAGGTTGCACAGGGGTTGGTGATGACGCGGCCCTCTCCCTGGCAGCGGCTGCAAGCGGAGACGTTGACGAACTGGCCGAAAATGCTCTGCTGCGACCGGCGGATTTCGCCGGCGCCGTTGCATTCGGGGCAGATAACCGGCTCGGTGCCAGGTTCGGCACCACGTCCATCGCAGGTCTCGCACGATTCGAGACGCTGGAACTCGATCTCTTTCTCAGTGCCGAAGACGGCTTCCTCGAAGGTGAGCTTGAGGTTGTAACGGAGGTCCGAGCCCCGGGCAGGGCCGCGCCGGCGACGGCCACCACGAGCGCCGCCACCAAAGAACGCGTCGAAGATATCGCCGAACCCATCGAAGGTGTGGAAGCCTTCGAAACCGCCCGCACCGGCTCCGGCACCGCCTTCGACACCCGCGTGACCGAAGCGGTCGTAGAGGGCGCGCTTCTGGTCGTCGGAGAGTACTTCGTAGGCGCGGTTGATTTCCTTGAACTTCTCCGCTGCATCCTCCGAGGGGTTGCGGTCGGGGTGGTACTCCATCGCCAGCTTGCGATAGGCCTTCTTCAGTTCCTGGGCATCGGCGCCACGGCTGACGCCGAGCACCTCGTAGTAGTCGCGCTGTCCCGTGGCCATGGTGTTAGCAGTGTAGCAAACGGAGTGCTAAGGGAAGGCAATCCCCGGCGCGCGAACCCAGGTACCGCTAGAATCGCGGCATGCCGCGGCTGCCGGAGGACATTTCGCCCGTTTTCGAACGCTTTGTGCGCGGGCCGGCTGTCGTCCGCGAGGCAGTCCATGGCGTGGGGCCATCCACGATTTCGCGACCGGGACGCGAGGGGTGGTCGATACGGGATGTGCTCGTGCACCTGGCCGACGCTGAACTCGTCCGGGCCACGCGCTTCCGGTTGATCCTGGCGGAGGACGAGCCGGTGTTGTTCGAGTTCGACGAGGGGAAGTGGAAACGGAAGCTCCAGTATCTGTGGCGCAGCCCCGAGGCCTCTCTGGCGCTGTTTGAATCGCTCCGGTTCACGAGCGCCGAGCTGTTGCGCGAGGGCGACGCGAGGGCGTGGGAGCGCACCGGGATCCACCCGGTTGATGGGGCGCTGAGCGTGCGCGAACTGCTGGCGCGGGGTGCGAACCACGCCGAGGAGCACGCGGCGCAGGTGCGAGCGTTGCGGGCCGAGCTGGAGCCACCCGCGCGCTGAGCCGGCTATCGCGTGCCAGCACTGTCCCGGTGCGCGAAGGCGGAGCCGGTGGCATTATGGCCAGTAGCCCCTCTCCTGGATTTCTCGAGTGACTTCTGCCGACCGACCGTGCCCGGTTGGGAGTGCCGCCCAATGACGGTGACCTCCAACATCCGTCCCCGGGGCGGGCCGGCATGGAAGCGCAACCTTGTTTTCGTGTGGATTGGCGTCTTCGTGGGGCTGATGGGCGCCAACTTCGTTTTCCCGTTTATTCCCTTCTACATCCAGGAGCTCGGTGTCAGCGAAAAGTCACGCGTGGCGTTCTACACCGGACTGACAGCCAGCGCCACAGGTCTTTCGCTCACCCTCACGGCGCCGATCTGGGGATCGCTGGCCGACCGGTTCGGACGGAAGCCGATGTTCCTGCGGGCGCTGATTGGCGCGGGTGTGCTTATCGGCGTGATGGGCATCGCCCAGGCGGTCTGGCAGCTGGTGCTGCTGCGGTTCCTGATGGGCGCCTTCGCGGGAACGATGGGCGCCGCTGCGGCACTCGTGGCGGCCAGTACGCCGCGGGAACGCGTGGGGTACGCGCTCGGGACGCTTCAGACCGGGCAGTTCACGGCGAACATGCTGGGGCCGGTGATCGGCGGTCTGGTCGCGGCAAACCTGGGGATTCGCGAGTCGTTCATCTTCTGCGCGGGGCTGTATGGCATCGCGGCAGTACTGGTGTACCTGTTCGTGCGGGAAGGGTCGCCCGGGGGTGCAGAGGAAGCGGATGGCGAGGCTGCCGGACCCAGGGACCACGGCGGTGGGCTCGTCGATAACCTGCGCATCGTGATGCGTGAGCGGCAAGTGATCCTGATGTTGCTGCTGTTGTTCGTGCTGTGGCTGAGCACCACGTTTGTGCGGCCGGTGATGCCCCTGAGCATCGACGATTTCGCGGAGGCGACCCCCGGGGGCGCCGACCGGGTGCACTTCGAGCTGTTCGGCTGGGAATCGGACCTGAAGGAAGAAGCGGCAACGGGGTTCGTGTTTAGCGTGATCGGGCTGACGAGCACCATCGCGGCGTTCGGGCTGGCGCCACTGGGGGAGCGCCTTGGCTACCGGAACGTGGTGGCCGGCGCCGCACTGGTGACCGGGCTGCTGTATCCAACCGTGGCACTGGCCAACAGCCTGCCGGCGTTCATGCTGCTGTTGGGAGCGGTGGGCATCTTCCAGGGGGCGATGGTGCCGGGGACCAACGCGCTAATCGCGGCGAGCGCACCGGAAGGGAAGCAAGGAAGCGCCTTCGGGCTGGCGGCAAGCATGCAATCCATGGCGCTCCTGCTCGGACCGCTGGGCGGTGGCCTCACCAGCGGTTTCGCGGGCATCGGCTCGGTGTACGTCACCATCGGGGTGATCCTGGTGGGGGCCTCGATCGCCGCGGCGCTGCTCATTAACGAGCCGAAGGGGTTCGGCGCGGCGAAACGAGCCGAAGGAGTGGGGTAGCCTGCGGACCACGACCCGGCAGGCTGGGCTACAATCGCGGGCAACTCACCGAATGAGGAAGCCCGATGTCCGAAACAGTCCTGTTCTCCACCGATGGCGCGGTTGGCGTGATCACCCTGAACCGGCCGGAATCGCTGAACGCGATGAATCCCGAGATGCTGGACACCATGTTCCGGGTGGCCGAGCAGGCGGCGAACGACCCGGCAATCCGGTGTGTCGTGATAACCGGCGCGGGCCGCGGGTTTTCGGCCGGGGGCGATGTGAAGGCGATGGCCTCGGGAGGGCGCGGCGGCGAGGGTGGCTCCGTGCTGAGCGGCGTCGAGGCCCTCCGGCAACAGGAAGAGATTTCACGGTTGCTCTTCGAGATGCCCAAGCCAACCGTCGCGGCCGTGAACGGGGTCGCCGCGGGCGCCGGGCTGAGCGTCGCGCTCGCGGCCGACCTGCGCATCGCGAGCGAGCAGGCACGGTTCACCACCGCGTTCGCGAGGGTGGGCTTCAGCGGCGACTTCGGCGGAACCTGGCTGCTCCAGCGGCTCGTCGGGCCGATGAAGGCGAAAGAGCTCTACTTCATGTCGGACGTGTTCGATGCCAGCCGGGCACTCGAACTCGGCCTGGTGACGAAGGTGGTGCCACACGATTCCCTGATGGACGAAACGATGGCGCTGGCGAGGCGGCTCGCGGCGGGCCCCACGCTGGCATTCGGGCGGATGAAGGACAACTTCGCGTTCGGCGCGAACAACACGTTCGCCGATACGCTCACTCGCGAAGCGGAGAACATGATCGCCAGCGGGAAGACCCACGACCACCTGAACGCGGCGCGAGCGTTCGTGGAAAAGCGCGAACCGGCGTTCGAGGGCCGGTAGCCAGCCCTTCGGGCCCGGTGGGGGCGGGAGCGCCGGAGACGGTGGTGCCGTTAGACTTAGGCGAATGACCGGAACGGTTTCGCGGGGACGCATTCCGCCAGCGGCGCGCATGCTCCCGGATCGCTGGTTCTATGGCTGGTACATCGCGGTCGCCTGCGCGGCCCTGATGTTCGTTGGCGTCGGCGTGGGGTACTACGGGCTGCCGATCTTCCTCAAGCCCCTACGCGAGGCGCATGGGTGGTCGACCACGCAGGTCAGCTGGGCGCCGACGATCTACTTCTGCGTCTCGGGGCTGACCTCCGCCATCGTGGGGCCGTACGTGGACCGCAAGGGACCGACGGCGTTCATGGTCATTGGCACGCTGATCAACGGCGTGAGCGCGGCGTTCATCGGCATCGTCGACGAGCTGTGGCAGCTGTACGTGGTGTATTTCGTGTTCGCGGTGGCGTTCGGGATGTCGAGCTCCATCGCGGTAAACGCAATCATGACGCGTTGGTTCGTGCGGAAGCGCGCCCTGGCGATGAGCATCTCCTCGACAGGCGTCTCCCTCGGGGGCGTGGTGCTGGCCCCGGTCGCGAGCCAGCTCATCGACATCGGTGGACTGGAGCTGGCGACGCCAGTGCTCGGAGCGCTGGTGATCATCGTTGCTCTGCCCGTGATCTTTGGTGTGATCGTGTTCGAGCCGCGGGAGATGGGCCTGGAGCCCGACGGCGGGCCCGGCGATGCGCCGCAGACGGAGGCATCGCGCCAGGCAATGGCCGTGCAGTACCGGACGTGGACCCGGGCCGAGGCGATGCGGACCGTCGGGTTCTGGGGGATCTTCATCGCGTTCTTGCTGGTGCTGGTCGCGCAGACCGGGTACGTGGTGCACCAGGTTTCGTTCCTGGAAGAGCGGCTGGGCTCGCGGAGCGCGGCGGCATTCACCCTGAGCGTCACCGCGCTCGGAAGCATCATCGCCCGGCTGGCGGTGGGCATGTTCGCCGATGGCGTGGACCGGAGGCTGCTGACCGTCATCCTTTTCCTGGTCCAGGGCTCCTGCATCCTGCTGATCATCCACACCGAGAGCGTGCCGGCGACGTGGGCGCTGACGCTGGTGTTCGGGCTGACCATCGGCAACGTGTACATGATGCAATCGCTGCTGGTGGGCGAGATTTTCGGCATGGTGTCGTTCGGGGCGGTCTTCGGGCTCATCAGCCTGGCGGGGCAGGTGGGCAGTGGGCTGGGGCCGATCGGCGTGGGGGCGATTCACGACGCGACGGACGGGTACACCGTCCCGTTTACGATCACGGCGCTGCTCACATATGCGGCAGCGGTCGCGGTACTGTTCGCGCGCCCTTCGAAGCAGCCAGCGATGGCGGCCAGCCGCGCCGCCGAGGACGTGTCGGCAGCCGGCGGGAAGTAGGCCGGCTTAGCCTTCCAGCATCGCGCGTTCGGCGATGCGAGACTCGTCGATCACAGCCTCGAACAGGCGGTGGATGGCCTCGCCGTCAAGCGGACCCTCGTTGAGTTCGACCATGCGGGCGATGATGGCGGCTTCGCGTTCGGGCACCTCGATCGGCAGGCCCGCGCGCCGCTTCAAGAGCCCGATCTCGATGGCATAACGGGCGCGGCGATTGAAGAGCTCGAGGAGCTCTTCATCGACCCGGTCGATTTCGCCGCGCCAGTATTCGATCGTCACCTGATCAGGTTAGGACAGTGAGGCTTTCGAGTCCCCGGAAGATGGGGACCTTCTTCCAGCGGAGTTCCTGTTCGGCGAGGCGGAGGTTGGGGAAGCGCGTGACCAGGGTGCGGACACCGATCTGTGCCTCGAGGCGGGCGAGTGGAGCGCCGAGACAGTAGCGCCGCCCGCCGCCGAAGGCGACATGGTCGATGTCCTCGCGGGTGACGTCGAACTTGTGTGGGTCCTTGTGGAGGCGCGGGTCGTAGTTCGCGGCGCCGAGGGCGACCGTGATGGACTGGCCAGCATGCATGGGGCAGCCGGCGATTTCGCGGTCGTCGACGGTGATGCGGCCGGAGAAGGTGACTGGCCCTTCGAAGCGCAGCATCTCCTCGACGGCGTTCGGGATGAGCGACGGGTCATCGCGGAGGAGTTGCACCTGGTCGGGATGCTGGAGGAGGTTCTTCATCCCGTTTCCGAGGAGGTCGGTGGTGGTCACGTTCCCGGCGGCGAGGAGGAGGCTGACCATCGAGCGCACTTCGTCGTCGTTGAAGAAGTCTCCATTATCCTCAGCGTGGATGAGCGCGGTGATCAAGTCGTCCCGCGGTTCGGCGCGGCGTTCGGCAATGGCGCGATTGAGATAAGCCTGCATCTGCTCGCCGGCCGCAGCGGCCTTCTGCTTCGTTTCCTCCGAGGCGAAGGCATCGAAGCCCGCGGCCACGATGTCGTCGGTCCAGCGCTTGAAGTCGGCCTGGTCGCCGGGATCAACACCAAGCATCTCGGCGATGACGATGGTGGGGTACGGCTGGCAGAAGCCGGTCATCAGGTCGAACGATGCCCTGCCTTCGAGCCGGTCGCAGAGCTCGTTGGCGATTTCCTCGATGCGGGGTCGCATGCGCTCGATGGCACGCGGGGTGAACGCCTTCGAAACGAGCGAGCGCAGGCGGGTGTGGTCCGGGGGATCGAGGAAGAGCATCGAGGGCTCGCGGCCGGAATCCTCGATGCGGGCGATGCGCGCACTGAAGGTGTTCTCCGTTGCCTTGCGCGGGTCGACGGCGAGGTCGCGGTCGTTGAGGACGGCGTAGACATCTTCGAAGCGTCCAACGATGTAGCGCCCGAACTGGGGGTCGTGGACGATGCGGCCGGACTCGCGGACCTGGTCGAGTAGGGTGAACGGATCTTCCTGGTAGGCGGGGTTCAGCGGGGTCAGGGCAAGCCCCAGGGGAAGATTCGCCGTTTCGCTTTCAGTCATGGGGGCACTCCAATGACGGGATGACCGCAACCATAGCGAATCCGAACCCGGTTCGGAAGAGGCGTCACGTGGCCCGTTTCGCCAGTGTGAGTGTGATAACCAGGGGCCGGACCACGTAACCCTCGAACTCCGCATCGATCAATGAGGCGAGCTCGGCCAGGAAGGGCTCGCGTGCGGACGGATCCATCCGGGCAGTTGTGGAGTAGGAACGAACGAGGTCCAGGTATCGCGCTGTGTCGTAGCGCTGGTCCCAATCGTACCGGTAGAGGGACGCCTGTTCGAAAAGCCCGGACCTCCGGAGTTCCTCGAAGGCGGCGGGGACGACGTGGCGGCCTGGGACGGGAGCGACGGCGGGCTCGCCGGGAAAGTAGCGCCTGTAGATGGGCTGCGAAGCCGCGAAGTACCCACGGTCGGCGGGATCAGCGACCTGATTGGTATCGATGACGGCGAGGAAGCCCCCCGGCCTGAGAACGGCACGCGCCTTGAGCAACCGGAGAGCGGGATTAAGCCAGTGAAACGAGGTGGCGGCGACCACCGCGTCGAAAGTGCCGGCGGGAACGGCGGCGGATTCGAACCGGTCCCGGACCACGGTCAGGCTCCCAGTGGAGAGTTTCCGGCGGAGGAAGCGGGCAAGCCTGGGACCGGGTTCGCAAGCAGTAACGGTGGCACCGCGGGCGAGAAGAGGCTCCGTGGCTTTCCCGGTACCCGGGCCAATCTCGATGATGGACGGCGCCGGAGGCAGTACCTTGAACAGCTCATCCCAGAGCGGTTCAGGGTAGGAAGGCCGGGCGTGATCGTACGTTCCCGGCGACTCGTCGAACCAGCTGCTCACGTGGAAATGATGGCGCCGCGGCACCAGGCCGCAAGCTCGCGCAGGCCGCAAGCTCGCGCAGCCCGTACACTCGTTTCCATGACACGCCTGATCCTGTTCGACATCGACCTGACGCTCGTCCAGACGTCCGGGGCCGGGCGGACGGCGATGGAGACAGCCTTCGAGCGGCTGTACGGGGTCGCCGGTGCCACCGCCGGGGTGAGCTTCGACGGGCGTACGGACCGGGCTATTTTCATTGAGATCATCGAGCGTCATGGCGTGGCGAATGGGTCCATCGAGAAGTCGCTGGAGGAGTTCGCGGAGGCCTACCTTGCGGAGTTCCCGCGGTTCCTGGCCGAGAAGGGCGGGAGGGTGCTGCCAGGGGTGCCAGAATTGCTAGATGCCCTCGATTGCGAGGTCCCGGGGCTCGGACTGGCCACGGGGAACCTGCGCCGCGGAGCGGCTGCCAAGCTCACGCACTTCGGCCTGTGGGAACGGTTCGTGGGCGGCGGGTTCGGAGACAGCCACACCGTTCGGGCCGAGCTGGTGAAGGACGGCCTGGCAGAGCTCGCAGAGGCGCTTGGCGTTGCGGCCGATCCCTCGAACACGATCGTGCTGGGCGATACGCCGCTGGATGTGGAGGCTGCCCACCGCGCCGGGGCAACGGCGCTGGGGGTCGGCACCGGGCGGTTCACGCGCGCCGAGCTGCTGGCATCCGGGGCCGAGTTCGCGGTGGACGACTTGAGCCAGACGGAGCAGGTGCTGGAGATCCTGCTCGGGTAGGCCGGGCGCAAGCATCTCATGTTCACGGGTGACGGAAGTGGTGCAACGCGGGATTGACCCGGTCGCCGTTACCTAATAGCATTCGGAGACTCATATGGCAGTTGGCAACACGAAGGCGGCACCCTCATCGCGCGGACGGCGGCACCACGGCTTCCCCATGGTGCGCCAGGCCATCCTGGAGGCCGCCCGCGAGATGATGCGGACCGACGGCGTGGGCGCGCTGAGCATCAATGAGGTCGCGCGACGAGTGGGGATGAAACCGCCATCGCTGTACACCTACTTCGAAAGCAAGCACGCGCTGTATGACGAGCTGTTCCGGTGGGGAATGCGGGCCTACCGCGCGCAGGTGCGCGAACTGATGGAGCAGTCCGGCGTGAGCGCGGACTTCTTCGCAGCAGCCATCGGGCACTACATGGCGTTCGCCGATGAGAACCCCGACCTGTATGCGCTCCTGTTCGAACGGCCGGTCCCCGGCTTCGTGCCGTCGGAGGAATCGATGGCGGAGGCCCGGGGCCTGCTTGAAGACAGCCAGCGCTGGTTCCAGCAGGCCCTGGACGCACGCGTGATTCAGACCGGCCTCAGCGCGGCATCAGCGCGAGACCTGGCACTCGCGCTGATGCACGGGCTCACGTCGCTGCGGCGCGCGAACGAACCGGACGCTCCACCCGGAGAGGGGCGCTTCGCGCCGCTCATCCCTGCCGCGGTGGAACTCATCCGGGCCGCATGGATGCGCCCGGCCTGACTGACCGGGAAAGGAGTACGACCGTGGCCATCACGACGACAGGCGAACCCGTGGGACACCGCCCGGGAGCGGGACTGGCAGCCGGGATTCCGGCATATGCGCGGCTCGCACGGCAGGAACTGGACGCGTTCTTGCGGCTCCTCGGCGAGCTCTCCCCCGAGGATTGGGACAGGCCGACGCCGTGCGCGCTATGGACCGTGCGGGACATCGCGGCGCACCAGGCGGGTCACGTGCAGATGGGTTCCGGCTTTCGGGGGTTCGTGGCCCAGCTCAACCCGCGCGCGACCAGCCCGTACCGCAAGCGAGGCATGTCGATGCTGGACGCGCTGAACCAGTACCAGGTCGACATGCGCAAGGGGCGATCGCACGGCGAGCTGATCGCCGAGGTGCGGGATGGGACACCCGGAACGATCGCCTCGCGAGCACGGCTGAATCCAGTCGCCCGCAACCTGCCCGTGCCCGCGCCGGGGTTCGGGTTCGTGCGGCTGGGGACCCTGCTGCACCGCATCTTCCCGCGGGACATGTGGATACACCGGCTCGACATCGCGGATGCAACCGGGTGCCAGCTCGAACTGACGCCCGGGCACGACGATGTGCTGGTCGCCCAGGCGGTAGAGGACGTAAACGGCTACGTGAAAAAGAAGGCCCGCGACCTGTCGTTCACGCTGGCATTGACAGGCCCGGCCGGCGGAAGGTGGGTCGTGGGCAGCGAAGCCGCGCCGGTCCTGGAAGTCCGGATGGACGTGCCGGACTTCATGCGCAGGACGAGCGGCCGGGCGACGGCGGAAGCGACCCTTTCGCGGGTTGATTCCACGGGACCGGAGGAAGCCACGCTGCGGTGCGTGGAAGCGCTGCAATGCCTCTACTGAACCTGTGACCTGTGTCAGATAGCGCCTGACGGCCGGGGGTGTAGACTCGCGCCATCGTTCATCAGCAGGTGACCATTCATGGCGCGTGAATCAGTGGGCTCCGCGGCCACGGCGGCGGCGGTGGAGACGCGCCGCATCTACTTCGGCTACTGGCTCATTGGGGCGGCGTTCGTCGCCCAGTTCGTTTCGGTCGGCTCGCAGAACTACGTCGTTGGCGCGTTCCTGAAGCCGATGACGGACGACCTGGGGTGGACGCGGGCGGAGTACACGTATGCGCGCACGATTGCGCAGGTGGTGATGGCGTTCACGGGCTTCTTCATTGGGGCCCACGTCGACCGGCACGGCGGGCGCAGGCTGATGCTCATCGGCATCACGATCCTGTCGTCATCGCTCTTCGCGCTGAGCTATGTGCAGCAGCTCTGGCACTGGATCGTGCTGAACGGGCTCATCATGACGGTTGGCGCCGCGATGATCGGCAACCTGGTGGTGAATGTCACGCTGTCGAAGTGGTTCGTGGAGAAGCGCGGGCTGGCGGTCGCGCTCGCCTCGATGGGGGTTTCGACCGCCGGGGTGGTGCTGACTCCGGCCATGACCCGGGTGATCGACGAGTTCGGCTGGCGCGATGGCTGGCGCTTCATGGGCGTTGGGGCGGCCGTACTGATTGTGCCGATCGCCCTGATGATGCGGCGGGCACCAGAGGACTATGGCCTCCACCCCGATGGCAAGACCTCGGCCCAGGTGGCAGCCGGGGAAGGGCAACGAGCAAGCATGGACTTTGCCTCGTCGCTGACGCGCTCCGAGGCTCTGCGCACGTTCGCGTTCTACATGCTGGTGCTGGCGTTTGGCATGTTCGGCCTGACCATCGGCGTGATGCTCCTGCACACCATCCCGTTCATGACCGATGCCGGCTACTCGCGGTCGACGGCGGCGTTCATGATCACGCTTGCCTCCATCCCTGCACTGGTATCGAAGCCGTTCTGGGGGCTTTTGATGGACAAGACAGATCCGAAACGGCTGGCATCGATCAGCGCGTTTTTCACGGGCCTGTCGATCCTGCTGATCACCAGTTCCGTGCGATCGGGGGCGGACGTGGGGGCGTACGCGGGATTCCTCCTCCTGGGATTCGGCTGGGGCGGCATGATCCCGCTGCAGGAGCTCATCTGGGCGACGTTCTTCGGGCGCCGCTACCTGGGGTCGGTGCGCAGCGCGGGGTTGCCCTTCTCGTTGGTCCTCGGCGCGGGCGCGCCGCTGCTGGTCTCGGAGTACGTGGACCGGGTGGGGGACTACGACGGGGCGTTCTTCGCGATCGCGGCCTCGAATATCACGGCGGCCGTGCTGTTGCTGTTCATCCGGAAGCCTGCACAACGGAAGTAGGCATAGCTCCGCAGGGGCGGGGTGACCGGCAACGGGATCGGTGCCCGGGCAGTGCCACGCGGCCGCGACAACGACGAGGCGCAAGTGGAGCCGACGCTTCAGCCCGGCAAGCAGGTTTTCGTGCGCCAAGAGGGAGCTCGGGAGCTTGCGTTCAAGATCCGACGCGGGACACCCTTGCAGATGTCATCTATCCGTGAGTGCTACGGATGGAGCCCGGTCGCGTGGACTGAGGCGACGAGCGAAGCCTCACGGATGACGCGGCGCATCAAGAGGATTCCGGTCTCGGAGTCCGGTGAGTAGGCGGCTGCCCCGGGACCCAATGGGCGCTGGTCGCTTGCGGTGACGATGGCGCGGAGCACGAGCCTTCCTTGAGCATCACGTCTGAGTTGGGGCGGATCGATGGATTCGAGTTCGAGAACGCGAATGCCGTAGTGTACGAACTCACGGTGTTCGGCTGACCAGTCGTCCGGGGTGAGGATGCAAAGGAGTGCACCATCGCGGCTTCGAGCGAAGTCGATCTGGGTCACGCCTTTCCCGCCGAGTTCGGCCGCTTCCCTGGCGCCCGCAAGCTGGCCCACGTAGCGCCACTTCCAGTTGGCGGCCACGCCTGTGGGTTCCGTGGCGAAAACCACCAAAGGGCTACGAGTTACGTCGGGTGTGCCGGCCGCGCTCAGGGCCAGGCAACGAAGGGCGAGGTAGAGTGTGCCGCCTTCGGCGAGCAGGGCCGGTTCATTCCACGCGACGCAGTTCTGGAGGGAGGGTTCGAGTTTGCTGAGCGCCTGGTCGATGTCCCACTCGGGAGCGGTGGCCGCAGCGCCGAGAGACTGTGCGTCGGCCGTGGCGAGCGCCTCAGGCGTCCCGGCAGCGCTGACCACGATGCGGAAGCTGGTGATGGGGCGTTGGCCAAGCGCGCGGCCTGAGGGGACAAAGAGTTCGAGGCGCGCACCGAACCAGAGGAGTTCACCGTTGATGGACGCAGGAAAGAGGTTCGGCACTTCGGTGTCGATATAGCCGGAGTCGCCGGTAAGAGGGTTAGTCGCCTCGCGGGCCGCCCAGAGGACGCCATCGCTGCGCCACGTTTGGCCGGCGTCATCGCTGTGGGCGAGGTACGACTCGACCCGGGTAGTTGGCCCCTGCGCAGTGATGTGAATGCTGGGGCGACTGTAGGCGAGCCAGAGCCGGCCCGACCGTGGGTCGCGCTGGATCGTCGGGTCAGAAAGACCGCGGAAGGGCGAGAGCCGTCCATCGGGCAGGGTGGCGGGGGAATCGCCCTCAACCAAAAGAGCGGGGCAGGCATCGGAATCACCCAGGCAATCGAATTCGAGCTGCGTGGGTGAGGGCGATGTGGTGGCCAGCGCGCTTCCGGCGGCGGTGGACGATGGATCAAGGGTCGGCGCGGGAGCCGGGTCTCCTCCCCCGGAGCATGCGACGAGGAGGATGGGGATGGTGATGAGCTTCAGGTAACCAATGCGCATGCGGGCCTCCAGATAACAGACTATAGTCTGTTTATCGGGCAACGACCAGACGGAAACTTGTTAGACTGCGAGCCTGCGATGGGGCAGGAACAATCGGCGCCACGGCGGAGACAAGCACGCTCGGTGCGGACGCGGGCGGCGATTATCGATGCCGCACTGCGCTCCTGGGCGGCACGTGGGTACGCCGCAGTGACCGTGGACGAGATCTGTGCGGATGCGGGCGTGGCAAAAGGCGCGTTCTACTTCCACTTCCGCTCGAAAGCAGAACTGCTTATCGAAGTCGCAACGCCTCACGCAGAACTTGCCGAGCGAGTGATGGACGAGGCCCTGCTCCGGCGCTCCCCGGTGGATGGCACGCTCCTTGGGCAGCTCACGGATGCGCTGGCCGAAAGTTGTCGGTCGACGCCGAGGGCCCTGGTACGACAGGGTGTGGCCGAGCTGCTGGCAGGGTTCGGTTCTGAGGCGAGCCAGGCGCCCAGCGAGGCAGGCCCCCAGGGCATTCGACGCCTGTTCGTACGGTTCTATCGGGCAGCGCAAGAGCAAGGGCAGCTGCCCGAGGTGTACCGCGCTGAGGAACTGGCAAGTATTACGAGCTGGACGGTCCTGCAGGGTGCGATGCTGTGGGGCGCCGGGTATTACGCGCGACAGACGCTGCACACGGTGCTACGCCGAACGTCGTTGCTGATCTGGGAGGGCGCAATGCATGCCGATTCCGCATTACTCGCGACCCTGGATAGCCGCCCTGGCAGCGTATAGTCAGCAGCCATGACGCTTCGCATCGGCATGGTCGGGACGCAGTTCATCGGCAACCTGTATGCCCATTCGCTGCGCCAGGTGGCCGGCGCGGAGATCGCGGCGGTGGCGGCGCCGAACACGGCAGCGGCGTTCGCCGAGAAGTGGGGCATCGCACGGCACTACGCGGACTACCGGGAGATGATCGCGGCCGGGGGGCTCGATGCCGTGGCCATCGCCGCGCCGAACGACCTCCACTACGACATCGCGACCAGGGCGGCGGCGGCGGGGATGCACGTGCTCTGCGAGAAGCCGCTGGCCATGAACCTTTCCGAGGCGGACGGGATGATCGCAGCCTGCCAGCGGGCCGGCGTGGCATTGATGTACGCAGAGAACCTGTTGTTCGTGCCGATGTACCAGCGGGTGCGGGCGCTGGCGCAGCGGGGACAGATGGGTGCGCCGTTCTTGGTGAAGCAGGCGCAGTGCCACGGGGGACCGTACTCTCAGTGGTTCTGGGACGTGGAGCGGGCCGGCGGGGGTGTGCTGCTCGACATGGGGTGCCACAGCATCCACGCGATTTGCCGGGTGCTGGGGGCGTGGCCCGAAGCGGTGACCGCGACCCTCGGCCGCTACGCCCACGCGGAGAAAGGCCGCGGCGAGGACCACTCGACCGTCATCCTGCACTTCCCGGGCGGTGCTATCGGGATCGCCGAGAGCTCGTGGGCGATGCCGGGCGGAAACGACGCGCTGGAGGTGTATGGCCCGCGCGGACGGCTGGTCGCGAACCTGGAGCGGGGGCCGGCTATCGCCGCGTATACGGCCCCGGAGACCGAGCCAGCAGCGGATGCCGGGTCCCACAGCGGCTGGCAATACGAGACGTACGAGGAAGCCTGGCAGTTCGGGTTCCCGCAGGAGCTCCAGCACTTCGTCGACGTGGTGCAGGGCCGGGCCGGGCTGGAATCGAGCGGAGAGGACGGGCGGCGCGTCCTCGAAATCATCTGCGCGGCTTACGAATCAGCGCGGGTGGGGCGCCGCGTGGAACTGCCGTTCGCCAGCCACGCGAAGAAGCCGATCGACCACTGGTGGGGATGACGGGGGCCGAATACGCCGGGTTAACCGGTCTTTCGGCAGCGGGCCGGGACTGAATGCAGGGATTGGCCTAGGCTTATGCGTGCATGAACTGGCTGCAATCGTTCTTCAACACACCGGCCCGCCAGGCCATGGGCTGGACCGGGCTTGGCATCCTGGGAATCGTGTTCGCGGCCATCGGCGTGTGGTTGCTCACGGGCGACGGCGGTAGCGGTGACGGCCTGGTGGCAGCCGATAGCGATCGCACCGCGACCGCGACAGTCACGGCGACGCCAAGCGCGACGGCGACACGGCCGGCGACTCGAACCCCGAGCGCTACGGCGACTCCCACCGCGAGCCCATCGCCCACCGCCACGGCGACCACGGCGCCGCGACAGACCGGGGGCGGCGGTGGCGCATCGAGCCTTCCACCGCCGGCACAGGAGCCAACGGCGACGCCGACTGCCACGGCTCCCGCGGTGGTCGCCGGCGGGGACTACTGTCCTAACCTCTCGTCATCGATGCCGCCCAACAGCGTGTTCGGCCTGTTCACGATCGGCGGCGCACCGGCGCCCGCGGGGACCGAAGTCGGCCTGGCGTTTGACGGCGTGGTGGGGCCCATCCGGGCGACGGCAGAGGCCGGAGGCTACCGGGTGGACTACAACGCCTCCATCGATACGTGTGCGAATCGCGTCGGGGCCGCCATTTCGATCTACCACAATGGCGTGCTGTACCCGACCGGCCAGGCAGTGGGAGCAGGCCCCGCGTTCCGGTTCGACCTGGCCGTGCCCTGAGGCAAGTCACCCAACCTCCCCCGGCGCGGAACGATCGCGGTTGGGCGATGTACTAGGATGGGGCGTCCCGCGAGGGACTCCAAGTCCGTGCCCGGAGGATCAGATGGCGACGATGCAGGAACTTTCGGAGCTTGCCTGGAACGGCGGGCGCGCGGAGGCGGACCGGCTGATGGCCCGGCCGGGACAGCTGCTGGAAGTCTTGCCCGGCGTGGCGCTCACGAGCGGCTTCGGACAATCGATCACCATTAGCACTGCCGACGGCCTCGTGGTGGTCGATGTGAGCGGCGCAGCGCACGGCGAAGCGGTGGTAGGTGCGTTGCGCGAGTGGACCACGGCTCCGGTGCGGCGGGTGGTATACACCCATGGGCACTTCGACCACGTCGGCGGGATGGCGGCCTTCGACGCGGATGCCCGGGCGCGAGGGTACGACCGCCCGCACGTCGTCGCCCACGAGAACGTGCCGAAGCGGTTCGACCGATACACGCGCACATCGGGCTACAACGCGGTCATCAACGCGCGGCAGTTCGGGGCGCGGCCGCTGGCGCTGGAGGGGCGTTCGCAGTGGGAACGCTGGCGGCAGCCGGACGAAACCTACGCCGACGCTATGTCGTTCGAGCAGGGCGGCATGGTATTCGAGTTGCGCCACGGGAAGGGCGAGACAGACGACCACACGTGGGTGTGGGTGCCGTCGCTGAAGCTCATCTGCGCCGGGGACTTCTTCATCTGGCGGACGCCCAACGCGGGGAACCCCCAGAAAGTGCAGCGCTATCCGGAGGAGTGGGCGGCGGCGCTGCGGGCGATGGCGGCGATGGGAGCGGAGGTGCTCGTGCCGAGCCACGGTTTCCCCATCTACGGAAGCGCGCGGATCGGGCAGGCGCTGAGCGAAGCGGCGCAGCTGCTGGAGACGCTGGTGGCGCAGACGCTGGAGCTACTGAACCGGGGCGTGCGGCTGGACGAGGTCATCCACACCGTGAAGGCACCCGATGAACTCTTGCGGCGACCCTACCTCGAACCGCTGTACGACGAGCCGGAGTTCATTGTCCGGAACGTGTGGCGGATGTACGGCGGCTGGTGGGACGGGAACCCGGCGATGCTGAAGCCGGCGCGGGAGGCGGAAGTCGCCAGGGAGCTGGCCCGGCTGGCGGGTGGCGCGGCGGTGCTCGCGGCGAGAGCGCGCGAACTGGCGGACTCCGGAGACCTGCGCCTGGCGTGCCACCTGGCCGAGCTCGCCGGGTTGGCTGCACCGGAAGACAGGGAGGTACACGCGGCACGAGCGGCGGTGTACCACGCGCGGGCGGAGTCGGAACAGTCGTTGATGTCGCGGGGGATCTACCGGGCGGCCGCGCGAGCGAGCGAACCACAGCCGTAGGCGGGAACCGGGGCTTGCCGGCCGGTGTAGAACATCCGGGTGAGCCCGGAACGGGACGATATGGAGCTGGTGGAGCGAGCGCAGGCCGGAGATGGCGCTGCGTTCGGTGAGCTGGTGCTGCGCTACCAGCAGGCCGCGTTTCGCACCGCATACCTCGTCCTCCGCGATGCCGCGGGAGCCCAGGACGTGGCCCAGGAGAGCTTTGTGCGGGCATACCGGGGGATCCGCCGCTTCCGTTCGAATGACCCGTTTCGCCCCTGGCTGCTTCGCATCGTCACCAACCTGGCACTCAACGAAGTGCGCGGGCGGAGCCGGCGGACGGGGTTGCTAGAACGGGCCGGGATGCTGCGGCGGCGCGAGCTCGAATCGATGCCCGCGCCGGACGCGATGGCCCTCGCGAGCGAGCGTCAGCGCCTGCTGTGGCAGGCCATCGCCGAACTGCCGGAGGACGACCGGGTGGTGCTGTACCTGCGCTACTTCGTGGAGTTGCCGGAGAAAGAGATAGCGGTGGTCATCGGGAAGGCGCCAGGAACAGTGAAGTCGCGGCTCCACCGTTCCAGCGAACGGCTGCGGCGGGTGATTGAGACGCGTTATCCGGGCCTCCGCCCGGTGGAATCGGGAGGTGGCGGAAGTGGTTGACGCAAAGACGGGGTGGGATATCGAGATGTTGGAAGACCTGGCGCGCGCGGTAGCCTACCCGCCGACACCCGACTTGCGGCCCGCGGTGCTGGCGCGGGTTGGCGGGACCGACGTCGCTCGCCCTGCTGCAACAGCACTGCGAATTGGGCTCGGGGGATTGGTGACAGCGCTGGCAGCGTTCGCGCTGGTGCTGGTGGTCTCGCGGGATGTGCGCGACGCGGTGGCGGACTTCCTCGGGCTGGCGGTGGAAGGCGAGCGGATCCACGTGTTGCCGACGGCGCCGGCGGGTGCCACCCCGAAGCCATTCCCTTCCACGCTGCCGTTGGACCGCCTGGCGGAGAAGGTGTCGCTTGCCGAGGCGGCCCAGCGGTCCGGGTTCGAGCCGGTGCTCCCTTCGAACCTCGGCGAGCCGGTGGCCGTATTTGTGCTGGGAAGCCCGGAAACGATCGTGGTGGACTACGGCGCGGTCCAGGTCTGGGAGTTCGAACTGAGCGACGAAATCTTCGTTGGCAAGGGCGTGACGGGCGGCGGAGAGGTCGTCGCCCCGGTGCCGGTGAACGGGAAGCCCGGGTACTGGATCACGGGTGGGGAACGCATCGTGACCATCCTGCGCGGCGACGGGACGCCGATTGCGGGAACAACGCGAACGGTACTGGAGAACGCGCTGGTGTGGGCGGACGGCGGCCTGTACCGGCGGATCGAGGGCCCGGCGACGCTGGAAGAGGCGCAGGCAATCGCGGAGTCGATGCGGTAGGGAACCCTTGATCGCGGACCGGTGTATGGAGTGCAGGACGCGACGGGAGGCTCTCCATGGTCAGGCATGCTCCGAGGTTGGTGGTTACGGCGGTATGCGGTGTCATGCTGGGGCTGTTCGCGGGCGGCGCCCCCATGGGCGTCGAGGCGGGCGGCGGCTGCCGGGGCTTCGCCTCGACCGAGGCAACTGGCGACGAGGTTCAAATGCAGGGGAGCTGCTTCGTCCCCACCGTCCTCCATGTGGCGGCCGGCTCGACTGTCACGTGGACCAATGCGGGCACCGAACCGCACAACGTCGCTGGAGCCACTCTCGAGTGGGGCAACTACAACGAGCTTCGAAACGGCGAGGCGGTCCAGCATAGGTTCGAGAAGCAGGGGACCTACCCGTACTACTGCTTCGTGCACAACGGAATGATCGGAACGATCGTGGTGGGCGACGGGCACGCAGCGAGTTCTGCCGTGACGGGGCCGAACGAGCCCGTGGTTGCCCGCGCGAACGACGCCCTTGCCGAAGCGCCGCCAACGGACGCCGGCGTGCCGGGCACGACCGACGGTGCAACCGGCCAGTGGGTGTTCGTGATGCTTGGCGCGCTCGGCGGGCTTGCCGTCGGGGGGTTCGTCGCGGGGCGGTGGGCCAGGCGGCGGTAGCACCTCGCTGGGACGGGTGCTAGCCTTCGGGCCTCCGCGGGGGAGGCACCCATGACGTATTCCATTGTTGCGCGTGACGCAGAGACCGGGGCACTCGGCGTTGGTGTGCAAACGCACCAGCCGGCGGTCGGCGCAATCGTGCCGTGGGTGAAGGCGGGCGCCGGGGCGGTCGCGACGCAGTCGTTCGCGAACGTCATCTTCGGCCCGCAGGGGCTGGCGCTCCTGGAGCACGGACTGGATGCACCAAGGACCCTCGCGGCGTTGATCGCGGGCGACGACATGCCAGCCCGGCGGCAGGTCGCGGTCATCGACGGGAATGGAGCCGTCGCCGTGCACACCGGCGCCGAGTGCATCCCGTTCGCTTCCCACGTGCTGGGCGAAGGATTTGCTGCGCAGGCGAACATGATGATCCGCCAAGGCGTGCCTGAGGCCATGGCGGACGCGTACACCAGCGCCACGGGTGTGCTGGCGGCGCGGATCATGGCCGCGCTGGATGCCGCCCAGCAGGCCGGCGGCGACATCAGGGGGAGCCAGTCAGCCGCGATCCTGGTCCGCGCACCGGGGGCCCTGGACTACACGTGGGACCTGCGGGTGGATTACAGCCGCGATCCCCTGGGAGAACTCCGGCGACTGGTCGATGTGCGGGTCGCGGGAGGGTTGCTGCGGGAAGTGGGAGCCTCGACTCCGTACGCCGACGCGATGGCGGCGTACGAAGAGGCGAGCCGAATGTACCCGTCCGACGAGCAAACATTCTGGTTCGCGCTGAACGGACTGACGGCGATGGGCCGGGCGGGCGAGGCTGCGGCGCTGCTGGGGCCGGTGTTCGAGCGTGGGCCGCAGTGGCGGGAACTCCTGCGGCGGCTGGAATTGCCGGGGGCGGCGGAGCTTCGGGAGGCGGTAGAGCGGGCGAGCTAGCCGTCCCGCACAGGACGAGTTTATCGGTGGCGCAGGCACGCTATTGATACTTCATCTCATTTAGCCTGGATTCCGTTTTGTCCGATGACCCTCGGGCGCATGAGTACCGGCCATCCTCCCTCCTTCGGCTGGCCGGTACTCACCCCTATTCGCGCGAGACGACGCTACTGCGACCGCAGCTCCGGGTAGAGCGGGCTGGAGGCCTTCATCCAGCGGAGCAGCATGCGCATTTCGGCGATGCGCTTGCCCGAGTCGTCATCGAGGCCGGTCTCGAACCACATGTATTCGGTCTTCGGGCTCTGGCCCACGGCGATGACCTCGCCGGTGCAGGTGTACTCCTGGCCGACCATGACCGGGCCGTTGATGTTGCGCAGTTCGATGGCGCCGAAGAGCCCCACGGCCTGGCCGATGCCGCCGCGGAGGGTCTGGACGCTCTTTGCGTACAGCATCTGGACCATGGGCGCCGGCATGACGATGGGGCCGCCCCAGGGGGAGTCGCCGGTGTACCAGTCCATCGGCTCCGTGGTGACTTTGAGGCGCTGGACTTGCTGCTCGAGTGAGGTGCTGACGCGCACCGGGTCGAACTTGCGGCCGGCTTCGATGCCTGCGAGGAGGCGCAGCTCGCCGGGCTCGAAACGGTCGAGCGGGCGGGCCAGGAGGGCGGTGGCGACGCCAGGGTCGCCCACGGAGAGGGTGCCCTGGGCGACCTGCATGCCATCGTCGCGCAGGACCCAGCCTTCGACCTGGGCATCGGTAGCGCCGGCCGGCGGCTCCTTCAGGTAGGCGCGCACGGCCTCGCGGTCGGTCGTCGCGTTGAGGAAGTACATCGAGACGGTACCGCGCTCGAACCAGCGGCGGCCGAAGGCGTGGACGGCGAGCGGCGGGAAGAGCTCGAGGTGAATCGAGCCCGCGACTGTGCCGCCACGGAATCCGAGCTTCGAAGCGGTGGCATCATCGTGGATGCTGCCTTTGGCCGTGGCCGAGTTGTTTACTGATCGACGCAACGGGCCGGTGATCACGCCATCGATGACGGCGATGCCGGTTGCTTCTTGAGTCGTCATGAGACCTCTCCTGGATGTATCGCGGCGAGCGTACTCCGGGCGAGGAGGGCTGAGAAGCCCATCAGCCGCCGATGTGCGACATTTCGACCTTGCGCAGGCCGGCGGTGTGCTCGGAGCGAATCTCGGAGTAGCGGTCGTTTCTCACGCGCCAGACAGAGCCGAGGAACGCCGAGATCTCCTCGTCGGAGGAGCCGTTCCGGAGCAACGTGCGGAAGTCGTGCCCGCGAGTGCCGAAAAGGCAGGTGTAGAGTTCGCCCTCGGGCGAAAGGCGCGCGCGGGTGCAATCGCCGCAGAAGGGTTCGGTGATCGAGGTGATCAGGCCGATCTCACCGGAACCGTCGCGGTAGCGCCAGCGTTTGGCGACTTCGCCGCGGTAGTTGGGCTCGGCGGGCTCGATCGGCAGCTCGGCGTTGATGCGGGCGACAATCTCGCGGGCGGGCACGACGTGCTGCATCTGCCAGCCGTTGGTGGCGCCGACGTCCATGAATTCGATGAAGCGGACGATGATGCCGGTGCCTTTGAAGTGCCGGGCCAGGTCGACGATGGTGTGGTCGTTGACGCCGCGCTTGACGACGGCGTTGACCTTGATCGGGGCGAGGCCGGCGTCGCGGGCGGCCTCGATACCATCGAGGACGACCGACGGGGGGACACCCACGTCGTTCATCGACTGGAAGACGGCCGCGTCGAGCGAATCAAGGGAGACGGTGATGCGCTGGAGGCCGGCTTCGGCGAGGCGGCCGGCCTGGGCGCGCAACAGCGAGCCGTTCGTGGTGAGGGTCAGGTCCTTGAGCCCGGGCGTCTCGCGCAGCAAGGCGATGAGCTGGTGGAGGTCGCGGCGGACCAGGGGCTCGCCACCGGTCAGGCGGATCTTCTCGACACCGTGTTCGACGAAGATACGCGCGAGGCGACCGATCTCTTCGTAGGTGAGCAGCTCATCGCGCTGGAGGAAGGCGTAGTCGGGGCCGAAGACTTCGCGCGGCATGCAATAGGTGCAGCGGAAGTTGCACCTGTCGGTGACCGAGATGCGGAGATCGCGTAGCGGGCGCCCCAGGGCGTCGGTGAATCCCATTAGGGTTAGCTTAGCGGATCGCCCGCGGCCCGAAACCTGCGCTAGCGCAGGTTATGACGAACGGGGCGTTGCGGCAGTAGTGGGTTCGGCTGTGGCTTCAGCCCACCGCGCGAGCATCTCGTCGTGCTTTTTCACGCGATCAGCGAGGACGCTTCGCATGGCGGCCATGCGCTCCATCTTCTGGTCGATGAGCTCGATCTGATGGAGCGTGACCTCGCGGGCGCGGCGTATCTGCGCGGCCTTTTCAGCGGCGTCGGCATCGGTGCGCCAGCCGGCCTTGATCTGGAGGCGGACATCCTCGGCCTCGAGCATTTCCTTGATTTCGGCGAGGGAGAAGCCGAGGAGGTCTTTCAGTTCGCGGATGCGCTCGACGCGCTCCATGTCCTCGGCGGAATAGAGGCGGAAGCCGCCATCCATGCGGGTGGGGGACTTGAGCAGGCCCTTCTCCTCGTAGTAGCGGAGCGTGCGCTGGGTAAGCTGCGCTCGCTCGGCGGCTTCGCCGATCTGGAGGTAGCGGTCGGTCGTTGATGGTTCGGCCATTTCTGGAACCTAGTCTACCTACATTAACGCGCACGTCAAGGTACGATTTCGGCTGGAGGCGTGTTCGCCGGGTGCCTCAGGATGCTTCGCCCTGTGCCGCCTGGAGCGAAGCGATGAACTGCCGAACGAAAGCCTGTTGGGGCGGAGTAAGCTCGCGAAAACGGAGATGGAGCACGGTGTGCCCGTTCGCCGCCGGGGTAGCGCGGACAAGCTCGCAGGGAACGCTGGCGGAATACCCGCGGTTCCAGAGGCTTACTTCCAGCTGGCTGCCGCCGGGCCGTGTTTCGACTGCGACGGCGAGGCCCCCCATGGAGATGTCCACCAGGCGGCCGGGCTGCCGCGAGGTGCCGAGCACGGAGCGGACTTCGACCTGCAGGTCGGCCGGGTAGCGGCGATCCTTGCGGAGGTCGAGCGGGCGCCAGTGCGTGGTTAGCCGGAACGCGGCCACATCGTTCTTCGCCGCGACAAAGGAGCAGATCGCGAAGGTCCGGGCACCCTGGGACCCCTGGATGACCATATAGTCCGTGTCCGGCTGCCAGGCCGCCGGGGGATCGGTGACGCGTGCGGCCATGGACTCCTCGCGCGCGACGACGACGGTTGCCGTCCACTGTTCGGGCGGGGAAGAGCGGCGCACGATTGTGACGGGCGTGCCGGGAGCGACGACGCTGACCATGTAGGGATGGTATCGGCACGATGTGCTTCCCTCCTTATGGCAGTCTGTTTGCAGTGCGCCGCTTGCCGCGAGCGGGAGCCCGGCGGACGATCGACGCATGCACGAGTCTCCCGAGGTTGACGGGTTGGCGCCGCGTTTGCGGCCGATGCGCGCGGCTGACGTGGAGGTCGTGATGGCCGTGGAGCGGGCAGCCTATGAGGAAGGCTGGCCGGCGACGGCATTCGAACGCGAACTGACGCGGAACACGATGGCGCGCTACGTGGTCGTGGAAGATGGAGCGGGGAAGATCCGGGGATTCGCCGGGCTCTGGCTCATGGTGGATGAGGCCCATGTTGTAACGGTGGCGGTGCTCCCGCGGGAGAGGCGGGCCGGGCTGGGGCGATTGCTCGTGCACGGGCTGATCGAAGTGGCGATAGACCACGGGATGACGGTGGCAACGCTTGAGGTGCGCGAATCCAACGAGGCGGCGCGGCGACTCTACCGGGAGTACGGGTTCTACGAGGTGGGCCGGCGAAAGCGGTACTACGCGGACAACCACGAGGACGCGGTGATCATGACGACCGAAGAGCTGGCCAGCCCCGCCTACCAGCGCCGGCTGGAACGGCTGGCGGAGGAGCTGGCGAGGCGGTTCCCGGGAGTAGATCCGCGCGGTGCGCTAGACGAGTGAGGCGGCCAGATCGGTGAGGACCGTCTCGGCCCTGTCGAGGCGGGCACGAATGCCCCAAGGGCCGTGAATATTAAGCGTCATGTTCTCGGCCTGACCGCGGACGCCGGGGAGGCGGCCACGTTTGCCTGCAGCCTCGTAGTAGCGCTGGAGCTCAGCTGAGCCATCGCCGTAGATGGCCGTCAGTACCTCGACCGTGCGATCGTCCCAGAGGTCGTAGTCAAAGGGGTTGGGGCCGCTGCCGCGGAGGCGGCCGATGCGGTCGATCTGGGCCTGGATGCGCTCGCGGGCGCGAGCCGGGTTTGCGACGTTCGCCATGGTGCGGAGTGTAGCCGGTGCTGCGAATCCGGGAAAACCGCGATCAGGCGGCGGCCGGCCGGCCATGGAGTTCGAAGGCGATATCGCCGAGGCTCAGGAGCGCGCCGACCAGCTCGACGGAGCCATCGTGAGATACGCGTGCGACATCACCAAGGAAGGCAGCCACCTCGGCGCTTGGGCCTTCGCCATAGAAGGAAAGCGGCCTGAGGACGCCGAGGCTGGTGCTGCAGAGCACCCGCCCACTGTCATCGCGCGCAGCGAGGGCGAGGGCGACGTGGTCGATACCATAGGGACGGCGCATGTGGCCCATCGAAAGGCGCACCCACGAGAGAATGTCGTCGACAAGGGAGGCACTGGCGACGGGGCTCTCAAGGCGCCAGCGCGCCTCGCGAACGCCCACGCCTTCACGGATCAGGCGTTCGACGCGACGGTGGACCGGACGGCGGCTGAAGAACGGCATGTGCCCTGAGTTTCGGCACGGGCGGTTGTGTTCTTGGTTGCAATTGGGTGCCAGCGACCGGGGCGCTGGCCGGGCCGGGCAGTAGCCCGTACACTCGGAGATCGCGTGGACAACGATTTTAGTGTCGATCTGGACGAGATCGCGGCGACCATTCGCACGCACGACGTGGTGATCGTGAGGTTCATCACGCTGGGCCAGCGGCTGTTGCTCGACTTCCGGGCGAGCGAGATCGACGGGCCGCTCGTGCGGCTGGTGGAGCCGGTCCGGAACGTGCAGGAACGCTATGCGAACCTCCGGCAACTCAGGCCGCGATTCGGCAATCCGGAGAAGATTGTTGCGGTGTTCTGGCCGCGTTTCGCGGCATCGCTGGAATCGACGGGCCTCTGGCGCCAGATCGCGGAGCGGATCATTGAAACCGGGCACGCCGAATCGGTACGGGCTGCCGCCGAAGTGATGAGCGAACTGGCGGAACTGGAACGCGCGCACCAGCGATCCGCAATCCGTGGGGGCGACCGGTTTCGGACGCTGTGGAGCGCCTCGCCGGCGCCGCGCTAGGAGCCAGGGACTGGAACGGCGTGAATTCCGGAGGCTCGTGCGCGAGGCAGTCGCCTCGTTGCCACCGGAACTGCTGCGGAACGTGCACAACGTTGACATCGTCATCGAGCGCCGGCCGACCGCACTCGATCGGAAGGCGGCGGGAATTGGGCCGCGCGGTCTGTTACTCGGGCTGTATCACGGCATTCCGCTCACGAAACGAGGCGAGAACTACAACCTGGTTGCACCGGATAAGATCAGCATCTATCAGGAGCACATCGAGGCGATCTGCTCGAACGACGACGAGATTCGCGAACAAGTGCGCAAAACAGTATTGCACGAACTGGGTCACTATTTCGGGATCGATGACGACCGCCTGCACGAACTCGGAATGGGCTAGGTTGGACCGGTGCCAGCCATGGCATTGGTTGTACCTGGAGGTAATGAAACGGTATCGAGGCAATTGACCGAAGCGGGACGGGATGCGTAGGTTGGGACGGTGACGAGCCGTGTCGAGGATTCCAGGCTCGCCGCCATACCAGAGCGGCGCCGGGCGAGGCCGCGAGCACGGTCGGCGCCCCGCGTAACGGCTTCCCAGCGTTTCCTCTTCGTCCTCGCGCTCTTTACCTTCGGCCTGGCGTCGATGTACACCAGCATCGCGCTCCTGGCACGGGTGACGCCGGCGCTCTTTCCCGGGAAGTCACTGACGAACCTGGCGATCATTCGTCCACTTGCCAGCCTGGATACGCCGCTGGTGGGGATCAAGGATCCCGGAGCGAACAGCGTGTTCAACGAGCGCATAAACATGCTCGTCCTCGGCGTCGACAAGCGTCCCGGGTGGCAGTTCGAAGACAACGCGAATGCGGGCTACCTGACCGACACGATCATGGTCGCAACGCTCGATCCGGTGGCGGATACGGTGAACGTCCTGAGCTTCCCGCGCGACATGTGGATTGATATCCACAAGCCGGATGGCGTGCACCAGGGCCGGATCAATGAGGCGTACGGCATCGGTGTGCGCGATTCCGGGTCCATCAAGGGTGGCGTGGAACAGCTGAAGCGTGACCTGAAGGAGAACTTCGGGATCGAGATCAAGCACTACGTGATCCTGGACTTCGAGGGCGTCGAGCGGCTGGTCGACTCCCTTGGCGGCGTGGAAGTGGATGTGCCCTACGACCTCTCGGTGCCGGACTGGTACTACAGCAACGACGACCAGAACGCGACCTGGGTGAGCTTCCCTCCGGGCCTGAACCAGCTCGATGGCTACCACGCCGTAGCCTTCGGCCGCCACCGCGAATATGACAGCGACCTGAAGCGCGTGAAGCGCCAGCAGCTGGTGTTGGAGTCGGCGCTCCGGAAGGCGTTCTCGATCGGGCTCCTGAACCGGAACACGAAGGACCTGTGGGATGCGTACTCGGGAATGGTGAAGACCGACATCCCCTACTCCAAGTTCCCGGGGTATGCGCTCGCCCTGAAGGACACGAACGGCCGGCTCAAGACGTTCTCGCTCGGAGACCCGGTGAATGACGTGCCGACGATGACGCCGTTCACGACCGCTGGCGGGGCGGCGGTACTGCTCTGGAATGCGGAAAACGTGCAGTACTGGCTCAGCCAGGTGTTTACGAAGTCTGCCTATGCCGGTTCGGTGGTGGAGATCCAGAACGGCTACGGCGAGGACGGGGAGGTGCGGGTGGCGGCGCTGGGCCGGTACCTGCGTTATGTGAAAGGCCTGCCCACCGTGTACTACGGGGCCGATGCAGCTCCCCAGCCCCGAACGTCGATAACCCTGTACGGCTCAGAGCGCCGGTCGCTGGCGGAAGACATCGCGAAGTGGATGGGTGTGCCAGCTTCGGAGATCGTGACACTGAACAAGACGGACTCGAGCCTCCCGGACGTGATCGTCACCATCGGCAAGGACTTCAAGGTCCCGGGAGGCTAGGCTCCCGGGTTACTCGGCCGCCCGTGGCGGCTCCGGGGGCTCATCGAGCGCCGTGCGAGCGACCTGCTCGAGCGCCCGGTCTTCCAGTGGCGGATTGTGGAGCGCGGCACGCACATCACGGTAGTAGCGCTGGATCGGGCGGCGCTTCTGGAGGCTGACACCGCCCACCACGCGCATCGCAAGGTCCACCGCCTCGATGCAGTTGTTCAGCGTGTCGATCTTGGCCATGGCGATGCGGTCGAGGGCCGGCGGTGGGGTGAGCAGCTGGCGTTCCCAGGCACCGCACGCGTCTTCCATGAGCGCCCGGCTACGGTGGATGAGGAGATCGATGCGGGCGATCCGGGTACGCACCCCGGGGTACTCCTTGATCGTGCGGTTGGAGTTGGGCGTCCGCTCGCGCGCGAACGCGACGGCGTAATTGCGCGCGGCCATGGCGACACCGATGGTGGTGGCGCAGAGGCCGAGGGCGAACCAGGCAATGCCTGCGCCGCCGCGGGCATCGTGCTGGCCGACCAGTCGCCGGTTGAGGAGCCGATCGGGAGGCAGGTAGATGTCGTCGAGGACGACATCGTGGGAACCGGTCGCCCGCATCGAAAGGCTGTCCCAGGTTTCCTCGATACGCAGCCCGGGGTCGGTGCGGAGGACCATGAAGTTCGCAAGTTCCGGCGGGCCGTCCCGGTCCGGGGCGACGCGGGCGAGGACGATGAAGTGATGGAGCAGGGGCGCGAGGGTGGTGAACGTCTTGCGGCCCGCCAACCGCCAGCCGTCTTCCACCGGCGCGGCCGTGGTGTCGGGCAGGCCGCCTCCCGCGGGGCTGCCCAGGCCCTCCTCCGTAGCGACGGTGTTCACCAGGTGGCCAAGCTCGACGGCGCCAAGGCACATCCGCTCGAACCACTCGGCGGGGTAGGAAGGGGCGTCCCGCTCCTGGCCGAAAGTCTTCAGGTGCATCATGAAGGCGAGCGCCGTCGAGCCATCGGCGCCGGCAATCGCTTCGAGCACCCCGAGATAGGTGCGGAGCGAGGCTTCAGCGCCCCCGAAGCGGCGCGGCACGGTCAGCCGGTAGAAGCCGGCGTCGCGGAGGCCGGCGAAGTTCTCGAAGGGGAAGGAGCCCTCGAGATCGTGGCGCTCGGCGCGGGCCGCGAAGGAGGGGGCGAGGTCGCGGGCGCGGGCAACCCAGTCGATCGAGGACATGGAAGGAGTGTAGCCGGGTCGGGCTGACCTGGCTGATCGAGCTGATGAGGATGTCTACTTGCCGCCGGCAGCAGGCAGCTGGGCGGCCGGACCGTGCTCCGAGGGGCCCTCGATGTGGAGGTTCGGCAGGATGCGGTCGAGCCAGCGTGGCATCCACCAGTTCGCCTCCCGCAGGAGCTCCATGGTCGATGGCACGAGGAAGAGGCGGACGATGGTGGCATCGACGAAGATGGCAGTGGCGAGGCCGATGCCGAACTGCTTGATGATGCGATCGGGGCCGAGTACGAATGACAGGAAGACGGTGACCATGATGGCCGCCGCGGCGGTGATGACCCGGGCGGTGGCGGTGAGGCCGTTGGCAACCGCGATCTCGGTGTTGCGCGTGAGGAGGTATTCCTCGCGGATGCGGCTGATGAGGAAGACTTCGTAATCCATGGAGAGGCCGAAGAGGATGGCGAACATCATCATCGGCAGGAAGACTTCGACCGGGCCCTTATCGACGCCTACGATGCCCGCGAACCAGCCCCACTGGAAGATGGCGACGATCACGCCATATGCGGCGCCGATGGAGAGCAGGTTCATGATCGCGGCCTTGATGGCGACCACAACCGAGCGGAACACGGCGGTTAGGAGCAGAAAGCTCACGCCGATGACTCCCGCGAAGAGGAGGGGCATGCGCTCGCCGATGCGAGTGGCCGCATCGACGTTACCTGCCGTGGCACCCGAGACGTAGTACTGCCCGCCGCCAGTATCGATGGCATCGAGGACGGTCCCGCGGAGGCGCTTGACGAGGTCGGTGGTTGCATCGTCCTGGGGCTTGGTGGTTGGCATGATCGTGATGACCGCCGTATCGCCAGCCGGGTTCAGAACCGGCGGGAAGACCCGTGCGACCCCGGGCGTCGCTGCGACAGCTTCCTCGACGGCGGGAATGGAATCCTGGCCGCCCTCCGCGAAGTCGCCGACGATCACCAGCGGGCCGTTGAAGCCCGGGCCGAAGCCCTTCGCGAGCAGGTCGTAGGCGCGGCGGCTCTGGAGGTGGGGGCTTCCGTTGCCCGCATCGGTGAAGCCAAGGTCCATGGAGAGGATGGGGACGGAGAGGCCGAGCAGGAGTGCCGATGAGGAGACGGCGTAGAGCAGCGGGCGACGCTGGATCGCCCGGCTGAGGCGGAACCAGATACTCGATTCGTCGACGCCTTCGGTCTGGTGGAGGAACGGCACCTTCAGGCTGTCGATGCGGTGGCCCACCAGCGAGAGGGCCGCGGGCGTGATGGTGAGGGCCACGACCACGGCCAGGAGGACCACGATGGCGCCCGCGGTGCCGAGCATGGCGACGAAGGGAAGGCCCATGACGAAGAGGCCCATGAAGGCGAGGGCAACCACCGCGCCAGCGAAGATGACCGCCCGGCCCGCGGTAGTGACGGCAATGACAACCGAGTCCTCGACGGAGCGGCCGGCGTGGAGCCCTTCGCGAAACCGGGTGACCACGAGAAGGCTGTAGTCGATCCCGACGCCAATGCCGATCATCGCGGCGAACTGGGTGCTGAAATCGGGAAAGCCGAACCAGCGGGAGAGGATGCCGAGCATGGCAAAGCCCGCGCCGAGCCCGAAGAGCGCGGCGGCGATGGGCAGCCCCATGGCGACAACCGACCCAAAGGCGATGAGCAGGATGAACACGGCGGCGATGAGCCCGTAGATCTCAGAACCGATTTCGGGCTGCTCGTTGAACTCGATCAGGCGTCCTCCCGCTACGGCTGTCAGAGCCGGGGTCGAATGCTCTTCGACCGTGCTCAGGATGCCCTCGACCGTGGAGCGCGGCACTTCTCGGACGGTGAGGTCGAAATGCACGACCGCGCGGGCAATGGTGCCATCGGGGGAGATGTACCCAGGGCCCTCAAAGGGGGATTCGATGTCCGCCACATCCGGCAGCGCAGCAACCTTCGTGAGGGCGGCATCGATCTCGCCTCGTGCGTTTTCGACCCCGGCGGGCGCCTCGAAGACGATGACCGCCTCGCCGCCAGCACGGGAAGGGAAGCGGCTTTCCAGGAGGTCGAACGCGCGCTGAGATTCGGAGCCCGGGAGGCTGAACTCGGTCGAAAACTCGCCTCCGAACCGGGCGAGCCCCCCAACCAGGGCGGCAAGGGCCACGATCCAGGAGACAATGACCCATCCGCGATGGCGATGCGTGAACCGGGCCCAGGTTGCGAGCGGAGAACGCTGTCCATTCAACTGAGCCACGTCGTACATCACCCCTCCGGATCGACTTTGTGAAAGCCTGAACTAATCCACCTTACGAGACGATCGGGAGAATGCGCATCACCTGTAGGGCGTGTTCTGGTGAACGCCCGGGAAAGAAGGTGCTGAATGGTGGCTTAACCGGGCCGGAATTGGAGATTGCTATACTTCCCGAATCTGACACGGGACTGCCGGGACATGCGACTGGCGTGGCGGCGGGGTCCGGGTCTGACTGGGAGACGGCTTCGTGGAAGACCCGAAGATAGTAGCCGAGCGGATTATTGCGAACGTCGAGCATGTGATTGTCGGGAAGTCGCGGGAGCTGCGGCTGGCAGTGACGGCGCTGCTCTGCGGCGGACACATGCTCATCGAGGACGTGCCGGGCGTGGGCAAGACCATGCTGGCCAGGGCAATCGCGGTCTCGACCGGGTGTTCTTTCCGGCGGATTCAGTTCACGCCCGACCTGCTGCCCAGCGATGTGACCGGCGTTTCGATCTACAACCAGAAGACCGGCGACTTCGAGTTCCGGGCGGGCCCGATCCTTGCCCAGGTCGTGCTGGCCGACGAAGTGAACCGGGCGACCCCAAAGACGCAGTCCGCCCTGCTGGAGGCGATGGAGGAACGGCAGGTCACGGTAGATGGCGTCACCCACAAGATGCCCGCGCCTTTCATGGTCCTCGCGACCCAGAACCCGATCGAGTACGAGGGCACCTTCCCTCTTCCCGAGGCGCAGCTCGACCGCTTCCTGATCCGCATCTACCTCGGCTACCCGAGCCCGACCGACGAAGTCCTGGTGCTCGACCAGCAGCAGACGCAACACCCGATCGAGTCGCTCCAGCAGGTGACCGACGCCAACGAGATCCTGCAGCTCCAGAAGGCCGTCAAGGAGATCTACGTCGACCCGCTCATCAAGCAATACATCGTCCAGCTTTCGAACGCGACACGGGAGCACGAAGCGGTGTACCTGGGGGCAAGCCCGCGTGGATCGCTGTCCCTGTTCCGCACTGCGCAGGCAAAGGCGCTCCTCGAAGGGCGGGACTTCGTGACGCCGGATGACGTCAAGGAGCTGGCGCTGTTCACGCTGGCGCACCGCGTGATTGTGAGCCCGGGTGCCAAGGTGAAGGGCATGACGCAGGCGGACGTCATCGCGCAGTGTCTGCAGCGCGTGCCGGTGCCCGGCGCGCGGGCGCGCGTCTAGGCAGCCCGGCGATGAAGCAGGCGGTGCGGTCGCTTTTCGGGCCCGAGCGGCGGACGCTGACGCTCGTCCTGCTCATCCTGCTGACCTGTGTGTTCGTGGCCTATGGCACGGGCTTCTGGCTGCTCTTCCGCCTCGTGTACATCATCGCCATGGCGGTGCCAGCTGCCTGGCTGCTGGTCTGGTGGAACACGCGCGACATCGAAGCGGAAGTGGACCGGAAAACGGCCCGGGCGCAAGTGGGCCAGGAGGCCCAGGAAGTGATCGAGGTCCGGAACAAATCGTTCCTGCCGAAGGTCTGGTTGGAAGTGGAAGACCCGAGCGACCTGCCCGGCCACCGTTCGAAGCGGGTGGTGATTGTTCCGCCGCGGCGGAGCCGGAACTGGGTGGTGAACACGCCGCTGCGGCGGCGCGGCCTGTTCGACTGGGGGCCGCTGCGATTGACGGCGGTCGACCCGTTCGGGCTCTTCCGGCGAGTGCGCGAGATCGGGGGCCAGCAGCAAATCCTGGTGTACCCCCAGGTGGTGGACCTGCCGCACTTCCAGGCGCCACCGGCGAACCTCCCCGGCGAGGGACGGTTCCGCAAGCGGACGCACTACATCACGCCGAACGCGGCGGGCATCCGCGAGTATGCACCGGGCGACGCCTTCAACCGCATCCACTGGCGGAGCACCGCTCGCACCGGCGAATTGATGGTGAAGACGTTCGAGCTCGACCCCGCGAGCGACATCTGGGTAATCCTGGATCTCGAGCGCCGGGTGAACGCCGGGCGGGACGAGGAGAGCACCGAGGAGTACGGCGTGCGAATCGCGGCGAGCGTGGCACGCCACTACATCGTGAACAACCGGCCCGTTGGGCTGATGAGCTTCGGGCGCGACCTCCGCGTGCTGGAGCCAGAACGCGGCCAGCAGCAGCTCACGCGAATCCTGGAAACGCTGGCCACCGCCTATGCGATTGGCGATGCGCCATTGGGCAGCCTGTTGATGGAAGAGCAGCGGCGCTTCGGGCGGCACACGACACTCGTCGTGGTCACGTCCGCGACCGACGATCACTGGCTGACGGCCATCCAATCGCTCACTCAGCGTGGGGTGCGCGCGGCAGTAGTGCTGATGGACCCCTCGACGTTTGGGAGCGAGCGTTCGCCGCTGCTGATGTACGGCCAACTGACGGCGAGCGACATCATGACTTATGTTGTTCGTAAGGGTGACGACCTCGGACTGGCACTGAGCCCAACCGCTACGGGAGCAGGCGCATGGCAAGCATAAACCCACCGCTGGAACGCTCGGCCGGGCGGCGCGTGAGCATGGCGGCGCTCCAGGCGCCACGGTTGGTGATGAGCTGGGAGGACTGGCTCACGTTCGCGGCCGCGGTGATCACCTTCGTGAGCGTCGCCGTCTCGCTGGAGCAGGCAAACTGGGTCGACGACATGCCCCCGTTCGTCCCCACGGCGGTCCTGGGTCTGCTCATCGGCATGTTCGCGGCCCGCGTCAAGTTCTATGCGGCGGCTATCCACCCGATCGGGCTGGCGCTGGGGGCGGTCATCGTGGTGCTGGTTGCGCAGAGCTACGCCGATGGTGCGGGCCTGTCCGACCGGCTGGCCGACTTCCGGATCCGGATGCAGGAGTGGTGGGCAGTGGTCCGGGCGGGCGACATCAGCAACGACAACCTGCCGTTCGTGACCCTGGTACAGGCGTTGATCTTCCTTGCGACGTACTTCGCGGCGTGGTGCCTCTACCGCTGGCAGAACGCGTGGCTTGCGGTGATTCCGAGCGGCGTGATCCTGCTCACGAACATCAGCTTCCTCTCGAGCCAGCCCAGTGGCGCATTCGTGGTGTTCCTCTTCGGCGCCATCGTTCTCGTCGGCCGGTTGCACCTGCAGAAGAATCAGACGCTGTGGAAGCGCGAGGGCATCGAGTACCCAGACTTCATCAGTGTGAGTGCTATCCAACTGACGGTGACCCTCGCCGCCGGGCTGATCATCGCGGCGTGGTGGCTGCCGCTCGGCGACCAGGCGAAGGCGGCCGAGCGGGTGTTCGATGCCATCGCGAGGCCGGTCACGAACCAGTCGGATTCGCTTGTGCGGCTCTTCCACAACATCGACTCGCGGAAGGGCGCGAACCTGCATTCGTTTGGCAACACGCTCCCCATCCAGGGCAAAGTTACCCTGGGGACGAAGGAACTGTTCGAGATCCAGAGCCCCGATGCCGGCCTCATCCGCGCGACCAGTTATGACGTGTACACGGGTAATGGTTGGAAGCAGGGGAAACGCGACACCCAGCGGGTGGACGCCTCGGCGAGCGGCGTCGACGAACAGGAGGCTACGTACGAGTCGCGCGATGTCTCGATCCTGCGAGTGAAGCTGCTGGATTCGGAGAGCACGTTGCTCAGCCCCGGGTCACCGATCGCCGCCAACATCGACACGACGATCGAGACGCCGCGCGGGTACGACGGTGACATCGAGGAGATGCGGAGCCGGCGGGGGCTGAACAAGGGCGACACGTACAACACGATCGGCACGCGCAGCCGGGCGAACCTCATCCAGCTGTTGGGGGCGGGCACCGACTATCCCGACTGGGTATCGGGGCGCTACCTGCAACTTCCCGATACCCTGCCTGATCGCGTGGGCGAGGAGGCCGCGCGGGTCATTCGCGAGGCGAACGCCGCGACTCCGTACGAGGCCGCCAAGGCGCTCGAGGCGTACCTGCGAACGTTCCCCTACGACCTCAACGTGCAATCGCCGCCACCGGGCCGCGATGCGGTGGACTTCTTCCTCTTCGAACTGAAGCGCGGGTATTTCGACTACCAGTCGACGGCCCTGGTGGTGATGTTGCGTTCGCAGGGCATCCCCGCGCGGCTGGCTGTTGGCTACGTGCTGGACCCGGGCACCGGGGACGAGACCACGTACACCGTGCGCAAGGACAACGCCTACAGCTGGGTGGAAGTGTTCTTCCCGCGGCTAGGCTGGATCGACTTCAACCCGACCGCCGACCGGCCCGAGGGCGGGGTGGGCGGGCTCGGATCGCTCGACCTCATCCCACAGGATGAGCCGTTCATCTCGCCGGACCTGGGCGACTTCTTCGGCGAGGACATCATCCCCGAGGACATTCCGGGCCCGGTCACCGATGCCCTGACGGAGACTCCGGTGGTGAACGAGCAGTTCAACTGGATGGTCGTGTGGCTGCTGGCGGGCGTGCTGGCCGTCATCGCGGCCGGTGGCCTGGGCGCGCGGTTCGCGTGGAACTGGGGCATGGGCGGGCTCGAGGGTCGCGCGCGCATGTGGGCCAAGACCCAGCGCCTCGCGGGCTGGGTCGGGCTCGGCAGCGGCCGGGCCGAGACCCCGCGTGAATGGTCGCGCCGGATGGGCCGCGCCATCGAGCGCGAGACGGAAGCAGTGACGCTCTCCGACGCCTTCGAGGAGGCGCGCTATGGCAGACCTGACCTGCAGCGGATCGACGATGAGGACGCTTCGAAGTCGTACGAGAGCCTGCGGGGCGCCCTGTTTGCGAAGCTGATGCGCCGCAAGCAGCGCCCGCCACGGGCGAAGAAGCAACCGTGACCGGCGGCCGCCTGGCACGTTGTCGTGTGAGATGAGCGCATCACCGACGCTACACGTCACCGGGACTCGCCTGGGCTGGGCCGGAGTGGCTCTGACCGATGCCGGGATCCGTTTCGCAACGCTGTTCCACCGGAGGCGGGCGTCGGCCGAGGGTGAGCTGCGCGCGTGCGGGGCGGTGGATGGTGACCACCCCGCGGCAGAGCGGGCGCTCCAGCTGCTCCGGGACTACGCGGAGGGATTGGGCGCGCCGATCGAGGAGTTCCCGATCGACCTGCCCGAGTGCTCGGAACTCCAGCGCAAGGTATGGCTCGGGCTACGCGAGATCCCGCGGGGCGAGACGCGGAGCTACGGCTGGCTGGCGCGCCGGGTCGGCGAGGGCCAGGCGCCGCGGGCGGTCGGGGCGGCGGTGGGGGCGAACCCGATACCGCTCTGGCTCCCGTGCCACCGGGTCGTGGCCTCGGATGGCACACTGCACGGCTTCGGCGGCGGGCTGGCGATGAAGCAGGAACTCCTCGAACTCGAAGGCGCGCTGCCAAAGCGCATCCTGGGTTAACCCGACCGGCCGGCGCCCTACCTGCCGGTGAAGCGCGGCTCGCGGCGCTCGATGAACGAAAGCCGGCCTTCCTTCGCGTCCTCGGTGCCCTGGGTAACCTGCTGGAGGAATTGCTCGTGCTCGGTCTGGGTCACCAGGTCTCGATTCGCCCCTTCGTGGACGAGCCGTTTGGCGATCTCGATGGCGATGGAGGGTCCGTGGGCGATCGCGCTGGCGAGCGCGGTGGTGTGGTCGATCAGCGAGGCGTCGGGCACCACCTCGGTCGCGAGGCCGATGGCCTTTGCATCTTCGGCGCCGACCATCTTGCCCGTCCAGAGCATCAGCAGCGCCTGGTCGGTGCCGATCAGGCGCGGAAGGAACCAGGTGGCGCCGGTATCGGGGCTGATGCCGCGCTTCACGAAGATCGCGCTGAAGCGGGCCGACTGCGCCGCGATGCGGATATCGGCGGCGAGTGCGAGCGAGAGGCCCGCGCCAACCGCCACGCCGTTGACGGCGGCGATGACCGGCTTGCGGCTGCGGTGCACGCGCTCGGGGCCGAGGTAGCGCGTGCGCTGGAGTGCGGCCCGGCCCTCGATGGGGCGGGGAAACTGGGGAGCGCCAGGGTCGGCGGTGAGGTCGGTGCCTGCACAGAAGCCGCGGCCGGCGCCCGTGATCACGACGCAGCGGACATCATCGTCGCCATCGGCGAGGTCGATGGCGGTTTCGATCTCGGCCCAGGACGACCACGTCACGGCATTCAGCTTCTCCGGGCGGTTCAGGGTGATCCAGGCGGTGTTGTCCTTCACCTCGTAGAGCAGGTCGGTGAACTGGGGCATGGTGGTTCTCCTGTTCGAACGAAGCCGCCCGGCACGCGGGTGCGCGGGCGGCAAGTGGTAACACTGGCAGCGACGCCGAACGCGGCGTTCAGATCCGTTCGATGATGGTGGCGGTGGCCATGCCCCCGCCGGTGCACATGGTGATGAGTGCGGTGGACTTGTTGCGGCGTTCCAGCTCGTCGAGGGCGGTCTGGATAAGCATGCCGCCGGTCGCCCCGATGGGGTGGCCCAGGGCGATGGCGCCACCGTTGACGTTCATCCGGTCGCCGTCGAGATCCATCTCGCGCTGGAATTTGAGGACGACCGAGGCGAAGGCCTCGTTGACCTCGAAGAGGTCGATGTCTTCCTTGCGCATGCCGGCCTTCTTGAGCGCGATGCGGGTCGCCGGCGCTGGTGCGGTGAGCATGATGACCGGTTCGGCTCCCGCGACAGCGGTCTGGACCACGCGGGCGCGCGGCTTGAGCCCGTGGGCCTTCGCGTAGTCGGGCGATGCGAGCAGCAGCGCGCTCGCGCCATCGACAACGCCGGAAGAGTTCCCGGCGTGGTGCACGTGGTTGACTTCCTTGACCTGCGGATACACCGCCTTGCAGATCTCGTCGTACGTGCGGGTGTCGTTCGGCGGGTTCATGATTCCCATCTTCGCGAACGACGGGTTGAGGCCCGCGATCGACTCCAGGGTGGTGCCGGGACGGGGGTGCTCGTCGTGGTCGAGGGCGAGGGTGCCATCGTCGTTGGAGATGGGCACGACGCTGCGCTTGAAGCGGCCCGCATCGATGGCCTCGGCGGCACGGCGCTGGCTCTCGACGGCGAGGCGGTCGCAATCCTCCCGGCTGAAACCTTCGAGCGTGGCGATGAGGTCTGCGGAGATGCCCTGGGGAATCAGGGGGTACTGGGCGTAGAGGTGCGCGTTGTTGGCGGTGAATCCATCGACGCTCATCGGTGCCGGGCGCGACATCGACTCGACTCCCCCGGCGACGAGGAGGTCGTTCATGCCGGCCATGATGTTCATGGCGGCCATGTTCACCGCCTGCTGGCCAGAACCGCAGAAGCGGTGCAGCGTGACGCCCGGGACGGTGACCGGCCAGCCAGCATCGAGGGTGGCCATGCGGGCGATGTCCATCGAGTGGTCGCCGACGCCCGAGTTGTTGCCCATGATGACGTCCTCGACATCGGCCGGGTCGAACCCGGCGTGGTCCTTCAAGGCGTTGAGGACCTGGGCGAGGATGCGCTGGGGGTGAATGTGGGTGAGGCTGCCCACTCCGGGCTTGCCACCACCACGGGGCGAACGAACGCCTTCGATGATCCAGGCTTCAGGCATGAGGTTGCTCCAGTAGCTCGAGTGCTTGGGTGCGGGAGGAGCCGCGAAGGAAGGTTACGGCAGTTCGGGGCGGCTTGTCGCGGTACTCCGGGGAGGCGGCGGTGCCGGTGCGGCGCATACCGTGAGCTCGCCCTGCGGCCAGGCGTCGCGAGGCATCTCCGAGCGGCCGGCCTACACGTTAAAGAGGATATTCAGGATGTCGCCGTCCTGGACGACGTACTGCTTGCCCTCGGTGCGGAGCAGGCCGCGCTTCTTCGCTTCCGCTTCGCTGCCCGCAGCCACGAGGTCGGTGAAGCGGATGACTTCGGCGCGGATGAAACCGCGCTTCAGGTCGCTGTGGATCTTGCCGGCGGCCTCGGGAGCTGAGGAGCCCGCTTCGACAGTCCAGGCGCGGCACTCATCGGGGCCCGCGGTGAGGAAGCTGATCAGGCCGAGAAGGGCGTAGCTCATGCGGATGGCGCCTGCCATGCCGCTCTCGGTGACCCCGGCGGAGGCGCGGAATTCGGCGGCGTCTTCCTCGCTGAGCTCGTTGAGGTCCATCTCGAACTTACCGCAGAACACGGCGACATCACGGCCCGGGCGGCAATGCCTGGCACGATACTGCTCCTCGAGTTCGCCGCGCCGCGGGAGGTCTTGCTCACCGATGTTGATGATGAGCAGGAGCGGCTTGGCGGTGAGGAACTGCGTGCCTTCGAGGAGGCGGCGGTCCTCGTCGGAGAGCTCCTGTTCGCGGATCGGGGTCTCGTTCTCGATCCCGGCCTTGAGGCGGAGGAGCAGGTCCTTGAGTCGCTGGACCTGGTCGCGCTCGCCGGCCTTCATCGAGCGCAGCTCGGTCTCGATGCGTTGCAGGCGCCTTTCGATGATCGCGAGGTCGGCGAAGGAGAGCTCGAGGTCCATGGTGGCGATGTCGCGGTCCGCGTCGACCGAAACTTCGGGATGAGGCACCGAGTCGTCCTCGAAGGCCCGGACCACGTGGATGAGCGCGTCGGTGCGGGCAAGGTCGTTGATGAACTTGCCCGCCGGGCCCTCGCCCTTGCCAAATGATTCTCCCGCGGCGGGGAAGTCCACGTATTGGATGGTGGCGTAGGTGACCTTCTTTGGCTTGTACATCTCGGCAAGCCGATCGACGCGGTCATCCGGAACGTTGACGACGCCGACGTTCGGCTGGCTCGAAGAGCTGTAGGCGCCAACCTGGGCGCTGCCGCGGGTGACTGCGTTGAAGACCGTGGTCTTGCCGGAGCGGGCGAGGCCGATGATGCCGAGTTGCATGGATCAAAGGGTGCCTCAGGCGCTGGCTACCTGCTATCCCCGTAGAGCGTGCTCGTTGATGGCATGGCGAAGGCGGTAGAGCCAGTCGAGCCGTTCGCGATGCCACTTCGAGGCGAGCCCGCTCGATGAGGGGATGACCCAGGGGACGGTCGCGCCGACGCGCTCGGGTTGCTCGCCGTAAGCACGCGAGGCAAGCTCGCGCGCCGGCAGGCCGAGCGCGTAGCGTCCGAAATGGTGATAGATGCCGCGGCCCGAGAAGCAGGCGATCGCCGGCTGGAACTCGGTCAGTTCGGCGTGGAGGCGCTGCGCGCCCTCGACGACCTCTTCGCGCGTGAGGTGTTCGGCCCGGACGGTCGGGCGGCAGCACAGGTCGGTGAACCCGATGCCGGCCTCGGCCGGGAGGAGGTGGTCGTCTTCGGGGCCGACATCGCGCCCGGCGATGCCGCTCTGGCTGAGCTGGCGCCAGAACATGTTCCCCGGCCGCGCGTAGTAGTGGCCCGCCTCGGCGGAGTAGATCGCCGGGTTATAGCCGATGAAGACCACGCGAAGGCCGGGCTGGAGGTAGTGGGGGAGGGTGAGCGCGGGTTCGGCCGTCACTGGAGGGCAAACCTGACACGCGGATTGGCGAGGTGGAGCGCCTCGGCAAGGAGGGTCGCACCGGAATCGGCAGGCACTTCGACGACGAAGTGCAGCTGGACGCGGACTTCCTCGGCCAGGGGGATGTTGAGGCCCGGCTCACCGTTCGTGGTGGCCTCCGCCGCCTTGATCCAGTCTTTCACGCCTTCGACTTCGATCGTGAAGTCCGTGAGGACCAGCTCCCAGGTCTTGCTGGAACGGATGGTGAGCTCAACGAAGAAGTCCTCGCGGCGCATGCCGGGCGACGGCTCGCCAAGGGGGTCGGATGCCCGGCCGGCTGACTCGACCCGGATGACGCGGGCATCGCCGCGATACGTTTCACCTGCGGCGACTTTCGTCTCCCCGTAGATGTTGCGAAGGATGGGCGGGAGTGCGTAGAGCCCGACCATGATGCCAACGAGCACGCCCAGGACGGCGCCGGTGACGAGACAGCCGGTGCGGCGTTCTTTCTCGACCGAGGGCTGTTCGAGGCGCCGGCGGGCGGGTTGCTGGGTCATACCTCATTGAGCACCGCGCGGGTGGGAATGCGCAATGTGCACGGGAGCCCGGCCGGTGCGTAGAATCCGCCCGTGACCGAGCCAATGGACCGGGAGGAGATCCTGCGAGCGGCGGCCGCGATTGCGGCCGAGCAGGCCGGCGGCACCCTGGCGACCACGCACGCCGAGGATGGCACGCCATATGTGACCTTCGTGCTGTGCCACCTCCGGGAGACCGGGGAGGTGCTGTTCGGCAGCGGGACAAGACCGCAGCACACCCGCAACATCCTCGCCACGCCAGAAGTGTCCTTCCTGATCGACAACCGGGAGGTCATCCGGGGTGATTGGACGGCGTTCAACCGGGTGGTGATTGAGGGCCGGGCGGTCGAGATCCCGCAGGACGACCAGCGCTACGAGTCGTTGCTCGGCGAGCTGGCGGGGAAGAACCGGATGGCAGCGGTGTTCACCGATCGGGGCAAGCTGTTCATGGTGGCGCCCCGGCGGCTCATCCTGATGAAAGGGCTCGAGGCGGCGCGCCACATCGTCGAGTTCGAATGACCGGATATGGGCAAGCGGACGGCAGAAGGTAAGATCTCGCCGTGGAGTACTCGGAGGCCATCGACTACCTGCTTTCGCTGAGCGATATGGAGCGCGGCTACCAGGCATCGCCGAATCCGGTCATGAACCTGGAGACGATGCGTTCGCTCCTCTCGCGCCTGAACGACCCTCACCGGGGCCGGCCAACCGTGCACGTGACCGGATCGAAGGGAAAAGGGAGCGTGTCGGCGATGATCGCCGGGATCCTGCGGCGCGCGGATTTCTCGACAGCCCTCTACACGAGCCCGCATCTCCATTCATTCACGGAGCGCATCAACATCGGCGGCGACCCCGTGTCGCCCGAGGAGTTCGCCGCGGGGCTGGACGCGATCCGGGCGGCGATAGACGCGGAACGCGAAAGCGTGCACGGCGATGTGAGCACCTTCGGTGCGCTGACGGCCCTCTTCTTCTGGCTCGTGCGCGCGCAGGTGCCTCGGATCGACTGGCAGGTCGTGGAGGTGGGCCTCGGCGGGTCGTTCGATGCGACGAACGTCATCGACCCCCCGGAAGTGGCGGTAATCACCCCGATATCGCTCGAACACACCGCCATCCTGGGCAACACCCCGGCGGAGATAGCGCAGGACAAGGCGGGCATCATCAAGTCCGGGAGCACGGCCGTGGTCGCTCCCCAACAGGACCCGGCAGTGCTCGACGTCATCCGAGAACGCTGCATCGAGGTGGGAGCAACGCTGGTGGATGTTGGCGCCCTGTTCGAGGTGGTGATGCAGGAGAAGTTCCCCTTCGGTCAGTCTTTCCGGTTGATAGGGCCGAACGGTGAGCGGTCAATGCGGACGCCGATGCTGGGCTATCACCAGCTGCAGAACGCGGCCACCGCGGTCGCGGCAGCCGAGGCCATCCGGGCGCGGGGCCACACGATTACCGAGCAGGCGATTGTGGACGGCATCGCGCATACACGCGTGCCAGGCAGGCTGGAGGTGATGGGGCAGAAGCCGCTGATAGTGGCCGACGGGGCGCACAACGAGGAGAGCGCCGAGGCGCTGGCTCGGGCCCTCAAGGAGTACTTCAACTGGCGGCGCTGCTTCCTGGTGATCGGGTGCACGCGCGACAAGGACGTACGCGCGATGGGCTTCAAGCTCGCGCGCTACGCGGAGCTGATCGTGTGCACGCAGTTCCGGAACCCCCGTTCGATGGACCCGTACCAGATGATCCAGGAGATCGGTTTCCTCGGGCCCCCGGCGGTCGCGGAGGAGAGCGTGCCGGACGCAATCGACACCGCCCTGGCGCATGCCGAAGAGGACGATCTCGTCTGCATCACCGGGTCGCTCTACGTGGTGGCCGAGGCCCGCGAGCACCTGCTGGGCGAGAGCGTCATCCGGCGGTAGGGGCCCTGGCCAATCAGACCGCGGCGCGTGACGCAAGTCCGGGTAGTTGACTCCGACGTACTCTCTTCGTCAGCATTTGGCGACCCCCGTGACCGGGGACCAATAGGGAGGGTCTATGAGCAGCTATTGGGACGGCTATTGGAAGAGGCGGGTGAGCCGGAGGCGGTTGGTGACCGGAGGTGCCGCAGGCGCGGCGGGCCTTGCCGGTCTCGCACTCGTCGGTTGCGGGGACGACGACGATGATGACGACGACGGCAACGGGAACGGTGGCGGGGACAACACGGCCCTGACTCCCGTGGCCCCCACACCCGATACGTCGGCAAAGCCGGTGAAGGGCGGTATCCTGCGGGCCCTCACCAACGTCGGCTCGAACATCGACCCGCACCGAACGAACACGCCTGCCGAGTCGGTTTCGCTCTGGGGCGCAGTCGGCAATACGGTTATCCGCTTCAGCACGAAGGATCCGGGCGCGGTCGAGGGCGACCTGGCCGCGGACCTGCCGGAAATCCCGGCGGACGGGACGACCCTGATCTTCAAGCTCCGCCCCGAGGCGAAGTGGCAGAACAAGGCACCGGTGAACGGGCGGGCGGTGACCGCGGAAGACGTGAAGCTCAGCTTCGAGAGGATCAAGGACCCGGCGACGCTTTCGCCGCGGGCCGGCAATTTCGGGAACGTCGACAGCATCACGGTCATCGACGATCAGACGGTGCAGTTCAAGCTGAAGGCGCCCCAGGCGGATCTCTTCGCCATCATGGCGGACCAGTACAACTTCGTGATCCCCAAGGAGATCGCATCGCGCGGACAGGAGGCGATCAAGGGGGCCGAGGACGTGATCGGCTCGGGACCCTGCGAACTGGACACCTTCGTGGCCGCGCAGAAGTTCACACTGAAGCGGCGCGCCGATGGCTACTGGCGCGAGAACACGAGCTGGCTGGACGGCTTCGAGTACCTGCACCAGACCGACCCGCAGCAGGCACTCAATGCGCTGCGCGCAAACCAGACCGATGCGATCGGTCTGCCACCGGACCTTGCCAATACGCTCGCGAACGACAAGAACTACGTGATCACGCGGGCCCCCACCACCACGCGGGAGTGCCTGCTCATCAACCATGGCGTTGACCGGTACAAGGACCCGAAGGTTCGACTGGCCCTTTCGCGTGCCATTAACCGCGCCCAGGTCTATGAAACGGTTTTCGGCGGGCTCGGGTTCGTTGGCGGCCCGATGACGCCGGCCGCGCCGTTCTGGGTGCTACCCGATGCCGAGCTGCAGAAGCTGCCCGGCTACGGGAAGCGCGACGACGAGATCAAGGAAGCGAAGGCCCTGCTCGCCGCGGCTGGCCTGGCCAACGGCTTCGAGGAGACAGTCCTGACGGTGACCGCGTTCGACACCGAGAAGGTACACGACGTGGTGGTCTCGAACCTGAAGGACATTGGCGTCACCGTGAAGACGGAGAACGTGGGCACCGACTTCGCCGCGAACTTCCTGCCACGCGAGGTGCAGCGAAAGTACAACCTGGCAACCACGCTGTTCCTCTCCGGTGGGTACCCGGATGCGCAGCTCACGCTGTACCACCACTCCGACGTCAAGACCAAGGGCACGCGCAACTACGGCGACTACGTGCTCGAAGGGCTCGATGCGAAGCTCGACAGGCAGTCGACGATGTACGACACGGCGGAACGGCTACCGCTGGTACATGAGATCCAGCGCGACATCATCAACGCGCCGGGGCCAGTGTGGATGGGTTCACGCGGCATCCTGACCGTGTGGAGCGCCCGCCTGGCGAACCCCGCATCGTTCCCGTTCGCCGCGGGTTTCTACGCGTCCGAGAACATGTGGTTCAAAGCCTGACCCGTTCGACCGGTTCGCGATTGCGACGTGGAAGCCGCCGCCGATGCGGCGGCTTCCACGCCGAGAGGGCGCTTCTCCTATACTTCCGGCACGTCCGCCCGGGGGGTTGTTGGCGATGTACCAGTTTGTGTTACGGCGGCTCCTGCTCGCCGTCCCGACGCTCCTGATCGTGTCGTTCCTGATTTTCGGGATGGTCCGGCTCGATCCGGATTCGGTGGTGGCGGCCCGGCTCGGTGAGGGGTACACCGAAGAGCAGGCCGACCTGGTGAAAGAGACCTATGGGTTGAATGAGCCGGTTGCAACTGAGTACGTGAAGTGGCTGGGGCGGGTAGTTCGCGGAGATTGGGGCGAATCGGCTTACACGTTCAAGCCGGTCCTCAGCGAAATGGCCCCGAAGATCGGCGTGACGTTCGAGCTGGCCTTCCTGGCGATCGTGTTCGCTGTCATCATCGGCGTGCCCATCGGCGTGTTCTCCGCGATGCGGCAGGACCGGTGGCCCGACTACGTGTTGCGGTCGTTCGCGATTTTCGGGCTCTCGGTGCCCGGGTTTCTGATCGCCACGATCGTCCTCGCCCTCCTGGCGAAGAACTTCGGCTGGATCCCGAGCATCCGCTACCAGTCGCTGCGCGAGGACCCGATCGCCAACCTGCAGCAGATGTGGATGCCAGCGTTCATTGTCTCGCTGGCGACATCGGCCCAGGTGATGCGCTATGCGCGGACCATGATGCTGGACGTGCTCCGCCAGGACTACATCCGGACGGCCTGGGCAAAGGGGCTGCGCGAACGCGTGATCGTGGTGCGGCATGCGCTCAAGAACGCGCTCTTGCCTGTGGTGACGGTGATCGGCCTGACGATGGCAACGCTTGTCGGGGGGACCGTGATCTTCGAGTCGCTCTTCTCCCTTCCTGGGATGGGCCGTCACCTTATCCTGGCGGTGAGCCAGAAGGACTTCGCAGTGGTCCAGGGCGTAGCGCTCTTCTTTGCCATCACGGTGGTGCTGGTCAACCTGATCGTGGACGTGAGCTACACGTTGCTCGATCCACGGGCGAGGACGTAGCGATGGCAGGAGCAACGCTCGCAGCACCGTTTGAAGCTCGCGCCGAGCGCGGAAGGTCGCTCGCGGCGCGGTTCCTGGGGTTCTTCCGGCAAATGGCCCGCACCAAGCCGCTCGGGTTTGCGGGTTTCGTCGTGTTGCTTTTCATGCTGGTGGTGGCGGCCATCCCGCAGGCGTTCGCCACACACGACCCCGCCCAGACCGGCGCGGCGCCCCGGCTGAAGAACTACTGCCTGGGGCCAACGGACACCTTCCTCTGCCCGACACTGGTCGAACCCGCAACCGTCACCTCGCCGGCCCGCACCATCGAAGGCAGCCTCTCCGAGCCCTTCGGCACGGACCAGCTGGGCCGCGACGTCTACAGCCGCATCGTCTACGGGGCCCGCTGGGCCGTCTACATCGGCTTCATGTCGGTCCTGCTCAGCTCCTTGCTGTCGCTGCTCATTGGTGTCACCTGCGGGTACTTCGGCGGGTGGTACGACGCGACCGTGCAGCGGTTGGTCGACGCTATCATGGCGTTGCCCGCGCTGGTCGTGCTGCTCGCGCTCCCGCAGATGATCGGGCGGCTGGACATCGATGGGCCGTTGCCGTTCGACCAGAGCAGCATCACATTCTTCAAGCTGGCGCTGGTGCTTGGTGTGCTGGGCGGCGCCGGCGGCTCGCGGGTCATCCGTGCCTCGGTGATCGGGGTCCGGTCCGCACAGTTCCTTGAAGCGGCACGGGTGATCGGCTGCACGGACGCGCGGATCATGATCCGCCATGTGATCCCGAATATCTTCGGGCCGTTGATGGTGCAGGCGACCATCGGGCTTGGAGGCGTGATCCTGGCCGAGGCCGCACTGAGCTTCCTGGGGTTCGGCGTGGTGGACCCGAACAAGCCGACGTGGGGACAGATGCTCAACCTCGCCCAACAGATTTCGACCGTGAAATTCCAGGCCGTGGTGTGGCCGGGTGTGTGCATCGCTCTCGCGGTGTTCAGCTTTAACATGTTTGGCGATGCGCTACGCGACATGCTCGATCCACGCCTCCGCGGGGCACGCGGCGGGTTCAACTAGGCCGGCCGGGGGCTGGACGCACGGGACGTCTGACCGCACGGTATGAAGGTGCCATTCGCCCAGAAGCTCGATGCCGGGGAATTCGCGGTCGCCCTCGAGATTACGCCGCCGCAGCGCCACATGCCCCAGGTGCTGCTGCGCCGCGCGGGGCTCCTGGGCGGTGCCGCGCAGGCGATCAACGTCATCCAGCGCCCCGGGCGGCAGTCCAGCCTCGATGCCTCGCTTGAGCTGAAAGCGGTCGGTATCGAACCGGCGTGGCACCTGGTGACGCGGGGAAGGTCGCGCGCGGATGTCGCCAGCGACCTCGAACGCGCTGCCGCCGGGGGCATCGGGCAGGTCCTCTGCATTTTGGGAGACCACGTGGCGGGCGAGACCCCCGACACCCCGACCATCCGGGATGCCATCGCGATGACCCGGGAAGTGCTGCCGGGGGCGATCGTGGGCGCAACCCTGAACCAGTACGGCCGCGACGAGGCCACCGTGCTGAGAAACCTCTTCCCGAAATTGCGAGCCGGCGCCTCCTACGTACAGACGCAACCGGTGTTCGATATGGACACGCTGGAGCGCTTCGCCGCGGCCATCGAACGCGAGGCGCCGGACACCGGCGTGGTTGCGATGGCGATGCCCCTGCTCTCGCTGGAGGCCGCGCTGCGCATCGAGCAGCGGCTTGCCATCGCCCTGCCGCGTGCGCTGAAGGACGTGCTGGCCGGCGGAGACCTCGAGGCGGCGTGGGGCGCTTTCGCCGCGACCATCCGGTCGCTGGCCGATTCGGCCCTTGTGGATGGAGTCGCGATCATGACGTTCGAGATGGACGCGCCACGGGAAATGGGCGAGCGGATCCTGGCCTCGCTGCGCGCCGCCGGGGTCGCGTAGGATCGTCTGATGGGCCTCCGCCTGGCGACCTTCAACATCCGCAATGTGACCGACCGGTACGAGGAGCGAAAGCCATTGCTGGGCGAGGCCTTCGCCGCGATCGACGCCGACATCATCGGTCTGCAAGAATTGAAGTTCAGTCCGCCGCGCCAGGATGACTTCCTCTCGGCGCAGCTGGCGGAGCGGCACTACCGGTCGTTCACCTCACGCCACGAGAAGTACACGGATTTCGGGAACGCCATCCTTTGCGGGACTGGCGACGTGCTTGCGCACGAGGAGCTGCGCCTGAGCCATGGGCGTTCGGTTCACCGGGTGCTGGTGGCGCTCCCGGGGCAGTTCACGCTCTGGTTCGCGAACACGCACCTGCATCACAAACCGGAGGAGCCGCACGTGCGGCTCGAACAGGCGCGGGCCCTGGCCCTGTGGCTCGAGCAGGCGCCCACCGCCGACCTGGTGGTGGTGACCGGGGACTTCAATACACCGCCTCACGAACCCGCCTATGCGGTCATGGGGGAGGCTGGCTACCGTTCGGCCTTCGCTGAGGCGAACGGCGCGGAGCCGGCGGTGACGTGGCCTTCGGGCATCCAGGCCCCGACGATGGACACCGAAGGCGACCCGAACTGCCTGGATTACATCTGGCTCAGGGGCCGTGGCCGGGTGACCGCCGCCTGGCTGGCGGCAAATGAACACGCGCCGGGCGATCCAACGATCTACCCCAGCGACCACTTCGCCGTGGTGGCCGAGGTCGATACCGGCGAGTGACTCAAGCCGGGGGCCCCGGTTCCCGATGATCCCCGGGAGATGAACGACGGCTGCCCCTGCTGCGGACGCTCCGTGGAAGCCACCTGGCGGCTGGCGGTCCAGCCGATGCGCCTCTACCGCGGGTGGCGAACCGATGGCACACGGAGCGCTTCGGAACTGTGGCTTTGCGAGGCCTGCAGCGAGTGGCTGGGCGGGCTGGTGGCGAGCGCGCGAAGCGAAACGAGGCGCGGTGCCCTCTTTGGGAGCCCCAGCGCGCGGGGACGCCGGCTGGTGTTCGATGACCAGTGCCAGGTGTGCTGCGAGATGCCGGCCGACCGCGCGGCAACGATCGCCTGGGTCAGCCCGGCGGGACGCACGCTGGCCGTGTTCGCCTGCGCGGGATGCGAGGCATGGGTCGTCTCGCTGGCTTCCGACGGGCGGACGCTGCGCGGCGGGGCCGATAGGGAGATCGACGGCCCCTATGGCTCGTGGCCACACCCCAACTTCCGCGGGCTGAGCCTGCGCATAGTCGTGGAAGATACGGCGGCCGCGGCACTGGTGCGCGAGACGTGCCGGCAAATGGCGATCACCGCCACCGCCGGAGAGGCGGACATCGTGGTGGTTGAGGCGACTCCGCGGGGGAGCGCGGCCCAGGCGCTGCGCTCCGGCGTGAAGGGCCGGAAGGGGACGGTGGTGCTCGCGGGCCTGCGAGCACGGCGCGACCTCGCCGCGGCGCTCGAGGCCGGTGGAGACTGCTGGATGACCGTGCCCGTGACGCCGCAACAGGTCACGGCCGGGCTGGTCTCCGCGCTTGATCCCCACCGGGTGCGGGCGCGGGACCGGGAGACGTGCCTGCCCATCGCCGAACCGGAGGCGCTGGAACGTCCGGCGGTTGTGTTTATCCCGGCGCAGGGGGCCGATCCGTTCGAGGTGGGGTGGCTCTTGCGACGGTTCGCCAGGGGGTACGACCGCGTGGAGTGGCTCGATGGCGGAGTTGTGGTCACGCCGCGCGTACCGCCGGGCCAGGTGGCCCAGGTAGCGGCCCGCCTCCGACAGCTGCTCGACGGGCGCGCGACGGTGCGGATTGTCTCCATCGGGGAGGTTCAAGTACGCCGGCGGTTCGAAGCCGCTGGTTAGGCGCCGCGCCAGGAATAGGGAGAACACCCGAGTGCCGAAAAGAGCATCCCGGAGGAGACTTGGCACGATATGTATGGCATTCGGGTGGTGGACGGTGTGCGGGTGGAGGTCGTGTTCTGGGGCTGGCTGAGCACCGAGGAGGCGCTCCGGGCTGTCTCACAGGCGTTCGCACTGGCTGAGGCGGGAAGCCTGGACCACGCGATATGCGACCTTCGAGGTGTCGACCGCGGACCCGAAAGCCTGCCGGTCGTCCGGGCCGCGGTCGCGTGGCGAATGGCGCCCCGCGCGCGTGTCGCGCTCGTGGTGGCACCCCGTCAACGCCGGCTGGCGCGGTGGTTCGCCCGGCAGGCAGGGGAGCGTGGCGCCATCGGGGACTTCCTCTCGATGGCAGATGCCGGAGCATGGCTGGCACCGAACCATCCCAAACGCCGGCTCTCGAGCACCGAACTCCGCCACCTGAGGGAGCTGGCAGGCCGGGGAGCGCCAGCGGTCGGGGATGACTCCGATGCGAGCCGGAGGAGCGGCGCAGCCTGAGGTCCGGGATCAGGCCTGGGGCGGGATCACCGTAGCCTCCCCATCGACCACGAGCTTGCCATCCTGGTTGGTGATGGTGGTCTTGAACTTCACCCACTTGCGCTGGTCGAGCTTCTCGATGGCCTCAACGCGGGCGGTGATGGTATCGCCGATCAGCACGGGCGCGCGGAACTGTAGATTCTGGCCCACGTAAATCGTGCCGGGGCCGGGAAGTTGCATCGCCAGGACGGTGGAGATGAACGAGCCGGTGAGCATCCCGTGGGCAATGCGCTGCTTGAACATACCGTTGGCCGCGGAGACGGCGTCGACGTGAGCGGGGTTGAGGTCGCCGGTGATGCCGGCGAAGAGGTAGACATCGGACTCACTGATGGTCTTCGTGAAGGATGCGGAATCGCCGAGGTTGATCTGGTCGAAGGTAGCCATGTGCGAAGGATGGCGGTTCGGGCGCGGTAAGGGAAGGCGGCGTACGCATGAGAGAGATGCACATGCGCGTCACGTTGACGCGCGTTACGTCAATCATCTTGGGGAAACGCTCGCGGGTGAGGCCCCTTGCAGCGCCACGGGTAGCCTAGGAACGATGTCCGGACCGGAGCCACTTCACCCACTGCTCGACCCGGTCCGGGAAGAGGTCTTGAAGGCGATCAAGTTCCTTGGAGCAGCCTCCTCGGAAGAGGTCGCGGCGATGTGTCACCTCTCGCATGGGGCCGCACGGATGCACCTGGTCACGCTCCGGAACCTTGGCCTGGTCGAATACGGCCGCGACCGGGCCGTCCGCCCGGGCCGGCCACGGCACCTGTTCTGGCTGACACCAGCGGGGGATGGGCTCTTCCCGCGAGCCGATCGGGAGATCGCTGACGCGCTCCTGCGGAGCTTGAAGGAGATCGCGCCGGACCATGCCGAGCCGGTGGTGGCGGCGACAGCCGATGCGCAATTCCGGAAGGTGATGCAGTCGCTTCCAGAAAGTCGATGGTTACCCGCGGCCGAGCGGTTGCACGCGGTCCTCGAACACTGCGGATACTTCCCCCAGGAGCGTACGGCTGGCCAGGGGCTGCGCGAGGAGATCCTCCGGCACTGCCCGCTGTGGGCGCTCGCGCAGGAGCATCCCTCGTTGTGCGACGCGGAGCACCGGTTTTTCAAGCTGGTACTCGCGAACGATGCGATCCCGTTCGTCCGGAGGTTGCACCGGCTGGAAGGCGAATCGGTGTGCAGCTACGTGTTCTCGCTTCGCCACGGGGAGACGATGGAGCCCGGAGAGCGCCACCCCGGGGCCGTTACGGAGTAGGCAGGAAGAGCTGGTACCTGCCGGCGACGGGCGTGCCGCCAGAGAGGGGTGCCTCGACGACGAGGGTGACCGGCCCCGGCGTGGTGCCGACCGTGTTCCTGATGGGCACGACGAGCGTGACGTTGCGGCCCTGGCCCGATGACACGACGACTTCGGAACGCCCGCCCAGGGTGGCAATCGGCGCGAATGACTGGCCAGCCGCGGCGACCGCAGCTGTGCGCAGGTTCACCTGCCCGAAGTGCCGGGAGGAGTTCGCGATCCACAGATCGACGAGCAGGATCGTGGTCATATCCTCGTTCTCGGCGCGCGCGACCGACGACGCGAGCGTGACCGCCTCGGAGCCTCCCGTGGCCATCAGGATGCAGCGGAAGTAGTCGATGGGGTAGATGGCCGCACGCGTTGCCTTGAGAGATACCCCTGAGATCGCCTGCTCGACCGAGAGCGCGACCGAGGTCTCCTGGAGCGCGCCGCACTGGGTGGGCTGCTCCGCCAGGGCCGCATCGATGGTTGAGGTGGCCGCGGGAGTCGAGCGCGCCCCGGCGACCTCGCCCGAGGGCGCAGACGGCACCTGGCCCTCGGCGGTTGCGGATGCGCTTGTTGGGGTCACCGCCACCCGAGGTGTGGGCGAAGGCGCTTCGGGGGTCGGACTCGGGGCGGGATCACCGCCGGCGTCCGCCGGGACCGTGGTGAAAGAGTCGTGAGCACTCGTAGCTGTGGAGCCCGGCTGGATGCCGAAGGCGATCCCCAGCATCACCACAACGACGGCCGCGGGAAGCAGATACTGGGGCCGCTTGAGCTTCTCGAGCAGGAGGTTCGGCTCGAACCCGTGCGCCTGTCGTTGCGGAGGGTGGTCCACGAAGTGACCCTATCGTGTGAGTGCCGGGCCGGCGATGCGGAGATCCCTGATTGGGGCTCGTTCGTAGACTGATCTGGAGGGAGCGTCTCTCCAGGGGTGGTGGCGGGAAAAAGCGCGCCGGGCGATTGCCTCTCGTCCGATGCGACCCGCTCCAGTGAACATGTGGCGCCGGGAGCGAACCCGGCGCCACATGGTTTCTCGATTCTTCACTCTTGGCCCCATCCTACAGTTGGGGCCACGTAGACTGTGCGCCGTGCCTGTGTTCAATCCGTTCCGGCCCGCCTACACCGAGGACCCCTACCCCATCCTTGAGCGACTGCGCGCGCAGGAGCCGGTGCACTGGAGTCCCGACCTCGGCGCCTGGGTCGTGACCTCGTACGCGGATTGCCACAAGGCGCTCTCGGACGACGACCACTTCTCATCGAACCCCATCCACGCCACAAACGACCTGGGGAAGTCGGTTGCGGAGATGCGGGCGAAGGCGCCGCTGGGCGCCGCGTCCATCATGGGGAACTCGGATCCTCCGGAGCACACGCGGCTCCGGGCGATCGTGAACCGCGCGTTCACGCCGCGGGTGATCACCACCATGCGGCCCCGGATCGAACAGGCAGTGGACGAACTGATGGACTCGTGGCCTGAAGCCACGCCCGTCGACGTGGTGCCGAACCTGTGCGAACCCATGGCGATCACCACCGTGCTGGCACACCTGGGGGTCCCGCGCGAGGGGTGGATGGCGTTCCGGGAGTGGTCGCACCGGATCATGCGAGGGCGGGTGGAGGGCGCGCGCGACGCTGGGCTCGGCGGTGACGCCCTTGCCGCCCGGGATCAGATGCTCGACTACCTGGCGCAGGTCGCGCTGGAGCGGGACGAGACGGAGAGCGAGGATGGGCCCCGAGACGTGCTGGCGGCCCTCCTGGACGCCGCCGAAGGTGAGGAGATCGGCCCCGACGAGGTTGCGATGATGCTGGTGCACATCTCGCTCGCGGGGAACGGGCCGACCACGATGGCCATCGCGAACAGCATCGCCGCGCTTGCCGCCAACCCCGACCAGCTGGAACGGCTGCTGGCCGACCCGGAGCTGGTGCCAGGGGCGGTGGAGGAGTGCCTGCGCTACGACAGCCCGACCCACTACGTAAACCGCTTCTGCATCCAGGACGTGAGGCTGGAACGGCGCACGGTGAAGGCGGGTCAGATGGTGTACGCCATGGTCGGCGCCGCCAACCGCGATCCGGCTCGCTTCCCGGAGCCGGAGCGGCTCGACATTGGCCGTAAGGACAATCGGCACCTGAGCTTCGGGATGGGCATCCACTTCTGCCTGGGTGCTCCGCTCGCGCGGCTCGAGCTGGATGTGGTGCTGCGCAAGCTGCTGCAGCGCTACGGTCGTTTCCGTGTGGTGGGGGCGCAACGCGGGGGGACGTTCCAGGTGCGGGGTTTCGAACGGCTGGAGATTGCGAGCGGCCGATAGGCCGTGGCCGGCCGCCCTCCCGGTCGAGCAGGAGGGCGGCCGATGATCGAATCAGGCGGTAGCTTCGGGGGCGCCCGGCGCGGGCGGGACGGGGGTTGCCCGGCGGAAGCGCCGAGCCACCAGCACGAGCACACCGAGCGGGATGGCGAGCCATGCGAGGGCCACGGCGGCCACCATGCCCGCCGCGGCCACATACCGGGCCACCTCGAGCGACGTTTCCCAGCTCTCCGACCAGACCTCGGTAAGCTTGAGGCCGCCCTCGGAGGGCTTCTCAACCTTCGCCGCAACCGGCGTGATCGAGAGGTCGATGGTGGCGAACTCGGTAAGGCTATCGAGCACCTTCAGGCGGCCCTGGATCTGCTCGATTTGCGAGCGCACGCCCGAGAGCCGGTCCTGGACCGTCAGGATCTCCTGGATCGTCTTCGCTTCCTTCAGGAGCGCCAGGTACTGCTGCTCGGTGCTCTGAAGGTTCCGCAGGCGGCTCTGGAGGTCGGTGTACTGCTCGGTGACCTCGGAGGACTTGGAACCCTCGGTGAGGACGCGCACCCCTTCGATGCCCCGCAGGTTGGCGATCAGGCTGTCGTAGTTCTGGACCGGCACGCGGATGGTGAGCGACGCGGTGCGGTCCTTCTCCTCGGCGGCGTTGGCGAACGAGGAGCGCTCGATGTAGCCACCGCTGCTGCGCGCGAGGGCCGATGCCTCGTTGAACGCCCTGGAGACGTCGCCGGCTTCGAGCGACATGGTAGCGTTGAAGATGATCTTGCGGTCGAACTCGGCCGACGAGGGCAGCAGATCGCCGTCCCCTCCCTCGGGCGCCCCGGCTGCAAGGCCGCCGGACGAGGCATCAGCGAGGGCACGCGGGTCGCCGCCGGGCCCCGATTCGGAATAAGGGTTGGCGGTGACGGTCGCCGCGCCAATGTCGTCGTCATCGCTGTAGGTGTTGTTGTCGCCGCCGCTGCAGGCCACAAACGACGCGGCCAGGACGGCGGCCGCAACGAGGAGAAGGTTTCGAGCACGCATGTGATGTTCCCTCACAGGCGCCGATGCAGGCGCCTCTGCCCTCAGAACGACGAAAGAGCCGCAACGGTTCCATCGCCAGGGTAAAGACGAGGGTTACAGGGCAGCGCGACGATTGGCCCCCTGGAGGCCGATGGCTTCGAGGAGCTCGACAGGGGAATGGCCAAGTACTGGCAGCGGGCCCCGTGTGATGTCGCTGAGCGGTGCGAGGACGAAGGCCCGTTCGGCGATACGTGGGTGGGGCACAGTGAGCTCCGGCGTTTCAAAGCGCTCGTCGCCGTAGAAGAGGATGTCGAGGTCGATCGGGCGAGGCCCCCAGCGCGGGCCGGTCCGGCGGCCGAGGGCGTGCTCGATGGCCTTCAGTTCCCGCAAGAGCGCCGCGGGTTCGAGCGAGGTTTCGACCGCAACCGCCGCGTTCAGGAATGGTGGCTGGTCCACGGGCACCGGGGGAGTTTCCCACACCGAGGAGCGGGCGGTGACCGCGATGCCGCGCTCATCGAGGGCCGCGACCGCGGCGCGCAGGTTGGCAAGCCGGTCACCGAGGTTCGATCCCAGGGCAATGTTGACGGCGGTCATGGATGTTCCGGGTGGGGCCAGTTGGCCCGGACCACGGCATCGGCCACGCGGACGACCTTCGCCATTTCGGCGACATCGTGGACGCGCACGATATCAGCGCCGGCACCGATTGACAGCGCGACCGTGGCGGCGGTGCCCTCCAGGCGCTGGTCGACCGGCGCATCGAGGACGTAGCCGATGGTGGACTTACGGCTCGTGCCGACCAGGATGGGCAGGCGGAAGTCCCAGAGCTCTGGCAGGCGGCGAAGCATCTCGAGGTTCTGTTCAGGGGTCCAGCCGAAGCCGAAGCCGGGGTCGAGGATCACCCTGTCGGGGGCGATGTCGTGGCGGTGGCAGATGGCGAGGGTCGCCTGGAAGCCATCGCGGATGTCGTCGACCACGTCGTGGAACTCACGTCCGCGCTGATTGTGCATCGCGACCAGGGGGACGTCGTGTTCGGCGATCACGCCAGCCATCGCCGGGTCGAAACGCAGGCCCCAGATGTCGTTCACGAGGCCGGCGCCGGCAGCAATGGCCTGCCTGGCCACGCTGGCGTGGAAGGTATCGATGGAGATCGGGAGCGCCGATGCCGCCCGGACGGCCTCGACACAGGGAATGACGCGGCGGGCCTCCTCGACTGCATCGAGCACGGGGGCGCCGGGCCGGGAGGACTGCCCACCGATGTCGAGGATGTCGGCGCCGGCGGCCTCGAACGAGGCGGCCTGGCGGGCGGCGGCGGCGGGGTCGGCGCCCAGGCCGTCTCCCGAGAACGAGTCGGGCGTGACGTTGATGACGCCCATGAGGTACGTGCGGGCGCCCCACGTGAATTCGCGCCCGCGAAGCGTGAGCGCGGGAGCCAGGTACTCCCGGTGCGGCGGCCACGACACTGACGTGGGCATCAGGGGATGACTTCGAAGTCCTGCTCGATGCGCTCCGTGCCGTCGATGTACCAGGCCCGCACCTCGGGGTTCTCGCGGTCGGCGACGCCGATCACGAAGTGGACGAAGGGCGGGCCGAAGAACGGGCCCATCATGCGGATGTCGGTCGGGCTGGGGACGGGCGGGCTGCCCGTGTGGGAGTGGTAGAAGCCGGCGAGCTCCGCGCCCGACTCGTCGATAGCCTGCTCGTGCTTGCGGGTCTCGAGGGGGTCGATGCTGAAGCGGTAGGGGCTAGCCTCCCGGTTCTTCGCGCGGCGAACTTCGACGACGGTGCCATCCCTGGCGGCCAGGAGGCCACAGGCTTCGATGGGGGCATCTTCGAGGGCGTGCTGGATCATGGCGTCGATGTGCGCCCGGGAGAGGCGGATTGCTACGGCCAAACGGGACTCCGGCATGGGTGTGGATCCATTGTAGGGGAGGAGGGAGGACCAGGAGGGAGGAGTCCCCGCACTTCCACTCCACCGCACTTCGCACTTCGCACCTCGACCTTCGCACTTTGCACGGGTGGGCTGCCGCGGCGCGTACCGGGTGCGAGCCGGGTGCCGGTCCCTGCCCGTCGCGGTTCGGGCGAGTGGGCCCGCAGTGGGCTGCCGCGGCACGGGTTGGGTGCGTGCGCGGGGGTCCCCTCCCGGGGCCAGCGGGGCAGAGCCCGGGACTCCGGATGGGTATGGGGTCGAAGTCGGGATGCGGCAGGGGGTTGGGGGCCCCGCTACGGGCGGTAGCCACGCTGGCGTGGGCCGAGCCGGGTGGCTTCGATGGCGTACGCCTGGTGGACCCACTCGCAAAGGATCGGGCGGGTATCGCGGGGGTCGATCATGTGCTCGATGCCGAAGGCGGCGGCGGTGCGGAGGGGCGAGCGCACGGCGCCGAGGCGCTCCATCAACTCGGCGCGGAGGGCGTCAGGGTTTTCGGAGGCGGCGAGGTCGCGCTTGTAGGCGGCCTCGATGCCGCCCTCGAGCGGGAGCGACCCCCAGTCGCCGCTGGGCCACGCATAGCGCAGGTTGAGGCGGGCGGTGTTGGCGTGGGCGGCCCCGGCAACGCCGTAGGCGCGGCGCATGATGATCGTGACCCAGGGGACTTCAGCCTGGAAGACGGCGGCCATCGCGCTTGCGCCCTTGCGGATGGTCGCGGCCTTCTCGCCCCAGGTGCCGATGACGAACCCGGGCTGGTCGAGGAAGTTCACGCAGGGAAGGTGGAACGTGTCGCAGAGGTCGACGAAGCGGGCGAGCTTTTCGCTGCCCTGGGCGGTGAGGCCGCCGCCGTAGAAGTAGGGGTCGTTCGAGACGATCCCCACCGGGAAGCCATCGAGGCGGCCGAAGCCCGTGACGACAGACTGGCCCCAGCCGCCGCCTATTTCGAAGAAGGATTTGCGATCCAGGACGGCATCGAGGACCTGGCGGACCTTGTAGGGGCGGCGGCGGTTCTTCGGGATGGCGCCGATGAGCCAGTCCTCCTTGCGGGCGGGGTCGTCGGTTGGATCGCCGCGTCGGGGCTGCTCCCAGGCGTTGGAGGGGAGGTAGGAGAGGAAGCGGCGGATCTGTTCGAAGGCGTCTTCCTCGGTTTCGGCCAGGTTATCGACCACGCCGTTGTGGTAGTGGATTTCGGCGCCGCCGAGGTCTTCCTTGGTGACTTCTTCGCCCATGCCGGCGGCCACCACGGGCGGGCCGGCGACGAACACCTGGGCGGTGTCCTTGACCATGATGCTCCAGTGGGAGGTGACGACGCGGGCGGCGCCGAGGCCGGCCACGCTGCCCATCGCGGCAGCGATGACCGGGACTTCGGAGAGCATCTGGACGACGGTGTCCCAGCCGGGGTTGGCCGGGATGTAGGTGTGGCCCTGGTTGCCCTGGGTGCGCACACTGCCACCCCCGCCGGTGCCATCGACGAGGCGGACGATTGGCATGCGGAGCTCGCGGGCCATCTTCTCGGCATAGACCTGTTTGCCGCCGATGGAGGCGTCGGCGGCGCCACCCCGGACGGTGAAGTCGTCGCCACCGACGACGACCCGTCGGCCGTCGATGCGAGCGAAGCCCATGACGAAGTTGCTGGGGCGGAAGTCGACCAGGTTGCCCTGGTCGTCGTATTCGGCGCGGCCGGCGAGCTCGCCGGTTTCGGCGAAGCTGCCGGGGTCGACGAGGCCGGCGATGCGCTCGCGGACGGTGAGCTTACCGCCGTCGTGCTGGCGCTTGATGTTGTCGGGGCCGCCCATCTGGCGGGCGATTTCGGCGCGGCGGCGCATCTCGTGGACTTCGGGTTCCCAGGTCATGGCGCGGATTATAGGGAGAAGGGAGGAGGGAGGAGGGAGGAGGGAGGAGTCCCCGCGCTTCCCGGCGAGTGCGCCACGCTGGCGAGCCCCGACCGTGAGGGAGGGACACGAAGTCGACGCACCCTCGCAGGCAGCCCCCGACCGGATCCGATTCCGCGCCAGCCACGGCCATTGCGTCTCCCGGCGGGCTCCGCGCTTGCCGGCGAGTGCGCCACGCTGGCGAGCCCCGTGCGAGGCGGCTGCCGGCGGCGCGTGTACGCCCGCGATGACCTGGACGGGCCGTGATGAGTGGCTGCCGCAGGGCGGGCAGCGTGCGCGGAAGTGCCGCTTCCTGCCGGTCGCGGTTCGGCTCTGGTCATGCGGCGGGGCGCCCAGAGCGGTGGCCGGACGGCCGCCGTGGCGCGCCGATGCCCAACGGCTATCGGCGATCCGGATAACAAAACATAAGTTTCTGGTGTTTATGTAGACGGCGGGGGTATTGTGAACGCGCACACAGTGGCCCGGAACTTTTCCGGGTCGCGCCGCGTCTGGCGTAGCAGGAGGATCTCAACGTGCGGATGAGCAAAACGACATGGAGTTTCGGGGCGCGGGAGGCATTCCTGCTTGTCGTGGCCCTGCTTTCAGCGCTAGTGGCGATCGGGTACCAGACCAGGAGTGCCTACGCGGACGGAACGTTCGCATTGAGCACGAACTCTTACAACGTGGTCGAGGGTCAGTCAGTTGACGTCGTGGTCAGCCGAACTGGTGCGACCAGCGAACAAGTGGTCATTCGCCTAACGTTCTCAGCCGGGTCCGCAACGCCCGGGCCAGGCCCCGGTGCTGATTATGTCGATCCAGGATACGTAACATTGACCTTTCCGGCGTGCGGCCTGAACCCTCTGCCGGCCTGTACAACCGAACTGCTGAACAGAAGCTACCCGTTTTCCACAATTGACGACGGCAGTAGCGAACCGGGACCTGCGGAGACCGTGAATGTCACAATGTCTCTCGACGCGTCGTCGCCTGGGAGCGCCAGTTTTGGCACTAGCAGCGCCACCATAAACATCACTGACAACGACGGCGACCCAGTGTACACGTTCGCCACCAACGCATCGACGGCGTCAGAGGCTTCGCCCGGAGCGTTCAACGTCGTAGTGAACCGGGTGGGCGCGACGGCCGGCACCTCCACCATCGACTGCACGGTGACCGGCGGGACCGCTACCGGAGGCGGGGTGGACTACACGTTCTCTCCCGCAACACAGACCCTCACATTCAATGCCGGGGAAAACGCGAAGAACTGCGTCGTGAGCATCGTCAATGACGTGGACAACGACCCGGGTGAGACGGTCATCCTCGGCCTGAGCAATCCGACCGGGTTTGGGGGTGGGGCCGGCACCTACACCAGCCATACGGTCACCATCACTGACAACGACGGGACCGGAACGGTCCAGTTCAGCCAGTCCAGCTATACGGTCACCGAGGGCGTGGGCATCGCGACGTTCGGCGTCACCCGGTCCGGTGGGATCACGGGGGCGATCACCGCCTTCTGCTCCACTACTGTGGGCCCCGGAACGGCGACCGGCGCCGTGGACTACAACACGGTCACGAACCAGCAGCTCGACTGGGCCAACGGCGATACCTCGACCAAGTTCTGCCAGGTCCAGATCAACCAGGACGTGAGCATCGAAGGCCCCGAGCAGTTCGGGCTCCAGCTGACCGGCGGGAACGTCGGCTCTCCGTCCACCGCCACCGTCACGATCAACGATGACGACGGGGTCGGCGTGCTCCAGTTCAGCTCTGCGACGTATACGGGAGCCGAGACGGGTGGGGCCATCACCATCACGGTGACGCGCACCGGGAGCACGACCGGACAGGTGACCGTGGACTTCGCGACGACCACGATCGGGAGCACCGCCACGGCAGGCGTGGACTACATCGCGACCTCCGGAACGCTGACCTGGACGAACGGCGACGGGACCTCCAAGTCCTTCACGGTGACGCCGGTCGCCGATGGGGTGGCTGAAGGCACTGAGACGGTGAACCTTGTGCTTTCGAACCCGACCGGCGGGGCATCGCTCGGCGCGCAATCGACCGCGGTGTTGAACATCACAGATTCGACGACCATCCCGGTCATCACCAGCATTTCGCCGGCGGCCGGCCCCATCGTTGGCGGGACGCTGGTCACCATCACCGGGGCAAACTTCACCGGCACCCTCTCGGTGACGTTCGGCGGGCTCGCCTGCACGTCGCTGAACGTGGTCTTGAGCACGCAAATCACCTGCGTGACGCCAGCCCACCTCGGCGGGACGGTCGAGGTCATCGTGACGACGCTGATCGGTTCGAACACGACGGTCGGCACGCAGAACGACTTCTTCTACACCGGCGGGCCGACCGTGACCCTGCTGAACCCCAACACCGGCCCGGCGACGGGCAACACCATCGTCACCATCACCGGCACCGGATTCACCGCGAGCGGCATGACCGTGAAGTTCGGGACGGTGACGGCGGTATTCACCTACATCGACTCGACCACGATCATCGCGGTCGCTCCGGCGCAGTCGGCGGGCACGGTGGACGTGACCGTGACGACGCCCGGCGGTACCTCGCCGAACACCGCGGCCGACAACTACACCTACACCGGCAGCGCCGCCCCGGTGGTGACCTCGGTGAGCCCCGCGAGCGGCCCAATCGGGACGACGATCACGATCACCGGGACGGGCTTCACGGGCGCGACCTCGGTGACCGTCGGCGGCGTCTCGGCGTCGTTCACGGTGGTCCTCTCGACCCAGATCACGGCAACGGTGCCGGCCGGCACACCCGCTGGCGTGGTCGACGTGCGCGTGACCGGCCCGGGCGGGACGAGCGCAAACACCGCCGCCGACAACTTCACGAACACCAGCTCGGCCCAGACCGTGACCTACACGCTCTACTTCCGCTTCACGCTCCTGGTGTGGACCGGGAAGAACAACATCGGGGCGCTTGCGGCCCTCACCGGCCAGGAGTCGCCCGACAACCCCCAGACCAACAACATCTCGGCGCTGGTCGGGGCCGTCTGGCGGTTCAACCCGCAGACGCAGACGTGGGGCGGCTACTTCCCCGGCTCCGACGGCGTGCCGGGTGCGAACGACTTCACCACCCTGCAGAACGGGACAGCCTACTTCTTCGCGCTGAAGAACGCCGGCTCCGTCACGTGGACAACACTGCTCGGGCCGTGACCTGGCCTGGCCAACCGCGAGAAGGGGCGCTTATGCGGCGCCCCTTTTTCGTTTCCGTCGCATCGAAGGCTTACGTGGCGCTCCGCCCGGGGGTATAGTCGCGCGCAACTCAGGGAGAGGTGTCAGCGATGTCACTGGCGAGGTTGCACACGGAAGAAGCAGGTCACGCCGCTTCGGTGGTTGGAGCGCTGCCCGCGGCGGCGGGGGCGGTCATGCTCGGTTTCGGCGCCGCGAACGACGCCGGATGGCTCGCGATCGCCGGCGGCATCGTCGCGGGCCTGGGCATCCTGGTGTACGACGTGGTGCGCCACGCGCGGATTGACTGGGGCATCTACGCCCGCCTCGACCGGCTCGACGAGAAGAAATAGGAGGCGCCGATGCTCTCGCCGTACCGCGTGCTGGACCTCACGAGCGGCCACGCCGACCTGGGGCCGATGATCCTGGCGGACCTCGGCGCCGAGGTAGTGAAAATCGAGCCGCCGGGTGGGGCGGCCTCGCGCTCCCACGCGCTACGCTTCGGCGCCTACAACCGGAACAAGCGGAGCGTCACGCTCGACCTGGAGAGCGATGCGGGGCGGGCGGCATTTCTCGAACTGGTCCGCGGCGCCGACTTCCTGTTCGAGGACGCCGGGCCGGGAGAGATGGCCGGGAAGGGCCTCGGGTGGGAGCACCTGCGGGAGGTGAACCCGCGGCTGGTCTACGTGGCGACCACGCCCTTCGGACAGGACGGGCCGTACAGCGGGCACGCGGCGACGGATCTCACGCTGGCGGCGATGGGCGGGATGATGGCGCTCAACGGCGATGCCGACCGGCCGCCGGTGCGCGTCTCGGTGCCGCAAACCTGGCACCACGCGGCCGCGGAGAGCGCGGTGGGGGCGATGGTGGCGCACCACCTGCGGGAGCGCACGGGCGTGGGCCGGTTCGTCGACGTTTCGGTGCAGACGGCGGTCTTCTGGACCGGGTTGCAGGCGATGATCGCGGCGGCGATCCAGGGGAAAGACATGGAGCGGGCCGGCACGGCGCTCCAGCTCGGGACGCTGACCCTGCCGCTCATCTACCCCTGCGCCGACGGCGAGGTGGTGATGATCGGGAACGGGCCGACGCTGGTGCCGGTCGTGCCGTGGATGGTGGCTGACGGCGTTGTCCCCGAATCGTGGATCACGGACGAGGACTGGGCGACGTACGACATGAAGGTGCTCCAGGGCCTGCCGCTCGCCCACGACTATGAGGAAGTGATGGCGCGGCTTTCGGACTGGACGCAGAAGTTCACGAAGCAGGAGCTACTCGAGCGCGGGCTGGCGAACGGGGTAACGATCGCGCCGGTGGCGACGATCCCCGAACTCCTGGACTTCAACCACCTGGAGGAGCGGGACTACTGGCGGGACCTGGAGGTCAGGCCCGGCGTGACCGTTCGCGGGCCGGGCGCGTTTGTCCGGGCCTCGCGAACACCGATCCGGCGGGAGCGCGGCGTGCCCGCGCCGGGAGAGGCGAACGGGGCGACGGAAGCGCGCGCTCCGCGGATGCCCTCGGCGCCGCGGGAGGGGCTGCCGTTCGCGGGCCTGAAGGTCGCCGATTTCTCGTGGATCGGCGTGGGGCCGATCACCGGGAAGTACCTCGCCGACCACGGCGCCGACGTCATCCGGATCGAGACGGCGAACCCGCCGGACCGGCTGCGGGTGGCCGGCCCGTTCAAGGATGGCGTCTTCGGGCCGAACCGGTCGCAGTTCTATGGGGCATTCAACACCTCGAAACGATCCATCGCGCTCAACCTGAAGACGCCCGAGGCGCAGGAGATCGCCAGGAAGCTCATCGCCTGGGCGGACGTGGTGCTCGAGTCGTTCACGCCGGGGACGATGGCCGGCCTGGGGCTGGGATACGAAGACGCGAAGCGGATCAACCCGGGCGTCATCTACGCGAGCACCTGCCTGATGGGGCAGAACGGGCCGGCGGCGCCGCTGGCGGGGTACGGCTACCACGCGGCCGCCATCTGCGGGTTCTACGAGGTGACCGGCTGGCCGGACCGGCCACCATCGGGGCCATTCACGGCATACACCGACACGATCGCGCCCCGCTTCCTGGCAACGACCGTAATGGCCGCGCTCGACCACAGGGCGCGGACCGGCGAGGGCCAGTACATTGAGCAATCGCAGATGGAGTCGTCGCTCTACTTCCTGGCGCCCGAGATCCTGGACTACCAGGTGAGCGGACGGGTCCCGCGGCGGATGGGGAACCAGGACCTGTCGATGGCGCCCCACGCCGCGTATCCGGCCGCCGGTGAGGACGAGTGGGTCGCGATCGCTGTCGAGGACGATGCGCAGTGGCGCGCGCTCGTCTCGCTCCTGGGCGCGCCGTCCTGGGCGGCGGACCCGGCATACGCGACGGCGGAGGGCCGGCTGGCCGGCCGGGCGGCGATCGACGCGTGCCTGGCGGAGTGGACAGCCGGGCACGACATGCATGAGCTCACGGGCCGGCTACAGGCGGCGGGCATTCCCGCGGGGGCGGTGCAGCGCTCAAGCGACCACCTGCGCGACCCGCAGCTGGCTCACCGGCGCTTCTTCCGCCCCATGGAGCACCCGGAGATGGGGACCGTGCCGTACGAGGGCCACCAGTTCCGGATCAACGGCTACGAAAGCGGTTCGCGTTCGCCCGCGCCGTGCCTCGGCGAGCACTCGATGGAGGTGCTGCTCGACGTGCTCGGGCTAAGCGAGGACGACGTCGCGCGACTGGCGGGTGGCCTGGGGTGATGGTGGTTCGCGAGCCGCTGGACTGACGCACTGTGCCCGGCGTGGCGGATCAGCTCGAGAGCGGACAACGGCCGCAGGCGCCGCGGCTGCAATAATCGGCGTGGAGGAGGAGGCCACCCTGGAGGCGCGCGGCGGTGGTAAATGGGGGGGTGGTCTCGCCGCCGAGCCAGCACTCGAGGCGGCGCAGGCGGCCATAGGTGCCGGGCGGGGGGAGCGCGTTCCAGGCGGCCTCGACGGCGGCTTCGGGGAGCGCGCCGGCGGCGAGCGCGACCGGGAGGACGGCATTCACAACGATTTCGATCGCCGTGGAACGGCCGATGCCAGGGACGGAGGCGGCCCGCCAGGTGGGCTCCGGCCCGAGGGCCTCGGGCCAGGCGGGTGGGGAACCGGGCGGCCACCAGCGCGCAATGAGGGCGGCGCCAGACTCGAGGCGGCGCCCGGGTGAGGCCATCGGGCGGAGGCCGGCACGGCGCAGGACAAGCGGGGCGGCGGCAGCCTTCAGCGCCGCCCTGAGGGCGAGAGAACGGGAGACGCCCGGCAGCGGTTCACCTTCGAGGAGGAGGGCGAGCGGGAGGCGCCGCGCGAGGGCGGCGAAGGGCTCGCGGTTGGCGCTGCCCCCGAGCGTTTCGAGGAGAACACAGTAGAGCGCCTGGCCCGGGCCGTGGGCGGCGACAACCGGGCTGACGCGCGCGGCCTTTGCGCGGAGGCGGCGCAGCCCCAGGCGTGCGAGCACGGGAGACGGGTCCTGGCCACGGGCGGTGGCGATGGCGCAGGGCGGCGTGAAGGGTGGCGGGAAGGCGGGTTCGACCGACGTATCAAGGACGAGCATGGGGATGAGGCGGCCGCAGCGGTGAAACGTGAACGGGTGCGGTTCGTCGTTTGTGGCGACCACGTGGAGGACCACGTGTGCATAGGCGGGATCGCCCGCATGGCCGTGCTGGCGCCACCCGCTGGCGCGGAGGTGGAGCTCGACATCGCCACGGAGGAGGTCTCCCCCAGCATCGAGGATAGCGCCCGTGAAGTCCGGCCCCGCGCCTCCAGCCGGGGTCCCGGGGAAGATGATGTGCAGGGGCCGGCCGTCTTCCAGCCGGAGCGGACCGGGCACGCCGCGGGCCCAGCGGGCGACGAGGGCCGATTCCGGCAGGTGGGCGGAGCGGGCAGTGGCCGTCATGCGGCGCCTCCGTCCGCGTCGTACGGCTCGCGGGACTCAGCGAGGAACTGGAGCATGCGCCGGCTGGCGCCGCGCGGCTCATAGCGGCCCGTCTCCCACTCGGAGATCGTCTGCTGGCGAACGCCGAGGGCGCGGGCCATTTCGGCCTGAGTCAGGCCAAGACGGGCCCGCAGCCCGGCGATCGAATCGGCCGACCAGCTAAAGTCCATGACGGAGAGTTTACACGGTAGCGTGTAGAGGGGGAAGGGAGGAGCTCCCCGGTCCCGGGACTCCGGATTGACGCCGGGCGGGAGTTAGAATCGCGAAGTGCGAAGCACGCGAGTCCAACCTCCACCACTCCCTTTTCGGGGCGAGGGTGTTACGACCCGGTGCCTCCCCTCCGCGGTTCGGGGTTTGGCCGATGGCCTGGCGTGCTTCGCACGTCGCCCTTTGCCCTCCCGGGCGGCGCCTGGCCGCCAGCAACCGGGGCGTCTTTCTGCCTGCCTTCCAGGCGCCGGCGGAGGCGGTCGCGGCGGCGTTCGAGGGCGGGCATCCCCAGTTCGCCATTCGCTGGCCCCTGGGGGACGAGCCCTCTCATGACCAGGGCGATTGCCTGGTCGACGAGGGCATAGGCGTGATCAGGGGCGGCGAAGCGGTGCTCGGCGATCTTCGCCAGTTCCACGTAGGGGAGCAGGCGGCGCGAGCGGGGCTCGTCGATGAGGGCCTGCCAGGAGGCGGCGGCCGCGTCCCAGTTGCCGCAGCGCGCGTGGTTGCGGGCGGCGCGCTCGAGCGCCTCGAGCCGTTCCGCGCGGGGGAGCGAGCCGGCGAGGGCGGCTTCGTAGCGCGCCGCGGCGGTGGCGTGGTCGCCGGCGTACTCGGCTGCTCGAGCTGCCTGCAGCGGGTAGCCGGGGTCTTCGCACACGGCGGCAAGATGAGCTGCCAGGGCGACCAGCGAGAGGATGTCCCAGGCGTTGTGACGGAGAACGGGGAGGATGTGCGTCGGGTCGCCGGAGCGCTGGAAGCGGAAGTAGCGCTCGGGAACTTCGGCCGAAGGACAGTCGTGCTCGCGTTCGAACCCGAGGAGGTCGCGCTCGACGTGGACCAGCCGGTGCGAGCCGATGACGCCGCGGAAGAGGCGGCGGTTGGGGTGGAGGAGGTCGAGGTGGGGCTTCGCGCGCAGGCCAGGGCGCTGGCGGGAGAGGATGTAACGGACCTCGAGAGCGGGGACATCGAACGACTTGCCGTTATAGCTGACGAGGGCGCCGGCGGACTCCAGGTCCTCGCCGAGTCCGCCGAGGAGGCCGCCCTCGAACTCCGGGCCGGGAAGGAGGTACTGGCGGAGGCGGAGCGTGCCACCGTCGAAGCGGGCGACTCCGGCCAGGAAGACCATCGTCCCGGAGCCGCCAAGCCCGGTGGTTTCCGTGTCGACGTAGCAGAAGGCCGCCGGGTCGACCTCGCCGAGGCGAGGGTCGCGGACCTGGCCCGCCAGGCGAGCGGGGTCGACGGCGAGGGCGCGGTGGAGCGCGACCTGACCGTGGACGTGTCCCGCTCCGTAGCTGCTTTCGATGACGTAGCCGGGACCGAGGGGTGATTCGAACCAGCGCCCGCCGAGGCCGGAGAGGTCCGCCCGTTCGGTGACGCTGGCATCGCGCACCACGGGCTCCATCCGCGTGGGCTGGTGGAGGGCTGCGCGCAGGCGATCGCGAAGGGCGCCGTGGGCCGCGGGTGCGGGCTCACCGAACATATGTGCGGAGTGTAGAGGGAGAAGGGGGAAGGGAGAAGAGCGCCAGGCCAAGCATCAGCGGTCGCGACTCAATCGGCCAGGCGGCCGACTGCCCTTACACCGCCTTCGCGCAGGCCCACCGGAAGAGCTCGGAGGCGGTGGGGTAGGGGTGGATCGTGCTGGCCACCTGGCGGGCCGTGAGGCCGTGCTGGATTGCCAGGCAGGCCTCGCCGACCAGGGTGCTGCCCCGGGCGGAGATGAAATGGGCGCCGAGGAGGGTGCCGGTCTTCTCGTCCACGACCACCTTGGCGAACCCCTCCGGCTGGCTCGTCGTGCGGAACCAGTCGAGGTCGGCCGCATCCAGGCGGGCCACGCGGATGTCGCGGCCGGCGTCACGGGCCTGCTCCTCGGTCATGCCGGCATGGCCGATTTCCGGGTCGGTAAAGATGGCCCACGGCACGAGCGTGTCAGGAATGGGCTCGCAGACGCCCGACTCGATGTGCTTCGCGATGTGGTGAGCCTGGTAGCCGGCGTAGTGGGTGAACTGGAACTTCCCGGTGATGTCGCCCGCCGCCCAGAGCCCGTCGAGGTTCGTCTTGCCGCAGGGGGAGATGGTGATGAAGCCGCGCCGGTCGCGCTCCACGCCAAGTTCGTCGAGCCCTTCCGGGACCTGGGGTGTGCGCCCGGCCGCCACCAGGATCTCGTCGAACTCGAACCGTCCCCGGGGGGTAACCACGATGACGCGGCCGTCTTCGGTGCGGTCGACTCGCTCGATCGAGGCGCCCGTTTCGACGCGGATGCCCTCGCGCTCAAAGAGCTTCGTGAGTTCGAGGGAGACCTCGGCGTCCTCGGTGGCGGCGATACGGTCGAGCGCCTCGAAGATGGTGACGGCGGCGCCGAGGCGGTGAAACGCCTGGCCGAGCTCGAGCCCGATGGGGCCGCCACCGATGACGGCGAGGCGCCCGGGAAAGCGGGGCAGGGTGAAGATGGTGCGGTTCGTCTGGGGGCGGGCGTCAGCGAGGCCGGGGATCGGCGGCAGGCCGGGCCCCGTGCCGGTGGCGACGACCACGTTCGGAGCGCTCAGCAGGCGGCCATCCACTTCGACCTCCGTCGGGGAACGGAAGCGGGCATCGCCCCAGGCCAGCTCGATCCCGTCGGCGGCAAACCCGCCGCTGGGGTCGGTGCCGCGGACGAGGAGCTGGACGGCGTGGATGCGGGCGACCACCTCATCCCACGAGAGGCCTTCGTCAACGGCCCGTTTCGACAGGTCGATGAGGGCCTTGCTCGGCACGCAGCCATCGTTCAGGCATTCACCGCCCAGGTGGGTGCGCTCGATCACCGCGACACGGTGACCCTTGCGGCCCAGGGTGCGGGCGATGTTGTCTCCGGCTGAGCCGTTGCCGATGACTATCAGGTCGTGGGTGGGGGCGGTGGGCATGGGAGTGAGCGCTCCGGGGGAGGTTGGTGGTAACAGCGTAGCGGCTGGGCAGGGAGCGGGGATCGGCCTGCGGCCAGCGAAGTGCGAAGTGCGAAGTGCGAAGTGCGAAGTGCGCTGAGCGAACCGGTGTTCCCGGGCCAGTGGCTACTGCGCCACGGGCAGTGGTGTTGGCGTCCTGGCTGGCGGCTTCGGGGTGCGCGTCGGCGTTGGCGTCCACGTGGGTGTGGGCGTGATGGTGGGCGTGGGGGTGATGGTCGGGGTGTTCGTCGGCGTCGGGGTGTCGGTCGGGGTCGGGGTGATCGTCGGGGTGGGCAGGGGCGTGTTGTCGCTGCCGGGGAACCAGAGCGGGCCGTCTGAGAGCGGAGTGCCCGGGGGGATCTTGAAGTCGAGGTAGTCCTCGGGGTTGACCGGGGTGTCCTGCCAGCGGATCTCGAAATGCAGGTGCTCTCCCGTTGAGTAGCCCGATGAGCCGGTGATGCCGAGCACGACGGTGTTGTCGACGGCGTCGCCCGTCTTGACGCGGGTTTCGCTGAGGTGGCCGTAGAGCGTGGTCCAGCCACCGCCACAGTCAACGAACACGTGGTTCCCATAGGCGCCGGAGTAGTCGGCGGACGCGACGGTGCCGGTGCAGGCGGAGTACACGTCCGAGTGACTCAGCCCTTCGAGCGCGAGGTCGATGCCACCGTGGATGCGGCCCGGGCCGCGGTTGTTGGCACCGTAGCGGTCGGTGACGCGGCTCCATTCGCGGAGGGGCATCGAGAAGCGGCTGGTTGCAGCCGCGGCGGCGTCGGCGGCCGGCAGTTGCGCGGGATCGGGCTTTGCGACGGCGCCCTCGTCGGTCTCGATGACGTGGCGCTCGGGGGTTTCGCGGCCCGGCTCGGGAGTCGCGCTGGCGGACTCGCCGGTTTCGGCGGCGAACCCGGTGGGCGGCTCCTGTTCGGCGCCTGAGCCGGCGGGATCGCGCGCGACGATGACGGCGCCCACGCCCGCGATGAACGTGGCTCCGAGGAGGATGCGGACGGCGTGGGAGCCCGGGAGCCGGGGCACGCGGAGCTTCGGCATCGATCAGTACCATCGGACAGGTTGGGCCTTATGACCAGAGCGTGGTCCCTCAATGTTGCCGAAAGCGACCCGGAGCGGTTGCCGGGCTTTACCTCGTACTGTCGTTGCCGCGTGCTGTGTGACCTGACGCATTCGATCGTCGCGGGCCGCCTGTTAGGATGCCCGGTGTGGCGCTCATCGAGACGCAACAGCTAACCAAGCGGTATGGCGCGAGCGTACTGGCGCTCAATGGCCTTGACCTCGCCGTGGAGCCCGGCATCATCGGGCTGGTGGGCGCGAACGGCGCAGGCAAGAGCACGCTCATCAAGATCCTGCTCGGGTTGCTGGAGCCGAGCAGCGGCAGCGCGACCGTCCTCGGGTACAACATCGCCAGTGAGGGGCCGGTGTTGCGCCAGTTCGTGGGCTACATGCCGGAGCACGACTGCCTGCCCGGGGATGTGAGCGCGACTGAGTTCGTGGCGCACATGGCGCAGGTGAACGGCCTGCCCCGCTCGTCCGCGCGTGAGCGAACCGCGGAGACGCTGCGGCACGTAGGGCTGTTCGAGGAGCGCTACCGGGAGATGCGCGGGTATTCGACCGGCATGAAGCAGCGCGTGAAGCTGGCGCAAGCCCTGGTCCACGACCCGCAGGTGCTCTTCCTCGATGAACCGACGAACGGGCTGGACCCGGCCGGGCGCGACGAGATGCTGGACCTGGTGCGACGGACGGGGAAGGAGTTCGGGATTTCGATCGTGATGGCATCGCACCTGCTCGGCGAGATCGAGCGCGTGTGCAACTACCTCGTGGTGATCGATGGCGGACACCTGTTGCGGCAGGGGCCCCTTGGCGACTTCACCGCGGCGACGGGCGTGCTGGCGGTGGAGGTCGAGGGAGAGGCGGAGCTGCTGGCGGGCCGGCTCCGGGAGCGGGGACTGCGGGCGGAAGTCGACCGGCGCACCGTGCTGGTGGCGCTGGAGGGCGACGAGCGGGCGTTTGACCTGATCCGGGATGCCTGCGCCGACCTCGGGCTGGGCCTCGTGCGGCTGGAGCGGCGCCGCCAGAACCTTGAGGACCTCTTCCGGCCGGCGGAGAAGGGAGCCGCGCATGCCGCCGTCTGAGGCGCGCAGCGGCAGCATTTACGACCTGGGCTACCGTCGTTACGACGGTCCACGGCTGGGGCGCCAGCACGCGGTACTCGCCCTGTACGTGTACAGCCTTCGGGGCGCGTTCGGCATCGGACGGCGGACTTCGAGCAAGATCATCCCGATCGTCATCACCGTGATCGCCTTCCTGCCGGCGCTCATCCAGCTCGGGGTGGCGGCGATCGTTTCGGACGATGTGGACGTGATCCGGCCGGAGAACTATTTCGGGTTCGTGCAGGTGCCGGTGGCGCTGTTTTGCGCGGCCATCGCCCCTGAGATCACGGGCCGGGACATGCGACAGCGGACGCTTTCGCTCTACTTCTCACGGGCTCTGCTCCGGCGGGACTACGCACTGGCGAAGCTGGCTGCCTTCGCGACGGCGCTGACGGTGCTGACGCTCGCACCCCAGGCGCTGCTGCTCCTGGGGAACGGGCTGGCCACGAACGACCTGCGAGACTACGTGAGCGACAACTGGGAAGACCTGCCGCGAACGGTGGCGAGCGGGGTGGCCATTGCGGTGGCGATGGGCGCCGTGGCGATGGCCATCGCCGGCCAGACATCGCGGCGAGCCTACGCAACGATCGCGGTGGTGGCCTGGTTCCTGGTGACGTGGCCGATCGCGGCGATCCTGGTCCTGGAGGTAGGGGGCGCCGGGCGCGCGGCGGCACTGCTCAGCCCGTTCGACTTCGTCTACGGCGCGACCATGTGGGTGTTCGGCGTCACCCCGGAACGTGACTCGGTGCAGGACGTGGCGGGCATCCCGCTGTGGGGGTACGGGGCGGCGCTGGCTGCCTATGCGGCGGGCGGCACGGCATTAGTCATCCGGCGGTTCCAACGGATAGCCGCATGAACGAGACGACCCCCGCCATCGAGGTCATCAACATCAGCCGCTGGTACGGGAACATCGTGGCGGTGAACGACATCTCGTTCAGCCTGGGGCCCGGGATCACGGGGTTGCTGGGGCCGAACGGGGCGGGCAAGTCGACGATGCTGCACATGCTTTCCGGATTCTTGAAGCCATCCGCCGGTCAATTGCGGGTGTTCGGTGAGTCCGCATGGGAGAATCCCGGGATCTACCGGCGCATCGGGCTCGTGCCGGAACGCGAGGCGGTCTATCCGTTTCTCACCGGGTACGAATTCGTGCGGCTTTCGGCCGAGCTGCATAAGCTGCCGGACCCGGATGCCGCGGCCCGCCGGGCGATCGGTTTGGTGGAGATGGAGGCGTTCGCCGAGCGGGCGACGGGCGGCTATTCGAAAGGGATGAAGCAGCGCGTGAAGATCGCCGCGGCGCTGGTGCATGAGCCGGAGATCCTCTTGCTCGATGAGCCGTTCAATGGGGCCGACCCGCGGCAACGGCTACAGATGATGGACATGTTGCGGGAGATGGCCGCGCAGGGCCGGACGATCCTCTTCTCCTCTCACATCCTGGAGGAGGTGGAACGGCTGGCGGAGGATGTGCTCGTGATCGTTGCGGGCAGGCTCGCCGCGTCGGGCGACTTCCGGGAGATCCGCAAGCTGATGACCGACCGGCCGCACACGTTCACCGTGCGGTCGAGCGACAACCGGACGCTGGCAGCCGCCCTGGTCGCCGACCCCTCGGTCTACGGGGTGGAGCTCCAGGACGGGATCCTGCAGGTGCGGACCGGTGAGTTCGCGGCGTTCACGCTGGCGATCCCGGGAGTGGCGCGCCATGCGGGTGTTTCGATTTTCGAGTTGCGGCCTACCGACGAGTCGCTGGAGAGCGTCTTCTCCTACCTGGTGAAGCGATGAACCGGGCGCTCATCCGGCTGACGGCGCGGCAGCTGCTGGGGCAAAAGCGGACGATCCTGATGCTCCTGTTCGCGATGGTGCCGGTGCTCATCGCGGTGCTGTACCGGGTCGCCGGCAACGACGACCCACAGCGGTGGACGGCTTCTGCACTCAATGCCCGGCTGATCGTGGGGACGTTCTTGCCGCTGGCGGCGCTGGTGTTCGGGACGGCGGCGCTCGGCAGCGAATTCGAGGATGGCACGGCGGTGTACATCCTGAGCAAACCGATCCCGCGCCGCGTGATCGTGCTTTCGAAGCTGCTCGTTTCGTGGTTGGCGACGGCGGGGATCGTGCTGGCGGCCTCGGTGGTGGCGACGGTGATTGCGCTCTGGGGCGAACCCCGCGACGGCATCGTGGCGGGGTTCGCGGTGGCAGTGGTGGCGGGCTCGCTGGCGTATTGCGCGCTGTTCACCTGGCTGAGCGTGGTGACGAGCCGGGCGCTCATCGTGGGGCTGCTGTACGCGTTCATCTGGGAGGGCGTCATCACGCGGCTGTTCGCGGGGGTGCGGTTCCTCTCCGTGCGGCAGTACACGCTCGGAATCGCGGATACGCTGGTGGACGTGCCCTCAAGGGTGTTCAACCCGCGCCTGGACGCAGGTGAGGCGTGGGCGTTTGCGGCAGTCGCGACGGCCGCGACAGTGTTCCTGGCCATCAGGCGGTTGCGCCAGTGGGAGATTGGAGAGGCGGCGTAGGCGGACCACGCATTGCGGAAAGTCGGTCCGCGGACGACGGAAAGCGGCTTGCCTGTTAGGGGACATTCAGGGCGCGGATTGGGATTCCCACATAAGGGCGCGAAGGCGTGAAAAGTGAGTGCGAAGCGTGAAGGTTAGAACATAAGTGCGTTGAACAGGGGCGCGGGCCGGACTACCGTACGCCCTACGCCGCAAGGCGGGCGCCCGGGACCACCCGGGCGGCCGGCTCTTCACCACCGACGACGATGACCGCAGCAAGGCCCCTGCCGCGCGAAACCCGGATGCCACCGGGAGGAAGGAGTGTGCCCCTCGATGGACGACGTTGTGCCGCGAAGCGACCGCGAACTGGCACGCTCCTGGCAGGGGGTGCTGGGCCGGCTCGAACTCGAGCTGAACCCGCACAACTTCGCGACATTCCTCCGCGGGACCCGGGCGCTGCGGCTGAGCGGGCAGGAGCTGGTGGTCGAGGCCGGCTCGGAGATGGCGTGCTCATGGCTGAACCATCGGCTGCAGGTGGTGGTCGAGCGGGCGGCCACGCAGGTATTTGGACCGGACATCGGGGTGGTGTTCATCCCCCGGGGGGCCGCGCTGGACGACCCCGGGCCCGAGCCGGGCGCGGTGGAGCATGCCGCGAGAGGCCGGGGCCCGGTGGTCGGACAGGTGAACTGCTCGTTTACGTTCGAGGAGTACCAGGCGGCGGAGGGCAACCGGCTCGCGCTGCAGTCGTGCCTCTCATTGGTGGAGGACATGGAGCTGCGCATCAGCCCGGTGGTCATCTTTGGCGCTCCGGGCATGGGCAAGACGCACCTGTTGCATGCGCTGGCCTGCCAGGCGGCCAACCAGGGCCGGGCGGTCGCGTGCCTGAGCGGCGAGGAGTTCGCGAACCGGTTCCTCGGGACGATGCGTAACGGGCGGGCCGACGAGTTCCGCTCGGCGGTTCGGGCTGTCGACCTCCTGGTGATCGACGACCTCCAGCAACTTGCCGGAAAGAGCAAGACGCAGGAGGAGCTCGTGTACACGATGGATGCGGTGTGCAACGGAGGAGGCCACGTGGTGGTGGCCAGCGAGAAGCACCCGTTCGAGCTAGACCTGCCCGAACGGCTGGCGTCGCGCCTCGCGGCCGGGATTGTGACGCGGGTCGAGCCGTTCCGGATCGCCGAACGGCGGTCATTCATCGAGCGGGTGACGCGCCGGCTGCGCGCATCGCTGCCTTCCTGGGCGACCGAGCGAATCGCGGGATGCGAGGTGCCGTCGGTGCGGCTGCTGCTCGGCGCGGTGCATGCGGCCGTTTCACTTGAGCGGAATCAGCTGCTCGATACGGGACGGCTCGATGCGGAACTCGGGCGGCTGGCGCTGGCCGAGGCGACCAGCGGAGTCATCGGCGAGCGCGACCTGCTGGAGCGCATCGGCAGGCATTTCGGCGTGACGGTGGAGGAGATCGCCGGGCGATCGCGGCGGGCGGCGGTGGCGGAGGCGCGGGCGGTGGCGGTGGCCGCGTTGCACGAGAGGGGACGGAGCCTGAGCGAGCTCGGGACACTGCTTGGCCAGCGCGACAAGAGCACCATCAGCGGCCTGGCGGAACGCGGCCGGGAGCTCGTTGCCGGGAACGACCTGCTGCGCGTGATCGTCGCCTGACGAGTCAGAACTGGAGCTCGAGACGGCGGAATCGCTCGAGGTAGCGGCCGTCCTCGTTCCGCCAGCGTTCCCGCGAAAAAGCGGCGAAGTCGTCCTGGTTCCCGAACTGCGAAACGTGAGCCAGGAGGGCGTGGATCTTGAGATCGACCAGGTCGGTTATGTCCACGTCGAGGTTGGGGTGGTTGGTGTTCCAGAGTAGGACTTCGCGCACCTTGTGCGGTTCGAGCCCGGCCGCAAGGTGTTCGGGGAAGTTCAGGTGGTCGCGTGCCGTGGGATAGACGGCATCGAGAGCCGCTGTTCCCGTGGCACGATGATCGGGGTGGTTGATGAAGCTATCGCGGATGATGATGTCGGTCGGGTCGTGCGTGAGCACCGTATTCGGCCTGAGCGTGCGGATATGCCAGACGATGCGCTCGAGGAGTTCACGAGAGTAGGTCAGCTCGCTGTCCTCGAACCCGAGGAAGAAGACGTCGCGGGCGCCGAGGCGGCGGCAGGCCTCTCGCTGCTCCTCGATCCGCTGGGCGATGAGGCGTTCGCGCGGCATGGAGCGGTCTTCCGTCCCCTTGGCCCCGTTGGTGGTAACGAGGAAGTCGACATCCCAGCCATCGCTGGCGATGCGGGCGGCGTAACCGGCGCATCCGAACTCTCCATCGTCGGGGTGGGCGGCAATGACGAGGGCGGTGGGCATGGGCGCTTGAGTCCGAGTGGCGAGTTTCGAGCTGCGAGGTGCAGGCAACCTATCGTGGCCGAGAGGGTAGCGTCTCGCAACTCGATGGGTCGTATCCGTGGCCGCGGCCCGGGGGTGTTCGGAACGCGTTTGACGATAACCACTTGCGTTTGCTAACGTTCGGCGCGAACATGCGTTCGAAAGGCATCAATCGAATGAAAGACCTCTCGCCGAAGCAAGAGCAGATCCTTGAGTTCCTGCGGGCGTTCATCGAGGAGAAGGACTACCCGCCGAGCATCAGGGACATCCAGGAAGGGTGCGCGATCAGCAGCACCTCGGTGGTGGACTACAACCTCCGGAAGCTGGAAGAGAAGAGCTACATCCGGCGAGACCGGGAGATTTCGCGGGGCATCGAGGTGCTTGGGGCGCGCGGACGGCGGGCGCGCATCGTCGAGATCCCGGTCCTGGGGGCGATTGCGGCGGGCCAGCCCATCCCCGTGCCGACGAGCGATCGGTTCGGGAACGATGCGCAGGACGTGGTGGCTGTCACCGAGGACATGGTGCGAGGCAAGACGAACGTGTTCGCGCTGCGAGTGAAGGGCACCTCGATGATTGAGGATCTCATCGACGACGGCGACATCGTCTTCCTGGAGCCGGTGCGTTCTGCAGCGGACGGCGACAAAGTCGCGGTGTGGCTGAAGGACCGGGAGGAAGTGACGCTAAAGCGGATCTACCACGAGGGTGGCCGGGTGCGGCTGCAGCCGGCGAACAGCACGATGCAGCCGATTTACACGACACCGGAGAACGTGGAAATCCAGGGACGGTTCATCTCCTCTTTCCGTCCGAGCGATTAGACTGACCTGAACGTTTCTCTCCGCGCACGGGGCCAGCCGGTCTCGTGAGGACTCTTCATGGCCGAACCGATCATCAGCGTCCGCAACCTGAGCATCCGATACCGCACGCGCGACGCGATGACGTACGCCGTCGAGGACGTCTCGTTCGACCTGGAGCGGGGCAAGGTCCTGACGGTCGTGGGCGAGTCGGGTTGCGGGAAATCGACGGTTGCGATGTCGATTCTCCGGCTCCTGCCGCAGGAGGCGGACGTGCTCTCGGGGCGGATCGAGTTCGATGGAACTGACCTGCTGGCACTGGACGAACGAGACCTGCGCCCGCTGAGGGGACGGCGGATTGCTATGATCTTCCAGGACCCGGTCGCGGGCCTGAACCCGGTCATCGACATCGGCACGCAAGTCGCTGAGATGCTCACGAGCCACCTGCCCATCAGCAAGAAGGAGGCGAAGGCCCGGGCCATCGACGTGCTGTACGAGGTGGGGCTGGCCGAACCGGCGCGGGTGGCGAAGTCGTACCCGTTTCAACTTTCGGGCGGGATGTGCCAGCGGGTGATGATCGGGATCGCGACGGCATTGAACCCCGACGTCATCGTTGCGGACGAACCGACGAGCGCGCTGGATGTGACGGTCCAGGCGCAGATTCTGCATCAGCTCGATCAGCTTCGAAGGCAGAAGGGCACGGCCATCCTCCTCATCACCCACGACTTCGGTGTGGTGGCGCAGATGGCGGACGAGGTGGCGGTGATGTACGCCGGCCGGGTGGTGGAATCGGGCGGGGTGCGGGACATGCTGAAGTCGCCGCTGCACCCCTACACGCACGCGCTCCTGGGGACGCTGCCGCGGGTGGACGGTGCACATGAACACCTGCGCCAAATCCCGGGCCACCCGCCCGAGATGACCGAGCGAGCCGAGCGTTGCGCCTTCATCCCCCGTTGCGGGAAGGTGATGAACGTGTGCCGGAACAACGAGCCACCGGGCCTGCTGCAACCGGAGGGCGCGACGCACCGGGTGGCCTGCTACAACCCGGTCTGGCAGGGGGCGAGCGCCAAGTAGCGGCTAGCGCCGGGAGCCGGCGCCCGCAGGAGCCAGCGCGCACAGCTTCATCATCAGGATCTCTATAGTGAGGTCTTCGTCGACCTCGCCGAGCTTGTTCGTCCGGTCGGCCTCGACCAGGTACTCGTAGGCGAACCGGAGCTTCCGGGGGCCATGGCGCCGGGCGCGATCGATGGCCGCCCGGCGGAGGCCTTCGTACTTGCCGGCGTTGCCAAGCACCCGAACGATATCGGCCTCCTGAGCGTCTTCCTGGAGCAGGTCGACGAGCTGGGCCAGGACCCGGTAGCGGTCGGTGATGGTCGCGAGCAGGGCCTGGGCGTTTTCGCCTTCGCGGCGGAGCCGGGCGAGCATTTCGAGCGCGGTCGCCAGGTTCCCATCCATCAGCGAGTCGATGAGGGCGAAGCGGTTGGGCTCGCGGTCGCCGGCGCAGACGCGCTGCACATCGAGCACGTCGACCTGGGCGCCGTTGGCCCAGAGTGCGAGCTTGTCGAGCTCATTGGCGATGCGGAGGGTATCGCCCTGGAGGAGGTTGGCGAGGAGTACGGCGGGGTCCGCTTCGGGTGGGGGCTCTTCCCACGGTTCGAGCTTCTCGCGCGGGGGCTGGCCAGCACGGAAGCGCACGCCCCTGAGGTTCGCCTCGTCGCGAATGTAGCGCTCGAGCTCCTTGCCCTTGATCTCGGGGTGCTCCTCGATGACGGCTCCGGGGATGTCCTTGAGGCGGGCGATCAGCGGGTTCGAGCGGGTGACCAGGCGAGGCTGGCCCTGGGCGAGGAAGGGCTGTCCCAGGAACACGAGCGTGGTGGTCTCGGGGATGCCGGCCGCAAGGCTTGCGGCGAATTCGTCCCAGGGGCCGAGCGCGCGGGTTCCCCTGGGGCCGCCGCGCGCTTCGAAGCGTTCGAGGAGGTGTTCGACGATGACCAGCCGTTTTGGCGCCAGGAACGGCGGCGACATGGCCGGGCCAAGGATCTCGTGGGGCTTCGCGTCGCGGCCATCGACCTCGACCTGGTTGGTGAGGAGCATGCCCGTGCCGCCATCCGCCTCATGCTTCAGTTCCTGGATGCGGCGGCGCATGGCGAGCTCGTTGGCGCCGAAGAGGACGAGGATCATGGCCGCAAGGGTAGCCGATCGATCGTCAGCGCTCGACGTTCAGGGCGAATTCGAGCGCATCGGCGAGCGCGAGCCACGAAGCCTCGATGATGTCGGTCGACGAGCCGACGGTGGTCCAGTAGCGGTTCCCATCGGTGCTTTCGATGAGGACCCGCACGCGGGCGCCGGTGGCCGACTGGCTATCGAGGATGCGCACCTTGTAGTCGACGAGCTTGACCTGTTCGAGCTGCGGATAGACCTGGACGAGCGCCTTGCGGATGGCGCCGTCGAGGGCGTTCACGGGGCCGTTGCCTTCGTGGGCGGTGTGGTGCATCACGCCATCGACGACAACCTTGACCATCGCCTCGGCGAGCATCTCGTTGAGCTGCGACTGGTCGTGGCTGCGGCGCCGGCGCTCGACGATGACGAAGTCCTCGAGCTCGAAAGGCGCCCTGTAGCCGGGGAGACTGCGGCGGACCAGCATCTCGAAGCTGGCCTCGGCGCCTTCGTACTGGTAACCCTGGCTCTCCTTCTCCTTCACAACTTCGAGGAGCTTCTTGACCTCGTCCTGGGAGAGAGGGAATTCGATGCCCATCTCCTGGAGTTTCATGATCAGGTTACGCTGGCCGGAGAGCTCGGACACGAGGACGCGGGAGGAGTTGCCGACCAGGGCGGGGTCGATGTGCTGATAGGCGCGCTCGTCCTTCATCATGCCGGCGACGTGGTAACCGGCCTTGTGGGCGAAGGCGGAGGCGCCGACGTAGGGCGCCTGGGGGTTGGGGACCATGTTCGCGAGCTCGGAGACGTAGTTCGCGACCTCGGTAAGGCGTGCGAGCTGCTCATCCTCGACGACGTTGATGCCCATTTTCACCTTGAGGTTGGCGAGGATCGTGAGGATGTCGGCGTTGCCACAGCGTTCGCCGTAGCCGTTGACGCAGCCCTGGACCTGCCAGACACCGGCTTCGACCGCGTGCAGCGAGTTCGCGACCGCCAGGCCGGCGTCGTTGTGGAGGTGGATGCCAAGGCGGGTATCGTTCACGCGTTGCTGGACGCGCTCGATCGCCTCGAGCATGGCGCGGGTGGTCATGCCGCCGTTGGTATCGCAGAGCACGAGGGCATCGGCCCCCGCGCGGGCGGCGGTGGCGAGACACTGGAGCGAGTAGTCGGGGTCATCGAAGAAGCCGTCGAAGAAGTGCTCGGCATCGAAGAAGACGGTCTTGCCGAGCTTCTTGAAGTAGGAGACGGTGTCGGCGATCATCGCCAGGTTTTCCTCGGCGCTGGTTTCGAGGATTTCGCGGACCTGGTACATGCTGGCCTTGCCGACGAGGGTGATACCGGGGGTCTCGGCCGCAACCAGGCTCTGGATGTTGGCGTCGGTTTCGCAGGTGATATTCGGTTTCCGGGTGCCGCCGAAGGCGCTGACCTTCGCGTTGCGAAGGTTCACATCCCGGAGGCGGCGGAAGTACTCGGCATCCTTCGGGTTCGAGCCAGGGAAGCCCCCCTCGATCCACTCCAGGCCGAGCTCATCCAGCTTCTTCGTGATGCGGATCTTGTCCTCGACAGAGAGCGAGATGCCCTCCATCTGGGAGCCATCGCGGAGGGTGGTGTCGTAGAGCTGGACGCGGTCGGTTGGCATGGCGCGGGAAGTCCTTTCCTATCACGAGGGTACGGTGCGGGTGCGAACAGGGAAGTAGCGGAGGAAAGGCGCGCTAAATGGCAGCCCCGCGTGATTGACGCGGGGTTGGTATCACCGGGGAAGTGAACTGGCTGGGCACACGGAGATTGTACCAGAGTTCACGAGGGTGGTTCATCGAAGGGGAGAAGGGTGAACGAACCGCCCTGGAGGGGGCGCATGAGGCGGAAGTGGCGGTGATCGAAGGTGAGGATGCGGTTGGTTTTGTAGCGCGCGGCGAGGATGACGATGGAGAGGTCAGTCAGTCCGACGTTGAGATCGCGGTACCGCTCGTTCAGCGCCTGGATCGTGGCAAAGTCTTCCGGTTCGAGCCCGGGGACGGTAAAGCGGCTGGATGCGAGGTCGCGGAGGAGTGAGCGATTGGCTGATGGGCCGCCACGCGCAGCGAGCATGTAATCGAGTTCAGCGGCAACCGTGAGCGGCATTACCGGCGTCGACCGTTCCGTTGCCAGCACCCTGGCGGCGGCCCGGGCAAGCGGGTCCGCCGGCTCGATCTGCGCGAGAATTGGGCTCGTGTCAACGACCAGCGTCAAGGGAGCGGCTCGTCACCGAAGCTATCGTCGCCGAAGCCCTTGAGCCCCTCGGTATCAAGCCAGTCCTGGAACTCCTGAGGAGTCTCGAAATGCGGGAGGCCGGGCGCCTCCGGATCCACCTCGATGTTGAAAATCTCGAAGTCCCTGTCCGGGTGGGAGGCGTCGTACAGGGCGAGGGCCTCGCGGAGGACGAGCGCCTGCGACTTGCCCTCGCGCTCAGCGAGCCGGGCAAGCCGCTCCCGATCCTCGTCAGACAGGTAGACACTCGTCTTCTTCATGGATGTAGGGTAGTACGTAGGGCACCGCCGCACAACACATCAGGCCAGGCGCGAACCCGTCGCGAGCGAGGCGGCAAGCCGGATGGCCTCGACCATGCTGGTGGCGTCGGCGATGCCCTTACCGGCGATATCGAAGGCGGTTCCGTGGTCGACCGAGGTGCGGACGAAGGGGAGGCCGAGGTTCACGCTGACGCTCTGCTCGAAGCCGTGGACCTTGATCGCGATGTGGCCCTGGTCGTGGTACATGACGACGACCACGTCGTAGCGCCCGGCGATGGCGTGGTTGAAGACGGAGTCGGCGGGATGGGGCCCGGTTGCATCGATGCCGTGAGCGCGGGCATCGGCAACGGCGGGCGCGATCTCGTCGAGCTCCTCGCGGCCGATAAGGCCGTTGTCGCTGGCGTGAGGGTTGAGCGCGGCGACGGCTATCCGCGGGCGTTCGAATCCCCAGCGGACGAAGTGATGGTTGGTGAGGCGGATGGCCCGCAGGACGTTCTCGCGCGTGACGTAGGCGCAGGCGTCGCGCAGGGGCTTGTGCGTGGAGAGGTGCATGCAGCGGAGGTTGCCCGAGACGAGCATGGTGGCGACGTGGGGGGCTCCACTGAGCCGCTGGAGGACTTCCTGGTGGCCGGTATCGGCGATGCCGGCGACCTGGAAGGCTTCCTTGTTTACCGGGGCGGTGACCATCGCGCCGGCTTCGCCCGAGAGACACATGCGGGCGGCGTGCTCGATCCACCCGTGGGCGGCGCGGGCCGAAGCGGGGGAGAGCTCGCCCACCGGGTAGCCGCCCGCTGGCGAGGGGTGAGTCTCCAGGACGTCGGCTTCGATCGTTATGTTCAGCTTTTCGGTCCACAAGCCGAGGAGGCTGCGATCGCCAATGACGGTGACACTGGCGAGGCCGTGGACTTCGGAGTCAGCCAGGGCTTTGGCGACGACCTCGGGCCCGATGCCGGAGGGGTCGCCCATGGTGACAACGAGGTGGGGGAGAGCCATGACGGAACAGTAGCAGGCCGGGAGCCGCTGTGGTGCGATCAGGCTAGCACGAGCGGTTAGTGCGGCCGGCTCAGGTCAGTGCCCGCCAGGCCACGCTGCCGATCGAAACCGCCAGGAGCGCGCCGAGGCCGGCGAGGATGAGGATCGTCTCCCAGCGCAACGTGCGGCCGGTGGCTTCGCGGCGATCCCGTGCCTGGCCCTCGGCGAACTCGAGGTGGGAGGTGTGCAATTCGTCGTGGGGAATCCGGTGAAAGGGCCACATCGATATGAGCCTACCACCGGTGTCGAGCCACCGGTCCATGGACGCGGGGCGGATCAGGTGAAGATGCGCCAGGCGATGCTGCCGAGGAAGAACAGGACGAGCGCGCCCAGGGCCGCCAGAATCGCCAGTGTCTCCCAGGGCAGGAGGGGACGCGCTGAGGCGCGGCGGTCGCGCACCTGGCCCTCGGTGTATTCCGGTTGGGTCGCCGCACGTTCGCCAATCTGAAACGGGTTAAGGTGCCACACAGCAGGAGTATACCGCCGCCCATCAGTCGCGCAGTTGGCCAACAGCACCGGCCTCCATCAGGTGGGTGATTTCCTCGGATGAGTAACCGAGGGTCCCGAGAATCTCACGTGCGTGCTCGCCGGGCTTCGCAGCGCCGCGCGTGGCACCGCCGGGCGTACGCGAGAGTTTGACCGGAGTGTTCGACACGCGGAGGGAGCCGCCTGTCCAGGTCGGGAGGTCGACAAGCATTTCGCGGGCCGCGACCTGGGGGTCGGTCACGACGTCATCGACGCGGTTCATCGGGCCGATGAGCGCGATGGGGCTGAGTAACTCCTGCCACTCGGCCCTGGATTTGCGGCGAAACGCCTCGAAGAGGATGGGCTCGAGTTCGGCATAGTTGCGGGTCCGCCCCGCGTTGGTCGCGAACCGCTCGTCGGCAGCCAGTTCGTCGCAGCCGATGGTCGCGCAGAAGAGTGGCCAGTTGTGGTCCTTTACGTTGGCGACAACCACCCAGCCGTCGCTGGCGGGGAATGCCTGGTGGGGAGTGCTCAGGGGGTGGCGGAAGCCGACGGGACCCTGAACTTCGCCGGTGGCGGTGTAGCGCACGATGGCGTTTTCCATGAGGGCCACCTGGGCATCGAGCATGGCCACGTCGACGTGCTGGCCCAGGCCGGATCGGTCGCGCTCGACGAGTGCGGAGAGCACGCCGATCGCCGTGAACATGCCGGCCCCCATGTCGCCGATGGAGTAGCCAGTGCGGGCCGGGGGACCGCCCGCGTGGCCGGTCATGCTCATCACGCCGCCCATGCCCTGGACTATGGCGTCAACGGCACCTCTTTCGCGGTACGGACCGGTGTGTCCGAAGCCAGAGGTGGATGCGTAGATGAGCCTGGGGTTGACCTCGCGCATCTTCTCGTAGCCGAAGCCGAGGTCGTCCATGGTGCCGGGGGAGAAGTTCTCGGTGAGGACATCCACCTGGGCCACGGCACGGTAGACGATCTCCTTCGCTTCCGGCGCCTTGAGGTCGAGCATGACGCTCTTCTTGCCGCGGTTCACGGAGAAGAAGTAGGTGCTGACGCCGTGCACGTAGGGGCCGCTGCCACGGCGCGTCTCGTTCTGGTGCGCGGTCTCGATCTTCCAGACCTCGGCGCCGAGGTCGGCGAGGATCATGACGCCGTAGGGGCCGGCGAGCGCCCACGTGAAGTCGAGTACGCGGATCCCTGAAAGCGGGCCTGGCATCGGCTGTCTCCCTTATCTAGCGGCCCGTCACGCGGCGCGTGGCATCGCGGAAGCGCTCGACCTGCTCGGGGCTGCCGCGCAGGCGCCGGTTGGCATCGTCCTCCATGTGTCGGGCCTCGTCGGAGAGCGTAGCCACATCGATGACCCGCTTGGCCTCCTGGACGGCGGAACGCGACATGCTCGCAATGGTCTCGGCCATGGACCAGGCGGCATCCATGAGGGCTTGCGGTTCGTGGAGCGAAGTCACGAGCCCGTACTCAAAGGCTTCGCGGGCATCGAACTTGCGGGCGGTGAAGATCAGCTCCTTTGCGCGGGCAGCGCCGACGAGGCGCGGAAGCGAGGCAGCGGCGACGACAAGGCCGTACTCGGAACCAGGAAGGCGGAAGCTGGCGGTGGTGGATGCCATGCGGATGTCGCAGCCGATCGCGAGCCGGGCGCCGCCGCCGAAGCAGTAGCCGTTGACGGCGGCGATGACGGGCTGGGGCGTCTTCGCGAGGACGCCGAAGAGTCCGCCGGCGCTGCGCGAGCGCGCCTCCTGGCCGCCCTCGACGCCGCTCATTTCGAGCATGTCGCCGCCGGCGCAGAAGGCCTTGTCGCCGGTGCCGGTGAGGATGAGGACGGCAACCTCCGGGTCCTCGGCGGCGCGGAGGATGGCGTCGCCGAGCTGGTCGCTGAGGGCGTTGTTGAGGGCGTGGTGGCGTTCGGGGCGGTTCAGGGCGAGGCAAACGACTGATCCGCGCCGTTCCTCGATGACGAGAGGTTGGGTTTCTAACATTTGGCGGAGTCTAGAGAGTCCGGCGCGGGACGGCCACGTCTCGGGGATGGGCCAGGCTATACCTCGGCCCGGCGATATTGGCATTTGGGGAGTAGTCGCGGGGGTCAGAAAGTGATTGTATACAATCATCAACCCGGGACGGAGGACCTCGGAACCATGGCACCAGGATGGCTCACCTACGCGAACGCGAGCGCGCACACCTCGAAGGACGGCCCGGACTACTTCCGCGACGCCTTCCCCTATACGCTGCCGCCACTGGTCCAGTTCGAACGTGAACCGGTGCCCCTGGACCCGCCGGAGCGCATCTGGATCACGGATACGACCTTCCGCGACGGGCAGCAGAGCCGGGCGCCGTACACCGTGGAGCAGATCGTCCACCTGTACGAACTGCTCCACCGCCTGGGCGGGCCGCAGGGCATGATCCGGCAGTCGGAATTCTTCCTGTATACAAAGAAGGACCGCGAGGCGGTGGAGCGCTGCCAGGAGCTGGGCTACCGCTTCCCGGAGATCACCGGGTGGATCCGCGGGACGATGGCCGACTACCAGCTCGTGCGGGCGGCGGGGCTGAAAGAGACGGGCATCCTCACCTCGATCTCCGACTACCACATCTTCAAGAAGCTGAACTCGACGCGGGAGGCGGTGATCGCGGGCTACCTGGAGGTGGTCGACGCGGCGCTGGCGGATGGCGTGGTCCCGCGCTGCCACATCGAGGACAGCACCCGGGCGGACTTCCATGGCGTGGTGCTGCCGTTCGTGCAGGCGTTGATGGAGCGCGGGCGGCAGGCGGGCATCCAGGTGAAGGTGCGCTACCCCGACACCATGGGCGTGGGCGTGCCCGACCCGCACGCGGCCCTGCCCCGCGGCATCCCCCGGCTGACACACCTGCTGAAGACCGAAGGCGGGGTTCCATCCGAGGCGCTGGAGTTCCACGGGCAGAACGACCTGAACGCGATCATCCCGAACGCCGTGGCGGCGTGGCTGTATGGCGCGAGTTCGAACAACGGGACGCTGCTGGGCATCGGCGAACGGAGCGGGAACACGCCAATCGAGGCGCTGGTGTTCTGGCTCATCGGGCTGACCGGCGGGACGCACGGGATGGACACGACCGTCATCAGCGAGATCGCGGACTACTACCGGGAGATCGGCGAGGTGGTGGACCAGCGGCTGCCATTCGTCGGCGACAACTTCAACGTCACCCGGGCGGGGATCCACGCGGACGGGATGATCAAGGACGAGGAGATCTACAACCCGTTCGACACGACGCGGCTGCTGAACCGGCCGCCCGGGGTGGCCATCACCGATAAGAGCGGCGCGGCGGGGCTGCTGATGTGGATGCAGAAGCACCGGCCGGCCGAGGCGGAGGGCCTGGAAAAGCGCGACCCGCGGCTGATGCGGATGCTGGACCTGGTGATGCGGGAGTACGACGACGGGCGCGTGACGAGCCTTGCGGACGAAGAAGTGCACCGCCTGGTGGACGAGGCGTTCGCGGGGGTGGGCGGCCGTTGGCTCACGGCTCGGGAATCTCACCTGGGTCCAACATCTGGATGCCGTTCTTCGCGAACTCGTCCGGCGTGATGGCAAGCCATCGATCGGCACACTCAAGAAACACAGCGGTGAGCCCACCCATGGAGTAATCGCCGGGCCGGATAGCGCGGTTCTTCGCCGAATCGGGGTTCTCGCGGTTCAGGCGGGAAATGATGTTCCCGATGTCGCCTTCATCCAAGGGCTTCCCGGGATCGGAGCGGGTCTCGAAGCCCGCATCGCGCATGCAATGGCCGAAAGGTCTCCAACGCGGGTCAAACCACGGCGTCGCGGCCTTCTCTTCAGGCGGGAGGTTGCGATTGTCCCAAGGGCCATTGGAGTTCCAGAAGACTCCGGTATCCGGCCGTATCCACCTGTTCAGCACCGGGATCGGGGGCGTTTGCCCGCCCACGGGCGGCTCTGCGGGGTCGTCGCTCCTCAATGGGAAGGCGATGACGATCGACGTTGCTCCGAGCGTGATTCCAGCAGCGATGGCCGCAAGCAGCATCAACCCCTTTGCCATTTTGGCACCTCCCGCATGTTCAAGTATCGGACTCTAATGAATAGATAGATATAAATAGTTGATATCAGTGATCTTAGAAGCTGCCATATCCCCAGCGTACCAGGAGTATCCGGATGATGGTGGGCAAGGAGACTGAGATTGGCCGCCCGTGTACAGACACCCCTCTGATGCTAGATATGGATTCCATGTTTCGCTGTGCAGCGTACCTGTGTCCTGATGAAGATGGGCGGAGGTAGCGCAGCCGTAAGGCGGGGAACTCCCAAGCGTAGCCACCGAGCCAACTGGAGCACCACCAGACGAACCGTTATTGAACCAATAATTGACCAGCTAGCTTTGCCATAACCACGATGTCGCGGAGTAATTATTCCAAGTATACCAGTGATTGAGGTTCTGTCGACCCGCCAAACGGCGAGATCGCTGACGTACTGCTCTCCGGAATCCTTCGTCCCGCACAGGCGAAGGACGAGCCCGGGATGCGGGTCAGCCCGGAGCTCACGAGACGCCGCTACGGCAGGTGCGGTCGATGGAGCAGGGACTCCCGCGAACTCCAGCTGGCGCTCGCACATCGCCTGGTTCACGCCCTGGTACGAACACAATGCATCGAAGTTTCCCGACCTGGCGATGGCCACGACATCGGCCAGCGCGTGCTCAGCCTCTTCGCGTGTCACTGGCCGTGTGTCAGTTGCATCACCACAACTGACGCACGCAGCGAGGATGAGCGCACCGGCGAGCAGACTCAGGGACCGCTGCCGCACCAACTCCACGAGATGCACGCCGTGTGGCTGAAATTCAGGGACCAAATTGGCCCCATGCATGCTAGTTACCATCCAAACGAAAACGGCGCCCAGGTGACAGCACCCTCCTTGTTCGGCTGGGCCCACCCTCCCTGGTAAATGGCCTGATGGAGATGGTCCCCGGTGTTGGTGCATGAATCTGAGGCGTGGTCGAGTACTGTAGCGATCGCCCGCTGTGACTGGGAGACTCCACCACCGTAGTAGTGATTCGCCCAGTACGTTCCAAGGACGTTAGGCAGAGCAGTAACATGCCAGTAATGCATCTGCCCAGCATATGCCCCGTTTGGTGTCCAGACGTTGGCGCCCACACCTGGGCAACCGCCCGCCGCAAAGAAACTGACTCCCTCCGCAAGGTTGGGTCCGTTGATGTAGGTTTTGTACTCCACATACGTCCCTTGATAAGCAGGGTAGTCGATCGCTCGCCACCACTCCGAAGAGACTTCATCGTTGTGCCAACAAGCATGGGCCGTTGCCAGGTCCCAAAATTCCGGCCTGCCGGACCACTTAGTCAAGTACTGGATTTCGGTGCCTGGGAAATAGCCCGTATCGTTCTTCCAGTCTGAACAGCCAGACCCGTATATCCCGTTTAGTATCCACACAGGAGAGTAGGGGTTGTCAGCTCGGGAGCTTGTCGCAGGTGTAAGGGCGATGACCAGCAGCCCGCCAACGACCAGGCCAATCGCGAGCCCGCGAGAGAACGTTCCAAATAGTCCCAGTGCTTGCCTCATCGAGAATTCTCCGCAATGAATCGATCCACGAGATCAGTGAGGATTTCCACCGGAAGAGGCCCCGCGTTGACGATCACGTAGTCCGATCCAACGACGAAGGCCGCCCGGAGCACAGGCTGGAGACGCGAAGAGGGCGCTCCGTGCTCGATCAAGACGTGGATCCCGTTGGCGTCGTAGACGGAAAGTTCGGACGGGCCACCACCAGCCGGGGCGACCGTCTCGGCGTTGCGGCCATCCTTGATCGAGTAGATCTCCATGTTGATTGGCCAAAAGTCCGGCGAGGTGAGCGTGACACCTTCGGCGAAGAGCCGGGCGGTCCCGTCGGCACGGACCACTGCGGTCACCTGGCGCCCGGTAATCTCGAATCCGGCTGGCGGCGAAACCTGGTGCAAGGTCAGGTCGAGTTTCACCACATTGGGGTCGTCGGCGCGGAGTGCGGGGAGCTCTAT
>CAZDOK010000008.1:0-159758 GCA_964507025.1 uncultured Anaerolineaceae bacterium
CCTTGCGAACCGGTCCGGCGGTCTGCCCTGGCGGGCCGCCGGGCTCTTGGCGTGTGCCTGGGTGAGCGGCAACCTGGCCTCCGCCGCGTTGGTTGCGGCGGATGAGGACCCGCCGGGGCCGATGGTCGTCGGGCTGTGGGCGGTCCTCCTGGCGCCTTCCTGGGTCGCTGCAGTGTGGACGTGGAGACCCTGGCGCAGGATTGGCGCTTACCTCCTGAGTGCCGGGGCGAGCCTGCTCGTCATCGCCGTGCACATAGCCTCGCGGGCCCCGGAACTGACGCCGGACATTCCCGCGGGTGAGGCTCGACTCTTCACATTCGCCGGAGTTCTTGGATTGGGTTTCGGTGGCGTACTGGTGGGGTACGTGGCCGTGTGGGCAATCGGGCGCCGAGCCGGCCGGCCACCCACCAGCCGCCCTTGAGCGTTGCCGCCCAGCCCCCCAACCTGACCCCCACGTGAACTGGCTCGATTTCGTCCTCCTCGCCGTCATCGGGTTCTCCACCTGGCGCGCCTACTCCAACGGCTTCATCCGCGAGCTCGTCTCCATCGCCGCCGTCGTCCTCGCCATCCCCATCGCCGGCGTCCTTTACGACGACATGTACCCCAAGGTCGAACCGATCGTCACCAACGACACCCTCGCCGCCGTGCTTTCATTCCTCTCGATCTTCGCCGGGGTGATCATCCTCGGGCAGGTCGGCGCGCACCTCCTCAAGCGCACCGCCGAAATCCTCAACCTGGGCGTCCTCGACCGCCTCTCCGGCGGCGCCTTCGGCTTCATCAAGGCCGTCATCATCTGCCAGGTCGTCCTCATCGTCCTCGTCCGCTACCCCGAACCCGACCTCCGCGACACCATCGACGAGTCACGCGTCGCCACCGCCCTGCTCGATGCGGCGCCGACCGTCCTCGCCTTCCTCCCGAAGGGTTTCGACGAGAGCCTCGACCTCTTCCGCCAGGCGCGCGACGCGGTCAACGGCGCCCTCGGCACGCCCACCCCGGGGCCCTGAGCCATCGGCCCCTGTGGTACCCTGCATCCATGGATCCCGACGACCGCCCCATCCCCGAACGCGTGATTTGCGACACCCCGGAGGCGCTTTCCGCCGCCGTCGCGGCCATGGGCGAATGGGACGACGTGGTCGTCGTCGAACGCGATGGCAAGCGGGTCGCCGCCATCATCTCGCCTCAGGACCTGGAACTCTTCATGCGCCTGCTCTGGGACAAGGAGATGGAGCACGATCTCGCGGCACTCGATCGCGCCAAGGCAGAGCCCGGCGAATCTATCCCGTGGGAAAAGGTGAAAGCCGATCTCGGCCTGTGAGCGGGAACGCCGTATCGCGTTGACATCACACCAGGGGCACTTCGAGACCTTTCCCGGCTCCCCGGGCATGCGCGCCCCCGGGTCTCCGCCGCGATCGACGCGCTGGAGGTAAACCCCCGCCCGCCCGGTGTCCGCAAGATGCGCGGATTCGAAAACCAGTACCGCATCCGGGTTGGAGACTACCGCGTTATCTACGAGATCCACGACAGGGTGCTGCTCGTGCTCGTTGTCGAAGTTGGCAACCGCCGCGACGTGTACTGACCGCCGCTGCACCGGAACGCTCCACGTTCCGCGCCGGCACGGTAGTATCCCTCCCGCTATGGCGAAGGAATCAAAGCCCCCCATGGGGTTCCAGCAACTCATCGGTCTCGATATCTACGAGCGCGAAGATGGCGCGAGCCGCGCCCGCATCGAGGTCACGCCCGACCACATGAACCCCCATGGCGTCGTCCACGGCGGCGTCCTCTACTCCATGGCCGATACCGGCATGGGCGCCGCCCTCTACACCCGCCTCGAAGACGACGAGTCGTGCGCGACGATCGAACTGAAGATGGTCTACATCGCTGGCGTACGTGGCGGCACGCTCGAGTGCGAGACGAAGGTGCTCAACAAGGGTAAGCGCGTCGCATTCCTGGAATCCGAGGTGCGCAACGGCGACCGGCTGGTCGCCAAGGCGCTGGGCACGTTCGCCATCTTCCCGTTGCGGGGCTGAAGAAAGGCCCGCCCACGCGGGGATGTGCCGGTGCGCCTGAGCACCCCTCGGGCTATGCTGGCTGCACATATCCCACGCGCCGCGACGGCAATGCCGCGTGGACGCAAGAAAAGACCCTCCCGCATGACCGAACCCGCACAGGATTCGCCGGATAAGGCCGTCGCCTTCCTCCTCCGCCAGCTCGACCTCAAGCCCGCCGACTACGACCACTTCCGCGGCGAACCCGGTCAGGAAGAAGGCCGCCTCTTCGGCGGGCTCGTCCTCGCCCAGTCCGTGGTCGCCGCCGGGCGCACGGTCAGCTTCGGCTCGATCCACTCGCTCCACGCTTACTTCCTCCGGGCCGGCCAGCCGAAGGAGCCGATCGACTACACCGTTGAACGGGTACGCGAGGGCCGCAACTTCCTCACCCGGCGGGTGACGGCGCTCCAGGCGGGCCACACCATCTTCGAGGCGTCGGTGAGCTTCGTCGCGCCGGAAGAGGGCATCTCCCACCAGGCGCCCATCCCCGCGGCGCCGGAACCGGAAGCGTGCGAATCGTGGTGGGCGTCCATCGCCATGCCGCGCATGGCCAACATCCCGCCCGGCATGGTCGAGCGGATGCGCCGCCGGATGAACCACCCGATCGACCTCCGCGCGGCGGCGCGCCCCACCCACGAGCGGGACGGCGATGGCCGCCTCCCGGCGCGCATGGTCTGGGGCCGGATGATGGCCCCGCTCCCGGAGGACCCGCTCATCCATGCCGCGGCGATGGTCTACCTGAGCGATAGCGGTCTCGTCGCCACGGTGGCCCATCACTACGGCATCTGGCAGCCGGGGGGCGCCTCGGCCAGCCTCGACCACGCGATGTGGTTCCATCGCCCGCCACGCTTCGACGACTGGATCCTGTACGCCAGCGAGAGCCCGGCCGCCCATGCCGCTCGCGGCCTGATGTTCGCCGGCATGTACAACCGCGAGGGCGTCCGCGTCGCGAGCGTCGCCCAGGAAGGGCTCTTCCGGCGGCCGCCGCAGTCCTGAGCGACCAGGGGGAGTTTGGCCGGCTGGCACCTTTACCCCCGGCCCCTCGGCCGTTGGAGGGCTGGCGTGTCTCTGGCACCCTGTAGCCGCGATCGCACCGGCGCATCGCGGAGGTGCCATGCCAGAGAGCGCCATGAACTGGCCGCCAATCCGGAAGACGCCGGAGATGCTGCGGCTGCCGCCCAACCTGGCCGACTACGCCGCCGGCGCGGCCACCTTCAGCTGGGAAGCCGCCCGCCGCGAGCTGGTCGGCCCCGAAGGGAACATCAACATCGCCTACCTGGCCGTCGACCGCCACGTCGAAGCCGGGCGCGGCGACCGGATCGCCATCCGCTGGCTGGGCCGCAAGGGCGAGCGCCGCGACATCTCGTACCACGAGCTGAAGGCCGATAGCGATAGCTTCGCGAACGTGCTGCGCGATTTCGACGTGGGGCCCGGCGACACGGTCTTCGCGCTCTCCGAACGCCTGCCGGAGCTGTACGTGGCCGCGCTCGGGACGCTCAAGAACCGCAGCGTGTTCTGCCCGCTCTTCTCGGCATTCGGCCCCGAGCCCATCCACCAGCGCATGTCGATCGGGCGGGGGAAGGTGCTCATCACCACGCCCATGCTGTACAGGCGCAAGGTCGCGCAGATCCGCGAGTCGCTCCCGGACCTCCAGCACGTCTTCTTCATCGGCGAACCGGGTGACCCGGGCGACGACGCCTACTCGTTCCAGAGCGCCCTGACCATCGCGAGCGACCAGTTCGCCATCCCCGAGACGGCGCCCGAAGACCTGGCCCTGCTCCACTTCACCAGCGGCACCACCGGCAAACCCAAGGGGGCCATGCACGTCCACGAAGCCGTCGTCGCCCACTGGGCCACCGGCCGGATCGCGCTCGACTTCCATGACTCCGACATCTTCTGGTGCACGGCCGACCCCGGCTGGGTGACCGGCACGTCCTACGGCATCATCTCGCCGCTCACGCACGGGCTCACCATGGTGGTCGACCAGGCCGATTACGACCCGGCGCGCTGGTACTCCATCCTCCAGGACGAGCGCGTGACCGTCTGGTACACCGCCCCGACCGCGATTCGCATGCTGATGAAGGCCGGCCCCGAGCTCCCGCGGGGGTACGACCTCTCGGCCCTGCGCTTCGCCGGCAGCGTGGGCGAGCCCCTCAACCCCGAAGGCGTGGCCTGGGGAGCCGAAGCCCTGGGCCTGCCCATCCACGACAACTGGTGGCAGACCGAGACGGGCGGGATCATGATCGCGAACTACGCCGCGATGGATATCCGCCCCGGCTCCATGGGCAAGCCACTGCCCGGCATCGAGGCCGCCATCGTGCGCCACGAGGATGACACCGTGCGCGTGGTCGATACCCCCGGCGAGGAAGGCGAGCTCGCCCTCCGTCCCGGCTGGCCCTCGATGTTCCGCGGCTACCTGGGCGAGGAGGAGCGCTACCGCAAGTGTTTCCGCGGCGGCTGGTACCTCACCGGCGACCTGGCCCGTATCGACCAGGACGGCTACTTCTGGTTCGTCGGCCGCGCCGACGACGTCATCAAGTCGGCCGGCCACCTCATCGGCCCGTTCGAAGTCGAAAGCGCGATCATGGAGCACCCGGCCGTCGCCGAAGCCGGCGTCATCGGCAAGCCCGACCCGGTGGCCGGCGAGATCGTCAAAGCCTTCGTCGCGCTCAAGCCTGGCCACGAACCATCGGAGGAGCTTCGGCTCGATATCCTCGGGTTCGCCCGCAAGCGCCTGGGGACCGCCGTGGCGCCCAAGGAGATCGCCTTCGCCGCCGACCTGCCCCGCACCCGGAGCGGCAAGATCATGCGCCGCCTGCTCAAGGCGCGCGAACTGGGCCTCCCCGAGGGCGACCTCTCGACCCTGGAGGGACCGGCATGAGCTTCGACCCCGCGCACCAGCTGCACCTCCTGCGCGAGATGCTCCGCATCCGGCGCTTCGAGGAACGCTGCGTCGAGTTGTACAGCGCCACGAAGATCCGGGGCTTCCTCCATCTCTACATCGGCGAGGAGGCGAGCGCGGTCGGCATCATGCAGGCGCTCGAACCCGACGACGCCGTCGTCGCGACCTACCGCGAGCACGGCCACGCGCTCGCTCGCGGCATCTCCGCCCGGGCCCTCATGGCCGAGATGTTCGGCAAGGTCGAGGGTGTCTCCCGCGGGCGCGGCGGCTCGATGCACATCTTCGACGCGGCCACCAACTTCTACGGCGGCAACGCCATCGTGGGTGGTGGGCTGCCCCTGGCGGTGGGGCTCGCCCTGGGCGACAAGATGCAGGACAGGCCGCGGGTGACCGCCTGCTTCTTCGGCGAGGGCGCCATGGCCGAGGGCGAGTTCCACGAGTCGATGAACCTCGCGGCGCTGTGGGACCTGCCCGTGCTGTTCTGTTGCGAGAACAACCGCTACGCCATGGGCACCGCCCTCAAGCGATCCCACGCCGAGACCAACCTCGCGGTCCGCGCCGCCGGATACGAGATGCCCGCCTGGACCGTCGACGGCATGGACGTGAACGCCGTCGAGGATGCCGCGCGCCGCGCCGTCACGGCCATGCGCGCGGGCGGTGGGCCGTGCTTCCTCGAAATCCAGACCTACCGCTTCCGGGCGCACTCCATGTACGACCCCGAGCTCTACCGCTCGAAGGACGAAGTCGAACGCTGGAAGGCGCGCGACCCTATCGTCACCCTCAGCGCCGCACTGAAAGAAGCCGGCACCCTCGATGACGCTGCCTTCGAACAAATGGACGCCGAGGTGGTGGCCGAGATCGATGACGCGGTTGCGTTTGCCGATGCCGGTACACTCGAACCGCTCACCGACCTGGAGCGGTGGGTCTACTCCGAGGCGGTGACACCATGACCGCGACCGTGACGACCACCTACCGCGAGGCGATCCGGGCAGCCATCCGCGAGGCAATGCAGCGCGACCCGCGGGTCTTCCTGATGGGCGAGGATGTCGGCGACTACGGTGGCTGCTTCGCCGTGAGCAAGGGCCTCCTCGCCGAGTTCGGCCCCGAGCGCATACGCGATACGCCCCTCTCCGAGTCAGCATTCACCGGCGCGGGCATTGGCGCCGCCATGAACGGCATGCGCCCCATCGTCGAAGTGATGACCTGCAACTTCAGCCTGCTCGCCCTCGACCAGATCATGAACAACGCGGCGACCATCCTCCACATGTCCGGCGGCCAGTTCAACGTGCCGCTGGTCATCCGCATGGCCACCGGCGGGGGGCGGCAGCTGGCAGCGCAACACTCCCACAGCCTCGAAGGCTGGTATGCCCACATCCCGGGGATCAAGGTCCTCACTCCGGGCACCCTCGAAGATGCGCGGGGCATGCTCTGGACCGCGCTCCAGGACCCCGACCCCGTGCTGATCTTCGAAAACGCCCTGCTCTACAACCTGGAGGGCGAACTGCCCGCCGATGCCGGGGCGGTCGAGATCGCCCGCGCGAAGGTTCTCCGCCCGGGCGGCGACGTCGCGCTCATCACCTACGGGGGCTCCGTGCCGAAGACGCTCGAGGCCGCGGCCTCGCTCGAATCTCAGGGCATCTCGGCCGAGGTGCTCGACCTGCGCATCCTCCGCCCGCTCGATACGGAGAGCATTGTCGCCTCGGTCCGCCGCAATCACCGGGTCGTCATCGTCGACGAGGGCTGGCGCAGCGGAGGCATCGCCGCCGAGATCATGGCCCGCATCATGGAGCAGGCCCTCTACGAGCTCGACGCCCCGGTCGAACGTGTCTGCACCGCGGAAGTGCCGGTGCCGTACTCGAAGCACATGGAGGACGCAGCCCTCCCGAGCGTCGAACGCATCGTCGCCGCCGGCCTGAAGGTGTTGGGCCGCAATGGCTGAGTTCCTGATGCCCTCGCTTGGCGCCGACATGACCGAGGGGACGGTCACCCGCTGGCTCGTGAAGCCGGGCGATCCGGTGCGGCGCGGCGACATCGTCGTCGAGATCGAGACCGACAAGGCCGACATGGAGGTCGAAATCTTCGAGACCGGCACCATCGAGCAGATCCTGGTCCCGCAGGGCGAGCGGGTGGCCGTGGGCACGCCCCTGGCGCTGGTGACACCGGCCGGAGCCGCCGCGGCCGTGCCCGCTCCACCGGCGCCTGCCCCCACACCGGCACCTGCGGCCGGGGCCCCGGCGCCAGCACCGCCCGGGGCTCGCGCCACGCCGACGGCAAAGGTCCTCGCGCGCGAGCTGGGCATTGACCTTGCGGCCGTCCCCGGCACGGGCGTGGGCGGGGTGGTCACCCGCGCCGATGTGGAGCACGCCGCGGCTCGCCGCGCCCCCACGCCTCCGCCTGTCATCGCCGCGCCGCCGCCGCCCCGGCGGCTCCTGGTGTCGCCTCGCGCACGCCGGATCGCCCAGGAGCGGGGCATCGACCTCGCGACCGTGCAGGGCACCGGCCCCGGCGGTTCGATAACCGCGGCCGACCTCGACCACCTGGCACCCCCGGCGGCGCCGCCCATGCCACCGGCTGCACCCGCGGAGCCTACGCCCGAAGCACTCAAGCGCATCCAGAGCCGGAAGCCCATCTCCGCGCTGATGGAGCGGGCCAACCGCGAGATCCCGCACTACTACCTGGGCATCGACGTCGACATGTCGCGCGCCCTGGCCTGGCTGCGCGAGGAGAACCGCCGCCGCCCGGTCACGGACCGCATCCTGTATAGCGCGCTCCTGCTGAAGGCCACCGCCGTGGCGGCGCACGACGTGCCAGAGGTCAACGGCCACTACACCGAAAACGGCTTCGAGCCCTCTTCGACCGTGAACCTGGGCGTGGCCATCTCGCTCCGAGCTGGCGGGCTCGTCGCGCCGGCCATCCTCGACGCGAGCAACAAGCCGCTCGGCGACCTGATGCGCGACCTCGCCGACCTGGTGAAGCGCGCCCGCGCGGGCCGCCTCCGCGCCTCCGAGATGGCGTCGAGCACGCTCACGGTCACCAATCTTGGCGAGCTCGGGGTCGACTTCGTCTACGGCGTCATCTATCCGCCCCAGGTCGCGCTCGTTGGCTTCGGCCGGGTCGTCGAGAAGCCGTGGGCCGAGGGCGGGATGCTGGGCGTCCGCCCCGTGATCACGGCCACGCTCGCCGCCGACCACCGCGTGAGCGACGGCCACCGCGGGGGCGTGTTCGTCGCCACGATCAACCGCCTCCTCCAGGAACCGGAGCACCTATGAACGCAGAACAGGCCCGCGAAACCGTCTTCAGCGTCCTGCGGCAAATCACGCCCGAGGCCGACTTCGAGGAGCTCGAGCCCGATGTGGAGTTCCGCGAGCAGCTCGATATCGACTCGATGGACTTCCTCAACTTCGTCATCGGCATCCACGAACGCACCGGGATCGACGTGCCGGAGGAGGATTACCCCCTGCTGGCCTCGCTCGATGGCTGCATCGCCTACCTGGTGAAGGCGGAGAGCGCGTAGCGCCTGCCGCAAGTTGCCTCATGCAACGTTCGCCGAAGCGGGGTACACTCCCCGGCCATGACGGAGGAAGCGCTGCCCCACGCCCTCGCCGCATCGCCCGCTGCCACCGGGGATGCGGCCATCTCTCGAAACCCCTTCACCGTCGCCGGCTACCGTGTCTGGTGGCTCGCATCGGTCGTGGCAGGCACCGGTGTCGGCATCCAGGCGGTCACCGTGCCGCTCTTCATCCGCGACCGGGTGGGCGAGGACCAGCGCGCCGCCGCGATCGCGGCCGCCCTCATCTGCCAGACGCTCCCCGGGGCGATCCTGGCCCTCTTCGGCGGTGTCATGGCCGACCGGGTCGAGCGCCGCCGGATCCTGGTTCGGACGTACACCGTGGCGGCCGCGGTCTCGCTGGTCTACGTGGCCCTCGCCGGGTTCGAAGCGAGTGTCATCTGGCCGGTCTTCATCCTCGCCGCCATCGTCGGTAGCGCGGGCGCCTTCACCAACCCGGCCCGCCAGAGCATGATGCCGCAGATCCTGCACGTGTCCCAGATTCAGAACGGGGCCATCTGGGGCACGATGGCGTTCATGGCCACGCTCCAGTTCGGGGGCCCCAGCCTCGGCGGCGTGCTCTCCGATGAGTTCGGCCTGACCCTCGCGTTCGCCGCCGAAGTGCTGATGCTGGCCGTCGCCGCGTTCCTGTTCGGGCGCATCGCCACGGACGTGCCAACCCCTACCGGCCGCAGCGTCCGCCACGATCTCGCCGAGGGCATCCGCTACGTCCGCCGGAACAGTTCGCTGCTCGGCATTCTCGCGCTGGGCACCATCCCGGGCGTCTTCCTGATGGGCCCCTTCGCGGTGACGGTCGTCCTGATGGTGGAAGACGTGTTCGAGGCATCCGACAAGTTCGTCGGGCTTCTCTGGGGCTCCCTCGGCGCGGGCATCGTCTTCGGCTCGTTCCTGATGAGCATGTTCCGCACGCGCCACCGCGGCCGGCTGCTCACGGGCTCGGTGCTGTTTGGCGGCGGCCTCTGGGCACTCTACGGCCTCAGCTCATCGCTGGCGCTCTCGATGACGCTGGCGTTCGTGGCGGGCATCGTGGGCCCGGCCATCTTCATCAATTTCGCGGTCGCCCTGCTCCAGGAGAACACCGACCGCCAGATGATGGGCCGCGTGATGAGCATGTACGGCCTCTCGTTCAGCGCGAGCATCCCGGTCGGCTACGCGCAGGCGGGCATCCAGGCGAGCCTCTGGGGGCCGCAGGTCACGCTCTTTTCGAGCGCGGCCATCGCGACGGTCATCGGCCTGTTCGCCGTCCTCTTCCTCCGCCCGGTCAACCGCCTCCCCTGAGCTGCCCGCTCATCCCACGGCAGCGGGAGCCATTTCGCGCATCGCCTTCAGCGTCAGTTCCCGCCGCACAGCCGGGTCGGGGTTCACGCTGAACCAGTTCAAGAACGCCGTGTCGACTCCGGCTTCCAGGTACCGCTGCACGTGCGCGTTCCGTTCTTCGGCGGTGCCGTGGACCACCAGGTCGCTCACAACCTGGTCCGGGATGGCGGCCACCGCCCCCTTCCGGTCTCCAGCCTCCCACGCGTCCCACATCCCCTTGAGCGCGTCGCCCCGGCCCAGCCATTCGTGGAACGAGCGGTACACGGGCACGTTGAGGTAGGCGTTGATGAGCCGCCGCCGGCCGAGGTCGGCGTCCGGCGTTGGCGGGTCGATGTTCACCATCAGGCGGGCGGTAATCTCGATGCTCTCCGGATCGCGCCCCGCGGCGCGGGCGGCCTCGCGCACCACCGCCACCGACTGCTTGCAGTCCTCGGCCGAAAGCCAGTTGATGATCGCGCCGTCGGCGACCTCGCCCGCGACTTTCAGCATGCCCTCGCGCAGCGCGGCCACGTGGATGGGCACCGGCTGCGGCACCGGCCGGGAGAGCCGGAACCCATCGACGTGGAACGTCTGGCCGTAGAACACAACGCGCTCGCCGGCGAGCGCCTGGCGCAGGAACTGCACCATCTCGCGAACGCGGGTGGCCGGCTTGGTGAAGCTGCCGCTGTTCCACATCTCCACGATGGGCTGCGAACCGGAGCCGATGCCCAGCTCGAACCGCCCGGGGGCGACTTCGGCCAGGCTGGCGGCGGACTGTGCCAGGGTGGCCGGCCCGCGCGTGTAGACGTTCGCGATGGCCGTGCCCAGCCGCATCCCCGTGGCGCCGCCGATCACCGCAAGCGGCGTGAAGCAATCGGTGCCATCCACCTCGAACGACCACGCGTCCGGATAGCCGAGCCGCTCCGCCTCCCTGGCGAGCTCGGCGTGCTCGCCCAGCGAAAACGCCTCGAACGGCACCGAGAGGGCTATCCGCTTGCGCATGGCCCTATTCCCCCATCAGCCGGTGCATGCGGTCGACCAGCACCGGCACGTACCACTCGAACTCGGCGCTGGCGGGGTTCGAGGCGGTCTTTTCGAGGTAGTGCATGTACAGCCCCTCGAGGATGATCGCCAGCTTGTAGACGGCGAGAACGTGGTAGAAGGCGAAGTGCTTCATCGAGCGGCCGCTCTTCCGTTCGTACATCGCGGCCATCTCATCGACGCCCGGGAAGCCTTCGAGCTCGGTCACCCGCGGCCCTTCGTTCAGCCGCTTCGCCGTTGGCGGGTCGCCGGGGTCGCCCCAGTTCGAAAGCAGCCAGCCGAGGTCGGCCAACGGGTCGCCGATGGTCGCCATCTCCCAGTCGAAGATGGCGATGAGGCGCGGCTCATCGTTCGCGTACATCACGTTGTCGAGCTTGTAGTCGCCGTGGACGATGCTCACGGCCTCGGTAGTGGGGATGCGGGTGCGCAGCCACACCGTCGCCGAATCGAGGCCGGGGAGCGGCCGCGTGCGCGGTTGGGTGAGCTCCCACTGCTTGCTCCAGCGGCCCACCTGGCGTTCCAGGTAGGTATCGCCCTTGCCGCCGATGCCGGCCGCCTCGAAGTCAACGGCGTGGAGTTCGACCAGCGCATCGATCATCTCCTCGGCGACCTTCGCACGGCCGGCCGGGTGGTCGTAGGCCGGCGGCATCTCCGCCCGGATCACCGTCCCCTCCATCCGCTCCATCAGGTAGAACGGCGCGCCGATCACGTTCGTGTCCTCGCAGACGGCGATGGGCCGGGGAACGCGCGCCTTCCCGTGGAGCGCCGAGATGTAGCGGTACTCCCGCACCACGTCGTGCGCGGTCGGCAACAGTGGTCCCCGGGGCGGTCGGCGCAGCACCCAGCGCTCGGCCCCGCGCGAGACGTAGAACGTCTCGTTCGAGAAGCCGGCGACGTGCTTCTGCACGTCGATGGGGCCCGGCGCGCCCGGCACGTGCTCGTTCACAAAGCGTTCCAGCGCGGAAACGTCGATCAGCTGTTCGAGTGAGGGTTCGGTCACGGCGGATACCTCATGGTCAGGTGTACCCGGCCCGGCCGGGCGCCAGCGGTAGTGGTGAGTGCCTGAGTCTTGCCCGCCCCCGCGGCCGCGTCAACATGAGGCACGCGGCTGGCGCGCTCGCACGCCACTCGAAGCTCGAACTTCTGGTAAGCTCCCAATCACTCGTAGATCCCTCCGGAGTGTCCTGTGATCGCCCTGACCGATGAGATGAAGGCTGCCTTCGAGACAGCCATGGCCGATGGCGCACCCGTCCTGGTGGCTTCCGCCGGCAAAGACGGCCTGCCCGACATCGCCTTCAAGGGCAGCGCCATGATCTTCGATGGCGAGCACGTTGCCTTCTGGGAGCGCGCGCTCGGCACCACTTTCCGCAACTTCCAGGAAAACCCGGGCGCCTGCGTCCTCTATCGCAACCCGAAGACCCGCACCGCCTGGAAGATGTTCGGCCGGGCCACCGTGCTCACCGAGGGCGAAGTCCGCCAGCAGGTGATGGACCGCACGATCCAGCTCGAACTGGACCGCGACCCCGAGCGCAAGGGGGCCGCCATCGTCATCCGCATCGACCGGGTGTTGCAGGCGGGGCAGGTGATCATGGAGCGCTGAGGCGCCTCAGGACGGCAACGCCTCGCCGCGGCGGATGGTGCGGAAGGCCACGATCGCGAGCGTGATCACGGTGGCCGGCACCACGAACCCGAGCATGATCGTGCTGTATGGCCCCAGGGCGTCATGGCTCGACGCATCGAGCAGCAGGTAGACCGTGTAGGCGAGGTAGTAGGCCAGGAAGAGCCCGCCCTCCCAGCGATTGATCCGGCCGCCCACGAAGATGGGGAGGCAGAGGACGGCGGCGGCGAGCATGACGGGCATGTCGAAGCGCAGGGCGGCATCAGCCACGGCGACGCCGCCGTCGGCGACCAGCGCGGTGAGGCCCAGCACGGCAAGGATATTGAAGAGGTTGCTGCCCACCACGTTGCCCACGGCGATGTCGCGCTCGCCGCGGATGCTCGCCATCACGGAGGTGGCGACCTCGGGCATGGACGTCCCGGCCGCGACGATGGTGAGGCCGATGACGAGCTCGCTCACCCCCAGCAGTTCCGCGAATTCGATCGCCCCATCGACGAACCACTTCGAGCCGAGCACGAGCAGCCCCACGCCGACGACCACCAGGGCGAGATCGGACGCCACGCCGCCTCGCGAGCGGCTGTACTCGTACTCCTGCTCGTACTCGGCGGCGACCTCGCCGCTTTCCCTGCGGCTCTTCCAGATCGCCCAGACCGTGTAGACGAGGATCCCGGCGAACAGGATGCCGCCCTCGATGGTGCTCACCCGCCCCCCGAGGGCGAACGCGAACAACAACACGCTGGCGCCGATCATCAGAGGCACGTCGAGCCGGATGAGCTGCTGGGCGACGACGAGCGGCGCGACCAGGGCCGAAACGCCGAGGATGAAGAGCACGTTCATGATGTTGCTCCCCACCACGTTCCCCACGGCCACGTCAGCATCGCCCGTCAGCGCCGAGGAGAAGCTCACCGCCAGCTCCGGGGCGCTCGTGCCGAACGCCACCACCGTCAGCCCCACCACCAGGGGCGAAATGCCCACCGACACCGCGATGCGCGCCGCGCCGCGCACGAGCGACTCGGCCCCGAGCGGTAGCAGCGCCGCACCGGCGACGAACAGGATGATGGTCAGTGGATCCATGCGACGAACGAAGTCATTGTCGTGTGTTCGGCCCATCCCGCACAACGCCGACGATTTGCCTGGAGGGCCACCGGGGGTAGTGATGCTGGGGCCTCCGGCGCCTGACAGGCCTTCCGCGGGGGTGCACACTCGGGGGCGCGAGGCCCCATGTCCGACACCTCCGCCACTCCACCCATCCGCTCCGGCGGCAGCCTCGATGCGAAAGCGGGCTATTTCGCCCACGATGCCGATATCGGCGTCTTGGGGCGTGGCGAGACGGTCGAAGAGGCTTTCGTGAACTGCGCCCGCGCCGTCTTCGCCATCGCCGCCGACCCCGCCGCCATCCGCCCCACCGAACGTTTCGAGGTCGCTTTCGAAGAAGACGATGTGGAGCTGGCGCTCGTTACGTGGCTCAACCTGCTGCTGCCCGAGGCCCGCTGCCGGGGGCTCGCCCTGGGGCGATTTGCCATCGAACGGAACGAAGGCGGGTGGCACGGCACCGCCTGGGGCGAGCCGTGGCGACCCGAAATCGAGCGGGGCGTGGAAGTGAAGGGCGCCACCCTCACCATGCTCTCCGTGCGCCAGGCCGATGGTGCATGGGAAGCCCGCTGCGTTGTGGACGTGTGAGATGAACATCAGCCAGCTCCACCAGGACACCCCCTACCGCTGGACCTTCGCCCCGCGCAAGGACGAACAGCGTGCCCCTGTCGTGCTCTATGCCAGCCGCGAGCTGCTCGAAGGCATGGACGACAAGGTGCTCGAACAGGCGCTCAACGTTGCACGCCTCCCCGGCATCGTGGGCCCCTCCATGACCATGCCCGATGCCCACTGGGGCTACGGCTTCCCAATCGGCGGTGTGGCCGCCTTCGATGCCGCCCGGGGCGGGATCGTCTCGGCCGGCGGTGTCGGGTTCGACATCTCCTGCGGCATCCGCTGCCTGCGCACCAACCTGACCGGCGCGGACCTGGCGTCCAGCGCCCGCATCCTCGCCGACAATCTCTACCGGCGCATCCCGGCGGGTGTCGGCGAGGAAGGCGCGCTGCGCCTCTCGATGAGCGAGCTCGACGAAATGCTCGCTGGTGGCGCAGCCTGGGCTGTGGGCGAGGGCTTCGGCGGCTCCGAGGACCTGGAGTTCATCGAAGAGCACGGCACGATGCGTGGGGCTGTCCCCGCGTACGTCTCGGACCTCGCCAAGCGCCGCCAGCACGGCGAGATGGGCACCCTCGGCTCCGGCAACCACTACCTGGAGGTCCAGGTGGTCGAGCGCATCTTCGATGCCGCGGCCGCTGAAGCGTTCGGCCTGCGCGAAGGCCAGGTGATCGTCGCCATCCACTGCGGCTCGCGCGGGCTTGGCCACCAGATCGGCACCGAGTTCCTGGTCTCGATGGCGAAAGCCGCCGCCACCGCGGGCATCCACCTCCCCGACCGCGAGCTCGCCTGCGCTCCGATCCACTCAGAGATCGGCCAGCGCTACCTGGGCGCGATGCGCGCGGGCATCAACTGCGCCCTCGCGAACCGCCAGATTCTCACGCACCTCGCCCGCGAGTCGTTCGCCGAGGTCTTCCCCGAGTCCCGCCTCGAAACGCTCTACGACGTCTCGCACAACACCTGCAAGGCCGAGATGCATGTGGTCGAAGGCCGAAAGCGGGAGCTCTACGTGCACCGGAAGGGCGCCACGCGCGCGTTCGGCCCTGGCCACCCCGAGTTGCCAGCGCCGTACCGCGCGGTGGGCCAGCCAGTGATCATCGGGGGAAGCATGGGCACCGGTTCGTACATCCTGTGCGGGACCGCCGAAAGCGAGCAGGCCGCCTTCTCCTCGGCCTCCCACGGCGCGGGCCGCTCGATGAGCCGCCACCAGGCCCTCAAGCAGTGGAGCGGCCGCCAGCTCGTCGATGAGCTTGCCGCGCGGGGCATCCTCATCCGTACCCGCTCGATGCGCGGCGCGGCGGAGGAGGCCCCGGGCGCCTACAAGGATGTGGACGACGTGGCCGAAGCTACCGAGAAGGCAGGCCTCGCCCGCCGCGTGGCCCTTGTCAGGCCGAAGGTGTGCGTCAAGGGGTAGGGCGCGCGGACTCCGGCGCGGGGGCCTGGCGCACCCGGCGCAGATCGGGCGGTGGGGGCGGGTAGTCCTGCCCGTTGTCCTCGCCCACGCGGCACGGCCCGCACCGCCCGAGCGTGCGGGAAAGCTCGGATTGGAGCGTGCCCCCACAGGTCTCGCAGATGGTCTTCATCCCGGCTCAGTCTAGCGGGCGCGCGCATCCAGCGGATCAGGCGGCGGCCGGCTCGCGCTGGCCCGGGATCCCGGGTGTGTGGACGGTGTCCGGCGCAAGACCCTGGAAGAGGAGGAGGATCAGCTGGCGCTCCGCTACGGCCGGGAGGTCGCTGAACTCCGCGCCGACGCGGAACCCGGCCGAGCCCTCGGATCGGCAGAGGGTGATCGTGGCCGTTGCCGTGATCGGCCCGCCAGCGGGGGGCTGGATTTCGAGTCTCACGCGGGTGCCCCGCGCGTACCACCCGGGCGAACGCCAGCCCAGGCCGGTGGTCGAAAGGTCGAGCGTCTCGGCCTTCTGCTGGCGCCGTCCTTGCCGCACCACCACCGGCACGTGCACCGGGAAACGGTAGACCTGGCGGCGGTGATGCCGCCGCAGCACCGAGCGCGCGAGCAGCCCGATGAGGCCAGCATTGAACCCGGCCCATGCGATGGTCACGAAGAGGGAGACCCCGGTGAGCGCCCACGCGGCGCCGAGAAGCCATGACACCATCCCCCAGACCGCCGAGGCGGCACAGAGCCCGCCCACGATCAGCTGGGTGCGAAGGTGCCGCAACACGGCCCACCGGCTCTCGTCGTCGCCGGCCGACTTGGGGGTCACCTTGAACTTCAGCTTCCGCGGGACCACCAGCAGCGACATCGCTCGCAGCATGATCTCGATCTTGAGCACGTGGAAGCGCTCGGCGCGCAGGTAGGGGTTCGTCCCGCCCGTGAGGAGCCGCGTGGCCAGCACTCCCAGCAGGTAGTAGGGCACGAAGCGGAAGATGAAGTTCCAGCCCATGTTCGTCATCGGCAGCACGCCCGTGATGAGCACGATCGGCGGCGTGGCCAGGTAGACCGCTTTGGGTATGTATTCGATCACGTAGGCCACGCTAGTGAAGTAGGCGACGCGCTGGCGCCAGTTCAGCCCCCGGCGGCGGAGCGGGTTGTCCTTGCGCAAGAGCTCCATCGCCCCCTGCGCCCAGCGCAGCCGCTGCACCAGGAAGGGCTCCAGGTCGTCCGGGGCGATGCCCACGGCCAGTTCGCGGTCGTGGTAGATCGAATGCCACCCGGCGGCGTGCATGAGCATTGCGGTGTGCATGTCCTCGGTGACGGTGAGGGTGTTGACGCCGCCCACCTGCTCGAGCGCCGCCCGCCGCAGGATGGCGCTCGAACCGCACCAGAAGGCCGCGTTCATCCGGTCCTTCCCGGGCATGATCATGTCGTAGAAGATGGACTGTTCGTGCCACGGCTTGCCCTGGAAGCGCGCCTTCCGGCTGTGCTGGAACGAGTCGAGGTTGTAGTAGGCCTGGGGCGACTGGACCAGTGCCACCGCGGGGTCGCCGAAGTACCCCAGCAGCTCCACCAGGAAGTCCTCGAACGGCGCGTGGTCGGCATCGAAGATCGCGATGAACTCTCCGCTGGTCTGGGGGAGGGCGGCGTTGATGTTGCCGGCCTTGGCGCCGCGGTTGTCCGGCCGGGTCAGGTATTCCGCGCCAACTTCAGCGCAAAACCGCTTCACCTCGTCGCGGCGGCCATCGTCGAGCACGTACGTGCGGTGCGGGTAGCGCATGGCGAGCGCCGCCAGCACGGTCGGCTTCAACACCGAAAGCGGCTCGTTGTAGGTGGGAATGAAGACGTCGACCGTCCACCCCGGCGCGGGCGGGGGTGCGTGGCGCCGGACCCGCGCCCAGAGATTGAACGCGAACAGCCCGAAGAAAAAGAACCCGAGATAGTCTGCGAGCAGAAGCGGGATCGAAAGCCACGGCGCGTCGGTGTTCACGGTGTGGAACGTGCGCCACCAGAGATACGACGCCCCGAACAGCAGGTAGGCCACCGTCACCGCCTGGGCGCGGCGCGAGCGCAATACCTCCGTCCGGACCCCGTTCGTTTCGCCCGGAATAAGCCCCGTCACGCCCTCGTTGTCGGCATCCCGGCACGTCCTCCGCAGCGGCTCGGGGCCCGCGTGGACATCGCGCTCCCCAGCGCCCAAGATCGCTGCACTCGTTTCCCGAGATCACTGGAGGAATTTCTCATGCCATCGATCAATAAGAACGGCGTCCTCGCCGGCAAGGTCGCCGTTGTGACCGGCGCATCGCGCGGCATTGGCGAGGCCATCGCCATCCGCTACGCGATGGAGGGCGCGAAGGTCGTCGTCTCGGCCCGTACGGTCGAAGAAGGCGACCACATGCTGCCCGGCAGCATCAACAGCGTCGTCAAGCGCATCAAGGACGCCGGTGGCGAGGCCCTCGCCGTTCGCTGCGACCTCTCCGAAGCCGCTGACCGCGAAGCGCTCATCGAGCAGACCGTCGATGCCTTCGGCCCGGTCGACATCCTGGTGAACAACGCCGCCATCACCTACTTCATCCCTGTCGACACTTTCCCCGAGAAGCGGATGAAGCTCATGTTCGAGGTGCAGGTGTTCGGGCCGTTCCACCTGGCCCAGCTGGTCCTCCCCTCCATGCGCGAGCGCAAGTCCGGCTGGATCCTGAACATCTCCTCGCATGCGGCGCTCCACCCGCAGCTCAAGTCGCCGGGCCGCGGCGGCACGGTCTACGGCATGTGCAAGGCCGCCCTCGAACGGTTCACCACCGGGCTCGCCTCCGAAGCCAGCAACGATAGCATCGGCGTGAACGTGATCTCGCCGGGCCTCGTCGCCACGCCGGGAGTGCTCCACCACGGGCTGGTCACCGAGGCGAACAAGGACATGGCGACGCCGGTCGAGCACATGGCCGAGGCCTGTCTGCATCTCGTCCACGGCGACCCGTCGGTCAATTCCGGCCACATCACCTATGCGGCCGACGTGCTGAAGGAGTTCAAGCTCAACCCGGCCGAGCTCCTGGCCTGAGGCCCGGCCGCCAGCTGGCGCATCGCGGGGTCACTCCTCCGCGATGCGCCGCAGCAGGATTTCGACGATCTGCGGGCCGTGGGATTCCTGCAGGAAGTGCCCCGCCTCGATCCCGTCGTAGGTGGCCTGTGGGTACATGGCGGCCCACGCGCGCCCCCATGCCTCCGTGAACACCTGGTCGCGTTCGCCCCAGATGAAATGCATGGGCTTCCGCCATCCCCTCAGCGCGGCGAAGCAACGCTCCTGTTCCGTGGCGTTTCCACCCTCCGGGTTGTCGAACGGGATCGAGAGCGGGAAGCGGCGGGGCCCCGCTTTCGACGCGCGGTCGGGGAATGGTGCCTCGTAGGCCGCGAATGCCGCCTCGGGCGTCAGCGGTGTCGAGCCGGCCGGGAAGTTCCTCAAGTAGTTCTGCATCACGAAGCCACAGCCCTGCGCCTGGTCCATCGCTCCGCCCGGGTGCCAGGCCGCGTTCCATGCCCGGATCGCCGGACTGTACTCGTACCCTTCGTGGTGGAGCCAGGTGTTCATGATGACCAGCCGCTCGAAGCGCTCCGGCATGTCGACCGCCTGCCGGAGGCCGGTCGGCCCGCCCCAGTCCTGGCAGACCAGCGTGACGCGCTCCAGCGCCAGCCCACGCACAAGTGCCGCCAGGTTCTGGCTGTGGCGCTCGGTCGAGTACCAGTCGTCCTCCAGCACCTTGTCGCTTTTCCCGAACCCGATGTGATCGGGAGCGATGCAGCGGTAACCCGCATCCACCAGCCCCGGGATCATCCGCCGGTACAGGAACGACCATGTCGGCATGCCGTGCACCATCAGCATCACGGGAGCGTCGCGCTCGCCCTCGTCGATGTAGTGCATGCGGAGCGGCGCGCCCCCCGCCTGCCCGATGTCCAGGTATCGCGGCGTGAATGGGTAGTCCGGCAACCCGGAGAATCGCTCGTCTGGCGTGCGGAACACGGTCACCATGGCCTCTCCCTCCGGGGGGTGGCGGCAGCGTACGGCCGATCGGCCCCACGCCGCCAGCGAAGGCCCGGCGAAGCCGGTAGGATTGACCGACCACTCCCCGGAGGAACGCATGAACCCTGCTGACCTCTTCGACCTGACCGGCAAGGTCGCCCTGGTCACCGGCGGCAGCCGGGGCCTCGGCCGCGAGATGGTGCTCGCCTTCGCCCTCTGCGGCGCCGACGTCATCATCGCCAGCCGCAAGCTCGACTCCTGCGAGGAGCTCGCGGCGACCGTCCGGGCCGAAACCGGCCGCCGCGCCCTGCCCGTCGCCTGCCACGTCGGCGAGTGGGAACAGGTCGAACAGCTGGCGGAAACCGCCTACACCGAGTTCGGCCGGGTGGACATCCTGGTCAACAATGCCGGCATGTCGCCCATTTACGACCGTGTGGTAAACGTCACCGAGGCCCTCTACGACAAAGTGCTCGATGTGAACCTGAAGGGTCCCTTCCGGCTGACTTCCATCGTCGGTACCCGGATGGCCGAAGGCGACGGCGGCTCGATCGTCATGGTTTCGAGCACCGCCTCCCAGAACCCGGGCCCGAACGTCATCCCCTATGCGGCCGCAAAGGCCGGCCTCAACGCGATGGCCGCCGGCTTCGCGCGGGCGTTCGCGCCGAAGGTGCGGGTGAACTGCATCATCCCCGGGCCGTTTTTGACGGACATCTCGAAGGCGTGGGACCTGGAGGCGTTCAACAAGCGGGCCGCCTCGACGATCCTCCTGCGGCGCGGCGGCAAGCCAAACGAGATCGTCGGCGCCGCGCTCTACTTTGCCTCGGCGGCATCGAGCTTCACGACCGGCAGCCACCTGGTCGTCTCCGGCGGGAGCTACGGCGCGGAGTAACCACCGCCACATTCCGCCCCCTGCAGCGGGGCCCAAACCACAGAGGTGCATCATGGCAGTCGACTTCGAAATCCCCGGGGAAGCCAGGGCGATCCGTGAGACCGTCCGCAAGTTCGTGCAGGACGAATGCGTGCCTGCCGAAAAGGAACTCGCCGCCGGCCGCCCCTACAAGGAGGTCCTCGGCGAGCTCCGCGCGAAGGCCCGTTCCCAGGGGCTCTGGTGCCCCTTCGTGCCGAAGGAATACGGCGGCATGGGCCTCGGCCCGCTGGCGAACGCGCTCGTCCAGATGGAGCTTGGCGAGAGCTACCTCGGCGCGCTCGCCCTGAACACCCAGGGCCCCGATGACGCGACGATGCTCACCATCCTCACCCACGGCACCGAGTACCAGAAGGAGAAGTTCCTCAAGCCGCTCCTCGCCGGCGAAAAGCGCGTCTGCTATTCCATGACCGAGCGCGCCGCCGGCGCCGACGCCACCGGCATGCAAACCCGCGCTATCCGCGATGGCGACAACTGGGTCCTCAACGGCGAGAAGTGGTTCAGCAGCGCCGCCAGCGTGGCCGATATCGCCGTCGTCATGGCGAAGACCGACCCGGACGCGCCACGCCACAAGCAGTTCAGCACGTTCATCGTCGAGCTGCCCAACCCGGGCTACCAGATCGTCCGCGACATCCCCACCATGGCGGTCGAGAGCCCGCTCGGGCACGTCCTCGGCGGCGGCCACTCGGAGATCAAGATCCAGGACCTGGTTGTCCCGCACGAGAACCTGCTCGGGGGCCAGGGCGAGGGCTTCAACATGGGCCAGCACCGGCTCGCCTACGGACGGTTGCGCCATGGCATGCACAACGTCGCCATGGCCCAGCGCGCGCTCGACATGGCCACGCAGCACGTCATCGAACGCTCCACCTTCGGGCAGCCGCTCTCGCAGCGCCAGGGCGTCCAGTGGATGCTGGCGGACTGCGCAAGCGAACTCTATATCGCGCGGCTGATGCTGATGCACATCGCCTACAAGGCGGAAAAGGGGATGGACCTCCGCCAGGAAAATGGCATCGCGAAGGTGTTCCTGGCAAACATGGTGCACAAGGTGGTCGACACGGCGATCCAGCTCCACGGGGCGCTCGGCTACAGCCTCGATACACCCCTGGCGCGCTGGTACACCAGCATCCGCTCGCAGCGCCTGGTCGACGGCCCCGACGAAGTGCACCGCTGGACCACGGGCCGAAACGTGATCAAGGCGTTCCAGCAGCACGGCACGACGGCATCGGCCTGCGGTGGGGACCTGCTCTAAACTCCACGGAGGCGTCTGGAGGTCACTCGGTATTGGAGGGGCGGTCCAGAGGTGCGACGCATGGCTTCACTGATCGAAAGGCTCATTCGCGAGGGAGACCTGCTGCTTGAAAGGCCACTCGAACCGATCGCCTTCACGGGCAATCCTGACGGGGATCGGCTGCTCAACGATCTCGAACGCCACCCTCATGCGTTTCTGTTCGGCTGTCTCGTCGACCGTCAAGTTCCCGCCGAACGAGCTTGGATACTCCCGTACGAGGTCAGCCAGCGATTAGGGTCCCTTGAAATGTCTGCATTGCGCGGACTGTCTGACGACGACTGGCTGAAACTGCTCAGCGACCCTTCACCGCTTCACCGCTTCCCGCCAACCATGGCAACGACCTTGCGACGTGCTGTTGAGCGCCTACAGGTGAAGTACGAATCCAACGCCGCGCGGATCTGGTCAGACGAGCCTTCGAGCGCCACCGTAGTTCGCCGTTTCCTCGAGTTTCATGGCGCTGGTCCTAAGATAGCCACGATGGCGGCGAACATCCTTGTCCGCCATTTCCACATTAAGCTCCGGGACCGTCAATACATCGACATTTCGGCAGATGTCCACGTCCGCAGAGTCATGGAACGCCTCGGATTCGTCGAGCCCGGGGCCTCTGTCGATGTCGTTATCTACGCCGCACGAGAAGCGAGCCCGACCTTCCCGGGCGTGTTCGACGTTGTGTTGTGGGAGCTTGGTCGCACACTCTGCCGACCCCGGAATCCCAACTGCGGCGAGTGCCGTTTCCACAACGACTGCACGTATCAACTCAAGGGTCCGCCTTTCTCTACGTCCGCAGCGTGAGCCCACCGTCGATCACCAGCCCGTGCCCGGTGACGAAGCCCCCGTCCTCCGAGGCGAGGAACAGGATGCCGCGGGCGATGTCGATCCCCTGCCCCAGCCGCTTCAGCGGTGACTTCCTCTCCCAGACCTGGCGGATGTGGTCCTGGTCGAAGTTCTGGCGGGTCATGCCGGTGTAGATGGCTCCAGGGAGGATGTAGTTCGCGGTGATGCCGAACTTGCCGAGTTCGAGCGCGAGGGTGCGCGTCAGGCCCGCCACGCCCGCCTTCGAGGCCGCGTAGGCAGAGAGGCCGTAGTCGGTGCGTTCCGCCATCACCGAGGCGACGTTCACGATCCTGCCGCGCCCGGATTCGCGTAGCGCCGGGATCGCCGCCTGGCAGAGCAGGAACATGCCCCGGATGTTCACGCCGAAGACCCGGTCCCATTCCGCCAGCGGCAGCACTTCGGCGAGCGCGTTCGAACCTGTCCCAGCGTTGTTTACCAGGATGTCGAGGCCGCCGAACCGCTCCAGCGCGGCATCGACGATGGCCTTCCCTGCCGTCTCACGCGCGATGTCGGCTTCGAAGGGCACGATGCCCGGCTGATTGGCGTGCGCACCGGCCAGGCCCGTGGCCGGCAGGTCCACCGCAAGCACGTGCGCCCCTTCCCGCGCGAACAGGCCCGCCGTCGCCGCTCCGATGCCCGAGGCGGCGCCGGTCACGATCGCGCGCATGCCGTCCAGTCTCATCGTCGAACCCCCTGCCCGCTGCTTCAGCGGACTATAGCCGACCCCTGCCTGGAATGACGCCAGCCCGCCCGTGGGCCAGAATCCCCACCACACGCGATTCGGGAGGCACGCAGATGGATGGAGGCTACCTGTTCTCGGGGCTGAAGGTGCTCGATGTCGGCACCTGGATAGCCGGGCCCGTCGCGACCACCATCCTCGGCGATTTCGGCGCCTCGGTGATCAAGGTCGAAACGCCCGGCGCGGGCGACCCGTACCGCGCGCTCGCGAACGGCCCCCTCAGCCCGCGCGCCCCGATGAACTACATGTGGCTCGCCGACGGCCGCAACAAGCGCAGTATCGCGCTGAACCTGAAGACGCCGGAAGCGCGCGAGATCCTCCTGCAGCTCGTCCGCGACTGCGACGTGTACGTCACGAACCAGCCGTTCGCCACGCGCCGCGCCTTCGGGCTCACCTACGAGGACCTGGCGCCGCTCAATCCGCGCATGATCTACGCCTCGCTCACGGCCTATGGGGAAGAAGGGCCGGACGCGGAACTCGAGGGCTTCGATGGCGTCGCCTGGTGGGCCCGCACCGGCCTCATGGACCTGGTGCGCTCCCAGGGCGCCATCCCGGGCATGTCCACCCCCGGCATGGGCGACCACCCGACCGCAGTCGCCGTCTACGCCATGATCGTGACGGCGCTGATGAACCGCGAGCGCACCGGCAAGGGCACGCGGGTGCACACCAGCCTGCTCGCCAACGGCGTCTGGGCAAACCTCTGCTACGCACAGGCTGCGATGGTCGAGGCCGAGTTCCCCGACCGCAGCATCGTCCGCCCCCTCACCAGTCCCAACCGCGTGCTCTTCGAGACGAGCGACGGCCGTTTGCTCCAGCTCTACATGGTGCGCACCCACGCCGAGCTCGACGCTCTCCTCGTCGCCGCCGGGCGGGAGGACCTGCTGGCTGACCCGCGTTTTGGCGATCACGAGGCCCGGCCCGCGCACGCTCTGGCGCTGGTCGAGGAACTCAAGGCCACGTTCATCCAGCGCACGGCCGCCGAATGGATGCGCACCTTCCGCGCTGCGGATGTCCCGGTCACGCTGGTGGCGCAGGTCCAGGACCTCCGCCACGACCCGCAGGTCCACGCGAACGGCATGGCCGTGCCGCCGGCCGACCCGGCGGTGCCCGCCGGGCTCATCGTGAACCACCCGCTGAACATCGACGGGCTGGCACGCGTCGGTCCCACGCGGGCGCCCGAAGTGGGCGAACACACGGCCGAAGTGCTCCGCGAGCTCGGCTACAGCGAGGAACAGATCGCTGGCCTCCGCGAGCGCGGGTCACTGTAGTCTCCGTTTGCGGGCTTTCGCCGCGAGATTCCCCGGCAGGTGCTCCCGCCAGCACGGCGAGGGTTTTTCCCCATAGCGCGCGTCTCGGCCGGTGCCGAGTATTTCGCAAGAGCGGCAACCTGTACCGGGGATGCATTCCAATGGCGATGACGCTCCGGCGGACCACTGCGCTCATCGTTGCCACCGCCTTCGTGTGCACCGCCGTTGGTCTCTACGGGTTCTCGACGCTTGTCACCGGGCAGTCCTTCTCGGACCTCGAAAGGTCCTACGCGGAACGGGATATCGACCGCGCGCGCAACGCCGTCACCGATGAGATCGCCCAGCTCGACATCACCGCCAGCGACTGGGCCTCGTGGGATGCGACCTGGGAGTACATGCACGACCGCAACCGCGCCTACGAAGACGAAAACCTCGGCCTCGATACGCTCGAAACGCTCGACCTGCACTACCTGGTCCTCATCGGACTCGACGGGAAACCGGTGCTAACCCGGGGGGCCGACCTCGAATCGGGTGAGCCGCTCCCACCCGCTCCGGATCTCTTCCGGGAGCTCCCGGTCCCTCCTCGCCTCCCGGGCCATGCGGCCGAAACTTACACGCGCTCGGGCATCGTCATCCTCGAAGGCGGGCCGCTGATGTTCGCGCTCCGGCCCGTGCTCACCAGCGAGGACCGCGGGCCCGCGCGGGGTTACCTCCTGGTCGGGCGCTACCTCGACGAGCGCACGCTCGCACGGCTGTCCGGCCAAACCCTCCTGGGCCTCTCGCTCGAGACCCATGAAGCGCGGCCCGGAGAGGATGTTGCCATCCTGGAACTCGACAACGACACCCTGCTGGCCTCCGGCATGCTCGTCACGGAGAACCATCAGGGCACGTTGTCGCTCCAGACCCGTGTCGACCGCGACATCGCCCGGGAGGCGGCGCGGGTCAGCCGGTGGATGTTGATCGTGGCGGCGGCAGTCACGCTGGTCATGGGCATCGCCATCTTCTGGCTGCTCGAACGTCTGGTGGTGCGCCGCCTGCGCCGCCTGAGTCGCGAGCTTGGCAGCATTGGCGGGACCGGCACGCTGGGCGGGCGCGTCGCCGCCGAGGGTCGCGACGAAGTCGGCCGCCTGGCGGCGGACATCAATCGAATGCTCGATTCGCTGCAGCAATCGGCGGGCCGGTACCAGGCGCTCGTCGGTTCGACTCCCGATGCGATCTACCTGGTTCGCGATGGGGCGATCACCTTCGCGAACCCCGCGGGCCTGCAGTTCGCAGGCGCCGCCGACCAGGCTGAAATCGGAGGCCGGCCGGTGGAAGCCCTCGTCGCGCAGCGCGACCGCCACCTGGTCCGCAACGCCCTCGGCGCCGACGCCTCTGGCACCATCCCACGGTTCGAAGTCACGTTCGCCGGGCCGGGGCGCCGCCGCGTCGACCTGGCCTTCGTGCCCGCCGGGAGCGACGGCCTCTGGCAGGTGAGCGGCCGCGATGTCACCGAGCTGCGCGAGCGCGAGACCCGCGAACGCGCTTTCGAGCGGCGCGTGCAGGAGGCCCAGCGGCTGGAGAGCCTGGGCCTGTTCGCCGGGGGCATCGCCCACGACTTCAACAACATCCTGCTCGCCGTTGCCGGGCATGCCGCCCTCGCCAAGCTGGATCTCGATCCCGATTCCCCCGCCGCGGAGTCCATTGCCGAAATCGAGACTGCCGCCTTCCGCGCCGCGGACCTCACGCGCCAGTTGCTCGCCTACGCCGGCAGCGGCCAGCTCATGATCCGCCAGGTCGATGTCGCCGAGCTCGTACGCGACACGGTCAAGCTCGTCCGCCGCGTCTCGGGCAGTTTCGTCGTCGTGGAGGTCGATGCCTCCGAAGAGCCGGTGTTCATCGAGGGCGACGATGTGCAGCTCCGCCAGGTGGTGATGAACCTGGTGACCAACGCCTACGACGCCCTGGGAGACAGCCCCGGCCACATGCGCGTGAGCAGCGGTGCGCGGTTCTTCGATGCCCCCGAGCTCTCGCTGGTGCGCAGCGGGGCACTCCTCTCGCCCGGCCGCTACGCCTTCATCAGCGTCGCCGATGACGGCCCGGGCATCCCGCCGGACAGCCTCAGCCGCGTGTTCGAGCCGTTCTTCTCGACGAAGGGCGCGGGCCGCGGGCTGGGCCTGGCCGCCGTGATCGGCATCGTCAACGCGCACCGCGGCGCCATCATCGTCGAGTCGGCCGAGGAACAGGGGACGACCTTCACGGTCCTGTTCCCTGTCGCCTCCGGCGTGCCCGCCGCGGCCCCTCTCCGGCTCACGTCGTAGCCTCGCCGCCTGCCGCGGGCGAAGCGGGCACCAGGTGGATGTCCGCTGGGTCGATCTCCACGTTGAAGAGGCGCCGCTCGGGGATGCCGAGTACCTCGTACGGCCGCGCCGCGATCTCGACCTCGATCCGCGGGCCTGCGCCCTCGGGCTGCATCTGGAGCACATGGCTCGAACCGTAGGCGAACTCCGCCACGATGGCCGCCGGCAGCGTGTTCCGCCGCGATGACGAGGCCTGCATGTCGCGCCTCAGGTTCACCCGCTCGGCCCGCACCATCACATCCACCGGTTCGCCCGGGGCGAAGGCCCGGCTGGCCGGGAGCGCGCGCAGGCGGGCCCCCTCCACGTCCACCGTCACCGATTCGCCGTCCGATTCGGCGACCACCCCGTTCCAGATGTTCGCCACGCCGGTGAGCTCACCCACGCGGCGCGAGGCAGGCCGCCGGAACACCTCTTCGCGCGTCCCCAGCTGCAACACCCGGCCCGCATCGAACACGGCGATCCGGTCGGCCAGGAAATGCGCCTCGCGCAGGTCGTGCGTGACGAAGAGGATGGTGAGCCCGAGCTCGGAGCGCAGCCGCAGCAGCTCGCGGCGCATCGCGTTGCGCAGCGAGTCGTCGAGCGCGCTGAACGGCTCATCGAGGAGGAGGAGTGGTGCTTCGCGGGCGAGCGCGCGGGCGAGCGCGACCCGCTGTCGCTGGCCGCCGGAGAGGGTGGCGGGCCGGCGCGCTTCGAAGCCCGCGATCCCCAGGAGCTCCAGCAGCTCGCGTGTGCGCGCGGCGCGGTCGCGTCCCTTCGGAATGCCGAATGCCACGTTCCCGGCGACGCTGAGGTGCTCGAAAAGCGCGAGTTCCTGCACCACGTAGCCGACGCTCCGCTGCTGCGGTGGCCGGTTGATGCCAGCGGCCGCATCGAATACAGGCGTCCCCCGCAGCGCGATCCGTCCCTGCTCCGGGCGAAGGAGTCCCGCGATGAACTGCAACGTCAGGCTCTTGCCCGCGCCCGAATGCCCGTAGAGCACCAGGATCTCGTTCGATGACGCCGTGAAGTCCGCCTCGTAGGAGAACGCCCCGAGCGTCCGCCGCGCCTGGAACTCGAGTGTCACCGTCACCGTGCCCACCGCCCGGCGAGCCGGAACACGGCCAGCACCGCGAATGCCACCACCAGCAGGATGAGGGAGAGCGCGATCGCCCCTGCCAGCCCGAGCGCCGACCCCTCGAACGCGCTGATGATGGCGAGCGGCATGGTCTGCGTCCTGCCCTCCAGGTTGCCCGCGAAGATGAGCGTTGCCCCGAGCTCGCCCATCGACCGGGCCCAGCACAGCACGAATCCAGCGAGCATGGCCGGCCACGCCTGCGGCACGGTGATCCGGAGGAAGGTCCGCAACCGCGAAGCTCCAAGGGTGTAGGCCACCCGCTCCACCTGCGGGTCGAGCGATTCGAAGCCGCTCTTCGCCGCGCGCACGTAGAAGGGCGCGGCCACGAGCAGCTGGGCCATCACCACCGCGGTCGTCGTGAAGCTGAAGGCGTACCCCGTCCAGTCCTCGATTGGCTCGCCGACGATACCGCGCCGCCCGAACGCCGTGAGCAAGGCGACCCCGGCCACGGTGGGAGGCAGCACGATGGGCAGGTCGATGAGCGTATCGAGCAGCGCCCGGCCGGGGAATCGCCCGCGCGCGAGGACGTAGGCGACGGGGGTCCCGAGCAGTACTGCGAGGCCCACCGTGACGGTGGAGGTCCACAGCGAGAGGATCAGCGCCTGCCGGACCGTCCGCTCCTTCAGCAGCGACCAGGTCGATTCTTCCTCGACGGCTCGCACGACGAGCCCGGCGAGCGGGAGGAGAAAGAACAGCGCGAACGCGATGGCCAGGACCGCGATAGCCGCGGTGGCAGCACGGTCGGTTCGCGGCGAGTCGATCACCTTGGGGGCGCTCCGAAGCCGTGTTTGGCCAGCACCGCCTGCCCATCGGGCGAGAGCAGGAACGCCAGCCATGCCTCGGCAGCCTTGCTGTTGGGCGCGTCGTCCAGGACTGCCGCCGGGTATTCGGCGATGACGTTCCAGGCCCCGGGGATCTCGATCACCTTCACGTCTTTCCCGGCGATCGTCGCATCGGTCGCGTAGACGATGCCAGCGTCGGCCTCACCGAGCTGCACCTTTGTCAGCACTGCGCGCACGTTCGCCTCATTGCTCTTGAGGTTTGCCAGCACCTGTTCAGCGAACCCCGCACCCGGTCCGGCCGAATCGGCGGCCGCCTTCTCCAGGATCTGGCGGGAGTACTTCCCAATCGGAACCTCGGGGCCCGCCAGCACCAGCCGCACAGCCGGTTTCGCCAGGTCCGCGAACGCCGCCACCGGACTGCCGCTCGCGGGGACGATCACCACCGGCACGTTGGTTGCGAAGACCTTTGATTCCCGTGCGTTGCCTTTGTCGCTCACGTTCTTCATCTGCGCGAGGTCGGCACTCGCGAACACATCCGCCGGCGCGCCCTCGTTGATCTGCGTCGCGAGGGCCGAGGAGGCCGCGAAGTTGAAGGTGACCTTCACGCCGGGGTTCTCCGTTTGGAATGCCCTGGCAGCTGCCTTGAATGCGTCGGTCAGCGAGGCAGCGGCGAACACCAGGACTTCCCCCCGCAAGGGCTCTTCGGTGGGCGCCGGAGTTCCGCTCGCGGCCTGGCTGGCCGTTGCCGCGGTGGTTGGTGCGGTGCTGCCGTGGTCGCCGTCGTCACATGCCGAAAGCAAGGGTAACGCCAGTAGCGCAGCCATGAACGCGGCAAGGGGCAGCCTCCAGCGCCGCCTGAGGACAGACGAGATCATCACGACGGGGATTCCTCTTCCATTTCCTTTGCGTAGCTCGTGAGCCAGGCGAGTGTTCCTTCGGCGGCGGAAGTCTTCGAGCGCGCGACAAGCTGCCCGAAGGACGTCCCGGGAGCCTGGGACCGGGCCTGCGCGACGTACGCATGGCAGGCACCGATCTGCTCGCGAAGCAGGTGGCACCGTGCCACGGGGTCGAGTTGCCCCAGGAAGAACAGCTTGAGCAGTAGTTCTGCCCGCACTTCTCGCATCCGCATCACAGGCTGGCGCAGCCAGAGGTCGATCAGCTCCCGGCCGTCTGGCGTGAGCTCGTAAATCTTCCGTGGGGGCCGGTTGCCCACACGCGTCTCCGACCAGGACACCAGCCCCCAGCCCTCGACGTTGCGCAGGTACGTATAGAGGGTGCTTGGCTCCATCGGCCACACATTGGAGATCCCCTCCGCCTCGACGAAGGCGGCCATCTCATAGCCATGCATCGGTCTCAGCGCGAGCAGCGCCAGCACGATGTACTCGCCCGGGAGCAGTGGTCGTTCGGTCATCGCGCCGACAATATGTCGGCGGGCAGATAGTTGGCAACCAACTATTTGCTCAGAGATCTCCGCCAAATCCGCTCGCCATGCCACCACCGTTCCACCACAATGCCCGGCATGGAACTGTACGACGTCATGGACACCACGTTCGCCGCCCGCGAATTCACCGCCGACCCCGTGCCCGATGAGGTGCTCGCGCGCATCTTCGCCCATGCCCGCTTCGCGCCCAGCGGCGGCAACCGGCAGGGCTGGCACGTCATCGTGGTGCGCGACCAGGCGACGAAGGACGGCATCGCCGACTGCGCCAGGCCGGCCGCCCGCCGCTATGCCGCCCAGGTGGCGCTCGGCGAGAACCCCTGGAACACCGTCGTCCCCACGAAGGCAACCCCGGAGATGATCGCCGCGACCCCGGTGCCGCCCACGCTGACCGAGCCCTACCGGCACGCCCCGGTTGTGCTCGTGGTGTGCGTCGACCTGCGCGTGGTCGCATCGATCGACCAGTACCTTCCCCGGACCGCCGTCGCCAGCGGCGCGTCGATCTACCCGCTCGCATGGAACATCCTGCTTGCCGCACGCAACGAGGGCCTCGGCGGAACGCTCACGACGATGCCCATTGCCGAGGAGCCCGCGCTGCGTGAGCTCCTCCACCTGCCCGAATCCGTTGCTATCTGCACCATCATCCCGCTGGGCAGGCCGGTGCGGCAGCTGACGAAGCTCAAGCGCAAGCCGGTCTCGACCTTCGTCACCCGCGAACGCTGGGACGGCGCGCCCTTCGGCGCCTGAGCGTTAGCGCGCCCCGCCGAACTGGCGGCTCAGGATTTTCGCCCCACCCGGCACCCGGGAGATGAACTTCAGCCCGGCCACCGTCATGCGGTAGTTCCGCTTGCCGGGGAGGGTGCGCCTTGCCGCGGTGTCGGCCGCGCGCATCGCCCGCTCGTTGAGCGGGCGGCGCTCGGCCTCGTACAGCCGCAGTCCCGCTTCCAGCTCACCCGGGGCCTCACCGCGAAGCAACGGGGCGACGAAGCGTGCGAGCGCCGCCGCGTCCTCGATGGCCATGCTCATCCCCTGCCCGCCGGCGGGATGCGTCACATGCGCGGCGTCGCCGACCAGGGCGGCACGGGGGCCCGTGTAGGCCCGGGCGTGCTGCCGCGCCAGCTTGTAGAAATAGGAGGTCCCCCGCTGCTCCAGTTCGAGCTCGCCGAGGCGCGGGTCGCGGGCGCGCAGCACCTCGCGGTAGGCGGCGATGTCGCCGCTCGCGCCGGTTTCGGTTGGCACGCCGATGGCGATGCGGCACCGGCCCCGCGGCGTGGTCGGCACCACTACCACCGGCCCCTCGGGGCTGAGTACCGCGCAATACGTGTCATCGGGCAGCCACGACGGGTACTGCGCGTGCGCGATCACCACCGACTGCGGGTACGGTGTCGCGTCCACGCCGATGCCGAGCCACTCGCGCACGCCCGATGCGGCGCCATCGGCGCCAACCAGCAGCCGGCCCGCTACTTCGCCCTGTTCGGTAAGCACGCGCCAGCCGCCGGCGGCCTGCTCGATGCCAGTCGCCCGGCCCCGGATGAACGTGGCCCCCAGCCGCGCAGCCGCATCGGCCAGCGCCGCCTCGATTTCCGCGTGATTCAACACGGTCAGCGGGTGGATCGACTGGTCGACGCGCACCTGCAACGAGCCGCCGGCATTGGTGAACAGGCTCTGGCGGACGGCGAACGCGCCCCGCTGTTCGAGCTCGTTGTAGGCGCCCCAGCGCTTCAGGTGCTCTACCGCCGACTGGTGCAGGACATCGCCGCGGTTCGGGTCGCGGGCCAGGTCGCGCCGTTCGATGACGCAAACGTGCAGGCCGGCGCTGGCCAGGGCGCAGGCGGTCGCTGTCCCGGCCACGCCGCCGCCGACGATCACGGCATCAAATGCGGAGGTTGATTCGGCATCGGTCACGATGGTTCTTTCCGGCCGCTCAGCGCGGCCAATCCTCGAGTGTTGCCAGGCACGACGGAGCGCACCCTACCGGCGATTCGCGCAACGAGCCTCGGCCTTCCGCCGAGCCGCCGGTTCCGACTTTTGGCCGAACGATCCATGGGTTCACTCCAGCTCCACCACCAGCGTCGCGAACCGATCGATGAACCGCCGATCGTGGCTGACCACGAGCGACGCGCCCTCGTAGTTCGCCAGCGCCTCCTCGAACGCCTCGCGGCTGGCGAGGTCCAGGTGGTTCGTGGGCTCATCGAGGATGAGCAGGCCGGCCCCGCCGCGGACCAGGAGGGCCAGGGCCAGGCGCCGCCGTTCGCCATAGCTCAGTTGCGCCACGGGTGTCCGCAGCTGGTCGTGGCCGAGCAGGAAGCGATGGAGGAAGTTGGCGGCCTCCGCCTCGGTCATCGGCACGGCGCGGCGAAGCAGTTCCACGGGGGTGCGCTCGCCGCCGCCCTCCAGGAACGCCGGGTCGTCCTGTTGCGCCAGGTAGCCGGCCTTTGCCGAGGGCGAAAGGATCACCTCGCCGGCGGCCGGGGGGAGCTCGCCCAGGATGGTCCGCAGCAGTGTGGTTTTGCCGGCACCGTTGGGCCCGGTGATGACCACGCACTCGCCCCGCTGCACGCTGAAGGTGATGTCACTTGCGAGCACCCGACCGGCTATGGCGACGGCAACGCCATCGACCGCGACCAGCCGCGAGCTGCCTTCGCCGGGCGCGGCGAACCCGCCGTGGAAGCCCTGCGGGCGCTTCTCTGGCCGGTCCACGTGGTCGTTCGATTCCAGCTGACGTTCGATGCGCGCCTTCAGGGTGACTGCCCGCCGCGCGATCTTGAGTGCCTTTTTCCGCTTCGCAAAGTCGATGGTCCGCTGCTCGATGCCGCGGGCGCGGGTCTCGATCTTGTGGATGGCCTGGCGGAGCTGGGCTTCCTCGCGTTGCTGGCGCTCGTAGGCACTCCAGCGCTCGGCCTCGCGCCGCTCCTTCTCGGCCAGCAGCGCCGAGTAGTTGCCCACGAAAAGCTCGGCGCCCCGGCCCCTGGCATCGAGCTCCAGCACCTTCGTCGCGCACCGGTCAAGGAATACGCGGTCGTGCGAAACGGCGACGACCGCGCCGGGGAAGCGGCGCACCTGGTCTTCCAGCCACTCGAGGCCTGCGACATCCAGGTTGTTCGTCGGCTCATCGAGCAGGAGCACACCCGGCTGCGAGGCGACGAGGTCGATGAGCCCCAGCCTGGTCAGCTCGCCGCCCGAGAGCTCGGCGACCCGTGTCCCCGGCTGCACATGGCGCAACCCCAGGGCGCCCCGCGCCTTCTGTGTATCGAGGCTGGCCGGACCCATTGCAAGGGCGGCGAGCAGCCGGTCGTACTCCGCGGCCAGGCGCTCGCGCTCATCGCGTCCAGGTGCAAGAGCGAGCTGTTCGGCCAGCGCTTCGAGCCGGGCGGCAGCCGCGTCGGCTCCAAAGGCCGCCGGGAAGACGGCGACAACGGTCTCATCCTGGCGCCCGGCGTAGCCCTGTGGCAGGTAGCCGGTGCTCGCGCCGCCGGCGAACTCGACCCGGCCGGCGTCGGCGCGGAGAACCCCCGCCAGGATGCGCAGCAGGGTGGTCTTCCCGGCTCCGTTCGGGCCCACCACGCCAAGCACCTCGCCCCGGTTCACCGCGAACGAGACGTTCGTCAGCACGGCCCGGCCACCGAGCTCATGCCGCAGTGAGGCAACAGTCAACATCAGCACACTCCACGAAACGCATGCTCCCGCCCGGGACGGATGGGTGCAGACGAAGCGGCGATGGAGGTGTTGGGACGGGAGAGGTTGAGCACACCGGCACGTGCGGGCGGGCTGTTCGGGCCCTGCCTCGTTCACGTTCGCGCTTCGCCGGTGTTATCGCGTCAACGGAAACCTCTCGTGGAATTGCACCCAAGCGTAGCCGATCGCGCGGCACACCGGAATCACCCATTCGGCGGAGGGCCCCGGCGCGCCGCGATTGACCCTGCGTGAAGCTCCGCTCCGGTACCTCATCGAGTACCGGGTCCGCGCGGAACTCGCGGGCGGCGAAGGTCACGTCCCTGGAGTGCGTACAGTTCCATGCGCGCCCTGTGGTGGAACACAACGCCTGCTCGTCGCAGCGTTTACCGGATGGACACCGTATGGCGCGTCACGTTCCGGCGGTCCCCAGCCATGCAGGTTGTACGAAATGACGGAGAGAGGCCCATGAAGACGAGATTGCTGGCGATTGCGGTGTCGATAACCGCGCTGGCGGGGACAGTGGCGTGTTCGAACGGGGGAGGGACGGGAGCGGACGTCGCGTCTTCCGCTTCGCCGGCGGTGGACGCCACGGTGAACGCCCGAACCTCGTCTTCCCTGGTCGCGCCGGAGAAGCTGGAAGCGGCGGGGAGCTCGGCGAACATTGGGTTCAACAACGCGGCCCAGGTGGTCACAAGCAGCGATGGGACGCAGCACTACGTCTTTGTATCCGGCAGCCGCACGGTGATGCACGGCTCCGCACACGGGTCGGCGGCGGGGGTCGAAGCGACAGCCATCTCGAGCGGGCAGGGCAAGGTGTCGCTTACTGCGATTGCGGCCTCGGACGAGATCCTCGTCATCGGTTGGACAGAAACGGCGGCCGGAGGTCAGGCAGGCGTGTACCTCAGCGAGTCGTCAGATGGCGGGGCGACATGGACGCCGCCGCATCTGCTCGCAGCGGGCGCGAGCGGGCTTTCGCTCGCGGCAAGCCGCGGAACGGTGGTCGCGGCGTGGTTCGTCGGTGACGAGGCTGGCGCGGAGATCCACTTCGCATCCCGGGATGGCGAGAGTGAGGAGTGGTCCGAACCGATTCGGATCGATGGATCAGGCGCGGCTCCGCTGTGGCCGGCAGTGGAGATTTCGGGGGAAGCGGTGTGGGTCACGTGGCGGGATAATCGCGACGGCGCCTACCACATCTATCTGCGCCGCTCCGTGGATCGCGGTACGACCTGGCTCTCTGAGCAGGAACTCACGCACACAAACACCGGTGACCCGACGATCTGCGCGGGAGAGGACGGGGTGGTGTGGCTGGCGCACCACGGGCGGGGAGAGATCACCGTGCTGCGGTCGACCGATGGCGGTGCAACTTTCGGCGAGCCTGTGGTGGTGGGCAACGGGTGGTTTGCGCGGCTGAGCTGCGAGGCGGACGGCGACATGATCCTCGGCTGGGAGCAGTCCCAGGGTATGGACCCCAAGGCAGACGTCGCCAAACAGGCCGCCTACGTGACGGGCAACGCGGACGGGACGATCGGGCATGTGATCGTTCTGAGCGAGACTGCCGGGACGTGCGCCTCGGTGACAGTGCGTGGCGACGGTTACGCCGATGCGGTGTGGGTGGACAAGAGCGGCAGTGCGAGCGGGGTGCCAGCGTTGGCGGGCGAGTTGTGGCACGCGGTAGTTGGCGTGGGGGGAGATTGAGCCACACCGGCACATGAGGGCGGGCTGTTCGAGCCCTGCCTCGTTCACGTTCGCCCTTCGCCGGTGTTACCGCGTCAACGGAAACCTCTCGTGGAATTGCACCCAAGCGTCACCCATTCGGCGGAGGGCCTGTGCCGGGGTGTGCTTGACGCTGGGCCCGCACCCACGGATACTCCAACCAAACCCGTGAGATTAGGCATACCTAATGGATTCATATAGTCGTAACTTCCTCCCGGGCTTTTGCCTGGGCCTTGCCGCACTGGCAGTCGCCGGGGGCGCCGTGCTGGCGGCGGGCTGCTCCGACGCGGACGATGCGCCCGAGACGCCGGCGGCGGTGGCCGACCCGGACCCCGAGGCGGAGGCGCACCCCACCGTCGATCCCAACGCCACCCCGACCCCCGACCCGGGCCCGGCGAGTGCCACGGTGAAGGTCGAGCTCGATGAGTGGTCGGTCATGCCGGGCAAGCGGACGGTTGAGGCCGGCGTCATCCAGTTCATCGCCGATAACACCGGCGAAGAGACGCACGAACTGGTGGTCCTCAAGAACGGCGAAGTGCTGGCCGAAATCGAAGGGCTCGCGGCGGGCCACGTCCAGGCCATGCGAATCGAGCTCGGACCCGGCGAATACGAGCTCGCCTGCCTGATCGTGGAGACCGAGCCCGACGGCACGAAGGAAGACCACTACAAGCTCGGGATGCACAGTCCGTTCGAGGTGAAGTGAGCCTCAGGGGCCGGGCGGCAGCAACTCCGCCTGGTCGCCTGGCCGCACCACGCCCCCGGCAAGCACACGGGCATAGACCCGGCTGAACCCGGGGAAGAGGTTCTGGTGCATCCGGTTGAAGTCGCCGCCCTTGAACCAGCGGGCGTTGGTCTTGCAGGGCGTGGTGTAGCGGGTCACTTCCACCAGCACATCGCTTCCCAGCCGCAGGCGGCTCCCGGGGACCACCAGGTCCCAATCGATGCCCTGAAGCGTGATGTTCTCGCCCGTGCAACCGGCCGCGATGGGGTGGCCTTCGGCGGCCATCGCCTCGATGCGTTCGATGGCGAACAGGCAGAGGGCGCGCTCGGGCCCGCCGTGGACATCAGGGTTGTCGTGACCATCGCCCTCGAGGCCCAGCTCCGTCACCCGGCCCTCGGCGATGGCCAGCTTCGGCACGCCCCCGGGCGAGATGCTGACCTGTTCGACCGTTCCGCGTTGCGTCATCGTCCGAGACTACCAGTTCGGCCCGCGAGGCACGATCAGCGCGAGTCCAGGAGGTCGAGCAGCCGGGCGGTGCTCGCCGCGACTTGGTCGACCGCCGCCGCAAAGGCTGCCTCATTGCGTTTGGCGGGCACGCGGTAGCCGCTCACCTTGCGGACGTACTGGAGGGCAGCGGCACGGATGTCGTCCTCCGTGCTCGGTGGTTCCGCGTTTCGCAGCTTCTTGATGCTCCGGCACATGGAGCGCATTGTCGAAGGATGGGGCGCCGCTGTCGATGCCAACGAGGCTGATTGCGATATGCTGACACCCGTGACACCGGACGAAGTACGTCAGAAGCTTGCTGGCCACGAAGCGGAGTTTCGCGCCCTGCGCGTTCGCCGGCTCTGGCTCTTCGGGTCATCCGCGCGCGGAGAAGCGCGGCCCGACAGTGACCTCGACATCCTGGTGGCGTTCGAGGGGCTCTGTACGTATGAACAGTACTCCAGCCTGAGGTGCTTCCTCGAAGACGTTCTCGGTCGGGAGGTTGACCTTGTCGAGGAAACGGCCCTGCGCCCCCGGGTGAGGCCGTTTGTCGAGAGAGATGCCGTCAGGGTCGCGTGACCTCCGGCTCTTCGTCGAGGATATGCTCGACAGTGCCGTGGTAGTGCGCGAGTGGACGCAATTGCTCTCAGCTGAAGACTTCTTCGCCGATCGCAAGACCTACGACGCCGTGCTCCGCAACCTCACGATCATGGGCGAGGCTGCGAAGCAGGTTCCCGACGCGGTTCGAACTGCCTATCCCGAAGTCCCGTGGCGCGCCATCGCGGGCTTTCGCGACCTCGCCATGCACAGCTATTTCGGTCTTAGCCGGCATATCGTCTGGAGCATCGTCTCCGAGACGCTGCCGTCCCTGTGTGATCCACTCCGTGACGTGCTACGGCGCCTCCCGCCGGAATACCCTTAGCCGCGCGGCAGGCCCAGGCCGCGCGTCGCGATGATGTTCCGCTGCACCTCGCTCGTGCCACCGCCAATCGTTGCGGCCACCGAGTGCAACTGAAAGCGCCCGATGCGCCCCATCAGCACCTCCCAGCGCGAATGACCGCGCGAGGTCACCTGTCCGGCCATCCCGGCCACGTGGAACGCGACCGCGGCCATGCGCTGCTCCAGCTCGCTGGCGAAGAGCTTCACGATGCTCGCCTCGTAGTTTGGCTGCGTGCCCCGTGCCTGCATTGACACCACGCGCAGGCTCAGGTTGCGCGCGACTTCGATCTCGATGAGCAGGTCGACCAGCCGGTGGCGGTTCGCCGGCAGCCCGGCCAGCCCCTCCTGGCGGGCGCAGGCAATCACTTCCTCCAGGATCGCCCGGTACTCGACGCACAGGTCGACCAGGCTGCGCTCGAAGTCCAGGGTCGTCGCGGCGACGTACCAGCCGCGGTTCTCATCGCCCACCATGTTCGCGGCGGGTACCCGCACGGATTCGAAGAACACCTGGTTGAACCCGCTGTTCCCGACCATGTTGATGATCGGCGAGAGCGAGATCCCGGGGGTCTTCATGTCGAGAAGGAAGTACGAAAGGCCGCGGTGTTTCGGCGCCACCGGGTCGGTGCGCGCGAGCAGGATCATCCAGTCGGCGATGTGGGCGCCGCTCGTCCAGATCTTCTGGCCATCCACCACGTAGTCGTCGCCATCGCGCACGGCCCGGGTCTGCACGCTCGCCAGGTCCGATCCCGCGCCGGGTTCGCTGAAGCCCTGGCACCACCGTTCCCGCCCGCTCAGGATGGGCTCGATGAAGCGTTCCCTCATCCATTCGGCGCCGAACTGCATGAGCGTGGGCGCCACCCAGCCGATGCCGACGCCGCCGAAGCGGGGCGCGCGGGCGCGCGCCATCTCTTCCTTCAGGATGAACTGCTGCATCACCGGGAGCTCGGCGCCGCCGTAGCGCCGCGGCCACGCGGGAGCGACCCAGCCCCGCGATTGCAGCCGTTCGCGCCAGGTGGCGAGCGCCGCCTTGTCGCGCTCGTGCCCACTCGAAAGCTGGCCCCATTCGCCTTCGCCCGCGTCGCCCTGGAGCCCGGGCGGCAAGTTCTGGTCGGTCCATTCCCGCACCGCGGCGCGGAATTCGGCTTCCCCCGGCGTATCGCGGAAGTTCATTGCGCTCGAAAGAATACGTTTCCGAGCGAACGTGGTCATTCCCCTGCATAACGGGCCCCGGCTTTCCGATACCCACTACGCATGATGCGGAGGACCGGTGATACCCGAGCGAATTGACTTCCTGGCGCTGCTTTCCGATCCGGACATGCTCCAGCTCATGCTGGTCGCGTGCCCGGACGGGATCGTCGCGACCGATGCCGGCGGCCGGGTGACGCTCTATACCGGGGCAAGCGAGGCGATTTTTGGCTTCGACCCGATCCAGGTGCTCGACCGGCACTATTCCATGCTCTTTTCCGAAGGCGAGGCCCGCGCCCTGCTCGATCAGCAGCTCGCCGAACATGGCCGCGCGGTGGATATCGAAGTGCCGGGCCGCCACCAGGATGGGAGCAGGTTCTATGCCGCCGTATCGGCCGCCATCATCCGCGACCGCTACGGGTCCGTCGCCGGGCAGGTGATGTATATCCGCGACCACACAGCGATCCGCGGAATCGAGGATGCCCTGCGGAACCGGAACACGCAGCTCAACCAGCTCGTCGACCGGCTCGACCACATGGCGCGGCACGACCAGATGACGATGCTCCTCAACCGTGGCTCGGCAGTCAAAGCGGCGGAGGATGCGCTCCTCGCTTCCGGCCTCGAACACGTGGCCATGGGCGTCGCCCTTTTCGACCTCGACCACTTCAAGGCCGTCAACGATAGCTACGGGCACCTCGTGGGTGACCTCGTGCTGGCCCGCGTCGCCTCGGTGCTGAAGAAGGCGACCCGCCAGGGCGACATCGTCGGCCGCTTCGGTGGCGAGGAGTTCGTGGCCTTCCTCCCCGGGGCCGGCCTCGAGGCCGTCACCGGCTTCGCCGAGCGGGTCCGCTCCGCGCTCGAAGGCAGCCGCATCCAGGTCGATGAGGACATTTCGATGACGATGACCGTTTCGGCGGGGGTGGCCGCCATCCCTTCGTGTGCCGATAGCTTGAATGAGGCCCTGCGCGTTGCCGATGACCGGCTGTACGCGGCCAAACGGGCGGGCCGCAACCGTGTCGTCTCCACCGATACCAGGACGCGCAGGAGCGCAGCATGACCGTCGATTCCGCGACCCTCAGCCTCGATGCGCGCAACCGCCTGCGGGCAATCGTGAACAGGACAACCGACCTCGCGCCCCTGAAGTCGGTGGCCACCCGGGCCATTCAACTGGCCGAGGACGAACGCTCGGCGGCGATGGACCTGGCAACCGTCATCAGCTCCGACCAGGCGCTGACCTCGAAGCTCCTGAAGCTTTCGAACTCGGCCTACTATGGCTACGCCCGGCGGATCTCCAATGTCCGCGAGGCGGTCATCCTCCTCGGCATGCGCACGGTCCGCTCGGTCGCCATCTCCTCGGCCATCATCGATGCCTTCAGGTTGCCCGAGTTCGACTCCGGGGGCTTCGACCAGGACCTCTTCTGGGCCCATAGCGTGAGCGTGGGCATCGTCGCGGAAGTGGTCGCGCGCGATACGCGCGTCGCCCGGCCCGAAGATGCCTTCACCGCCGGTGTCCTCCATGATGTCGGCAAGCTCGCCATGGTGCTCTGCGAGCCCGACTCGTTCGCCGAGGTCATCGACCTGGTGAACCGCGAGGACATGCGTTACCGCGAAGCCGAGCTCGCCGTTTTCGGCATCGGCCACGAACACGTCGGCGCCCGCCTTGCGGAACGCTGGAAATTCCCCGAGCCGCTGGTCTCATCGATCCGTGACCACCACCCGCCAAAGGGCGTCCCCGCGATCGAGACGATGAGCGACGTGGTGGCCGCCGCCAACCTCGCCTGCAACCGCGAGGGCCTCGCCTGTGGCTTCGATTACACCGCGGATGAGGCGCGCAAGACCGTGCAGGCCCTCCCGCCCGCGGTCGATATCGCCATCAACCGGGTGCATGGCGGCATCGCGACGCTGGAGGAAAAGGCCCGGGCGTTCTTGCTGCATGTCACTTCGCGCGCGCCGCGCTGGTATTCCTTCCACCACGGCGAGCTCGATGGGGGCGCCACCGGCGACGAACGCGAGGCCGGCGCGGCCTGATGGAACAGCGGCCCGCTGCCGATGTTCTTTGTGAGGACGATGTATGAACGGCACCCCGGACGCGGCCCTCGCCCCTGAGCAGCCCGCCACCGACAGGCGGCGGCACGCCGTGCGCCTCGCGGCCCTGGCAGGCTGGGGGCTGGTCCTCGCGATCGTGGTCGCCGATGCCGTGCGCAACCCCGCGCCTTCCAGGGTTATCGTGGCGGCCGCCATGTGCACGCTCTTCGTGCTGGTGAACGGCCACCTGCTGCTCATGCGCTGGCTGGGCCATCGCAACTGGCGGCGCCTTTCCTCGAAGCTCTATGGCTCGGCCTACCTCTCCGAGCTGCACAATCTGCCGAACCGGAACTACGTGCTGGCCGAACTGCGCCGCGAAATGCCCCGCGCCCGCGCCAGCGAAAGCCCCTTCGTGCTCATCGAGCTTTCGCTCGAAAACCTCGACGAGGTCCGCCAGCGCCGCGGCGACGAGTTCACCGAACGCTCGGTCAACGCCCTCGTCGAAACGCTCAAGCGCCTCACCCGGAGCTCGGACTTCCTGGCACACCTGGGCGGTGCGCGCTTCTGCGTCATGCTCGTCGATTGCACGCTCGAGCAGTCGTACATCTACCTGAAGCGAGTCCCCGGCGTGGTCTCGGTGAGCGATGGCCACAACATGCTCGATGTCCCCGTCACCGCGCGCGTGCACCAGTACGACATGGAAGCGCTCTACGCGACGGATGTCCTTCGCGACCTCGAGGATACGAAGCCGCTGCGCCGGCGCGAACCTCCGCGCATGGACTCACTCGCAGCCTGAAACGCCCCGACCTTACTCGTCGATCCGTGCCGCCTCGATGCGGAAGGTGTGCGGGCCCTCGCCGTCCTCGTACCACCAGAAGCCCTCTTCGGGGCTGACGATGTGGTTGCCCGCCAGCTCGTGGATCTTGCGCTGTGCCTGGCGCACGTTCGCGAACCGGCCCACCAGCTCCCACGTGCTGCGCGACTCATCCTTCACGGCCACCAGCCGCCAGAGCTCGTACGTCAGCTTCATGCGCGCCCTCCCGCCAACAGTCTCACGTGTTCAGGATCACGGCCGCTGCCACCAGCACGCCAGCCGCGATGGCCGCGCCGAGAGCCAGCGTCACGTGGTGGCGCGCCCCCTGCCCCTGGCCATCTCCCACCACCGGCCGCAGGAACTCCTGCCCTCCGAGCCCGGCGATGATATCCCGCGCCCGCAGGGCATCGCCCTGGGCCACGATCACCGGGTAGCTCGCCAGGCCCAGCGTCGAGGCCCCACCCAGCGCGCCGCCGACACCCTGTTCGAAGCTCCCGGCCCGGATCCCGGAGGCCCGCAGCTCGGCCAGCCAGATTTCCGCGGTCACCGGGTCCGGCGCATCCGCGATTGGGACGGTCACCATTCGTATGCCGCCGCGTCGCCCACGCGATGGAGCTTCAGGAAGTTCGTCGTACCCTGCGCGCGCACCGGCAGGCTGGCCACCACGACCACTTCGTCGCCCTCGGCGATGTGCCGCCCCCGCAGGAGCGAGTCATCCACCACGTGCAGCAGCTGTTCCGAGGAGGTGACTGTCTCGCTGACGATGGGGATTACGCCACGGGCGAGCGCCAGCCTCCGGCAGACCGCCTCCGAGGGGCTGATCCCGAAAACCGGCGCGTTCGGGTGCACCTTGCTCAGCAGCATCGCCGTGTACCCGCTCTTGGTGAAGCAGGCGACGCCGCGCATGTTCGGGTCCGATTCCACGATGCTCCGCGCGGCCAGCGCCACCACATACGAGTGGTCGTCCGTCTCCGGCGGGCCATAGCCCACGCTCTCGGTCTCGGCGACCGCCTCCTCTGCCCGCGCGATGATCCGGTCCATCATCGCCACCGACTCCACGGGGTAGCGGCCGACGGCGGTCTCGCCGCTTAGCATCAGCGCGTCCGAAAGGTCCCACACGGCATTCGCCACGTCCGAGGCCTCGGCGCGCGTCGGCCGTGGGGCGTCGATCATCGATTCCAGCATCTGCGTGGCGGTGATCACCGGGATCATGTTCCGCGCCGCCGAGGCGATGATCCGCCGTTGCTGCACCGGCACATCCTCCGGCGCCAGCTCCACGCCCAGGTCGCCCCGCGCCACCATGGCGCCATCGGCCTCGCCGAGGATCTCGTCCAGGTTCTCGACCGCCATCCGCCGCTCGATCTTCGCGATGATCGGCGTATCGCAACCGAGCGATTCGATGTACTCGCGGGTGCGGATCACGTCGTCCGCGTCCCGCACGAAGCTCAGGCCGAAATAGTCGACCGATGCCTCGATGCCGACCCGGATCGCCTCGCGGTCGCGGTCGGTCAGCGCTGGCGCCGAGAGGTTCGTCGCCGGGAAGCTCACGCCCTTGTGCGCTCCGAGCGGCCCGCCCACCACCACGCGGCAATCGAGGCCCTCTGGCGAAGAGCGCAGCACTTCGAGCTCGATGTGGCCATCGTCCAGCAGCACGCGCTCGCCCGCGCGCACATCCTCGGTGAGCCGCGCGTATTCGACGGTGAGCAGCTCCTCGGTGCCCGCGACGGGGTGATTCACCAGCCGGATCTCGTGCCCCGGCACCAGCTCCAGCACCCGTGTGAACTCGGTTTCGCCGGTGCGAAGCTTCGGGCCCGCCAGGTCCATGAGCACGGCGACGTGCCGGCCAACCTCGGCCGAGACCTCGCGCACCAGGGCTGCGGCCCTGGCGTGGCTCTCGAGTGTGCCGTGGCTCGTGTTCAGCCGGGCCACGTCCATGCCCGCGCGGATCATCGCGGCTATCGTCTCCCGCGCGAGCGACGCTGGCCCGAGCGTTGCCACGATCTTCGTCCGTCTCACCGGTCGAGTGTACCAAGCGCCGGTGAACGCCCGGGAACGCACCGCCCGCTACACTTCCTCGCGTGCCCACGCGAGATGGCCGGTTGAAGGCGCGCGAGTTCCTCTTCTACACGGAGGACCTGGCCTACGCTGCCCTCCCGGACGACCTTCCCCGGCCCGAGCGCAAGGTGATGTGGACCATCCTCCAGTTCCACTGGGGCCAGCCCGCGGCCCACATCGAGCTCCAGCCCCAGATGTCGCGCCGCGTGGTGGAGCTCGGCCTCCATTTCGAGGGCCCCATTGAGTGGAACGATGCGCTCGCTCGCCGCGTGGCAGCCCACGCTCCCGAGCTCATGGCCGCGCTGGGCGAAGGCTGGGAACTCGAGGAGTGGACCGCCTCCTGGCGCCGCCTCCACCGCACGTATCCGTTCGAAGACCACCTGACGACCGACCTCGGCCGCGACGTGGCGGATGGGCTCGCGAAGGCCCTGCGGGTCCTTCGCCCGTTCGCCCTTGCCGAGGCGCCCCCGGCGCCCCCGCCGAAACGCCCACCGGCGCGGGAAGACCGGCGCCGCCGCCACGCCCGCCGCTAGCGATTCCCGCCCAGCTCCATCAGCTCCTCGGCGAGCGCGCGGCCGAGCCCCGCGGCCGTGTCCACCGGCCCGGCCATCTTCGAACGGATGATCCGTCCGTCGACCGCTATGAGCGCGTTGAGCTTGAGCGTGGTGCCGAACTGCCCGGCATGGGCGGCCGCCGGGAAGCTGCACCCCCCGTCGATCGTGGCCAGGAACATCCGCTCGGCTGTTACCGCCGCCCGGATAGCAGGGTCGTCGATCGCCTCGAGCAGCTTGCGCGTCGCCGGGTCGGCGGCGCGGCACTCCACCGCGAGGGCGCCCTGGGCTGGTGCCGGCAACATCTCTTCGAACCCGAACACATGGCTCGCGCGGCCCTCGATGCCGAGCCGCCGCAGCCCCGCCAGGGCCAGCACAGCCGCGTCGAACTCGCCGGCATCCACCTTCGCCACCCGCGTTTCGACGTTCCCCCGGATGGCGCGGACCTCCAGGTCGGGCCGTACTTCGCGCACCTGGGCCTCGCGCCGGGGCGAGCTGGTTCCCACCACCGCGCCGGGTGGCAGGCCGTGCAATCCGCCGGGATGCCGGCTCACCAGCGCGTCGCGCGGGTCTTCGCGGAGCGGCACGGCAGCGATGACGAGCCCCTCCGGCCGCTTCGTTGGCAGGTCCTTGTAGCTGTGGATCGCCACGTCGATTTCACCCGCGGAGAGCGCCTGCTGGATGGCGGTGGTGAACCAGCCCGCGCCCTCGCCCGAGGTGAGCGGCGTCGACTGGTCGCGGTCGCCCGCGGTCGCGATCGTGACGACGTCGATCGCGAGGCCCGGGTGCGCCGCACGCAGGCGATCGGCCACCAGGCCCGTCTGCGTGAGCGCCAGCTTGCTCCCCCGGGTACCGATCCTGAGCGTGCTCACTGGTGCGCAACCTCGCGGAGTGCCTCGTGCGCGGCGACGACGGTGGCGTCGATCTCCGTTTCCGTGTGCGCCGCCGAAATGAACCATGTCTCGAACTGCGAAGGCGGCAGCATGACGCCGCGTTCCAGCATCGCGCCGTGGAAGCGCGAGAACGCGGCCGTGTCGCACTCGCGCGCCTCGGCGTAGTCCCGAGGGGCTCCCTCGCGGAAGAACAACGTCACCATCGAACCCCGGCGCACGACCGATGCCGTCACCTCCGCCCGCCGGATAGCGGCCCCGAGGCCGTTTTCGAGATGCCGCCCGAGCTCATCCAGCCTCCGGTAGGCGGCGCCATCCGCGAGGACGTCGAGCATCGCCGCGCCCGCGGCCATCACCAGCGGATTCCCGCTGAGTGTCCCGGCCTGGTACACCGGTCCGCTTGGTGCGAGGAGATCCATGAGTTCTTGTCGCCCTCCGAGCGCCCCCACGGGGAGTCCGCCGCCGATGATCTTCCCCAGGCAGGCGATGTCGGCCCCCGGCAACACACCGCTCAGCCCGTACCGGACCCGGAAACCAGTGATGACCTCGTCGGCGATGAGCAGTGCGCCGTGCTCCCGGGGAATGCGCTGCAGCGCGTCGAGGAACTCCGGCGCGGGCTCGATCAGGCCCATGTTGCCCGCGATCGACTCGACGATCACGGCCGCCGTGTCATCCGGGTGCTGGCGGAACCACGTCTTGAGCGCGCCGGCGTCGTTGTACGGCAGCACCGCCGTGAGCGCGGCGATCGCGCCCGGCACCCCCGCCGAATCGCTCAGCCCGAGCGTCGCGACGCCGCTCCCGGCTTTCACGAGCAGGCCATCGCTGTGGCCGTGGTAGCAGCCGTCGAACTTCACGACGATGTCCCGGCCCGTTGCCGCCCGGGCGAGGCGGATGGCGGTCATCGTCGCCTCGGTCCCGGAGTTCACGAACCGCACCCGTTCGAGCTCTGTCGCGAGGGTGAGGCGCTCGCCCAGGGCCACCTCGCCCGGGGTGATCGCACCAAAGGCGGTCCCCTCGCCCGCGACCCGCCGCACCGCCTCGACAATCCGCGGGTCGGCATGCCCGAGGATGAGCGGCCCGAAGGCCGCGACGTAGTCGATGTAGCGCCGGCCTTCGGCGTCGTACACATACGCCCCGTGCCCGCGCGCGATCGGTACCGGGTTCCCCCCGACCGAACGGAACGAGCGCACCGGGCTGTTCACACCCCCTGGAAAGAGCCCGGCCGCAGCCGAGCGCACCTCAACGTTATCCATGCGGGGTTGTCTTCTCCTTTGGTTGCAGGCGGCGCGCCGCCAGGTAGGCCTCGCGCAGTTCGTTTCCCGGCGTTTCGAACCCGGCGAAGGTCACGGTGGGGTCAGGTGCGGCCGGCTCGGGCGGTTCATCTTCCCAGAGCGCGGCTTCGCGGCACAGGGCCACCAGTACGCTGCACGGCTCCGGGCAGGGGATCTCCTCGGCCGCGCATGCCTGGCCCGCCCACACCGGCACCCGAACGCACCGCCCGCAGAGCAGATCGGTCGCCAGCGCCCGGCCCTCCTCCGGGAGCCGCAGCGCGCCGGCGTAGCGCCCGGTCTGGCGCGTAAGCACCTCCTCCAGCGAGACCACTCGCAGGCGGCCCGCCGCGTACTGGCGCATGTGCGTCAGCGCCAGCGGGTAGACCGTCTCGATCGCAAGGTCGAGCGGCAACGACGGCCCCGCCTCCACCTCCCAGCCGGCCGGGAGCCTGCGTGCCCCCGAGAGCGGCCGGTAGCGCCCGCTGGCGTCGGTCCGGGTGTGGCGGCGGAGTACGTCTTCGTCCGCTGGCAACGTCTCGCGCGGGAGCCCCGGCCCGCGAACCACGGTGCGCCCGCCTTCGTGAACGATCGTGAGTTCGCCCAGCCGTTCCGGGATGCCGTTCACCGCTCCGCCTCACTCGCAAGCTCCAGGATGACCTCGGCCATCCGCGGATGCGTGCCGACCGGTGCGGTGTAGCGCACGATGCGCCCCTGCCGCCGCGTCTCGGCCCCGTCGAGCGCCAGGTCCTCGGGGATCGTCTCCCCAACGTGCCACCCATCGGCGATGAACAGCGGTACGACAACCACGGTTGGCGCGCTCAGGATGTCCAGCAGCTGGAGCATGTTCGGCTCCTGGTCCAGGAACACGGCCTCGACCTGGGCGAAGAGCCCGCGCTCGCGCACGAGCCCGGCCATCCGGTAGATGTTCTTCTCCGATTCGGAGTCGCGGCGCGTGCCGTGGCCCAGCACGGCGATCGAGTCGTTGCGGCCGGCGCCGGCTTCGGCCGCGCGTTCGATGACGACGGAGGCCAGGGCCGGGTGGGCGCCCACGGGCGCCGCGTACCGGATGAGCTGGCAGCCGCGCCGGGTCTCGGCGCCTTCGAGTCCCATCTCCCGGGGCACCACCGTCCGCGTGAAGTATCCAGCCGACATGAACATCGGCACGACCGTTACAGACTCGGCGTCGCAGCCGTCGAGGGCCCGCGAGAGCGCCGGCTCCTCCTTCCAGAACGCCACGCGCACCTCGTCGAACCGCCGCGTGGCGCGCAGCCGGGCGGCGTTCGCCCACACGGGCTCGCTGGAGTTGCCGTTGAGGTGCGACCCATGGCCCGCGAGCACCAGCGCGTTATCCATCGCCGCTACCCCCCTGGCGCCCGAGCCGGGATTCGCGCTGCGCGCGGGCAGCGGCCACCGTGTCGGCCCAGCCCGGGCCGAGCGCAGCGGCGATCCGTTCGCGCAGCGCTTTCGCCAGGGCCGGGTCGGCGCCACCGGTGGAGACCGCGACCTGCAGGTCCCCGTCGCGCAGGGTCGCCGGGGTGAAAGCGGTGCTCTCGGGCTGGGCGTCGGCCACCACCACGGGGATGCCCAGGGCCCGCGCGGTGTCGCCGGCGGCGCGGTTCACCTCGCGCTGGCCGGTACAGGCCACCACCATCGCCCAGCGCGGGCTGGCGCCGCTGATGTCGCCCGGCGCGAAGCTCCGCTGGAGGCAGGTGACCCCGGGAAGCTGGCGGATAGCCGGGTCGATCTCGGGGGCGATCACGGTCACGGCGAACCCGCCGCTGGCCAGGTTCCGTGCACGCCGGAGCGCGACCGTGCCGCCGCCAACCACCAGGACCGGCCCCGCCGAGGGAAGCAGTTCGATCATGACGCTCACCGCAGAGCCTCCACGACGGCCGTCACCAGCCCGGCCAGCGACGGCTCGGGGGCCTCCGCATCGACGCGCCCGAACGCCGCGAGCACCGCAGCGGCCGACTGGTCGCCGATGGCCACAAGGCGGGTGGTTTGCCGCGGCCGGAACTCGCCCAGCGCATCGGCCAGGAATCGCGCGGAAGACGCGCTCGCGAACGTAATGGCATCGGCGTGGGCCACCTCCTCCCGCAGCCGGTCGTCGAGCGGCACGGGGTGCGTCTCGTATACGACCACTGCCTCGATGTGGGCGCCGCGCGCTCGCAGCCCATCCGCAAGCCGGTCCTCGGCGAGTGAACCGTGCGGCAGCAACACGCGCGCGCCGCTCACGCGCGGCAGTTCGCGCGCCAGGCACTCGCCCGTCGCCCGCGAAGGAGTGAAGTCCGCCACGATGCCGTGCCGTTCGAGCGCGGCGGCTGTCGCGTCTCCCACGGCCGCCACCCGGGTCGTGCCGAGCGCCCGCGCGTCGCGCCCGGCACGCCGCAGCGCACCGAAGAAGGCGTCGACGCCGTTCTGGCTGGTGAAGGCGATCCAGTCCCAGCGCGATGCGACGCGCTCATCAGTCACCAGGTCGTCATCGCGGAACCGCACGCGCAACACGGGCGCCTCGACGACGCTGGCGCCGAGCGCTTCCAGCATGGTGCGCAGCTGGCTCGCCTGTGCCCGTGCACGGGTCACCACGACGGTCTTCCCGGCGAGCGGCCCCGGCACGTACCAGCCGATCTCGCCTGCCAGCGCCGCCACCTGCCCGATCACCGTGATGAGCGGCGTGGGGAGTCCCCCGGCCGCGACCTCGCCGGCGATGGTCGCGAGCGTTGCCACCACGACCCGCTGGGCCGGCACGGTCCCGTTCGAAATCGAGGCACCGGGCGTCGATGGGTCGCGCCCGGCGGCGATGAGCCGCCCGGTGATCTCCGGCAAGCCTGCCGCGCCCATCAGGACCACCAGCGTATCGACCCGGGCGAGCGCATCCCAGTCGGCCTCCACGCCGGCCCCTTCCCGCCCGGTCACCACCGCGAAGTTGGTCGCCATCCCCCGGTGCGTGACCGGGATGCCCGCGTAGGCCGGCACGGCGACCGCGGAGGTGACCCCCGGGACGATGGTGAACGGGACCCCCGCGGCCGCCAGGGCCAGCGCCTCTTCTCCGCCGCGCCCGAAGACGAACGGGTCGCCGCCCTTGAGCCGCACGACCTGGCGGCCCTCGTTGCCGTGGCGCACCAGCAGCGCGGTGATCTCATCCTGGCTGGCCGAATGGTCGCCTGCGCGTTTCCCCACCGGGATGAGCTCCGCGGCCGGGTCGCAGAGGTCGAGCAAGGCGGGCGAGGCAAGCGCGTCGTAGAGCACGACCTCGGCTCGCCTCAATGCCTCCGCCCCGGCGAGCGTCAGCAGCCCGGGGTCACCCGGGCCGGCGCCGACGAGCCAGACATGGCCGTTCGGATCGGTCATTGGCGTCAATTGTGGCACGGCATGGGCCCGCGGGGGCTACCCGATCTCGCGCAGGATCGTGGCGATATCGGCTTTCGCGCAGGTGAACATCGGTGTGTCGCGCTGCGTGTAGCGGCTTGCCTCCGTATGCCGCAGGCGGCCCACGAGATCGACGAACTCCTGCGGGTAGTCGGAGTCGAACGACACGACGAACTCCTGGTCGTCGATGCCGTAGCTGTAGCTCGTGTTGAGCCGCACGCCCTTGAACGGAGACGACGCGTTGATGTGCTCGTCCATCATCCCCTGGCGGGCATGGGGCGTGAGCGCGTACCAGGCCCGCGTCTTCACGAATGGGTACACGAACAGGTACGTGCCCTGGCCCGGCAGCAGCTCCACGCCGTGCCCCGACCCTTCGCTGCGGTTCACATATTGCGAGCGCTTCTGGAGCGAAAGGAAGCTGTGCGCCGTGGAGAGGTAGCCGCCCAGCGTGGTGGCGTTCAGGTCGGCCTGCATCGCCCGGAAACATGCGGGGTCGTTCGCGATGCGCCAGAACATGAAGTCGCAATCGGCCCGCAACCCCACGAGGGAGTACGTCCGGAGGATGAGCTCGTTGCGATCCGACCACCGTTCCACCACGTGGTGGAACTCGGCCTTCGCCGCCTGCTTTTCCGCGGTGGGCAGCCGCCGGAACGCCGGGTCGAGCTTGAAGAACGCATAGTTCAGGAACTGCCGGGCGGCGCGGTCCGGTTCCTTGCCCGTTACCTGGCCGCTCGGGTCGAGGTCGACCATCGGGCCGCGCCGGGCGGGCGGTTGAGCCGGGCCGGGAGGGGTCGCGGTTGGCTGTGCCATCAGTCTCCTCCCACCGCGGCAGCCTGCCGCGTGCCGAAGTTGTCGCGGTAGAGCGCCTGCACGCGCTCGTACTCCCCGCCGGTGAGGGGCCGCGCCGCGGCGTACCCCGCGAACTCCTCCAGCCCGGCACGGTCGTAGATATTGGGGATTACGCTGGCCACCGACGGCTCGCGCAGGATGAACTGGATGGCCGCCTGCCCGAGCGTCCGGCCTTCGGCGAGGAAGGAGAGCTGCTCCACCTTCGCCAGCGCCTCTTCCCACTGCTGGCGCTTTTCGGGCGTGTTGATGCGCCAGCGCCGGTGGTCGCCCTCGGGGAACTCGGTCGAGCGCGACGCCGTACCGTCGAGCAGGCCGGACGCGTGGGGGACCCGAACGAGCACCGAGATGTCGCGCTCGCGGGCGAGCGGGAAGATCCCCGCGCCGATCTCCTGCTCAAGGAGGTTGTAGATCACCTGCGGCGGCATCCCCAGCCGCACGGCCTCGATGCCCTCGTCCCGCTGGCGCAGATCGAACGCGGGGCCGAGAGCGACGCCGTACGCCCGGATCAGCCCTTCGCCCTTCGCCTTCTCCAGCTCGGCCAGCAGGTCGGCGCGCTGGATGTCGTCGATGCGCGGGTTGTGGAGCTGGTAGTAGTCGATCCGGTCGGTCCCCAGGCGGCGCAGCGAGCCCTCGAGCGCCCTGCGCATGTATGCCGGCGACCAGTCCTGGGGACGCTCGCGCTGGTTGGGGCGCGGGTCGTGGTTGTAGATGTCGTAGCCGAACTTCGTCGCAATCACGACCTGGTCGCGCACGTCGCCCAGCGCCTCGCGCATGATCGTTTCAGCATCGCCGTTGCCGTAGGTGTCGCCTGTGTCGAAGAAGGTGATGCCAAGCTCGAACGCCCGCCGCAGCAGGGCGATGCCTTCGGCCCGGTCGTTGATGCCCCACCAGTTGGTGCCGACCGTCCACACACCGAACCCGACGGCCGAGACGGTCAGGGGCGTGCCACGCAGCTCACGATAGTCCATTGCTGTTCTCCTCCCGCATGGCCTCCGGGTCGATGCCGTTGGCGATGCACCATTCGCGGTAGGCCGCCGGCGCGACCTCCGACGGCTTGATCTCGCTGCGCCCGCCCCAGAAGACGTTCGTATAGGTCACGTCGACGCCCGCCTCCGCCAGGTGCGCGTCGATCGCCTCCTTGTGCGCGAGCACCGTGTCCTTCTCCATGCCGTGGGCGACTGCCATCACGTTCACGTTGCGGAACTCAGGCCCGCCTTCGCGCCAGTAGGCATGGGTGATGACGTGGTGGCGCCCCACTTCCCGGCCCGCGGCGATCTCCTGCCCGGGCGGAACGGCCCAGTGGAAGAGCGCGTTGTAGCGCGTGGCCCGCTCACCGCCGGCGGTGGGCTTCACGTGCTCGAGGAACGTGGAGAACCTGCCGAGCACACCCCGGTCCGCCAGCTCCCGGGCCACCTCGCAGAAGCCGTCGAGCCTTTCGCCGGCGGCCCGGGCGCGGTGCTGCCAGGGGTTGGGCCGAATCTCGGCCACTTCAAACTCGCGCTTCAATTCGGTGAGTACGCGCCATTCGCGCTCGCTCAACTCCGTGACCGCCGGGTACTGCACCTCGGCCGGCGCATCGGTGCGTGCCCCGGGCTCGAGGCCGCGCCGCCGTGTGTGCCCCACGCCCAGCGCAAACAGGGCCCGCGCGCGCATCAGCCGGTGCGACGTGGCGCCAATCCGCCGAGCGAGGCAGGCGGCGTGTTTTTCGAGCGAATACCCCCGCGGCACCTTCAGCGTCGTCCAGAGCCGGTACTCGGCTCCCGCGCTCCCGGGCTCGCCCGATCGGATGACCACGTGGCCGGAGAACGGGTCGTTCTCGAACAGGTCGTCGAACGCCTGCTGCAGCCGCTCGGGTGGCACCTTCCAGGCGGCCAGCGCGCCCTCCGCAAGGTTCGTTGCGAGGAGCGTCTGACGGACCCGGCGAATCGTGCCCGCCTCGAGCATCGCGGCGATCCGCTCGCACACCTCGTCCACCGGCAGTGCGCATTGCCCGGCGATAGCGGCGAAAGGGTCCTGGTGGAAGCCGGCGATTCGGTCTTCCGAGACCGCCAGGATGGCGGCATTGACCGGATCGCTCATGGTCGCGGGGATGGCGGTTGTCATGGGGCACCCTCCGTCGTTGTGAAGAGGTCGGCGAGCCGCTCGCCGAGCTCGGCGTCGCCCATCGCGCGCAGCCGCTCGGAGGGCAGGTGGAAGATCTGGTTCACGAGGGCGCGCGTGATGGTCTCGATCGCATCGCGTGAGAGGTCCGGGTGAAGGCGGGCGATCCGTGTCGCCTCACGCTGGCGCACCCGTTCGACTTCCCGGCGGACACGGCCCAGGGGCGTGTCGGACCGCTCCGCGGCCATCGCCAGGCGGCTTGCCAGGATCGCGCGCAGCTGCTCCTGGAGTTGCGCGCGATGGCCTGCCTCGGCCGGGTTGTCCCCCCGGGCGGCGAGGATGTCGGCCAGCCGGACTACCGGGGCGACCCGCGTGCAGATGTTCGGCGGCGAGCCGAGATCGATGTACGCCCGGGCCGGCGGCAGGTCGCGGTTGTGGAGCTCGGGCGCGGTCGACCCCAGGCATGCGACGGCAACGTCGAATGGTCCCGTGCCTGGCAATGCGGCGAGGTCGAACCAGCGGTCGGCCCCGAACCTGGCGGGCGCGTCGACCGGCCGCCTCGAGGCGATCGCCACCAGATCGAACCCCAGGTCGCGGGCACGCCGGGCCACCAGGGAACCGGCGACCCCAGCGCCAATCACAAGAGCCGCGCCCCGCGATGGGAGCCCGGCCAGCGGCAGCGCGTGGTCGAGCAGGTGGCCGGTGGTCGCGTCGAATCCGGCCTCGGCCCGGAGCTGGCGCGCAGACGCGATCGCCGCGTCGACGATGACCCCGCCGCGACCGCGCAGCACATCGACGCCGGCACGCACCTGGCCGAGGATCTGCGCCTCCCCCAGCACCGCCGAATCGAGACCGGCGGCGACCGTCGCCAGGTGAAGCACCGCATCGAAGCCTCGCAGCCGCCGGTCCGCGGCGCAGTCGCAACACGATCCCCACGCGTACGCCTCGATCCGCTGGCACGTCTCAACGATTGCGCCGGCCGGGTGCGCGCTGGTGGCCTGCGCGCGCACGTCGCCGGCGCGCGAACGTTCGACGGTGGCGAGGTTCCACGAACAGAGCGAGAAATCGTGTAAATCTTCCGAAACTGCCAACTGAACACCATGAAATGACAGGCTTGATCGGTATGCTAGGGATCAGGCCACACGAACGGGATTCGCGCAATTCTGCGCAAACCTCTCAGGCACTGGCTGCGGTGAAGGCTTCCACCGCCACGATGCCGCCAACCGGCTCGCTATACTCCCCGGATGCAGAGCCAGGCCCCCGCGGGAATCCAGTACGAGAACGTCAGCCGCTTCTTCGCCGAAAACGTGCCTGGTGGCGATGCGCCCCTCACCTTCTCCCTCATCAGCGGTGGGCGCTCGAACCTGACCTACAGGGTGGAAGCGGATTCCGGGACCTGGGTCCTGCGGAGGCCTCCGCTCGGCCACGTCCTTCCCACCGCGCACGATATGGCGCGGGAGTTTCGCGTCCTCAGCGGCGTCGCGAAGGTGAACTTCCCCGCGCCCAAACCCGTCGCCCTCTGCGAAGACCCGGCAGTCAACGACTACCCGTTCTACGTGATGGACTACCGCGAGGGCGTGATCATCGCTGAGGAGCTACCGGACGGGTATGCGGCCAGCGGCGAGGAGCGCCGCGCCCTGAGCCGGGCCCTGGTCGAAACGCTGGTCGAGCTCCACGCGATCGACTACCACGCCGTCGGCCTTGGTGACTTCGGCCGCCCGGAGGGATACCTCGAACGCCAGGTTCGCCGCTGGTCGGAGCAGTGGGCACGCTCGGAGACCCGTCCGCTGCCCGGTATCCAGGAGCTCATGCGCCGCCTCAAGCACGCCATCCCGGAGTCACCGCCGCCCACCATCGTCCACGGCGACTACCGGCTCGGGAACATGATGCTCGGCCACGACGGCCCCGGCCGCGTCGTCGCCGTGCTCGACTGGGAGATGGCCACCCTCGGCGACCCGCTTTCGGACCTCGGCTATACGCTGGGCTACTGGGGCGAAGTCACCGACCCGCCGCGCTACATCGCGGCGCGCGCCACGGCGGCGGCGACCGCGCATCCGGGGTTCCTCACTCGCTCCGAGCTGGTGGCCGAATACGGCAGGCTCAGCGGCCGCGATGTTTCGCGAATCGAGTTCTACGAAGTGCTCGCCTACTACAAGCTCGCGGTCATCGTGGAGGGCATCCACGCCCGCTACCTGGCGGGCGAAACCGTCGGCGAAGGGTTCGAGGGCTACGGCGACCGCTGCGAGCTACTCGTCGAGGCCGCGCTCGAGATCGCTGACCGCTCGGCCGACCCGCGGTTGCGCGGGCACGCCTGAAGCTCCACCCGCGCAACCGCCAGGAATCGTCTAGCCCCGAGGCAGGCCCAGCCCCCGCGTGGCGATGATGTTGCGCTGCACCTCGCTGGTCCCCGCCGCGATCGTGCTCGGCACCGTCCGCATGTAGGCGCGGCCGAATGCGCCCCGCAGCGGAGCGCCCGGGTCGTTCGCATCGATGCGCTGGGCATTGAGCCCGATGAGCTTGATCCCGAAGTTGGCGATGCGCTGGCCGAGCTCGCTCCCGAAGGCCTTCGACATCGAGGCCTCGTAGTTCGGGATCTTGCCCCGGCTCTGCATCCACACTACCTGGTAGCTCAGCAAGCGGCTGACCTCGACCTCGATGCGCAGGTTCGCGAGCCCGTTCCGCACGCCGGTATCGTCGATGACTCGGCCTTTCGGGCCGCGCGTGTCCTTCGCGAAGGCCGTCAGCTCCTCGATCTGGCGCCGGCCCGCCGCCGACCAGTTCACGCCCGACCGTTCGAAGTCGAGCAGCGTGGTCGCCACGTACCAGCCGCGGTTCTCCTCGCCCATCATGTTGGCGGCGGGCACCCGCACGTCTTCGAAGAACACCTCGTTGAACTCGTGGTCGCCGAGCATGTTGATGAGCGGCCGCACGGTGATCCCCGCGCTCTTCGCATCGACGAGGAAGTACGAGATGCCGCGGTGCTTCGGCGCATCGGGGTTCGTGCGGGTGAGCACGTGGAACCAGTCGGCGTGGTGGGCGCCCGAGGTCCAGATCTTCTGCCCGTTGATGATGAAGTCATCGCCATCGCGGACCGCGCGGGTCTGGAGCGAAGCCAGGTCGGACCCCGAACCGGGCTCGCTGAAGCCCTGGCCCCAGCGCACTTCGCCGGAGGCGATCTTCGGCAGGTGTTCGCGCTTCTGTTCCTCGGTGCCGTGCACCATCAGGCAGGGGCCAACCATGCTGATGCCCTGGCCGCCACCGCCCGGTGCCCCCGCGTAAGCGCTCTCTTCGCGGAAGATGAGCTGCTCCATGTGGCTGGCCCCGAGCCCGCCATACTCCTTCGGCCAGGCCATGGTCAGCCAGCCGTTCCGCGCGAGCCGCTTCTCGTACTCGCGCTCCGCCGCGTTCGTCACGTCGTCGCCCGGGCGCGCGGTTGGCGGTGGGGGCGTCCAGTTCTCCTTGACGAACTGCCGCACCCGCTGCCGGAACGTCTCTTGATCGGGGGAAAATTCGAACTCCACTGCCAGCCTCCATTCAATGCGCGGAGTATGGCAGGGAATCATGGGCGTGTGCACCCGCGTGCGGGAGGGAGGGTGGGGGCCGGCGTGTCGAGGCGTGCCCTCGGAGCACGGACACGCGCAGAGCCGTCCCTCCGCAGCCTCGCGTTAGCGGCCCAACATCCCCGATGTCTTGCCCGTTCGCCCGTGGAGCGGGTCTACCCTGGCGGTATCGTCGAAGTATCCCAGGCCGAGGCGACCGCCGATGGAAAGAACACCGCCGGAAAGCAGTTCATCCATGAGTTCACGGTGGCTCCGGTTCGCGATGATCGGGGCCGGGGTTGCGGCGGTGGTCGCCCTCACGGGCTGGTGCGCAGCTGCGGTCATGAACGACGACAGTTCGCCAGCTGAGCCCGGCGGCGCGCAGACGGCCACGCCCGCGGCGCCGACTACCCCGCCTGCCACCATTGCTGCCACCGCATCGCCGACCAGCTCAACCACGACCGCCGCGTCGCCGGCCGTCGCGACTGCCACGACTGCACCCGCTGGAACAGCCACCGTAACAGCCCAACCCACGGCGACGCCGGGACGCACCACCGCACCGGCTCAACCCACCGCGGCGCCGACGAACACGGCCGCGCCGCCGACGAACACGGCGACTCCGACATCCACGACCGCACCGGCCCAGCCCACGGCGACACCGACACCGGCGACGTTGCCAAATCGGACCGGAACCTACAAGTTCGCACTGAAAGAGTTCGCCTCGACGCTCACGCTCAGTTTCGATTTCGCTGCCGGGATGGTGACCGGGACGCTTTCGGGAACGAGGACCCAGCTGATCACCAACACCTGTTACTCCGGGGGACAACTCCTCGAGACCGCGGAGGCAGCCGCCACATCCGTGTTCTCCTCCGTGCTTTCGGCTTCGGTCGCGCCGACCGGGGGACCGTTCTCGTCTCCAGCCGACATCACAGGCACCACCACGTACGCCATCACCCGGCCGTTCACGCATCCGAGCTGCCTTGGCGGCAACCAGGTGCCGGCACCAGTGCCTTTCGGCGGCTTTGGCACCGTATCCGGTGTCGTCCCGGCGAGCGGCCCGGTCTCGTTCAGCGTGAACACAACGGTCGGGAACTACTCGCAGTAGGGGACGGGAGTGGAGGAGGGATGGGGACCGGCGTGTCGAGGCGCCGGCCCCCGTGGAAGATCATGCCGGGTGGCCTTGCAGGTTCGCGGCCTCGGCTGCGGAGGAAGCGCTCTGCAGGTGAGAAATCCCGTGACCGATCTCATTGCGTAGTATGTGTGAGACACGCACAGGTGTTACGCGGATGCGACAATAACGCGACAAACTCCGTGATTACCCGGCAACTTCCAGCGGCGGGCGGCTAATGTTGTACGGCGTGGCCGCCATCCAGGTTGATCGACTGGCCCGTGAACCACGCCCCCTGGTCGCTGCAGAGGTACATCACCGCGTAGGCGATCTCCTCACCGGCACCCATCCGCCGGAGTGCGATCCGGGCCGTCGCCTGGTCCCACGCCGGTGTGCCCCGGATGTCATCGATGCGCACGGTATCGACCAGCCCCGGGCAGATCGCGTTCACGCGGATTCCGTACTGGCCCACCTCCTGCGCCATCGATGCCGTGAGCGCCTGGATGCCCGCCTTGCTTGCCGCGTAGGCCGACGTGTTCGGCGGCAGCAGCTTCCCTGCGATCGACGAGATGTTCACGATGGACCCGCCCTGTCCCGCATCGATCAGGTGCTGGCCGAAGACCTTGGACATGAGGAACGTGCCCCGCAGGTTGACACGGATGACCGTGTCCCAGGCGTCGATGGGCATGTTCACCACGGGCACCCGGTCGCGGCCCCGCGCCGCGCCTGCGTTGTTCACGATGAAGTCGACCCGCCCGTACTCGGCCAGGGTGCGCTCCAGCAGTGCTCGCACGGCGGTCTCGTCGCTCACATCGGAGACGAGGGGAAGCGCCGTCCCTCCGAAGGCGCGGATTTCGCGGGCGACCGAATCGATGTCGCGCCAGCCGGCCGCCTTCTCGTCGTCCGGGAACTGCTCGGATGGGCGGCCGGTGCCGGTGAGGACGACCTTGCAGCCAGCCCGCGCCATCTCGACGGCGATTGGCCGCCCGATGCTGCGCATGCGCCCGGCGCCCGTGACGACGGCGACCTTGCCTTCCAGGCCGGTGAGTTGGAGTGGTTGCATGTGGCTCCCCCAGGGTATGAGTCAGGAAGCCAGAGCCTACAGGGGTTCGGCCGGAGTGTGCGCGTTAGCGTGCCGCTTCCGCCGCTGCCGGGCCGCCGTTGCGCGCCAGGGCTGTGGCCGCAACCTCGATGGTCATCGCCCGGCAGGGGTTCGGCGCGCCTTCGCTGTGGCCGAGCACCACGATCTCGCCTCGCACCTTCGATGGGCTGACCTCGATCACGCCGAGGGTGCCCAGCCGCGTCGAGAGGTGGTGCGGCAGGATCGGGCTGCCCGGGTTCATCAGCAGCACATCCTCGCGGAACTCCAGGCGCTCAACGTGGGTGTCGCCCCCGATGAGGATGTCGACCCGTTCGCCATCGAGCGACGAGTGGAGGATCTGCTGGATTGGCCGCGACTCCGGCCGCAGTTCGTGCGCCATGCCGATGCGCCAGCCGTGGATGTCGAGCAACTGCTTCCTGGCCATCCGCGCGTCGTCGAACAGGTCGTTGTTGCCTTCGGCGATGAGTACCGGCGCGAACTGCGCGCACCACTCGATCACCGACGGGGCCGTGACATCGCCCGCGTGCAGGATCAGGTCGACTCCGCGCAGCACATCGGCGATCTGTGGCCCGAGCTCATCGAGCGAGCGCACTAGCGACGGGAGGTGGGTGTCGGCGATTAGCCCGATCCGCATCGGATTACGCTATCCTTGCCCGGCTGAGCGGACAAGCCGTGTCCCACGTCCAGCGTGCGAAGCGAGGCCAGGGCGGGCCCTGCAAAGCGGCGCGCGGCGGCCGGCACGGCGAATGCTGAGGAGGATCGGTTCATGAGTCAGGCTCGCCAGGCGGCAATCGCCGGCATCCACGAATACCCCCTGCGCGTCGCGCCGGGCGTCTCCGCCATGCAGATCAAAGCCGCGTCGTTGAAGGCCGCCCTCGACGACGCCGGCCTCAAATGGAGCGATGTCGACGGCCTCTACGATGCCGGCGATGGCGAAGGCGGCGGTGGGCTCGGCCTCGCGGCCTACCTGGGCCTCAAGCCCCGCGTCATCGACACCACCCAGGTCGGCGGGTCGTCCTACGAATTCCACGCTGCCCACGCCCTGCGCGATATCGCCGCCGGCCGGGTGAAGGTCGCCGTCACCACGTATGGCTCCACCGCCGCATCCAGCCGCATGGCCATCGGCACCGGCGGCCGCTTCGGCGGTGCTTCGTGGCAGACGAACATGGAGGCGCCGTACGGCTCCACGCTCATCAGCAACTACGCCATGGTGAAGCAGCGCCACATGCACCAGTACGGCACCACCAACGAACAGCTTGCCGAGATCTCGGTCGCCACCCGCAAGCACGCCATGCGGAACCCCGAGGCCGTCAAGGCGATGACCGACCTCCAGTTCGTGAAGGTCGACAACATCACCGTGGCCGACGTGCTCGAATCGCGCGTGGTCGCCTCGCCCCTGCGCCTCCTCGAATGCTGCATGGTCTCCGATGGCGGAGGCGCGGCCGTCTTCGTCGCGCCCGAAGTCGCCCGCGACATCAAGAAGAAGCCCGTGTGGATCATCGGGAGCGGCGAGGCCACGAAGTACCGCGAGAACGGCGGCGATATCACCGTCAGCGCCGCCGCCCAGAGCGCCCCACCGGCCTTCGCCCAGGCAGGCGTCACGCCGGCTGAGATCGACATCGCGATGATCTACGACTCGTTCACGATCACCGTTGCGGTCTGCCTCGAAGACCTCGGCTTCTGCAAGAAGGGCGAAGCCGGCCAGTTCGTCGGCGATGGCCACCTCGCGTTCGACCGGCCGGGGCTCACCCTCAACACCGATGGCGGCGGACTCTCCTCGAACCACCCCGGCATGCGCGGGCTCTTCCTGCTGCTGGAGGCCACCCGCCAGCTTCGCGGCGAGTCAACCTCGCAGGTAGCCGGTGCGAAGCTCGCGGTCGCCCACGGGAACGGCGGCCTCCTCGGCGCCACCCACACCGGCGGAACCGTCATCCTCGCTGCCGACTAGCCCGGGCACTGAAAGGAACCATCACATGCCGAATCGACCACAACCGCATTTCCCCGAACCCGACACGAAGCACTACTGGGACGGCGTGAAGGAAGGCGAGCTTCGCTACCAGACCTGCAACGACTGCGCCGCCGTGAACTTCTACCCCACGGCCCACTGCCAGAAGTGCGGGGGCCGCAACCTCACCTCAAAGGTCTCGAAGGGCGAGGGCACCGTCTACACCTATTCGGTCGTCATGCAGAACCGCATCCCGGGCTTCCAGGAGCTCGGCGCCTACGCCGTCGCCTACGTCGACCTCGACGAAGGCTTCCGCATGCTCACGAACGTGCTTGTCGATGGCGACCCGACCACGCAGGTCAAGATCGGCCAGCGTGTCCGCGTCGAATTCGAGAAGCAGGACAGCGGCGAATACCCGATCCCGGTCTTCCGCCCGGTCTGAGACCGGGCAACGGGCTGAACAACGACGGGGGTGCGTGGTTCGCACCCCCGTCCGTGTTGCGACACTCCCGGGGTGGCCATGCCACTGGTACGATGGCGGCGTTTTCGCGGCGACCACCAGCGCCTTCATGCCGGGACGGCGGGTTCCCGGGCCGGCGCGTATGAGGAGAAGGCTTGAGTTTTCCGTCGACCGGCGAATTCCTGCAATACCGGGGCGAACCGTTTCCGCTTGGCGCAAGGTGGGATGGCCAGGGCGTGAACTTCGCCCTCTTCAGCGAGAACGCCGAGGCCGTCGAGCTGTGCCTCTTCGACCAGCCTTACGGGGCCCCCGAGGTCGTGCGCATCCCCCTCCGCGAGCAGACCGACAACGTCTGGCATACGTACCTGCCGGAGGCTCGCCCGGGCCTGATGTACGGCTACCGGGTCCACGGGCCCCACGACCCGCCCCGCGGGCTGCGATTCAACCCCAGCAAGCTGCTGCTCGACCCCTATGCGAGGGCCATCACAGGGCCGGTTGAGTGGTCGGATGCGATGTTCGGGTACATCCCGGGCCCTTCCCCCGATAGCGACCTGACCTTCAGCGAATCGGACAGTGGGCCGGGGATGCCCAAGGCAGTCGTGATCGAGCCGGGGTTCTCCTGGGGAGACGACCGGCCCCCACGGACGCCGTGGAATCGCACCGTCATCTATGAGGCCCACGTCAAGGGGCTGACCATCCTTCACCCCGGCCTGCCGGAGGACCTCCGCGGTACCTATAGCGGGCTCGGCCACCGTGCCACCATCGAGTATCTCGTGAGCCTGGGTGTCACCGCGGTGGAGTTGATGCCCGTCCACCACTTCGTTCACGACCGCCATCTGCGCGAGCGCGGATTGCGGAATTACTGGGGTTACAACTCCATTGGCTATTTCGCCCCCGATGGCCGCTACGCATCGGCCAGGCGTGCCGGGCAAGCCGTCAACGAATTCAAGACCATGGTCCGCTCACTGCACGCGGCCGGGATCGAGGTGATCCTCGACGTGGTCTACAACCACACGGCCGAAGGCAATCACCTGGGGCCCACCCTTTCGTTCCGGGGTATCGATAACTCTGCCTACTACCGCCTGATCCACGACGACCCGCGCTACTACATGGATTACACGGGCACCGGCAACTCGATGAACATGCGCCATCCGCGGGCCGTGCAGCTCATCATGGACAGCCTTCGCTACTGGGTCCTGGAGATGCACGTGGATGGGTTCCGCTTCGACCTCGCGGCCACCCTCGCGCGGGAGCTGCACGAGGTGGACCGCCTGAGCGCGTTTTTCGACATCATCCACCAGGACCCCGTGCTGTCCCAGGTCAAGCTCATCGCTGAGCCCTGGGATGTTGGTGAAGGTGGCTACCAGGTTGGCAACTTCCCCGTCCTCTGGACGGAATGGAACGGCAAGTATCGCGATTGCGTACGCCGGTTCTGGCGCGGCGACGACGGCCAGCTCGGTGAGCTCGGCTACCGCCTCTCCGGGAGCAGCGACCTCTACGCCCACAACGGGCGCCGCCCCTACGCCAGCATCAATGTCGTCACCGCACACGATGGCTTCACCCTGCACGACCTGGTCAGCTACAACGAGAAGCACAACGAAGCCAACCTCGAAGACAACCGCGACGGCACTGACGACAACCTGAGCTGGAACTGCGGCGCCGAGGGCCCAACCAGCGACCCCATGGTCGTCGATCTCAGGAAGCGCCAGATGCGCAACTTCCTTGCCACGCTCTTCCTTTCGCAGGGGGTTCCCATGCTCCTCCATGGCGATGAAGTGGCGCGGACCCAGGATGGCAACAACAACGTCTACTGCCAGGACAATGCAACCTCCTGGTTCGATTGGTCCTGGGATGGCGACCAGCGGGAACAGCTGGAGTGGACCCGGAGGATGGTGGCCTTCCGCAATGCCCACCCCGTCCTCCGGCGTCGCGATTTCCTCCGCGATGGAGACGGCGGAACCGGCCACGCCGATGTCCAGTGGTTCGGTGGCGATGGCAGGCCGCTCCTGCCGCACCAGTGGCAGGAACCCGGGCGGCGTGCCCTGGGCATGCTGCTCAACGGCGCATCGCCGGCGCTCACCGACGAACGGGGATTGCCCCTCGCCGGCGATACCATCCTCGCCGTGTTCAACGCAGCGCCCGAGCGCACGGTGTTCCGCTTACCGCGGTTGCCCCGGCCATGGAGGTGGTTCCTCGCATTCGATACGGCCAATCCCTCCGAGCCTGACGGCCGCCGCTCGTTTGGCGGCGCCCATGCGTACCAGGTGGACGGGCGTTCGGTGGCCGTTTTTCGATCGCCTGTGCCGCCCGTTTCTACCCGGCCAGGACCACCGTCGCGTGAGCCGGCACGCTGATCTGCCCGTCGTGGAGCACGGTCTCGACGCCGTTGCCTCCGAAGCGGCCATCGTTGCTCTGGAGGAGGATGCTCGCCCCGGTTCCGCCGGGGAGCGAAACGTTCACGCGTTGCCCGAAGTTCGCCACCACCCGGCGCCGCCCGCTGGCACAGGCGAAATCGAGAACCAGGCACCGGCCCTGTGTCCGCGTGGCGATGGGCAGCCGAGACTCCCGGTACGCACGAAACACCAGGTCCTCGCTGCGCAACGCCAGCACGGCCGTGTGAAGTTCGCGCGCAAGCTTCCCTTCCCCGTAGTCGCCGTCGTCGCTATCGAGTACGGACCGCCTGAACGTCCGCTCGTCCTGCGGGTCGGGGATAGCCGCCTGCGTCAGCGGCGAGCTGAAGGCCCGAAAAGCCGCGAACTCGTGCCGGCGTCCTTCCGAAACCGCTACCCCGAGTTCGCCTTCGTGATCCGTGAAGTACTGGAACGGCCGGGTCGACAGGCATTCCTGGCCCTGGAAGAGGAGCGGAACCTGGGGTAACAGCAGGAGCAGCACGGTCGCGGCGAGGAAGTCCGCGTGCGACGCACCGGCATTCAAGCGCTGGCCAAATGCGCGGTTGCCAACCTGGTCGTGATTCTGGATGCAGTAGACAAACGAGCTCCATGGCACCTCGCGCGCCCGGGTTCCGCGGTGGCCGCCAAAGCCCTCGTCGAACTGTCCCTCGAAGAAGAACCCGTGCCGGATGGTCCGGGCGAGGGTGGAGAGCCTGCCGTCGAAGCCTCGCAGATAACCGTCCCGCTCGCCGAGGAGCATGGTTCGCACCGCGTGGTGGAAATCATCCGCCCAGACGCCGTCGAATCCGAAGCCGCCGAGCGAGCGAGCGGTCACGTAGCGCACGTCGTTCTCGTGGCTTTCAGCGATCAGGTACGGCTTGCCCGCCGCTCCCCCTGCGGCCTCGGCGGCCTCGGCGAGTTCCGCCAGGACGTGCGTCGGGCTCGCGTCGAAGATCGCGTGCGTCGCATCGAAGCGAAACCCATCGATGTGATATTCGGCCAGCCAGTGGAGCAGGTTCTCCCGGAAGAATCGGCGCACCTGTTCGGACCCGGGGCCATCGAAGTTGACCGCCGCTCCCCATGGCGCCCGGTAACGAGCCGTCGTGTATTGCTCCGAGAAGCGCCCCGTGTAGTTGCCATCGGGCCCGAAGTGGTTGAACACCACGTCGAGGATGACCGCCATCCCCACGGCGTGGGCGCCGTCGACGAGACGCCGCAATCCGTCCGGCCCGCCATAGACGTCACACGGTGCGAAAAGCGCCACCCCGTCGTATCCCCAGTTCCAGCGCCCCGGAAACGCCGCAACCGGCATGATCTCGATGGCCGTTATCCCCATCGCCTTCAGCCCGGGCAGCACTTCCAGGGCCGCAGCGAACGTGCCCTCCGCGGTGAGCGTGCCGATGTGGCATTCGTAAATCACCAGTTCGCGGAACGGCGGGCGCCTCCAGCCCGAATCCGTCCATGCGAACAGCGACGGGTCCACGACCGCGCTGAGGCCATGCACACCATCGGGCTGCGAGCGCGAGCATGGGTCGGGAAACGGTCCCTCTCCGTCCAGCACGAAGCCATATCGGGCACCTGCGCCAACGCCGGCGATGGTGATCTCGCGACAGCCGTCTCTCGTGGCCTCCAGGGCCAGGATCTGCTCCGTCGTTCCGTTGTCGATGAAGAGCGACACGTCCCGCGGGCGCGGAGCCCAGGCACGGAACGTCGTGCCCTTTGGCCCCGGTATGGCTCCAAGCGTGGGCTTCCAGGCGCGGGATGCGCCGCTACTCATCGTGGGGCTCCTCGGCTGCCAGGAGCACTGCCACCGGGAACTCAGCGAGCAGGTCTGAAACCGGCGCCTGTTGGCCGGGCTCGAACTGCCGTCCCGTCAGCCAGTCGGTCCAGGTCCGGTCGCCGCCCAGGTCGATCCACGTGCTCTCCCAGAGTGGAGACCGCACCCTGCCCCCCACCGTCGATATCTCGCCGAGGCGATGAGGAAGGACGACCATGCACCGGGCCTCGGCACTCCAGCGCTCAAACGCGAACAGTGTTGCTGCCCCGTCTCCCCCGGGCTCCACCGCCGTGTACGCGCCATCGATGAATAGCCGCGGATGCGCGTTGCGCAGCGCGAGCAGCATCCGGGTGAGCCATGGCTTCGCGGCGGCGTCTCCCGCCGGCGGGCGCTCCGCTGCCTCCTCCCGCAGGCGCTCGCTCGCCCGCTCGAAGTCGACCGGGCCCCGGTTGTCCGGGTCGGTCAGCGTGTGGAGCGCGAACTCGCTGCCCTGGTAAAAGTCGGGAATGCCCGGCGCCGTCGCCTTGAGCGTCAGCAGCCCGAGCATGCTGAGCCGGGCGATCGGCTCGATCACCCGGACAAATTCGTTCAGCCGCCGCACGAAGGAGTGCGTCTTACGCTCGCGAAGCACGCCCGCGACAAACGCGCGCAGGAGCTCCTCGTATGGCTCGTCGACCCGTGCCCAGCTTGTCTGCAGCTTCGCCTCGCGCGCCGCCTTGATTGCGTGCGATTGCATTCGTTCCACGTACCGGGGGCTGGCCTCGCCCGTCCACGACGCAACGAGGGACTGGTAGATGTAGTACTCGGTGTTCCGATCGGGAACTTCCCGGCCCCGAAGGACCCCGCGGTGCCGCGCGTTCATCCGGCGCCAGGCACGGACCTCGCTGTGCCATGCGCGCGTGAACCAGGTGAGCGCGGTCAGGCGCATTCGCGCATCCTCGCTCCGCTTGGTGTCGTGGGTTGTTGTGGCCGAGAGGCTGCGGGGCCAGTCAATGGCACGTTGCGCGAACCAGGCGTGGGCGGCGGCCGCCGGTGTGCCGAACACGCCGGGGTCGGCCCCAACCTCGTTGCAGGCCAGCAGCCGGTGGAAACGGAAGAACGTGGTGTCTTCCACGCCCTTCGCCATCACCGGTCCGGAGAGCTGCTGAAACCTCCGCCGGAAGTGGACCCAGCGCGCGCGCTCTTCGCCGCTCTCGCCCCCGGTATCGAGCAACAAGACCTGGACCAGGAACGACATGGCCTCGGGCGTAACGTTGGGGTCGCGTCGCAACGCCTCGGCTGCCGCGCTGCTGATTAGGCCGGCGTCGGCGGGCATGGGCTCGCCCTGGTCGAGGTAGGTGCGATAGACCGGCATGGTCGAAAGGAGCGCGGCGATCGCGTCCTGGAGCGCTCCCAGGGTGTTGTCGCGTGCGAGCCGCCGTTGTTGCGCGAGCCGGTACAGGCTCATGGCCAGCACCCGCACCTCGCCGGCGAATGAGCGTCCCGCGATTCGCCGGCGGGCCCCGAAAGCGACGTCGTCGTATCGAACGCGTTCACCGGTGAAATCCTCGTAGATCGCGCCGAAGGCTTGCTCTGCGCCGGCATCCATGAACAGTCCGCCAGCGACTGCCAGGAAGTCGTAGCCCGTGGTCCCCTCGACTGGCCACGAGCTTGGCAGGCGCTCCTCGTGAGCGAGGATCTTCTCCACCCAGATTGGGCGCCCTTCGCCAGGTGCGCCGCCGTTGGCCAGCTGCCGCAGCCGGTTGAGGTACGCGCCCGGGTCGTACAGGCCATCAACGTGGTCCACTCGCAAACCTGCTGCCACCCCAGCTGCAATCAACTCCGCCAGCAGGGCATGCGTCGCCTCGAACACTGCCGGGTTCTCTGTCCGGATCGCGGCCAGGTCGTTGATGTCGAAAAAGCGGCGGTAGTTGATTTCTTCCGCCGAGACTCGCCAGTACGCAAGCCGGTAGTGTTGCTGCTGGAGGAGCGCATCGAGCCGGTCGAACGACTGTGGGTCGCCCGGGTTCCCATTGAAGGCGTCGGCTCGTTCGCTTGCCCATGAGCCGAGTGCCGGCGAACGAGCGAGTTGGGCCGCCAGGCGCTCGAGGAGGATCGTCGCGGCTGGCGGGTCGGCTCGTGGCAAGGCCTCCAGGATCGTGACGACGTCACGCGCTCCCGCCTCGTCGTCGATCGGGGGCGGCAGCCCCAATACCGCCGGATAGGATGAGGGCGCGATCGGGAACGTCGACTCGTAGTAGCGGACCACGATCTCCGCGCCGTCGTACTCGAGCGTTAATTCTCCGCTTTCGAGGGCACTGCCAAAGGGTTGCCCGAGAACGGGATAGACCAGTACGCCCGTTTGCTGCTGCGGCTGGCCCTCCCAGTCGATATCGAACCACGATGCATAGGGTGACTGTGGACCGAAGCGCAGCACATCGCGCCACCACGGATGATTCGCGATCCCGACGTGATTTGGAACGATGTCGAAGATAAGCCCGAGACCATGCTCTTCCGCTGTCCGCCAGAGCGCATAGAGCCCTCCGAGGCCGCCGAGGTGCTCGTTCACGCTGGCGTGGTCGACGACGTCATACCCGTGCGTGCTCCCGGGAGTAGCCGTCCAGACCGGCGACAGGTAGACGTGGGATACGCCGAGCGCCTTCAGATAGGGCACGACGCGGCGCGCATCTTCGAAGCCGAAGCCGGGGCCGAACTGGAGCCTGTAGGTGGCGGCGGGGGGATTGAGGGCCATGCACGTCCTTCTTGGCGGCCATCTTTGCCGCAGGACGCGCCCGTCGCAACCTGCCCCTCGCTCCGGACACTCTCCGCAATCCGCCCGCGCCGGCGCCCGGCCACTATCTTCGCTTGGCCAGCCGTGCGACAAACCCGGTGCCGTGTCAGCGAGCCACGGGGATGCGGACGGTGAAGGTCGTCCCGAGTTCGGGCTCGGAGGCTACCTCGACCGTGCCCCCGTGCGCCTCAACGATGCCTTTTGTAATGGCGAGCCCGAGGCCCGCTCCATCCGACCCGGCATCGGGGCGGGCTCGCGAGCGCTCGGCCCGGTAGAACCTGGTCCAGATGTTGGGGAGGACTGCCGGGTCAATGCCCTCGCCCGTATCCGCGACGTGCAACGACACCTGGCCACCGGACTCGGTGACGCTGACCGAAACCCGGCCGCCGGGCGGGGTGTGTTCGATGGCGTTCCGCAGGAGATTCGCGACCGCCCGTTCGAGCCGGTCGCCGTCGAGGAGTGCCGCGGAGGTTTCGCCGGCGATTTCAAGATCCAGGGTCAGTCCTGCTTGCTCGGCCCGGGGTCGCATCGCGCTCACGACATCTCCGACGATTTCGTGCAGGGCAACGCGGTCGCGCTGGAGGCGGAGCGCCCCGGCATCCATCTGGGCGAGTTCGAAGAGGTCATCGATCATCCGGTTCAAGCGCTCGATGTCGCGGCGAATCGTGACGAAGTACCGTTTCATGCCGGCCGCGTCACTGACGACGCCGTCGTCCAGGGCATCGACCATCGCCCGGATGGTCGAAAGCGGGGTGCGCAGGTCGTGGGAGATCGAGGCGGTCAGGTCGCGCCGTTCGCGATCGATGGCGATGCGTTCGGCCCGGGCTTCGGCAAGCCGCAGCGCGAGCGCGTTGACATCGGCGGCGAGCGCGGCGACCTCGTCGGCGCCAGGTACGTCCGCTTTCGCTTCCAGGTCGCCGGCTGCGAGCTCGCGGATGCTGCGGGCGACGGCCAGCAGCCGGGCAAGCGTGCTGGACGTCAGCCAGATCGTGCAAAAGACCGTCATGATCGCGGTAAACGCCGAGACCGCGAGCAGCAACGGGAGATCGTGGTCACTGGAGATGAACATGAGCCGGGCGAGGATGAGGATCGTTGTGATGCTGGTCGCACTGCCGATCAGGGCAACGAGGATCGCCTGGCCCAGCAATCCGAGCGCGCTCCAACGCTCCAGCCACCTGACAACGGCCGAGCACCCGGCGATGGCCGCTCCCCCTGCCATCGCGAGGTATAGCCCCAGGTCGATCAAGTCGCCCGTTGGCGGGTCGAGCAGGAGGTAGGCGAGGAGAACCGCGACCCCGGTCGCCACGGTGAGGACGGCAGCGGCGGCGAACTCCCAGCTGCGCAGGATCGGGCTCAGTGCGTTGGCTTCACGGTTCAAACTTGTATCCCACGCCCCAGACCGTCCGAACGTGGACCGGTCGTGACGGGTCGAGTTCGATCTTCGCGCGGAGGCGCCGGACGTGGACGGTCACCGTGCTGGCGTCGCCCTCGAAGTCGTCCTCCCAGAGGGCAGAGAGCAGCTGTTCCCGCCCGAACACCCGGGACGGGTGCCTGGCCAGGTGGTAGAGAATATCGAACTCGCGGGCCGTGAGCTGGGCCTGGCGCCCATCAACCTCGACCGTGCGCGTGGAGGGATCGATCCAGAGGCCGTTGAAGGTCAGCTTCTCGTTAGGCGTTGGGGGACCGCCCGAACGGCGGAGGACCGCCCGCACGCGAGATGCCAGTTCGCGCGGGCTGAACGGCTTGGTCACGTAGTCGTCGGCGCCAAGGTCCAGCCCGCGCAGTCGGTCGCGTTCGTTGCCCCGAGCGGTGAGCATGATGACGGGGGTCAGGCTCGCCTCGCGAAGCCGCCTGAAGACCTCCAGCCCGTCCATCCGTGGGAGCATCAGGTCCAGCACCACGAGGTCCGGGAGTCCCCTGTCGAACTCCTCGCAGGCGGTGCGGCCATCGAAGGCAAGCGTCACCTCGTGGCCATCGAGTCGCAGGTAGCGCTCGACTACCTCGGCCACCATCGGTTCGTCTTCGACCACCAGGATGCGGGTCATAACGGACTCCGAAGGTATCGGGAGATTCTTACAAGAGGATTACGCCAACGATGCCCCGCGGGCCCGTAAGGTTTTCGTAAGTTCTCCCGGCTAAGGTCGGGCACGTGACAGGCCCGATCCCCTCCACCCAGATTGTGCCCCCGCGGCTCTGGCTGTACACCAATTTCGACTGCAACCTCTCATGCAGCTATTGCCTCGCCTCGTCCTCGCCGCGGGCGCCCCGTCGCGCGATCCCGCTTGACGATTTCCGGCGCCTCATCGATGAGGCCTGCGAGGCCGGCATCGAGGAGTTCTTCCTCACGGGCGGCGAGCCGTTCCTCCTGGTGGACATCTTCGAACGCCTCGAATACGCGGCCGAACGCCGCCCCACCACAGTGCTGACCAACGGCATGCTTCTCAGTGGAGCGCGTCTTCAGCGCATCAGTGAACTGAAGCACCTCCCCCTCACCTTGCAGGTGAGCCTCGATGGCGAGTGCGCGACCTGCCACGACGCGTTCCGGGGAGCGGGGTCATGGGCGAAGACGGTCAAGGCTATTCGCTGCCTCGTGGCCGCCGGCCTCCGGGTGACGATCGGGGCGACGGAGACCCATGTGAACCGGCCGCACCTCGCCAGGCTGGGTGCGTTCGTCCGCGGACTTGGATTGGACGAGGCCGACGTGTTTGTTCGTCCGCTGACACGGCGGGGCCTGAGCCACGAGGGGCTGGAGCTCACGCCGGCTGACCTGCTCCCGGAGCTGACCGTGACCGTGGAAGGGACGTACTGGCACCCGCAGTCGGCTGGCGAAGCCATGCTGCTCTCACGTTCGCTCTCACCGCTCAGCGCGTCGCTGGCCGTGCTTCGCGCGAACTTCGACGCATTGCACGGTTCCGGCGCCGCCCCCAGGCCGTACCGATGCGCCTAGAAAGGGACGCCCTCACTGTGGCTGACTCCTCACATCCTGCGGCGCCTCCCGCGCAACCCCCGTGGCGGGAGAGCCTGGTTGGGCCCGGCATCGCGCTGCTTCGCGTCGGCTTCGGCATCGTGTTTCTGAGCAACGGGCTTGCCAAGGCGACGGGCTGGGATGGTATCCACCCATTCCCCGGGTTCCTGATCGACTTCGACGGAGCGAAAAACATCCTCCGGTTCGATGTCCAGACCCACCCGGTTGGGCCGTACAAGGACTTCATCGACGAGGTCGTGCTCAGGCACTATGGGATCTTCGGAACCCTGCTGACGATCACCGAGATTTTCATCGGCGTGACGCTCATCAGCGGGGCGCTGGCCAATGTGGGGGCGCTGCTGGGAGCAGCGTTCGCCCTCCACCTCAATTTCGCGAACTGGGACCGGGATATCTGGATGTGGGAATACGCCGTGGAGTGGATCCCGCTCACGGCGCTCGCACTCATCGGTTCCGGCCGCTACCTCGGGCTCGATGCCCGGGCCTCCCGGTTCCTGCCCGCCCCACTGCGCAGATGGCCATTCACCGGCTAGACCACCGGCAAGTTGAATTCAAGGAGGGTACACGTATGCAGGCAACACTTTCGAAGGACTACCGGGAGGCCCTGGGCAGGGTCATCGCCGGCGTCGTAGAGCCGCAGGCCGATGCCGTCGACCGCGAGGGCGCGTTTCCCCGCGCAGCCATCGCAGCCATGGGCGAGTCAGGTCTGCTTGGCCTCGTAAGTGCCCGTGAGGCCGGCGGACTCGGGCTCGGCCTGGCCCAGGCTGCCGAGGTTGTTGGGGAGCTCGCTCAGCACTGCGGATCCACTGCGATGGTGGCGTGCATGCACTACGCCGCCGCCGCGGTGGTCGAAGCCCATGCCCCGCTCCCCGCGCGCCAGGCCGTGGCCAGCGGCCGCGCCCTTGCCACGCTCGCCTTTTCCGAACCGGGATCGCGCAGCCATTTCTGGGCGCCACTCGGGACCGCTACCCTCGACGGCGGAAGCGTCAGGCTCGACGGCAAGAAGAGCTGGGTGACTTCCGCGGGCGAGGCGGACCTCTATGTGTGGTCGAGCAAGCCGTTGAACTCCGCCGGTGCAAGCACCTTGTGGCTGGTGCCCGCGAGCACGCCCGGCATCCTGGTCGCGGGCGGGTTCGACGGCCTCGGGCTGCGAGGAAACCGCTCGAGCCCCATGAGCGCGGCGGGGGCCCGCGTCGACGAGGGCGCGATGCTCGGGCCTGACGGTGGCGGGTTCGACATCATGATGGGCACCGTCCTCCCCATCTTCCAGGTCATGAACGCCGCGGTCTCGGTCGGAACGATGGAGGCAGCAACGCGCCAGGCACAGCGCCACGTGAGCGGTACCAGCATGGCACACCTGGGCCAGAACCTGGCCGACCTGCCGACCATCCGGGCGTATATCGCGCGCATGCGCATCAAGACGGATCTCGCCCGGGCGCTCGTGCTCGACACCATCGCCGCCGCGGAATCTGGACGCGACGACGCGATGCTCCGGATCCTCGAAGTGAAAGCGGCAGCCGGAGAGCTGGCGACCGAGGTGACGGACCTCGCGATGCGTGTTTGCGGTGGAGCTGCCTTTCGCAAGGAAGTGGGCGTTGAGCGGCACTTCCGCGATGCGCGGGCCGGAGCAGTCATGGCGCCGACCACTGACGTGCTCTTCGAGTTCATTGGTCGCGCCGCCTGCGGCTTACCGCTCTTCTAGACCGTCTGGGAGGAGATGACCATGACCAGCGAATCCCTGGTGCTGGGGGCCGTGGCGTACGACCCCAAAGTTGTGACCATCTGGAATGGCTTCCGGCGTTACCTCGAGGAACATGGCCTGGAGTTCGATTACGTCCTGTATTCGAACTATGAACGGCAGGTCGACGCGCTCCTCGCCGGCGAGATCGATGTCGCGTGGAACTCGCCGCTGGCGTGGTTGAACGCTCAACGGCGAGCGCATGCGCTGGGGCTCGTGGTGTCGGCCGTCTGCATGCGTGACACCGACCTGGACAACCGCTCGGTGATCGTTTCGCGGGCGGATAGCGGATTTCGCTCACTGGATGATCTCCGGGGACGAAAGGTGGCGGTCGGGGCGTCGGATTCTCCGCAGGCAACCCTGATCCCGCTCGCCCTCCTGGCCCGGGGAGGCTTGCGCTCCGGCATCGACATCGAGGTGGTGCCGCACGAAGTCCTGGCCGGGCTTCACGGCGACCACGTGGGCGGCGAGCGCGATGCCGCGGAGTCACTCGTGGCCGGGAAGGTTGACGCTGCGTGCATGCACGAGTGGAACTACCAGGCCTTTATCCAGAGTGGCCTGTTCGGGCCGCTGAGCACCGTTGTGCTGGCCCAAACCGACCCGTTCGACCATTGCAACATCACGGCCGGGCCCCGGGCGGATCCCGATCGCGTCCAGCGGCTGCGGGCAGTCTTGCTGGACATGAGCATCGATGACCCGGCGGTCCGCGTCCTGTTCGAGCTCGAAGGCCTCACGCGCTGGGTGCCTGCCCGGACCTCTGGATATGGTCAGCTCGCCGCGGCCATCGACCTGGAGGGCGGACTGCTCCTTCGCTCGCCGGCCGGTGCGGTGGCCCGGTGATACCGGCAGCCTGCGTGGTGGTGATGGCCAAGCGGCCTCGCCCGGGGGCGGTAAAGACGCGTCTCGCCGCCGAGCTTGGAGATACCGCGGCCTGCCTCCTCTATGAGGCGTTCCTCGCGGACACCCTGGAGGCATGCCGCGGAGCGGCAGCGGTCACGATGGTTGCCTTCACGCCGCGCACCGAAGTCGAGTGGTTCCGCCAGCTCGCACCCGGAGCGCTGCTCACTGCCCAGCCAGAAGGCTCGTTCGGTGAGCGGCTGGAGGCCGGCATGCGCGCGGCGTTCGAAGCGGGCTTTCCCAAAGTGGCAGTCATCGGATCCGACCTTCCGCACCTTGGCGGCCGCGCCATCGATGCTGCCCTGGCCGCCGCCGGGCATGGCCGCGCGGCGCTGGTTCCGACCGTGGACGGCGGGTACGGCCTGCTTGCCCTTGGGGCGCTCGAACCGCGCCTGTTCGAGGAGATCGAGTGGAGCAGCGGCCGGGAGCTCGGGCAGACGGTCGAACGGATCCGCGGAGCCGGTCTCGAACCCGCGCTGCTTCCCGAAACATTCGACATCGACACCGTCGCCGACCTCCGGAGGTTGAAGCGAGCTCTCGAGAGGGGCGAGGTTCACTGCCCCCGAACGGCAGCCGTACTGACCTGTTCGGCGGGGGCGTTCGACGTGGGACTCGCTTCATGAGCGGCGAGGCATCGGTGGCGGTACCCGGCCGTTCAGAGTTCGTCCCGGGCCCACCCGATGAGCTGTACCTGGAGACGACGAACCGGTGCAACCTGCGCTGCCGAACCTGCCCGCAATCCTGGGGAATGCCCGAGGAGGCGGCCGACCTCTCGCCGGCGCAGGTGAGGCGTATCCTCGGCCATTTCCCCGCCGTCCGGCGCGTCGTGCTGCATGGGATAGGCGAGCCGCTCCTCAACCCGGAGCTCCCGGGAATCCTCCGGGAGGTGAAGGGCACCGGGGCTCATGCGCTGTTCAATACCAACGGCCTGCTGCTTCGCGGCCGGGTAGCGCGTGGGCTTGTGGAAGAGGGGCTCGACGAGCTCCGCGTCTCGGTCGACTCCGCGACGGCCGGGACGTACGCCTCGATCCGAGGGATCGATGGCCTGGGGCGCATCGTGGCGAACATCCGTGCCTTCAACGCCCTCAAGGAGGCACTCGGCCGGAGCAAGCCGGAGGTCTCGCTCTGGTCGACGGGCATGAAGATGAACATCAGCGAGTTGCCTGCACTGGTGGCCCTCGCCGCGGAGATTGGCGTTGCGCAGGTACACCTCCAGCGGCTCGTCTACTCGGAGCGCGGGCTCGCGATTGCGGGCCAGTCGCTGGTTTCGGCGCCGAGCCCTGCCGACCTCCAGGCGATAGAGCAGGCCGAGGCCGTGGCGGCCCGGGCAGGGGTTTCGCTGCACGGTTCTGGTGAGGTTGGGCCGGGCAACCTCCTTAGCCACGCCGATCGAGCGGACCGGGCCTACCGCCGCTGCCGAAGGCCATGGAACCTCATGTACGTGACAGCCAACGGCAACGTGCTACCCTGCTGCATCGCCCCGTTCACCGGCGTTCCCTACGGCAGCATCGTGCTTGGCAACATCTTTAATCAGACAGTTGAGGACATATGGAACGGCGAGCCGTACCGCCGGTGGCGGCGGTCGATGCTGGAGGGCGAGCCGCCGGCGGCCTGCGCTGGTTGCGGCGCCAACTGGAGCCTGTAACGCGGATTGCGGTCCCGGCTGACGCCGCCATCCACGCGGCAGCGTGGATGGCTTCGATCTGCGCCGTGGCCGGGTTTTCCGCATTCGCCCTGGCCCGGCACCGGAGCTACCAGAGCGCCGCCTACGATTTCGGGTTTTTCGACCAGGTGGTCTGGAATACTTCCCGGGGCGATTGGTTCGAGACCACGTTCGTGGCGTACAACTTCCTGGGCCAGCACTTCGAGCCGATCCTGCTCCTCTTCGCCGGCCTGTATCGCCTGGGCGGCGGACCCGAGACGATGCTGCTGGCGCAATCCTTGGCTGCCGGCGCGGCGGCTATCCCGCTGTTCCACGCGACCAGCAGGCTGACGGACAGCCGTGGCGCGGGGCTCGCCCTTGCCGTCGCCTACCTGCTGAACCCGGCACTGCACCGGGCCCTGGACTTCGACTTCCATCCGGAAGTGATGGCGTTCCCGCTCGTGTTCGGCGCGGTCTATTTCCTCGCGGTTTCGCGGCCGTGGGCGAGCGTGGCGACAATCCTGCCGGTGCTGCTCCTGAAGGAAGACATGGCCATCCTGGTCCTCGCCTTTGCGGCCATCTTCTGGCTCAGGCGACACCGCAGGCAGGCCTGCACCCTTGGCGTGGCCGGGCTGACCTGGATTGCCATGGCCATGTTCGTCCTGATGCCGGCGGTGCGCGGCGGACCAAGCGACCTGAACCAGCGTTACGCGTACCTGACCCGCGACACGGAGGCTGCCTGGCGCCCGGCGATTGCTGCGTGGCGGGCGACCGATCGCCTCGCCACCAGTACCGCCCCGAGCGCCATCGAACTCGAGGCCACCCTGGCGGGGCTGGCGTTACTGCACCCTGCCGCGCTGTTGGCTGCCGTGCCCGCGGTGTTGAACGGCCTCTCCGGCCACCCCGAGCAAAGCCGGCTCGAACTGCACTACAGCGTCCTTCCGCTTGCGCTTTCGGTCGTGGCCGCAGCCTTCGCGCTTGGTGACATAGCGGCCGGGCGGCGATGGGGTCGAATCCCGGGGAGCCGGTGGAATGGCCTGCGGATGCCTGCCGCGAATGCCGTGCTCGTGATCGCCGCAGCGAGCTCGTTCGTCGTGGCCAGCCCGTTTTCGCCGTTCGCCGATCGGGACACCCTCGACGCGGACCATCGGCGCGCGCTCGCCGAAGCCATCGAACAGATCCCGGACGACGCGAGCGTGAGTGCCCAGGGCACCCTGCTGCCACATCTCTCTCAGCGCCGGGAGGTGTGGGAGTTCCCGGACATACGCGACAGTGACTACGTCATCGTCGATGCAGCCCTTCCCATCACCGCTCAATCACGCGCCGCCGGGTACGAATCCGTCCTCCGGGTACTGCCAGCGCGCGGATACTCGACGATCTGGGAATGGGGGACGATCCGCGTCTTCCGGCGGGAGTTTGAGGAATGAGGGTGGTGGCGATCGTGCCGGCGTTGAACGAGGAGGAGGCAATTGGCGACGTCGTCCGCGACCTCGTCGCGGCGGGCATCCACGAGGTCATCGTCGTCGACAATGGCAGCACCGATGGCACCGCCGCCGAAGCAGCCACCGCCGGGGCCAGGGTTGCCTCCCAACCGGAGCGCGGCTATGGCGCCGCCTGCATTGCAGGAGTGGATGCCGCCGCGGAGGCCGACGTTGTCGTGTTTCTGGACGGCGACGCCACCGAGGTCATGGAAGGCCTCGACGGCATGATCCGCGCGGTCGGTCAGGGCCACATGCAACTCGCTCTCGGCGTGCGCACCGGCCGTGGCGAGCGGCACGCCATGCCCTGGCAACAACGACTGGGCAACAGGCTACTCGCAGGGTTGGCGAGCCGGTTGACCGGCGCCCGGCTTAGCGACCTGCCCTCGCTGAAGGTCGTCGATGGGGCGACGCTCCGCGCCCTTGATGTCGGTGACCGGGGATACGGCTGGACGGCGGAGCTCATCACCCGCGCGGCGATGCGGAAGTATGCGATGGGGGAGTTCCCGCGAGCGCCAAGGAAGCGCAAGGGGCAATCGAAGGTAACCGGGTCGGCGTTGCGGAACCTGCGAGTTGGCTGGGCGATCGCGGCGAAAATCGTGCGGGTGTGGAACGAGGAGCGCGGGATGCGCCAGGCGGGGCGTTGGTACCCTCGGTAGGACTCGAACCCACAACCTTCTGATCCGAAGTCAGATGCTCTATCCGTTGAGCTACGAGGGCACTGCCTCCGAAGCGTACCAGATGATCCGCCCGACCCTCGACCCCGCTCCCCTCAGGCGCCCGGCCGCTCGCCCGGGTGTACCAGCCCGCACTCATAGGCGAACACCACCGCCTGCACCCGGTCGCGCAGGTCCAGCTTGTCCAGGACGTGCGCAACGTGTGTCTTCACGGTCGTTTCGCTCACCACCAGCGTCCCGGCGATCTCGGCATTCGAAAGTCCGCGCGCGATCAGCTCCAGCACCTCTCGCTCCCGGCTCGTGAGCTCCTGGATCGTCTGCGGCGGTGCCTTCGCGGGCTGACGCCGCACGTACGTCTCGATGAGCCGCCGCGTGACCGAAGGCGCCAGCAGCGCCTCGCCGGAGGCCACTCCCCGGATACCTGCCAGGAGCCGCTCGGGTGGCACGTCCTTCAGCAAGAACCCGCTTGCGCCGGCGTGCAGGGCCTCGTAAACGTACTCGTCCATGTCGAACGTGGTCAGCATCACCACCTTCGCCCCCACACCGCTTTCCACGATCCGGCGCGCGGCCGCGATGCCGTCGAGGTTCGGCATGCGCACGTCCATCAGGACCACATGGGGCTTCAGGCGGTCCGCCGCCTCCACTGCTTCGAGGCCATCGGCTGCCTCGCCCACGACCTCGAAGCCCGGCTCGGCCTCCAGGATCATCCGGAAGCCCGTGCGCACCAGCGCCTGGTCGTCGACCACCAGCACCCGGATCGCGTTCATGGCTGCACCGGGAGGCGGGCGCGCAGCCGGTAGCCGCCTTCCTTGCGTGGGCCTGCCTCGAACTCGCCGCCGTAGATGGAGACGCGCTCGCGCATGCCGATGAGCCCGTGGCCGCCTTCGGCCGAGTCCGCGGGTCCCCTGCCGTTATCGCATACCTCGACTTCGAGGCCGTCGCCCTGGTATCGCACCGTCACCTCCGTATGGCTGGCATGGGCGTGCTTGCGTGCATTGGTCAGCCCCTCCTGTACGAGGCGGTAGGCGGTGAGGTCGATGCCGGGCGGAAGCGGCACCGGCTCGCCCTCCACGCGCAGATCGACCGCCAGCCCGAGCTCGCGAGTCTGTGCCACGAGCTTTGGGACCTGGCCCAGGCCCGGCTGAGGTTCGAGCTCGGGGCCATCGTCGCCCAGCCGGAGGATGCCGACCAGCCGCCGCATCTCCGAGAGCGCTTCGCGGCCGGTCTGCTCCACCGCGAGCAGCGCCTCCCGCTCCTTCTCCTGTCCCGGCGTCAGCATCCGCCGGACCGCCGAGGCCTGGATGGTCATGACGCTGACACTGTGGCCGAGCACGTCGTGCAGTTCGCGGGCGATACGGGACCGCTCCTCGGCGATCGCCGATCGCGTCGCCTCCTCGCGGTCCCGCGCGAGGAGGGCGGCGCGCAATTCGGCCGCATCGGCCCGGGCCGCGCGTTGCTGAAGCGCAAGGCCGCCAACCCACGCCATCGCGAAGAGCGCCGGCATGAAGACATAACTCCCCGGGTCATCATCCGGGGTGTTGTACACCACCATCGCGGCACCTCCGAGCACCACGAGGAGACCGGCGCGCGCCTTCGTTGCATCTGCCAGGTTGCCCAGCAGAAACGATGCCACGAGGCCCGCCAGCGAAGCGCTGACGCTGAACACCACCAGCCGGCCATCGACAAAGGACAGCGCGGCCGCGAGCACCCAGACCAGCGCCGGCGCGGCGAAGGGCCACAGGCGGCGCGCGGCAAGCGCGAGCACCATGACCGCCACCGCCGGCGCGCCAAACCACGGGCTGACCGTCGGCGCCCCCTCCGCTTCGCGGCGCAGCGCAACTTCGAGCACGACATCGACGGCGGCGAGCACGGCGCCCGCCTCCAGCCAGTACCCCCGCACCATCCTCTCGATCCATCGCATGGGTCGAGACTATGACATTCCCGCCGGAGCGGCGTCATCCTCCCGGACGAGAGACGAATCATCCCCGGCGCCGAGCCCAAATCGATATCAGTGGCGACGAAGCGGGCGCCGCAATGCGCGACCGTGGAGGCATCCCCTCCAAGGAGGACGGCGATGAAGAACGCATCTCTTTCGGCCCGGCAAAGCAGGGCCAACCATCCCCGCGCTGACCAGGTGGCAGCGCCCCTTACGGGCCGGCTGGCGCGAGCCGCCGCGCTCCATCCCTGGCGCATGCTTGGCGCCTGGGTCGTGCTCCTCGTGGTGGCCTACCTGGCCGCCGGCACCATGAACCTCGACGCCAGCCCTTCCACAACGGGCACCGACGCTACCCGCGCACGCGAACTGATCGACCAGCGCCTGCGCCAGGAGACTCCGCCCGAAGAGTTCATCGTGGTCGAATCACCGCTGGCGACAGCCAGCGAGCCATCCTTCGCGGCGTTCGTCGATGCCCTGGTGCTCGACCTGCGCGTCCTCGAGGAAGTCAACACCGTAGCCAGCTATCGCGACGGCGTCGAAGGCCTCGTCTCGAGTGATGGCCACACGGTCCTCATCCCGGTCACCCTCACTGGCGATATGGCCGACGCGGCGGTATCCGCCGAGCCGCTGGTCGCAGCGGTCCACCGGGCCGACGGCCGCGACGGCTTCCGTGTCACCACGGTGGGCTTCGGCAGCGTGGAAGGCGAGATGACGACGTTGCTCGAAGAGACGCTGGCACAGGGCGAGCTCATCGGCATCGGTGTCGCCCTCGTCATCCTGCTCATCGTCTTCGGCGCGGCGGTCGCCGCGGGACTGCCCATCGTCCTGGCCCTGCTCTCGATCTTCGTTGCCGCGGGCGCCACGGCGCTCGTGAGCAACACCATGGAGATGTCGAACTTCGTCGTCTTCATCATCACGATGATCGGGCTTGCGGTGGGCATCGATTACTCGCTCTTCATCGTTCACCGCTTCCGCGAAGAGCGAATCGCCGGGCGCGAGAAGGTCGATGCTGTCGCCGCTGCCGGGTCGACTGCCAGCCGCACGGTCCTCTTCTCCGGGATGGCGGTCGCCATCGCGCTCTCCGGCATGTTCATCATGCCCGACGCCACCTTCCGCAGCTTCGCCGTGGGCGCCATGCTCGTGGTCGCCACGACGGTGCTCGCCTCGCTCACGCTGCTGCCTGCCGTCCTCGGGCTACTGGGCGACCGCGTGAACTGGCTGAGCCTGCCGTTCGCGCGGCAGCGGCTGCGCGCGGCGAACGGCCGGGGTCTTTCAAACCGCATCGCGCGGGCAGTCACTGCCCGGCCCGTGGTCAGCATCGTGGTCACCGGCTCGCTCCTGCTCGCGGCGGCACTGCCCGTCTTCCGCATGAACCTGGGCAGCGTGGGCATCAGCTCCCTGCCGGAAGACAGCGACATGCGCCACGCCTTCGATGTCATCAACGCCGAGTTCTCCAGCGGCGTGCTCACGGCCGATGTGGTCATCGATTCGCCTCGCCTGGGCTCGCCGGCCCTGCAGGATGCCCTCGCGCAGCTCGCGGCCAGCCTCGAAGCCGACCCCTTCTTTGGCGAGCAAGTGCTCGAAACGAACGCGGCCGGCGACCTTGCCCTGCTGAGCGTCGCGATGCCCGGCGACTTCTCCAGCGACCCTTCCCGCGAGGCCCTGGAACGCCTGCGCGACGAGTACATCCCGGCGGCCTTCGAAGGCGTCGAGGCCCGTGTCCTGGTCGGCGGCCCCACCGCCGAGACGGTCGATTCGGTCCAGGTGCAGCGCGACTACCTGCCCATCGTGTTCGGTGTGGTCCTCGGTTCGAGCTTCCTGCTCCTGCTGCTGGTCTTCCGTTCGATCGTGGTGCCACTCAAGGCCGTGGCCCTGAACATGCTCTCAGTGGGCGCCGCCTATGGCATCATCGTCCTGGTCTTCCAGGAAGGCGCCGGGGCCAGCATGCTCGGCCTGCGCGAGGCGCCGGTCATCGAGTCGTGGCTCCCGCTCTTCCTGTTCGCCATCCTGTTCGGCCTCTCGATGGACTACCACGTGTTCCTGCTCAGCCGCATCAAGGAGCACTACGACGAGACGCGCGACAACACGGCATCGGTCGCGCACGGCCTGCGGACCACGGCCGGCATCATCACCGGCGCGGCCCTCATCATGGTCGTGGTTTTCGCGGGCATGGCCTCGGGCGAGCTGGTGGTGTTCCAGCAGGTTGGCTTCGGCCTGGCGGTCGCCGTCATCCTCGATGCCACCATCATCCGGATGGTGCTGGTCCCCGCGAGCATGGAGCTCTTCGGCGATTGGAACTGGTACTTCCCGCGCTGGCTCGAATGGCTCCCGAAGGTCCACATCGAAGGCGGCCCGGCGCTCTCGCCCACGCCTGGGGTCGAAGTCCCGGCGCCGGCCACCGCCTCCTGATTCACGCGTTCTCCTCGCCCTGGCGCGGCCGGTCACCTGTTGGCCGGCCGCGCCGCCATCTACCCTCCGGGTTCGGCCAGGAGGGCACGCAGCCGCACGGTGGTTGCTTCGTCGTGGCCCAGCGGCAGACGCAACAGCTCGTCCGAGAGCCGCCGGTAGAGCTCGCGCAACCCGGGCTCGCGCTCCAGCGCTTCCAGGTGGCGCGCGATCGTCGCCACGTCGCCCCGGGCCACCGGACCGGTGAGCGCGGAGGCCAGGTCCATCCGCGCGACATTGTTCGCGGCGGCGAGCAAGAGCGGCGCGAGTGCCTCGCGCCCCGACTCCACCGGCAGCCCGGCCATAGCCCAGAGCCGCGCGGCCGCGCTCGCCAGGGCGATGACGTGGTTCGAGGCCACCACGGCGGCGGCGTGGTACACCGCCCGGTCGACCCCCTCGAGCCGGAACGGCCGGGCACCAAGGTCCCTGGCCACCTGCTCCAGCCACTGGCCGGCGGGTTCGGCCCCCTCCACGCCGCAGAAGACGCCCTCGAAGCGTGCGGGCTCGGGCACCCGTGACGGGAACGTTTGCAGCGGATGGAAGCACGCCGGCACGCCACCGCCCGAACGCGCCGCGGCGAGTTCGCCCAGGCCGAGTGCCCCGCTGCAATGCACGACCACCTGCCCCTGCCGCCAGCTGACCCCCTCTGCCAGCGGTCCGATGGCCGAGTCCGGCACCGTCAGGAATGCCACGTCGCACGCGGCTGCGACATCCCGCGGGTCGGCGCTGGCTGCCACTCCCGGGCCGAGCGCCGCAGCCAGCGACCTTGCGGATTCGATGCGCCCGCTGGCGATGACCCGCACCGGGTAGCCCCCCCGGGTGAGCCCGGCCGCCAGCGCCGCCGCCAGCCTCCCGGCCCCGATGAACCCGATGGCCCCTGCCTCGAAAGCACTCACGGCGGTAGCAATGCACGACCCGCCCGCGCCGTCAAATGCCTTCTGTGTGTGAGGCCCGTCACGTTCCCCGGCGCGCGGCTCCGCCCTTTGGACGGTGAATTCCCGCCTTTCGGCCGTAAACTGGCTGTGGGCTCGCGTCGATGCTACGCGACCGAAGGGGTAGGTCACCGAGGACCATGGCTGAAATCCGGCTCGAGCGCGTTACCCGTACGTTCGGGACGGTTGTCGCCGTCGATTCCGTGAGCCTTGAGATCGAGGACCGCGAGTTCCTCGTCCTCCTGGGGCCATCCGGCTGCGGCAAGTCGACCGTGTTGCGGCTGATCGCCGGGCTCGAGCGCCCCAGCGCCGGCACCGTCTACATCGCCGGGCGCGACGTGACCAACGTTCGCCCGAAAGACCGTGACCTCGCGATGGTCTTTCAGAGCTACGCGCTCTATCCCCACATGTCCGTGTTCGACAACATCGCCTTCGGTATTCGCCAGCGGGACATGAGCCGCCACGAACTGAAGGAGGCCGTGACCGTCACGGCCCGCCGCCTTGGCATCGATGGTCTGCTCGACAGGCGCCCCGGCCAGCTCTCCGGGGGCCAGCGCCAACGGGTCGCGCTCGCCCGCGCAATCGTCCGCCGCCCGGTCGCCTTCCTGATGGACGAACCGCTTTCGAACCTTGATGCCAAGCTCCGGGTCCAGACGCGCCGCGAGCTCGCCCGCCTCCACGAAGACCTCCAGACCACCACCGTCTTCGTCACGCATGACCAGGTGGAAGCGATGACGCTGGGCCAGCGCGTCGCAATCATCGCCAGCGGCCGGCTCCAGCAGGTCGGCCGCCCCCAGGATGTCTACGACCGCCCTGCGAACATGTTCGTTGCGGGCTTTATCGGCAGCCCACCGATGAACATCATCCCGCTCGAACGCACGGCGGATGGCTTCCAATCGCGAGGGGGCGAGATCCGTCTCGATGCCGCGCATGTGGCGCCGGTCGCCCCCGAGACGCTTGCCCTCGGCGTTCGGCCCGAGGCGCTCCATATCGGCGTGCCCGAAGGCCCGGCCGCCCTCGCCTTCACCGCCCCGCTGCAGGTCGCCGAGCACCTCGGCGCGCAGGTCAACCTGGAGTGCGCCGCCGGCGATACGAGCTTCGTCGCTGTCGCCCCGGGCCACGTTCGCGCCGCTCCCGGCGAGGCGATCCCACTCTGGTGCGGGCCAGGCGACCTGCACTTCTTCGACACGCGAACCGGGGAGCGCGTGCCGTGACGCGCCTGGTGTCCCGCATTTCCGCCAGGTACGAATCGTCCCCGGGTGAATGGCTGCTCGCGCTCGTCCTCATCGCGCCGGCGGCCATCGTCTTCGCGGTGTTCCAGTTCTACCCGCTGGGGCGGGCCGCCTACCTCAGCCTCCACGAGACCAGCCCCTTCGGCGGCGGCGACATCTACGTTGGGCTCGACCAGTGGCAGCGTGTGCTCGATGACGACGACTTCCGCAAGAGCCTCTGGGTGACCGCGAAATTCGTCCTCATCGTCGTGCCCCTGGGCATCGTGCTGGGTCTGTTCCTGGCGCTCCTGGCGAACCAGCGCGTGCGTGGCATCGTGGTCTTCCGCACGATCTTCAGTTCCACGCTGGCGAGCTCGGTGGCGATCGCTGCGGTCACCTGGACCCTCCTGCTGAACCCGCAGAACGGCATCTTCAACTGGCTCATCCGCGAGGCAGGGGGCACGCCGATCTCGTGGCTCACCGACCCGCAATGGGCACTCTTCGCGGTCGGCCTCACCTCGGTCTGGATCGGCATCGGCTTCACCACCATCGTCCTGCTCGCCTCGCTCCAGGGCCTCCCCGAAGAGCTTTACGAGAGCGCGCAGATGGATGGTGCCGGCCGCCTCCGGATCTTCTTCCGCATCACGCTGCCGCTGCTGTCGCCGTCGCTCCTGTTCGTCGCGGTCGTCTCCACCATTTCGGCCCTGCAGACCTTCGGCCAAATCGATGTCCTCACGCGCGGCGGCCCGCTGGGCGAGACCCGGGTGATGGTCTACGCCATCTACGAAGACGCGTTCCGCTTCCGCGATGTCGGTGGCGCGAGCGTCCAGTCACTGCTGCTCTTCGCGATCATCGCCGTGCTGACCGCACTCCAGTTCTGGGCTGTCCGCGGAAGGGTCTACTACCGGTGACGACGCGCGCCTTCCGCCTGCTTGGCACCTACGGCCTGTTGCTCTTCGGCTCCGCGATCGTGCTGGGCCCCGTGTACCTGGCACTCATCAACGCGCTCCTCCCTGCGGGCGAGCTCGCGTCCTACCCCCCGAACGTACTGCCAAAGGGCTTCGGCATCGGCAGCTTTGGCGATGCCTGGGATACCGTCCCCATGGGCCGCTACCTGGTCAACAGCTTCATCATGGCCACCGGGATCACCGTGCTCCAGGTGGCAACGTCGGTTCTCGCTGGATACGCCCTCGCCTGTATGCGCTTCCCCGGGCGGACGCTCATCTTCGTCCTCTTCATCGGGTCGCTCATGGTGCCCTGGGAGGTCTCGATCGTCCCGAACTTCCAGACCGTCCGCTCGTTCGGCTGGCTCGATAGCTACCAGGGGCTGATCGTCCCCTTCGCCGCCACCGGGCTCGGCATCTTCCTCCTCCGCCAGCAGTTCATGACCATCCCGTCAGAACTGCGCGACGCGGCCGCGATGGACGGTTACGGCCACTTGCGCTTCCTCTGGTCCGTGGGCATCCCTCTCGCCCGCCCCGCCATCGGTTCGCTGGCTGTTTTCTCATTCCTCTCGGCCTGGAACCAGTACCTCTGGCCGCTCCTCGTCACCAACAACGATGACTACCGCACCGTTCAAATCGGACTGGCACTCTTGAGCCGCGGCGAAATCGACCGCGTCAACGTCGTCATGGCAGGCACGATCATTGCGCTCCTGCCGACGCTCATCCTGCTGCTGGTCTTCCAGCGCCAGCTCGTCCGAGGTCTGACCGCAGGCGCGGTCAAAGGTTAGGAGGCACCCCATGCGCCGGTCCACACTCTTCTTCACCGCCCTCATCGCAACCGTTGCGCTCGGCCTGTTCCCTGGCTGCGGCGACGACGACAACGGCGGCGAGGAGACGCCCGGTCCCGGCACGCCGACGGTCACGCCCACCTCCGTCCCCGCCCGCCCGCCATTCGATATCACCAGCCCGGTGACGATTGACTTCTGGCACTCGATGACTGCCTCCAACGCGCCCGCCCTCGAAGCGCTCGTGAAGGAGTTCGAAGCGGCAGAGCCCAACATCTCGGTGAACCTGGTCTTCCAGGGCTCCTACACCGACTCCTTCAACAAGCTCGTCGCCCTCGGCATCAATGCCTCCGATGCGCCCGCACTCGTCCAGCTCGAAGACGTCCTCACCCAGACCATGGTCGACAGCAAGAAGACCGTGCCCATCCAGGAGTTCATCAACCGCGACCAGTTCGATACGTCTGCCTTCCTGCCCCAGGTGCGAGACTACTACACCCTCGATGGTTCGCTCGTTTCGATGCCGTTCAACGTGTCGAACCCCATCATGTTCTACGACGCGAAGACGTGGCGCGCCGCCGGCCTCGACCCTGCCAACCCCCCGAAGGATTTCGACGAGCTCGCGAAAGCATGCGAAGCCCTGATGATCAAGGAGGGCAACCGGATCAAGCGGCACTGCGTCGCCATGGACATCTCGTCGTGGTACTTCGAGCAGTGGCTCGCCAAGCAGGACGCCCTCCTTGTGAACAACGGTAACGGCCGCGATGGCCGTGCCACCGAGGCGGCGTTCAATTCGCCCGAGGGCCTTCGCGTCTTCAAGTGGTGGGCCGATGGCGTGAAGAGCGGCCTCATCCTCAACGTGGGGATCAATCCCGCGGGCCCCGACGCGTTGTTGTCGCTCGTGAACCCCGATGGCGGCGCCGCCATCGGCATCCAGAGCTCCGCCAACCTGCGCTCCGTCGCTGATTTCCTGGAATCGAACCCCAGCCTCGGCCTCGAACTCACCGCTGGCGCGCTCCCTGCGCCCACGCCCGGCGGCCAGGGCATGATCATCGGCGGCGCCTCCCTCTGGATACCCGCCACCGGCCAGACCGCGAAGGAAGAAGCAGCCTGGCGGCTTGCGAAGTTCCTGGTCAGCGCCGAATCCCAGGCCAAGTGGCATGCGGGCAGCGGGTACTTCCCCCTCCGCGCCGATAGCATCCAGACGCCCATCGTCCAGGACCTCTACAAGAACTACCCGCAATTCCGCGTCCTTGCCGCCGAGTTCGAGACGACGCCGAACACCCGGGCCACCCAGGGCGCCCTCATGGGCCCTTCCCAGCAGGTCCGCGCCGCCATTGCGACGGCGATCGAGGAGATGGTCCTCGGGCGCTCCACGCCGGAGCAGGCCATCCAGAAGGCAGCGAGCGAGGCTACGAGCGAGCTCGAACGCTACAACCGGGTGGTGGCGCGCTGACGCTGCCGGGGTCACCCGTGGGCAAGCCCCAGTTCCGTGGCGACAGATGCGAGCCGGCGATCGTGGGTCCACAACCGGAGGTGACCCCCGAGCGCGCATGAGGCCAGCAGGTGGACGTCGATCAGACCGATGCCGCGCCCCATGAGCCTCCGGGCCTCGATGAATTCGAGCACCTCGTCACTGGTGGCCACAGGCGCGGCGTGCAGGGAACGGAGCAGCGACAGGATCTCCTGGCGGCGCACCAGGCTGCCGCACGCCAGCTCGCCGGTCACGAAGGGGTGCATGGCCACAAGGCCGCGTCCAAGCAGCCTGGCGAGCTCCTCGTTGCCAGCCCGCAGGTGATCGACCCAGATGGAGGTGTCGACGAGGATCACGCTGCGCCGGGGCGCCTGCGGGGGATGTCTTCGATGCCGGGCTCGGAGCCACCCAGGCGGGCGAGCCTGCGCGCGCTCTCGAGCTCAATGAGCGCCTCCAGCGCCGCGCGAAGCAGCGCTCCGCGTTCCTCCACACCGGAGAGGCTCCTGGCGCGTTCAAGCAGGTCGTCGTCGAGGGTGACGGTTGTGCGCATGGTGCCTCCGCGTGATGCAAGAAAGTGCATCACTTGATGCACTTCATAATGCGCCATTAGGGGGGGTTAGTCGACCTGTGCCGCCCCAGGTGCCCGAAGAGCGGCAGGTACACGCGCACCGCGAGCGCCGCCAGGGCGCTCCGCGTTTGTCCGGGCGGGCCGCCGGTGCGACCATTCGCCCCACATGAACTACAGGCCGGAGGCCACCGCCCTTGCGAGTCCCCGTCGAAGAAGGCTACTTCCGCATCCCCGATGACCCGGAGGCATCCCCCGTCCTCCTCGGTTCGTACAGTCCCGCGGCGAAGACGTACTTCTGGCCCCGCCGCATGCGCTGCCCCATCACGCTCGAGGCTGTCGAAGACTGCGAGCTCTCGACCGAGGGCGTCATCTATTCGTGGACTTTCGTGGTGATGCCCTGGCTGGGGAGCATGGAGATGGACTCCGGCGGGGGATTCGGCGCCGTCCAGGTCGACCTGCCCGAGGGCGTCCGCATCCAGGCCCCGCTCGAAGGCAAGATGGGCGACTGGGAGATCGGCCAGCCCGTGCGCCTCGTCACGCGCGTCGTCGGCAAGGATGAGGCCGGCAACGACCTCTGCACCATCGCGTTCCGCCTGAAGGAGCAGACCCGATGACCATGCAACGCGAAGTCTTCGTTATCGGCGTGGGGATGCACCGCTTCGGCAAGCACGACGTGCCCCGCCGGGACATGCACTACACCGCCGGCATCGCCGCCCTCGAAGACGCGAACGTCTCGTTCCGCGACATTGGCGCGCTCTACAGCGGCTATATCGGCGGCAACATGCTCGACGGCGTCACCTTCGCGAAGGACCTCGGGCTCACCGGCCTCCCCGTGGTCCACGTCGAAAATGCGTCGGCCACCGGCTCCTCGGCGTTTCGCGAGGCTGTGATGGCCGTCTCCGGGGGCAGCAGCGAGGTCGCGATGGCGATCGCGTTCGATGGCCGTCTCGGGAACATGGCGGCCGCCGCCGGCCCCCGCCGCCCGACCATGGATTCGAATCTGTTGCCGGCTGCCTTCTTCGCCTTCTGGGCCGTGCGGCGCATGCACGACAACGGCACGACAGTCGAGACGTTCGCGAAGATCGCGGCGAAGAACTGGAACCACGCGCGCTTCAATAAGTTCGCCGAGCGCCAGGCCGAGCAGGAGATCACGCCGGAGATGGTGCTCGCCGCGCCGATGGTGGCCTATCCCCACACCGCCATGATGGCCTGCGGCGCAGGGGCTGGCGCGGCGGCTGCCATCGTCGCCACCCGCGAAGTGGCGGAGCGGCTGGCGAACGGCCGCCCGCTGGTGAAGGTAACCGCCTCGCAGATGCAGTCGGAGCGTTACCAGCCGGGCCATGTCTTCCTCGGGGCGGTGGTAGGGCCCTCGGAGTCGACCCGGATCACGGCCAACCTGGCCTACGAGGAGGCCGGGCTCGGACCGCAAGACCTCAGCCTCGTCCACGTGCACGACGCCTTCCCCATCGAGGAGCTGATGTACTACGAGCTGCTGGGCATCTGCCCGGACGGCGAGGGCGACCGGCTGGTGGCCGAGGGTGCGACCGCGATCGGCGGCCGCATCCCCTTCTCGACTGATGGCGGGCTCATCGGGCGGGGTCATCCCGGCGGCCCCACCGGGCTCGCGCAGATCTGGGACATTACCCAGCAGCTGCGGGGCGAATCGGGTGTCCGCCAGGTCGAGGGCGCCCGGACCGGCCTCGCGCACATGATGGGCGCCGGGTCGGTGTGCGTGGTGCACATCCTCCAGCGGCAGTAGCGGCAGTAGCGGCAGTAGCGGGAGGACGGAGTACCCGGCCCGCCTCCGGCTCGGCATGGACAGAAGTTCGAAGCGCCCCCGGCCAAAGGGGCGGGGGCTCATGCGCCATGCCTCTACCCTCATGTCCCGCACACTTCGCCCTTCGCCCTTCGCCCTTCGGACTACCCTCCTCGCCTGCCACAATCGATCGCGGAGGACTCGCTCATGCAGTTCGGTATCTTCTCGGTTGGCGATGTGACGCTCGACCCCACCACCGGCCGCGCACCAACGGAGGCGGAGCGCATCCAGGCGATGGTGGCCATCGCGCTGAAGGCCGAGGAGGTGGGGCTCGATGTCTTCGCGACCGGTGAGCACCACAACCCACCGTTCGTGCCCTCCTCGCCGACCACGATGCTCGGCTACATCGCGGCGAAAACAGAGCGCATCATCCTTTCGACCGCGACCACGCTGATTACGACGAACGACCCGGTGAAGATCGCCGAGGACTACGCGATGCTGCAGCACCTGGCCGGCGGCCGGGTCGACCTGATGATGGGCAGGGGCAACACGGCGCCGGTGTACCCCTGGTTCGGCAAGAACACCCGGGATGGCATCGCGCTCGCGCGTGAGAACTACGCGCTCCTCCACCGCCTCTGGCGAGAGGATGTGGTGGACTGGGAGGGGCGCTTCCGCACGCCGCTCCAGGCGTTCACCGCGACCCCGCGCCCGCTCGATGGCATCCCGCCGTTCGTCTGGCACGGGTCGATTCGCAGCCCGGAGATCGCGGCCCAGGCGGCCTACTACGGTGATGGGTTCTTCCACAACAACATCTTCTGGCCGATGGAGCACACGAAGCGGATGGTCTCCCTGTACCGGGAGCGGTTCGAACACTACGGCCACGGCCGGGCCGACCAGGCGATCGTCGGGCTGGGCGGGCAGGTGTTTGTGCGCCCGAATTCCCAGGACGCGGTGCGGGAATTCCGGCCCTACTTCGACAATGCGCCGGTCTATGGCCACGGCCCGTCGCTTGAGGAGTTCGCGGAGAAGACACCGCTGACCGTGGGCAGCCCCCGGCAGGTCATCGAGCGGTACGCAGCCATGCGGGAGCACGTCGGCGACTACCAGCGCCAGCTCTTCCTGGTCGACCACGCGGGCCTGCCGCTGAGCACCGTGCTCGAACAGATCGAAATTCTAGGGGGCGAAATCGTGCCTGCGCTTCGGAAGCTGAACGCGCAAGACCGACCAGCCCACATTCCGGATGCCCCCACCCACGAATCACTCAGGGCCGCCCGCGGCGTCTCCGGGATGCCGGCCGGGTGAGGCTGAGAACAGGCCCACGAGCGCGAGGCGCATGGTCCGGGCAATGCCGGGGGCGTCGAGGCCACGCGCGCAGAGGAAATCGAACAGCTCGAACGAACAGATGGCGTCAGCGGCGGCCAGGGTGAGTGCCCGGGTAGCGTCGTCCAGGCCGTTGAGCTCGATGGCGAAATGGAGTTCGACCTGGAGCGCGTAAAGCTGGCGGCTCTGTTCGAGCTGTTCGGCGATCACCGGGTAGAACGGGGCGCGCAGCCGGGCGACGCGAGCGGCCGGATACATCGCTGCGAACAGGGCGACTCGTTGTTCAGCGATCCGCGCGATGCGGTCGTGGAGCGGGCCTTCGCCGACATCGGCGATCTCGACCAGGTGCCAGACGCGCTGTTGCTGTCGCTCGATGGCGGTGCGGTCGAGGTCATCGCGGTCATCGAAATAGCGGAAGACGGAGCGGCGCGAGACGCCGGACCGCTCGGCGACGAGTTCGGCGCCGGGACGCAGGTTGCCCTCGGCGTAGAGGTCGAGCAGGGCATCGACCACGGCCAGGCGGTTGCGCTCGCGCGAAGCGCGGCGCCCATCGATCCGCCCCTCGGCGGGGGACTCGAGTTCAGCCACGGGGGCATTGTTCGGCCCGGGGGCCGGGGCCGCAAGAGCATCTGGCACCGGCAGTGTCACCAACGGCGTGGGCTACGAGCCGGCCTCGCGCGCGGTGGCACGCTCACGTGGTGGGACGAGGACGCGGGCGGCCGGTATCACCTCGCCCTCGCCGAGGAGCCGTCCTTCGCGCATATGGATGACGCGGTCGGCGCAGGCGGCGACCGTCGGATCGTGGGTGACGAGGAGGATGGTGAGGTGACGCTCACGGCGGAGGCGGTCGAAGAGGTCCATCACGCTCTCGGCGGAGGCGGCATCGAGCGCGCCAGTTGGCTCATCGGCGAGGAGGATGGAGGGGCCGTTGGCGAGCGCCCGGGCGATGGCGACGCGCTGGCGTTCGCCGCCGGAAAGCTCGGGCGGGCGGAGCCCAGTGCGGGCGGCGAGGCCGACGCTTGCGAGCAACTCATGGGCACGGCGGGTGCCTTCGCCGCGGCTCACGCCGGTGGGCACCATGGCGACCTGCACGTTCTGGAGTGCGCTCAGGTTGGGGAGCAGGTTGTGGAGCTGGAAGACCAGGCCGACCTCGTGGCTGCGATAGTGGTCGAGGTTGCCATAGGAGCGGAGGTTGCGGCCGTTCACGAGGATGTCGCCGGACGTGGGCTCGTCGAGCGCGGCGAGGAGGTGCAAAAGCGTGGACTTGCCCGAGCCGGACGGCCCGGTGAGGGCGACCCACTCGCCCGGGCTGATCTGGAAGCTCACATCGTCAACGGCGCGGATGTTGGAATCGGCGAACACCTTGCTGAGGTGGCGGGTTTCGATGGCCGGGATGGCGGTGTGCTCACTCATGGCGAATCGCCGTGAGTGGCCGGAGGAGCGCCGCCCGCAGGGCCGGGTAGAGTGCGCCGATGATGGCCATCCCAAAGGTGATCGACAGCGCGCGCCCGAACACGTCGGAACTGTACGACGGCGAGAACACTCCGCGCAGCGTCGGCACATCCTGGAGGAACTGGACCACGAGGAAGCCCAGTGCGACGCCCACCATGGCGCCGGCCATGGTGACCATGAACGCCTCGGAGAGGACGTAAATGAGGATGCGCTGGCGCGACCATCCGACCGAGCGGAGGACGCCGAACTCGCGTGTCCGTTCGAACACCGAGAGGCTCATCATGTTCAGCACGTTGGCGGCGCCGATGACCAGCGCGAGGGCCGAGACACCCGTGTTCGCGGCGCTCAGCAGCTCCAGGTTGCGGTCGACCTGGCCGAAGTCGGATTCGGTGCGGATGGTGGCGAGCTGGGGCAGTGCCGCCTCGATGCGCAGGCGGACGGCCTCGATTTGCGACTGGTCCTCGACCTGGACGAACGCCAGGGTAATGGTGCCTGGCTTCCGAAGCTGTGCCTGGAAGGGGACGAGCGGCAACATGGAGGCGGCATCGCCGAAGACCTGGCCGGTGCTGTAGATGCCGGCGATGGTGTACACGTTGTCCTTGAGCTGGATCGTGTCGCCGATCGTCTTGTCGAGGTCGCGTGCGGCCCGGTAGCCGAGGATGAGTTCGTCGGGCGCCTCGGCGTCGTACACCCGGCCGGCAATGAGGTTGACGCCGAACGGCTCGGTGTCCTCCGGCTTCATGCCGATACGGAGGAAGAAGGGCCGATCGGCATCGAGGTAGACGGGCTCGACCAGAATGCCGACGGCGCTCTTGACGGCGGGGTCCGCCTGGATCGTCGCGAGATCCTTTTCATCGATCGAGCTGTTGAGGACATCGCTCACGTTTTTCTCGGCGATGCTGAAATCGGCCTTGCCGGTCTGGAGGATGGAGATTGCGGTCTGGCGGAGGCTGTGGGTGAGGATGCCCATCGCGACGACAGTCATGATGGTGACCGCAATGGTGAGGCCCGTGAGCACCGTCCGCATCTTGCGTGTGTAGACGTTTTCGAAGATGAGCTGGACGAAGAACACGGACACCCCCATTCATGGTCCGGGCGGGGAGGTTGGCGGTCAGCGGCGGAGGGTATGGACCCCGTCGGTGCTGGTGCTCGATGTCAGCGTCAGGCCAAGTGGGAGATCGCGGACGTTGTTGCGATCGATCACCTGGTTGACGACAGCGGTGCCGAGCCACGGCGGGAGGTTCCCGGCCTTGAGTTCGTCGACGACGATGCGGTTCTGGCCGCCGCTGACATCGAGATAGCCGCGGACGACGATGGAGACGTCGCGCCCGAGCACGTTGACCTTGCCCTTCGCCTCGGCCAGGCCATCGGGGCAGAAGTAAACCTGGAGGTCCTTGATTGGGACGTCGCGCTCTTCGAGGTAGACGACGCCGCGGGAGGTCGCCTCGGGTTCGGTGACGGCCATGGCAGCGCCGGGCCCGGCGGCCTTGAAGTCATCCCACTTGGCCTGGAGCGAATCGACGGCGGCCTGGCTGACCGGTGAACGGCGGTCGACGCAAGCAGCGGGATCCCCCGTGGCAATGAGGATGCCGATGAGGACGACGAGTCCGCCTGTGAGGCCGATGAGGGTGACCAGGATGCGTGTGATCCAGGTGAGGATCGAAGTTCCACCCTGGACGGCACCCGGGATGGCCGCGCCCGGGACGGGCGTGGGAAAGGGCGGCGCCGCGCCAACTGGAGGTTGGACAGGTGGCGGAGGCGGCGGCGCGGGAGGAGGGGTTGGCGGGGCCGCCGGGGCGCCGCCCGGAGGGGTCCCGAGCGGGGAAGCGGTGGGTGTCCAGCCGCCGGCCGGTGGTGCACCACCGGGGGCTGCACCCGCAGGCGGCGGTGCGCCGGTTACCGGCCCGGTGGGAGCGCCGGGAGGGGCACCGGATGGTGTGCCAAGCGGGCTCGAGGTAGGTGTCCAGCCGCCGGCCGGTGGTGCGCCGCCGGGAGCGGCTCCCGCAGGTGGGGCTCCGCCAGTCACAGGGCCCGTGGGTGCGCCGGGAGGGGCGCCGGACGGTGTGCCAAGCGGGCTCGAGGTGGGTGTCCAGCCCTGTCCCGGAGGAGTGGGCATGCCGCCAGGAGGGGTGGCCGGTGGTGCGCCGGCCGGCGGAGGTGCAGCTCCGGCTGGCGGTGGAGCTGCTGCGGGCGGCGGGGTGGCCGCTGGAGGAGGTGCGGCTGGTGGCGGCGCCGCTCCCGCACCGGGGACGGCGGGGCCGGCGCCGGGCATCGCGCCCGCGCCGGGTACTGCCTGGCCCGCGGCTCCGGCACCGGGCATCGCGCCCGCGCCGGGTACTGCCTGTCCCGCGGCTCCGGCACCGGGAATCGCGCCCGCGCCGGGTACTGCCTGGCCCGCAGCACCCGCACCAGGCATCGCGCCCGCGCCGGACACAGCCTGTCCTGCGGCTCCGGCACCGGGCATTGCGCCCGCGCCGGGCACAGCCTGTCCTGCGGCTCCGGCACCGCTGACCGCGGGTCCGGCGGCACCGGCTCCAGTGACTGCTTCGGCGGCACCGGCGCCACCCGCTCCGGTCGCTGCGCCGCCCGCGGCACCGGCACCCGCGACGCCGCCGGCGGCACCGGCGCCACCCGCACCTGCCGCGGCACCCGGTGCAGCTCCCGCTCCACCGACGGCGCCCGAAGCGGCCCCGGCACCAGTTACGCCTCCGGCGGCGGCACCGCCACCGCCGAGCTGTGAGGCGGCGATGCCTGCCCCCGCGGCTCCGCCGGCCAACCCGCCGCCGAGAGGGAGTGCGCCGCCGCGCTTTTTGCGTTCTTCTTCAAGCGATTGGCCGCAGCTCTCGCAGAACCTTGCCTCGGGGGCGTTCGCGGTGCCGCAGGCCGGGCAGGCGAGTGTATCGCCGGCGGCTTCGGGTTCGGGGGCGAGGCGAGCGCCACAGGAGGAACACCATGCGGCGTTCGCTTCCGGTTCGATCGCTCCACAGGCAGGGCATCGTACCTCCATGGCTCATCCTCCGGGTGGCATCTCGCGTGCGAGTTGTGTGAGTGTAGCGCCCAGCATCCGGTTGTCGAGGACTGCAAGGAACGGCCGGTTGGTACCCTCGCCAGGGCCGGGCTGTCTTCGTTCGGTGTTGCGCAAGGCCCTACAATCCCAGCGATGACCGAACCATCCGACCCGCGCCTCCTCACCCAGGTCAAGCAGTATCGATTCGTCCGAGAGCTTGGACGGGGCGGAATGGGGACGGTGTACGAGGCGGTGGATAGTCGCGACGGCGGCCGCGTGGCGGTGAAGCTGCTGCACCCATGGCTCGCGGCGGAAGATACGTCGTTCCGCGACCGGTTCGAACGGGAGGCGCACATCGCCGCGCTCCTGCGTTCGCCCTACTCGGTACGCCTGCTCGACTTTGGCGTGGCCGACGGCACCTACTTCCTGGTGATGGAGTACGTCGAGGGCACGACGGTCGGCAAGGAGATTGAAGAGAAGGGCTCGATGGAGCCGGTGCGGGCGCTGCGGATCGCCATCGATGTGGCGCGGGCGCTGGAAGAGGCTGCCGCCCGGGGCGTGGTCCATCGCGACATCAAGCCCGACAACATCCTGCTGACCGACGACGGGCGGGTGAAAGTGACGGATTTCGGCATCGCGCGGCAGGAGGGCGGCACGGGGCTGACCTCGGCCGGGCGGTTCGTTGGCACGGCGGAGTACGCGGCGCCCGAGCAGGCCGTGGGCGAGGCCGACCATCGCTCGGACGTGTACTCACTGGGCGCCACGCTGTATTGCATGCTCGCGGGCCACCCGCCGTTCCAGGCGTCCTCGGTGTGGGACCTGTTGCGCGAGCATCAGACGACACCGGTTTCGATGGAACCGCTTTCGCACCTGCCCGACTCGATCAACAACCCGATCCGCCGGTGCCTGGAGAAGGACCCTCGCGACCGCTACCAGAGCGCTTCGGAACTGGCGGGGGCACTCGAACGGGCCCTGGCGGCGCTGCTCCACGCGACACAGTCGCCTCGACCGGCCACTGCGCCGCCGCCACCGGCCTCACCAGCACCACCTCCCGGGCAGCCGCATGCGGCCGCGCCGACGAGAGCGGGCGAACCCCCGAAGGAGCCCGATGTCGCGGCGACCCGGGTTGGCGCGGCGCCGCCTTCAGGTGCGGCGCCGACCGTCGTGGGGCAGGCTCCACCGGCGCCACCCCCGCCGGCTGGCCCAACGGCCTTTGCGATGAGTGCGGCGCCCACCGGTGCGCCAGCCGGCGGCGTTTCGAACTTCGAACTCACGATTTCGAACCCTGCGCCAACACCAGCGCGTCTCGCGCTTTCGGTGAACGACCCATCGGGAGTGCTGCAGGTTGCGGTGCCCACGCCGGTGACACTAAGAGGAAGCGAGATCCTGCGTGTGCCCGTGGAGGTGCGTCAGGTAGCGGCCGCACCGGCCGGCGAGCGGCTCCTGGAGTTCCAGATCGCGGCCCTGCGAGAGGATGGCAGCCGCGCGGGCTTCGCGAATGTGACCGTGACGCCGGTGGCGATGGGCGCCGGCGGCCGTGGGGGAGCGAAACGTAAGGGTGGCCCCCCGATGTGGTGGTTCGCGGCGGGTGGTATCGCGCTTGCCGCGGCGGTCGGCGTGGGCGTGGTGGCGCTGCAGGGCGGTGGCGATGAGACCACTCCCGCGACCCCGACCGGAGCCGTAACCGCGACGACCGGGCCGGGCACGCCGGCGGTCACCTCGACGCCCGCGACTGCTCAACCAACCGGTCAGCCGACTACGGCGCCAACCCAGCCGCCCACGACGGTTCCGACCGCCGCAGCGGGTTCGATCGAGGTCCTCGATCGCTGGGACTATGCCTTCACGATCACCGGCAACAACTGCCCGTTCGGGGCGGCGGTGGGCGACCGGTACGCGGTCTCTTTCCGGATCGAGCCCGCGACCGGGACGAGCAAGGTAATCAACGACGGCGACCGCGTTCGCGTGACGGCGGTGCAGGACCGGGAGATAGACCTCGGGGTGTTCACGTTCCGCTTCGTCGATTGGAAGTTCACCTACCCGGTGGTTGCCTCGGGCGGCCAGCGCGGTACGGCGACGCTAACCACGACGTTCGCCGATGCGCGAACCATTGGGAAGTCGTCGCTGGTGGAGGACTACCCTTCGCCCGGGTGCACGATCACGGGCGCCCCGTTCGGGAACTGAGGGCCTGGCGGAAGGTACATCTCTCCGGGCCCGGCGATCAGGAGCGTTCGGCCGTACTGGGCCACGCACCGGGCAGGTAGGGTTCGAAGTCGATGGCCATGTGGGAGCACCTGGAGGTCTCATGGGCCGGTGGGTCGCGGCGGATTGATCGTGGGCAGCCGCTCACCATTGGGCGGGCTGACGACTGCGACATCCGGATAGATAACCCTGAGGTATCGCGTCACCATGCCCGCCTGATCGCCGGGATGGACGGCGACATCAGCCTGGCCGACCTGGGCAGCGCGAATGGGACCTCCGTGAACGGCGTGCGCCTGGAGGCGGGAGTCCCCGTGCGAGTCTCGCCCGGCGACAACGTGTTTCTGGCGTCGGTCCTGCTGGTCATCACGGGGACTCCGCTTTCCGTTACTCCTGCTCCTCCAGAGCCCGCCCGGGAGCTACCGGGAGAAGCCATGGCTCCAGCCGCCGTTCGGCAGCCCCGGGCGGTGGCGGCCAAGGCCCACGTGGTGACCAGGATGCTGATCGCCTCCGCCTTCATCGTGGTGTTCCTGGCGTACACGGCCTCGAACGCCGTCGATAGCAAGCTCCTGGCGGCGGAGTACTACAAAGGGGTGCTCGACGACAGCAACGCGTACGAGCGCGCCTACACCGAGGTCGCGCCCGATCCGGCCCTCTCGGAGCAGGTCGCCGACCTCGTGGGCGGGGTCGAGTTGCCGCTCGGGGAAATCGCCGGGGCGGTGAGGCTGGTCGCGCCGCCCTCGCTGCTCCAACTCGCCGTTGAGGCAGCGATCGACCGGCTGATCGAGTACCTGAAGAACCATCGGTCGCTCGATGTGTCGATCGACGTGACCCCGATCGTTGCGGTAACGGACATCGGGGGTATCACTGACATCATCACCGACGTAATCGGCCGGCCCACCCGCCAGGCTGATACGTATGAAGGGTTCCTGGTCGACCTGCAGGCCGCTGCCGACCAGGTGAAGGCTTCCGGCTCGCTCCCTGACGTGATCCCCGACTTCGACATCCCGGAGGGGAAGCGGACCGAGGTGGCCGGCCTTATCCTTCGTGCCGGCGGGCTCGACCGGGCGAACCCGGGCGATAGCGAGGCCATCAACAAGGTGGAAGACGCCGTCGCCGGCAACGACATGGAAGAGGCGCTTGCCGCGGGCATGCGGGCTTTCCTCACGGGAGGCGGCGGCAAGAGCCTCGTGCAGGGTAAGTTCATCCATGAGGTGATCGAAGATGGCGAGGCGCGCTACTACCTCGGCCCCACGCCCGAGACGTCACGGGCGCTCGATGAGGTGATCTCGATTGTGCACCTGGTGAGCTGGGCGGCAGGTTGGGGCCGGTTCGCCATGCTCGCGCTGGGCGGCGTGCTGCTGGCGCTGCTCGCGAGGCTTTCGTTCCCGGGAGGCCGGCGGTCCGTGGCGCTCTGGCTGGGGGTGACGCTCGTGGCTGCGGGCGCCCTCACGTTCGTCGGCTGGCTCTGGGGCCGTGACGCGGGGCAGGACCGGATTCTCCAGGCGACCCTCGGCGACCAGTCGACGGTTCCGGAAAGCTACGAGGCGCTCTACCGTGACGTGCTCGCGAACGCTGCGGCGAACCTGACACCGACGATCTGGCTGCCGTGCATCGTGGTGATGGCAGCGGGCGCGGGGCTTGTGGTGGGCACCCGGCTCGTACGGCGGCAGGCCTCGTCGGGCAGGGCCTAACGCTTCACGAAGTCCTTGTAACGGACACCTGTCGAGCTGCAGCCCCCGGTTACGTTCGAGGTGTGGGCGATCGTGAGCGTGTCGCAGGTCTCGATGATGAAGCCAGACTGCACGAGGCTTGCCGAGAGCGTTGGATCGACGCCGATGATGAGGTCAACGTGACCGGCAAGCAGCTCCTGTGCGCGGAGCGCCGCATCGTTGATGTAGATGAATGTGATCGAGCGCGTCTTCACCGACGCCTGGTTGCGGTAGAGCTCCCAGCGGGCGACCACAAGCCGGCCGAGCTTCTGGTATTCCACGAATCGCAGCGGACCAGTACCGATCGGGGTCTTCGAGCGGTCCGCGCCCTTTTTGGGGATCAGGACGTTGTCGAACTCCGCCAGGAGGTCTTCTCCCAGGCTGCTGGTCGTCACGAACCGCACGGTGTAGTCATCGAGTGCGGTTGTGGCGCCCGCCTTTACGCCGATGGCGTTGTTCGCCGTGCGTGCCAGCTCCTCGAAAGTGGCCACCACATCGGCGGCCGTGAGTTCGGTGCCGTCGTGGAATGGCACTCCCTTGCGAAGGGAGAACGTCCACGTGTTCGGCGCGGTGTATTGCCAGCTCTCGGCCAGCACCGGGTTCTTCGCATAGACGAGGGGTTCGCAGATCGAGATGCCCTTCTGGAAGTCGCAGAGGTCGGAGTCGTTGCCACTCGGGACCGAGCGCGTGACAACCAGGTCCGCCGTGGGTGCGACAACCGTCGCGCTTGGGATTGCCTCGGGGCTGCCATCGATCCCGGATGGTTCGGTCGGGAATGCAGTTGGAGTTTCCGCGGGCGGCCGGTCACCCTCGTCGCCGCCGCGCAGCAGGAGCACACCGGCGAGGATGACCACGGCTGCAGAGGAAACACCGGCGGCGATCCATGCTGGATTGAGACCGCCACGTCTCTTCCGGGGCGACAGAGGCGGTGGTGGTGCCCCTGGAGGCTCGCCGGCGCTGATCGCCGGGGAGGGTGGGGCTGCCGGGGTTGGCGTCGCCCGGATGGTTGGCGTTGACGCTTCCGTGGGCATGGCTGCGGTTGGAGCGGCGAGGGTGGGTGTTCCGCCAGCCTCGAAGGTCGCGGGTGGCGCGGTGACGGGTGGTTGTTCGGCGGGTGGCTGGATGACGGTTGGGGCCGCCTGGAGCTGGGCATAGGAGGCGTAGGCGCGTTCGAGGGCGGCGGCGAGTTCGGCGGGTTCCTGGTAGCGGTCGCGGGGGTCCTTTTCGAGGCAGCGGCGGACGGGGTTGGCGACGGCATCGGGGAGGTGGCTGAGTGGTGCGACTGGGAGGCGGGCGGTCTGATGGAGGCGGAGGACTTCCCAGGGAGAGGGGGCGGAGAAGGGTGGGTGGCCGGTGAGCATGGTGTAGAGGACGGCGCCGAGGGCGTAGATGTCGGTGCGGTGGTCGGCCTCGCCGGTGACCTGTTCGGGGGCGGCGAATTCGGCGGTGCCGACGAAGGTGCCGGAGGCGGTGATGCCGGCGCTGCCTTCGTGGCGAGCGATGCCGAAGTCGGTGACCTTCACGCGGCCATCGTCGGTGAGGAGGATGTTGGAGGGCTTGATGTCGCGGTGGACGATGCCGCGTGCGGCGGCTTCTTCGAGAGCGCGGGCGACATCGATGGCGATGCGGAGAGCGCGGAGGGGGTCGAGGGGGCCAGTGGCGATGAGGTCGGCGAGGGTGGAGCCCTGGACATACTCCATGACGAGGAAGCAGCGGCCGTTGGTGGCGCCGAAATCGAGGAGGCGGACGGAGTAGGGGGAGCGGAGGAGGGCGGCGATGTGGGCCTCGCGCTCGAAGCGGTCGCGGAAGGAGCGGTCCTCGGCATCGAGCCAGGGGTGGAGGACCTTGAGGGCGACGCGGCCGCCATCGCGGGTATCGATGGCCTCGTAGACGGTGCCCATGCCGCCCCGGCCGAGCTCGCGGACGAGGCGGTACTGCTTGATCTGGGTGATGAGCTGGTCGTCGCCGGAACCGGTCATCCGTCGTCTCTCAAGAAGATGCTGCAGGTGTCTCCGCCGTCGAGTTCGTAGGTCTCGGTGAGGGAACCCATCCCGTGGTGGGCCGTGAGGAAGGTCGCAGCCACGTAGGCATGTCCACCCTCGATCGGGTAGTCGAAGAACAGGTTGGGCCAGAAGAAGACTACATTGCCCGTGTAGGTCCCGCCGAGGTGCGTGATTCGCACAGGGTCGCCGTCGGAGATGTATCCACGGCGGGGCTCGCGCGTCTCGTCGAAGTAGTAGGCGAAGTTGAAATTCGTGCCCACCACCGGGTCACCGCCGCACCCGTTCGAGACAACCTTGAAGAGGAACGTCCACTCGCCCGTGGCAAATGACCGTTCAGGGATTTCCGGGCCGGTTGTCGGAACGGCTGTTGCGGGGACCGCGGTTGCGGGTGGTGGCGTGGGTTCCGTTGTGGGGATGGTCGCCGGAATGGTTGTGGGGATGTTTGTGGGCACGGCCGTCGTCGCCTCAGCGGTTGGCGTCACACCAGGTTGAACCTGGCCCTGCTCTCCGCCGCCTCCCCGGAACAGCAGGAACACCCCGATGGCGGCGACTCCTGTCAACGCCAGGCCAGCCGCTACCCAGGCCGTCGGCACCCCTCCTCGCCGGCGGGCAGGGCCCGGGCCGGGGGGTACTGGAATGGCCGGGGAGGGTGGGGCTGCCGGGGTTGGCGTCGCCCGGATGGTTGGCGTTGACGCTTCCGTGGGCATGGCTGCGGTTGGAGCGGCGAGGGTGGGTGTTCCGCCAGCCTCGAAGGTCGCGGGTGGCGCGGTGACGGGTGGTTGTTCGGCGGGTGGCTGGATGACGGTTGGGGCCGCCTGGAGCTGGGCATAGGAGGCGTAGGCGCGTTCGAGGGCGGCGGCGAGTTCGGCGGGTTCCTGGTAGCGGTCGCGGGGGTCCTTTTCGAGGCAGCGGCGGACGGGGTTGGCGACGGCATCGGGGAGGTGGCTGAGTGGTGCGACTGGGAGGCGGGCGGTCTGATGGAGGCGGAGGACTTCCCAGGGAGAGGGGGCGGAGAAGGGTGGGTGGCCGGTGAGCATGGTGTAGAGGACGGCGCCGAGGGCGTAGATGTCGGTGCGGTGGTCGGCCTCGCCGGTGACCTGTTCGGGGGCGGCGAATTCGGCGGTGCCGACGAAGGTGCCGGAGGCGGTGATGCCGGCGCTGCCTTCGTGGCGAGCGATGCCGAAGTCGGTGACCTTCACGCGGCCATCGTCGGTGAGGAGGATGTTGGAGGGCTTGATGTCGCGGTGGACGATGCCGCGTGCGGCGGCTTCTTCGAGAGCGCGGGCGACATCGATGGCGATGCGGAGAGCGCGGAGGGGGTCGAGGGGGCCAGTGGCGATGAGGTCGGCGAGGGTGGAGCCCTGGACATACTCCATGACGAGGAAGCAGCGGCCGTTGGTGGCGCCGAAATCGAGGAGGCGGACGGAGTAGGGGGAGCGGAGGAGGGCGGCGATGTGGGCCTCGCGCTCGAAGCGGTCGCGGAAGGAGCGGTCCTCGGCATCGAGCCAGGGGTGGAGGACCTTGAGGGCGACGCGGCCGCCATCGCGGGTATCGATGGCCTCGTAGACGGTGCCCATGCCGCCCCGGCCGAGCTCGCGGACGAGGCGGTACTGCTTGATCTGGGTGATGAGCTGGTCGTCGCCGGCCACGAGCAGAAGCTTCGCGCCTTGCGCGAGATTCGTCTACGTGCGAACGGCTCCCGGGCGCGGCCCCATCGGACGAGCAGGTGAACTACCGCCCAGCGGCCCCCGGATGTCGCCCGGTCGGCCCATACCGGTGACGGCCGACTGCGGGTAGTCTACGCCGGAAACCTTCATTTGCAGGCGGCTCCGCATGCCAACGCTGGTCGTTTCCGAGGGTGGCGAGGAGCGCACGATCCCCTTCTCGGGGAGTGTGGTCATTGGCCGCTCGGCCGATGTCGATGTGCAGCTTCACAACCCGCGGGTATCGCGGCATCACGCGTCCATCGTGCCGACACCCGGGGGCCTGATGTTCATGGACCTGGGCAGCGCAAACGGTTCGCGCGTCAATGGTCATGAGGTCGAACCTCGCGTGCCTGTTCCCGTAGGAGCAGGCGATCTGATTGCCCTTGCCGACTCGGAGATCCGGGTAAGCGACGGCGCCGTGACACCGCCGGCGGCGCAACCGGCCACCGGTGGAGCCACCCGCATTGCCGCGGCGCCTCCCGCACCTGTCGGGCCCCACGCGACGATGATGACCGCCTTCATGCCGCGGCTGGAGATCGTGACGGCGGCCGGAACCCGGGAGGTGCCGCTCCAGGGCGACACCATCACCCTGGGCAGGGAGGCCGACAACGTGATCCGGGTCGAGGCCGACGTGGTTTCGCGGCATCACCTGGTGCTGCGCCGCACGGGCACCGCATACACCGCCGAAGACCTCGGGACGACGAACGGCATCCGCATCGGTGGTCAGCGGGTGCCCACACACGAGCTGCGCGACGGCGATGTGCTGGATATCGCGGGCGAGGTTTCGCTGCGGTACTTCACCTCTCCGGTGGAGGCGGCTCCGGTGGAGGAGCAGGAGGTCGCCCTCGATCCATCGCGGGTGGTCACCGTCGGGCGGGCGGAGGGCTGCGAGCTGCGACTGACACATCCGACCGTGTCGCTCCTCCATGCGCGCGTTTCGCCCGGGCCGGGCGGGGTGCGGGTAGTGGAAGACCTGGGGTCGACGAATGGGACGTACGTCAACGGCATTCGGCTGGTCCAGGGCGAGGTGCGCACGCTCGCAGCCAGCGATGTGGTCCAGGTTGGGCCGGTGCGCCTGCACTTCACGGCGCAGGGAATCCGACGCGAAGACCACTCGCAGCACATCCGTCTGACGGCGGTAGGGCTGAACCAGCGCGTGAGCGAGAAGCTCAACCTGCTGCAGAACATCTCGGTGGTCATCGAGCCCCAGGAGTTTGTCGCAATCGTGGGTGTGAGCGGCTCGGGGAAGTCGACCCTCCTGGGGGCGCTGAGCGGCCTGCGGCCCGCGACGGACGGGGACGTGCTCCTGAACGAGACATCGCTGTACGACCACTTCGACGCGTTCCGCACTACGCTGGGCTATGTGCCGCAGGACGACATCCTCCATCGTGAGCTGCCGGTCGGGCGCGCGCTGGAGTATGCGGCCGAGCTGCGCCTGCCCGACGACACGAGCGCGGGCGAACGCCACGGCAGGGTGGAATCGGTGCTTGGCACGCTCGGGTTGAATGAGCGCAAGGAGACACCGGTAGGCCGGCTCAGTGGCGGCCAGCGCAAGCGCGTGTCGATTGGCGCGGAGCTGCTCACGCAGCCGGGCCTGTTCTTCCTCGACGAGGCGACCTCGGGGCTGGACCCTGGCACCGAAAGCCAGCTGATGCGGCTGCTGCGCAAGCTCGCCGACGACGGACACACCATCGCGCTCATCACCCACGCGACCAAGAACGTGATGCTCTGCGACCAGGTGTTGTTCCTCGCGCGGGGCGGGAACCTTGCGTACTTCGGTCCCCCGGATCAGGCGCTCTCCTACTTCGGTGTGGAGGACTTCGACGGCATTTACGAGAAGCTGGAGGCGGAGAAGTCGCCCGAGGAGTGGGCTGCGCTCTACCGCGCTTCGGGCCAGTACCAGGAGTTCGTGGTGCGGCGGTTGGCGGCGACGCCCGGCGGCGCGCCTGTGCCGGGAACCGCGGCGCTGGCGGCGAGGCCGGCTCCAGCCGCGGGGCGGACATCCTCCGCCTGGCACCAGTTCTGGGTGTTGTCGCGGCGCTACTTCGACCTGATCCGGCGCGACCGGGTGAACTTCGCCCTGCTGTTCCTGCTCGCGCCAGCGCTCTCGCTCATCGACCTGATCGCGTGGCCTGGCGACACACTGGACCGGACGACGGGCGATGGGAGCCGGGCGATGACCATGTTCTTCCTGGCGGCGCTGATCCCCTTCCTGGTGGGCTCGTTGAGTTCGGTGCGCGAGATCGTGAAGGAGTCGGCGATCTACGCGCGGGAGCGGGCTGTGTCGCTCAGGATCTGGCCGTACCTCTGGTCGAAGATGGCGATCGCGGCGTTGTTCGCGCTCTACCACGGGGCGGTGCTCTGGGCCGCGAAGGTCATCCTGATCGACTACCCGGGCATCAGCGCGGGCGACTACGCGGCGATGTACGTCACCCTGGTGCTGGCGGTGGTCTCGGGCGTGATGTGGGCGCTGCTCATCTCGGCCGTCACCCGGCGCGAAGAGCAGGCGATGATGCTCATCATCGGCGTGATCGTGGTCCAGCTGGTGTTCTCGGGCGGGCTGGTACCGATATCAGACCTCGGGCCGGTGGGAGCGGTGCTGGCATCGCTCGATAGCACGTCGTGGGCGTTGAAGGGGCTGACGGCGGCCAGTGGGATTTCGACGGACGGCTGCACGGGGGACCTGTTGGCCTGCAACATGCCGGGCATCCAGGGCCTGGCGACACCACAGGAGCGGCAGCTGGCGTATACAGGCATCGACGAGCAATTCGCGGACCTGTTCGGGGCGAACGTGGTGGTCTGCTGGGCGTGGATGCTTGGGCTCATCGCCGTCACGGCGCTGGTGGTTTACTGGCTGCAGAAGCGGAAGGACACGCTCTAGCGGAGCGGCGCCGGCTACTTCGCAAGCGCCCGCTTGAAGGCTTCCTCGACGGTGCGGAGCACCTTGAGCCGGGCGTGGAGCTTGTCCTCGGCCTCGACGAGCGTCCACGGGGCGAGTTCGGAGCTGGTCCGCTCAATCATGTCGCTCGCGGCCGCTTCATAGGCGTCCCACTTCTCGCGGTTGCGCCAGTCTTCCTCGGTGATCTTGTAGCGCTTGAAGCCCATGGCCTCGCGCTCCTGGAAGCGGCGCAGCTGCTCCTCCTTGCTGGTGGTGAGCCAGAACTTGAGGACGCTGCAACCGGAGAGGACCATCTGTTCCTCGAAGGCGTTGATCTCGCCGTAGGCGCGCTGCCAGTCGCGCGGGGCCGCGAAGCCTTCGAGCCGCTCGACGAGGACGCGGCCGTACCAGGACCGGTCGAAGATGGTCACGTGGCCCCAGCGGGGGAGGTTGCGCCAGAAGCGCCAGAGGTAGGGCCGGGCGCGCTCCTCGTCGGATGGGGCGGCGATCTGGACCACCTGGTAGAAGCGGGCATCGAGCGCCTGGGTGACGCGGCGGATGGCGCCGCCCTTGCCCGCCGCGTCGGAGCCCTCGAACACCAGCACGGCGGAGCGCCGGCGATCCTGCAGCTCGCGGGCCATGCGGCCGATGGCGAGCTGCCGCTGCACCAGCTCCTTGCGATACGCTTCCTCGGGGACGGCCTGCGCAAGGTCGAGCGTGGAGATGACGTTGGGCCGCACCGGCACGGGGAGCACGGGCTGCAGGGCGGGGGGTGGGGAGTCGGCGGCGAGGCGCTGTTCGATGGCGGCCAGGAGCGTCTCGGCGACCGTGAGATGACGGTAGCGTTCGTCCCACGCCTCGATGATGTGCCAGGGCGACTGTCCGGTGCTGGTCCGGCGGATTGCGCGGCTCGCGGAGTTCACGAACTGCTCGTAGGTCTTGTGGTAGCGCCAATCGAGCTTCGTGACGCGCCAGGCGGTGTCGGGGTTCCTGGCGAGCGCCTTGAAGCGCTTCTTCTGCTGGTCCCTGGTGATGTGGAGCCAGAACTTAACGAGGAGGACGCCCTCGTCTTCGAGCATGCGCTCGAAATCGACGATGCGGCGCAGTCCGTCTTCGAGGCCGGCTTCGTCGAGGTTGCCAAGGGAGTGCTGGCTGATGGGGCGGGTGTACCAGGAGCCGAAGAAGATGCCGATGCGGCCCTTGCCGGGGAGGCGGCGCCAGAAGCGGTAGTACTCGGGGCGCTCGCGCTCCTCTTCGGAGGGCGCCCCCAGGGCGTGGGTCTCGATGCCGCGGGCATCGAGCCAGTTGAGGAGCATGTTGACGGTTTCGCCCTTGCCGGCGCCCTCGGCTCCGGCGACGACGATGACCACCGAGAAGTTGGCGGCGGCGAGGCGAAGCTGGGCATCGAGCAGGTCCTCGCGGATTTCAGGTTCGCGCCGGGCGAAGGTCTCGCGGTCGATCTTCCGGCCGAGCTGGGCGCTTTCGAACATGCGGGGGCCTCCGTTTCAGGCTTGCTTCTGGATGGTCATGGCGGGGTCAAACGGCTCGGGCCGGGAGCGAAGGCACTCGACGGCGCGCGAGAGCAGTTGCAGGCTCGGGATGTCGTACTCGGGCCCCTGGCTGAGGATGCCTGCGAGCAGCCCGCAGGCTTCCGACCATTCGCGGGCTTCGAAGTGGGCGAGCGCCTTCTCGTAGGTGTCGCGCATGGCGAGCCAGCCAGGGGAGGGAGCACCCGGGTAGAGCTCATACACCTCAACGGGATCGGCGAAGCCCTGGACGCGGAGGCCGCCGAGGCGCCGGGTTGCGTAACGGGCCGGGAGGCGTTCACGGGCCGCCCCCGAGATGACGGCCCCGACGCCGACGGACTTGGTCGCGTTTTCGAGGCGGCTGGCAAGGTTCACCGCGGGACCCATCGGACCGTACTTGAACTTCACGCGGCTGCCGGTGTTGCCGACGAGCGCCGGGCCGGTGTGGATGCCGACCCCCAGGCGAATGGGTTCGCCGGCGAGCGCTTCCCAGCGGGCGGAGAGCTCGGGGAGGCCGCCGAGGAAGGCGATGGCGGCGCGGCAGGCGCGGACCGGGTGGTCCGGCTGGTCGGTGGGTGCGTTCCACATGGCGAGCAGGCCATCGCCGACGTAATCGACGACCACGCCGTCGGTCTCGCGGATGCCCTGGGACTGGAGCTCCATCACCTCTTGCATCATCACGAAGGTGCGCTGGGGGCCGAGGTTTTCGGAGATGCGCGAGAAGTTGCGGACGTCGCTGAAGAGGAGAGTGACTTCGCGTTCGCGGCCTTCGAGGAGCGAGGCATCGGCGGCAAGCTCGCGGGCGAGCTCGGGCGAGAAGAACTGCTCGAACTGGACCTGGCTGCGGATGGCGCGTTCGCGCTGCTCCTCGCGTTCGAGGCCCGCCCCGACGGCGGCGGCCAGGACCTGGACGACGAGGGCTTCGAGGGTGCTGATGCGCGGGGGAGGCGCGTTGGGGCGGAGCGATCGCGCTCCGTAGACGATGCCGATGACCTCGCCCCCCGGGCCCAGCACGGGTGCGGCCACCACGGTATCGACGCCGACCAGGCTGGAGCTCAGGAATTCCGGGCCCAGGTTGCGAAAGACCGTCTGGCCCAGGCGGAGCACCTCATCGACGATGGTGGAGCTGTAGGGCGAGCGGTCGGCGGCGTCGGCGGGGCAGCGGGCGCCGATGACCCACCTGCCCTCCTTCCGGAGCAGTACCAGTCCGCGGTCGAGCCCCACCAGGTCGACCACGGCGCGGGCGGTGGAGTCGAGGAATGCGGCGGAGGTGGCGGCCGCCTGCTGGACGGAGACGAGGGTTTCGAACCAGTGTGCGAGCACCTCGGGCCCCGGGGCTTCGCCGAGCTCGTGCAGGGCGACGGGATGGCTGGAAGGTGCCGCAGGACGAGCGATGACTTCGACCCCGGGTGGGAGGGGGTGATCGTCGAGGGTGGTTGGGGCGCGGGCGGCGGGAGGAGCGGGCGCCGCCGGCGGCGCCTCGATCGGCTGCTCCGGGGGAGTCGCGGGGGCGGCCACCACGGCGATCTCGATCTGGCTGTGCCCAACGGTCAACACGGCCGGCGATTGGACGAGGCGCGACTCGCCAGTGGGGATCTCGCTGGCATCGCCGAGGCGGACGGGCGAGCTGCCGCTCAGGTTCTCGACGGTGAGGCGGCCGGCGCCGTCCTCCTCGACCCGGACGTGGTCGCGGGAGACGAAGGGGTCGGTGAGGAAGCAGCGCCGGGCCGCGCGCGCGGGACCGCGCCCGAATTCGAGCGGGCCGGCGGTGTGGTCGAAGGCCCACTCCTGCTCTTCGCTGCGGACGACGACGTGGAGCATCGTGCTCGCGGGCGGCAGTTTGGGAGCACGATGCTCCGGGCCGCCGGGGCCAGCGTAAGGCGGGAGCGTTGCGCTGAGAAGAGAACGACGGGGTGCCGTGTGGGGGACCGGCCGGCCGGATTATGCCCGGCCGGCCGCCTGAACGAGGCTTATGGGGCGTAGTTGGGGCTGGGCGGCCCAAACGGCGCGATGGTGAACGTCGCCTGTTCGGGGGTGCTACTGCCGAGTCCACCGAGGTTGACGACCTTGGGGCCGGCGAGCTGGACAGTCCCGGCCGATGTCGCGGTGCCTGAGACGGAATAGGCCGCCTGCCCACCGCCCGGGCAGGCGTGGAAGTGGATGGACCCGGATACGTTCGCTCCCTGCTGGGAGAGTGACACGGTCCAGCGGTAGTAAGGCGGGTTGTCGCAGGTGCCGGAGCTATACCAGGTGCCGGCGAAGTTCGTGATTGGCGCGGTGGTCGGTGTTGGTGTTGGAGTGGCGGTTGGCGCCGTGGTTGGCGTGGCGGTTGCGGTTGGCGTATTCGTGGGAGCCGTGGTTGCGGTAGCGGTTGCGGTTGGGGGGGCCGTGGGCGCCGAAGTTGGCGCGGTTGTGGCCGGCGGGCGCGTGGCCGTGGCGGTTGCGGGAGCGGTGGTCGCGGTCGCGGCCGTGGTTGGGCTCGGGCTGGTGGCAGCGGTCGCAGTCGCGGCCGTCGGCGACACGGCAGGCGATGGGCTGGCGGTGGGCGACCCGGCAGAGGTTGGTGCGGCGGTCGCGGTGGCGGCCGTTGGCGACGCGAGGGCGGTGGGTGTGCTGTCGCCGCCAGCCGGGGTGCCGTCGTCGCTGTCATCCTGGAATGCGAACGTCGCGCACCAGCCGGCCAGGGCGACGATGGCGACGATGCCGGCGCCGATGGCGCCGTAGCGGATCAGGGGCGAACCGGACGCCCCACCGTTGCTGCGCTGCTGAGTCATACTGGTTCTCCCCGGGTTGGTGTGGTGGGCACGTTGGAGTTCCTCAACAGCCCGCGATGGCAGAAGACGGGGAGGCACCCAGGGCGAGCGGTTGGCCGCCAGCCTACACCGGATGGTCTCCCGTTTCCTACTACTTTCTGAACACGATCAGCGGGTCCACCCCCATGATGCGGATGACCGGTACCGCCGCTCCGGCGAGGCTCATGCCCAGCATGGAAGCGAACGCGCGCAATGCTGGAGCCGCTTCCACGGCCACGCCGATATCTGGCACCGCATGGACGACGAGCGGACCGATGGCAAGGACGCCCGCGAGCCCGAGCAGGAACCCCACCACGCCGAGGAACAGCGCCTGGTAGACCACGGTGCGGAGCAGATACCCGTTCGAGGCGCCGATCGCCTTGAGTACGCCGAAGTCGCGCAGGCGTTCAGCCGTGGTGGTGTACATCGTCAGGCCGACGATGGCGATGCCGACAAGGAACCCGACGATGGTCATCACGTTGATGGGCTGGACGAAGAGGTCGCCAAGGATGTCCCGGTCGTTTGCCGAGAGTTCGGCGCGCGTCATGGCCTCGACACCCGGGACGGTCGCATTGATGGAATCTGCAAGGGTGGCGCCCCCGGCGCCAGCCGCGGCGTGGACCAGGACGAAGCTGACACTCCCGGGCGCATTGATCAGCGCCTGGGCCGTATCGCGGCGGACGAAGACCAGCTTGCCGGCGATGCCGGCCGTCCCGGCGGAGAAACCGACCGCAACGAGCGACTGCCCGCCCATCTCGACGGTTTCGCCGAGACGGATGGAGAGTTCGCTGGCGAGGACTTCATCGAGGACGACCTCGCCGGGATCGAGGACTCCCCGGCCCCGGGCGAGCTCCCAGGGGCCGCCAAGCATTCCGGAGGGGTCGTAGCCGATGAGGATGGCGGGTTTCGCTGCGCGCTCGCCGGAGGCGATGACGTTGAACCGCACGATGCCCGATGCCCCGGCGACTCCGGGCACCGCGGCGATCGCCGCCTCCGTCTGCTCTGGCAGGGTTGAGACCGCGAGCGACATGTTGTTCACGCCCTGCCGCGCGACGAACACATCGGCTCCGACGTTGTCGATGTAGGCGGTCGATTTGGCGACGGTGCCATCCATGATCGCCTGGAGCAGCACCACGAGGATGACGGCGAACGTGATCGCGCTGAGGCTCATGGCGAAGCGGAGCGGGTCGTTGAGCAGCGAGCGGGTGGAGAGGTGAACGCGGCCGGTCGCAAGCGGCCCGAAGAGCGACGATGCGTGCCAGGCTGGCTGTTCCATGGGCACAGTGTCGCGCCGCGCGGCCCGAGGGCGGGACGGTCGATCGCTCCGGAGTTCAAGGCCGAGCGGCGGAAGGGAGAGGCCGGGAACTACGGCCGGAAAGCCCCGTGAATCGGACCGTTCGGGGCGCGGCGGCGGGCGGTGCCACGCAATACGGTTGTGAGGCGCCGTGCCGGGCTCCCGTCTGCGCGGGCGCATCTGGCCCGTCCGGGGGAGGGTAAGCATATGTGGCGAAGACTGCTGGTGGCCTCGTTGGTCACGATGACGGCGATCCCGGCGGCGATTGCGGGAGTGAGCGCCGGCGAGCGAGCCGTGTGGGAGCCGGGCGTGCATGCCCTCGAGGTGCCCGCCGCCGGGCTGCTGGCGCCGGTTGCGTCGCCGGATGCGGCCCTGCGGGAAGGGTTGGCCGACGTGCCATCGGCCGGGAAGATCCGCGTGCCGCAGGCGGACCCGGTGCACCGGACGCTGGCCTGGCTTGAGATTGTCACCCAGGAGAACGAGACGGTTTCCTGCAGCGGCACGCTCGTGGGCGAAGGGGTGGTGCTGACCTCGGCGCACTGCATCGATGGTGCGAAGAGCGTGCGCGTGGTGCCCGGCAAGGATGGTGCGGACGAGCCATGGGGCAGCCAGTACGGTGCGGCGGTCTCGGTACCGTCGGGCTGGGGATTCGGGCTCCCGGCGGACTATGCGAAGTACGACATCGGGCTGGTCATCCTCCCTGACCGGAAGCTGACGGAGAAGACGGGCATCTTCCCGGGGAAGCTGACGGTAATGCCTGCCGGCGCCTTCCGGGGGACGGCGACCGAGGTAGCGGCGCTCGGGTTCCCCGGTGAGTGCGACGCTTCGACCTGCTCGAAATCGACGCAGCCGACAGCGCTGCACGGGAAGTTCGCCTGGGCCTATCACGCGGGGTTCGTGAAGGCCGACCAGGAGTTCATCTATCCCGACTTCCCGGGGGCGCCGGGGATGAGCGGTGGGGCGATCATCCGCGAATCGGACATGGCGATCGTAGGGGTGGTGGACTCGGCGCTGTTCATCACCACGCAGGGGGTGCGGGTGAACGAGGAATCGCGCGAGTTCCTGGAGACAGGATGCGACGCGTTCCCGGTGTGTTCGATCACCTTCGGGAATCCGTGGTTCCGGCGGGCGTTGCCGGCCATCGCCCAGGACTCCCAGGCGACTCCGCCCGTGCTGACGGGGCAGGCGCTCTATTGCGCAAAGGAAGTCGCCTTCGTGGATGCCTTCACGGACAAGGAGATCAAGTTCGCGCATTCGATGCGCGGCCTGCTGGAGATGGACATCGACCCGGCGTTGTTCGCCGACCCGAATCTGAAGGCGCTGTTCATGCAGCAGGTGGGAGCGGCCGTGGGCGATGCGCTCGAGGTGAAGGCGCTCGAATCACCCGACGCCCGGTTCGATGCCTTCCACGATTCGCTGGATGGCGGGATCGACAACATTCTGACCGGGCTGGTGGCGATCAACGAGGCGCTGGCCACAGGCAATCTCACGGCGATGCTGACCGCGATCCAGGCGCTGGGCACCGCGAACGTCCAGATCATGGCGGCGCAGGCGCAGTACCCGAGCATCGACCCGGTGTGCCAGCAGTAGGGAGGGGTGAAGGCGGCGGATGGACACGTTCTGCACACGCTGCGGCACCGAGGGCGAACCGGAGGACATCTTCTGCCGGCACTGTGGACACCGGCTGAATACCCCGGCGGCGCGGGCGTTCGACACGGTCGCCTGCCCGGCCTGCGGATGCGCCAACCTGCGCGGGGCCCGCTTCTGCGATGAGTGCGGGAGCGCCATCCCCGAGGACGCCGCGCCGGGCGGGCGGAAGCCGGCGGTTGTGGGAGCCGCGTTCGCGAGCGCGGCAACGGCGGCGGGGCTGACGGTAACGGGCGGTGGCGCACCCGGTGCGGTGGCTGGCGCCGGTGCGCAGAGCATGGGGGCGGCCGGCATGGGCGCCGCTGGACCCGCTGGCGCGGCGGCCGGCATGGGTGCGGGTGTCCCGGCCGGTATGGCGGAAGGAGCTGGCGCCGCGGGGACGGCCGGCGCAGCCGCCGGTGCGGGCTCGGCAGCGGAAGCAGGGCTGGCTGGTGGTGCGGGAGCGGCGGGTGCCGCCGGCGCTGTCGGAGGCATGGGTGGCGCGGGCGCGGCCGGTGCCCTGTTTGGCATGGGAGCGATGAAGATCGCGCTCGTTGGGGCGGGGATCCTGGGCGTGATCGTCGCCGGCGGGGTGACCACCGCCGTGCTCTTGAATGGCGGCGACGGAGACAGCCGGGGCGGCGGGGGGGTCGAAACTCCGACTGCGCAGGTAACGCCCACGGCCGGTCCAGCCCTGAGCCCGACCCCGACGGCGACGCCGACGGAGCAGGCGACGCCCTCGCCCACTGCCGAGGCGACGGCTACGCCGGCGACACCATCGCCCACCGCGAGCGCGACACCGGGCAGGGGGTTGGCTACGGCCACGTTCACGCCTGTCGCGACGGCGGTCCCGACATCCACACCCACGGCGACGCCGACATCCACGGCGACAGCGACACCGACCCGGACACCGACCCCGACCCGGACCCCGACGGCAACCGCCACGGCCACTCGCACGCCGACGCCAACCCGGACTCCGACAGCGACCCCAACAGCGACGCCGGGGCCGGCCACACCGGTGTTCGGGCGGGTGCTCGAACAGGTGGCTCCGGATGGGACGTTGTTCCAGTTCTGTCCCGGGTGCGTCATTCGCCTGAGCGGCAGCAGCGGCACCTTCCAGGCGACCGGGGGTACGAACGGCGCGTTCGTTATCCAGGGGGTACCCGCGGGCACGTACCGTCTGTATCGCGTGTGTGGGCTGACGCTCGTCGGGGCGATCGCGCCGTGGAATGCGAAGCTCGGCTATGCGGCGATCACGGTGCCCACGGATACGTTCGACGTGCTGGTGCCGAAGTGCCCGTGACCTCCGCTCGCCGCTAGAAGTCGATGCCGATGGGTTCGAGGATGTGGTCCTGCGTCCAGCCCCACGGCTTCGCTTCGGCGAAGTGGAGGAGGTATTCCTGGGCCATCTTCGGGACCAGGAGCGCGAGCATCGGAATGAGGACGGTGCGCCTGTCATGGGGCACGGCGCGGGGGAACCACCTCATGACCACGACCACGTAGAGCCACCAGTTTTCGAACATGTTGGGGAAGATGAAGAGGAAGATGCGCGCCTCGCTGATTTCGAACAGGGCCACGCCGACGAGCCGGTAGATGAAGAGTGCAAGCGCGGGAACCCGGGCCCAGGCATTCCGCCAGCCCAGGGCCACGAGCAGCTCGAGCGAGAGGTAGTAGCTGTCGAGCACCTTGTCGAGCTCGGCGTAGTGGTCGCCGAAGCCGCCCAGGTCGAGGGCATCGGTGATGATGACGTCGCCGCCATCGAGCAGCATGGCGACGATCCCGCCGGTGACCCAGAAGCGCAGGATCAGGAGGGGCACGACGAGGCGGAGCCCGATGACCACGGCTTCGCCGGTGGAGAGGTTCAACACATCGGAGGCATCGAGCAGCAGGAGCGAGCCGAACACGAGCACCACGGCGACCGCCACGCCAGCGGCAAGCCGTGGATTGAATCCGTCGAGCGCCGGGATGTAGGAGCGGTTCAGTGGTCCGTCCTGTTGGGCGCCGCGAGCTCGCTGCGCTGTGATTGACACATTCTTGCCGTTTGGGGCGCCCGGGCAAGCGCCGGGGTAGCGCACCACGCGCCGGCAACGCTTGTTGCGCGGGGAACTAGCGGCCCCGCGTCCTTGGCCCTCTGGCCATCACCAGGACGAGGGTGCCCGGGGTAGCATCCGTGGTGCGCCCGCCGCAATGGCCGCGACAACGTAATGAGGAGTGTGGCGTGACTGCTGAGACTCTGACCGTGATCGACAACCGCACGGGAGAACGCTACGAAGTCCCGATCCAGGATGGCACCGTCCGGGCGATGGATTTCCGCCGCATCCGGACCTCTCCCGAGGACTTCGGCTTGATGGTGTATGACCCGGCGTTCACCAATACGGCTTCGTGCCGGAGCGAGATCACGTTCATCGATGGCGATGCCGGCGTGCTCGAATACCGCGGGTATCCGATCGAAGAGCTGGCCGAGAAGAGCACCTACCTGGAGACCGCCTTCCTGATCGTCCACGGACACCTGCCATCGGCGGTGGAGCTGGCGGAGTGGACGCACAACATCACCTTCCACACCTTCGTCCACGAGAACATCCGGCGGTTCATGGAGGGCTTCCGTTACGACGCCCATCCGATGGGAGTGCTCGTCAGCTCGGTGGCGGCGCTTTCCACCTTCTATGCGGACGCGAAGGACGTGGACAGCCCGGAATCGCGAGACCTGCAGACGTGGCGGCTTATCGCGAAGGTGCCGACCCTGGCGGCCTTCGCGCACCGGCACAGCCGCGGCCTGCCCTACGTCTACCCGGATAACGAGCTTTCGTTCGTGGCGAACTTCGCCAGCATGCTCTGGCGGATGTCGGAAAGCCGCTACGCGGCGAGCGAAGTCATCGAACGGGCGCTGAACGTGTTGTTCATCCTGCATGCCGACCACGAACAGAACTGCAGCGCGAACGCAATGCGAGCCGTGGGGAGTTCGCGTCCCGACCCGTTCGTCGCGACGGCCGCGGCGGCGGCCGCGTTGTACGGTCCGCTGCATGGTGGCGCGAACGAGGCGGTGTTGCGGATGCTCGCCGAGATTGGCGATGCGAAGGCCGTGCCCGAGTTCGTGAAGAGCGTGAAGGCGGGCGAGCGGCGGCTGATGGGGTTCGGGCACCGCGTGTACAAGAACTACGACCCGCGCGCCCGCATCATCAAGGCGACGGCCGACGAGGTGTTCGAGGTGACCGGGCGGAACCCACTGCTGGATATCGCGCTCGAGCTGGAGCGGATCGCGCTCGAAGACGACTACTTCATCGAGCGGAAGCTCTACCCGAACGTCGACTTCTACTCGGGGCTGATCTACCAGGCGCTGGGCTTCCCGGTGGAGATGTTCCCGGTGCTGTTCGCGATCCCGCGAACGGCGGGCTGGGTAGCGCAATGGCGCGAGATGATCACCGACCCGGAGCAGAAGATCGCCCGGCCGCGCCAGGTGTACACCGGCGCGCGCGGGAAGGCGTACGTGGAGCTGGGGAAGCGGTAGCCCGCCGCGGGGGCGGGCTACCGCGCAAGGAGAGGGAGGGGGACGGGCCGTGGTCCGTCCCCCTCGTTTCGCATCAGGCGATGAAGAGGGGCGCCAGCACCAGGGTGATGGTGCTGAGCAACTTCACCAGCACGTGCAGGGCAGGGCCGGCGGTGTCCTTGAACGGGTCGCCGACGGTGTCGCCGACGACCGCGGCGGCATGAGCTTCGGAGCCCTTGCCGATGGTGTCGCCGTTCTGAGCGCGCATGCCGCCCGACTCGATGAACTTCTTGGCGTTGTCCCATGCCCCGCCCGCGTTGTTCAGGTAGGTCGCCAACAGGACGCCGCCGATGGTCCCGACCATGAGCAGGCCGGCGACTGATTCCCAGCCGGCGTTCCCGCCGATGGTGAACCGGAAGACGACGCCAACGAGGACGGGCAGACCGACCGCGAGGATGCCGGGCGCCACCATCTCGCGCAGGGCGGCCGAGGTAGTGATATCGACGGCGCGGGTGTAATCGGGGCGTACCTCGCCAGTCATGATGCCCGGGTTTTCGCGGAACTGGCGGCGGACTTCGTTGATGATGCTCCCGGCGGCGCGTCCGACAGAGCGGATCGCCAGGGAGCTGAAGAGAAAGGCGAGCATGACGCCGAGGAGGGCGCCGACGAAGACCTGCACCTTGCCAAGGTTGATGGGCATGATGCGGGGCAATGGGGCCGGGCTCGCCTTGAGGCCGTCAGCCTGTTCCGCCGTGATCGAGCCATCTTCGAGCTTGTGGCGCAGGAACGCAGCGGTTTCGTCGTCGTCGGCGACGAGCAGCGTTTCGATTTCGCCATCTTCGAACCCGCGCGACTCGAGGTCTTCGGCGTAGCCGGCGATGGCCTCGGAGACCGCCTGTTCGGCTTCGTCACCCTGGACGAGACCGAGATCGCGGACGCGCTCGGCGTAGGTCGAGGCGTCTTCTGCGGCCTGGCTGCCGAACTCGATGCGGACTTCGTCGAGGTAAGCGGTGAAGAGAAGGAAGGCGGCGAGAGCGGCGGAGCCGACGGCATAGCCCTTCGTGAGGGCCTTGGTGGTGTTGCCGACGGCATCGAGTGCGTCGGTGATTTCGCGTGCCTCGGGGCGTGTGCCCTCGGCCATCTCGGTGATGCCGCCGGCGTTGTCGGTGATGGGGCCGAAGGTATCCATCGCCAGCACGTAGGCCGCCGACATGAGCATGCCCATGGTCGCGACAGCGGTGCCGAACACGCCGGTGGAGATGCTGCTGACGTTTTCGAGGTCGGCCTGTTGGCCCAGGACGAAGGACGCGACGAGGGCGACGCCAACCGTAATCGCGGTGACGGCGGTGGTTTCGAAGCCGACGGCGGTGCCAATGATGATGTTCGTCGCGGAACCGGTTCGGCTCGCTTCGGCGATTTCGCGGACCGGGCGCCACGAGCCGGCGGTGTAGTACTGGGTGATATAGACAAAGGCGATGCCCGTGGCGATGCCAACGAGGCCGCAGAAGAAGAACCAGTACCAGACGTCTTCGAGCATTGCGCGGGTGGCAATGGCCAGTCCGGCGATGGAGAGGGCGGTGATCACCCAGTAGCCGCCATTGAGCGCGCCCATCGGGTCCTTGATGCGCTTTGCCCAGAAGGGCACGGTGAACATGCCGAGGATGGTGGCGATCACGCCGAAGGAGCGGAGCACGAGCGGGAAAAGGATCCACTCGACGCGGCCGGTAGCTGTGAAGATGGAGACTCCGAGGATCATCGCGCCGATGTTTTCAGCGCTCATCGATTCGAAGAGGTCGGCGCCACGGCCAGCGCAGTCGCCGACGTTATCGCCCACAAGGTCGGCGACGACGGCGGCGTTGCGGGGGTCGTCTTCGGGGATGCCTGCCTCGACCTTGCCGACAAGGTCGGCGCCGACATCGGCGGCCTTGGTGTAGATGCCGCCGCCGAGCTGGGCGAAGAGCGCGACGAAGCTGGCGCCGAAGCCGAAGCCGACAATGAGGAAGGGCGCGTCGTCGATCGGGTTGCCCAGGACCCGGCTGTAGATGGCGAAGATGCTCGAAACGCCGATGAGGCTGAGAGCGACGACGAGGAATCCGGAGACCGCGCCGCCGCGAAGGGAGGTGTTGATGGCGTCGGCGAGGCTACGCTGCGCGGCCGATGCGGTGCGCCCGTTCGCCCGGACGGCGATCGACATGCCGATGTAGCCGGAAACACCGGAGGCAACCGCGCCAACGATGAAGGCAACGCCGGTGAGGACGCCGACTTCGCCCGAATCCTTGAAGAGGCCGACCACGAGGCCGACGACGATGCTGGTGATCACGGCGAGGATGCCGATCGTGCGGTACTGGCGCTTGAGGAAGGCGTTGGCGCCTTCGAGGATGGTGCCGGCGACGGCCTGCATTTCGGGAGTGCCGCGGTCGCGCCGGAGGACGTCGTAGGCGAGCCAGGCGGCATAGAGGACGGCCAGCGCGCTGGCCAGGGGGATCATGATCTGTGCGAGAAGCACCTTTTTACTCCAGGGATTGAGGAAAGGCGCAGCCGCGGATGGCCACCGTCCGGTTGACCGGACGCGTGCTTCACCGTGGAAGCGTGGGAATGGCTAGGAAGCGAGGCGCGCGAGGATCGCCTTGAGGCGCTCCTCATCAGCCTGGAGCGATTTCCGCCACTCATAGTTCTCGGTGTTCGAAATCTCCATCTTGAGATTGCCGAGATATGATTCGAGGATTCGCCGCAGCAGGGCGATGTCGGCGGAGTCGAGCTCAAGCTGCATGGCGGGCCCCCGGTTCCGCGTCGCGAGTCCCGGGTGGAGCTTCGGGAGGCGGCTGGGTACTGGTTCGCGACCGGTGGATCTTCCTCCAACGGAGGTGATGCGACCGCATGAACCAGCAACGGGGTGAACGGGAAAGTACGTACACGAGAAACCCCTGCTTCTGGAATTGGTCGCAGGGGGTTCCGCCCGCCATGGTGTGAAGCGGGCAGTTCGCGCGGTCAGAATCGCAAGGCGCTTGCGATTGCCTTTTCCCGGCCCCTCTGCGCTGAGAGGAATGCTACCGAGCCGCCGGACCACAGCCAAGTTATGGTCGCCAGCAGCGGCGGTCCCGGAGCCCGTGCTGCGGCTCGGGTCAGGCGATGGCGGCGTCGATCAGCTCCATGAGCGCGGGTTCGCCTGCTTCCTCGAAGCGGTATCGCGCGCGGACGACGGGCCTGGTGACGCCGGTGAGCGCGGCGAGGTCGAGCGGGGTACCCGAGACAACGACCTCGGCGGCCGACCTGTCGATCGTCTCGCGGAGGGCTGCGACCTGTTCGTCGTCGTAACCGACCGCGGGGAGGACCTTGCCGATGTGCGGGTACGCGGCGTAGACCTCCTGGATCGACGGCGCGGCGCTCTCGCGCGGGTCGACGATCTGCGCGCCCGATTCGAGGGCGGCGAAGTAGCCGGCGCCGTAGGGCATGCCGCCGTGCGTGATGGTCGGGCCATCGTCGACCACCAGGACGCGCCTGCCGCGGACAGCCCCGGGATCGTCGAGGCGGATAGGCAACGACCCAGGGATGATCCGGGCTCCCGGATTGAGCTGTCGCGCCATTCGCTCGGCCAGGGCGATCTGTTCGGGTGTGGCTGCGTTCACCTTGTTGATGACGATGACTTGAGACATGCGGAGCACGGCCTCACCCGGGTGGTAGGCATCGGCCTGTTCGGCTCGCAGCGTATCGAGCACGCCGACCTGGAGGTTGGCGTGGTAGAAGGGGAAGTCGTTGTTGCCGCCGTCCCAGACGATGACGTCCGATTCGGCCTCGGCGGCCTGCAGGATGTCGCCGTAGTCGACACCCGCGAAGACGACGAGTCCGGCGGCGACGTGGCCCTCGTATTCCTCGCGTTCCTCGGCGGTGCATTCGGCGGCGGCGATGTCGGCGCTGGAGGCGAAGCGCTGCACGCGCTGGCGTTCGAGGTCGCCGTAGGGCATGGGGTGGCGGACGAGGGCCACGCGCCTTCCGCGCTCGACCAACCGGCGGGCGATCCAGTGGGAGATCGGCGACTTGCCCGAGCCGGTGCGGGCGGCGGTGACCGCCACGACGGGGATGGAGGCACGGAGCGACGTGCACTCGGGGCCGAGCAGCTCGAAGTCCGCCCCTGCCGCGAGCGCGCGCGAGGCCAGGTGCATCACGTGCTCGTGGCTCACATCGCTGTAGGCGAAGACGACGCGCTGGACACGGTGGGCAAGGCAGAGCGACTCGAGCTCGGCTTCGTCTTCGATGGGGATGCCGACCGGGTAGAGCGGCCCGGAGAGCGCGGGCGGGTAACGGCGTTTCGCGATGCCGGGGATCTGGGTGGCGGTGAAGGCCACGACCTCGGTCGCAGGGTCGTCACGGTAGACGACGTTGAAGTTGTGGAAGTCGCGTCCCGCGGCCCCAAGGATGATGGTGCGGATCCTGGTGCTCATTCGTTGGCCTCCCAGAAGGTGATGCCCTGTTCCCATCGCGAGATGCGGGTACCCGTGGTTCCCGCAAGGATGGCGGATGCGGATTCGAGCGCGCCAATGGCGGCGAAGGCGCCCGTGCCTTCGGCGAAGCGGATCGCGGCTTCGACCTTCGGCGCCATGGAGCCGGGGGCGAACTCGTACTGCCCGATGACCCCGGGCGTTGCCGCGCGGATGGTGCGGCTGGCGGGCTCGCCCCAGCGCTCGTGGACCGCAGGGACATCGGTCAGGAGGAGGAGCGCGTCGGCGTTCAGGCGCCTGGCGAGCAGCGAGGCAGTCAGGTCCTTATCGACGACTGCCTCGACGCCGGCGAGGCGCCCCGAGGCATCGCGAGCGACCGGCACGCCACCCCCGCCAGCGGAAATGGTGACCACGTTGGCGGCAAGGAGCGCGCGGATGGCATCGAGTTCGAGCACCTCGACCGGACCGGGCGAGGGGACGAGCCGCCGGCCGCGCTCGCCTTCGAACCCGAAAGTCCAGCCTTTGGCGGCGGCCAGGCGTGCGCATTCATCGCGCGCGTAGAAGGGCCCGATGGGCTTGGTGGGGTGCTGGAAGGCGGCGTCGTCGTGGTCAACGAGCACCTGGCCGAGGACGGTCGTGACCGGCCGGACAGCGAGCTCGTTGCGGAGGGCGAGCTCGAGCAGATAGCCGACCATGCCCTGCGATTCGGCGCCGAGGACGTCGAGCGGGAAGGCGGGCGCGGCGCCGCTCGTGCCGCTTTCGAGCGCGAGCAGCCCGACCTGTGGCCCGTTGCCGTGGGTGATCACGAGCTGGTTGCCTCTGGCGAGGAGGGCGAGCGCGCGGCCAGCGCTCAGGGCGTTGCGGTGCTGCGCTTCGGGCGTGAGCGGTTCGCCGCGACGCAAGAGAGCGTTCCCGCCGACTGCTGCCACGATCAGCACGGCGGGGTCCCGGGGCCGGACTCGCTCCGGCGGGCCTCGGGAAGGTGAGCGATCATGTCTGGGACCTCCTTTGCGATGCGGGAAACTGCTACCGCAAGCGCAGTTCGATGTGACCGGGCTAGGTGATGACGCGCGGGTAGAGCCGGGCCGCAACGATGGTGAGGACCGCGGTGAAGCCGGCCAACACGGTGAGGTCGAAGCCAACTCCGAACTGGCTCTCTCCGCCCGCGGGCATCAGCGCGCGGAGCCCGTCGACCGTGTAGGTCAGCGGATTGATGTGGGCGAGCACGCTCAGCCACCCGGGCATGAGAGAGATGGGGTAAATCGCGCTGCTGGCGAAAAAGAGCGGCATTGTCAGCAACTGGCCAATGCCCATGAACCGCTCCCGGGTGCGAACAATGCAGGCGATGATGAGTGAGAAGGTGGAGACCAATGCTGCCGCCAGCAGTATCACTGCAGTCATCCCGGCGATAGCGGCCGGGTGCCAGTTCAGGTCTACACCCAGGATCGCGGCGAGGGCGTAGATGAAGCATGCCTGGATCAGCGAGCGAAGCCCGGCGGAGAGCGCCTTACCGAGCACGAGCGCGGCACGTGGAGTGGGACTGACCAGGAACTTGTGGACGATGCCGAGGTCCCGCTCCCAGATCACCGCGATGCCGTAGAAGATGGCGCTGAACATCACGCTCTGGGCCAGAATCCCGGGCGCGAGGAACGCGCGGTAGGAGAGGTCGCCTGAGGGAATGGCCCTGGTGCGGGTGAGCACATCGCCAAACACGATGAGCCAGAGCGCGGGCTGAACTGCGCGCGTGAATACGTCCGTCGGGTCGTGGTGGAGCTTCCGGAGTTCCAGGCCGGCGATCGTGAGGGTTTTGTCGCAGAAGCTCCCCACGCCAGCGGTGAGCCGCGACGCCGCCTCAGCCCATCCGCCGGCCCGTGCTCCGTGTTCGCGAAACGTCACGGTAGTTGCCTCCCGATTCCAGCGTGTCGCCGGCGTAGTGGATGAACACGTCCTCGAGTGTTGCCCCGCCGCCGCCGATCGACCTTTTGAGCTCGGATGGTGTTCCCAGGGCGGCGATCGCACCGTGGTGCATGATCGCGATCCGCTTGCACAGGCTGTCGGCCTCCTCCATGTAGTGCGTGGTGAGAATGACCGTCGTCTGGTAGCGCTGGCGCACGTCTTCCACGTGCTTCCAGACGGTTTCCCTGGCGATCGGGTCGAGTCCGAGGGTCGGTTCGTCGAGGAACAACACACGAGGATGGTGCAACATTGCCTGGGCGATCTCCAGGCGGCGGATCATCCCTCCGGAGTACTCGCGCACGAGCCGATCCGCCGCATCCTCGAGGTCGAGCAGGTGCAGGGCAGCCGCGACGCGTTGGCGGCGTTCGCGGCGAGGGACATCGTAGAGGCTGGCGAAGACGGCCAGGTTCTCGCGCCCTGAAAGCGTTCCGTCGACCGAGATCAACTGCGGGACGTAGCCGATCACGCGTCGAACGCTCGCAGCCTGCCGCACGACATCGAAACCCGCGACCGAAGCGCGCCCCCCGGTGGGCCGAAGGAGCGTCGTGAGGATGCGAATGATCGTGGTCTTTCCGGCGCCGTTGGGCCCGAGCAGCCCGAACACCTCCCCCTCGTCCACCGAGAAGCTGACTCCGTCGACGGCGAGCATCCCCGCGAATTTCCGAGAGAGGTTTTCTGCCTGGACGATTCTCACCGGGTCCTCCAGACCTTGCGAGTGCCCCGGATCGGGCGCTGCCAAGGTAGCCTCGATGACACTGAGCTTCACACGGTCAAAGGTCTGTTGGTACGTGCCTTTCCGGTCCTGACCTCGGGCAGGGGGAAGTCGACCGGCTTCGGAATTGGCCCATGAACACGCTCTGCGAGTTCGACGTAGTCGAGGGCCGAATCGATCGCGGGTTCGTACAGGACGGGAGGCGAAGGTTCGGGGAGGACCTGGTCAACGCCTCGGCCTGTCATGACATCGCCGCAGAGCAAGAGGCGGACCTCCTGGTCGCGACGATTGGTGCCGGCCGCGGCAAAGCCCGGGTCTGTGGGGTGGTTCACAGGGGCAGGGTCCCACGAGCCTGCCGAGTTGAGTATGGCCGCTGGAACCATATTGCGCGCCCTCCCGGTCCGCCTGCGGTGGAATGGTCCAAGCGACTCGCGCCGCTGAGCCGTGTGGCCCTCCCATGGCGAACCGGCGAGGCGGACAATGCACTCCGCCATCACCGGTTGGGGAGGGGCATGCCCCGGGCAAGGAGGGCCGAATGAGGAGATATCGCGATCGGGAGGATGCCGGGCGGCAGCTCGCGGCGGCGCTCGCGGAACGCGGCTACGAGAACGCGGTCGTCCTCGGAATTCCCCGGGGTGGGCTGCCCGTGGCGGCGGAAGTGGCACGGGCGCTCCACGGCCAGCTCGGCGTGGTTGTCGCACGGAAGCTCCGCGCGCCAGCTCAGCCAGAGCTGGCAATCGGCGCCGTGACCGCCGACGGCTCGGCCTGGATAAACACGCAGCTGGCCCGGGATGCAGGGGCCGACGACCGCTACCTTGAGCGCGAGAGGGCGCACCAGGTGGCGGAGGCGAAACATCGCGAGGAGCTGTTCGATGGGCACCGGCGGCCTCCCGTCGAGGGGCGGGTGGTCATCATCGTGGATGACGGACTGGCGACGGGCGCCACGGCGCGGGCCGCAGCCCGGTCGATGCGGGCCTCCGGCGCGGAGAAGGTGGTGCTGGCGATCCCCGTGGCTCCGCCGGAGTCGGTTCACGAGATTGCGGCCGAGGTCGACGAGGTGGTGTGTCCCCGGGTGGAGATGGACTTCTGGGCGATCGGCCAGTTCTACGACGAATTCCAGCAGGTTCCTGATGAGGAGGTGAAAGCCATCCTCGACCGGTTCGGGTCGGATGTGGAGACGCGTGAGGCACGGGTCCGCCGCGATGGCATCGAGCTTGCTGTGCGCCTTCGCCTGCCCGGCGGAAAGCCGCCACATGTGACCTTCGTGCACGGGCTGGGGAGTTCGAAGGACTCGCCGCGCAACGTGGTCATCGGCGAGCGGCTGGTGGACGAGGGTATTGCCGCATTGCTGTTCGACCTCAGCGGGCACGGCGAATCGGGCGGGCGGCCCGGCAGCATCGACCAGTACGTGGACGACCTCGTGGCGATCGAAAGCTGGTCCGGTTCGCAGACGGAACTCCGTGGCGGGCCGCACGCAGTTGCGGGTTCGAGCCTGGGCGCGGTTGTGGCGCTCCAGGGCGTGCTCCAGGGGCGGGTGACCGCGGATGCCCTTGTGCTCCGTTCCGCGCCGATCAGCGCGGAGGAGTATGGCGGGCTGACCGTGCCGGCGCTGCTGCTGGTCGGCTCGCACGACCCGCTGGTGGCCGACGCGCGCGAGGCGGCGCGGCGTTGCCCGGCGATCGACCTGCGCGTGGTGCAGGGGGCCGGGCACCTCTTCGAGGAGGAGGGCACGCTGGAAGAGGCGACCGCCATCACGGTGGAGTGGCTCGCGCGGACGCTCGGGGCCCTGGCGGCTGACGCCCGGCGGTGAAGGAGGAACCATGCTCGCGGTGATTGCTGGCGGTGCGCACCCGGTTCTCGCGGAGCAGATAGCCGCACAGCTCGGGATGGCGCTCCTGCCGGTCACGCTCTCGCGCTATCCCGATGCCGAGGTGGTGCGCATCGATGCGAGCGTGCGCGGCGCGGATGTCTACCTGGTGCAGCCGACGCCGCCCCCGCCCGAGGGCCCGCTGGTCGAACTGCTGCTGCTGGCGGATGCAGCGCGCCGCGCCGGGGCCGCGCGGGTGACCGCCGTGGTGCCGTACCTGGGCTACAGCCGCCAGGACCGCCGCGCGGCCGGAGAGCGGACCGCCGTCGGGGCGCGAGTGGTCGCGCACATCCTTGATTCGGGGGCGATCGACCGGCTGGTGACGGTGGACCTGCACCAGCCGGCGGTCGAGGGTTTCTTCGACATGTCAGTCGAGCACCTGGAGGCGTTCCAGCTGCTGCTCCGCGCGCTGGGCGAGGTGGCCCCGGAAAGCACGATTGTGGCACCGGACCTGGGCGCCGCCCGGCTGGCCGACCGGTTCGCCGCTGCGCTCCACCTGCCGATGGTGGTGGTCCACAAGACCCGGCTTACGGGCGTGGACGTGGTCGCGACGCGGGTCACCGGGGACATCCGGGGGCTGCGGCCGATCGTCGTCGACGACATGATCACGACCGGCTCGACGGTGCGCGCCGCGCTTGCCGCCGTGGCCGAGGCGGGGGCGGTGGGGCCGGCGACGGTGGCCGTCACGCATGGCATCTTCTCGCAAGATGCGCCGGCAACGCTTGCCCGGGCCCGGCCGGGGCGGCTGCTGGTCACGGATAGCGTTCCCCTGCCGGTTTCGGGCATCGAGCACCTGGAGACCGTGACCCTCGCGCCGCTGCTCTCCGAGGCGGTCAAGCGGATGCACGACGGGGGTTCACTGGCGGAGCTGCGCTCGCGGCGGTAGGTCAGCCGGCGGACTCGGCGGCGGCAACGGCTTCGCGGGCGGCGAGCAGTGTATCGGGCGTGACCGAGATCGAGTCGGTCCCGCACTCGACGAGGAAGGCGGCGAAGGCCGGGTCGTCGCTGGGCGCCTGGCCGCAGAAGCCCACGGTGACGCCGTGTTCGTGGGCTTCGCGGATGACGGAGCGGATCATGGATTGCACGGCAGGGTCCTTCTCGGAGAAGAGGGCGCGGAGTTCAGCCGAATCGCGGTCGACGCCGAGGACGAGCTGGGTGAGGTCGTTCGAGCCGATGGAGAAGCCATCGATGCGCCGTGCGAACTCGGCGGCGAGAACCACGTTGGAGGGGATTTCGCACATGAGCCAGACCTTCAGTCCGTCCTGCCCGCGGACGAGGCCGTGGGCCGCCATCTCCTCCAGCACGCGGTCGCATTCGGGGACCGTGCGACAGAACGGGATCATCACCACGACGTTGTCGAGGCCCGCCTCGTTACGGACGCGGCGGATGGCCTGGCATTCGAGGGCGAACGCTTCGCGGTAGCGCTCGTGGTAGTAGCGGGAGGCGCCGCGCAGGCCGAGCATGGGGTTTGGTTCGGGCGGTTCGAACCAGCGTCCGCCCACCAGGCTGGCATACTCGCTGCTCTTGAAATCGCTTAGCCGGACGACCACGGGGCGGGGGTACTGGGAGGCGGCGATCAGCCCGATGCCCTCGGCCAGCCGTTCGACGAAGTAGGAAGCGCCGGAAGCGAACCCGGCGGAAAGGCTCGCCAGTGCTTCGCGCTCCACGGGATCGCTGACACGTTCGGGGTGGAGCAGGGCCATGGGGTGGGCGCGGATCTGTTCGCCCACGATGAACTCGATGCGGGCGAGGCCGACGCCATCGGCCGGGAGCCGCCACCAGCGCAGGGCGGCCTCGGGAATCGAGAGGTTGAGCATCACCTTCGTTCGTGCCGGCCGGGCGCCGTCGATCGGAAGGTCGCGTGCCTGGAAGGGCACGCGACCGGGATAGACGAAGCCTTCGCTGCCCTCGGCGCATGAGACCGTGACCTCCGCGCCGACCGCGAGCTTCGCGGTTGCATCGCCAGTGCCGACGACGGCCGGGATGCCGAGCTCGCGGCTGACAATGGCGGCGTGGGAGGTGCGGCCGCCGAGGTCGGTGACGATGGCGGAGGCTCGCCGCATCAGGTCGACCCAATCGGGGCTTGTGGAGCGGGTGACCAGGACTTCGCCTGGCTGGAGCCCGGCCCCGGCGAGCTCGTGGATGATCCGTGCGGGCCCGGCTGCCATGCCGGAACCTACGGCAATGCCGCGCACCACGGGTTCCGCGCGTTCCGCGATGGAGAAGGAACGGAGGACGGCCGGCACGCGGCCGCCGTGGATGGTCTCGGGTCGTGCCTGGATGATGCAGAGCCCGCCGGTGGCGCCGTCCTTCGCCCACTCGATATCCATCGGCCGGCCGTAGTGCTGTTCGATGCGCGCCGCGAGGCTGGCCAGCCGGATGACCTCGTCGCTGGCCAGGCAGAAGGCGCCCCGTTCGCCGGGTGTGGTGTCGAGGAGGAGGGTTGTGCCGGGTTCGGTACCCGCAACGGCCTTGCGGAGCTTGGAGCCGAGGTGCCGGGCGAGGACAGGATTGGCGGCGGCGCCAAGCGTCGGTTTGAAGACGAGGAACTCGTCGGGGGTGACGAGCCCCTGGACTACGGTTTCGCCCACGCCCCAGCTGGCGGTGACGCTGATGAGCCCGGGGAACCCCGACTCGGTGTCAATAGTAAACATAACGCCAGCAGACGCGCAGTCCGGCCAGGCAACCATGGCATGCACGGCCACGGCAAGGGCGGCGGCGCGATGGTCGAGGCGCATCTCCTGGCGGTAGGCGAAGGCGCGTTCGGTGAAGAGGGAGGAGAAGCAGCGGCGGCAGGCTTCGATGAGCGCCTCGCTGCCGCGCAGGCCGAGGAACGATTCGTGCTGGCCGGCGAAGCTCAGGCCGGGCTGGTCCTCCATGGTGGCGCTGCTTCGGGCGGCGACGGGCGCGTCATCCCCGCCCAGGCGGCGGCAGAGCTCGCGGTAGGCTCCGGCGATTGCAGAAACCAGGCCGGGAGAAAGGGGGCGGGTGTCGATCAGTTCCCGGGCGCCGGCCGAGGCTGCCGCGGCGGTCAGGTCGCCGCGTTCGAAGCTCGCGATCACGCCTTCGATGGCCGGCCCGATACCAGCCTCCTGGATGAATGCCCGGTAGGCGGCGGCGGTGACGGCGAAGCCGAGGGGGATGGTTGCGCCGGTGCCGGCGAGCGCGTGGGCGAGCTCGCCAAGGGACGCAGCCTTTCCGCCGGCGAGGGCGGTGTCGCTGGCGCGCAGGGATTCGAACCAGGCGATGAAGGGGCTATCGGGTGGGGCTGGAGCCGCCATCCGGCGAATCGTACAGCGCATGCGAAGACCCCGGGGATCGCAAGGCCCCGGGGCCGCTGGAAGAACCGGTTGGCGCGGACTAGTTGAGGTAATCCCGCAGGCGATTGGTGGCGCCGTGATCGCGCAGGCGGGCAAGGGCCACCCGCTCGATCTGGCGGATGCGTTCGCGCGTGAGGCCGAACTCACGCCCGACCTCCTCGAGAGTACGGCTGCGCCCATCGGCCAGTCCGAAGCGCAGCTCGATGACTTCGCGTTCCCGCCGGGGCAGGCTGGCGAGGATATCGGCCAGCTGTTCCTTGAGGAGCTGGTAGCTCGCGATTTCGACGGGCTGGACCGCGCCCGGGTCGGCGATGAACGCCCCGAGCTCGGACTCCTCGCTTTCATCGATCGGTGTTTCGAGCGAGACCGGTTCGCGCATGTAGCGCTGGATCTCCTGGATACGTTCGACCGTGAACGGCTGGTTCTCGGTGTTCGTGGCCTCCATGGCGTGCGCGAGTTCCGCGTCCGTCGGGTCGCGGCCGTGCTCCTGGACAAAGCGCCGGCTGACTCGTGTGAGGCGATTGATCACCTCGCCCATGTGCACGGGGATGCGGATGGTGCGCGCCTGGTCGGAGATGGCGCGCGAGATGCTCTGGCGGATCCACCAGGTGGCGTAGGTGGAGAACTTGAAGCCCCTGCGATAGTCGAACTTCTCGACGGCGCGCAGGAGCCCGATGTTCCCTTCCTGGACAAGGTCGAGCATGGTCAGGCCGCGGCCGACGTACTTCTTGGCGACAGAGACCACGAGGCGGAGGTTCGCCTCGGTAAGGCGCTTCTCGGCGCGCTCGCCGTCGCGCACGACGCGGTCGAGCTGGCGGGCAAGATCGTGCTCGATTCCCGCGAAAACCTCGAGCAGCCCGGCTTCGGGGGCGAGTACCGCCGGCACGCCGGCGGCTTCGATCAGCTGTTCGAGCATCCCCTGGTTGAGCAGATCGGTGACGATGGAGAGGCGGACGATGGCGTCCGCGGCTTCGTCACTGGTGAGCCCCAGTTCGCGGACGACGGCTGCGCGGAAGTGTTCGTCCAGTTCGCCATCGACAAGCGCACGGAACCGCGGGTCGCGTACGCTCTCTACGACGGAAGCGGGCGCGCTTTCGCTGGAAAGGAAGCGAAGGGCGGACTCGTGGAGGGGCCGCAGGGCTGCCCACTCCTGGAGCATGGAGAGCGCCACGCGGGCGGCCGCGGGGGAGCGGCCGTGGGCCTCGCGGTAGCCTTCGCGCAGGCCTGCAACGCAGGTGCGCTGTTCGATCTGCCGGCCGAGCTGCTTCTCGTCGGCGGCGGTGAGCAAGCCGACGCGGCCGATTTCGCGCAGGTACATTCGGACCGGGTCCTCGGTGGCGTCGGTTTCGGTCGCAGTGGTGCCGCGGCGGGGCTCATCAAGCGATACGGGGTCGTCCTCGGCGAGGTCATCGTCGCGCTCGAGGTCATCCGCCAGCGAGAGGCGGAGTTCGAGGTCATCAGTGCGGGTGGCCCGCGCTGCCTGTTTGGTCGTCAAGGTCATGTCTCCCTGCCCCTGTATCGGCGAGGCGCCCGGGTTGCCCATCGCCGATGGATGCCGGCGGGGCGTCAGTGGATCGAGTGAGAAGAATGGGCGTTGTTGCGCCGGGAGGGTTGAGGTGCGCCCTACTGGGGTCGCTGGTTGCCGCGGCGGTTGACCCTGGGGCCGCGATTCTGGCCCTGTGGTCTGCCGTTCCGGTTACCAGGCCGGCCGCCAGTCCGTTGGCGCTGGCCAGTGGTTCCACTCCGGAAGGCGCCGTACTGGGATGTGCGCTTGAAGTCGTTCGTGAGCCCTGGCGGTTGCGGTTGGAAGCACTCGTTGCAGTAGACGGGCCGGCCGTCGCGGGGTTCGAAGGGGACGCGGGCGGGGTTTCCGCAGGCGGCGCAGTCGATGGTGACGAGGGTGCGTTCGTGTTCGGCGCGGGACTTATCCGCGGACCGGCAGGCCGGGCAGCGCCAGGGCGCGCCGTTTCTACTCGATGGGTTGCCGACCTGTTCGGCCGCCGCCGTGTCCAACGGCCGGCCGCAATCGGCGCACGTGTTCGTGTTGTTCTTTTGGGCGAAAGACACCCAGGGGCCTCCATTGTCGACGCCTGGCGACGGTCGTGTTCGGGTAGCGGGTGGCGGGGGAATCCCATCCCGCCTGTGCTGCAAGGGCTAACGCTGCGCCAGCTCACGAGAAGGTGAGAGCAGCCTAGCACCGTCTGCCGGGGGGCGTGCGACCTGTGGGTATCATACACCATGCGAACAAGGATTGGAACACTTGTTCGCTGGTTTTCATCGTGTTGCGGCGAGACGCGGTGGAGGGGTGCGGGAGGGATCGGCAGGCCCGTCAGACAACCCCCCGGTGCTGTCATTGTCCCGAACCAGATGAAGGCAACCGCTTTCACCAGTTCACCTGGAGTGCGCGCGTCAGCCGCCACTGGCCGGAAACCTAGCACGTGGATCACAGGACGCCGGAGCGTCGGCGTGCGTATCACCTTGTGATGCTGGGACCGCCGGGTCCATCCTTGAGGCTTGGAACAACACCACCGGGAACGGAGGGGGCGACAATGGAGATCGTCGACTTTCAAGAGATCGCAGAGGAGTTCGATCGGCGCGTTAGTGAGAAGGTGTGGTGCAGCGTCGCAACCGTGGACCGCGCTGGCCGTCCTCGAAGCCGTGTCTTACATCCAATCTGGGACGGTTGCATCGGATGGGTCGGGACGTACCCCGGTTCACATAAGTCAAGGCACCTCGAGGCGAACCCGTATGTCTCATGCTCGTACGTCGATTCCCTCGCACCGGTGTACGTCGACTGCCGCGCCGAATGGGTCCTGGACGTCGGCCAGAAGCGCCTCGTTTGGGAGCTGATGCAGTCCAAGCCGGCACCGTACGGTTTCGATCCGGGATTGATTTGGCCGGCCCCGGAAGATCAACGTTTCGGTGTCCTCAAACTGATCCCCTGGCGCCTGGAGATTTACACGGCCAGTCCCGGCCAGCCACCTAACGTGCTCGTGTGGCGAGGTGGGGCTACGCCGGGGCGAGACGGCATGGTTCCTTGACTCCCTCTTCGCGTGAGCGCCCGGGGGAGAGCAACGGGGTAAGCAGCGCTGAGAAACGTCGGCAGGTGAATCAGCCCACGGCCGCCCGTTCCAGTTCGGCGATGTCGCGCGTTTTCATCTGGAGCATCACGGCGAACGCGCGCTGGTCCCCGGCCCGAAACGTCGCGAACTGTGCCACCGTCGTCGGCGAGGAAGAGCCGCGCCTTGATGCGCATGCCCTTCGCGGCCTCAGCGGCCTGGAGCGCCTGCCCGACGGGCGGGGATCGTCCAGACGTGCGACCGGACGATGGGCGGCAGCCCCTTCGCCTGGAGGGTCTGCGTGCTCGCCGGAAACCTCTGGACGGTGGCTGAGGCCCAGGCTCCGTGGGTGCCTGCAAGGCGAGCGCGTGTGCCTTCGCGGCCGGAAGACACTTAAAGCTCGTCTTCGAGTCCCAGGACAACGGCGCCTGTCTCGGCGAGCCTGCGGATTTCATCTGTTGAGTAGCCCAGTTCCAGGAGCCACTTGCGCGTGTCGCGGCCCAGCGGCGGCGATGCTCCCTGGGGCGCGGGCGGACTGTCGGACATCTGCCAGGGCGGCGCGGCCATGCGTTGCGGGCCCGTGAGGTCGTGCTCGAGGTCGACCACATAGTCGTTGGCCAGCACCTGGGGGCTCTCCAGCATCTCCTCGACGAACGACACGGGGCTCGCGGGCACGCCGTGCGCGTCGAAAATGGCCATCCATTCTTCGGTCGTGTGGCCTTCGAACATAGCTTCGATGGCCGCGATCGCCTCGGCGGGTGCGCTCTTCGCGGAGCTTCCTTCGAGCGGGTCCTCAATGCCCAGTGCCGCGCGCATGCGTTCCCGTGTCGCGGGAGAAAGGCAACCGACAGTCAGGGCGCCATTCTTCGTCTTGTAACCGCGGTAGTAGATGCCGAAGCCGATGACGGTTTCGGACTTCTCCCGGCGACGCCGGACAAACCGGTCGAAGGGCTCGCCTTCCGCCCGCGAGCGTTCGAGGTCGGAGAGGAAGGACTCGCGGCGTTCGGCATCGGCGACGGGGACGCTCATGAAGGCGGAACCCTGGATCATCAGGGCGTTCGCGAGGAGCGACGTTTCGACGCGCTGGCCGCGGCCGGTGGCATTGCGGTGGAAGAGTGCCGCGCAGACTCCGAGGGCGATGGCGTAACCGGTGGTGAAGTCGGCGGGGGCCGCCGGACCGGAGAGCGCCGGGAAGCCGCGCTCGTCGAGCCAGAGGCGGTGCATCAACAGACCCGAGGCCGCCTGTGCAACGATGTCGTAGCCGGGGCGGTGTGACCATGGGCCTTTCCGGCCGAACGCGGTGCTATCTACATAGATGATGTCGGGGCGGTGGGCCTTGAGCGTCTCGTAGTCCACCCCGAGGCGCGCGGACACGTCGGGGCGGCTGTTGATGACGGCGACGTCGCAGGTCCGGGCCAGCCGATGCACCACTTCCTGGCACTCCGGGCGCGCAAGGTCCAGCACGAGCGACTGCTTGCCGCGGTTGAGCGACTGGTACGCCTTCGACTCATTGGGGAAGAACTGCCCCGTCAGGCGCCATGGTTCGCCCCCGGGGGGCTCGATCTTGATGACTTCGGCCCCAAGGTCGGCAAGCAGCATGCAGCCGAGCGGACCAGCGATCACCTGCGTGAGGTCCAGCACGCGGATGCCGGCGAGTGGTCCTGATGTCATGGGCGGCTCCTCCTGCAGGCTCCTAGCGGAACCGCGGTTCGCGCTTTTCGCGGAAGGCGGCGACCGCTTCGCGCTGTTCGGCCGATCCACGGCGCCGGGCAAGGGCTTCGCGCTCGCGCTGCATAACCAGCGAGATGTTTCCCTCAACGGCGTTCGCGTTGAGCAGTGCCTTGGTCTCGCGGAGGCACTCCGGGCCGATCTGGGCGTAATCGTGAGCCAGGGCCATGGCTGCGGGCATCAGATCGTCGTGGGCGACGGTGCGCAGGACGAGGCCGATGCGTTCCGCTTCGCGGGCGTCGATGGTGCGCCCGGAGAGGGCGAGGTCGGAGGCCGCCTGCACCCCGACGATCTGGGGGAGAAGGTGTGTGCTGGCGAGCTCGGGGACGATCCCGACACGCACGAAACGGATCGAGAACGTAGCCCGCTCGGAGGCGATCCGTACGTCGCATGGGAGGACTCGCGTCAGGCCTGCGCCAATGCAGGCGCCATTCACTGCAACCACGCTTGGCTTGGCGGAGCGCACATACTCGACCCAGTTGAAGCGGAACTTCGGGCGCTCAATGCGCTCACCATCGCGCTCGCGGATGCTGTCCTCGAAGCGCGAGATATCGACGCCGGCACAAAACGCGCGGCCATTTCCGGTAATCAGGATGGCGCCGATGGAGTCGTCTTCGTTCAGCTCGGCGAACGCTTCGTTGTACTCCTCGGACATCTGGTTGGTCATGGCGTTGAGGCGTTCCGGGCGGTTCAACCGCAGGATGCCGATGGCGCCGTCCCTTTCGATTTGAATGAATTCGTAGTCCATGGGTTGCTCCTATCGAGGCGTGGATTCTAGCCTCGGGGAAGCCCGAGGCCACGGGTGGCGATGATATTGCGCTGGATCTCGCTGGAACCGGCGGCGATGGTCTTGGGGGATGACGCTGAGGTAGGCCATCGCCGGGTTCAGCCGTGGGTCTTCAACAGCGGGGAATCGCGGAGCTGTCCAGTGACGCCCGGCACGTGCATTCGGTCAGGGCGCCCCGCTGCGCGAGTTCAGACCCGAACATTTCGCACATCGAGGGGCGCAGCGGGCGAGGGGAGAGTCCTGGTAGGCCCGGAGAGATTCGAACTCTCGACCAATGGATTAAAAGTCTCGGTGAACCCAATTGGGACGGAGGCCCGCAGGGTGAATCAATGTCCCGCGATGTCCCGGGTTGACCATCCCTGCCGATGGGTTACGGATCACGATACGGATCAGCATGCCCGGTCCGAGGCGCCACGAACGTACCATCTTCGTCGCCCAGGAAGAGCCGCGCCTTGATGCGCAGGCCCTTCGCGTCCTCGACCGCCTGGAGCGCCTGCCCGACGGGCGGGATGGTCCAGACGTGCGACCAGACGATCGGCGGGAGGCCCTTCTCCTGGAGCGTCTGGGTGAAGGCGCCGGGTTCGATGATGTCCGAGTCGCCAAAGAAGTCAGGGCGATCGGGCGTGCTGAAGACGGCCACGTACGCCTCGAACGTGCCGGCCGGCTCGCCTTCGCCGAGGACCTTGAAGTCAGCCGGGCAGCACGCGACGCCGTGAAGGTTGGACTTCCATTCGATACGCAACCGGCTGCCCCTTCCCCGGCCAAACAAACGGGCCGAAGCAATCGCTCCGGCCCGCGGGGGGTTCCGGCGTCGGCGCACTGGGCGCCCTATGGATGCAGCCCTACCACGGCACCGCGTCGCGGTTCAAGGGATGCCGAACGGTTGTGCTAAACTCCTCGAGTGCCTCTTTCCCCTGACGAGCAGCGTTGTGTCCTAGGCGCGTGCCGGCTTCTCGCACACCTCCGCGGCGGATCATGGGCGATTGTGGAGGGCGCGACGCTGGACGACCTGCACCCAGACTCCAAGAGTCCGGAAGTTCTCGTCTCGAACGGCACCCTTTCCGCCGCCATAGAGGTCACCGAACTCCGCGGCGGGTCCGTCTGGAATGAGCACGGAGTGAGTTGGCGCACTCTTGAGTCGGTACTGCGACCGAGTCGAGAGGGCCACTTCCTTCTCATCCCGTCTGATGACTTCCGCTTGCCTATCTCCAAGGCCGTCGTCCGTCAACTCAAAGAGCAGATCGAAGTCGCAGATCAATCGCTTCGCGATGAAGGAGCAGTGGCAGTGGTCCGTGTGCCGCGTTCGGCGGTGATCTCGTTGGTCAATCCAACGCTACCGGGACACGTCTATTGCTGCCACCACAGCATGCCGGAGGTTCTTCACGCTGCGTCGGGCCAGATTGCCGGTGCATACATGCTCGTCGACTGTGACCAGTGGGAGCACACGTTCCGAACCGACATTGGCCGTTCTCAGGCAGCCCAACGCATCGCCAATGCCTGCAACCGCCGCCTTGCCGGCGAGATTACGAGGGCGGAGTGGGACGAGGAGTGGGCGCTACACCTGATGGACGTGAGCGGGTCTGGAGTTGAGATTCTCTGTGCCACGGCAGCGGTGAGCGTCCCGGGGATGGTCGCCGAGGACGTCTCGCGGGCGGTGGCCGCGAGGCACAGGAAGTTTGCCGGCCAACGGTGGGCAGACCTGCATGTCTTGGTCATGGACGCCCGGTTTAGCCTGACTTCAACGGACTACGCTGCACTCGCTCTTTCCCATGTGCCGGACGACCAACTGTCCCAACTCGATCTGATCGCTCTCACACACGGCGACGATACCGAGATGGTCTGGGAGAAGCCGAGCCTCTGACTCTGCGGTGCAGATGCACGTTCGTTTGCACCGTGGGCATCGGAACACGACCGTACCGTCAGCCTCACAGACCAGCTTGCCGCAAGATTGGCAACGGATTGGGCGCAGTCCCTCCAGCTTCATCGCGCTTCCTCCGATGTCTTCGATGCCTGGAGGTGTGCCAGCCGCTCCTCCATCGCTACGGCGCCCTCGCCGATGGGCATCATGTTCAGGGGCATCCAAAGCATGTCGGCGCGTGGGTCGTCGACGCGGTCGCGGTTCTCTAGGGCGCGCTTCTCGTTGGGCGTGGGCAAGTCGGCGGCCTTCAAAGCCTCGAACCGCTCCTTCGGGTTCCCTTTCGCATCTCGTTCAGGTCGAACTCGACGTACTGTCCAACGAGGAGCGGCTGCAGTTGGTCAGTGAGGCAAGCGGCCTTCGAGTAGCGGGCCGCTCCGCTACTCCTCCTCGAACTCGAAGGACTGGAACTTCAGCGTCCTGGCATTCTCGCTCACCGTCCGGATGACCTGGTCAGGGATGCCACCAGGCGCCTTGGCGCGGACTTCGAGGACCACCTCGACCTCGGAATCGATGAGGCCCGCGAGGTGCTTCACGACTTCGTCGGCGATCTGGCCGGCGCTCGATGAAACCTTCAACTGGTTGAGCTTCACCGAGCCGTAGAAGCGACGCATGACCTTCGCTGTTGGGGGCGGGGGCGTTTTGCCGTCGCCATCGTCATGGCCCTTGCCGTCTCCCTGTCCCTTGCCACCGTCATCGCCAGTCCCGTCGCTGGCCTTGGCTTTCGGTGCGGCCGCTTCCGCGATGTCCTTGCGCACGATCAGCGACGCGTCATCGAGCAGGATTGTCTGAGGCCGTTGGCCGAAGCTCAGCCCGACGTACTTCCCGCCATCCAGTCCCACCGCATAGCCGAAGAAGTCCCGGCTCGCGGCGCCTTCCTGGACTGCCTTCATGAACACGTCGCGGTCGCGCAGCCGCGGAAAGTACACATACCGCGTGAGGTTTTCCTCCCAAAGCTTCTTGACCGAGATGTACTCGAGGCCTTGGGGCCAAAACCAACGATCGAGCTCACGCTTGAGGAACATTGGTGACCACGCCTCCAGGAGGCGCTCCTCTTGCTGAAGAGCCGACGCGATGCGTCGCGCGAGGGTGCCTGTCGAGCCCAGACGCCCGGCGGTGTCCATGGCTCGAAGCGATTCGTCGCCGACCTTCCACTTCCCCTGCTCCTCGGCGACCGCGCGCTGCGGAAGAATGGCCCACCGGTAGCCTTCGCCGAGAAGGGCGTCCACAGACTGCAGGGCCTTGTCGCGGCCCTCGGTCGCCTGGCGGACCTGGTTCTCATCGAGGTTCAGCTGGCGCTTCTCGTCGACGATGGACTTCCACGCCAGGTACGACTTGGTGCTGTCCACGAGCGGCGCGTGCGAGTCTTCGTCGAAGGCCGCGAACACGACCATGTTCCGATTCAACCGAGGTGAGTTGGCGCGGTGATCCAGAACGTCCTTCGACCAGGCGAGCGCTGGCGAATCATCCGACCCCGCGTGATGCGGGAACCGTGGCGATACGACCACGAGGCGAACCGCGGTGTCGTCGGGCACATCCGCGTGCGTGGGTGGCGCGACGTGCTTGCCGGCGAACAGTGCGCGGTCACCATCCTCCTTCAGCCGTGCAACGAGCAGCGCGTAGACATCATCCTCGGCGACTCGGCTGATGCGATCCGCGACGGTCTTGTTCAGATTCGGGCGCACTTCGAACCAATAGCGGCTGCCGGCGCCGTGCAGAAACTGGAGCCGATCGCGAAGACGCCCCAGGACGTCGTTGTAGGTGGCGACCGGCTCGCCGGGCCTGGCGGTCCCTAACCGAATGCGCACGTCCTCGATTCCGGGCGTTGCCTTCCCCGGCACGCTACCGAGGAGAATCGTCCGGGCGGCCGCGCGCGCGGCGCCAACCTTCCCGAACCTGGGATTCGAGGCGTCGATGTTCACCGCTTCGGACGTTGGCCCCTCGATGTCACTGTCGATCACAGATTGGAACGCCGGCGGCAGGTAGCGCATGAGTTCTTCCCGCACTACAGGGAGGTCGAAACGGATCGTGGCCGGCATGATCAGCGCCGAGCGGTCGTCGCCCAGCCACATCGCCTGGACGGCGCCGGCGAGCAATCGAAGGACGCCTCGGGTCGACTGGAAGTGCGGCACGGCGCCATTCCAGTCCTGGTATAGGCGGTCGAACAGCTCCGGATGGAACGGGTAGGCGGACTTCATCCGCTCCTCGTAGGCCTTCTCCTGCACCTCGGCGGGGAAGTCCGAGGAGTTGCTCCGGTAGTACCGCACGAAGGCCGACACGGCCTGGTCACGTCCGTCTGTGTCGACGCGTTCGAACAGGCGCCGGCGGACGACCTCGAAGGACTCGGTTGCTTGCACGGGCTGCCAGGCAGCTTCCATGCGTCCGAACGTCTGCTGGATACGCGAGAGCACCTGTTGGCCCTGGACGCCCCCAATCTCCATGTCGGACTCGGGGATTGACGCCGCGACAATGACGCCGGGCGTCGCCTTGGCGAGCTCGGTGAGCGTCTGGATGAACGATAGGTTCGATTCGAGCGTCCCGCCAGGGATGCCTGACTTCAGCTTGCGTCCGTAGGCCACCAATTCATCGATGAGGATGATGCAGGGCGAAGCCATCTCCAGGACCTTGCGGAGCTCCTCGCCGGGGGCGACCGCCTTGTCGTCGGCCGTCTGCACGAACTGGTACGCCTTCCAGCCGCCAAGCTGCCACGCCATGTGGCCCCACAGCGTCTTCAGGCTGATACCGAGCGACTTGATCTCCGGGTCGTCGTCGAATGGCGCCGTGGCCGAGAGCTTCGTGCCCACGAGCACGGCGACGTTCGCCTTCGGAAGGGCAACGCCCAGCTCCTGGCTCAATTCCTTGAGGACGGGCACGTCGTCGATGATTTCGGCGCCGGAGCGGGCCATGTGGTAGAGCGCGAGCATGGTGTGCGTCTTGCCGCCACCGAAGCCGGTCTTGAGCTGGACCACCGGGTCGCCGCCCTGGTCGGTGAGTCGCCGCAGCCCCGTCTTCAGGAAGTCTCGGATGCCGCTCGTGACGTAGGTGCGCTCGAAGAACTCTCGCGGGTCGGTGTACTCGGCGCCGACGCCAGGCGTCTTCCGGTAGACCTCGTGGAGATCGGCGGCGAACTGGCTCTGGGTGAGCGTGCCGCTGCGGACATCGGACCTCGGGGTTACGACCTCTCGCCAGGGCCGCAGCCCGGCGTCGGGAAACGATGGGGCGACGGCCGACGCAGCGACCGGCGCGCTCCTCGGCGCGGAAGGCGGCTCAAGGGCCTGGACGTCGCCTGGCAGGGGCGCGGTCGTAGCTTTGGGCGCCCGCGGTTCGGCGGCCGGTTTGGTTTCTGGCGGTGGCTGGTCCTTCAGAAGCCGTATCGCCGCCGCCGCCGCCGGTTCGATGGAATCGAGGAGAAGCGCCGCCGTGTCGATCGCCCGGTCAGCCACTGCCGCCTCGATGTCGCCGCTCGACGGCTTATGCGCCCAGGTGGTCCTCGCCGAACGCAGCTCTTCCGCATAGCTGCGGGCCGAGTCGGGCAGGCGGTTCCTGAAAGCGACGGAGAAGTTCTTGGTGATGAGGGACAGAAGGTCCGCCACGTCGAGAACGCCGAGCTGGCCGTTGACACCCTTCTTCGGCAGCGAGGGCAGCTTCTGCCGCGTGAGGGGAGAGACGTTCGGCAGGACCGAGTTGGTCCACCAGCCCTGGCCGGCGCGCTTTAGCTCTCGCTCGACGAACGGCGCCAAGGTGTCGCCAAGCAACGCCATGGCCTGAGTGAGGCGGCCAAAGTTGTCCTGTTCAGTCACGGCTCATCCCCGACTTCATGCAAATCGCCCCTGCTGCCCGCCGCGGTCCATCGATGCCATGAGCCGCTGCATCTCGGACCATGAGGCGTCGAGCGAGTTGAAGGCCAACGAGTCGGCTGTTCGCTTTTTGTTGTCAGCGATCGTGTACAGCCATACGGCGAGTTCACGGGCGCGGGCGCTGAGCCCCTCGCCGAGTTCCCGAGCAAGCGCTGCCGTTGCGCCTTCCCCGTGCTCCAGCAACGTCTGGGTAAGCCTAAGGCACGCTTCCCAGGTGCTGCTTCCAAACGGCCGCTCGACCAGGCCCGCAACACCTGCGGGATAACTCTTGAGCGGCACGAGATACGCCCTGCCACGTTCTGCCTCGAGTAGATGCTGGGCCTCGAGCGTGTTCACGCCCACACCTTTTGCGCGTGCGATCTTCGTAGCGTCGTCGAAGGTTGCCACAGCAAATCCAAATTGCTCATACCAGTCCACGCAAAACTGAGTCTCGGCATCAAAATGCCGAAGGACTTCGTTCCGAATCGTCGAGATTGCATTGTTGATGTCTCGCAGGGCCTCGCGAACACTCATCGCCTTGCCATCCGCACGCAGCACCTGCCCGTACCGCGAGTACACCGACATGCCCGGCCCAATGGCCGCTTGCGAAAAGTCCGGCAACGCCACCTGGCCCGACGCCAAGACGGGCAGCGCACGACTCATTTCCACCATGAGCGCATTCAAGAACTCCGCGCGGTCTGCGTTAGGGGCATCCGCTGGCCGAGGGCGACATACCAAGACGATGGATGAGCCGAGCGCGTTCGCACCTGAGGCTACGTTCCGATTCGCCAACTCACTACGGATAGGCCAGGTGCCGGTAATCTCAAAACCGGAACCGATGAGCCCTTCCAGCATCGTTTCCCAGCCTGTCGACGCTGTGCCCTCGTCATCGGCTTGCTGTTGCTTGTAGGCGTAATAAACCGTCAGAGGGAGGTCAGGACGTTGCACACTCGCACAGGCAGCGAATGCCTCGCGCAGGCCCTCGAGAAAGAACTGCTCTGCCCTTTGACGGCTCCCTGCGAATCGGTACTGAGATGCCACGAGTTCCGCAACTTTGGGAGTGAGCATTGTCTTGAACAGATCAGGATAGATCGGTTCTAATGACTTCCTGAGCCAAACATAAAAAAAGTCGGCCAAGTCTGCGTAGACAATATTGTCGTAGTACGGTGGATCCGTAGAGATCATGTACTGCCCACCTGAACCGCCTATATGCCTAGCATCGGCTTGGCTGGCGTGCCCCGTGACACTACGAAATTCAGGGTAGGCCTCAACCACCTTCGCCGTGTAGTCCAAGGAATTATCAAGACTGCCTGATTGGCCCGAGAACGGATTTACCTCGGCGAAATCCCAGGTCATGGGCAGCGCTTGTCGTGAGAATGTGTTGCGGATTTTTGTGCCCCAACCAGGCCCACCGGTGTCCCACGTGACGAGTGTGGAGAGCCTGTCGGCAAGACCGCTCACCGCCAATGCCAAGTAGGTCACCACCGAGGCTGCGTAGGTCCCGCATTCGGATTCACCAAGTATCGAAAGCGACGCGTCTGCGCGGACCCTTTCCGCCGCTTCGGCCACAAGCCCGCCGAACGTGTGCAACGCAACAAGCTGGCGAGCGACGAACAGTTTGTCGTAGGTATCGAGCCCATACCCTGGCGTGTTGAAGTTACGAGTATTCGCCGTCGGCAACTCTGCGGTCGGCACCCATTCGGGATTCGCCAAGGCTGCCGTGGCGACTTGCTCGGCCTCCGCGGGCAAGAAGACTCGTCCGCGAGAGCTATCGGCCACTACCGCCATCGGGACTGCCTTCATACGACCGGCTTTCCCTTCGCCTCTAACGTACGCGAGCGGCACTGCCACGCCGCACACTAGGCAGGTAGCGCCGGTTCGACCTACGGTTCCGCTATGCGTCGGAGCTGTCGGGACAACATCGAAGGTCACGCGCTTCGCTCCCTTGTCCACCCTGGGGGCAATGGATGCGACGTTCCCCCTCACTCGCGAGAGGTCAAATGCGCGAACTAGTGGCATGTCTGCGCCGCATCCAGGGCTCGGGCACCTGATGGTCCGCGCCCAGATCTACGCGATAACCGTCGCTTCGCCACCGCCGGGGAGCTTTGCCGCCGGGTAGAGGTGGCCGATGCGTCGTTCCGCTTCTTCCCGCATCCACCTCCCGTAGTATCGAACGTCGGATGCTAGGCCAGATGCACCTTTCCAACTGCCTAAGCCGCCCAGTTTGGACCGGTCAGCGGGGTTGACTGGCGGTTGGTCGGCAAACTGTGGTGGGATTTCGATAAGGGCCTTAGTGATGAGCACAGCTACGGGATTGAGGTCGCTTCCGTGCGCCTCCAGTCCTAACCGCTGAGCTTCCACGGGGATCGAGCCCCCTCCGCAAAACGGATCCAGCACCGACGGCACATTGCCCTCACAAGCTCGTTGAATCAGCTCCCGGGCCGTACCGATAATGTGCTTGTTGTTTGAGCTCTCCCAGCTCACTAAGCCGCCGAGGTACTTGACGTTGCCCTTCCGGTCCAGCTCGGGCTTGCCGCCAATGAAGTAGAAGAGCCGCTCGCGGCGCTGGGTCGCCAGGTCCATGGCCTCCCAACCCAGAGGCAATGGGTCTGGTCTCGGCAGTTCGTCCAAAGCGGCTAGGTAGAGGGGCGGCGCATTCGGCTCAGCGGGATCGTCGACCAAGGACGAGAAAAGGACAGCGCGACAGGCGGCGAGCGGTCGCCTTGCCCACCACAGGTGAAGTGTCGATGGGTGTCCATGGCGGATGCTCTTTTCCCGAGCACTCTCGGAGTTGATTGCGTCAAGTGGCAGGGCCACTTCGATGAGCTTCCTGCGGGTGCGGACGGTGGTCATGGGTGGGTCCTCTGGGCACGCGTAGGTTACTTGAACACGTCCTCACTGAATAACCGCCCGGCGCGAGCTTCATGCAGGATATCGCCGGTTCGCTGGACGTTTCCCTCTGTCTCAACAGACGATCCGGTGATCCAGACGATCGGCACTTTGCCGCCGACGAGTTCGTTGCCATGGACGACAGCCCCACCCTCCCTGTGAACGAACACGACAGCTATCTCTCCTCTCCCCGTTCTGAGCGTCGCGCCCGGGCCATCTTCTGGCCTGTCCTCCGGTACGGGGCTGGAGAGCTGGTTTGTGACAACCTGAGCGAAGCTTACTGGCCCGCGAACGTAGATGCAGTGTCCAGTGCTATCAATCTTGTTTCTTCTGATGTCCGCCCAACCCTGGTTGAAGACCTGCACACCGGCCGCAACGCGAGTGACCTGATTCCCTTCGATCACGGCTCGAGTTCCCGGTTCGCCGACAGCGACTCCGGCGGCGAGGGCGTCAGCGATGAGGTTGTCACGGACTTCAGCCGAAGCCCCTTCGATCACTTGGATGGCGTGTCCCCCGTTGTTGGTGATGATGTTGGATGCCACAATCGCCCGGCTTGACGGGCCATGAACCGAAATGCCAGAGAGACGCGTCCGGTCGAAGCGATTACTCGTGATGATCGCCTTGGGGCAATCCCCAACGTCCACACCATGATCGCCAGCGTCATGCACCTGGTTTTCGTGGAACCGGACGCGTGTTTCTGGATCGCGACATGCGAAGGCACTCATCTGGCAGTCAGTGAACGAGGTGATCAGGACCGTTGCGGTTGCACCATCTCTCACCAGCATTCCGAAGGCCTCGGTGTTCCGAATGCCGCTTCGCCGGACATAGACCTGAGCACCCGGACCCACTACCTGGATCCCGATACCAGCCACTCGCTCGATGCCTGTCTCCTCACATACACCCTCTGCTCCGTTGCCGAACACAACCGCATTGGCGCCGGTGTCCATGACTCGACAGCCGGTGAGACGGAGAAACGAGCCGGAGCCTGCTGCGGTGACGCCGGCACAGGTTGAACGGATCGAACAGGACTGCAGGGTCAGTCGTCCCCCTCTCACCGCAACGGCCTCCAGCTCGCGGACCTGCGCCGCCGACACAACCTCTATGCCGGTTAGGGTTGCTTCGGCTTCAACCCTGATGACTGGCTCGTTCTTGCTGCTGACGATGCGAACGCCCGACTTCTCCGCTGCGATTGAGACGTTCTTCCGGATGACAAGGGTCTCGACGTATTCCCCTGGCTGGATCCGAATCTCATCTCCGTCCCGCGCCTCCGCCAGGGCATCGGCGATCCGATGCCAGTAGCCGCGGCCCTCAACATGCACGGGACCTTTTCGCCTTGGGAACATGTTCAAGCTCGCCAGCCCCTCGCTCAGCATCATGATGTACCAGGGGACAATGTTGGGCCCCTGCGTCGTCACCTGATGTCGAGAGACTTTACCGGGTCGGCCGCACAGCCGAAAGTTGGCGTGTGACACGCGACGGGGTTGAGAAGCCAGGCGATGAGACTCTTGCCTCCGGCAGCATTCGCAACGTGCGGACAAACGAACGCCGCAGGCAGTCGGTCGACAACCTCGAACGCCTCTACACCATTGTGGCAGCCCTGGCGCTGACCAGCGCCATCGAACGTCTCGTCCTGGACCGGGGGACAGCCACCCGGCGGCACTTCAATGTGCAGTCGATTTCAATCGAGTACGCGTCGCTGTTCATGTTCGTGGGGCTCGTCGCCACGATGATCCCGTTCTACCACGGCGCGAACGTGTACCTGTTCGAAACGCACGTTTTCGGGCCCGGCATCCAACGGCCGCTCGCCGCACTGGTGGACTTCCTGTTCTTCTTCACCCAGGGGCTCCTCTTCTTCTTCGCCAGCAGGGTTATCGGCGACCCGGAGTTGTTCTTCTGGGTCATCGTCGGTGTCCTCATCTGGGACTGCATTTGGGAGATGTTCGTTTACCTGAGCGGGGAGTCGAACTTCAGCCAGATACGGCGCTGGCTCTACCTGAACGTGGCGACATCCATGCTGCTATTCATCGTGTTGGTCACGCCCCTCCTGCCGGACGGCCTGCTGCGGTGGGGGTTCGCGGCGACCATCCTGGTGGTGCGGAGCGCACTCGACTATGTCTTGAACTGGAGTGCGTATTGGCCTCGTGAGGCGCTGGAATCAGTCACTCCCGGAGCCTAACCGCCGCCGGCCGTTTGCGGTCGATCTCCACGATCCCGGCCCGCTCGAGCACCGCAGGCACGTAACTGCCCACTGAACGTGGCACGAACTGCTGCAGGTAGCCGTCGAAAAGCTCCGCATCGACATCCTTAGAGTGCCGGGCGCCGATCCCAACCCAACCGCGCCCCTTCAGGAACGCGGAAACGCCTTCCAACGCTTCCCAGGGGATCGGCGTCAGCGTTGCTTGCTCCCCGAGGGCGAGCACAAGCGCGTCGCTGCGTAGCTGCGAAACAACGAACGGGGCTTTCCGCGGCACGCTCCCGAGCACGTCCCCCTCGCGCACGGCCTTACGAATGGCGGTTTCAACGGGTCCGGGCATGGCTACAGCTCCGCCGGGATCGGAAGGTCTTCGCTGACTTCCGCGTGGATCCAGCCCATGAGGTTAAGGTCGCGCGTCGCCTGCGCCAACTGGAGTTCGTCGATCGGCGGATCCCGTCTCACCTTCCACTCCAGCACGGCCTGGACAACGTCCATTTCGGAATATGGCTTCTGGGCGCCCTCGAACTCCTGCGCAACGAGGAGCGCGGAGGCCGCGACTTCGGTCGCCCGCGTATCTAGCCGCTGAAACAGGTCGGCGACGTCGTTGATGACGGTATCCCAGCTACGCAACGGCTCGTGGTACTCCATTGCCGCATCCGCGAACGTGGGGCCAGGCTTGACGTAAATCATCTGCGCGCCGCTCGATTCGTGCAGGACGCCGTTATTGACGAGTTTCGCCGTCGCTTGTTTGAGGTCTGGCGAGAACGGCCCATAACTGCCACGTGAGAAGTGGAGGCCCGTATTGATGCCACGGACCGTCGCGAAGTAGGCGATCTTCTGGAATCGGGTCCGCCCGACCGGCCAGTGAAGTTGCTCGCCTTGAATGCGGTCAACAATCGCGGCAAGCGCCACCCAACCGGCGGCCATCCACGGGAGCTTGCCGCGTTGCTGGCCTCCGCCCCCGGCCTGCATCAGGAACTCGCGGTTAAGCTCCGCTTGGGGCGTGCCGTGCGGGCCGTAGAGAGTAACTGGTATCCGGAGGCGTTCCAGCCTGCGAGCAAGAGTCGGGCCAACCACGCGCCACTCCAGCTGGCCGTTACCGCACCCCAGCGGCGGGACCGCCAACGAAGTAATCCCCCAGCGCTCGTAGTTCCCCTCGAGATAGTCCAGTCCGCGCTCGATGTCCGCCAGGCGCGAGACATCACGCCAGTGGCGCTTCGTTGGGAAGTTGAGGACCCAGGGAAGCCTTTCGCGCTTGTAGAGGTATGGTTCGCCCAGCCGCACCTCGCCGCGTTTGCAGCGCGCTTCGTAGTCGCGGAACACGTCCGGAAAGCGCTTCTTGAACTCGAGTGCGATGCCCTTTCCCATCACGCCCACGGTGTTCACCGTGTTCACGAGTGTCTGGGCTCCGGATGCGAACATGTCTCCGGTCGTTACGGTTAGGGGCATGGTGCTTGCCTCATTGAAAGAAAAGGTCCGCGTAAACGGTTGTTTGCAGTGCAGGGGCAAGTTCGCGAAGCCGGACTTCGCTCGCTACGCATGATACATAGGCGCCGGTGATGAAGTCTGGCGCCACGCGGTCGGGCACGAGCACCTCGGCCGAACGGATCTGCTTGCGACGCTTGTGCTCGAGCGGGTCCTCGTGCATCCACCACCTCGCAAAAACAAGTTCTTTGTCGAGGGTCGCGATTCCGACGGCTGGGTGCCGGAAGACCGCTGGCCCGGCCGCGTTGCGGTCTGTGACCAATACACCCGGGAAGTCTAGCACATCCGTTCGAATTCGGATAACACACATCTCGGTATGGCGGTTCTGCCGCTCGTACATCATCGAGTTCCGAGCATGGAAGAACATGTTGACGTAGGAGTGAAGCGCTCGGCCCGCGGGCGTGGTCTTCCGGGCCCGGATGTCTTGAACCTGCGGGTCATCCACGGTTTCGTGGGCAAGCTTCGCCACAGCAAGGTGCGAGAGTAATCCTTTGTCGAGGATCGAGGGCACATTGGTGATGGTCGTGATGTAGTGCAGTTCGGTGACGTCCGCTCGGTTCACACGGCCGCTCCCTTTCGAAGCTTCCCGATATCCAGGTTCATGCCGGTCATCGCGAAGGACCATTCGCCGCGCAGTGGATCCGCGCCCACCCAGTGGTCGACCACGCGGTCGCCGTCAACCCACACGACCGCCAGGTAGAAGTTGCCCCGCTTGTTCAGGCAGGTGAGCGTCTCGTTCTTCGTGACGCAGACGGTCTCTGAGCCGACCTTGCGGCCCTTCACCTCGATGAAACGCAGCGCACCATCGGTCTCTCGGCTCTCGATGTCCCAGCCGCGGTTCTCCTTGCTGACGTCGCGCGGCGAACGTCCAGCCGCGGCTTCCGCCGCCATCACATGAGCCATCGCGATCGCCTCAATGTGGCGTGTCTCCCGGGTCTCTGCGTCGCGCTCCATCTCCGGAGCCTGTGGCCTGAGCATCGCGGCCGGGATGACCAGCGCACCTCCGTGGACCAGGGGCGGCTGGGCAGCGACGTCACGCTCGAGCTTGAGCTCGTTCATCCGCCGCTCCAGGCGTTCTTCGAGCTCATCGCACCGGCGCCGCGCGTTTGCGCTGTTGAGCCGGGGCTTCTTTCCGGCCTCCTCCTGGAGGCGCAGATCCTCCGCCCGGTGGTCCCAGTACTGGATTTCGCTCGTCAGGCGCGCCTTCACAGCTGCGGTCGTCTTCATGACCAGCGCTTCGCGCTCGCCGCGGACCTCCTGAAGATGGCCGCTCACGACTTGGACGATGCCGTGTACCGTTGCGAGGTCTTCGAGTTCAGCCGCGACCCAGTCGCGCTCCAGAACGGCTGTTTCCGCCGCGGCCCCGGTGTCTTCGAGTGGACGGTAGTCCAGGTAGGGCGCCGCCCCGGCCGTCACGGCCTTGCCATCAGCGTCGACCTCCACGTAGTCGACTCGCTTCGATATCACCCGGCGGTTGCCTTCCTTCGTTTGCCGGCCGTCGGTCACGTCACTCTCGATGGAGAACAGAACCCGGGGATTCGACGCCTCGTCTGAGTCGTCAACGAGGATTGCACCCCGGCGCAGCACGTCACGGTGGCGTTCGAGGAGCACGTCCACGACCGCGTCGAGGAGCGCATGGCCGGGCGCGACGAGCGCGGCGGGAGGCTTGCCGTCGACATTCACGTGCGCCTTGTCGAAGCAGATCCGTTCGTACGTCTTCAGCACCGGGTCACCGCGGCCGATCACGCGGTCCCGCCGCCGGAGGTCAGCCGGCACGTGCGTGACCTGGTAACGCCCGGGCTCCCGCTTCGCAACGGACCCTCCGAGCAACGCGAAGGCGTCGACGAAGAACGACTCGATGAAGTGCGGGACCAGCCGCTTCGCCTCGGCCCGCTCCATCTCGTCCTTGAGCTCGCGCAAGCGGGCAGCGTTGATGGTCGTCGAGTCGAGTGCGCGCTCGTCAATGAGCCGGTGGAGAAACTCCTTGTCCCAGGTGGAGTCGATCTTCTGTTCCAGGTAGGCGCGAGCCTCGTCGGTCGTGTTGTAGCGGATGGCTTCGAGCATGAGGTCCCGCAGCGCCACCTCGGTGAAAACGCGCCCGAGAACGTCGAACACCTTGCCCCCGAGTGCGGCGCGCTCTTCCTCCAGCTTCTCGAAGAGCCGGTGGTAGACGGCCCCCTCACGGGTCTGATAGGCGACGATATTCCACAGGTGGCAGACCTCGCGCTGGCCGAATCGATGGATGCGCCCGAACCGCTGCTCGATTCGGTTGGGGTTCCACGGCAGGTCGTAATTGACCATCAAATGGGCGCGCTGGAGGTTGACACCCTCGCCGGCGGCGTCGGTCGCCACCAGGACCAGGGCGTCAGCCTCGTTCACGAAGCGGGCCTGCGCCTTTCGGCGCTCCTCGCGCAGTAGTCCGCCGTGAATCTGAACGACGGCTTCGGGCCGGCCCAGCAGGCCGCCGATGCGCTCAACCAGGTAGTTCAGCGTGTCCCGGTGCTCGGTGAAGATCACGAGCTTCCGGCGGCCGCCGTGCAGGTCGAACATCTCCGGGTTCTCCAACACGTCGCGCAGCTTGTCCCACTTCCGGTCGACCTTGGACCTTCGAACCTCCTCCGCCATCCGCGCGAGGCGTCGAAGGCTCTCAATCTCCTTCTGCAGCTCGACAACCGTTGTCGCGGCGCTCGCCAGGTCGACGATCTCCTGCGCCTCCGACTCGGTTTCTTCCTCCAGGTCGTCTTCCAAATCCTCGGCGGTGGCCGACCCTCGAACGTCGATTCCGAAGTCGATGCGGTCGTCCTGGAACTCTGCCGCCCGTTTCGCCTGGCGCGCTTCCTCAAGCTTCTGCTCCAACCGCTTCAAGCGGCGCTTCAACGACTCGTGGATCGCTGCTGGAGACGAGGCAAGACGCCGCTGGAGGATCGTCAGGGCGAAGCCTACTACCGTTCGCCGCCGGTCACCGCCGGCCTCGGCGGCGAGCTTTTCGGCGCGGTTCATCTCTTCGGAGACGTAGCGCGTGACCTCCTCGTAGAGCACCGCCTCGTCCCCGGACAGCTCGTAGTTCACCGTGTAGGCCCGGCGCTCGGGAAAGAGCGGCTTTCCATCGAAGCCGACCAGCTCCTCCTTGAGCATTCGCCGCATCATGTCGGAGGCATCGACCTGTCGGCTCCCTTCGCGTGCCCGGCCCTCGAACCGGTCGGCATCGAGCAGGCCCAAGAACAGCTGGAAGTCCTCTTCCTTCCCACGATGCGGCGTCGCCGTCATCAACAGCAGGTGGCGCGTCTTCTCACCCAGCAGCTCACCGAGGTGGTAGCGGGCGGTGTACTTCACTTCGTTCCCGAAGTACGTCGCGCTCATCTTGTGCGCTTCGTCCACGACTACAAGGTCCCAGTCTTCCGCTGCCCGCAGTCGATCCATGTTCTCGTCCTGCTTCAGCAGGTCGATACGACTGATGACCAGGCGACGCTCCGAAAACGGGTTGTTGGAGACAGAAGCTTCGATCTCAGGCCGTCCGACGAGGTCGAAGTTGAGCCGGAACTTCTCGCTCAGCTCCTCCTGCCACTGATCGCCGAGGTTGGCCGGACAGACGATCAAGCAACGTTCGAGATCGCCGCGGAGCATCAGCTCGCGAATCAGGAGGCCGGCCATGATGGTCTTGCCGGCGCCGGGGTCGTCCGCCAGGAGGAAGCGAAGTGGCTGCCGCCCGAGCATCTCGCCGTAGACCGCGGCGATCTGGTGGGGGAGCGGAACCACGTTCGAAATGTGGACCGCCAGCATCGGGTCGAAGAGGTAGGCGAGCTTGATGCGCTGTGCCTCAGACACGAGCCGGAATAGGTGCCCGTCTCCGTCGAACGCCCACTGACGGCCCGCATCGACGACGCGGAGCCGATGTTCGTCGCTGCGGAAGAGGAGTTGCTGGCCGACGGTGCCTGCGTGGTCGTCGCGGTAGATGACGGTGGCGCTGGATGACCCGTGACATTTCACGCTGACGACGGACACCGCGACGCCGGGCACGATGCCCTCAACGACGGTCCCGACGGTCAGTTCCTCAAGCGCGGCCAATCCAGTCCTCTGGCGTCGAATGATACTCGGCAAGAGGTGGAGGGGCAGCCGCCCGGGGATCTGATCGGCCCGACGGCAGGGCGGATGGTTGTCGAGGACCGCTGGCACTCGAGAGTTTGCTATGCATCGACTCAGCGAACGGAGGGCAAACCTGTGCCCCAAGCCGAGGCGAGTTCACGGTTGGCGTCGTTATTCGGCCCGGGCGGCACGGTCAGCCAGAGAGCTTGGAGTGGCGACAGTCATCGACAAGGCCCCCCTGTTGTTCCGCCCATCTTGCGTGCTCAGGCCCCAGGGGGCAGAAGGCCTCGTTCCCGACACCTGCAACCGTGCAACTCGTCACAATGGCAGCTCAGGTGCTCGATCACCCGCGTCCCCCGGTCAACACATCGCTCATTCGGCCGACCGCCTCGTTTTGGAGTTCCTGGGATAGGTGCGCGTATGTCGAGAGCGTGAGCGATACCTGCGAATGGCCCAGGCGTTCTGCGATGACCTTGATCGGCACACCCTGCGCCAGGAGAAACGAAGCCGACGCGTGTCGCAGGTCGTGGAAGCGCTGCTTCCGTATGCCGAGTGGAACGAGGAAGTCCTGGAACTGGTGGGTCACGGTCGAGGCATGAAGGGGGAGACCGGTGGGCGAGGCGAACACAAGGTCCCCGCCTGCCCACTTCGGCCCGGCTCCGAGCCGCTCTTCCCCTTGATGCGCCCGGTGGGCTTTGAGCAGCCGAGGGGTGGTGGAAGTGAACGCGACCGAGCGACGGCTTGAGGCGCTCTTCGGTTCGTCGAAAATGGTCACGCCCTTGATTCGTTGTTTCGCCCGCACAATGCGCGCCGAACCCGCGGTCAGGTCCACGTCTGACCAGCGTAGACCTAGCAGTTCTCCCTGTCTCGCACCCGTGTCGAGGGCAAGGACGAACAGCGCGCCAAGGCGGTGTTTCGGAGCGGCCGCAACGAGTCGCTGAGCCTCCTCAGGCGTCAAAGGAGCAGGTGGTCGCCGTTCCACCTTTGGCGCGTCCGAAAGGGCCGCGACGTTGCGCACCAGGCGACCACGTTTCATTGCCCAGCCGAGCGCAGAGCGCAGGATTGACCGCATGTACTGGCATGTACGAGGGCTCAATCCCTCTGCTGCCTTCAGGTCAAGGAACCTGTCGACATCCTCCGGTGTGAGGCGTGCAAGCCGAACCCGGCCAAGACCCGGAATGAGATGGCGCCGGACGTAATGCTCATACGAGACAAACGTCGATGGCCGGACGGTGCGACGGGCGGTTGTGTCGAGCCACTCCGAGAGGAAGCTCTCCACGGTGACACGGTTGTCCGGTTGCGGTTCGCCGCGTTCCGCCCGCAAGGAAGCCAGCCGCATGAGCCGCTGTGCGTCAGCTTTCGAGTCGCCATAGACCGTTCGGCGAACACCGGGCGACACGGTGACACGACCCATCCATCGCCCGTTTGGGAGCTGCGTTAGGGAGCCGTCGCCTCGCCCGCGGCGCAGCCTGTGAGGTTGGGTTGCGGTGTCTGACTGCACTGACAAGCACTCTCCGACGGCTATGGGTACGCACGCTTGCACGGGAATTACCCAAAGAATGCACGGAGATCGTAGTCAGATAATGCCTCCAAATGCAAATAGTGACCATGCGTTTAGGCGATGACATAGGCGTTTGATTGCATGAAAGATAGGAAAAGACCGGCGTGATATTTGGACGCTATCAATCTGGAATCGTAAGGCCATCGACATACTTGGCGCGCGGTGCGTGACGTACAGACTCGCGTGAGTACACGCACGTGACACAGTGGAGGACTTAGATGGAAAAGCTTTTACTCACAGTTTCGGAGGCCGCCGATCAGGTCGGCCTGAGCCGTAGCAAGCTCTACGCACTCGTCTTGCGCGGCGAAGTCCCCTCGGTCCAGATTGGCCGTGCCCGGCGCATCCCGGTTGACGCGCTCTGCGAGTGGGTGCGGGGTCTGGACAGCGATGTGTGGTCCGCGACCGCTAGTCCCGTTCGCCGTAGGGGCGGTGCAACCCGGTGAACGAGCAACTCCACTTTGCTGCTCAACGCTTCGACGCGGCGACGCCTCGCGTTCGCCTGTTCACATCTCGGCGACGGGAGGCCTCGCGTGCGCGTGTTAGATAACTACTACTCCGACGATTCCGACGATTCCGACAACGTGGACTCGCCCAACGACTGCTCCGCACAACCTGACTGCCCGTGGGTCGAGCAAGGGGTGCCGAATCTTTCTCATGAGGCAAAGCAGCTCGCGCCCCTGTTGAATCCGGAGCCGCGAGAGTTGAGGCGAAGGCTGGTACGCATCTTGGCCCTAGAGGGCGTGAAAGACCCTGACGTGATGGTGACCACGATACCGTTGGGTGCATTGGCATACGGCGCGTTGGTGCTCTACCGCGCACGTGAACGCACCGCGCAAGTGAACCACGGGGGAGGCTACTTGATGGGGATCGCTCTAAGAACGCGGCCGGCGCCGGAGTTGTTGGATTACGGTTTTCTTCGCGCGTGGGATGACGCCCCAGAGACTGGTGGGCTATTCCCCCTCACGTGAGGCGCGTCGGGAGCAAGAAGAACCGGACGACGAGGGACAGCGAGGGATTCCGGCGTTTCCCGACACAGCGCGGGGAGGGTTTTAACCTGGCGTACTTACGTTCCCTGCGCGAGTCTCGTCGCTGCACGGCGACCACGAGGGGCGGTCTGCCTTGCCGGGCGTTCGTCATGTGGGACTCCCCACACAAGTTGTGTCTCGTTCACTCTGGACTCGGCCACCACGGCCCGCAGCCGTGGTGGCGTGCCTCATCCCATGTCTACGCTCGGTACCCTCGTTGCAACTGCGAGGCGTATGGCTGGCCCCACCGCCCTGGTGGGGGCGCCTGCATCTGGCCCGAAGGCCTGATCCGCTTGGCGGCTGAGAAGTCGGTGCCTCGAAGTTAACCGCTCGCCGTGTCCAGCGAGTCGAGCTCCTTCAGGAGCACCCGCCGGGCCCAGGTTGATGCATCGAGGTGCTCCTGCTCAGCTGCGTGCTGGATTCGCTCTCGGTCCGCCGGCGAGAGTCGAATCTGCAGGAATTCCGATTTCGGCAGGGCTGGACGTTTCGCGGGCATGGCTCCAAGGTAGCGGAACGGCTTGCTTTGGAGGTCACACGATGTGTTACGATGTGGGGCGTGAATTACTCAAAGGAGCTGACCCCATGGCAAACGGAATCGGACCGTTCGTGAGAAGGATGCGTGAGAGCGCGATGATGACGCAGGATGAGGTGGCCACGCGCGCGGGGCTCTCGCGGTCCTACCTCAGCCGCCTCGAGACCGGCGAAATTGCAAGCCCTTCTGCCGACTTTCTCCTGCGGATAGCCAGGGCGATCGGCATTCATCCAGACATGCTCTTCAAGGCGGCTGGGTACACTCGCACCGGTGCCGCCAGTGACGACGAGCGGCAGGCCGTACTGGATTGGCTCGCCGCGGAGACCCAGACATGGACGGCAGACGAGCTCGGGCACTGGGGCAGGCTGATGATCCATGCGCGCGAGTCCACGCTTGAGTGGCGGACACGCCACACAGGCACTCTTGGCAGGGAGCGCTGAAGCCTGCCGGAGTTTCTAGTTGCCTAGAAACTCTCGGGAAGGACCGGGGCCACGTTTACGGGTGGGACGGGCATCTTCGAACCGCCCAGCGGCGTGGTTTCGCCGGCCCGCCGGGTCAACTCCGCCTATCAGGTTCAAATCGCGATGACTTGGGTGTAAGTTGGGTGTCAGGAAAGTGTAGGAATTTCGCCTCGTTTCAGTGTGCATGGCTGTTCGGCGAGCCCGTCCGTCAGGCCCCGGCTGCCCGCTCGGTGCGCCACCTTCCTCCTCCCCGCCCGGCGCCGTGCCACTCCCGGCTGCTCTCGCCTTTTCGTCCTGCCCTGCGCGGTCGCGGCGAAGCCGCAGGTTCCACTCCGCCCGGCTTCATCGCCGCGCTCCGAGGACGAATAACTCCGGCCTCCGCGGTCCCTCCGGGGTAGGGATTCTGTTCCGCGCTCCGGCCTCCCATGTGCGTGGCCCGCCTCCAACCACCACCACCGGCGGGCCACCAGCCGGGCCGGACCTCCGGGGCGGGCGCGCCAGTCGCCCAGGCTGTTTGTAACGCGCCCCTCCGGCCGGCCCGGAGAGCTGCGACTGCCGCATGATTCGTTCCTTCGCACGCGATAAGCGGGACCCCCGCAGACGCAGCCTTCTTCCCGGGTCTGCTGATTCAGCAAGACGCACCCGCCTTCCTTGGAACGCTACTCGCCAGCCCCGTTTCGACGTATTGGTTTCAACAAGGCGCACCGCCCGCCCGTTTCGCGCCAATCCGTGTCGTCTTCTCCGTTTCCGCCCGCTCTGCTGACTTACGCCCTTGTCTTCCCCCACCCCCTCTGCCAAACTCCCTCCCAATCGCTGCACGCGAGCGGACTCACTATGGCCCAGGTCGTCATCGAAAACCCCATCCTCAACTCGCCCTACGAGGAGCCGAGTAGCTACCGACTGTTCGATGACGACGGCATCACCAACGAGATCGCCACTGGTCGCCGCCCCAGCTCCTACTTCGTGCCCATTGCCGCGCTAGAGAAGCCCGGCGCCGATGAGCTCACCGTCGAGATCCACGGTCTCGATGTCTACGACCCAACAACGGGCGTCATCCGCAACAGCTCAACCGACGACATCGCCTGCTGGTTCATCGATACGAACTACAACGCCGAGAGCTTCTTCGTCCGTCACGCCTACTTCACCGGCGGCGACAAACCCTACGAACGCCTCCAGCGCACCCTCCGCGGCGAAATCGACGAGGACGCCTGGGCTTCCCTTTACTCGACCCGCAGCCGCCCCTTCCCCCGCCCCGAAACCGGCCGCATCGCCGTCAAGGTCATCAACCACTACGGCGATGAGGTGCTGAAGGTGTACGAGGTATGAGCGACATTAACGCTTTCGCCAACGAGCGGCTCTTGGAGTTCCTCGATGCAGTGCATGGTGGGATCGAGTCGGTGTTGCGAACGAAGTTCGGGGAAGACTGGCTAAGGGACGGCGTGCAGCGACACCTGGCCCAAGGGTATTTCGAGCGTGCCCGGGAGATGCTCAGTTCGCCGATGCGAGTCGTAGACATGTCCAAGTCAGACGATGAGCTATTCGGAGTCGAGCACCTCTGGAACATCGTGAACGGCAACTGGGAGCTGTTCGCTGCCGCGTTCGGGGACAAGACAAGGACCCAAGTGTATTTCGGCGAAATCGCGGAACTCCGCCATAACGTGTCCCACCGTCGCCAGCGCCACCTGCTTCGACGGGTCGAACTCGCCCGGTTCCTCCACAACTGCCGGATGCTCTTGGCCGCCTTGGGGTCACCGCTGGCGGAGTCATTCGGGGCGGTTGCCGAGGCGATCAGCGCCGGTGGGAATCCCTGGGCGACATCGCTCGCGAGTTCCTTGCCACCGCACGAAGAGGTGTTCGATGAGTTCATTGGGCGGCCCAAGGAGTTGCGCGAGCTGTCCGAATGGTTGGTCTCTGACTCGCGACAGCACGTTGTCTGGGGATACGGGGGTGCGGGCAAGAGTGCGACCGCATACCAGTTTGCCCTCGATGTCCGTGATGCCGTGCCGCCGGGAATCGAGGGAGTTGTTTGGGTAAGTGCGAAGCGGCGCGAGTACGTCGATGGCGCTGAACGTGACCGTAGGTCCGACTTTCAAGACCTGTCGTCGTTCCTTGCCGCCACGATGAAGGGGCTCTATGGCGACCTGGGACCACAGCATGATCTCAACCCGTCCGGGGTGGTGTCGGAGCTCAACGAAACCCCCGTCTTGCTGATTGTCGACGACCTCGACTCTGTGCTGGAGAACGACGAGCTGACGTCATTTCTGCTGTACGATCTTCGAGCGACTCGAAGCAAGTTCCTCTTCACGTCGCGCCAGAAGCTCCCCGGCATCAAGACCACCGAAATCGAAGGTTTCGAAAGCGAAGAGCTGAAGCGATTTATCAAGACGAGGGCTAAGTGGCATGGGCTCGACCAGGAGGCGTGCGCCGCCAAGATGACCTCGATCCGGTCCGTCACCTCGGGGTTCCCGCTATTTGTTGACGACCTATTGCGCTACGCGCGGCTGGTGGGTTTGAACGACGCACTATCAGCGTGGAGCCAACGGCAAGGCGATGCTGCTAGGCTTTACTCGCTACAACGACAACTCGACCACTTAGGCCAGCCCGCTCGCGATGCGCTCATTGCCATTGCAGTGGCAGATCGCCCACTGACCAGTGTCGAGATCGCTCAGGTTTCGGGCAGCACGGATGATGATGTGGATCACGCGCTGAAAGATCTCCTGGCTTGGCGGCTCGTTAACCGTGTAGCTGGCGCGCAAGAATCCCGGCCTGGCTTCGACATGAACGCAAACACCCGGCGATTGGTAGGAAAGAGCTTTCGGGCGGACCCCCGAATCGCTGGCTATCGTACCGTGTTTCGATCGCTTTCCGGGGAGAGCATGCCGGCGGCGAAGCGGCAGGCAATCGGTTCAGCGATCAACGTTGCCCGCGCTCTAGTTCTCCGCGAAGAAATTGATCAGGCCATTGAACAGTTGAAGGCGAGCATGACCGGAGACCTCGCCTCCGCCCCGGATCTGCATGGAGCGCTCGGCTGGGTCTACAGCCGCGCGCCGGAACGATTCCTTAATGAGGCCCGCGAGGCCTTTCATCAGTCGCATATCTACGGGTCGCGAAAGGAAGACACCTACTACCAGTGGAGCGCGATGGAGAGGGAACTGGCCGAGGAGAACACCGGAAAAGCGGACGACGCTGCCGTTGCCGCCAGCTGGCATGCATGCGCCGAGATTGCTCAGCTTGGAATCGACCGCCTCGGTCCCACCAAGGTGCTCTGCAACATGGCCGGCTATGCCCGTTCGCGCGAGGCCAAGACGAACCAGCGGCTGAACCAATTCGTCGATGCGGAACGTTGTTTTGGTGAGGCAGTCGCGTACTTCCGTCGAGGCATCGGAGCACCGTCGTCCGAGAGCCGAACCGTGCCGCAGGGTGTCCTATTCAAGGGCTGGGCGCTCGCCTGCGAGGGTCTGGAAGACATTCCGGGGATGGCGGCGGCACTTCGCGAGTGGAGGGACTTGGATCCTGAAGACGACTACTACAGTTCCGAGCGGGATCGATTGGCCATCAAGTTCCCCTCCATTTCCTCGCTCATGAAACAAGCGTCCTCATGAAACAATCCATCGCCTGGCACATCGGCCCCGACGCCAAACCCACCCGTCTCAAACCCGGCGCCATCGACCTCGAACAACGCCTCGAGGACTGGCTCACCGGCGACATCGACATCGTTGCCAGCGACATCCTCGTCATCAGCCGCCCGGCGCACACGGCCTGGGGCTCCCGCCTCGACCTCCTCGCCATCGACCGGGAAGGCAACCTCGTCATCGTCGAACTCAAGCGCGACCAGACCCTCTGCGATACCGTCGCCCAGGCCATCGAATACGCCGCCTGGGCCGCAACCCTGAGCTACGACCAGGTCCGCGAGCTTGCCGCCAGGCACTTCGGTTCCGAAGACGCCCTCGAAGACCGCTTCCAGCAGCGTTTCGGCTCCGAGCTCCCGGAAACGTGCAGGTGGGCCGCCCGGACGTCGCGGGCACGGGCTTCCAGCAGCGTTTCGGCTCCGAGCTCCCGGAAACCCTCAACCAGGCCCAGCGCATGCTCGTCGTCGCCCCCACCATCGATGACGTCACCGAGACCGTCGTCAACTACCTCGCCGAGGCCTTCAAGATGCCCATCAATGCCGTCGGCTTCGATGTCTTCGGCGAGCCCGGCAACCTCACCCTCGTTCGCCACTTCGTCCGCGAACCCACCGAAGTCCCCACGCCGCCTACGTCCAAGAAGCGGCCGTTGCGCACGCTCGAACAGCTCCGCCAGCTCGCCGTCGAGAACGGCGTTGCCGAAATCACCGATGAGTTTCTGACGCTAACCGACATCCTCCCCAACGTCCTCCCCCACTACCTCACCTTCAACCTGCGTGCCCGGGCGCCGGGAAAGAGCTGGCTCAGCGGCGTGAGCGTCTACCCAACCGCCGAGACCCGCCCCGGCGCGGTCGAACTGTTCGTCGCCTACAGCAACCTCCGCGACATCTTCGGCCTCGACCAGGAGACCGTCGCCGCCTTGGCCGAGCGCATCGACGCTGCAGCCGCGGAAAAGCACTCCTACAACTGGCAAGGCTGGTCTCGGCTGGTGATCTCGGCGCCGGACCAGGCCGCCGCCATCTGTTCGCTCATTCGCGAGCTTGCTGGTGCGGGGCGCCCGCCCGCCCGAGGTTGACGCCGCCCGCGTCCACTGCCACTTGCCCCTGCGCCGGCGGGCGGTGAGGCGGCGATGCTGACCGCCGGGATCGCACTCCAGCAACGGTTCACCACAGTTCCGTTCCTGCTGAGCAAGTGGAAGCAAGGGAACCCACAGGGTCACCCAGGGTGGTGTATGAGTAGCGTGATAGTTGGGCAGATCGGGCGCATTCAGCCTTGCACCCCAACGTCCCGGGCTGACCCGGGACGGCTGAGCGCGTCCACCAAGCGCTATGGATCAAGTTACGGATCGATCGCCGATTGGCGTGGCGCCCAACCCCATGGGCCGTCCGCGTCCAGATTCAGTTACTGGTAGGCCCGGAGAGATTCGAACTCTCGACCAATGGATTAAAAGTCCGTTCAGGCCAATCCCACCCTGTTTGGAGGCGTCCCAAATCGTCACTTATGTTCCAGTTTGAATCTGATCACGCGGGACCCGATCCGGCGGAGTGGGGCGCTGTACCACCCCATGTCGGCAAGTTGGTCGGCAAAATGTCGGCAAAAGTGAGGTGCTCCGGCAGTGAGAGCCAGCGTAGGCTCACCCATCCCAGCGCTGTGCCTGCGGATTCCAGGCACCCGATTGGACCTTGCCCTGCAGAACGGAATCGAGCATTCCCGCCGCAGCCGTATGCCCGGCGTTCAGACCAGTGTTCAAGCCCACTTCGATAGCAAGCTGGCGATATGGAACACGCCACTCCGCCGGTGGGGCCGGGAGATCC
>CAZDOK010000009.1:0-102026 GCA_964507025.1 uncultured Anaerolineaceae bacterium
GTGCCGGACTGCCGCTTCCTGCCGGTCGCGGTTCGGGGGTTACTCCTGGAGGAAGTCGCGGATGGCGTTGCTGAAGGCCTCGGGCTGGTGGAGGGGAACCTGGTGGCCGGCGCCGGCGATCTCGACGAGGCGGGCGTTCGGGAGGCGGTCGACCATCTGCTCGGCGATTTCGCGCGAGAGGACCTTGCTCTTTTCGGCGCGGATGACGAGGGTGGGGCAGGTAATGTGCTCGAGGCTCTCCCAGAGGTAGGGGATCTCGGCGATGGCGCCGCGCCCGGTGGCCTGGTGGATGGAGGGGTCGAAGCGGAAGACGAGGTTGCCCGTCGCTTCGTCGAGGACGAGGGAGGCGGCCATCTGGCGTTCGAGGAACTCCTTCGAGCGCCCGGGGTACAGCCCGGCGTAGTACTCCAGCGCTTCGGCGTCGGTGGCGAAGCCGGGCGCTTTCTGGGCGTCGCCGGTGGTGCGGCGGATGCCCCGGGCGCCCTGGTCGGCCATCTGGGGGCCCATGTCGGCGAGGACGAGGTGCTTGAGCCGGTGGCTGTGGTCGCGGGCGTAGGACATGGCGACGCGGCTGCCGATGCTGTGGGCGACGAGGTCGAAGGCTTCGAAGTCCATTTCTTCGATGAAGCCGCGGAGGTCCATGGCGAAGGCCCAGACGAGGTAGCCCCCGGGGGCGTGCTCGCTTTCACCGTGGCCGCGTAGGTCCGGCGCGTAGACCGACCACCGGTCGATGAAGCGTTCGGCGATGTGCTCCCAGTAGCGGGCGTTGTTCATGAGCCCATGGAGGAGCACGACGGGGTCGTTGGAGACATCGCCCCAGCGGATGTAGTGGTGACGGAGGCCATGGATGGTGAGATAGCCGTGTTCGCCGATCATGGTGTGGCCGCCGGGGTGGGTTCGAAGGTCATGCAGTGGTGCTCCTCGCGGGCCCATTTTCGGGGGGAGGGGTGCGGTTGTCGATGCGGGGAGTGGGGGGCAAGGGAAGAGGCTCGCTGAGGGGGTCAGCGAGCCTCTGTGGGTTCCGCGGGGGGCGTGGCTCAGGAGACGGCAGCTCCTGAGGGAACGCCCCGGGTGGCGGCGGAGAGCGCATCGAGGACATCGAACTGCTCGAGGCGGAAATCCGAGAAGGCGGGGTTGCCCATGATGGCGGCGACGATCGGGCCTGCGGCGTAGGCATCGAGGCTGGGCTGGTCGCGGAAGATGTAGATGCCACCGAAGTACTGACCGTCGTGGATCCAGGTCTTGGAGAGGAGGCCGGGGACGTTGGCGATATCGACCGCCACCTGGCGCCACGGGGCTTCGAGGTCTTTGAGGGGCAGGGTGGACTTGAAGCGGACACTGAGGATTCGCATGGGGATGTTCCCTTCGGTGGATTGAGGTGAGGGGCTACCGGCGGCGCGGAGCCTTTCGGGCGGCCGCGCCGGCGAATGCCGCTGCCCCGAGGACCGTGAGGACGAGGCCGGCGCCGGCGATGGCGGGGGGAACACCCTGGTCATCGGGGCCGAGCGTGTTGCCGGTTCCGGGTGCGCCCGGCGCGGGGTTGTTGCTGCCGGAGGAGGGTGGCCGATCGGCGGGGGCACCTGCAGCAGCGGGCGTGGCGGTGAAGGCGTGGTTGATCCCCGCCGCGTCGATGTAGGTGCCCACCAGGCTTCCGCCGGGGTTGATGCCGCGCACGATCGTCTGGGCCGCGTTGGGGACATCGACCATGGTGAAGTCCCACCTGGCCGGGTCGAGGCTGCCGTTGGTCGCGGCCACGTATCCATGCTGGTTCCAGTTCTTGTCGACGAGGACCTTGTAGGTCCCGACGATGGCGATATCCGGGGATTGGCGAATGCCAAGCGCGTTGGCGCTCAGCTGGCCCGGGACATCGAAGGAAATGGTCTTGCCCCCGGAAACGACGTAGCCGTGCCAGCTTTCCATGCCGGTCCCGCCAGCACGATACGAGCCGACCAGAGTCTTGCCATCGGGCGTCGCACCGTAGTGCATCGCGAAGGCTGAGCCGGCAGCAGGGAATTCGAACCGGGTGGCGCCGGCGGGTCCCACGCCGTAGCCGAACATCGCTGCAATCGGGCTCCCATCGTGGAAGCAGCCGAAAACGGTGCGATCGTTGGTGACGGCATATCCGCCACCGGACATGGTGTGGCCCTCCTCCGGATAGTCCACGGTGGACCACTTGCCGTCGGTGGTGAGCAGGAAGCCGTGGACGTTCCCGGCGGGTGCCGGGGCCTTCAACGAATAGAGGCCGGTGATGTCGCCGGCATCGTTGATGGCGTTTGCCTGGGTCCAGGCGACGTTTTCGCCGGGGAAGTCGAGTGTGCTGAACTTGCCCGCGCGGAGGAGGAAGCCGTGAAATGGCGCGGTGGTATCGACGAAGTAGCCGACCACGTCACCTTTTGCGTTGTTTCCCATGCCGAAGGTCTTGCTCGCGTTGGGGACATCGAGCGTGGTGAACGTGTAGGGCTGGGCCGCGCTGGAAGCGCTTGCGGCCGGCGAAGGTGAGGTGGCGACGGCCAGGCCCATCGTGATGATGGCGAGCGCCATGAGGGGGAGCCATCGCTTGAGGAGCGAGGGGAGAGGTTGGGTTGCCATGAGAGTCTCCTTTGGGGGATGTGTTGCCGTTGCGGTGGCCCGGGCCGTCTAGCCGACGCAGGCAGTGGCCGACGTTTCCGGGACCACGGGCCCGCCAGCGGGCACGTCGAACGTCATCACGATGAGCGCGTTGACGGTGCCGCCCTTGCTGATGAGGTTCATCCTGACCCTGTCGGTGTAGGGGGTCATGATGGGCCAGGCCGAATGCTCCATGTGCTGCTGGGTGATCACGATGTACTCGGTCCCATCGGCGTCGGTGCCGGTGAGATGGCCCTGGATGTTCATCTTGAGGGTGCCCTGAGGGGTCGTGTACCAGACGTGGTGGAAGACGCCGCTGAGTGCGATCGGGCTGGTGCCCGGCTCGCACGCGTTTTCGTTTGCCCGAACGGCGGGAACGCGGGCGTTGAAGACGACTTCGGCCGAGGCGGACCTTTGTCCAATCGCGAGGCTGGAGAGGCTGAGGACGAGCGCGAACAACGCGCCGAAAGCGATTCTGCGAGACATTTCCCTTCTCCTTTGCGGGATGACCCTCCCGCGGGGGCTTGGCCGACGCGAGCGGGGCCATCGGGGCTGTCTCGCACGGCGACGGCCGCCAGGCGGCGGGTTTGTGTGCTGCATTCGGTCCTCCTTCTACGCTGGCCGGGTGACCCGCCGGGTGCCTTCGCCCCGTGGCGGATGGGCGTCCGGCGAGTCCGCCGGCGCGGCCCATCCTCGGGTCGCGGAGTTGCCGCTGCTTCGGTGGAACTGCGTAACTTTTCGATGTCGCGGAAGTGGCGCGTCCTGGGAAATGGCACGAACTACGCAGGTTTCCAGGGACGGGCGAAACCACGGGGTGTCTCAGCGGGCCGGGGTAGGGAGGGGGTTAGCGCGCCTGGGGGCCGAGGCCGTGGGAGAGGGCGTAGGCCGTGGCCTGGGCCCGGCCGTGGGTATTGGTCTTGAGGTAGAGGTTGGCGATGTGCCGTTCGACGGTGCGGATGCTGAGGACGAGGGCCTCGCCGATTTCCTTGCTGCTCAGTCCGCTGGCGATGAGGCGCAGGACTTCGACTTCGCGTTCGGTGAGGCCGTCAGGGTGGACGGGCGCCGAACCCGCGCGGGCGCCGATGGCGCGCCGCTGGATGGCCAGGACGTGGTCGATCCAGGGCTGCCCGGCGCCAAGCCTGGTGTAGGTCGCCAGGGCGGCGGCGAAGCTTTCCACCGCTTCGTGGCGGTGGTGCCGCCCGGCATGTGCCAGGACCTGTCCCCGGAGCACCATGGCCTCGGCCTCGGCCCACGGGAGCGCATGGCGCTGGAAGGTCTCGACGGCACAGGCGAAGTGGCCGCTCGCGGCGGCGGTGTCGCCACTGGTGGCGGCGAGGACGGCCCGAGCGAGCGCGACCCGGCCGGAGAGGCCGCGCCAGTCTTCTCCGGAGTTGAGGATGTCGAGGCAGGGGGCGAGGTATGACATGGCCTCGGCCTGGCGGCCGCCAAGGGCCAGGAGGATGGCAAGGGCGGAGCCTTCGCTCATGAGGATGAGGTAGTTCGGGGCCGCCCTCCCGTCCTCGACGACACGGGTGAGCGTGTTGATCGCGCCGGCACGGTCGCCGCGGAGATCGCGGACGGTGGCAAGCCACGAGAGCCACTGGTGTTCGTCCTGGTGGGCGGCTTTGGCGCGGGCGACCTGGAGGAGCTGGTTGATTGTGGCTTCGAGGCGGTCCCAGCGGCCTTCGTAGAGAGCGAGGTAGGCGCCGCGGGGCGCACCGGTGGTGACCGCGAGGTCGCGTGCCGCGTTGAGGTCACCGGCGAGGGCATGGGCATCGACGGCATAGCCGAGAAGTCCGAGGCGGCGGGTAGGGGCGTGGAGCTGGCGTGGCTGGCCGGCCTCGCGCCGGGCCCAGGCGAGCGCTTCGAGCGGCGCCTGCAGCTTGAGCAGCCGCGTGGCCTGGAAGCCGGCCGCGGTGTAGGCGCGGAAGGGGTTGTTCAGGCGGTCCGCGGCTTCCCAGGCCCGGGCGGTGAGGTCGATGGCCTCGCGGACGTGGCCGAGCTTATTGAGGTGAGCGCTATGCATGACGGCGTTGCTCACCCAGCGGTCGTCTTCGCCGAGGGCGGTTGCGAGATCCATGCCGGTGCGGGAGTCTTCGAGGCCCTGGCGGGGCTGTTCCTGCCAGACGGCGAGGAGGCCGCGGGCACTGTAGTAGCTCAGGCGGGCGTGGGTTGGGGGGCCATCGCGAAGGAAGGGTTCGGCGGCATCGAGGTGGCGCAGGGCCGCCGGGTTGTCGTTCACCTCGCTGCCGGCGGCCAGTACGAGGGCGATGCGAGCATGCATTGCCGCCGCTCCTGCCGAATCGCCAGCCATCTCATAGGTGGTGAGTGCCTGTTCGAAGTAGCCGATGCTGCGGGCGTAGTTTTCGAACCCGGAAATCTGGGCGACCTCGCCAAGGCGTTCGAGAAGGGCGAGGCGCTCTTCGGGGCCGGCGCCGTGGCGGTCCATCAGATCGAGTGCGGCATCCCAGTGGGCGATGGCCTCGTCGTAGGCGAGTGCACGTTCGGCGGCCTCGCCGGCGCGGAGGGCGAAGGCGATGGCCCTGGCGCCATCGGTGAAGGGGCCGGCCTGGCGGTAGTGGACGGCAACGGCGGATAGCCAGGGGTGGAGGTGGCGGGCGTAGACTTCTTCGATGGCGCGGGCGGCGGCGAGGTGGAGGCCCTGGCGGCGCGGGGGTGAGATGTCTTCGATGAGGGCATCGCGGGTGAGGGCGTGGGCGAAGTGGTAGTTGCCGGCGGATTCGCGGAGGATGCCGGCGGCCACGGCGTCTTCCACCGCGCCAGTGAGGGGGGCGACCGGGGTTTCGAGCATCTGGCCAATCACGGGGAACATCCGGCCGAAGTCGTCGCCAAGGATGGCGGCGGCGTGGAGGAAGCGGCGGGTGGCGGGGGGGAGGCCGGCGATGCGGCTGCCGATGACCTGGCGGATGCCTTCGGGGATGCCCCAATCGGAGAGGGCAAGGGCAGGGTCGTTGAAGTCGCGGCCATCGGCCTGGAGCTTGCGCACCACTTCCTGGATGAAGAAGGGGTTGCCCCTGGTGCGGGCGTGGATGGCGGCGGCGAGTGCCGGGGCGGCTTCGCGGCCGGCAAGGGCTGAGACGAGGGCGGCCGTTTCGGGCTCGGACAGGGGCTGGAGGCCGATGGATTCGTGCAGGTGTTCGCGGGTGAGGCCAGCCAGCACGGGGAGCAGGGGGTGGCCGGGCTCGACGCCAACGGTGCGGTAGGTGGCGAGGACACGCAGGCGGGAGGCGGGGACCTTGCGGGCGAGGTGCTGGAAAAGGAGCAGGGTGGAACGGTCGGCCCAGTGGAGGTCGTCGAGGCAGATGAGGAGCCCGCGGGCCTCGGTTGAGGCGGCGGCAGCGACGAGGAAGCTGGAGACGGCCTGGAAGAGGGCGTACCGTTCGGACTCAGGGCTGCCGCGGGCAGGCGGCGAGTCGGCCGCGAGGTGAGCGACCTCGGGGAGGAGGGTAGCGATCCCGGGAGCGCCGGCGACAAGTGTTTCGAACTGGCCCTCGGGCGTCGTCTCGCGGTACTGGCGCAGGGTTTCGATGAAGGGCAGGTAGGGGGGCCAGCCGTCGCCGTCGTAGGCATGGCCGGAGAGGATGAGCCAGCCATCGGCGCGGGCGCTCAGGGAGAGTTCGCGGAGGAGGCGTGACTTGCCGACGCCTGGCTCGCCACCGACCAGGACGACGCCGGGGGCGCCGGGCGAATCGCCACGCAGCCATGCGGCCAGAGCCTTGAGCTCCTGCGTGCGGCCAACGAAAGCAGCGCGGCGGGGAGAGCGCTCGCGGAGCGAGTCCGCCGAACTCCCGGACATGATGACTACCCCGGATTCTGTCCGTCCGGGCGGAGTATAGCAGGCGCGGGGAGGGGCGAGTGCGCTACTTTGCGGAGGCCGGCTCTTCGAAGAGCTGGAAGAGGACGCCGCCGCTGTCCTTCGGGTGGAGGAAGGTGTGCTTCTTCCAGCCCTCGTCGACGATGCCGCCGAACGGTTCGATGCCGTTGGCGCGGAGGCCCTCGCACGCTTCCTCAACGGAGGCGACTTCGCAGCAGATGTGGTGCATGCCCGGGCGGCGGGTATCGATGAACTTCTGGACGAAGCTATCGGGGCGGGCGGGCTGGATCATTTCGAACTTCAGGAGGCTGCCGGGGATCGACATGATGGCGCCGTGGTAGCCGAGCCAGTCCTCGGTCCAGCGGCCTTCGACTTCGCCGCCGAAGACGCGCTGCTGCCATTCGATCTGGCGCTCGAGGTCGGGCACGGCCATGGAGACGTGGTCGACCCGCTGGAGGTTGACGGCGCCGCCACCGGCGGTGCGGTCGAACTCGCCGGGTGAGCGGTGGGCGACGAAGAGCTGCCAGAGGATGCCGCCGCTATCCTTCGGGTGGATGTAGGTGAGGTGCCAGAGGCCGTCATCCTGGATGCCGCCGAAGGGTTTCATGCCGAGGCGTTCGAGCTCGGCGGCGGCTTCGTGGATGTCGTGGACTTCGACGGTGATGTGGTGGAGGCCGGAGCCCTGCTGGTCGAGGAACTTCTGGACGAAGGAGTTGGGGCCGGAGGGTGAGATGATCTCGAACTCGATTTCGGTGCCGCGGACCTGGGAGACGCAGCCATCGAAATCGGAATTGGGGCCGGCCTCCCAGGAGTGGAGGAACTTGAAGCCGAGCAGGCGCTCGAGCTTTTCAGCCTGCGCCTTCCAGTTGGGTGCGGCCATGCTGATGTGGTCGACACGCTTGATGGGAAGCAAGAAGGACTCCGGGGGAGAATGTGCGGGTATGGTACGGTTGGCTCGAAGGTGCCCGCAATGACACGTCTGCGCCGCGGGACGGTGCTGGTGAACCCCGCCGCGCGCGGTGTGGCGAAGGACTTCGACGGCACGCGCCTCACGCGCTACCTGGCGCGGCGCGGGGTGGAGTGCGGCCTGATGCTCCCTTCATCCGGGGCGGACGCGGCGGCGAAGGCGCGGGAGGCGGCGGACAGGGGCGACGACATCCTGTTCGTGGTGGGCGGGGACGGTTCGGTGCGGGACGCGGCGCTGGGGCTGGCCGGTTCGGAGACGGCGCTGGCGGCGGTGCCTTCGGGCACGGTGAACATCTGGGCGCGGGAGGCGGGGATCCCGAAAGGCATGCGGGCGGCGATCGATGCGCACCTGGAGGGCCAGAGCGTGCACATGGACCTCGGCCGGGCCGGGGAGCACTGCTTCCTGCTGATGGCGGGGGTGGGCTGGGACGCGGAGATCGCTGCGCGGGTGAACCCACGGCTGAAGCGGGCTGCTGGCGACATCGCGTACATGCTGCAGGCGGCCTGGATGGCGCCCGGATTGCGGCCGCGGCGGACGCGCTGGGCCACGCCGGCGGCGGCGTTCGAGGACGACCTGGCCTGGATGGTGCTGGGGAACACGCGGCTATATGGCGGGAAGGTGCACCTGACGCCGGGGGCGGTGATCGACGACGGAGAGCTCGATGTGATCGCGTTCTGCCCGCACGGGTTCGGCGAGACGCTGCGGCTGGCGAGGAAGGTGGCGCTGGGCAGGCGCGAGGACCCGCGCATCGTGCACCTGCGCACGCCGGAGCTGAGGATCGAGACCGCAGGGCTGGGCGTGCAGCTCGATGGGGATTACGCCGGCGAGACGCCGATGACGTTCTCCGTGGACCCGGGGGCGTTGCTGGTGAGCGTGCCAGGGGGGCCGCTGGCGCCCATCTTCGCTCGCGAACACGTGGACCGGCGCGGGGGGTAGGGTTCAGGCGTCGCGGGGCGGACGGACGCGGAAGATGGTGGTGTGGCGCATGCGGGCCAGTTCGCGGCCATCCTCGCCGATGAGCACGCCATCGAGCTCGGCGTAGTGGTGGCCCTTCTGCTCGTAGGCGCGGATGAAGTGGCCGGCGACGGTGAACGACTGGCCTGCGCGGGCCGGGGCGAGATGCTGGATTTCGCTGCGGGTGTGGATGGCGGGGGCGTAGTCGAAGGAGTGGTGGAGCAAGGGGGTCATGCGGGCGGCGATCCAGCCGGGGTGGACGAGGGCGTCTTCGCCGGTCCAGAGCGGGGCGCTGTCGCGTTGCTTTTCCGTGGCCCAGGCGCGGGCGTCTTCGAGGCTCCAGGGGACGAGCATGGGGCGGAGGTCCTGGCCGGTGGGGGCGATGTCGAGGGTGAGCCAGGGAAGCCGGGCCGGGCGATCCTCGGCCGCGCGGCGGGAGGGGGAGTGGAAAGTCGTGACCCACCCGGCCGTGCCCAGGCCGGCGCGGCCTTCGATGCAGGCGACGCCCTCGGCGTTGACCATGGCGACGCGGGCGGAGCCATCGTCCGCGGGTTCGCAGCGGGCGGTGAGGCCATCGCCGGGGTAGACAGGCTGGCGGAAGCGCACATCGGCCCAGCCATCGGTAAGCCAACGTTCGCCGAGGACTTCGAGGATGACGGGTGTGAGCCAGCCGTAGACGGTGACGCCGCCCACGAGGGCGCCCCTGAAGCCGTACCGCGCGGCGACGGCGGTGGAGTGGATGGGGTTGGGGATGTCCGGGCTGTCTTCGCCATCGAGGAAGGCGGTGAGCAGGCGCTCGGCGACGCGGGGGATCATGGGGCGCCCTGCCAGGCCATCTGGTAGTGGGTCTCGGTTTCGCCGATCTGGCGGAAGCCCAGGCGTTCATAGAGGCGGCGGGCGGGGTTCACCTTGAGTACCTGGAGGCTGACGGGGAGGTTGCGCCCGGCGGCGCGCTGCTGGACTGAGACGAGGATGGCGGTGCCGATGCCCTTGTTCTGGTGGGCAGGGAGGAGCTCGATGTTCTCGACGCGGATGCGTTCGGGGGATTCGTCGAGGTCGACGAAGCCGCCGAGGATGCCTTCGACATCGATGGCGAGGCGGACATCGGGCCAGTGTTCGCGGAAGTGGTGACGCTGGAAGGCGTCGTCCCAGGAGCCCCAGGTCTGGCTGACGTAGGTTTCCATGGCGGCGCGGTGGATGGCGTAGAGGCCGTCGAGTTCGTCTTTCTGGGCGGGGCGGATGGCGTAGCGTGGTCCCATGAAACCTCCGGGCGCGGTGCGCACCACTCCGCTACGCTAGCCGCAAATGGAACGAGGTGCCAAGGGATGCAAACCCCGGACTTTCGCGTGATCGCCACCGACGGGGGCGAGGGAGTGACCTACACGTGCGGGTGTCCATGCGTGCCGACGGCCCGGCCGGGGGCGGATGGCGCACCGGGGTTCGAGCACTGTTGCTGCGGAAAGGTGCACTTCGTCGGTGACGGAGCCGCGGCGGCGCTGAGGGGCTACCTGGCGGAGCGCCGGGAGACGAAGAGGCGCGAGCCGGAGTACGAAACGGGCTCGACACGGCTGGTGGTGGCGGGTGCGGAGCAGGAGGTGGCCTGGGCGTTCCCGGTGGAGTGAGCCGGGGCCACCGTAGATATGGCCAACGGCGGCTCAGGGGACGAGAAGGACCGGGCGCGGCGGGCGGCGGCGGATGGACACCTGGAGGACAAGCTGTTCGGCAACACGCGATGGTACGACCACTTCGGCCGCGCCGATGACGTCGAAGCCGTCCTCGAAGAGATGCCTGTCCAGGTGTGCCAGGAGCGGCCGAGGATCGGACTCGCGCGGATTGAACTCGATGGACTTCACCCAGCCGGCGGGAAGGCGGTAGACGGTGATCTCCGGGACGAGGATCTTTCGCCCAAGGGCAGAGTCGGCGAGGTGGAGCCGGACCGGCACCGGCTCTTCGGCGGGGCCGAGCACCCAGGACCAGTCGCCCGGGAGATCAATACGGAGCGTGAGGGCCCAACTGCGAGGGCGCTCGGCGGTCGCTCCGAGATCCTCGCCGTCGGGATCGAGGGTCTCGGCGACGACGCGGGACTTGATGCGCCGGGTGGTGATGGCGAACTCGTTCATACTTTCGTTTCTTTCTTCCGGGCTTTCTCTCGCATCAGGCAATCATAGAGAACGGGCGGGCGGTGCCCGGCCAATCGGCGCTACACTGCTCCACCTGAACCAGGAGGAGTGGCGATGACGCCAGGCGAACCGCTGCCCGAACCGATCCTCGTCCCGCTCGACGGGTCATCGAATGCGGAACGGGCGCTTCTGCCGGCGAAGGTACTGGCGGATGCGCTTGGCTGCCCGTTACGGGTGGTCCATGTGCTCGGCGGCGAAGCGGCCGCGAACCCGGAGGAGAAGGCGCGCGCGACGGGTGTGTTCACCACCTACGTTCGGCGGCTGGCAGCCCGACGCCACCTCGACGCGAACGCCATCCAGGTAGCGGTGCTGGAAGGGGCGCCCGCCGACGCGATCCTCAGTGCGTCGCAATCCGCGCGGATGATCGTGCTGGCGAGCCACGGGCGGGGAGGCTTCCGGGCGGCGATCCTCGGATCGGTTGCCGACCGGGTCGTGCGCGGCGCGGAGAGACCGGTGCTGCTGGTGCGGGGGACACGGGCGGAACATGGGCCCGTGGCGATCCGGCGGGCTGTCGTGTGTCTCGATGGCTCGGAGCAGGCCGAGCGCGGATTGGAGTTCGCGCGGGAGCTGACAGCGCGCGCGGGTGTGAGCCTGGTGTTGCTGCGAACGTTCAGTGCACCGAAGCAGGTAACGGGGGAAGACTTCCTGTATTACGACCCGAAGGCCCTGACGCCGCAACTCGAGGAGGCGGCACGCACGTACCTTCAGGCGCACGCACGTCCGGGTGAGACGGTGCTGGCGGTGGAAGGCGCTCCCGCGGAGACCATCGCCCGGGTCGCGAAGGACCAGCATGCGGATGCGATCATCGTCACGACACGGGGGATGGGGCTGGCGCGGCGGCTGATCCTGGGGAGTGTGACGGACAAGGTGATCCGGTCGGCGAAGCTTCCGGTGTTCATCATTCCGGCAGCGGCTGCCGAAGAGGCGTGACGGGAGCTCAGAGCGGCCAGACGATGAGGAGCATGGGAACAGCAACGGCCACGATGATGGCTTCGAGCGGCAGTCCGAGCCTCCAGTAGTCGCCGAAGCGATAGCCGCCGGGAGCCATCACCAGGGTGTTGGACTGGTGTCCGATTGGCGTGAGGAAACTACTTGAGGCCCCGATGGCAACTCCCATGAGCATCGTGTCGGGCGAGACCTCCAACTGGTGTGCGAGACCGATGGCGATGGGCGCCATGAGCACGGATGTCGCGGCGTTGTTGAGGAGATCGGAAAGGAACATGGTGGCAACGATGAGTGCCACGAGAGAGGCGGCGGGAGGGAGGTCACGTGTGATGACCAGGACGGAGTCGGCGACGCGAGCGGCCCCACCGCTCGTAGCGAACGCGGTCCCGACGGGGATCATGGAACCGAGGAGCACGATGACCGGCCAATCGATGGCCTTGTAGATCTCGCCGGGCCGGAGGATGCGGGCGAGCACCATGGCGAGGGCGGCGGCGCTCAGAGAGACCTGGGCCGCGAGGACGCCGGTCGCGGTGAGGACGAGGGCGATGGCGAAGATGCCGGATGCAAGGAGTACGCGCCGGCCAGTTCGCTTCGGCAGCTCAGGCTCGCTGCGGAGAGGTGCGCAGGCGAGGGCCCGCAAGACTTCGGCCCAGGAGCCGGCGGGGCCCTGGAGGAGGACGATGTCCCCGGCCATGAGGCGCAGGCGACTGAGGCGGCTGCCGACCGGGGTGCCGCTCCGGGCGACGGCGAGGAGATTGACGCCGTAGGACGTGCGCAGGGCGATGCCGCTCGGCGTGCGGCCGACGAGCGGGGAGCGTGGGAGGATGACGGCATCGATCAGGCCGAGTTTGTCGGACGGTATGCCGGCCTGGCCTACGGCGCCGGTGAATTCAAGCCCATACGTGCGGACGAGCTCGCCGAGGGTTTCGTGGTCGGCTTCGATGCTGAGCACATCGCCGGCGCGCAGCAATTCGAAGGCCGAGGGGGCGACGAAGTGCTGGCCATCGCGGAGGATGCCGGCGACAACGGTGTAGGACTCGTCGATACTTTCGAGATCCCGGACAAGCGCGCCATCGGCGCGGCTGCCGGCCGGCACCATGACCTCCGAGAGGTAGCGATCGATTTCGAAGATGTCCTTTTCGGTGGCGGTTGCCTGGCGGCGGGGCACGAGACGCCATCCGGCGAGTCCGATGAAGGCGACGCCGGACACGGCGACGGCGGCACCAACCGGGAAGAAGTCGAACATGCGGAACGGGTCGCCGGTTTCGGCATCACGGAAGCCGGCGATGATGATGTTTGGAGGTGTACCGATAAGGGTGGTGAGACCGCCCAGGAGCGATGCGAAGGCAAGCGGCATGAGGATGAGCGATGGTGGAAATCCGCTGCGCGCGGAGATGCGGATGGCAACGGGCATCATCAGCGCAAGGGCGCCGACGTTGTTCATGAAGGCCGAGAGCACGGCCACCACCACGGTGAGGGCAATGACGTTGAGGACGACGCCATCGCCAAGCCGCGAGAGGGGGCGAGCAATGAGGTCGACGACGCCGGCTTCCTGGAGCGCGGCGCTGATCACCAGGACGGCGGCGACGGTAATGACGGCGGGGTGACCAAACCCGGCGAAGGCATCGGACGCGGGAACGACGCCGGTGATGGTGACGGCGAGGAGGGCCAGGAGTGCGATGGCGTCGTAGCGGAGGGGGCTCCGGATGAAGAGGGCAAGGGCGATGAGCAGGACGGTGAAGACGACGCCCTGGTCGAAGGTCAGGTCACCCATGGAGGAGCGCTCGGGTGCCGCCGGGGTGGCGACGGGCGAGGGGGTTCACGCGGCGGATTGTAGCGTGCGGGCGGGCTGGGCGCCCCGGATCCGGGGAGGCCGCCACAGCCGACTGCGGCGGATCCGGACTGACATCGAGAATTGTGCCAGATCCGGGGCACTTTGAATCTAGAGCTGTCTGAAAATTTCCCATTGAGCGGTGAAATTTCTACCACTATATGGGCAATTGACGAGTAGCTCCCCAGCGCCAGAGGGCGTCGATCGGCATCGCCCAGAGGCGCTCGCCCGCGGGCAGCACCTGCTCGCCCGTGTAGAGCACGACGCCACGGACGAAGCGGTCGCCGAGCCGGTCGCGGAGGAATGCCAGGCCGCGGGTATCGCGCTGGTCGATGCGGGAGGCGGCTTTGACTTCGATGCCGGCAATGCGACCGTCGCGCTGCTCAAGGACGACATCGACCTCGATGCCGCCATGGGTGCGGAAGAACCAGACCGTGGGCTGACCCTCGCTCCAGGTGACCTGGCGGCGGACCTCTCCGAGGGCGAGCGCCTCCAGGAGCGGCCCGGCGACCTCGGGGTGGCGGGCGGCGCGCTCGGTGGTGGCATCGGTGAGGTAGGCGACGAGGCCCGTATCGGTGAGGAAGAGGCGGGGGCTGCGGATGAGGCGGGCGCTGAGGCTGGCGGACCAGGGACGCAACGGCTCGAGCAGGTAGAGGGCCTCGAGGATGGCCAGGTAGCGGGTGAGGGTGGTGTTCGGGATGCGCAGGTCCCGGGAGATGTCGAGGACGTTCGCGAGGCCGGCGGTGCGGGCGGCAAGCAGGCGCAACAGGCCCGGGATGGCGGCCGTGTGGTCGATCGCGGAGATATCGCGAAGGTCGCGCTGGATGAGGGTGGTGACATAGGACCCGAACCAGCGGGCGCGGCGGGCCGGGCTGGCGCGGCCCAGGACTTCCGGGTAGCCGCCAGCGATCGCCGCCTGGAGGTAGTCGTCGCGGTGGAGGGTGGATGGGGGCAGGGTGGGGTCGTCCTCGCCGAAGATGGCATCGACGAAGCCCTCGTGAACGCCGGCGAGCTCGCCCTGGGAGAGGGTGGCGAGGGGCACGACCTCGACCCGGCCCGCGAGGGACTCGGAGATGCGGGGGAGGGCGAGGAAGTTGGCCGACCCGGTGAGGAGGAAGCGGCCGGGGCGGGGGTCGGTGTCGACCTCGCGCTTGATGGCGTTGAAGAGCTCGGGGAGGCGCTGGGCCTCATCGATGACCAGTCGCTCATCGCGGGCCTGGGCGACGAAGGCGGCGGGGTCGGCGCGGGCCTGGTCGAAGACGGCGGCATCGTCGAGGGTGAGGTAGCGGCCACCGAGGCTGCTGGCGATGGCGCGGGCGAGGGTGGACTTCCCGCACTGGCGCGGCCCGGCGATGAAGACGACGCGCGTATCCTGGAGCGCATCGCGCACGACCTGCTCGGCGTTTCTCCGCCACATGGTGGAAATTTTACCACGGCGTGGGAAAATTTCCACCATGGCGAGTGCGATCCTGCAGCGGACAACGACAGGCGGGGCTGCGGCTCAGGAGTGCCGGGCGCGTTCGATGGTGCCGCCGCCCAGGACCTCATCGCCGTCGTAGCAGGCGATGGCCTGGCCGGGGGTGAGGGCGCGCTGGCGGCGGTCGAAGCGGATGACGGCCTGGCCCGGCGCGGCATGGAGGAGCGTGGCCGGGGCGGGATCGGCCTTGTAGCGGGCCTTCGCCTGGAGCCGTGCACCGGCGGCCGGCGCGGACCCTGCCAACCAGGTGGCCTCGGCCACCTCGACGGTGTCGCTGAAGAGGTCCTCTTCGGGGCCGATGGTGACGATGTTGCGGGCGGGGTCGATGGCGGTGACGAAGCGCGGCTCGCCGAGGGCCACGCCGAGGCCCTTGCGCTGGCCGAGCGTATAGGCGGCGACGCCCCGGTGCTCACCCAGGACCGCGCCCGAAGCATCGCGCAGTTCGCCGGGAGCGAGCTCGATGCGCCCCTCGACGAAGGCGCGGTAGTCGTTCCCCGGGACGAAGCAGATCTCGACGCTATCGGGCTTGGCGGCGACATCGAGCCCGAGCCGGGAGGCGTGGACGCGCACCTCGTCCTTGGTCAGCCCGCCCACGGGGAGGAGGAGACGGGAGAGCTGGTGTTGGCCGAGCATGTAGAGCACGTAGGACTGGTCCTTCGCGGAGTCGATGCCGCGCAGGAGGCGGAAGCGCCCGTCCGGTCCGGCGGGAGGTTCGACGCGGGCGTAGTGGCCGGTCGCCACGTACTCCGCTTCGAGAGCGGGGAGGCGGTCGAGAAGGGCGCGGTACTTGATGTGCTCGTTGCAGCGGACGCAGGGATTGGGGGTGCGGCCGGCGGCGTATTCGGCGACGAAGCGGTCGACGACGTGCTCGCGGAACTCCTGCTCGAAGTTCATGACGTAGTGGCGGATGCCGAGCTGGCCGGCGACGCGGCGGGCGTCGTCGATATCCTCGACGCTGCAGCACTGCTGGTGGCCGCTGAACTCCTCTGGGCGCTGTTCGGTCCAGAGCCGCATGGTGACGCCGACGACCTCGTAGCCCTGCTCGTGCAGGAGCGCGGCGGCGACGGAGGAATCGACACCGCCGGACATGCCGACGACGACGCGGGGGCGCTTCATTGCCTGTGGTACCATTCCTTTCGCCCGCACTGGACGGGCAAGGAGAGCGCTTTCTGGATTCGGAAACCCTGGCGCAACGGGCCGTCGACATCCTTTCGGACCGCAAGGCGCTCGATATCGCCCTGATCGACATCTCGAAGAACGCGACCTTCACTGACTACTTTGTCATTGCGACGGCGCAATCGCCACTGCAGTTTAACGCGCTCGCTGAGTACCTGGAGAACGACCTGGGCCCGGAGGGCATCGACCTGCGGCACAAGGAAGGCACGCCGGACAGCGGCTGGATGCTGCTGGACTTCGGCGACATCATCGTGCACATCTTTTCGCCGGAGCAGCGGGAGTATTACCGGCTGGAAGACCTCTGGGGGCGGACGAGCCCGGTGGTGCGGTTCGCGGATTAGGTGCGCACTGGTGGATCGCCGTTGGTCGCTGGCGGTGGATGAGGCGGGAGTTACACTGCGCGCATGAGGCCGTGGGACGTGCGGGCGGTGCTGGTGCTGGTGGCCGTGCTCGGGCTTGCCGGAGTGGGGTGCAGTGACCAGGAGCAGCCCGGCGCCGGGGCGGCGGGAGATGCGGGCACGCCGCCCGCGCAGGGATCGCCCCTGGCGCCCTCGGCTAGCGCTCCCGCGGCCCCCACCGCGGCTCCGACGGTCACCGCCGCCCCGGGGAATGCCGTCTGCGGGATTGGCATCAACCCGGCCATCGTGCCCGGCAAGACGACCTCGCTGTCCGTCATCTCGAACGGCATGGGGCGAACGTACGAGCTCTATGTGCCGCCGGGTTACGACGGGGCGCGCCCGCTGCCCCTGGTGCTGAACTTCCACGGGCTGGGGAGCAACGGCGCGGAGCAGCAGTTCTACTCGGGCCTCATTCCCATCGCGGAGCGCGAGGCGTTCCTGGTAGCGAGCCCGGACGGCATCAACCGCTCGTGGCTGCTGACCCCGGGTGTGAACGACATCGCCTTCACCAAGGACCTGGTAGCGGAGATTTCGCGGCTGGCGTGCGTCGATGCTGACCGCGTGTACGCGACCGGGATGTCGAACGGGGGGTTCATGTCGGCGGCGCTGGCCTGCGCGACTGGCGACGTGGTGGCGGCGGTGGCGCCAGTGGCGGGGATGACGGGGGCGGGCGAGCTGTGCGGCGAACCGGTGCCGTTCATCGAGTTCCACGGCACGGATGACCGGATCGTGCCGTATGAAGCGGGGATCCTTGCACCGACGGGTGGGCCGTTCGCAGGGGTGCCGGCACTGATGGAAGAGTGGGCGGAGCACAACGGCTGTGACGGTGCGCCGGCGGAGCTGCGCATCAGCGATACGGTGGTGTTCCGGGAGTACCAGGGCTGCGAGGTCCCGACGGGGCATTACGTGATCGAAGGCGGCGGCCACACCTGGCCGGGCGCCCTGGCGGTGGAGCGACTGGGCGCGACAACGGAGGAGATCTCGGCGACGGAGATCGCGTGGGCGTTCTTCGTGGCGAACCCGCGGGAGTAGGCGGCGGGCTCAGCCCCCTGTGTAGCGCGGCTATTCCGCCGGTGCCGCCTCGACGGTTTCCAGGAAGCGCATTGCCCGCGGCAGAACGAGGTCGCTCCTTGCGAACGCCGAGGGGTGGCTGCACCCGGGGACGGGGAAGAACTCGACAGAGGAGGCGGCCGCGAAGGCCGCGACCCGCGGATAGACGGGGTCGGCCTCACCCGCATACGCAAGGCAGGGAACCGGGATCGTTGGAAGGATGTCGTCAGTGGTCGCGGCTGCCAGGCTCCACGCACGCAGCGCCTCAGCATCGTTCGCAAGGAAAGCGGCCCGGGCGGCTGGCACGAATGGTTCCCATCGTGCCTCCATCGCCTGGACCCAGGCCTCCATCCCCTGGGCTAGAAGGGCGGCGAGCGGGTTGGGCCCGGGTTGGGCTGGCGCTGGCCCGGACGGTGCCGACCCGCCAAGGATGAGCGATCGCAGCATTTCCGGGCTCCGCACCGCGACTCCCCTCGCCACGGCGCCGCCCATCGAGTACCCCCAGAAGTGGACCTCGTCCAGTCCCGCCTCGCGGAGCACCGCCTTCACATCTCCGAGGATCAGGTCGGTCGTGTAGCGGGCCGGATCGTGCGGCTTGTCGCTCCTGCCGTGCCCGCGGGCATCCATGAGTACCACCCGGTACGTGGACTTGAGGAGCTTCGACATACCCGGCCTCTCGCCATCGTTGGAGGCTCATCGCGAAGCCGTGGTGGAGCAGGAGCCCCGGGCCATCCCCTTCGACCTCGAAGTAGATCCGGTCACTTCCGTTTTGCGCGTATGCCATCGCCGTTGACCTCACCGCCCGGCACTTCACCGCGTTGACCCGGATCCGCGGCCAGGCTACCTGGTCCGAGTGCTAACTCGGCGATGCGCACCGTTGAAGGGCCGATGGTCGCAGGAACACGGGCCGAATGACCGGCCCCGTGGTTGCCTCCGGGCTCGCCCGTCTCCGACACTGGATTCGATGCGATTCGCGACGGTGACTCCGCGGGCGTTTGGGTTGTGGTGGCTGGCGGGGCTGGCCGGGGCAGCGTTGTTCACGGTGCTCCTGCGGAGCGGGGCGGCGACTGGCGGGGTGGGGTTCATCTTCGTGTGCACGATTGCGAACGTGCCGCCGCCGGAGTTCCCGGACGCGCTCTTCACGGTGGCGATCGAGCCGTTGCCGGCGTACCTCCTGCTTTCGGTCGCGGCGGCGTACTTGCTGATGTGGCGCAAGGCACGGGCGACCGGCCGGGGGCGGCTGTTCCCGGCGTGGCGGATGTGGGTGTTCATGGGCGGGATCGCGCTGGTGGTGCTGACGGTGTTCGGGCCGCTGGCTGCTTACAGCCGCGTGTTCCTGTTCGTGCACATGATCCAGCACTTCATCCTGGTGACGATCGCGCCGCCGCTGCTGCTCCTTGGCGCGCCCATGACGCTGTTCCTCGTGAGCGCGGGCGCGGGGCGCCGCGAGCGGCTCATCTACCCGGTCCTGCATTCGAAGCCGTTCCGCGGATTCACGAACCCGGTGGTCGGGCTGGGGCTGTTCGCGGTGGTGCCGATCGCGTGGTACGTCTCACCGGCGTTCCGGGTCTCGCTCGAAAACGAGTGGCTGCACTACCTGGGCTACGGGCTGTTCCTGTTCGCCGGGATCCACTACTGGTGGCCGGTGGTGGGCGCGAACCCGACGGCGTGGAACCTCCCGCACCCGGTGCGGCTGTTCTACCTGTTCGCGCTGGTGCCCATCCATGCGTTCCTGGGGTCGATCTTCTACGAGCCGTCGCAGGTGATGTTCGAGCAGTTGCAGGAGACGCCGCGGTTCTGGGGGCCGGCGCCGCTGCTGGACCAGCAGATCGCGGGGGCGATCATGTTCATCGTGGGCGAAATGCTGGGGTTGATCGCGACCATCGTGGCTGCGGCGGCGTGGGCGCGGGCCGACGAGCGCGAGGCGAAGCGGCAGGACGCAAAGCGGGCGCGGGAGCGTGCGGCGCGGGCGGGCACGTAGGGCCGTGGGCGGGTGCCGGCGGTATTCGGGCGACAGCCGTCGCAGCGGGTCATGACCGACCCGCCTCGGATTGGGGAGAGGGGTGTGAGTCCGGGGCGGTAGTTGGGGTGGTTAGTCGAGCGGGAAGTCCCAGGCACCGCGATGGACGTGGCCGATTGAGCTACTGGCGATTGTGACCGTGGCCCTGGGCGGGATCAGGCCGACGACGTCGATGGTCGAGCGGTTGGCGTTCACCTCATAGCCGACGGTCTTGGCGAAGCTGGTCGAGCCGTGGACCTCGGGAAGCTCTTTGCCATCGACGATAATGGACACCGGCGACCTCGGATGAGTGGCGACAACGGTCGCGCCGGGCGCGGTATTGACGAGCTGGATCGAGGTGGTGCCGTCGCCGTTCTCAACGGCGGTCACCGAGAACGGTTCGCCGCCGATGGTGGTCTGGAAGCCGGCGGCGAGCGCCTCGCCCGTCGTCGTGAGCGCAAGGGGCACCTCCAAGGAACGGAAGAACGGTCCGGCTCGGAACAGCGCTCCGGGCTGCACCTGGGCGGATTCGAAGACGGCGGCCTGAGTCGACGCCGGGAGACCCGGGATACCGCCGAGATCGTCGCCAACGTTCCCTGCGGCACCGTACTCGCGCGGCAGGACGAAGGAACCATCGGGGTTGACGATCCGGGGGATGCCGAGCATGTCTCCGAAGGCTCCATCTCCCTCCACGCCGACTCGATAGAAGACCACGAAGTCTCCGGTCGCTGACGGCATGGCCCGGTGGAGTTCCACGGTGAAGCCGCCCTGGGTCTTCGAGGCGAGCGGTGCGCCGGCAGGTGGCTGAAGGCTCGGGAGCTGCGAGTCAACGACGGCGGCGGCGGGACCGAGCACGCGAGTTGGTGCGTTGTCCCGCGCAAGCGCGCCGATCGCAGACCCGATGGCGAGTGCAAGGAGTGGAATGGCGACGAGGGCGCCTCGGCCGGTGAATCGACGAATCGACGCTGCGGTTTCCATTGGCAGTGACCTCCAAATCCGTGAGACGAAGCGCAAGAGGGGCGAAAAATCCCGCTACCACGCGCCGTAGTAAAAGGGCGACCCGCTGGACTTCGACCACCATGCCCCGACCGGGACAGAGTAGCCGAGATTACATTGTTCGTTGCGGCTTGCGCCAAACTGGCTGGATGCCGTCAAGATCCGCACTCCATCGTATGTGAAATAGTCCCAGGTTGGCGTATTATAGTAGTTTAGAGGGAATGGTGAGTTGTACCAGTTCCTTTCCCATTTGGGATTGGCACTGCTATTCACGTCGTTTGAGTCGCAGTTGAGATACTCAGATGCGTCCGTGTAGATGACGTCCATTCTGAGGTAGTTCCTCCAAACGTAGACTCCCGCGCCAGCAGGTGGGTATGTGCCAAGGTCGTACCACATTGCGGCTTGCGCGTAGAAGTCAGCGCCGTAGGCATCTGTTCGCCAATAGTTGTCGCTCTGGAGCCAGCTGTCACCGGCGGCGTGAACCGAGGTAGCGTAACCTGCTCCGAAAAGAACGACACTCAGCACGCTGGTGAGTAGTGTCGTCATATCCAAACCTCCGCAGGCTATCTTGCCCCTCGTCAACGAGGTCCGCATCCGTAGTGGCTACTGATCTTTCGTCCGCCGTGCCCAACCCGGGGGCCAGAGGGTCCGCAGCGGCGTATAGTCCCGGCACAACTGCCCGGGGAGTGCCGCGCCAGATGAGTTTGCCAGCGCCGATCGATCAGTCCGCCATGCTCGGCGGGCTTCGCTTTCACTACCGCGAGTGACCGAACCCCGGCGCTCAGGCGCTGGTGCTGCTGCACGGGTTCACCGGGCACGCGCGGACGTGGGATAGCTTCGCGGCGGCGATGCAGGCGGGCTACCACGTGTACGCGCTCGACCAGCGCGGCCACGGCGATTCGGCCTGGGCCGAGGACTACAGCGTCGAGGCGATGGTTGGGGACATGGACCGGTTCGTGCGGGCGCTGGGGCTGGAGCGGTTCGCGCTGCTGGGGCTCTCGATGGGCGGACGGACGGCGTACCACTATGCGGGGATGCACCCGGAGGAGGTCGAGCGGCTGGTGATCGTGGACATCGGGCCGGACATCCACCCGGCGGGGGCGACCCGGATCAACACGGGCGTGCAGGCTTCGGACGTGTTCGCCAGCCCGGGGGAGGCGGTCGCGCGGGCGCAGCAGGCGAACCCGAACGCGGACCCGCACGAATCGGAGCACCGGACGCGAAACAACTTGATGCTGCTGGAAGATGGGACCTGGACGTTCCGGTACGACCGCGGCTTGCGCTCGGGCGAGCGGCCGTTACAGCGGCCAGACGCGGCCGCCGCGTGGGCGCTGCTGGCAAGGATCGCGGCGCCCACGCTGCTCATCCGGGGCGAGGTGAGCGACGTGCTCGCGGCAGAGACCGCCGAGCGAATGGTGCGGACACTCAGGGATTGCCGTTTGGAGGTAGTGGCCGGGTCGGGGCATTCGATCCCGCTGGAGCGGCCGGCGGGGTTCCTGGAGGCGGTTCGGACGTTCCTGTAGGGCGGGCATGGTGCGGGGGCCAATTCGCCCGGCAGGTGATGGTACTCCGGTACTGACGGCGCTCATCGCGCGTGCGCTAGTCTCGGTGCCTGGAGTGTTGAATGACCGGCAGGCGCGCCCCAACGCCCTATGACTCCATCGGCAAGACTTACGCGCGGACGCGGCGGCCAGACCCGCGCATCCAGAACGCCATCTGGGCCGGGCTCGGTGCGGCGTCGTCGGTGGTCAATGTCGGCGCGGGCACCGGCTCGTACGAGCCGCGGGAGACGGTGCTCGCCGTGGAACCATCCCGGGTGATGGTGGCCCAACGGCCACCGGGCCTGGCACCGGCGGTGCTCACGGCGGCGGACCGCATTCCCCTGCGCGACCGGTCGGTCGACGCAGCACTGTGCATTCTCACGATTCACCACTGGCCGGACCTTGCCGCCGGCGTGGCCGAGTTGCGACGGGTGGCGCGGCGCGGAGTGTTCTTCACCTGGGACCGCGACGTGACAGCCGGCTTCTGGCTGTTCCGCGAGTATTTCCCGGGGATGGGGGCTGCGGACTACCGGAAGGCTGTGCCACTGGAACGGCTGTTGGACGTGGTAGGCCCGGCGACGATCACGCCGGTGGCCGTGCCCCATGACTGTGCAGACGGGTTTCTCGGCGCCTTCTGGCGCAGGCCGGCGGCCTACCTGGACCCGGTGGTCCGGGCGGGGATCTCCGGGTTCACGCTCGCGCCTGCGGAGGAGCTCAGGGAGGGCCTGGCCCGGCTGAAGGCGGATGTGGAGTCCCGACGCTGGGAGAGCCGCCACGCCGACCTGCTCGGCCTGGATGCCGCCGACCTTGGCTATCGCCTGGTGGTGGCAGACTGGGGCGGAATCGAAAATCGTGAATCGTGAATCGGAGATCGCGGGTTGCGGGCTGGAAGGCGCGGGGCGGGGTTCGGGGGAGGGGCAGCCCAGCGCGCCATGACTGGCGCGCCTCGGATTTGGTGCGTCTTGGCGAAGCTGGTCGAGCCGTGGACTTCGCGAAGCTTTCTCGTCGGCAGTCGCACGACATGATGGCATGATGGAGATAGGGTAGGTTTTTCGGCGGCGGGTTCGTGCAGAGTGATGCCATGACGAACCGACCGGAGCACTACGCGACCCGGCACAAGCACGGGCTCACGGCGCGCCAGCAGGCCGTGCTCGAACTCATGGCCGAGGGGCGGACAAACGCCGAGATCGCCGAGCGGCTGGGCCTCACGCTCGACGGGGCGAAGTGGCATGTGAGCGAGATCCTCTCGCGGCTGGACGTCGCATCGAGGGAGGAGGCGATCGCCTGGTGGCGGGAGTACTGCGGGTGGCCGGCAAAGGTGTCGCGGCGCCTGGCGCTGCTGGCCATGCCTGGGCCCTGGAAGATCGCCGCGGCGACAAGTGGGGTTGTGGCCGCCACAGTGGCCGTCGCCATCGCCATAGTGGCGCTTCGACCCGGTGGCGATCTCGTGGCGGAGGATCCCTACCCCGCCTGTGCGCTCGAAAACATCCGCTGGGACTATACGGTGGAGACCGCAGGCCCGGTGGCGCGCCTGGACCTCTCCGCCACCCTTCGGGAGCCAGACTGGTACGAGGGACTCCTTCGCGCCGTCGGACTGAGCGACCGCCACGTCGTTTCTCCCTGCCAACTATCAAGCGATGCCTCGTACGAGCTCGTGCGGCTCATCGAAAATCCGGACCGCTCCCCGAGCGGCGCCGTGGTGCGCGTTCCGGCCGAGCTCGCACTCCCCGTCGACGGCAACCCCGTGGTCGCCAGTCTCGAAGCCGTCCTCGAAACCGGTTCGGTGGTTCACCTGGCATCGGTGGAACTGGAGAACTGGTGCGGTGCGCTGGAGCCGATCGCGTTCCAGTTCATGGTTCCGGCTTCCCGCCCGGGTGGGCCGCCGACGAGCCACGTCGGATCCACTATCCCCATCCCCGCGGGGCCGCTCTGCAGCGATCCCGCGCGCCCGCCGGCGCTAAAGGCGCCTCATCCGTCGAGCCCGTAGCGGGCGAAGTCCACTTCTCCCTTCTCCCTTCTCCCTCCCCCATCTATCCTCCCAGCGACACTCATCCGCCCGGGAGGCACGCGATGTCCCACCTGTTCGATATCTCCGGCAAGGTTGCGCTGGTCACGGGGGGTTCCCGCGGGATCGGGCTGATGATCGCCCGTGGCTTTGTGGAGGCTGGCGCCAAGACGTACATCTCCTCGCGCAAGGTCGATGTCTGCGACGCCGTCGCCGCCGAGCTCTCGCAGTCGGGCGAGTGCATCTCGATCCCGGCGGATCTTGGCACGGAGGCGGGCTGCCGGTACCTGGCCGATGAGATCGCGAAGCGCGAGGCGAAGCTCCACATCCTGGTGAACAACGCCGGGGCCACCTGGGGCGCGCCGATGGCCGAATACCCCGACGACGCCTTCGACAAGGTGATGAACCTGAACGTGAAGGGGGTATTCCACCTCACCCGCTTCCTGGTGCCGCAGCTCGAGGCGGCCGCCAGCGCGCCAGACCCGGCGCGCGTGATCAATATCGGTTCCATCGACGGTCTGCAGGCGCCAACGATGGAGACGTTCGCCTACTCATCGAGCAAGGCGGCGGTCCACCAGCTCACGCGGCACCTGGCCCACACGCTGGCGCCGAAGAAGATCGTCGTCAACGCCATCGCCCCGGGGCCGTTCGAGAGCAAGATGATGGCCGAGACGTTGCGCCGCTTTGGCGAGGGCATCCGTGCCTCGAACCCGCTCGGGCGCATCGGCGAGCCGGACGACATGGCGGGCACCGCCATCTTCCTGTCGTCGAAGGCGAGCGCCTACATCACGGGTGTGGTCATCCCGGTCGATGGCGGGATCTCGACGCGCCACCAGTAGGCGAGCCTTCAGAAGCGCGCCTCCTGCGCCGACCACCGATGGTGGAGGCGTCCCATGTCCCTGGCCGATCTTCGCGCGGCGCCGGTGGCGTTCCGCATGCTCGCCATCGCGGCGATTGCCGCCGTGCTCATCACGCTCGCAGGCCGCGACGCGGCCGCCGCCGGCCCGGTCACCCGAACGTGGACGGGCGCAGGCGCGAACAGCAACTGGACGAACCACGCGAACTGGAACCCGGCCGCACCCAATGCGGGGGACATCCTGGTGTTCCCGGCCGGGGCGGCGCGCAAGAACAACACGAACGACTACCCGGCGGGCACCTCGTTCGAGCGCGTCCGCCTGACGGGCGCGGGTTACACGCTGGGCGGCAACCGGGTGAACCTGGGCGAGGGGCTGCTGAACGACGCCGCCGGGGGCACGAACACGATCAACCTGGTGCTCGGCGGCGCCGGCGGCATCATGAACGACGCGGGGACGCTCCAGCTCATGGCGGACAACCTCCACGATGGCACGACCACGGTGTACGGGGGCAGGGTCCACGCGGGCCACGACGGCGCCTTCGGGCAGTTCAGTGCCGTGGTCGATGTCTTTGCGGGCACGGTCTCGGTGGGAGACGGGGTGACGGTCTACAACCCGCTCATCATCGGCGGGCCCGGGGCGCCCGCGCTCCAGGGCCTCGGGAACGCCGAATGGGACGCCCCGGTCTCCGTCGCCGGGCCTTCGACGTTCGACGCCGCGCCGGGGGCGACGCTCACGATCAGCGGCGTGATCTCCGGGGGTTCGCTGGCACTGAAGACCGGCCCGGGCACGGTGGTCTTTTCGGGCGAGAACACCTACACGGGGAACCTGCAGATTTCGGAAGGGGTCGCGCGGGTCACACGGTCGGAGGCTCTGGGCAGTCCGCTCGGTTCGACCACGGTCGACGGGGGGACGCTCGAGTTCGACGTGGAGCTCATGGCCGAGCCCATCGTGGTCAGCGGCACGGGGCACGAGGGCATGGGGGCGCTCCGCAACGTGGAGGGAATCAACCACCTGGGCAACGTGCTGGTCGATGGTGACGCCACGATCCACGTGGTCGACGGCACCCTCCGGCTGCCGAACGGCCTCGAGCAGGCGGGGGAGAACCTGGAGGTCACGCAGATCGGGGGCGGAACGCTCGAGGTGGAGGGTGAGGGGGACTTCGACGGCACGATTAACGTCCTCGATGGCTGGCTCGCGGTTCGCGGGGAGCTCCTCGCCGAGGTGGTGGTGGATGGTGGCGTGCTCGAGGGCGACGGGGCGGTGGCCGCGGTCAGCCTGGTGACCGGCCAGGTGGCGCCAGGCATCGGCGGCACGGGCGCACTGACGGTGCGCGACGATTTCGAGGCGGCCTTCGAGGGCTGGGTCCACTTCATCCTCGATTCGGCGGATTCCCACTCACGCCTCCGGGTGGAGGGAGCGGTCGTGCTCGACGATGCGCAGCTCTGGGTCGATGGCGATGGCGATGTGGCGCCAGGGACGGCGGTCACGCTCATCGAGAACAGCGGCGCCGCGCCGATCAGCGGGGAGTTCTACCTGCGCGAGGAGGGATCGGAGCTGCTCGTGGGTGGTTCGGTGTTCTTCGCGATCACCTACGGCGGTGGGCCCGCGCCAGCGAACGACCTTGTCTTCACGGCGAAGTCTCCCGAATCGGCCGAGGCCTCGCTCGGGATCGCATCGGTGCCGCAGTCGGTCCCTTCCGGCGGGCAGGTGGCGCTCGTGTTCCGGGCGGCGAACGCCGGGCCCGATGACGCGACGAACCCGCGCGTCACGATCGGCGTGGGCGCGGGGCTCGGGTTCGTCTCGCTGGTTGCTCCGGCGGGCTGGGCCTGCCAGACGCCGGTGGTGGGCGCCCCGGGCGAAATCGTCTGCACGCGGGCGATGCTGCCGGTGGGAGCGCCGCAGGACTTCGCGGTGGTGTTCTCGATCTCCGGGGCCGCGGGCGGTACCGTGCACTTCAGTGGCGAACTGAGCCACGCTTCCGCCGACGATGACCCCTCAAACGATGCGGTCGACGTGGAGGTGGGCGTTTCGGGCGCGGGGCAGCTGCCGTTCCGCCAGTCACTGCCCTGGCTCGCCCGAGACAACTCGTAGCCTGCCCGCTAATCCCGGGCGACGTTCGGCAGACGGAGCTTGAAGGGCCGCGGGTCGGGTGTGCCGACGGGTGTGACGACCGTGGCGCTATTGTCGACACTGGACTGGTCGTTGGTCTGCGCGAACGCGCCAATGGTGGCGGTGATCGGCTCGGTGCGGCCGGCGTTGACCTTCACGACAATCATCACGGCCGCGGACGCGCCAGGCGGCAGCGATGGGCCCGTACAGCTCACGCTCGTTGAGCCGGATGGCGATGGCTTCACGCACATCCAGCCGGCCGGCGCGGACACCGATTCGAAGGTGGTCCCTTCGGGCACGCCCATGAAGACGCGCGGCGACGAGGCAGCGTCGGGACCGGCATTCGTGACCGTCGCCGTGTAGGTGAGCAGTCCGCCGGGAGAGGCGGTGGTTGGCTGTACCGAAAGGCCGGCCTCGAGGTCGGCGTTGACCTGGCGGAGCACGGTGAGCACCACGTCGTTGCCGATGCCCCCGGGGCCCTTGTAGGAGATCCCGAAGGTGTAGCCGCCCGCCACGAAGGTGGCGCCCTCGGGCAGTCCGTAGAAGGTGCCCTGGACGGCCGCGCCGCCGAGTGTCTTGATGATGGTGAACGAATCGCCGACGGCGGGGACGTAGCCGAGGTCGATCTCCAGCACGGTTGCGTTGGAGGTGAGGCTCACCAGCCCATCGACGGCGAGCTGGCCGTAGCCAGTCCCTGCGACCGGCCCATCGAGGTCGACCTTGAATCGGCCGCCGTTGAAGATCGCGCTGCCCGTGGAGGCCAGGATGCCGGGCGCGGCGCCCGAACCCGGCCACACCAGCCCGCTGGTGACCTCGATGGTGGCGATCGTGCCGGTGCCACGCAGCCAGCCATCGCGCTTTACCGTCGCGGCGCCAGAGGTGGTGGTGTTCCAGGTGAGATTCCCGTGCTCGGCGGTGATGGGCCCGGCGAAGGTGCCGGCGCCATCGACCTGGAGCTTGCCGCCGCCCACGAGGGTGAGGGTGGCGCCGGGGGCGGCCTGGTCGAGGCCATCGAGCACAAGGGTGGACTGGCCCACGCCGATGACAACCGCGCCGCTGAGCGTGACACCGGCCGCGGCGTTTGTGCCCGAGAGCGACTGGAGGGCCCCAAGGCCCGAGACGCCCGCGCCTGCTAGCAGCACGGGCTCGCCGCCGATATCGATGAAGCCCGAGAGCCGGAGCGTGGCGCCTGCGGCGACGGTGGTGCCCGTGCTGTCGGCGCCGAGGCCGGTATCGCTGGTGGCGAGGAGGGCACCGCCGGTGATGGCCGTGGCGCCGGTGTAGGTGTTGGCGCCGGTGAGGGCCATGCGCCCGGAGACCTGGGCGACGCCGCCAGCACCGCCGACGGCCATTTCGACGACGTTCGTCTCGCCGGAGGGGGATTCGTTGCGAAGCTCCCCGGTGACATCGAAGGCGTTGCCCTGGAGGCGGTAGCCATCGCCAGTGAAGCGCACGGTGGCGAAGGCGGTGCCACTCGCCAGGTCGTTGGTGTTGGTCTTGCGGGCGGCGCCGTTCGGGAAGACGAGGGTATCGCCGGGGGCGGGCACGCCGGTATCCCAGTTGGCCGCCTCGGACCAGTTCGAGGTCGTGCCGGCACCGGTCCAGGTGCGCGTGGAGGCGGCGCTGGCCGTGCCGGCCGTGGCGCCAAGGACCGCGGCCATGAGCGCGGCCACGAGCCACCATGCCGCTACGCGTTGTCTCACGGGTCACCTCCCGCCAGGCGTGGATCGCCATGGTACAAGACGCTGCCGGGGCCCAATGAGTTCCTTAACCGCGCGAATGCGTGGGAGGCTGTGTCGCGCGAGGGGTTTTGCCGATAGTCGATCTGGAGGGGGTGGCCCCCGTGGATATCAGCGAGCCGATCGTCAACGCGCACCCTGAGGTCCAGCGAGCGACGCTGCTCGCGCGGATCGCCGGTCTCAGCGCGTGGTTCGCGGGGCTTTGCATCTTTGCCGTCGCCAGCGTGACACGGGCTCCGTGGCTCTTCGCGGTCTTCGCCGCGTGGTATGTGGTCGTCGCGGTGGTGGCCGTCCTCGTCGCGGCTGTGCCGCGCCGCCGCCAGGCGGTGCTCGACCGCGAGTGGGCGCGCCGCTTTCACGAGCTCGCCATCCACGATGAGCTGACGGGTCTCTACAACCGCCGGTTCTTCAACTCCGAACTCCACTCCCAGATAGCGGACTGCCGGCGGGCCGGTGCGCCGCTCACCATCGCCCTGGTCGATCTGGATGACTTCAAGAGCATCAATGACAGCTTCGGGCACGCCACGGGCGACCTCGCCCTCAGGACGGCGGCCGAAGCGCTGCTCGCGTCGGCTCCCCTCCGCGCGACGGTGGCCCGTACCGGCGGCGATGAGTTCGCGGTCATTCTGCCTGGCACAACGACCTCGGACGCGGGTCGCATCGTTGCTCGCATGAGGGAGGCACTGGAGTCCGCGAGCTTCGTGGTCGACGGTGCGGCTGCGAGCATCGGCGGGATCCGCGCCACGATCGGCCTCGCCACGCTCGGTGCCGCGGTGACTCCGGACCAGCTGCTCAGGCAGGCGGACACGGCTCTCTATGCGATGAAGCGCGCGCTTCCGCGGGCGTCCTGAGGGCTTCGTCCCCGTCGCGAACGCAGAGCGATCGTCTCGGCGCCAGGCCGCCGGCGGGAGCTGCTACTTCTCCCAGGGCTTGAAGGATTCCTCCTTCTTGGACTTGATATCGTCCAGGAAGGCCTTTTGCTGCCCGGCGTAGGAGTTCTTGTCGGTTTGCAGGGACTCGGTCTCCTTGCCCCAGAGCTTGAGCCGCCGCGCGAAGATGTCCTGCGGGACGTCTTCGCCCATGGCCTGGTAGAGGTCGACGTACATGAAGATCTGATCGCCCTCGTCCAATCGGCCCATCATCGCCAGTTGCTGGGCGTGCACGAGGTTCTTCACGTGGTCGACCACGAAGCTCCAGCGCGATTCGGCGGCGGCGATCTCCTCGTTCGTCATGTCGTACTTCTGGAGGATCGCCTTGATCTGGTTGAAGTCGGTCCGGAGGACCTTGAGGGCGACTTCGGCATCGATCACCGGGGGGAGGCCGGGCGTCTTGATGCGCCTGCTATAGCCGAAGTCACCTTTGTTGGAGAGCAGCTTCTTATCGACATGCTTGCCCCAGGTCGAGTCATTGTCGATGCCCTTCACACCTCCGACGGTGCCCTTCTTCTGGTCGTAGTCGACCACGTAGTTCTCCGCGTGGCGGTCGGCGTGCCCAACGATGATGTCGAACAGCTGGAGCGTGCTGAGGTCCTTCTGGAGGACGGGGTTGAGCCAGTCGAGGTCGGTGGCGGCCTGGGTCATGCGGTACTTCTTGCCGCCGATTTCCACGACGCCGCCGCCAAAGCCGAGGGCCAGGTCGTTCTTGAGCTTTTTGCGCTCCTTCTCGGTGGTCTTCGGGTCCTTGATCCGCGCGATCAATTCCTGCGCGTGCTGGTACATGCTGTCGTCGATCTCGCCGCCGCGCACCTGGCCCCGCCCGGCGTAGCCTTTGGCCTCCTCCATGAACTGGCCGGTGGTCTCGGTCTCCTCGCCGCCGGGGCCGACCGATTTCAGCTTCGTCATGGCGGTATAGGGGATGATTCCCAGGCCGAGCAGTTCGTTGACCTCGAAGGTGGCGACGGAGCGCATGCTCTGTTTCGCCTGGGTGTGCTCGATATCGGTCCCGATGCCGGCATCGTCCGACTCGCCCTTGTCGCTCTTGAAGTAGCCGGTCTTGACCCCGCCGGAGGTTTTCACCTGGCCCTTGCCGAGGGTGTGCACGCCCCCGGACTTCGCTCCCGACTGGGTCTGGCCCACGATGTCCTGGTTGCCGAGGAACCCCAGTTTGGGATTCTGGGTCATGACCTGCATGTACAGCCGGTGGTGGGTCTCCGAGAGATCGTTGATGGGCGGCCCCTTGTCGATCTTCCTGATGAGGGCCAACAGTGCGTCTATCCGCTTCTGGTGCTTGTCCTTTCCGAAGGTCACCTTCCGCATGCGGGCTTCCTCGGCCCGTTTGTAACGCTTCATCACGCCTTCGATGCTCTTGATGAGCGAGGTGAGCTGGGCAACGGTCTTGTCGAAGTAGCGCTGCGCACCGCCCGCCCCGACGAGCGCGGGCGTTTTCGGGAAGCCGGCGGCGTAGTTGGCGATCCGGTCGTTGTATTCGCCGACCATGTTGATGATGGAGGTGCGCATCTGCGCGATCTCGGGCTTGGCGCTGAGGGGCAGCATGGCCGCCGCCTCGTCTCTGCTGGCCATTCGCTGGATGAACGGGCCGAGGTGGGAGCCGGCTGCAAGGCGGGCGACGGCGCGGTTGCCGGCCGCACCCTGGAGTTCGAGCACGGCCCGGTGACCGGACTGTGGCGGCCTGGCGGGTGTCGCAGTGTTGCGTGGAGCACCGCGGAGCCGCGCGGGGGCGCTGGGGTCTGGCCGGCGTGGGGCTCGCAGGGTGGGCACGCGTCCTACTCGCGGATGATTTCGCGCATGGTAAAGAGTGCCGTGCGTGAAGGGAACCGGGAGGAACGGCCAGCCATCTTCATGGCGTGTGCCCGCCCGGGAGATTCACGTGGCCGTTCGTTCGAGCAGGTACTGGCGCAAGACAACCGCGTTGTTGTGCTCGCCATCGTGGCTGCTATAGAGCAGCGTCACGGGGCCGCGCGCGGTGGCGGCGATGAGCGGGCGCCAGGCCTCGGGGTTGGCGTCCAGCTCTTCCCGGTAGCGCTCCTGGAAGCGCTCCCACTTCGCGGGGTCCTGGCCGAACCAGCGGCGGAGGTCAGTGCTGGGGGCGGCATCCTTCGCCCATTCATCCATCTGCAGATCCGCGCGGCGCACTCCCCTCGGCCAGAGGCGCTCCCGCAGCACCCGCCAGCCATCCCCTGGTTCGGCGGGCTCATACACCCGTTTGAGCTGGATCATTTTGCCTGCCCTCCGTCGAGGAGGCGGAGCGCTGCTAGCCGCCTTCGCCACCCTCGACCCGGTAGTAGGCTTCATAGGTGAGCGCCCCGGCCTCGCGCAGGTGCAACTGCACGATGTCACGCAGCAACGACGCTTTCAGCCGCACCAGCTCGAGGTCGAAGTCCTCGCTGGCGAGCTGCAGTTCAGCTTCGCGCTGGAGTTCACGCGCATAGTGGAGCATGTGCTCGTGCTCCTGGGCCATCTGGGCGCTTTGCGGCACCAGTGCAGGCCGCTTTTCGGTCACGTCGTGGAGGATGCCGTCGTCGCCTTCGGCGTGTGCCTGGTGCTGGTGGAGGGCATCGAAGACGGTGCTGGCGGCATGCCGGACTTCGCGGACCCAGGTGGCGGCGCTGCTTCCGGGCGTGCGGGAGATGAGGCCACTGAGGGCCTCGTTCGCCTGCATGAGGGCCTCGTACGCGGGCGCGTTGCCGGGTGTGGGTGGCATGGCGTCTCCTCAGCGTGCTGGTAGTGGGCCGCGGCCGGCCGGGATTCGCACCATTCCATCGTACACGTCCCATTCGGGGCGGGAGCGCCCCGCCGGGTAGGCGGACCTGCTCTATACTCCGGCGCGCAGACCACCCCCGAGGTAACCCATGTCCGACCTGATGCCCGCCTGGGAGATTGCCGATGGCATCCGCGCGAGGCGCTTTTCGGCGCGCGAAGTGCTCGATGCCGCGCTGGACCGCATCGAGCGGAAGAACCCCGCGCTGAACGCGTTCATCGCCGTCTACCCGGAGGCCGCCCTCGAGCAGGCCGCCGCCGTGGATGCGGCGATCGCCCGGGGGGAAGACCCTGGCCCGCTGGCCGGTGTGCCCATCGGCATCAAGGACCTGGAGCCGGTGAAGGGCATGCTCTTCACCGAGGGGTCGCGCGCCTACGAGGGGCGGATCGCCGACCGGGACGGGGTCTCGGTTTCGCGGCTGAAGGCGGCCGGGGCGGTAGTGGTGGGCAAGACGAACACGCCGGAGTTCGGCTACAAGGGCTTCACCGAGAACCAGCTCTGGGGGCCGACGCGCAACCCGTGGGACCCGTCGAAGACGCCCGGCGGATCGAGCGGCGGAAGCTCATCGGCGGTGGCCGCGGGGATGGTGCCGCTCTGTTCGGCGAGCGATGGCGGCGGTTCGATCCGGATACCTGCCTCGCTGACGGGGTGCTACGGCATCAAGCCGACCGCGGGGCGCATTCCCCGCGCACAGGCGCACGCGCCCACCTGGGGGGTGTTCAGCACGCTGGGGCCCATGGCGCGGACGGTGCGCGACTCGGCGCGGTACCTCGATGTCGCGGCCGGGCCGCACCCGAACGACCTCGACGCGCTGGACTCGACCGGGCACGCCTTCGAGGCAGCGGTGCTGGCGCAGCCGCCCCGCCTGGAGCGCATCGCCTACAGCCCGGACCTGGGCTACGCGGTGGTCGACCCGGAGGTGGTGAGCGTGACGCGGGCGGCAGCGTCGGCGCTGGCCGAAGCGGTGGGGGCGGAGCTGGTGGAGGCGGGGCCGGGCTTCCCCGACCCGATCGAGTGGTGGCTGAGCATCGCCGCCTCGGGCGATACGCGGCTGGTCGACGCGATGACGCCGGAGGAGCGTTCGCGGCTGGAGCCGGGGTTCGCGCGCTTCGCCGAGGTGGGGCGGCAGATCACGGCGGTGCGGATCGCGGAGTCGCTCGAATGGCGGCACCAGGTGAACCGGATGATGACGGAGTTCTTCGAGCAGTACGACCTGTTGCTGACGCCGACCACGGCGACGACGGCATTCGTCGCGGAGGGCCCGCCGCCGCAGGAGATCGCGGGGCGAAAGGTGGGGCCATCGGGGTTCATCCCGTTCACGTACCCGTTCAACTTCACCGGGCACCCGGCGGCTTCGTTGCCGGCGGGGCTTTCGGCGAGCGGGCTGCCGATCGGGTTGCAGGCGGTGGCGCCTCGCTACGCCGATGTGTTCCTGCTCCAGGTGAGCGCGGCGTACGAGGCGGCGCGGCCGTGGAGCTACCCGGGGTAGGCGGAGGCCGGGGTAGGGGGCGCGGGGCGCGGTTCGCCAGATCCGAGGCGCGCCAGTGATGGCGCGCCGGGATGTCTGTCGCCCGATCGCGCTCGGGCCGTGCCGACAAGGCCGGAAGCTGGGGTGGGCGGCGCGGGGCGCAGTTCGGGGGACGGGCGCTGCAGCGGGTCATGACTGACCCGCCTCGGATGGGAGGGGATGTGGGGTGGACGGCGTAGCGGTGCCGGGGCGCCGCTCCCTGCCGGTCGCGGTTCGGACGGGGGCGGCGCCGGGAATGGGGGTTCCCGGCGCCGCAATGAGGGGGTAGCGGGCCCGTGCCACGGATTACCCGCGTCGGCGAATCGCCACCGCGCTGAGTGCCAGCGACCCGAGGGCGAAACCACCCATCACCAGCAGCGACCGCGCGAGGTGGGTGCCGGGGAGGTCGGTCAGGGTCGCGCGCACGCCATCGGCGGCGTGGGTAGGAGGAAGGAAGTTCGCGATGAACTGCAACGCGCCGGGCAGCTGTTCCGCGGGCATGAGCACGGGCGCGAAGAACGCCACGTAGTAGACAGCCAGCTGCCTGAAGGCATCCGTGATGCCCTGGCTCGGGGAGCACATCGCCACCGCCACACCAACGCCCGCAACCGACAGGAGCGCCAGCAGTGCCACCAGAATGAGCGCTGGCTCGAGATGCAATCCGACGCCATACCGCAACATCCCCAGCACCAGGCAGAATGCGGCCGCCGGAAGCGTCATCAGCGCAGTCACGGTCAGGAGGGCCAGCACGTAGGCCTCGCGGTTGAGCGGCCACGAGAGGTAGTACTCGAGCGTGCCAAGGGCCTTCCCGCGCGCGAGCACCTGCGGCAGGATGACGAGCCCCGCGGTGCCGAACGACTGGGCGGCCGCACCGGTGGCGAGGTAGGTCGCGGTCGTTTTCGAGATGTTGGGTACCAGGAGACCGACGCCGACCACGAGCCCCACTGCCATCGCCGCCTGGAGGACGGCGACGAACCACAACGTCGATCGCATGGCTCGAAGCTGTAGCAAGACCAGTGCGCGGTACTGCCGCAACCAGCTCATGGCATCAGTCACCCGCGCCTGCGAATCGCCACCGCGCTGAGTGCGAGCGACCCGAGGGCGAAGCTGCCCATCACCAGCAGCGACCTCGCCAGGTGCGTGCCGGGCAGGTCGGTCAGCGTCGCGCGGACACCGTCGGCGGCGTACGTCGGGGGGGCGAAGTTCGCGGTGAGCTGCAACAGCCCGGGCAGCTGCTCCTTCGGCATCAGCACCGGCGCGAAGAGCAGCACATAGTAAATGATGAGCTGGGTCAGGGCGTTGGTGACCTGCTGGTGCGGCGAATAGACGGCCATCGCCACGCCCACGCCAGCCAGCGAGAACACCGCCAGAAGGGCCACCGCAAAGAGTGCGGGCTCAAACTGCAAAGCAAGGTCGTACCGCCATGCCCCGAACAGCACCGAGAGCGCCACGGCCGGGAGCGCCATCAACGCCACGACCGTGACCAGCGCGAGCAGATACGCTTCGCGGCCGACCGGCATGGTCAGGTAGTACTCGAGCCTGCCTGCTGCCCTGGCCTGCGCGAGGTTCTGCGGGAGCATCACCAGCCCCACGGTTGCGAACGCCTGCGTCGCAACACCGGTCACCAGGTACGTGGCCGTCGCCTTCGTCATGTCGGGCATGAAGTAACCGAAGCCAAGCACGAGGCTCACCGTCAGCGCACCCTGGAAGGTTGCGATGAACCAGACCTCGCCGCGCATCGCCCGCATCTGCATCGAGACAAGGTCGCGGTACTGGCGGAGCCACGTCATGGATTACCCGCGCCGCCGCATGGCCACCGCGCTCAACACGAGCGAACCCGCCGCGAATCCCGTCATCGCCCACAACGACCGCGCCAGGTGGGTACCGGGCAGGTCGGTCAGCGTCGCCCGCACGCCGTCGGCGGCGTAGGTCGGGGGGGCGAAGTTCGAGGTGAACTGGAGCAGTTCCGGCAGCTGCTGCTTTGGCAGAAGCACCGGCGCGAAGAACAGCACGTAGAAGATGATGAGCTGGGTGAGCGCGTTCGTGACCTGCTGGTGCGGCGAATAGACCGCCATCGCCACGCCGACACCGGCCAGCGAAAACACGGCCAGGACCGCCACCGCGATGAACGCGGGCTCGAGCGAGAACGAAAGGTCGTAGTGCCATGCGCCCAGCACCACGGTGAACGCCACCGCTGGCAGAGCCATCAGCGCGACCACGGTCACCAGTGCAAGCAGGTAGGCCTCCCGGCTGATCGGCAGCGTCAGGAAGTACTCGATCCTGCCTGCTTCCTTCGCCTGGGCCAGCAGCTGGGGAAGCATCACCAGCCCGATCGTGACGAATGCCTGCGTCGCGGTGCCGGTCACCAGGAAGAGCGCGGTCGTCTCCGAGACATCAGGGATGAGGAAGCCGAACCCGATGACCAGGCCGAGCGAAAGGACAGCCTGGATCATGGCGGCGAACCAGAGCTCACCGCGCATCGAGCGCAGCTGCATCGAAACGAGGTCGCGGTACTGGCGGAGCCATGTCATGAGACGGCGTCCAGTTCGCGTGGGGGCATGACGGCCGCGGCGTAGATGTCGTCGAGCGTAGGCGGGCCGATGCGGAAGTCGCTCAGCAGGCCTTCTTCCCGGAGGGTGCCGAGCCAGGCGCTGACCGCCGGCAGGTCGCGCTGCTCGAAGAGGAAGCAGTCTGCGTTGCCATGCTCGGCGGTCAGCGCCGGGTGCGGTACCAGGTCGCCGGCGACGGTCAGTTCGAGGCGAAGGCGCTCGGTCACGACGGTGCGGAGGGCGGCCGGGGTGCCTTCGCGGACGATGCGGCCACCGTCGATGATCGCCAGGCGGTCGATGAAGCGTTCGGCCTCGGCGAGGTTGTGGGTGACGAGGAGGACGGTGGCGCCATCGCGGCCACGCTCGTCGATGGCCTGCCAGAGCAGCTGGCGGCGGATGGGGTCGACGTCGTTCGTCGGCTCATCCAGCACCAGGAGGCTTACCGGCGCTGCGATAGCCGCCGCGAAACCAGCCAGCCTCCGCACGCCACCCGAGGCCGTGTGCATGGAGGTCTTGCGGAAGGGCCCGAGGTCCAGCCGCTCGATGAGCTCCGCGGCGGTGCGGCGGGCGTCACGGGAAGGCACGCCCCGGAGCCGGGCGGAGAACTCGATGAGCTCGCCCACCTGGAGCGCTTCGAGATCGAACTGGCCCTGGGGAAGGAAGCCGATGTTGCGGCGGGCGAATCCCGGGTCGGCCACGATATCGACGCCGTTGAGCGTGATGGTGCCCGAGGTGGGCCGGAGCATGCCAAGCACCTGGCGGACGAGGGTGGTCTTCCCGGCGCCATTGGGGCCAAGGAGGCCGAAGACCTCGCCCGGCTGGAGTGCGAGCGAGATGCCGGCGTTGGCCAGGGTGCCGTTGCGGTAGCGCTTTTCGAGGTCACGGATATCCAACAGTGCGGGGTTGCTCATGGGTTACCTCAGTTCCTGTTCGGCCGTACGGCGAAGCAGGTCTTCGAGCGCGTGGAGCGCGTCTTCGAGCCGGTAGACGCCGGGTTCGGCCATGCCAATGACCTTGAGCCCGGCGAGGCTCGCGGCGCCGAGGAGCGAGACCGCCTCGAGGTCGAGGTCATCGGCGACCTCGTGCATGCCCATGGCCGCGAGGAGGCCGCCGGCGAGGCGTTCGACGCTGCTTGAGACGGGCTCGGCATCGATGGCGGAGCCGCCGGAGATGAGGCGTTCGCCGATGGCCTGGATGCCCTGCTCGATGAGCTGGGAAAGGGGAGATGCGGTTACGGTGCGCATGGCTATCCCTCCGTGGTGAGAGAGATTAACACGCATCTTAAGAAAATCAAGCCTAACCTTGAACAAAGTGAGAAGGTGCTCACGGAACTGCTTGCGGTCCAGGCGCTCGACAGCAGCCCCCGCTTCGCCTACCGTGCCGCGCACCAGTACCTCACTCGGGAGCACCAAACATGACCTCACCCGCGGAAGCCCCGCACGTCACCTTCGAACGCCGCGGCCGGGTGGGCCTCATCACGCTAAACCGGCCGGAACGGCTGAACGCGTGGTCGCCCGACATGGCCCGCCTGGTGCGCAATCACATCGAACAGTGCAACGAGGACCCGGCGGTGGGCGCCGTGGTGCTCACGGGCGCGGGGCGCGGCTTCTGTTCGGGCGCCGACCTGAGGCGCGACCGCGCGGCGGATGGGGGCGGCGAACGACGCCGGCCCGCCGCCGAGGGCGAGCCGCTGACGGCCTTCATGCAGCGATCGAAGCCGCTCATCGCGGCGATCAACGGCCCGGCGATTGGCGTCGGCTTCACGCTCACGCTCGCGTGCGACCTGCGCATCGCCTCGGAACACGCGCGGGTCTCGATGCGGTTCGTTCGGATCGGGCTGACGCCGGAACTGGGGTCGACGTACCTGCTCCCGCAGATCACGGGACTGGGCTCGGCGGCCGAAATGATCCTCACGGGGCGGATTGTCGACGCCCAGGAGGCGCTCCGCATCGGGGCGGTGAACCGGGTGGTGGCGCATGAGCAGCTGCTTGATACGGCGCTCGGCCTGGGCGAGGAGATCGCCTTCAACCCGACGCGGCACATCCGCTGGGCGAAGGGGCTGCTGTACGCCAACGCGGCGAACGACAACCTCCATTCGGTGTTGCGCGCAGAGGACGAGATTTTCGGCCAGGCGGCCCGGAGCGAGGCGTTCGCGGAAGCGGGCCGGGCGTTCGTGGAGAAGCGGGAGCCGAACTTCCACGCGTGAGGGAGAAGGCGCGAGGAGGGCGGGAGTCAGCGCGTGCGGCACAGGGCCATCGGTCGTGGTGGTACCGGCGCTGCAGCGCGTCATGACTGACGCGCCTCGGAATGGGCGGTGGCGGTTCGAGCCCCGGTCTCCGGGATCAGGGCCAGACGGCGGTGACGACGAAGTCTGAGGGGTGGTTGTGGTCGCCGGTGTCGAGGAGGACCTTGCGGCCGGCGGTCATCTCGCCGCTGGCGATCGCGCGGGAGACGGAGACGCTATCGACGGTCTGGGGGGCGGAGCCGTCCAGGCGGACGGAGGCGGTGAAGGTACCGGCGTCAAAGCTGACGATTGAACCGCGTAGCACGGCCATCAGAGCTCTCCGAGGGTGAGGATGGAGTCGTAGCGGCTGCCCTGGGGGCCGCGGCGGTACTCGAGGCCGAGGGCGATGACGCGGTAGTCCTGGGCGGTGAGGGCGAGCTGGGGGGCGGTGAGGGTGACCACGTCGTAGAGTTCCTGGCCGACGTTGGCGGGTGCGGTGAGCTGGCCGCGGGGCTGGGCGAGCCGCTGGCGGCGGAGGGCGCCGGCGGCGCTGGCGTTGATGAGGCCATCCGTAGCTGCGGATAGATTCCGGAGGAATACCATCCGGGGGCCGAAGGCGGCGGCCTCGGCGGCCTCGAAGGCCTCGGCGTAGCGGTCGGGGCCCTGGACGCGGCTCCAGTTGGGGAGTGGGTGATCGCTGAGCTCGAGCGAGGCGATCTCGTGGTCTCCGGGGCCGTAGGTGTAGGCTGGGTCGTCATCGGGGTCGAGGCCGCAGATCTGGAAGGCATCGGTGCCGCGGAGGAAGTCGGTGGTGGGGGCGAGGAGGCGGTCGAGGGCCTGTTTGCCGGATTCTCCGGCGGTGATGGCGAACTCGGGGGTATCGGAGGTCCAGGCGGTGGAGGGCGGGAGCTCGCTGGAGGTGGAGAGGGAGAGGCCGGCGCGAGCGGCGAGGCGGGTGAAGGTGGTGGTGCGGGTGGTGGAGGCGGGGGCAGTCCATGCCTGTGGGGCGCGCCAGCTGGCGAGCTGTTCCCACGGGCCGGCGGCCTCGAGCTCGAGGGTTGCCTTGCCCTGGTGGAGCTGGTGGGTGACACGTGTGAGCTGGCAGCGGAGGGTGAGGCCGTACTGGGCGGCGCCGTTGGTGCCGGAGCGGTAGCCGTGCTGGATGGTGAGGTCGTGGCCGGGGCGGATGGCGGGGTAGGCGGCGAGGGCGGCGTCGAAGGCGCCATCGTGGTTATCGAGGGTGGCGAGGACACGGAGGGCAAGCGGGTCCTGGTGCCACGAGAGGGCCGTGAGGCGGTCTGAGAGGTCGTGGCTATCCCCGACAGGGGAGAGCCAGGAATCGGCGGTCGTGGCGAGGCGGAGGGTAGCGTCGCCGTCGTAGGCGATGGCGAGGCCGTAGGCGGAGCTCCCGTCGAGGGGGACGGGCTCGCGCCAGGGGGAGAGGTGGCCGGAAACCTCGTGGGTGAGCATGGGGCGGTCGTAGGGGACGCCGTTGGCCTCGACCTGGCGGAAGGTGGCGAAGGCGAAGTTGCTGACCTGGGCGATGAAGGGTGCGGCGAAGGTGATGCCGCCGGAGGCATCGGCCTCGGCGATGGAGATGAGGGAGGACCAGCTATTGGCGGGGATGGCGCCATCGCCCATGGAGACGGCCCAGGCGCGGGGGTGGGTGGTGGTGGCGGCGGTGCCGGTGACGACGAGGCGGAAGTCGTTAGCTCGCCAGCTGGCGGCAAGGCCGGTGATGGTGTTGACATCGGCGGTGCGGGACCAGGTGGTGCCGGAGCCGGCCCAGGTGCCGGAGGTGCGGCGGAGGCGGTTGAGGGTGGAGGAAGTGCCGAGGACGTAGAACGCGCAGACGTTGCCGGTTGAGGGGCGGTAGGCGGCGGCGACGGCGCCGATGGGGGAGGCCTCGGTGACGATGGTGGTGGGGCCGCTCCAGGTGGAGCCGTCGTCGGCGGAAGTCCAGGCTTTGAGGGCGGTGCCATCGCCGCAGAGGATGATGGCCTCGCCGGGGTAGGCGGCGAGAGCGACGGGGGAGCCGGCGGCGACGGCGCCGAGGGAGGCGGACCATGCGGCGAAATCCTGGCGGACCTTGATGGTGCCGGCGTCGTTGCGGACCTGGAGGAAGGTAGCGTTCGCGAAGGTGGCGGCGTGGGGAGCTTCGGACTCGGCGCCGTCGACATCCTGGGTGGGGCGGATGGCGAGGATGCTGTTGCGGGTAGCAGAGACGGTGAGGGAGAGGGCAGGCAGGCGGCGGGGCTGCTTTTGGTGGGCTTCGAGGGAGGCGGCGAGCGTAAGCACGCTGCGAACTTGCCCGGCCCGGGTGCGCACTTCCAACAGGTGGATGGCGCAGTGGAGGCGGGGCTAGCGCAGCAGCAGGGGCGGGTAGTGGGGGAAGCGCGCCCGGCGCACGGGCCCAAGGCGATCGAGCGCGATGCTGGCCTGGCCTGCGATGAACTCCGCGCGGAGGGCGCGCAGCACGCTTTCCAGGTCCTCCGCGGCCTCGGCCGGGGTATCGACGAACCGCAGATGGAGGATCCACCCGCCCATGGGGTCGGAGGCCGACGCGACGGGATCGCACCGCAGCACGAGCGGGTGTTTGTCGTCGGGGAAGATGGCGATGCTGAACGGCGCGCTGGCATCGGGCGGCGTCGCGGACATGGTCAGTGACGCGCCCTCCTGCGAGAGGTCGATGACGGCACCCTCGGTTTCGAACCCGGGCCAGCGGATCACGCAGGCGAGGGCCGCCGGGTAACGCGGCTTTTTTCGCCGCGATGCAAAGCCGGGCCGCAGCGACTCCATACCGGTATTGTCGGCACACTGTCGCGGTGGCCGCAGAGTGGCGCGCCGGGTGAATACGGGATTCAGTTCACCTGGCGATCGCGGCCAGCCCAGTAGGGCGCGCGGATTTCGCGTTTGAGAATCTTGCCGGATGGGTTGCGCGGCAGCATCTCGGCGAAGTCGATACTCTTGGGCACCTTGTAGCCGGCGATCCGCTCGCGGGCGAATGCGATGAGCTCGTCGGGGTCCACCTCCGTCCCAGGCTTTTTCACCACGATGGCCTTGACCGCCTCGCCCCAGCGGTCGTCGGGGACGCCGATGACGGCGACGTCGGCAACGGCGGGGTGCCCAAAGAGGGCGGATTCCACTTCGGCGGGGTACACGTTTTCGCCGCCGGAGACGATCATGTCCTTCACGCGGTCATGGATGTACACGTACCCGTCGGCGTCCATGTAGCCGGCGTCGCCGGTGTGGAACCACTCGCCGCGGATGGCTTTAGCGGTCTCCTCGGGGAGGTTCCAGTAGCCCTTCATGACCTGGGGCGTCTTGCAGACGATCTCGCCCACCTCGCCGGTGGGGAGGTCTTTCCCCTCTGCGTCGACGATCCGGATGGTGACGTTGGCCAGCGGCCGGCCGCAGGACCGCATTCGCTGGTTCCCGTTCGGGTCGTGATCTTCGGGTGGGAGGTAGGTGACCACGCCCGTGGTCTCGGTGAGGCCATACACCTGGGCGAAGTCGCACTTGAAGGTGGCGATGGCGTTGCGCAGGAGGTCGAGGGGGATCGGGGAGGCGCCGTAGGCGATGAACTTGAGGGTCGAGAAGTCGGTCTCCTGCACGCCGGGCGTCTGCAGCAGGAAGAGGAGCACGGCGGGCACGAAGAGCGCGCGGGTCACGCCGTAGGCCGGGATCACGCGGAGGATCTCCGGCGGGATGATGTCGCGGATGATGATGGACTTCGCGCCAGCGTAAAGGCCGACGATGCCCCAGCCGCTGCCAGCGATGTGGAAGAGCGGCATGCAGACGAGGTTGACATCCTCAGGGGTCCACACCTGTCCCCATTCGCGGGCTGCGGAGGGCAGGAGCGCGAAGAAGTTGTCATGGGTAAGCATGGCGCCCTTGGGATGCCCGGTGGTGCCGCTGGTGTACATCTGGATGGCCACGGCATCGCCATCGATGGCGACGTGCGGGTCGGCGCTGGCCTGGGTGTCGCGCCATGCCGGGTAGTGTTCCCAGCCGTCGTGCGGCGCATCGATAGCGATGACCTTCTTGACCGTCCGGAGCTCCGGCAACACCTTCTCGATGACGGGGAAGAACTCCTGGCCCACGAAGAGGACTTCGGCCATGGCGTCGTTCACCACGTATGCGACCTCGGGCGGGGCGAGCCGCCAGTTGACCGCGACCATCACGCAGTTGGCCTTGGCGGCGCCGAAGCAGGCTTCGAAGAAGATGTCCGAGTTCTTATCGAGGAAGGCCACGCGGGTCTGCGGCCTGAGGCCTGTCGCGATGAGGCCATTGGCCACCTGGCTCGCGTGGCGGTCGAGCTCGCCGTAGGTGGTCTGGCGATCGCCGTACACCATGGCGACGGCGTTGGGGCGCGCTTCGGCATGTGCGCGCGTGACATCGGCGAGTGTCCGAATCTCCGTTTGGGTGGTCATCGTGGCTATCCCCTCTCACTGATGAGGACGGGAGTTTCGCCTGTTGACTGGCCGGTAGGCAAGAAGGGTGGCGCGAGTTTCACGTTTTCGTTGCGGCGGGCAGCAAAACGGGGGTGGCGGCGACCACCCCCGCGAACGGCCACAGTGTCCGGCTGACTACGCCCGCACACCCTCGAGCTTCGCGAGCTTGACCGTGTTGAAGAGGGCCAGGCTGGCGTACCACTTGACACGGATGCGGCTCGCGTCCTTGGTCTCGAGGCTGCCCACGCGCTCGACCGTCAGCCCGCCAGGTGCGGTTAGCCCGCTCAGCGCGCCTTCGCCGAACTGCATGGCGTAGATCGTGCTGCAGTCGTTGCTGGTGCCGACGGTGCGGGCATCGCTGATGTAGTCGCAGATGCCGATGGGGACACCGTCGTAGAACTGCAGCATCTGGCCGAACTCGTCGCGGTCGGCCTCGAGGAAGCCACCGGAGGCGCGGGCGAGCTCGTTCAGGGTTCGGCGCGAACGGCGGCTCATCAGCAGCAGGTCGGGCTTGCCGCCGCGCACCCGGTCGATGAGCTCATCGAGCTTTTCGAGGGTGAGGGTGCCACCGTTCACGCCCATGCTCGCGGTCTGCCCACCGGAGCAGAGGACGTCGATGCCATCGAAGCTCTTGGCGTTCACGCTGTCGTCGCCGTTCACGAACGTGTCATCGAAGAGCGACTGGACGGCTTTCGCCTTGAGCTGGACGACGGCGGCTTCGAGGTCCTGGATGTTGGAGCGAGTGCTCTTGAGGAAGTTATCGATGTCGGCATCGCCGCCGAGGATCTTCAGGGTGGCGGTTGCCTGGGCGAAGGTGGGGGTGCTCTCGTCCCAGTCGTCGCCGACGTCGTAGAAATCGGCGGAGGGGGCCGCGTTTTCCCGGTTGTAGGTGAGGCCGTTGCCGACGATTTCGATGAACGGCAGGCGCTGCAGGACAGGGCTCTCCTGGGCGATCGTTTCGATGACGCCGGAGAGAAGGGTGTCGTTGCTGAGTTTCGCGGCCTCGACAAGGGTGAGGGCCATGTGCCAGTACCTCCCTGGGAAGTTGGTTGGGATGGTGGGCGGGCGCCACGGACATCTCGAAGGCCCGGCTGGCACACGAGCCCGAACCTTCACATTCGAGCGGCGGCAGTTCGCATGCGAGGCATGCCGGATTGACCCGATTCCTGCGCGGCATTGGGGGAATACCCGAAGTGTGCGACGTGCGTTGTGGGGCTACGCTATGTCGAGGAGGACCGCGATAGGGTCGGTCCCGGGGGCCATTGCGCATTGAGCGCCGAGCCGTCTTCGTTCCCGGAGCCGTGGCAGCGGTTTGCTTCGCTGCGCGCGGAGTACAACCAGTTCCGCTTCCATTTGCCCGATGCGCTGCTCGAACTCGAGTTCCCCTCCGCCCGCGTGCTCTACATGAACCGCATGGCGCTGGTGCTCCTGGGCTACGACCAGGAGGACGTTGACGCGGGCATCTTCGGGCTTTCCCTCCTGACGCCGGAAGGCGCGGCCCGGGCGCTCGAGATTGCCGACGCCCAGCTCGACCCGACCATCCGCTCGGGCAGGCCGTACGAGCGGATGTACGGCCAGCACCTCTATGAGTTCACGCTGGTTCGAAAGGATGGTTCGACCTTCCAGGCCGAGGTGCAGGGTTCGTACGTCCTCGACGAGCGCTCGATGCCCGTGGGCGTGCGCTACATGTTTCGCGACATCACGGAGCGCGCAGAGGCGGCGCAGGCGCTCAAGCGCTCGAATGCCTTGCTCGCGGCACTTACCGGCGCACAGGCGAACTTCATTCGCGGCTCGAGCCCGGCAGTGGTGTTCGATAGCTTACTCGAGAAGTTGCTCGAGGCGACGGGCAGTGAATACGGGATGATCGGGGAGGTCCTGCGCCGAGCGGATGGCACGCCATTCCTCCGGACGTGGGCGCTCACGAATATCGCCTGGGACGACGCCAGCCGGCGGATGTACGAGGAACGCGGGTCGACGGGGATGGAGTTCACCAACCTCGAGAACCTGATGGGGCACGCGATAACCACCGGCCGGCCAGTCATCGCCAACCAGCCGTCGGGCGATCGGCGGAGCGGGGGCCTGCCACCGGGGCACCCGGCGCTCAATGCGTTCCTCGGGCTCCCGGTGGTGGCCGGTGGCCAGGTGCTGGGGCTCATCGGCCTGGCGAACCGCCCCGGTGGCTACTCCGAACAGGATTGCGCTGACCTGGAACCGATGGTGACCACCTGCGGCACGATCATCGAGGCACGGCGGGCCGAGGCGCGCCGCCGCGCCGCGGAGGAACGCCTCGAGCTGGCCTTGCGCGGGGCCGACCTGTCGATCTGGGAATTCGATATCCCCAGCCAGCGCCTCGTCAGCGGTTACCGTACCTGGGCAAGCCCGGGCGACGCTCCCACCGCCGCTGGCCTGGGGTGGTGGCTCGACCAGGTGCACCCCGGGGACCGCGAACGCCTGCAAACCGCGATTGACGATCACCTCGCGGGCCGCACGCCGCTCATCGAGTGCGAGCATCGCTTCGGCGCGGGGCCGGGCCAGTGGGCCTGGGTGCTCACGCGGGGCACGGTGGTCGAACGCTCGGCCGATGGCCAGCCGCTGCGGGCGGCTGGCAGCTTCCTGAACATCACCGACCGCAAGGCGGCTGAAGCGGACCTTTCGCGGCTGGAAGTCCAGGTCCGGCAGAGCCAGAAGCTCGAGAGCCTGGGGGTGTTCGTCGGCGGCATTGCCCACGACTTCAACAACCTGCTGACGGCCGTGCTGGGCAACCTCTATCTCGTGCACCAGTCGCTTCCGGCGGGGCCGGAGCGCGAGCTGGCCGACGAGGCGCGGCGGGCGGCCGAGCGCGGGGCGGATCTCGTGCGGCGGTTGCTGACCTATGCCCGGCCCGAGGTGGCGGGGGGCGAAGCCATCGCGCTCGATGCCCTCCTCGATGAGACCGTCGCGTTCGCCCGGAGCATGCTCACGCCCAGCGTGCGGCTCAGTGTGCGGCACAGCCGCGAGCCGGGACTGGTTCACGGGAGCCGGACCTCGCTCCAGCAGGTGTTGCTCAACCTCATCGTGAACGCGAGCGATGCGATGCCGGGGGGCGGCGGCATCAACGTGACCCGCCGTATCGCCGAGATCGGCCCACGCCATCGCTGGGCGCCGCCCGACCTGCCACGGGGCCGCTACCACGTGGTTTCGGTGACCGACACGGGCGCCGGGATGACGCCCGACATTATTGAGCGCATCTTCGACCCCTTCTTCACGACCAAGGGGGTGGGCCGGGGGACGGGCCTCGGGCTTTCGACCTCGCTCGGCATCGCGCGCGCCCACGGCGGCTGGCTCACAGTCGAAAGCACGCCCGGCGCGGGCAGCACGTTCCGCCTGCTCTTGCCCGTCTCGGTTTAGCAATCCCTGCGCTGCGTCATACCCACCAGGTCCTCGACCCTGCTGTCCTCGCGCGGTGGAGAAGGACTGGGATGTCATCGTCATCGGGTCGGGCCTCGGCGGGCTAAGCGCGGCTGCCCACCTGGCGGCGCTGGGGCGACGGGTGCTCGTACTCGAGCAGCATTACATCGCGGGCGGCAACGCGAGCGTCTTCCGTCGCAAGCGCATGTTCGAATTCGACGTTGGCACCCACTACCTGGCCCAGTGCGAGCCGGGCGGCGTGATCCGGACCATCCTCCGGGGTCTGGGGCTGGAAGAGCGCGTCGAGTTCATCGAGCTGGACCCGGATGGCTTCGACACGATCCTCTTCCCCGGCGTGGACGTGCGGATGCCGAAGGGCTGGGAGCGGTACCGCGAGCGGCTCGTGGCCGCCTTCCCGGACGAGGCCGATGGGGTGGGCCGCTGCGTCGACACGCTCCAGGGCGTCGCGACCCAGTCCGAAGCCCTGCGCGCAGGCGGCCCGCCCGACATGGCCCGCCTGGCGGCTCAGGCGCCCGACCTACTGCGCTGGGGCATGCAACCGGTGACGGCGCTCTTCGACGACTGCGGCCTGGGGCCAGGCCCGAGGGCCGTGCTGCTCGCACAGAGCCCTTCCTATGCCACGCCGCCCTCGCGCACCCCGACGGCGGTGGCCGCGGGCTTCCTCGATGGCTACCTGCGCGGCGCCTACTACCCGAAGGGTGGTGGGCAGATGCTCCCGGCGCGCTTCCTCCAGGTATTGCTCGCCAACGGGGGCGCCTTCCGCACCCGGGCCCGCGTCGAGCGGATCATCGTCGAGGACGGCGCGGCCCGCGGCGTGCGCCTGACCACTGGCGAGGAGTTCCGAGCGCCGGTCGTCGTTTCCAACGCGGACCTGAAGCGCACCGTCTTCGAGCTCGTGGGCGACGGGCACTTCAGCCCGGCCACAGCCGAGCGCGTGCGGGGCTACCGCATGGCGCTGCCATTCTTCGTGGTCTACCTGGGGCTCGATATCGACCTCCGCGGCCGCCTTCCGAGGACGAACTTCTGGGGTTCGGACTCGCTCGACCTCGAGGCGACCTACTCCGAGACGTTCGCGGGACAGCTGCCGGAACACCCGCTCGTGTTCATCTCGATCGGGTCGCTGAAGGACCCGGACTCGCCGTGGATCGCGCCGAAGGGCTACACGGCGATGGACGTGATGACGCTGGTGCCACCGCACCCGGCGCTCTGGGCCACGCACGAAGGCCCGGCCCACGGCGAGCGCTACCACCGCAACCCGGCCTACCGGCGGTTGAAGGACGAGTTCACGGCCCGTCTCATCGACACGGCCGAACGCATGATTCCGGGCATCCGCGACCACATCGTGTGGCAGGAGGCCTCGACGCCGGTGACCCACGAGAAGTACACGCTCTCGACCGGCGGCACCTCGTACGGCATTGAAATCGCCCTCGACCAGGTGGGCCCGAACCGCCCGGGGTATGCGACCGACGTGGACGGGCTGTACCTGGTGGGGGCGAACACGCAGTCCGGCCATGGCATCTCCGGCGCGATCAAGAGTGGCGTGGGGTGCGCGAGCACCATCGCGGGGCGCGACCTCTTCCGGGAGGTGGAGGGTGGGGCTGTGCTCAGCCCGCCCGAGCGCCTGGCCCCGGACCCGCCTGGCTGGGACCCGTGGGAGGCGAGCCGGGGGTAGCCGGCGCTGGCCGGGTACGTCGCGTTACCATTCGCGGATGCACGACGGCAAGGCGATTGGCGGGCGGCGGCTGGCAATATCGGCCGGGGCGGCGGCGCTCCTGGCACCGCTCAACTCCACGATGATCGCGGTGGCGCTGCCCGCCATCCGCGACGAGTTCGACGTGGGCATCGTCGCGGTCTCCTGGCTGGTCACCTCATACCTGGTGGCGGTGGCCATCTCCCAGCCCATCGGCGGACGCCTTGGCGACGCGATCGGGAGCCTGGCGGTGCTCCGCATGGGCCTCGCGGGGATGGCCATCACGTCGGTCGCGGCTGCCGCATCGCCATCGTTCGAGCTGCTGGTGGCTACCCGTTCGCTGCAAGGGGTCGCGGCCGCGCTACTCATCCCGGGGGCGACCGCCTATTTGCGCAAGGCGGTGGACGTGGCGAGCCTGCCGGCGGTGCTGGGGACGAACGGCGCGATGATCTCGGCCGGCGCGGCGCTGGGCCCGGTTGCGGGCGGGATCATCCTCGCCGCCGGCGGGTGGCAGTGGCTATTCCTGCTGAACATCCCGGCGGTCGCGGCCGTGTGGCTGCTGCTCTGGCCGTTACCCGCCGACGGTGGCCGGGGCCTGGCGACCTTCCGCATCGACCCGGCGTCGCTTGCGGCGCTGGTGGGCGCATTCAGCGGGCTGGCACTGCTTGGCTCGGCGCTCCGTTCGGGCGATGCGGCGTTCCCCGTGGCGGCCCTGGCCCTGGCTGTCGTGGGGCTGGCGGCGTATGGCTGGCGCTACCGGGCCTCGCGCCAGGGCGTGGTCGACCTCGACCTCTTCCGCGCACCCGCGTTCGCGCGATCGAGCGTGATGACGGCGCTTTCGAACCTGGTGATGTACACCACCCTGGTGGCGTTGCCGGTCTACCTGCGCGATGAGCGCGGCGTGGGGACGGGCGCAATCGGCGCCCTCCTGTTCTCCATGAGCGCGACTTCGGTGCTGGCCGGCCCCATCGGCGGGCGGGTCGCGATGCGCTTTGGCGTCCGCGCGGGGCTGCTCTCCGGTTCGAGCGTGCTCGTGATGGCGACGGCGGGGGTGCTCGGCGCGGTCGCCGCGGGCGCTGCCTACCCGCTGGCGGGGCCGCTGGCGCTGGTCGGCATTGGCATGGGGCTGGCCGGGCCCGCCCAGCAGTCATCCGGGCTGGCGGCGTGGCCCGCCTCGATGGCAGGCTCGGCGGCGGGCACGCTTTCGTTCATGCGGTACGTAGGCTCGGTTGCGGGCGCATCGCTGCTGGCGGCCGTGCTGGGGCGCGACCCCGGGCCGGGAGCATTCGAGGCGCTGGCCGCCATCCTGGTGCTGGCGGCCGTTCTGAACGCCGTCCTGGCGCTGCGCAGCTCCGGGCAACGGGCGCGGGCGGCCGAGCAGCTGGCCCGGACGCCCGCGTGATGCTCCTCAGGCGTGGATGGTCACCGTGCCTGCTTCGCCATCGACCGTGACAGTGGCGCCATCGGGGATGAACCGCGTGCCGAGCTGGGTGCCCACGACGCACGGGATGGCGAACTCGCGCGCACAGATGCCGGAATGCGACATCACGCCGCCGGTATCGGTGACGACTGCGCCGGCAATGGCGAAGAGCGCGGTCCACGGCGGCGCGGTGGTGACGCAGACCAAGATGTCGCCGGGTTCGAGCCTATCGGATTCATCGAGGGTGCGGATGACGCGGGCCGTACCGGTCGCGGTGCCGCGGCTGGCTCCGGTGCCCTTCACCACCCCCTGGCTGACCTCGGGCATGCGCAGGCCGTTGAAGTGGCGGACCATGGGCATCATTTCTGGCGGCAAGAGCGAGAGGTCCGGCATGGCGCCGAGGAAGGGCGGCGGCGCCAGCCGCTCCCAGCGCTGGAACTGCAGGCGTCCCTCCCGGGCGACGGCGGCCACGGCGGGGCCGGGGGCGGCGGCGGCGCGCATGGCTTCGTCCCAGGTGAGGTGGAACACATCCTCCGGCCGGTCGAGCGCGGCAATCGCGGCGAGCTTGCGGCCCAGGGCGAGCGAGGGCCGGCGCATCACGCCGACGATGCTGAGCTGCCAGCGGGCGCGGTCCTCGCTCACGGCCACGTGGTCCGCCGTCGCGCGGAGCAAGTTGCGGAACGCCGCCAGCTTTTCGCCGGGGAGGCGCGATTCAACTTCGGCGACGGCCGCGGCCTGCTGTTCGGCGGCGCGGCGGACCTGGGCAGCGGGGCCGCTCTCCGGGTCGTCCAGGTAGCGGACCACGAGGTTGAGCACGGCGCGGGGGTCTTCGGCCCAGGTGGGCACATGCATCGAGCCCCAGGTCTCTGCGCGCCAGCCGTACTCGTCGAGGAAGCGTTCGAGCTCGGCCACGAACGCGGGGCCGCCGGGAAGGCCCGCGAGGTCGTGGTGGCTTCCCGACCTGAGGGCGGCTGCGAGCCCGGGCGAGGCCGCGGCAAGGTCGACCAGGGTGGCGATTGCCGAGCCACTGGCCGCGGTGGCGTTGCGCGAGCCCTGGAGGAGCGTGCCGCTCAACATCGGGCCGTCCTCGCCCAGCTCATCCTCGAGGAACCGCAGGAGCGCGAAGGTGGGCCCCATGAACTGCTTGATGACGACCATGGTGAGCCAGAGCGAATCCATGGCGTCGGCGACCAGCCGGTCCATCTCGGCGGCCAGCTCCGGGAGCGTCATGCCATCGAAATCGGTGGCGCGGACGCGCCGGCAGAAGGCGCGAATGCGCGGCGAATACTCCTCGTGCCAGACGCGAAGGCCGCCGGAAAGCACCTCGGCGGGTGGGTCGGGGATGGTCGGTGGCAGGCTGAACTCGTAGCCATTGGCGAACACAGTCGGGGCGCTGAGAATCTGCTCCTGGAAGGCGCCGACGACGCGCTGGGCGAGCTGGGCGGTGGGGCCCGGGAAATGCATGCGGTCGCCCACCCATGGTGCCTGGGCCATGGACGGGTCGGGCCATTCGACGGTGAAGGTATCGGTTGCCTGAAGGACGTGCACGGTTGGTAGTCTCCCCATTCCTTCCCGCGTGGTATCCGCCATGCCCGGCGCGGAATGGGGCATGTTAACAGCTTGCGAACGAGCTCCGCGTGAAGGTGGTCACACACTCCTCGGCGGCTTGGCTCGTTGCCAGCGAAGGGCGCGCGATGAGTAAACTCGGGTATGCGAGTCGGCCTGATCTCTGATACCCACATTCCCGAAGCCCGCTACGAACTCTGGCCCCAGGTGTTCGATGCCTTCCGGGGCGTTGATTGCATCCTCCACGCGGGGGACATCCACGACCTGGTGGTGCTCGACCAGCTGGCGGACATTGCGCCGCTGTGGGCAGCCCGGGGCAACGGCGAGGACGGCAGCGGCGGCCGCCCCATCCAGCCCGACCACCCCCGCCTGCGCGAGGCGTGGCTGCTGGACCTGGACGGCCTCAAGGTGGGCCTCACCCACGACGTACCCATCCCCGAGTACCCGCCGCACCTCACGCTCGAACGGGCGCTGGTGCGTTACTTCGGCACGACCGAGCTCGATGTGCTCATCTACGGCGATACGCACGTGGAGGCGATCGACCACATCAACGGCGTGCTCTGCGTGAACCCGGGGTCGCCCACCTATCCGCGCAACCTGGACACGCAGCTCGGCACGATCGGCTTCCTGGAAATCAGCGGAGGCCGGGCCGAGGCGACCATCTGGCAGCTGACGGAGGCGGGGATCGAACCATTCAACTGGGGCAAGTGGAAGCGGCCCTGGTAGGGCCACCGGCACCACCCCGGCCCCCAGTCATTCGCGACTTGCGATTCCCGCGCCTTGCGCCGGGTCTGTCACAAGCGGGCGCCCATATTCGTCTCCTCTTGCAGGCGGCAGCGAACGGCCGCCCGAGGAGGCGACCCATGGAACTCACCCGGACATCGAAGCAGGTGGCGGTAGTTGGTGGAGGGCTGGCCGGGCTGGCCGCCGCGGCCTACCTGGCGCGTGATGGGCACAGCGTTACCGTGTTCGAGCGCACCGCCGAGGCGGGAGGCCGGGCACGCACGCGCGAACGCGACCGCGTGCTCCACAACCTCGGCCCGCACGCGTTCTACCGCGGTGGCGCGGCCGAGGAGGTGCTCTCCGAGCTGGGCGTTCGCTTCACCGGCGGTTCCCCGAACGGCATGGGGGTGGTCATCCGGGGCGGGCACACGGCAGCCCTTCCGCGGGATTCTCGCACGATGCTGACATCCCGCCTGTTCCGCCTGCACGATCGGGCCGAGGTGGGCGCCCGGATGATGACGCTCCGCGGCGCCGAGCCCGAATCCATGCGTGGCCGCACCGTGGCGCGGTACCTGCGCGAGGAGTTCGCCCACGACACGGCACGTGATTATGTCGAGGCGGTGATTCGCCTGGCCACGTACGCCAACGCCCCGGAGCACATCGACATCGCCGACGCGATGCTGCAGCTGCGCGGCGGCGGCATCGGCGGGGTGACCTACATCGATGGGGGCTGGACGACGCTAGTCCAGGGCTTGAACCAGGCCGCGGTGCAGGCCGGCGCCGGGCTGGCTGCCGGTGCCCGCGTGGTGCACATCGAACCGGGCGGGCGGCCCATCGTCGTCCTCGCCACCGGCGAGCGCATCGAGGTGGACGCTGTTGTCGTGGCCGTGGCGCCAGAGGTCGCGGCAGAGCTCCTGTCCGTGCCCGCGACCCGGCGGTGGGCAGCTGATGCCATTCCCGCGCGGGCAGCCTGCCTCGATGTGACGCTGCGGCAGCTGCCGCGGCCACGGCGGCTGTTCGGGCTTGGAGTCGACCGGCCCTGGTACCTCTCGGTGCACACGAAGTTCGCGCGGCTGGCGCCGGAGGGGCTCACCACCGTCTCAGTGGCGAAGTACCTCCCGGCGGGCGAACCCAACGACCCGGAGGCGGACCTGCACGAACTGGAGGGCATGCTCGACATCGTGCAACCCGGCTGGCGGGGACTCGAAACGGGCCGGCAGTTCCTCCCCGAGATGATCGTCACCACGGCCGTCCCCCGGAGCGACCATGGCGGCATCCCCCGGCGGCCCGGCCCGGCTGTGCCAGGGGCGGATGGCGTCTTCGTCGCGGGCGACTGGGTGGGGCCGACCGGCTGGCTGACCAACGCGGCGCTCGGGAGCGCACGGCTGGCGGCCCGGGAAGCGAGCGGCTGGCTCAGCGCGGCCCCTTCCCGCCAGCCGGCCGCGGCGGCGGTAGGATAGGCGCGTGGAAGCTGTGCTCAGGGGCCGCGACGCCACCTTCGAGGAGCACCGGGGGCTGCTCTTCGGAGTGGCCTACCGGATGCTCGGCTCGGTGGCCGGCGCGGAGGACATCGTGCAGGATGCCTACCTCCGCTTCCGTGGGGCCGAGAGCGAGCCGGCCAACCCGCGCGCCTACCTGGTGACGGTCGTCACGCGCCTCTGCCTGGATGAGCTGAAGTCGGCGCGGAGCCAGCGCGAGCAGTACATCGGGCCGTGGCTGCCCGAGCCGCTCGTGCGCCTCGGGAGCGAGGTCCCATCGCCCGAGGAGACGGCCGAGCGCGAGGACAGTGTGAGCCTGGCGTTCCTCGTCATGCTCGAAGCGCTTGGGCCAATCGAACGGGCGGTCTTCCTGCTGCGCGAGGTGTTCGACTACGACTACACGGATATCGCCCAGGTGGTCGGTCGCTCGGAGACGGCCTGCCGGCAGGTGTCCCGGCGGGCGCGGGAGCGCATCGCCGAGCGCCAGCACCGCTTCACCGCCAGCTACAACCAGCGGCGGGAGCTGACGCTGCGCTTCTTGCAGGCCGTGAACGAGGGCAACCTTGCGGGGCTGATGGAGATCCTTTCGGCCGACGTGGTGGCGGTCTCGGACGGCGGAGGGAAGCTGGCGAGCGCGCGGCGGCCGGTGTACGGGGCGAACCGTGTGGCCCGCTTTGCCATCGGCATCGCGCGGAAAGAGCCCATCGCCCGCGTGGAACTCGCCGATATCAACGGCCAGCCGGGGTTCCTGCTCATCACGCCGGGCGGGCGCGTGCGCACGGCGGCCGTGCTCGACGAGGGCGACGGGCGGATCACGGCGGTCTACGCCATCCGCAACCCGGAGAAGCTGCGGCACATCGGCGATGGTGGGCGAATCGAGGCGCCGGCGGTGGGCTAGACCTGTCCGGAGACGTGGTCGATCTGGACCGCGCCGCCCTTCTGCTTCATGTACCCTCCCACGGTGCGGCCCACATCCGCAACCTCGGTGACATTGATCTTGCGCTGGCCGGGCACGCGCTTCGCATCCCAGCCGCTGAGCTTGATTGGCATCCCGCCGGACCAGTCCTTCTGGTCGGGGATGACGGCGGTGCTGGCATCGATGGCAGCCTTCCAATTCGCCTCGGTGGCCACGGTGTTGCCGAGCGTGCCCGCAACCATGGCGGGCGGCTTGCCGGAGTCGATCCGCGCGCCCGTCTTGGCGATCGCGCCTTTCGCGTCCTCGGCGACGTGCTTCTGCTTGAACGCGTCGGTCAGCGAGACCTTGCTGATGGGCACCTTGCTCTTGCCGTCGAAGCCGTCGATCAGGCGCTGGACCTGTCCGCTGGCCGCGCGATTGCCGGCGAGCCGCTGCAGCCCTTCAAGCGCGGCGCCGGCGGGGAGGGTAGCGCGCCGGGCGCGCGCCGCGCCCGGCCTCTTCGCGAGGGAGGCTGGCTGCGCAGGCTGGCGAACGCGTTCGAGGGCCATGACGCACGCAGTCTACACACCTCGAAGCGGCCTTGAGGGTGGGCTTTACTCCGCAGGCGGAGGCGCATTCCCGCCGCCGCCCCGGCCCCGCCTGCGGCGCCTGCCCGAACGGAGGCCCTGCGGTTCGGCGCCGGCGGTGTCCTGGGCGGGCGGGGGAGCCTGCTGCGCACGCTCGCCGGCACCCTCGCGCGGGGGGCGCGGCTGACGGGGGGCTTCGCCGGCGCCCTGTCCCCCGCGCCGGAAGACGCGGCCCTCGGCGGCGTTGGCCGGGGTGCTGGCCGGGCGCTGGGCAGGGCGTTCCTGGCGAGGCTCGCGGCGCGCCTGCTGGTCGCGTTCACGGGGCTGCTGGGCAGGTGGGCCACCGCCGCGGCGGCCTGGCTGCTGGCGTCCCGCGGGCCGTTCCTGGCCGGGTCTGGGCTGCTCGCCGCGCGGGGGGCGAGCGGGGACGACGCGGCGAGGCCCACCACCCGGAAGCCGGCCGCGGCCCGGGCCCGGTTCGAAGGCGGCGCCTTCATCGAGCCAGTCCTCGCCGGCTTCCTTGCGGGCGGCGGCCAGGAGGTCTTCCTCGGTCGCCTCGATGAGCCCCTGGGCGATGGCGTCGGCCCGGCTGATGCTGGGCGGGGGCTCGCCGCTCTTGCTGGCGGTGTCCCAGCGCACCACGGTGCCGAGGTCACGGTCACCGACTTCGATGCGCTGACCCTCGACCACGAGGGTGACCTGGCGGCGGAGGATGTTGATGGCGATGACCTTGCCTTCGCCCGTCGGGGTGCTGCAGCGCTGGCCGATCTTCGGGAGCGACTTGCGCATCTCCTTGTAGCCCTCTTCCTCGTAGGAGAGGCAACAGAGGAGGCGGCCGCAGAGCCCGCTGATCTTCTGCGGATTGAGCGGCAGTTCCTGCTCCTTGGCCATGCGGATGGAGATCGAGGGGAAGGTGGTGAGCCAGTTCGAGCAACAAAGCTCGCGCCCGCAGATGCCGTATCCACCCGCCTGGCGCGCGCGATCGCGCGCTCCCATCTGGCGCATTTCGACGCGCGCCTTGAAGCGGTCGCCCGCTCGTTTGACGAAGTCGCGGTAGTCGATGCGCTCTTCGCTGGTGAAGGAGAAGGTCAGCCGGCGTCCGTCGAGGGTGAATTCGGATCCGTCGATGTGGGCGGGAAACCCGAGCTCCTCGCCGAGGCGGCGTGCCTCGGGGAGAAGCTCCTCAGCTTTCCGCCGAAGTTCATCGGCCTTGCGGATGTCGGCCTCGGTGGCGAGGCGCAGGATGGGCTTCAGCTCTTCGCGGCCGAGTTCGTTGACGACGACCTGATCAGGGGCAATGACGACCTTTGCGACTTCGGGGCCGCGGGTGGTTTCGACCACGACGAATTCGCCGGGCTCGAGTCGCATGCCGGCGGTATGGAAGTAGAAGATCTTGCCGGCGTTTCGAAAGCGTACGCCGGCGACGCGTGGCAGTTCCTCAGGCATAGGCCGCGGATTCTTCCTCGGGGCTCGTGGCCAGTGTAACTCGGGGGAAGCACAGGAGCATAAGCTCGAAGGCCGGGCGTGCCATGACGTTCGCCTGGAGGTCGGCGCGGGCAGTGACGATGGCGCGCAGCGCCTCAATGTAACCGGCCATGGCCTCCTTGCCCTCGCCGGAGGCGACGCCCTCCCGCAGGCGCTCCTCCCAGAACGACTCCCAGGTGTCGATCTCGGCGAGGATGGCGTAACGGTCCCTGCGCCAGCGCTCGGCGAGGTCGCTGGCGTAGGCGAAGCGCTCGCGCAGGGGGGCGGCGGCGACGCGGGCGCAACGTTCGAGCAGGCGGCCGCGGTCGCCCATGAGGTCGGGATGGGCCGCGAATTCGATGGCGCGGCCCGGCCGGCCCCGGCAGGCGTCGGCGGCTCGGGCAGCAAGCTCACGGTCGATGCCGCGGGCAACGAGGCCGTGCTCGATGGTGGCGCGGGGCACCGGGCGGACCTCGATCCGGCGGCAGCGGCTGAGGATGGTTTCGAGGATCGCTTCGGGCGCCGCCGAGACCAGGCAGAAGACCGTGTGCCCGGGCGGCTCCTCCAGTGTCTTCAAAACCGTGTGGGCGGCATCGCGCCCGAAGCGGTCGGCCGGGTCGATGAGGATGACGCGGTGGCGCGCCTCGAAGGGGTAGCGCGCGACGAGCTCGATGAGGCCGCGCACCTGGCAGATGCGGATATCGCGCGAATCGGGGTGCCTGGGGTGCGATTCGCCATCGCGTGGCTTGCAGAGCGCATCGCCGGGGCCGAGCGCGATGATGTCGGGGTGCGCGCCTTCGAGGATGAGGCGGCATGGGCGGCACTCGCCGCAGGGCTCGAGTGGGGAGGACTCAAGGGAGGAGGGAGGAGGGAGGAGGGAGGAGTCGTCGCCAAAAAGGCTCGCGCCGGCGGTGGTGGGCGGGTTGAGGCGTTCGCAGTTCAACAGGAGGGCGTACTCGATGGCGAGGGCGGTCCTGCCGGTCCCTTCGGGTCCGGCGAAGAGCAGCGCGTGGGGCGGCTCATCGCTGGCGGCGAGGGCCTGCAGCTCGCGGATGATGTCCTGGTGGCCGATGACGCGGTCGCCCATCTTCGTAGCCTACCGCCGGTCCCGCCGGCCCGCACGCCGCGTTCCGCCCTTGGGGGGTTGAGGCCTGGCGGTTGGGCGGCCGCCAGGCCCCATTGCCGGGGAGGATTCCCACCGGTTAGACCGGCGGCCCTCCCGCCTCTTACACCTGGCCCGCCCGGTCTTTACCTGCCCGGCCGCGCTCGAGCACCCGGAAGATGGTCCGGCGGGACAGGCCGAACATCCGGGCAAGCTCATCGACCGACACGCCATCGTGGGCGGCAGCATGCAGGATGCTGCGGTCGCGGCCCTCGCGCAGGATGGCGGTGGCGCCGCCGTTCGTGTCGTAGCGGCAGCGCGGGAGGGGGCAGCGCAGGCACGAGGGGTAGAGGTCGCAGCCCGTATCGGCGTAGTCGACGTATTCCGGCAGCGCGTCGGAGCGCGGCGGAAGCTCGAGCGGCATGTCCACGGAGTCACCTCGGACGCTGGCGTTGGTAGCTCCCGAGAGTAGAACGTATGTTCTGATTCATCAACAGCGGGCTGTCGCCGCCGGACCAAGTCGACACCGGTTGGCGCACCGCGGGGCGGCGCGAGCGGGCGCGTCAGCCAACCGTTGGCGTACGTGCTGGTGGCATGCCATGAACAGCGGCATGAACGCGATCTGCGGGGCAATCACGCGGAAGGGCGGACGTTGCCAGAACAGGCTCGGCGATCACTGTCCGTATCACACCGACGAGCAGCGGGCGCGTGCCTCCGCCCCGGCACCGGGCACCGAGGCGCGCCGCCAGCCCGGGAGGCGCGAGGCGATCGCGGGGCGCGACCTCCACGCGGTGGCCTGGGCGTTGCTCGAGGACCTGCTGGCGGATGACACGCTGGACGCGGGCCGGCGAGCCTCGGCGGGAGCCACGCTCATCCGGGTGGTGGAAGGGCTGGGCGAGCCGCCGGTATCACGCGAGCGGGCAGCGGCGGAGATCGCCCTCCGCGGGATGATCATGCACGGGCTGCCGCCCCGGAACGCGGAGGAGTGGGCGCTGGCGGAGGAGCTCTTCACGCCGGACGCGATTGCGATGTTCCGGACGTGGAAGCCGGGGCTCGAGGATGCGTTTTGAGGCGGCGGCCGGGGCGGTCGACTCGCCAGTCAGCGCCGTTCGTCGAACTCGCGGACGAGTTTCGCGGGGGCGCTCCGGCGCCAGGCGGCTTCGAGCATCTCCTGGAGACGGGCGTCGGTCACGACCGGGAGGCGCACCAGGACGGCCGGCCAGCCGGCGTAGTGCGCCGTCTGGAAGTAGACCTCGGGCTCGCTGGCGATGAGGAACTCTTTTTCGTCCACGCTACTCGTGGGGATGACGACCGTCTCGCCATCCTCCTTCAGCCTGGCCACGAGGCGTTTCCGCACCTTAAGGGCGGGGGTGCCATACGAGGTGGCTTCCTCGACACCGGGGAGGTGGCCGGCAAGGCGGACGACCCGGCGGAACAGGTCCTCGGACATGGGGCCGAGCTTAGCATGCTCCGACGGCCGTCAGTTGAAGGCGATGCCGGTGAGGGTGTTGAGCCACTGGTCGGCGGGGATGAACGACGAGGCGAGGGTGAGGTGCCCCTCTTCGTCCATGGCGACCACGGTGTTCTCGCCGATTTCGGCCAGGGCGAACCGGACCGCGCCGAGCCGGAGGTTATCGACCCGCGTGCCCTGGATGGTCACCACGGTATCGGCGCCAGCGGCCACCTGCGAGGCAAGGGTGGCGATGGTCACGCCCTTCACGGTCTTGCCGTTGGCCTGGATTTCGGCCGTGGGGAGCGCGCCGAACTCGGCTTTCGTGGGGGCATAGCGCGTCTGGCCTGCCACCACCTGGACGACCGGGGTGTCATCGGGCACCGGGGTCGGCTTCGGGAGTGGGGTATCGGGCACCTGTGGCTGGTCTTGCGCGCCGACGGCAGTGCGCTGGGCATCCGCGGCGCTCAGGGTTGGCGTGGCCGTGGCATCATCGCCGGCGGGCTGGCCGTTGTCGTCGCCGCCGCCACAGGCCGTGAACAACAGCACGGCAAGGGCAATCGGTGCGGCAGCGAGGGTCCATCGTCGCATCAGGCAATCTCCGGGGGTGGGGGCACTCAGAGGGTAGGCAGCGGCCGGGCAGGGGGCAATGCGCGGGTAAACCGGCGGTTCAGGGGGCGGCCGTCTCCGAGCCCGTGGCGGTCGCGCTCTCCTGGGGCTGCGTCGTGGCTGTCGTGCTTGCCTCCGGCGTCGCCGTCGCATCGGGAGTGGCGGTTTCGGTGCTCGTGGGCTCGGGTGTGGCGGTCTCGGTGGGATCGGGTGTCGTCGTGGCCGCTGGTGTTTCGGTGGCGGTCGGCTCAGCCGTTGGCGTGGCCACCGGTGTTGGCAGTTCAGTCACCGGGCCGCCGAGTGCTGTCGCCACGGCATCATTGAATGCGGCCGCGGCCGCATCGACCTTCGCCTGGTCGACATCCGGTTGCTTGCGGGCCTCGGTGAAGACAGCGCTGCCCTGTTCGGCGAGGCTCTTGGCGCGGGCCTTCTGGACGTCATCGAGCGGCTGTTCTTTCGCCAGTTCGGCGAGTGCGCGGGCTTCGCGCTGGACCCGTTCGAGGGTGTCCACGGAGACGTTGCCGCTGTTCGCCAGGCGCTGGAGCTCGTACACGCGCGCTTCGGTCTGGCGGAGCTGCACATCGACGCGGCCATCGCCGCGGGAGAGCGTGTATTCGAGGCGCTCGTTGGCGAGCTTGAAGGTGTAGTTCCAATCGCCGGGAACGGCATCGCCGGCGGTAACGAAGCCAAGCGCGAGAACGCCGACCGCGGCGGCGGCGGAGACGACGCCCATGCTGGCTACGGCGGTGCGGGTGCCGGAGTACTGTGGGGCGGGGAGGATGACGGGCGCGGGGGCGGGCCGGCTGGCGGCGGCCAGGAATTTTGCCTTGAGCGAGGCTTCGAAGTAGTAGCTGGCCGATTCGGCGGCGAAGGCTTCCTCGATTGTTGAGGTGGTTTCGAGCATGCCTTCGAGCCAGGCGGCATCTTCGGGGAAGAGGCCGAGGACGAAGTCGAGCTCGAGGCCATCATCGAGGAGGGCCTGGGCTTCGGCCAGGACCTGGGCCTCGTAACCGGGTTTCCGTTCGAACAGCCGGCGGATCATTGGTGCCGCACCATGGTTTGAAGTTTCGCGATGGCCTTGTGCTGGAGGACTTTCACGTTGTTTTCGGTCTTTCCCAGGGCCTGCGCGGTTTCGGCGACGGAGAGCCCGGCGATGAAGCGGAGGGAGATCACCTGCCGCTGCGCTTCGGGGAGCTTTTCGGTTGCCTGGCGGACGGTCTCGATGGTCAGCTGGGTGACGAGCTCGTCCACGTGGTCCGGCGAAGGATCCTGGATGGTCTCGGTGAGCGGAGCCGTGGCGGTCCGGACCTTCTGGCGGCGCACATGCGAGACGACCTCGTTGCGCGCGATGCGGAAGACCCATGCGCCGAATGGGAGCCCTCGCCAGGAGAAGGAGCGGAGGTTTTCGATGATCCGGAGGAAGATCTCCGTGGTCACATCTTCCGCGTCTTCGTTGGAGACGAGGCGGGCGGACACGTAGCGGTAGACGCGCGGGAAGTAGTGGTCGTAGAGCGTTGCCAGGGCACCCTGGTCGCCCTGCTGAGCCGCGACGACGACAGCCTGTTCGTCGAAGTCGGGCGCCAGCTCGCCTACCGTTTGGTTCGCCAAATCAGCCCCCTGGGCCGCGCCGGAACCTGCTAAGGCCGACGTCCTCCTTTCGAGCATAGGCAGCCATCTGCCTTGTGTACTAGAGATAACGGGGGCCGGGGGAAAAGGTTAATCGCGGCGCGTCATCGTTTCCCCGAATCCTTGACCGTAGGGGAGCCGATGGAATCCGGGCGGCGGAACGGCCCTTCGAACCCGCGCAGGTACGTCCCCGGGCACCCGGGAAAACGGGCGGTAAGGTGGGCGCGTTCTGTCATCTATCCCATCGCGCGGGGGTGGCGGAAACTGGACCGCATGAACCTGAGTGCCGTGTTGATGATGATGATGCCCTTCCTGCTGGGGATGGGTGGCGTGGCTGCGTGGCGCGCCTCGAAGCGCTCGGAGGAGCGGGAGCGCGAGCAGGCCGCCGCCTGGCGCGATGATTCGCTGGACGAGTGGCGCCGTGAGCGCGAGCGCATTGCCGAGGAGGAGCGCGAGCGGCGCGCGGCCGAGGTCACGGAGACGCGCACGGGCAGCACCGAGGAGCGGGACGAGAAGAAGCAGCACCAACGGATCGGCGGGTAAGCGGGGGCGACCGCTTGAGCTCGCAATTGTCCCGTCTGGCGCATTGATACTCGTCTTGCGATGACGAGGCCGAGCGGCCTAATGTTCCGATCGTCATTCTATCCCTTGGGGCGTGCCATCCCGCCCGCCCCCAATATCGCATTTTCACGATGGCTCCGCTACGCTTAGGCCCATGACTGTGTCCGTCACCTGGTTCCCCACCCTCGTCAAGCGCACCCGCTCCAAGCAGCCGCAGACCGTCGTCGAATGGCGTGCGGGGCTCACGCCGCGCGAGGTCTTCCTCGCGGAGGGCTTCGCCGAGGCCGACGCCGAGGCCGTGATGGTCATCATCAACGATGCCCAGGCCGGCCACGACGATGCGCTCAAGGACGGCGACCGGCTCGAGTTCATGGTCAGCATCCAGGGCGGTTGATCGTCCCGGCCGGGGCAACCTGCGGCAAGCTCCCGGCTCCGGACGTTCGGCACCCGTTTCGGGATGCCTTCGGCCGTTCCTCCACCGCCGTCCGCGGGTGACGATGGGCACACGATCTACGAGGTGTGCCATGGCCGCTGACTCTGAGACACCCCGCGAATACCTGACCGGGAACCGGCGCCACCGCCGCATCCTCTACCGTGCCCTGATGCGCCGCCCGTTCCGGCATGACCTGGACACCGACATCATCGACGGCATTTACCGCGACACGGAGGGCGATGCGCTCGGGCGGCTCATCGCCCCGGATGGCCCCAACCCCCTCGACCGTTTCCTGGTACTGCCCGATGAGGACATCCCGCTGGTGCACGTCGAGTCGGCCCTCGAGGCGGATACGCGCGTGGGTACGTACGAGCAGGTGTTCGGGCTGTTGTACGACCCGGCCGAGACGCCCGTGAAGGGCGTGCGCGATACCGGTGACCGCTGGGAGAGCGGCGACCTGGTGATCTACACGTTCGAGAGCGACGAAGAGGCGCTGGAAGCGCAGGCGTAAGCGGGTCCACCCGGGCGGCGACCGGTGAGCGATCCGAGGCGCGGCCGCTACTCGGGCAGGGTGCCTGATGCCTCGACGACGTCGCCCAGGATCTTCGCGCGCGTCCCGCCCTCCACGAAGTTCGGCTTGTAGCGATCGGCGATCTGGTAGGGCACCAGGCGGACGGTGGCGAGCTTCGCGCCGTGGAACGTCGCCTCGAGCAGGTAGCCCTGCGTGTGCTCGGGCGTGCGGTCCTGGTCGAAGATGAAGTTGCCCAGCGCGTAGGCGATGAACGCGCTCCCGCGCAGCTCGATAGCCTGAGCCCAGTGCGCCTGGTTGCCGACTACGAGATCGGCGCCGGCATCGACGGCCGCGCGGAGCGCCTTGATGCTGCGGGGGCTGGGCTCGTGGGTGTCCTCGTAGCCGCTCTGCACCTGGACGATGACCACATCCACCTCGGACTTCAGCTTGCGGATGCGCTCCTCGAACCGCGTGAGCCCCAGGAGCTCGGCTGGCTTGTAGAACGCGGGCTCGGCCGGGGGCGTCTCCTGCTCGTCTTCGTAGCTGTCGTCGAGTGGGGCGGTGCCGGGGGTGGTCTCGGTGGCCTGGAGGTGCTCGGCCGCGATGTCGTCGAAGCCGAGCACGCCGAAGCGCAGACCGTTGACCTCGAAGATGGCGGGCGCGAGGGCCTCGTCCAGGTTCGCGCCGCCACCCACCGTCTTGATGCCCGCCTCGTCCAGCAGTTCGATGGTGCGGAGCATGGCCTCGGCGCCACAGCCGCCATCCGCGCAATCGAAGATGTGGTTTGTCGCGATCGTGACGCCATCAATCCCCGCAAGCGCCAGGGCCTCGATCACCTCGGGCGGGGAGGTGAGGTTCGGGAACTCCATCGGGATGCAGCGGTACGGTTCGGCGATGTCCTGGATGCTCCCATCGAGCGAGCCGAGCGCCAGGCCGGCCGCGGCGAGGTACTCGCCCACGGGGCCGCGCAGGGCCGCACCCCAGTCGCCGGTCGCCTCGATGGCGGCGAGCGCGCAGCGCGACATCAGGATGTCGCCGGTCGCCACCACGGTCGTTACCTCGGGGAGCGTCGCGGCAATCGCGTTGCGGATCTCATCGATGCCCGCCTCGCCTGCCGGTGTGCGCGCTTCGACGCGCCAGCGCTCGGCGAGCGGCCAGCCAGCCTGGTCGCCGTTCCCCCGGGCGATGTCCACGCCATCGATGGCGAGGGCGACCATCCCGGGCGAAAGCTCCTCGAAGGGGACGACCGAGAGGATGCCGGAATCGACGGTCATGGCGGCCCGCAGGGCGTCGTAGCTCTCGACCTGCCCAAGCACGGTGAAGGAGCCACCTGGCGACGGGGGGAGCAGCGCCTCGATGTAGGCCCGCACCGCCTCGGCGTCGGCCAGGCGGACTTCGACCGGGCGTTCGAGCCCGCCCACCTCGCTCCAGTCGCGGGTGGCCCCAGTGACGAGCGAACCGAGCTGCTCCCGCGTGAGGCTATCGACCCCGGCGCCCAGCGATGCAACCGGGACGAAGTAGCGGACGGCGACACTTCCTTCGCCATCGCCGCGGGCGAACTCGATGTCCGGCGGGGCGCCTGGATCACTGGGAGACAGGCCAAGGCTCTCGCCGCCGGGCGGGAGCGGTCCGCCAAAGGTCAGCGGCCGGGGGGTAGCCTCGGCGGTGGCGGTGGAATCGATGGACGGGGCGGGCTGGGGCGCGTCCCCATCGGAGATCGCATCGAGCAGCACGATCGCGAGCGCGACGAGGCTCCCGCAGAGGGTGATGATGGAGAGGACGAACGCGGGCAGCCAGGGGTCGCGCGCCCGTGGCGGTGGCGGGGTGGCCATGGCGGCATGGTCGCCGCCGCCGATGGGCGCGGTCAACGTTCAACGGCTGAAGTTCTTCCTGTTGTGCCGGGCGGGCGGGAAGCCGCGAACCTGCTCAGCCGGTCTTGGCGTACCAGGTCTCGGGCGTGCCGGAAGCGCTCTCGATGAACGAGAACGCCCGGTTCAATACGCGCTCGATGCCGCCGACGGCCGCCTCGACCTCGGCAAGGTCTGCCGGGATGGGCGCGAGCTCGCCGTTTTCAAGGTCGTAGCCGCAGTACAGGCCGTAGTGGAGCATCAGCCGGTTCGCCTGGGCGACCACGCCGGGCAGTCCATCGGCAGGGGTCAGCGACTCGTCGTGGTGGCAGCGGACCGCATCGACCAGGTGCCCGGGGAACTTCCAGAGTTCGCCGAGGGCCTTGCCTACCTCGTCGTGGGCGTAGCCGGTGGTGGTCATCTCGGCGATGTGGAGGGGGGCTTCGCCGGAGCGGGCCATCGCCACGGCGGCGGCGAACTCGCCCGGCATCACCTGGCGGATCACCAGGCGGCCGATATCGTGCAGGATGCCGGCGGTGAAGGCGTCTTCTGGTTTGACCGCGAAGCTCTTCTTCGCCAGCGTCTCGGCGGCGACGGCCACCGCGACGCTGTGACCCCAGAAGAGGTCGAGGTCGAACCCGTCGTCCTGGCCGCGCTTGAACGTGTTCATGAGGCTCGCGCCGACGGCGACCTGGCGGACCTGCTTGAAGCCGAGCATCACGACGGCTTCGCGGACGGTGCTGATGCGGCGAGCGAAGCCGTAGTAAGCGGAGTTGCTGATGCGGATGAGCTTGGCGGTGAGCGCCTGGTCGGTGGCGAGCACCTGTGCCAGGTCCATGGCGCTCGTCTTGTCGTCTTCGGCCATGCCCATCACGCGCGCGGCCACGGCGGGAAGGGGCGGCAGGTCATCGACACGCTTCAGCAGTTCGGCGGCATCCTTACCCATCACGTGATGACTGTCGGCGGAAGGAGGCTGAGGCTGAACCTCCCGCCACCGCACGTTCACGCGAAATCGGGAAGGCGCCCTATGGGTTCGAGGCGACCCGCGTTCGTCCGGATCTCGTGAGATGTCGCTCAACGAGACAGGCCGCCCGTTCGGGCGGCCTGCAAGTTCCGATGGCGGGTTGAACCGGTTTAGCTGACGCGCTCGAAAATGGTGGCGATGCCCTGGCCGCCACCGATGCAGAGGCTGACGATGCCGTAGCGGCCGCCGGTGCGCTCCAGCTCGTGCATGAGCTTGACGGTGAGGATGGTGCCAGTCGCGCCAAGCGGGTGGCCGAGCGCGATCGCGCCGCCGTTGGGGTTCACCTTCTCCGGGTCGAGCACGAGTTCGCTGGCGCAGGCACAGGAGACACTGGCGAACGCCTCGTTGAGCTCGATGACGTCGATCTGGTCGAGGTTCATCTGGGCCTTGGCCAGTGCCTTGCGGATGGCCGGAATCGGGCCGCTGCCCATGATCGAGGGGTCAACGCCGGCCTCGGCGCGGGCGACGATGCGCATGCGCGGGGTGGCACCGAGCTCCTTCGCCTTCGAGGCACTCATGACGGTGACCGCGGCGGCGCCGTCGTTGATGCCGCTGGCGTTGCCGGCGGTCACGACGCCACCTTCCTTGAAGGCGGGCCGGAGCTTGCCCAGCGCGTCCACCGTCGTGGCGCGGGGATACTCATCGACATCGAAGACCTTCTCTTCGCGGCCGATCTTCACGGTTAGCGGGGCGATCTGGTCGACGAAGCGGCCTGCCTCGATAGCAGCGATGGCACGGCGCTGGCTTTCGGCCGAAAACTCATCCTGGGCCGCGCGGCTGACTTCGAACTGGTCGGCCAGGTTCTCGGCGGTGATGCCCATGTGGTAGCCCTTGAAGGGGTCGCTGAGCATGTGGATGATGCCGTCTTCGACGCTGTCGTGGCCGAGGCGGTAGCCGCCGCGCGCCTTGCGGAGGTAGAAGGGCATGCGCGTCATGTTCTCGACGCCGCCGGCAACGACGACGCTGGCATCGCCGCTCTGGATGAGGCGGGAGGCGGTGTTGATGGACTCGAGGCCGGAGCCGCAGATGCGGTTCACGTTCATGGCTGGGGTGCCGATGGGGAGGCCGGCCTTCACCGTCGAGTGGCGCGAGAGGTAGGCGTCTTCGGCGACCTGACCGACGATGCCCATGACCACCTGGTCGACGTTTTCGGGGGCGATGCCCGCGCGGGAGACGGCCTCGCGGATGACGTGCGCTCCGAGGTCGGAGGCGGGGACATCAGCGAGGGAGCCCTGGAACTTGCCGATGGCAGTCCGGACGCCGCTGGTAATAACGACATCTTCCATTGTTCAGTCCTGAGTGCGGAGTGCCGGGGTGCCGCCGACGCGCGGCCCGCGGGGTGCACGGTTGCGTCATTGTACGAAGGCGCACATGCCGGTGCCAGTGATGGGTAGCGAGGGAGCCATAGGTGGGGGCTATACGTGGGTGGATGATGCTCAGCGCTCAGCGGCCCGCGCTGCGCCCCCGGCGCGTTCGAAGGCCATGCCCTCGCGTGCCATGGAGACGTAGGCGCCGGCGCCAATGACGACATGGTCCAGCACCTCGATGTCGAGTAGCTTGCCGGCGGCGATGAGGCCTTTCGTCACGGCCACGTCCTGGGGGCTCGGGCGCGGGTCGCCGGAGGGGTGGTTGTGCGCGATCACGACCGAGACGGCGTCGTGGATGATGGCTTCGCGGAAGGCCTCGGCGGGGCGGACCGCGACGGAGTTGGCGGCGCCGCCGTTCGACGGGGAGATTGAGCCCAGCAGGCGGCCGCGGGTATCGAGGGGGAGCACGTAGAACTCCTCACGGCGGCGGCCGACGAGGCGCGGGCCAAGCAACTGGAATACGGCCTCGGGTCGCAACAGGACGGGACGGTCCGTGGGATCGACCTGCTGCGCGCGGCGGCCCAGCTCGATGGCGGCCGCGATCTGGGCTGCCTTGGCCGGGCCCAGCCCCCGTGCGCGCTGGAGCACCTTCGCATCGGACCGGACGAGGCCGGTGAGCCCGCCAAGCGAGTCGAGCAGCCCCCGGGCCATGTCGACGACGTTCTCACCGGGCATGCCGGAGCGCAGGACGATGGCGATCAACTCGGCATCGGAAAGGACGCCTGGTCCGTGTTCGAGGAGGCGTTCGCGGGGGCGCTCATCGCCGGCCCATTCGCGGATTGTTCGGTAGGCGGGCCGCTCGGAATCGGACATGGGCGGGATTGTACGGCAGGATGCGCAGCGAGGGTCAGTCCCGGCTGACCTGCTGGGTGGTGAGGCGGAAGGGCCTGGGGTTGGGCGCTCCTCCCGGGACAGCCGTCGCGGTCGGTGAAGCGATCGGTGTGGGCGTTGGGGTTGGGGATGGCGTGCGCGTGGGGGTGGGAGAGGGTGTGGGCGTGGGTTCATCGTCGATGAATACATAGGTCGCCAATGGAACGCCAAAGCTCGCCGCGTAATCTTCGAGTGCGCCGGTAATCTGAGGCGTGAAACGTACCGAGCGGTTGAACGACTCGTTGCCGCCAGACACCACGCTGAAGATGAACGAGTCGTCTCCCTGGAGGGCGAAAATCGGCGAGCCGCTTTGCCCCGAGTAGATGTCTGCGTCGGTGTAGAGGTAGGTCTCATCAACGAAGTAGTTGTACGTCTCGGAAGCCCACATCGTCCCGATCGACTTGTCGCCGGGGTAGCCTGCGGTTCCCAGCAGGAACTCGGCCCTGGCGAAGAACGCGTCGGAGGCCGAGGCCACAACGGGATAGGGTCCGATTGATGCATCCCAATCGACGATGTCGAGCACGATGATGCCGACGTCAAAGGGTGACGGTGGCCCGAGGGGGTCGTCGGAAGCTCCGCGCCCGTTTGCCCAGCCGTTCGGGACCGCCATCTTCACACCATAGCCGGTCCCGAACGGCCAATCTGAGCCAGACTGGCCGGGGATCACGAGGACACCCGAGGTGTATGAACCGCCGCTGTAGATGCAGTGTGCCGCGGTGAGCACTAACCGCGGGCCCAGGAGCACACCGCTACAGGTGCCCTCGATCTCGTCGTACTGGTCGAACATGACCACCTGCGTGATGAGCCGGAACGGGTAGAGCGTTGTGTCGGTCACTTCCCAGCGTTCGTCTGGCGGAAACACCGTCGCAGGTCCCACCGAGCCGCCCTCGGGAAGGGAACGGAGGTAGACCGGCTCGAGCGTGTTCGCCCCACGGGGGGCCAGCTGGTGCTCCACGAAGGCAAACGGGTCGTCTCGTTCCGAGCCTGCGCGGTCGAACGATGCCCCCGCGAACAGCGGGATGGCCATGAGGGCCACCATCAGTGGAAGGAATGGAAGACGCCGCACGTCGAATCACCGCCCATCAAGAGGTCGCGCATGATGGGCGCACCAGGGCGTCAATCCCTGACGAGATGGCAGGGTCCGGTGATTTGGGCGCAAAGTGCGTGAGTAATCGGCCCCGGGGGGATGGCTCGCGCGCTCAGCGGCGCTGGACCGGACCGTCCCACTCCGGCCGCTCAGCCGGCGGGGTGGTTTCGCCAGTCGCTGGCGGCTCGAGCTTGTCGGCCCATACCAGCACGGCGGAGTGGGGGTAGAAGGTCGCTTCCACGTAGTCGCCTTCGCGGATCTCCGCCAGCAGGAAGGCATCGCCCCGAAGGATCTTCTTATCGAGCCGCATGTAGTGGGAGCGGACCACGAACGAATCGCTGCGGGCCCAGCGCCGGGTGACGAAGCCCCGCTCGGTGCGCGGCCTATCGAGGAAGTCGAGCAACGACTGGATCGCCTGGAACCCGAACAGGATGGTCAGGATGGTGAGTACCGTCACCAGCACCCAGGTCGAGCCGTATTCGCGGTCCATGAAGAGGATGTCGGCGGTGTAGAACACCATCCCCGCGAGCGCGGCCAGGAAGAGCGGCATCCAGATGATCACCGACCGCAGGAGCTTGCCCCGTGCGGCGCGCAGCCGTACCTGTTTCTGAACCTCCGGGTCGTCGTGCCAGCTCATGGGAGCCGGATCTCCGCGCCCACCTGCAAGGTGTTGGGTTCGAGCCCGGGGTTGAGCGCGACGATCTCGTCGACGGTGGTGCCGTTCTCGGCCGCGATCGAGGAGAGCGTGTCACCCGCCTGCACCACGTAGGTCCGCGGGCCGGCCGTCGGCGTGGCGGCCGCCGTCGGCGACCCCGCGGGCGATGGCGACACGGCAGGCGATGGCGAGGCGCCCGGCGTGACAGCGGCGGTGGTGGTGGCTGCCGGGGTCCGAGTGACGGGCGGCGTCGGGGTCGCGGTCGCGCCCACGGCCGCCGTGTTCGTCGGCACGGTTCGGACCACGCCGTTGTCCGTCGCGCGCTCAGGTGGACGCAAGACCAGGAAGAGCGCCACGAGCGACGCGATGACCAGGGTGAGCACCGAACCGCGGTACACCAGCGCGCTGGGGGTTGCCGATTCGGGCGACATGCACCGCAGGCACACGTCGTCTCCATGCTCGGCGCAGTACAGCCGGCCACAGGTTGGGCATTCGGCTTCGGCGGGGCGATTGCAGTAGTGGCAGCTCGGTTCGGCCATGCGTGTACCGCAAGGGTAACTGGCGAGAGGAAAGAGGAAAGGGGAAAGAGGAGGGAGGAGTGGCCGTCTGAACCGCGACGGGCAGGGAGCGGCGCCCGGGCGTGGGGGAGGAAAGAGGAAAGAGGAAAGATCAGGCTGGTTCGATCGTTGCCGTGAGGCCGGCCGATTCGAGGCAGTTCCGGTAGTGCTCGGCGGTCTCCTTTGGGCATTCGATGACCGTTGCCTGGCCGTGTGTGTGGGCCGTCCACATGATCTGCTCGGCTTCTTCGGGGGAGAGTGCCGGCACGCAGCGCAGCAGCGTGCGGACCACGTGGTCCATGCTGTTGTGATCGTCGTTGTGGAGGATGACGCGGAAGGGCGGGATGAGCCGCCGGAGGACATCTTCGTCGAGGGTGGTGACCGGATCGGAAGCGGGGGCGGTTCCCATGTCCCACAGGATATCCCGGGAGGTTTGGATGCTCTCCGGGAGCAATCCGGGAAGTAGGGGTTTCCCCTGAGAGACGCGGTAAGCGCGCACGGGGAACATTCGCTCAATTCCCGCGGAAGTTACCGGCAATGTTCGAAAGCAACAGCACCGCACCCCGTGAGCCCCAGGCACTGCCCCGCGACCACGAAACGCGGCGCCTCGCCATCACCACGCTCGCCTGCCGTGCCATCGCCCAGAAGCGCGAGGTGCAGTTGAACGATGTGCTCGGTCCCGAAGGCTCCGACCTCCTTTCGGACATGCTGGCCACCCTGGCCAACGAGACATCGGCCCAGCTGATGCTGACGGAGCGGCTGCTCGGGCTTGGCTGGTCGTGGCAGGCGGTGCTCGAAGCGGTCTGGTACAACGAGGACGTGCTCCGCGAGGCAGCGGCGAGCGAGTAGTCCCCTGCCCTGGCCTGATGTCAGGTGTGCTGGCCGCCCGGTGCGCGGGGGCCACCAAGGGGCTCAATCGGGGCCTCCTCTACCGACTGCCACCAGCGGACGACGCCCTGCCGGAAGCGATCCCAGCGCTCACGTTCGAGCAACACGAGCAAGCCGAACCCGATCAGTGCCGTGCCGGCGATGCCGAGCAGCAGCCAGTATGGCGTGGTGAAGAGCCCGCCCGTCACCATGCGGCCGGCGGTGGCGGTGAGGGTGAGGATGGCCGACGCCACGAGCCACCTGCCGTGGAAGAGCAGCCCAACCGCGAGCAACCCCAGGCCAATCCCGATGAGTTCGAGGCCGAACTTGCCGCCGCCGGGTTCGAAGCTCTGCTCGGCCGGAGGCAAGACCAGGTGGAGCGCGCCGATCACCATCACGGCTTCGTGCAGGTGCATATGCCGGCCGAACAGCGGCGCCGAACGGCGGAAGGTGAGGGCGATGAGGATGAGGTAGATGCCGACCGGGGCGGCGTACGCCTGCACGTTCTCTGGCTGGCGCGTCGCGATCGCCATCAGGAGTGATGCGAGGAGGCCAACGCTGCCGCCGATCCAGACCCACCGTCGCTTCAGGCGGATGCCCTCGGCCGTGACGGCTGCCGAGAGCATGCCGAGGACGGTCGCCGCAAGCGTCCATTCGTCGGTGGTCACCAGCGCCTCGCCGGGGTCGAGACGCGCCTGCTCGCGTGAGAGCAGGATGCCGGAGACTGCGCCCGAGAGCAGCCATGGCGCCCAGGAGATGTACTCGATGACCACGTTGGGTTCGGACGGTTCGCGAGTGTAGCGGCGCACGGTGATGAGCGCCGTCCACTCGACGATGGCGACGGCCGCGAAGGCGAGCGGGAGGTAGGTCATGTCGAGGGCCTGCCAGCGCCAGCCGGTCCAGATGGCGAGGAGGAGGAAGGAATTGGCGATGCCGAGCAGGGTCCAGCGGCGGGCGCCGGCATAGCCGATCAGCGGGCCGAGCGTGGCCAGGCCGAGGACCGCCGTGAGCGTCCCGTATCCGGCCTCGCCGGCTTCGGCGGCGATGAACGAGGCGATCGAGGTTCCGGCCAGGCCGACCGGCCCGAACGCCCAGAGGGACGCCGGTGCGCGCCAGCGTGACCCCACCAGCCCCCAGCCGGCCAGCGAGAGCGCGGCGAACGTCCACGCCCGTTCGGCCCCGTCGAGTTCGAGCAGGCCGTTCAGCGAGGCGCCGGCGCCGAAGAGGAAGGCAAATGCGCCCTGCGAGAGCACCGCCCACTCGGCTGTCCGCGCGCGGGGAGTTGGGCTATCGACGAACAAAGCGAAGATCGCGCCGCGCGCGGCGAGCGAGGCGATGGCGAGGAGGGCGGCAGCGGCCAGCTGGGCGGCGACTCCATGGGCGTGGTGGTCGTAATCGACGGGAAGGACCGCGATTGTCGCCACCGTTGCCAGGGAGACGGCGTAGCCCCAGCCCGCCGGTCCGAAGACGCGGTTCCGCTGCCACCATGGAGCGGTCGCGGTGATGACCGCGGCAACGCCCAGGGCGGGATACGGCCACCACTGCGGCTCGATCTCGGCGGCCCAGAGCGCGGTCGCACCCAGCGCGGAGGCCAGGATCGGCGGCGCCAGGGTGCTGCCATCGCGGACCCGGGCGGCGAACGCCGTCCACGGCAGGAGGAGGGCGCCGTAGCTCGCCGGGAGTTGCCAGCGAACCGGGTCTTCCACCGCCGCCAGGGCATGGGCGATAACCAGCGCGCCCAGCGCGGGGAACACCGCTGCCAGCTGCCAGTTGCCGCGGTTGGGCCGGTCGAGAAGGGCGGGCACAAGATAGCCAGCCGTAGCGGCGGCGGCCCACGCGGTCAGCCACTCGGGGCGCATATCGAAGACAACCCAGGCGAGCGACGCGCCGAACGCGCCCGCAAGCGGTGGAACCAGGGCGACCGCCTCGCGGCAGGCCCACCGCCACCAGCCGGCGGCGAAAGCGGCGCCGGCGAGGGCCTGCCCGTAGGCGAGCGGGAGCGCCTCGCGGGCGGGGGCCGGGTCGGTTTCGCCAAACTGCGCGACCTGCGTGAAGAGCACGCCGGCGCCGCCGGCGAGCGCGGCGAACGCGAGCCATGGCCGCGCCCACGCTTTCGCATCGGTGAGTGCCCATGCGATGTAGCCGAAGGTTGCGGCGGTTGCGATAGCCCCATACCAGGCGGGCTGGATCTCCCACCGGGCCCATCCCGCCGTGATGGCCGTCATGGCGGCCAGGGCCGGCAGCACACCGGGCGCGACCCGCCAGGCATAGTGCCATGCGGCGAACGCAGCACCCGCCCCGGCGGCCAGGATGGCGTAGGTAACCGGGAGCGACAGGGGTTCGGCCTCCGGGCGGGCCGCGACGGCCGCATGCGCCAGCGACAGGGCGAGAGACCCGGCGACCACGCTGCCGCCCCACCAGTAGGGGCGCCGCCCGCCCGGTTCGAACCAGGCGAGCACGAGGTAGCCGAGGGCTGCCGCGGCGGCGAACGACCCGTACCACTCGGGCTGGAGGTCCCACCGGGCCCACGCGGCGGTCACGCCGGTGGCGGCAGCGACAGCCGGCAGGAGGGCGGCCGCCTCGGCCCAGCGCCAGCGCGCGTAGGCGGCCGCCACCCCGGCAAGGATGAGCGCGTAGGCGGCTGGAAGCGCGGCCCGTTCGTTCTCGGGGTCGAGGACGGCGAGGTGCGCGCCGGCTGCCGCGGCAATCCCGAAGCCGAGCGCGGCTCCGCCCCAGGGCCGCGCAAAGCGCTGGTCGCTGAAGTGCGCGACCAGGAGGTAGCCCAGGCCCGCGGCGGCCGCGAACGACGGATACCACTCGGGCTGCAGATCCCACTGTGCCCAGGAGCCGGTGAGGGCGGTCGCCGAGGCCACGACCGGCAGGAGCGCGGCGGCTTCGGCCCATCGCCAGCGCGCGCAGGCGGCGATCACGCCCGCGAGGACCATGGCGTAGGCAAGCGGGAGGGCCGCCCGTTCGGCCTCGACATCGAGGACCGCCAGGTGTGCGCCGGCGACCGCTCCGGCGGCGAAACCAAGAGCGATGGCGCCCCAGGCTCGTGCCCACTCACGGGCGTCGAAGTGGGCGGCGACCAGGTAACCGAGGCCCGCGGCGGCCGCGAATGCGGGGTACCACTCGCGCGAGAGGTCCCACTGCGCCCACGAGGCCGTGAGCGCGGTGGCGGCCGCCGAAGCCGGGATGACCCCGGGCGCGAGCCGCCACCACCATCGCCAGCGCAGGAACGATGCAATCGCGCCAAGGAGCACGAGGCCGTACGTCGCCGGGAGTGCCCAGCGTTGCGGGTCGTCGTTCAGCGCCAGGGCGGCGTGGGCGAAGGGCGGGCCGACGGCCGCGGTGATGGCGGCGGCCGCCTGCCAGCCGCGGGTGCGGGCGGGCTGATCGAAGAAGGCAAGCGCCAGGTAGCCGAAGGAAGCGACGACCGCGATGGCGCCGTACCACTCGGTGCCGACATCACCCGATGCCCAGGCTGCGGTGGCAAGCGTCATGCCGCCGAGCGGCGGGAGTGCCAGCGCTGCGAGCGCCCACCCCCAGCGGCCGAACGCGCCGGCGGTCGCGACGAAAGCCACGGCGTAGGTGGCCGGCAGTACGGCGCGCGCAGCGGCCGAATCGGTCACGGCCGCGTGGGCCGCAAGGATCGCCAGGAGACCAAACGTGGCTCCCACGGTCGCCCATGCCGGGGCACGATCTTCGGGCTGGAAGTGCGCGACCACCAGGTAACCGGCACCGGCCAGGGCGACGAACACGGTCTGCCATTCGTAGTCGAGGCCGAAGGCCGCCCACCAGGTGGCGGCTGCCGTTGTTGCGGCCAATGGCGGCAGCACTGCCAGCACCGGGGTATCCACGCGCCAGCGGAGCCCGGCCGCCAGCCCCGCGGTCGCCAGCCCGTAGGCCGCGGGCAGCGCGGCGTGGTGGTCGCCACCGAGGCCGACCAGCAGGTGCGTCCAAGCGAGCGAAGCAGTGCCGGCGACGATCGAGAGCCACAGGAGCCCTATCGACGGCGCCCAGCGCCCGCGCAGGGCAACGGCGACGACGTAGGCGGGCGCGGCGGCCACGAGGTACCAGGCGCCCCACCACTCCTGCGGCAGATTGATGACCGACCCGAGCGACCCCCAGGCAATGAGCGCCGCCGGGATGGCCGGCAGGAAGTAGAAGCGTCCGTATCCACGGAACGCGAGCAGGAAATACAGCGCGGCGCAGCTGGACGACGCGATGAGCCAGAGGACGTCGTCGGCAAGCTCGTCGTGGCTCAGGACCTGCGTTCGGAGGGCGACGAAATCGATCGGCACCAGGATGGCGCCGAGCGCGAGGAAGACCGGGCCAGCCTCCTTCACCCGCTCCCAGCGGTGCAGCAAGAGCCCGAACACGAGGAAGCCCAGGGCGTAGCCGGTGAGCACGGTGAAGCGGATGCCGCCGCTCAGCTCCTCGCCCTGGTAGGCAACGAAGATGATCGCGGCGACGGAGAGCAGGAATGCCCCGACGTACAGGAGGATGTCGGCCTGCCGTTCGGCTGCCCAGCCGATGACGGCCCGCCCCACATCGGCGGGCGCCGGGCGTGGTTCGACGGCTTTCGGGGGCGGGGGAGGAGCGGGGAGGGCAGCCTCCCGTGCGGGAACGGCCGCGGCCGGCCGTGCGGCTGCCGGAGGCGGCGGGACATGGGGCACGGCCGGTGCTGGCGGGGGGGCGGCGTGAGGCACGGCCCCCGGGAAGGGAAGGGCGGCGGCCGGACGCTCGGCGGGCGCTGGCGGAGTTGGGGCGGGGCGCAAGACGCCCAGGCGGCGTTCGTATTCCGCCTTCAGCCGCCGGTAGCTGGCGGCGTCGATCAGGTCGCGCTGGCGGTCGCGCGCAAGCTCGTTGAGGTAGCGGGCGAGCGACTCGATGGTGTCCCGGACGGTGCCGCTCCAGGCCTGACCACACACGGGGCAGGTCCGGACCTGGGTTCCGAAGCTGGCCCCGCAGGACTCGCAGTACCGGGAGACGCCGGGGCGGGCCTGGTCCGGTTCCGCGACTGCCAGGGCCGGTGTGGGCCTGGTGACGACGAACCAGCCGGCGCCGAGGAGCACCAGTCCGAGAAAGATCCAGACTCCTGCCTCGCCGGCTGCCCCATAGGCCATCGCGCCGCCGATGGCGATGAACGGTGATCCAAGCATCAACACAACGACGGCCAGGATGAGCTTTACTGCCCAGTGCTGGTCACGCATCTGGTCGAAGAAGCCGAGTTGCCGGGAATCGCTGCCATCGCTGTCCATCGGGCGGCCTCCTGCTCTGCCGCCGCATTGTGGTCCGGGCATCGGCGTCACGCCAAGGCTGAATGGGCCTGTCTGGCGGTGCTTTCGGCCGTCAGTGGGCGCTGGCGCCGGCCACGTTCAGTTGACGGGATGGCTCTTCACGAGGATGACTGGCACCTCGGCGAGCTTGACCACCCCGAGCGCGGTGCTGCCCGCCACGAGGTGGCGCCGCGCGCTGTGGCCGTGCGTCGCCGAGGCAATGGCGTCGGCGCGCAGATCGGCGGCCGCGCCGGCGATCGCCGTGTCGATGCCGGCCCCGGGTGGGACGACGCGCACGACCGCAGCCGCCTCTACCCCGGCGGGGACGCGCTCAAGCAGCGGGCGAAGCTCGGCCATCCCGCGCGCCTCCGCCTCGGCCTCGGGTTCGAGCGCCTTCATCACCACCACCTGGAGCAGGGTCACCTTCGTCTTGCCGGGCGAGAGAATTGCGCCCAGCCCCGGGATGACGCTCCGCGCATCGGCCGAACCATCGGAGGTGACGAGGACGTGGTATGTGCCGGTGTGGCCGGGAGCCGGAGGGCACCCGCCAAGCGTCATCACCGGCAGGTCTGCCTTCGAAATGACCCCCATGGTCACGCTCCCGAAGAGCGCGTGGCGGATAGCGCCCGTGCCTCGCGAATCCATCGCGATCAAGGTTGCTTCGAGTTCATCGGCAGCCCGGTGGATGGCCGAGGGGATATCCTCTCCCCACTGCCGCTCGGCGATGTGGGTCTCGCCGGCGAAGCCGCGCGCGGCGAGCACCTCGCGCAGTTCGGCGGCCCAGCGCTCGCGCACGCGCCCGGTCGCCTCCTCGAGCGTCGGTGCTACCTCTCCCGATGCGTCGGTGCGCGGGTCGAGCACGCGCGCCAGCACCAATTCGGCGCCCAGGGCGGTGGCAAACCGGGCCGCATGGGGGAGGACGCAGAGCGAGCGCTCGGAGCCGTCGGTCGTCACGAGGATCTTCATGGCCCTATTTCACCATGCCGGGCAACAGCCCCGCGACGGGCGACCGGCCCCTTGCGAGCGGCCGGATGGATGGCAGAAGTCATGGCAGCGGGTCGGGTTCCCCGGGCGGCAGGCCCACCTCGAACACGTTGAGTGTCATCGAGACGAGGCAGTAGTAGCCCACGATCCCCACCAGTTCGACGAGTCCGCGCTCACCGAGTGCCGCCAGCGCCTGCTGGTAGGCGGCCTGGCCAACGCGGTTCGTCGCGAAGTACTCGGTCACCAGGGCGTGCACGGCGCGCTGGGCCTCGTTGCGGAAGGCCGGCCGGGCTCCGGTGCGGATGGATTCGATGATGTCGTCGGGGAGGCCGGCCTCGCGCGCCAGCCGGGCGTGCGCCCAGAACTCGAACTGCGCCTTCCAGTGCTTGCCCGTCAGGAGGATGGCGAACTCGGAGAGGTCGCGCGGGAGGCTGGTGCTAAAGCGGCAGTACTCGCCAAGTTTCTGGGCGCGATCGGCGAGCCCGGGCGCGCGGAGCCAGGTTTCGAAGGGTCCGCGAAGACCTCCACGCGGCCCGCTGATGATCGCATCGGCAACCGTCCGTTGCTCGGGCGACAGGTCTTCGAGGTTGAGGTGAGCGAGACGGGCCATGCTCTCTCCATGCGGAAGGGGTTGCCGCATTAGGCGGCACGGCACGACGGGTGTCCAGCGGGCCACCGGTTCGTTGACATCGCGGGTGGCTCAAGTACGATCGACACGCACCACCTGAGTAAGGATTCGCGCAGGGGCGGGGCCCAACCGGTTCCGCCCTGCGTTGCCCCACAGAGCTTATGACCAACGAAGTCGCGCGCCGCCTCTCCATCAGTGTCCAGCCGGTTCCCAAGCAGGACCCCGAAGCCCGTAAGAAGAACTTCGACGAGACGTACATCGGGTTCGACCTGAACGCGGCGAAGATCGAGGCCTCGCGCTGCATCCAGTGCCCCTCGGCGCCCTGCCAGGAAGCCTGCCCGGTGAACAACGACATTCCCGGGGCGTTCGCCCTGCTCGAAGTGGGCGACATCCAGGGAGCCGCGAACAAGTTCCGGGAGACGAGCAACCTTCCGGAGATGTGCGGCCGCCTCTGCCCCCAGGAGAAGCTGTGCGAGGGCGCCTGCGTCGTCGGCTTCGCCATCCGCCCGGGCGGCCAGAAAGAGCCCCCGGTCACCATCGGCAAGCTGGAGGCGTTCTGCACCGACTACCAGCGGCAAGAGCTGGACGGCTATCCCATGCCGCGCTACCTGCCCGAGCCGAGCGGCCGGCGCGTGGCCGTCATTGGTTCGGGCCCGGCCGGCCTGGCCGTCGCCGAACAGCTCGCCATGCAGGGTCACGCGGTGACGGTCTACGAGTTCTGGCCGGAACCGGGCGGCGTGCTCGTGTACGGCATCCCCAACTTCAAGATGCGCAAGAACATCGTCGATGAGTACATCGCGCACCTCGAGGCACTCGGTGTGACGTTCGTCTGCAATACCTACGTCGGCAGGGACGTGACGATCGACGGCCTCTTCGATTCGGGCTTCGATGCGGTTTTCCTTGGCACTGGGGCGGGCGTCGGCAACCAGATGGAGATCGAGGGCGAGACCCTGCGGGGCGTCTACAGCGCGACCGAGTTCCTGGTGCGCGGCAACCTGGCACCCGAGCAGCTGCCCGCGCATTTCCGCGACCCGCTGCCGAAGCTCACGAACGTGGTCGTCATCGGCGGCGGCGATACCTCGATGGACTGCGTGCGCACGGCCGTGCGCGTTGGGGCGCAGAACGTCACCTGCGTTTACCGCCGTACGGAGGCGGAGATGCTGGGGCGGGGCGAAGAACGCAAGAATGCGCGCGAAGAGGGCGTGGTGTTCGAGATGCTCACCCTGCCCACCCGCATCATCGGCGACGAAAGCGGGCATGTGGCGGCTGTCGAGTGCCAGCGGATGGAGCTCGGCGAGCCCGATGAATCGGGCCGGCGGCGGCCCATCCCGGTGAAGGGCAGCGAGTTCATCATCCCGGCCGATGCGGTGGCCATCGCCATTGGCTACGGCGCCGACCCGGTAGTCCCGCAGACCACGAGCGGCCTGAAGGCCGACCGCAAGGCGCTCATCCAGGTGGACCGGCGCGGGCAGACATCGCGCCCGGGCGTGTTCGCGGGGGGCGATAACGTGAACGGGGCCGACCTGGTGGTCACGGCGCTGGCGGATGGCCGCCGTGCCGCCCGTGCCATCCAGGACTACCTGGAATCGCTGCCACCAGCCCGCAAGCGGTAGCTCGCCGGCAAGGAATTACACACGGTTTACACACACGGGCTGTGGAGAGCCCCTTCGGCGTTCGACCTATGTAAGTGAGAACACCAGGGGTTCACCGATGAACAAGCCGCCCATGCTGAGCGCATTCCTGTTGCCCTCCGCGGAACAGAGCGAACTCGGCTCGGTCGAGTCCTCATTGCTCGTCCGGCTCATCCGGCCGGTGACGTTCGGCCTCTGGGTGGTGGTCTTCTGCATCGAGGCCCAGACGCTGATCACGGGCAACGGTTCGAACTTCCTGGTGATCGGCCTGTTCACGCTCCTCTTCGCCGGCGCGCATGTCCAGTTCTGGTACGAGGAATCGGAGCAGGGCCGCCGCTTCCACCGCGCCCTCGACAAGATGCGCGGCCGGATCTACGAGGATGACCTCACCGGCCTGCCCAACAGCCGCCACTTCGTCTTCGAACTGCGGCGCCAGATGATGCGCTCGGTGCGCAACGGCCGCGCGTTCTCCCTGGTGCTCACCGACTTTGGCGGCTGGGACAGGGTGAAGGTCGCCGAGGACCGCTTCATGCCCGCGGTCGGGCGCGCCATGCGCCAGAGCCTGGGCGAGGGCGATTTCGTCGCTCACCTCCAGGGGCCGGTCTTCGCCGCCATCATCGCCGACGACCGCGACCAGACGGCCGCCGAGAAGGCAGATGACCTGCTGCCCGCGCTCGGCGCCTGCATTCCCCTGGAGCACGCCAGCCAGCTCTTCCCGGTCATCTCCCTGAGCGGCTACGAAGGGGAGCTCGAGGTGCGCGACTTCCTGCGGCGAGCCCAGCGCGACCTGGTGGCCGCGCGTTCCAACGGCCCAAGGATCATCACGGGTGGCGGTGGCCAGCGGATCACCGCCCGGCCGGCAGTCGCCTGAGCAGAGTCTCCTCCACCGCTTCCCTGGTGAGAGTTCGCAAAGCCCGCCTGGTCTGGCCACCGGCGGGCTTTTCGCCTGGCACGGCGGGCGCGGGGCAGCAAAAGAGGGTTTCCCGGTGTGGAGCGGACACAGCGCGGGAGAACCCTCGCTATCCATGATGCACTACGTGTAAAGGGGTGTCAGTCCATTCCCCCGTCCCAATCTTCAGGAAGGGTAAGGGGCTCCCACGCCGGGTCGGGTCGCCAGCGCTCCCAGCCCGCATCGAACGGCGGTGCACCGGAGAGGGCCGCGGCAACCACGCCTTCTCCATAGGCCTTGAGTTCCGACAGCTGCTCGTGCGTGTACCACCCGAACCGGATGCCGTCCTCGAATTCATCCTCGTCTTTCCAGCGCCAGGTGGTGCGGTCGGGCGAGATGAGCGTGTCGAGGGTCAGGTCCATCGTCTCGAAGCCGAGCGCGAAGCGGCGAAGCGGGTCCTGGTAGTTGATGTACCAGCAGCGGAACTCCCAGCTGTGTTCGTCCCAGAGCAGCACCGTGGCGTGGCGGTCGCCGGCGCGGATCAGGTGGAGCGCGTGATTTAGCCCCCAGGTCGCTTCCACCAGGTGCGTCGCCCGGGCGAACTCCCGCGTCGTGCGGCCATCGGCGTCTCCCATGCGGACGATGGCACTCCCTGGCTGCAGGTAGAGCGCAACGAAGTCGTCGCGGTCTTCCACGACCCGCATGGGCGCGGCCCAGCGGTACTGCTCACGGCGGTGCCGCATAACGACAGCGTCGCCCGGGTTCCAGCGGCGTAGAGCCATCGGGGGAGACTACTCGCCGGTGGACGAAGAAGGGTCACCGGGGTGTAAAACGTTGCGTCCCGGCGTCAGCGCCGCATCGACCACCAGGTGAGGCCCGCCATCACCACCAGCATGCCGGCCGCCAGCCGGAACCCGAACTCGTAGGCGGACTGGCTGGTACCGATGAGCCCGATCGCCACCGGGCCGGAGGCGCGGGCCATGGCCACGAAGAGCGCCTGCAGGCCGATGACCCTCCCGAAGTACGGCCCGGCGAACCGCTCCGAGACGACGAGTGCACGGAGGGGATACACGGCGCCGAATACGGCGCCGAACACCGCGATGTACACCCACACCTGCCACCAGGCGCCGGCCACGCTTGCGAGCCAGGCGGCAACGCCAAGCAGCGCGAAGCAGGCCGCCAGCAAGGTGGCGCTCGGGGCGCGGCCCGAAAGCATGGGCAGGATGAGCCGCGCCGGGAGGCTGACGATGCCGGTGATGGCGATGGCGCTGGCGACAGCCGTCTCCTCGAACCCGCGCGTCTCGAGCTGCGCGATCATGTGGAACGAGAAGCCGCTGAAGGCCACCGTCGCAACGACGAACGCAAGCGTGAAGGTCCAGAAGGCGGCGTTCGCCTGGCGCGCGCCCTCCCGCGCCTCGCGCGCGAAGCCCCGCGGGGTAAGCCGCGGCGCACTTTCCCTTCGGTCCATCGGTTCGCGCAACACCGCCGGCACCGCCGTGCCGATGCCCAGCAGGATGAGGCCAAGGACCACCACCGCCTGGCGCCACCCGAGCTCGTCGACCAGCCAGCGCGTCAGCGGCGTGAAAATGGTGATGGAGATGCCGCTTAGCAGCGTGAGCACCCCATAGGCCCGAGGGCGCTCCTCCGCCGGGAACCAGCGGTTCATCAACACGTACACCGGTTCGTAGAAGGTGGCCGCCATCGCTGGCCCCAGCACGGCCGCCATCACGGCCACGAACTGCCACGGCTCGTGGACCGCCCCGAGGAGCGCCAGCCCCGCGCAGCCTGCCACCGCGCCACCCGCCATCAGCCGGCGGGTCCCGAGGAGGTCGGCGATGGTGCCGGCGAAGATGCCCGCGGCGCCCGAAACGAGCAGCGCCAGCCCAAACCCCAACGAGACGGTGCCGGCGCCGAACTCGCCGCCCGGCCCGGACTTCGTCACCAGCACGCTGAACGCATAGGAGAGCGTGCCGTAGCTGGTGTTGATGAACATCGCGGCAGCGGCCACCTGGAGCCACCGCCGCGAGAACGCGGCCTGCATGCCGGCCGAAAGGGTGAGCGCCACTGCGCTATTCAAGCATGAGCGGGCCAGTCATCGCACAATTGCGATGACTATTTCCCGGTTGCTCCTACTTCCGATGCCGAAGCCGGGTTCAGGACCGGCACGGCCAGCTCGATCAGCCGGACCGCGTACACGGCGAGACCAAGGACGAGCCCCGTTCCCATGAGCGGCGTGAACGTGCGCTTGAGCGGCGTCGAATCGCCGAGCAGGCCGATCACGAAGCCGGCGATGCCCACGTTCACCAGGATGAAGACGGCCTGGTCCACCCGCTTGCCGCGGCGGCCGATGGTCGCGGCCATGAGCATGGCGAAGAGCGAGTTGGTCATCAGGCCAATGAACTGCGCGTGGTCGAGCGCGAGGAGGTACCGCGTCGGGGCGCGATCGAAGTCGCCCTCGTACTTGATGACGAGGTACTGGGCGAGGCCGATCACGAAGGCAAGCCCCACCGCCGCCATGAGCGCGTGGCGGCCCGGGCTGGCCTCCCTGAGGTTGACGGCCCGGAAGTTGGGCCACATGCGCCTCAGGAAGATCCCGAAGCCGCCGATCTGCAGGAGGATGGCGACCGGCGCGAGGGCCGTCACGTCGAGCAGCAGGCTCAGCATCAATACGAACCCGCCGGCGAACGGGAAGGCCATCTGGATGGCGCCGAGCCGGGTGGCCTTCGGCGGGTTGGGGAAGAAGAACGCCCATTCCGCCATGGCCAGGCCGACCGGCACGAGGAAACCGACCACCATCGTGGCCGGGTGTGCATCCTGTCCGCCTTCGGGCAGCCAGTTATCGCCGGTGGCGGCTTCGAGCCCCAGCAGCACCCCGAGCACGCCGCCGACGATCGAGGTGCCAAGGGCGGCAAGAAAGCCGAGATGTGGAACGCCGAGTTCGACGCGCGTCGCCCGGTAGATCACCCATCCCGTGAGGCCGGCGATGACCGCCGTGGTGGCGGTCCCAAGTGCCGGGCGCCATCCTCCGTAGGTGAGCGCGAAGGCGACGACGTAGGCGACGACGGCAAGGATCGCCGCCGCGGTGAGCCCGCGGATGATCTGCCGCTCGCGCCGGCGAACCTCCGGGCCCTGGCCGAAGAGCCAGAGCGCCGCCGCAAACACGCCGAGTGTGAGCCAGCCGAGCGTACCGCCGTGGACGTGCGAAAGGATGCGCCGTTGGTCGAAGTCAACCAGGTCGGTGCCGTTGAGGATGCCGATGCCGACGGTGTAGGCGAAAATCGCCATCGCCGCGAGCAGCAGCATCCGGATCTCCGGCCAGAGCGCCGGGCGATCCTGGTGTGCCGTTGCCATGTGTCCTGTCCCCCACTGTCATGCCGTCGGCGAGATACTAGTTACGCGAGAGCGGCGCGACAAGGCGGACGGTGTGCGGGCGGCTCACGAAGGCGGAAACGCCACACCGAAATCCCGACATTCGCGTCCATAGACCCCGCTATCCGTTCCACCGATGCTTTATGCACGAGGCCATCCCTCGGGGTGGCCGGCCGAATCCGCCGGGCGGGCGGAGCGGGGGACCCACTCCTGGGGTGAATCCTTCCGGTACGCCGGAAGGACGGGCACTTCCGCCCGAACCCGTCAGCTCACCTCGCAGGCCACGGAAGCGAACCAACCGATGAGGTCGATTCGTGCACGTTTCCGTGCCCGTGGCGCTGGCTGCCCCCCGGCGTGTGGCGCTCCCCACCCTGGCCGAAATCCGCACCAACGCCATCGCGGGCCTGGTGGCCGGCATCATCGCCCTCCCGCTCTCGATCGCCCTCGCGGTGGCTGTCGGGGTGCCCCCGATCGCCGGGCTCTACACGGCCGTGTTCGCGGGTGCCGCCGCCTCCATCTTCGGCGGGTCGCGGTTCAACATCACCGGGCCAACCGCCGCGCTGGTCCCGCTTCTGAGCCATGTCGTGCTCGTCCATGGTCCGGCCGCCCTGCCCATGGTGGGGTTGATGGCCGGTGCGCTCCTGCTCGTCATGAGCCGCCTCAAGTTCGGCGCGCTGGTGCGCTACATGCCCGGGACGGTGATCATCGGCTTCACCGCGGGCATCGCGCTCTCGATCATCTTCGGGCAGGTCAATACGTTCCTCGCCGTCACCGGCACCGACCCGAAGCTCGAGCACTTCCACGCGAAGACGTGGGACACGCTCCAGCACCTGGGCAGCATCGGCTGGACGACGCCGCTGGTGGGTCTGGCCTCGCTCGCGGTGTTGATCGGCTCGCCCCGCATCCCCGTGGTCGCCAGGGTCCCGGCAGCGCTCGTGGCGGTGGTTGCGGTGACGGCGGCCACGTGGGCCTTCGGCGTTGATACGCCAACCCTGGCGAGCAAGTACGGCGACCTCCCCCGCGAGCTGCCGAAGCCGTCTCTCGGCTTCTGGGACATGGGGATGTTCCTGGACCTGATCCAGCCGGCGATCGCGATCGCCATCCTCGGCGCCGTGGAATCGCTGCTGAGCGCGGTTGTGGCCGATGGCATGGCCTCGCAGCGCGTCCGTCACGACCCGAACACGGAGCTCCGGGGGCAGGGCATCGCCAACCTGGTTGGGCCGGTGTTCGGCGCCATCCCAGCCACCGCGGCGATCGCGCGCACGGCCGCCAGCATCCGCGCGGGTGCCACCTCGCGCATGGCCGGGGTGTTCCACTCGCTCACGGTGCTCATGCTGACGCTGGTGCTGGGCCCGCTGGCGGGGCACATCCCGATGACCACGCTGGCAGCGGTGTTGTTCGTCATCGCATGGCGCATCGCCGAGGTACCCGAGGTCACCAAGCTCATCCGCCGGGCCCCGCGCGAGGACCTCGTCGTCCTGCTGGCGACCATCTTCATCACCCTGTTCTTCGACCTCACCTATGCGATCGGCTTCGGTGTGCTGGCCTCCACGGTGCTGCTGGTGCGGCGGCTGGTGCGGGTACCGGCGGCGGCGGCGATGCTGCCCGATGCGAGCGGGCGGATCGCGCAGGTCTCGCCCGAGCTGGGGGATCTCATCAAGTCGCGGCCCGATATCGACTTTTTCACCGCCCAGGGGCTGCTCTCGTTCCACAGCGCATCGGCGTTCGAATACCAGCTGCAGGGCGATGTGCAGCGGCCGCTGATCCTGCGGATGAAGGATGTGCACCACATCGATACCTCGGGGATGCTCACGCTCGAAGGGATCATCGAGCACCGGCGCAACCACGGCGGCCGCATCATCCTGACGGCGATCCAGCCGGAGATGCGGCCGCTCCTCGAGCGGTTCGGCATCCTGGAGTTGCTGGGCCCCGGGAACGTGTTCGAACACACGAAATGCGCCATCGCCTCGATCGACAACCCCGGTTACCACCCGGAACAGGACGAGGCGGCCTGAGCTCGCCTTCCGAGCGAATCCCCGGCCGGTCCGACCGTTCCCGGGGTGCGCGGCATGGCCAGTGCCGGGGGCGGCAACCGAATCGCGAGGCGTAGTCCCGCCCCCGGAGGGGGCGCGACTGACACGCAACTGTTAGCCGCAACCCAACCACTTTCCCGTATCCTGAAGGGTGCGGGTCCGGGCCCGCGTTTTCGTCCCCGCCGACCAGCCTTGTGAATCCCACCCGAGGAGTGCCGCCCTGGGCGACGCCGATCTCTTCGTCACGCTTGCGTTCGCGCTCGGCGCAGCCGGTATCGGCGCGCTCGGCGCCGCGTTCCTGCGGCAGTCGCTCGTGCTTGGCTACATCCTGGCGGGGCTGGTCATCGGCCCGCACACCCCGGGATTCGTGGCCGACGTGCCGACGGTGGAGGAGATGGCGGACGTGGGGATCGTCTTCCTCATGTTCGCCATCGGGGTGCAGCTCTCGTTCAGCGACCTGCGGCGCGTCGGGGGCGTCGCGGTGGTGGGCGGAGGGCTGCAGGTGGTCGCGACAATCGCCATCGTCTATGGCGTGGGGATCGCCGTGGGGTTCGGGCGCCTCGAATCGCTGTTCTTCGGGGCGGTCATCTCCAACTCATCCAGCACGGTCCTTTCGAAGGTGCTTTCCGAACGCGGCGACCTCGATTCGGTCCACGGCCGGATCAGCCTTGCCTGGTCGACCGTGCAGGACTTCAGCACGGTGGCGCTGGTCGTCATCCTGACGACGCTCGCGAACGGCTCGACCGAAACACTCGCGAGCGACCTCGCGAAGGCGCTGGGGCTGGCGGTGGTATTCCTGGTCCTGGTAATCCCGCCGGGGCTGTTCCTGCTGCCACGGTTCTTCGAGCGCATTTCGGCCATCGGCAATGTCGAGGTGTTCACCTTCGCGGCGGCGGGTGTCGCGCTCGGGGTCGCCTACCTCGCCGAAGCGTTCGGGATTTCGGTGGCGCTGGGCGCCTTCGTGGGCGGCATCCTCGTGGGCCGTTCCGATGTCTCGCACGAAGTCGAGGGGAGGCTGGCGCCGCTGCGGGACCTGTTCGCCGGACTGTTCTTCGTCTCGGTGGGGATGCTGATCGATGTCCAGGTGGTGTTCGACAACCTGTGGCTGGTCGCACTGACCGTAATGCTCATCGTTGGGCTCAAGGGGACCATGTCGGGGCTTATCACCCTGGCGTTCGGCTATCGGGGGCGGACGGCGGTGTTGACCGGCGCCATCCTGGCGCAGTCGGCGGAGTTCTCCTTTCTGCTGGCCAGGCTGGGGACCGACCTCGACGCGATCTCGTCGGACGTATTCGGGTTGATGCTCGCGGGTGCGGCGATCTCGATCGTCCTGGCGCCGGCGGTGTTCGCGACGGCGCAGCCACTGGGACGGATCGTGGAGCGCCAGCTTCCGCTGCCACCCCTGGCGGCACTCCCGGACGATGTGCCGGCGGCGGACCTCGCCGAGCACGCCATCCTCTGCGGGTACGGGCGGGTGGGGCGGGTGGTGTACGAGGCGATCCATCAACAGGCCATCCCCGTGGTGGTAATCGAGCAGGATGCGGGTGCCGTGGCCGCGCTGCGCGAGCAGGGCGTCCCGGTCCTGCAGGGCAGCGCCTCGAACCTGGTCATCCTCGAACGCGCCGGGATCGACCGTGCCCGCATCCTCATCGCCGCCATCCCGGACCCGCTCTCCATCCGCCGCATCGTGGAGGTCGCGCGCGAGCGCAACGCCGATATCGACATCGTCGTGCGCACTCACAGCCAGCCGGAGCGGCGCCACATCGAAGGCCAGGGCGCGAACCAGGCAGTGGTGGGCGAACTCGAACTGGCGATGGAAATGAGCCGGCATACGCTGCGGCGGTTCGGCGTGGCCGATGCCCCGGCCGAGCTGCTCTTGCGTAAAGTACGCGCGCAGAGCCAGGGCGAGTAGGAGGCTTCCATGGCACGCGTGGTGGTTGGGCTCGATGGTTCGCACCAATCGTTACTGGCGCTCGAACACGCCGGCGCGTTCGCCCGGGCGTTCGCGCACGAGGTCGTGGGCATCCACGTGGTGGACCCTATCCCCGAGGAAACGATCTCGCCGGACAAGGGGCGTCTTCGCGTTGCCCAACGGGCCGCGAAGCTCGAACGCGAGCTGGCGCCCGCACTGGCCCAGGTGGGCGGCCGCATGCGGACGGTCTACCTTGCGGCCGGAGAGAAGACCGGCCCGGCACTGATCCGGGCAACGGCCGAGGAGGGTGCGGTGATGCTCGCGCTGGCGACGCGCAGCAGCATTGGGGGCTGGCGGCGATCACTCCTCGGCAGCACCGCCCTCGAGGTGCTCGACCGCGACCACCTGCCGCTCCTGCTCTGCGGCCCGGCAACCGTGCCCCCGGCGGGCGAGGATGGGTACCGCATCCTGTTCCTCTCGGACGACGCCGTTGGGGCGGCCTCGCTGGCGCGGCTCCTGCACCCCGCGGTAGCTGCCGCCGAGGCGCGCGTGACCGTGCTCCACGTGAACTCGGGCGATGACGCCACCGTGTTGGACCGGCTGGCATTCGAACACCGGGTTGAACGGATCGCCGGCCTCCTTTCGCCGAACGACTCCGTCACCGGGCGCCTGGAGCGAGTCGCCGGCGACGCCGAGGTGCTGCCCCGGGTGCTCGAGATAGCGAGCCAGGTGAGCGCGGATGCACTGGCGCTGGCCACGTCGAGCCACCGGTTGCGGCGGCGGCTGTGGGGTGGGAGCACCGCCATCTCGCTGCTCAGGCAATCTCCCCTGCCGCTGATCGTGGTGAGCAGGCTCTAGGCGCTGGCCCCGGCCCTCCGCACTTCCCTGGCCTGCGGTCTGGCGGTCGGCGACATCCGGTCTGGAGATTGCGAGTGTCCTCTCCCCCGTTTGGCGGATCCGCGATGGGACGCCGTTCGCGGACAATGTGCGGATGATCGTTGCTGATCTTGCCAGCGTGTCGCGCATCCACGGCGGGCGCACCATCTTCCGCGGCCTTTCGTGGTCGCTGCAGGATGGCGAGAAGATCGGGCTGGTTGGGCCAAGCGGTTGGGGCAAGTCCACGCTCCTGCGCGTCCTCGCCGGCATCGATGCCCCCGATGCGGGGGCCGTGACCTTCCGGCGGGGGCTGCAGGTGGCGTACCTCCCGCAGGAGTACGCCGGGGAGCCCAGCCGCAGCGCCTTCGATGAGCTGCTCGCGGCGAGCGGCGACCTCGCGGGAATCGAGGCGGAGCTGACCGCAGTCGAGCGGAAGATGGCCGACCCAGAGGTGCTTGCCGACCCCGACGCGTTCGACCGCGTGCTGCACGAACACTCCGACCTGCTGGAGCGGTTCGAGAAGGCGGGCGGCGGCGCAATCCGCAACCGGGCGGAAGCGCTCTTGCGGTCGCTCGGGTTCGACGAAGACGCGTGGGAACGCCCGATGGAGCTGCTCTCGGGCGGGCAGCGGAAGCTCATCGGCATCGCCCGGTGCCTGCTGGGCGAGCCGGACCTGCTGCTGTTGGATGAGCCGGACAACCACCTGGACCTCGACCGGAAGGCCATGCTGGAGCAGGTGATCCGCGGGTTCGACGGCTGCGTCGTTGTCGTGTCGCACGACCGGTACCTGCTCGACGAGACGGTGAACGTGATCTGCGAGCTCGACTACTCGCGCGAGGCCGGGGTGGTGCTGAAGCGGTGGGAGGGGAACTACACCTCGTACGTGACCCAGCGGGAGCTGGCGCTGTTGAAGCAGCAGCAAGATTATGTCGCCCAACAGAAGGAGATCCAGCGGCTGGAGGCGGCGATTGCGCGCTTCAAGCTGTGGGCCTCGATCGTCATCGACGAGCGCCACATCAAGCAGGCGCGGAACAAGCAGCGGCAGATCGACTCGATGGACAAGGTAGAGCGGCCGGTGCTGGAGCGCCGGAGGATGTCGCTGAACTTCCGGCCGGCGAACCGTGGCGGCGCGAAGGCGGTCGAACTGCGCCGCCTGGAGAAGGCCTTCGACGACAAGGTCATCCTGATCGATGGGAACGCGACCATCATGAACGGCGAGCGGGTGGGGATTGTGGGGCCGAACGGCGCGGGCAAGTCGGTGCTGCTGAAGCTCATCCTCGGACAGCTGCCGGCAGACGGGGGCGAGGTGTGGACGGGGCCGAGCATCAAGACGGGGTACTACTCGCAGGAGCACGAGACGCTGAACTTCAACCAGACGCCGGTGGAGGCGCTGCGCGAGGTGAAGCCGATGTACGAAGGTGAAGCCGTGGCGCAGTTGCAGCGGTTCCTGTTGCCGTACGACGCGACGAGCCAGCGGATCGCGACGCTGAGCGGGGGCGAGAAGAGCCGGGTGCAGCTCGCGCGGCTGATGCAGATCGGCGCCAACTGCCTCGTGCTCGATGAGCCGACGAACAACCTCGACATCCCGGCGGCGGAAGTGCTCGAAGAAGCGCTGGAAAAATTCCAGGGCGCGGTGATCGTGGTGTCGCACGACCGCTACCTGCTGGACCGGCTGGCCGACCGCATCTTCGAGGTGCGCGAGGGCGAGCTGCGGGTGTTCGAAGGCGGCTACAGCGATTACGCGGCGCGGCGCCAGTCGTAACAGTCCAGGGGCATACGCAGGATCCTCTCCGGCCGCACGCGGTGCAGGGGGCGGAGTATGACCACGATCATATCGGGGGCACGCGTGGGTTTGGTGGAGTGGACCATATACTTGACTTCATCGGTCAACATTATGAAGTAGTCCGCCCGCGGCGGGCGTGCAACGAGGCGAGGCAACAATGTCAGGCAACGGAACGGCAACGGGGACCGCACACCACAAGGTGGTCATCATCGGGGGCGGCAACGCCGGCATCAGCGTGGCGGCACGCCTGCGCCGCAAGCTCAAGGGCCTCGATGTCGCCATCATCGACCCGGCAGCGACGCACTACTACCAGCCGCTCTGGACGCTCGTGGGTGGCGGGGTGTTCCCGAAGGAGAAATCAGCCCGGCCGGAGGCATCGGTGATCCCGAAGGGTGTGGCGTGGATCCAGGATGCCGTGGCCGAGGTACGGCCCGATGAGAGCGCCGTGGTCACCTCCGGTGGAAAGCGCATCGAGTACGACTTCCTGGTGGCAGCGCCCGGAATGCAGCTCAACTGGAACGCGATCCCGGGCCTCCCCGAGGCGCTCGGCAAGAACGGCGTCTGCAGCAACTACTCGTACGACACGGTGGACAAGACCTGGGAGTTCATCCGGACGTTCCAGGGAGGGACCGCTGTCTTCACCCAGCCGAGCACACCGATCAAGTGTGGCGGGGCCCCCCAGAAGATCGCCTACCTTGCCGACGACGCGTTCCGGCGGGCCGGCGTGCGCGAGGGGACGAAGATCATCTTCGCAAACGGCGGGGCGAAGCTCTTCTCGGTCGAGAAGTACGAGAAGACGCTGTACCGGGTCGTCGAACGCAAGGAGATCGACCTGCGCCTCCGGACGGAGCTCGTGGCCATCCGCAGGGATGCGAAGGAGGCGGACTTCAAAAACCTGGACAGCGGTGAGCTGACGACGGTGAAGTACGACATGATCCACGTGACACCGCCGATGAGCGCACCAGACTTCATCCGGAACAGCCCGCTCGCGAACGCCGAGGGCTGGATCGATGTGGACCGCGGGACACTTCGTCACACGCGCTACGCGAACGTCTTCGGAATCGGCGATGCGAGCAGCCTGCCAACGAGCAAGACGGGGGCGGCTATCCGGAAGCAGGCGCCGGTGCTGGTCAAGAACCTGGTGGCAGCCATCCTCGGCAACGACGCCCAGGCCGTCTACGACGGCTACACCGCCTGCCCGCTGGTGACCGGCTACGGAAAGCTCGTGATGGCGGAGTTCGACTACGACCTCAAGCCGCAGTCGACCTTCAAGTTCGACCAATCAAAGGAGCGGCGGTCGATGTACCTCTTCAAGCGGAATGTGCTGCCGGCGCTCTACTGGCGGGCGATCTTGAAGGGGCGCGCCTGATACGAGGCCCGGGCAAAGCGCGGGTGTCGCCGTGAGCGGGCAGGAGCTCGCGGCGGCGGTTCAGGCGGCCGGCTTGCGGGCGAAGACCGTGACGCCGCGGGTTTCGAACTCGGCGGCGTCGGATTCGTGCTTGCTCCCCGAGAACACGTCGACTTCGTTGGACATGACCACGTCGACGAACCCGACGATTTGCAGGATCTGCCTCCACTCTGCTTCCAGCAGAGCACCGGCAATTCAGCCGCTCCAGAGTTCGATGTCGTCTTTCGCCTCCTGCGGGACTTCCCTGTGGACGAGGATGTCGCCGACCTGGATGCGGCCGCCGGGCTTGAGCACCCGGTACATTTCGCGAAAGACCGCCTGTTTGTCGGGGCAGAGGTTGATCACGCCGTTGCTGATGACCACATCGGCGGTAGCATCGGCGACGGGGAGGTCCTCGGCGAAGCCCTCGAGCACTTCGACCTGGGAGAAGCCCATGGCGTCCGCTCCAGCGACGGTCTTGGCGCGCATTTCGGGGGTCATATCCACGGAGAAGACGCGGCCGGCAGGGCCCACCTGACCGGCGGCAATGAGCGTATCGAAACCCCCGCCACAGCCGATGTCGACGACGGTCTCGCCGGGATGGAGGTCGCCGAAGAGGAAGGGGTTGCCGGTCCCAGCGAACGATTCGACGGTGCCGGGCGGGAGCGATGCGATCACCCCGGCGGGGTAACCCAGCATGGCAGCCAGCGGAGCCCCGGTGTGGAAGTGGAAGCCGAGTTCGGGGTTGAGGGCTACGTCGCGGTATTTGTCCGAGATACGGGCGCGTAGTTCTTCGCGGTCTACCGCGGCGACGCCAAGTGGTGCGCTCATCTGCGTCCTTCTGAGGTGTGGTTTCGCGCAGGACACACAACGCCGCAGACGCCCGCCTGACCTGGCGCGGCACGGAGACTAGGCCACGGCCGAGATCGACGTCAATGTGGGATAGTGAAGCGCGTCACACTACTCGGGAATTTGCAGAAGCAGTGAGCCCCGCGTCTCGCGGTTGGCCCCGGATTAGATTTCCGCCTCGACGGGGGCCTCTTCCTCCACGGCGGGCAGCGGGGGCAGCTCCCGCGGGCTCTTGATGCCGAAATGTTCGAGGAAGCGCATCGTGGTCCGGTAGAGCTTTGGCCGCCCGGGGCCTTCGCCGGTGCCGACGTTCTCGATCAGCCCCCGCTGCTCGAGGATGGCGACGAGGCGATCGCTGTTGACGCCGCGGATTGCCTCGATCTCGGCGCGGGTGCAGGGCTGCTTGTAGGCGATGATGGTGAGCGTTTCGAGCGTGGCGCGGGTGAGCCGTTGCCCGGGGCCGGTGCCCAGCATGTTCTCGATGTACGGGGCGAACTCGGGCGCCGCGCCAAGCTGGTAGCGCTGCCCATCCTCGAGCACGCGGAGTCCGCGCGCCTCGTAGTCGGCGGCCAGCTGGTGCAGCGCCTTGCGGGCGGCCGCATCGCTCACGCCCGCCGCGCGCGCGAGCGCCGCCAGTGGCTGCGGCTCCTCGGCCACGAAGAGGAGGGCCTCCATCACCCACGGCAGTTCGTTGGTCGATGGAGGCCGTGTGTGCGGGGGTTCAGTCATGCGGAGCGGGTTCCTCGTCGGCGGGCTGTTCGGAGTGGGCGGGCCCGCTGACCGTCGCAGGATACAGCGGCCGGGCGTCTTGTTCGAAGCGCGGCCCTGGCACGGTCCCGGCGGGGCGCGCGGCCAGCTCGTCGTACGAGATCCGGATCGTTGGCCGGCGCACGCTCGTGACGCCAACCTGGTCCTTGAGGACGGTGGCGACGCCGTCGCCGAGGACGCGCGTGGCGTGGGCGATGCTCGCGCTTGGCTCAATCGTGGCATCGAGCCCGGTATCGACCGCGCCGGAAGACACGCGCACGGTGGGGGTCACCCGGCGGATCTCGGGGAGCCGTTCGAGCTCATCGCGCAACAGGGTTTCGATCGCGCTGGCGGTCACGACAACGGTTCCGCCATCGGCCTGCTTCATGCGAAGGGTGCCGCGGCTCGCCGCTTTCGATGGCCGCAGGATGGCGGCGAGCAGGGTGAGGAACCCGAACAGCGCGATTCCCGCGAGCACGCCCGTGACGGCCCACTTCGCACCATCGGAGGCGTCCACGAATCCTTGCAGGTTGAAATCCCCGACCTCCAGGTCGAGCTTCTTGTCCTGGTTCCAGGTGAGGGCGATGAGGCCGCCCACGGCAGCGAGGAGCAAGACGCTATGGAGGGCGAGCAGAATGCGGCGAACGGCGTTCATACGGACTCCATGGGGGAGTACCCCCGCACTCCGTCATGGTACACCTCGCCAAGTACGGCCGGCGTAACGCGATTGAGCAAATTCGTGCCAGTTCCATACACAAGGATGTAGTTATCGGTGTGGCCAAACCAGAGCGGCTCGCCGCCCTGGCCCGCCGGACGCTCGCTCTCCCAGAGGACCGGACGGACGGTTCCCAGGTGCTCACGGCGGAAGGCCAGCGAAAGCTCCTCGCCAAGGGCGAGGAGGCGCGCCATCCGCTCCTGCTTCACGGGTGGGGGCAGCTGGCCGGGCAGCCGCGCGGCCGTGGTCCGGGTACGCTGCGAGTAGGGGAAGCAGTGGAGACGGGCGAACCCAACCTCCCGGCAGAGCGCGAGCGTAGCCTCGAAGTCCGCCTCGGTCTCGCCCGGGAATCCGGCGATGACGTCGGTGGTGATCGCCGCGCCGGGGACGGCCGCCTTGATGCGCGCCGCCGCATCGATGAACCCGGCGGCAGTGTAGCGGCGGCGCATGGCGCGGAGGGTCGCCTCGCTGCCGGATTGGAGTGCCAGGTGGAAGTGGGGCATGAGCCGCGGGTCGTGCCAGAGGGCGAGCAGCTCCGGTGTGATGTCCTGGGGCTGGAGCGAGCTGAACCGCAGGCGCACCACTTCGGTCCCTTCGAGGATGCCGGAGATGAGGTGGTGCGGTTTGAGCGGCGGGTCGAGGTCGCGCCCCCAGGCCCCAAGCTGCGTGCCGGTGATCACCACCTCGCGGGCGCCCGATTCGACGGCGCGGTTCACTTCCTCCACCACGCGCGCGATCGAGCGCGACTCCTCGCGGCCGCGGGTTTGCGGCACGATGCAGAACGCGCACACGTCGTTGCAGCCTTCCTGGGCCTTCACGAAGGCGCGCGTGTGCAGGGGGCCGCCCTGTTCGGCGACCGGGGCCACCGTCGTTTCGCCCGAAAGGAAGCCGACGAGCTCGCGCTTATCGGTATCGCGCGTGCCCACCACCAGGTCCGCGCCCAGCGCGGTTGCGGCGTGGAAGCCGGCGGACCGCGGATAGCAACCGGTCACGGTAACCCGTGCCCCGGGGGCGATGCGGCGGACCGAGCGGATCAGCTTGCGGGACTTCGCATCGGCCACATGGGTGACCGAGCAGGTGTTGATGACGTAGGCATCGGCCTCGCAAAGGCGGTCGACCACCTGGTAGCCGGATGCGCGGAGCCCGCGGGCGATCTCCTCGGAGTCGGCCAGGTTCAGCTTGCAGCCCAGGGTAAGGATGGCGGCGAGGCGTGACACACGTACAGGGTACGTGGCGGCGCCGGAGAGGGTGAAGGGCCGGCGAGACGCGCGAAGCGAAAGTAGGGTACGGTAGAAGGGACGCCGGCCAGGTAAGAGCGCCGGCGTTGGTTTTCGCGATGGCCGCGATGTCCGGCCTCTCCTCCCCACAGCCTCGCGTTTCGTCTCGATTCGTCCGGTTCTGTAGAGAGTGGAACCGGGTTCGCGCCTTCGCGACGGCCGGCGGAACCGCGCCGACGTGGTCCGCCAGGAAGGGAAGAACGAAACCATGAACATCTATGTCGGTAACCTGAGTTACGACGCCACAGACAACGACCTCCAGACTGCATTTTCGGCGTACGGCAGCGTGCGCACGGCACAGGTGGTGAAGGACCGGGAGACCGGCCGCTCGCGCGGCTTTGGTTTCGTGGAGATGGACAACCAGGCCGAGGCGGAATCGGCGATTCGGGGGCTGAACGGGACCGACCTGCGGGGCCGCAGCCTCACGGTGAACCAGGCGAAGCCCCCGGCCGAGCGCGGAGAGCGCCGCGGCTACGGCGGAGGCGGCGGATACGGTGGTGGCGGCGGCCGCCGCTACTAGGACCCGGTTACAACGGCGGTGGCCCGCTCCTTAGCAGGAGTGGGCCGCTGCCCCACCCGGACCATGGTCCGGCAACGCCCATCGAAAGGAAAAGCCGGTGACACGACCAACAGGCGCGGCAACGACCGATGGCGAGCACATCCATCGCTGGCGAATCGAGGCCCAGGGTGGGCCTACCTCGGCGGGAGCCTGCCTCTGCGGCGCCGAACGGCAGTTCGCCAACTCCTGGGACCGCGAATCGAGCACCTGGACGGCGGCCAGGAGCCGGGGCAGCAAGAACGCCGGCACCATCCGCGACTAGTCGCGCCCCAGCGCTCCCTGGCCGGGTTGAAACGCCCGCCGCAAGAGCGCACCATGCAGGGCACGTTCACACGGAGGCACCCCCATGGGCGACGAATTGAGCCGGGTGCTGCGCGAGGCGCAGGAAGCGGCCGCCGGAACGGCGGACAACATTATCGAAGCACTGGCGAACAAGGTCGGCGTGCGCGCCGGCGCCCACGCCGCCTTCGGCGAGCCGATCGACCGCGACGGCGTGACCGTGATTCCCGTTGCCAAGGTTCGCTTCGGGTTCGGCGGCGGCTCCGGGCGGGGCATCGAGGAAAGCTCGAAGACGGGAGAAATCGGCGAAGGCTCCGGGGGCGGTGGCGGCGCGATGACCTCGCCGCTCGGCTTCATCGAGATCAAGGATGGGCGCGCCGAATTCCAACGCGTCCGCGACCCTGTCTCGGCGGTGCCCGTGATCCTGGCGGCCGGCTTCACCGCGTGGCTGGTGCTGCGCGGGCTCAAGCGCATCGTCCGCGGATAGGTCCCGGCTCCTGCCGGCCCCTGGCGATCGTGGCCGTGGCGGCTCGTGACACATTTCACATGGATTTCACGCGGCCGCCGGCTGTATCACGCGCGGGCGGGACTATACTGGCTTGGGTAAGAGGGGAAAAACACGCGCATGCGTACGGTCTTCCTGGTTACCCGCCACCCGGACGTGGCCCGGCTCGGGCCCGAACTGGAACGCGCCGGGTTCTCCGCCCCCGCCATCGCGCCCGAACGCCTCGCCAACGACGAAACCGGCCCCAGGGCCGACGTCATCGTCCTGGACCTTCGCGACATTCCCCCCGCAGCCTTCAGCATCCTTAGCGGCGCCTACAGCGAGGAGGGCACCATCCTCATCGCCCTCACCACCGTCGATCACCTCGACCGCATCACCGTCGACCTGCCCATCGATGACTTCGCGCTCGTCGGGAGCCCGACCGAGGAGCTGGCGCGCCGCATCGAGCGCGCGCTCTGGCGCAAGCACGGCGTCGATAGCGAGAACTACGTGCGCTGCGGCGCCCTTGCCATCGACCTTTCGAACTACCGCGTGACGGTCGACGACGAGCCGCTGGTGATGACGTTCAAGGAGTACGAGCTGCTGCGCTTCCTGGCGATGAACGCCGGCCGTGTTTTCACCCGCGAGCAGCTCCTGAACCGCGTCTGGGGTTACGACTACTTCGGCGGGGCGCGGACGGTTGACGTCCACATCAGGCGCATCCGGGCGAAGATCGAAATCCGGGGCCACGCCTTCATCGAGACCGTGCGCAACGTGGGCTACCGGCTGGTCGCCGAGGCGAAGAAGGAACCCGGCGAGTAAACCGCCGCCGTTCGCCAACGGAAGACCGGCGCCGCGTAAGCTTCACCCTCATGCCCCCCTCCTCTCCAGGTTCACTCGGCGAGGTCCTCCGCTACTTTTTCCGGCTGGGGTGCATCGCCTTCGGGGGCCCGGCGGCGCACATCGCGATCATGCGGCGCGAGCTGGTGAACCAGCGCGGCTGGGTCTCGGACCAGGAGTTCATCGACATGCTCGGGGTCACCAACCTGATCCCGGGCCCCAACTCGACCGAGATGACGATGCACCTGGGCGCCTCTCGGGCTGGCTGGCGTGGACTCTGGCTGGCGGGGTTCGCCTTCGTTCTTCCCGCCATCGTCATCGTCACGGTCCTGGCCTGGGCCTACGTGCGGTATGGCGACACGCCAGCCGGCGAAGGCATCATCCTGGGCATCCAGCCGTTCATCCTGGCGGTCATCATCCAGGCGATCTGGGGGCTGCGCGGCACCGCCTTCCGGGGCTACGAAACCCTCTTCCTCGGGGCGGTCGTCGTCGCCCTGGCCATTGCCGGGATGAACGAGGTGGTGCTGCTGCTGGGCGCCGGGGGGGCGATGCTGATCGTGTCCCTTGCGATCTGGGCGCTCACAGGGCAGAGCCGGCGCAACCTTCCACCGCTGCCCCGGGCCGGACAGCCGCTCAACAAGATCCGTGGCCCGTTTCGCCGGCGCGACTTCGCGCTGCTGCCCTTTCCGGTACCGTGGCCCGTAGTCTCGTTCGCGGCTACCACGCCAGCCGCCTACTCGCTCCTCGAACTGTTCCTCGCCTTCCTCAAGATCGGCGCCGTGCTCTACGGGAGCGGCTACGTGCTCGTCGCGTTCATGCAGGCGGAATTCGTGGATGGCCGTGGCTGGCTCACGCAGCAGCAGCTCATCGATGCGATCGCGGTCGGGCAGTTCACGCCGGGCCCGCTCTTCACCAGCGCCGCCTTCGCCGGCTACGTGATCGACGGCCTGCCCGGAGCGCTCGCCGCATCAGCCGGCATCTTCCTGCCCTCGTTCGTGTTGGTCACGCTCACCCATCCGCTCGTCCCGCGCCTCCGCCGGTCACGCTGGGCGGCCCCGTTCCTCGACGGTGTGAATGTGGCCGCTCTCGCTCTTATGGCAGTGGTCACCTTCGAGCTTGCCAGCGAAGTGCTCGAAGGCTGGTACACCATCTCGCTCTTCTTCATCGGGGCCGCGGTGCTCATCCGCTTCAACCCGAACAGCGCCTGGCTGGTGCTCGCCGGTATCGGCGCCGGTCTGCTCCACGCCGGGGTCACGTAGCGACGCGCGGGCGCACTTCGGGCTTGGGACTTCGCAGTTCGCGTCACTTCTCGCTGGCGCGCATCGTCCAGTAGTCGGCCAGCGCCTGGCGGATGACGGCGATGGCGTGCTCCCGGCCCTGGAATGGGTCGACCACCACCTCCTTCTCCTCCAGTACCTTGTAGTCCAGGAAGAAGCGGTGGATCTCCGTCATCACGTGCGGCGGCGCCTGGTCGAGCTCCTTGATGTGGTCCACCGCCGGATCGTGCGCATGGACCGCGAGGATCTTGTCGTCGGCCTTGCCCTGGTCGCGCATGTGCATGAGGCCGATGGGCCGCACGTGCATCAGGGTCAGGGGGTGGACCGGCTCCTGGCCGAGCACCAGCACGTCCAGCGGGTCGCCATCGTCGCAGAAGCTGCGCGGGATGAAGCCGTAGTTCGCCGGGTAGCGGACCGAGCTGTAGAGAACGCGGTCGAGCTTGAGGATGCCGCTCGCCTTGTCGAGTTCGTACTTGTTCTTGCTGCCTGCCGGGATCTCAATGACCACCGGGAGATGCGTCTCGATCTTCTCGGGATCGACCGCGATGTCGTGCCACGGGTGCATGGCCCTCGGGTGCTCCGGTAAGTGAGTTGAATCGAGTGTTGCACACGCAGGCCTGACGGCAATCGCTCTGTGTCACCAGGCGCTTTGCGCTGTACCTCGCCCTTACTACCGTCGCGCGCATGGCCACCCTCAGCGACATCCGAACCCGCCTCCGCATCGACCTCGGCGACCCCGCAAGCGACCGCTGGGACGACGACACGCTCGATCGCCACATCGCCCACGCGCTTTCCGAGCTGAGCACCGCGTGTCCGCGCGAGCTGACCGCCGGCCTGGCCACCACACCCGGCAGTCGCGAGCTCTCGCTCGCATCCATCGAGGGCCTTCTCGAGGTCGAGGCGGTCGAATACCCGGTCGACCACTTCCCGCCCTGCTACGTCCGGTTCGCCACCTGGGAAGGCTCGCTCACCCTGCATACGGCGACGGCCCCCGATGGCGGCGATGCCCGCCTGTACTGCATCGCGGGGCACTCGCTCGATGACGAGGGGACGACGCTCACGGCCGTGCTCGAGGACGTGCTGGTGCTGGGCGCGGCCGCCCATGCCGCACTGGAGCTCTCGTCGGCCACCATCGAGCAGCTCAACCTGAACGGCGGCACGCCCGCGGCCTACGCGGCCATGGCGCGAGCGCGGCTCACGGCCTTCCACCAGCTCCTGCGCCTTCAGGGCCGCAAGAACCGTGTGCGGACGCGGACCCTCTACACGCCCGCCTGAGTCCTCGGCGCGGGCGGCCCCGATCACCGCCGTTCACACCTCGCACACAAGGTGAATGTCCTCCGGTTCCAGCTCAAACAGGCGTGGATCCGGCTCGGCGAGCAGCTGGCACCCGCACGCCAGGTAGAAGCGCACGGTCCGCTCCGTTGGCGTGGCTGAGACGTATATGCGCCGCGCACCGCGTATTCGGGCCTCTCGCAGCGCCAGCTCGAACAGCTTCTTCCCTATTCCGGTCCCACGTGTTTCCGCGCTCACATGCAGGAAACCTAGCTGCAACGTCCGGCCATCGGTGCCAAAGAAGCCATGCTCGAGCACGGCGACGCCGACGATCCGCCCACCGTCAAACGCCCCGCCGAACCACGAACCCGCATCGAAGGAGGCCTCGAACAGGGGCGTCAGCTCCGCCGGCTTGCCTTCACCCCACCCCGGCACATCGAACGGGTGTGTCGCCAGTGCAAGCCCGCCCGGCCCGGCGACAAAGATGTTCTCAATCCGCTCACGGCGGTCGATCGTCCAGATCGACGGGATCTCCTCGCGTCGCAACTCCCGCAACTCGGTCATGAGCACCCAGTATCCAACGGGGCCGCCGAATCCCCAATCCGAAATCAGCGGATGTCCTACCATCTCCCCATGGACCTCTCCCAGTACCCGCTCGAGGCGATCGCCGAAAAGGTCGGCACGCCGTTCTACTTCTACGATGGCGCGATCCTGAACCAGAAGTTCGCCGAGCTCGCCCGGCTGACCGATGGCGACCGCCTCCAGTGCCGTTTCGCCGTCAAGGCCAACTCCGCGCGCAAGGTCCTCGAAGCCGCCCGCGCCCACGGCATGTGGATCGACGCGGTGAGCGGCAACGAGGTGCTCCGCGCGAAACGCGCCGGTTTCGCCATGGGCAACGAACCGCCCGTTGTGATGTATACGGCCGATGTGTTCCGCGACAACGCTCTCCAGGTCGTGGTCGAGCACGACATCCTCCCGAACATCGGGTCCCCCGGCATGATCCGGGAGCTCGCCGAGGCCGGCTACCGGGGGCCCATTGCCATCCGCATCAATCCCGGGTTCGGGCATGGCCACGTGCAGGCGTGCGATACCGGCGGCCCCTCTTCGAAGCACGGTATCTGGTACGAGGACCACGCGCGGGTGAAGGCCATGGCCGCCGAGGCCGGCTTCCCGGTGGTGGCGCTCCACGCGCACGTCGGCACGGGCCCGCAGATCCGCGAGTTCAGCGAGAACATGAAGAAGCTGGTCGCGCTCTTCGGCCACCTGCTGCCGCAGTACCCGGATGCGCGGGCCGTGAACCTGGGCGGCGGCATCCCGCACCCCTACCGGCCCGGCGCCGAACCGTACCCGCTCGACGAGTACCGCGACATCCTGCAGGAGGGCGTGCGCCAGCTCACGGCGGCCGCCGAGCGGCCCATCGGCATCGAGATCGAGCCGGGCCGCTACCCGGTGGCCGGCATGGCCCTCCTCGTCGCCCGCGTGAAAGACGTGAAGGCCACCCGCTCGAACGAAAAGGGCCCGGGCCACCAGTTCATCATGGTGGACGCGGGCTTCAATGACCTGATCAGGCCGGCGATGTACGGTTCCTACCACCACATCTCGATCGCCGGCGCGGGCGAGCGTCGCGCGCCCGAACCGTTCGTCGTCGCGGGGCCGCTCTGCGAAAGCGGCGACGTGTTCACCCGCGACGACCAGGAGTTGTTGCAACCGCGCGACCTGCCGAGGCCGGAGCCGGGCGACCTCCTGGTCCTCCACGACGCGGGCGCCTATGGCACTGCCATGTCGTCGAACTACGTCTCGATGGGCCGGGCCGCCCAGGTGTACTGGGAGGAAGGCCAGGCGACGCTGATTTCCCGTCGCGAGACGCTGGACGACATCGTCAGGATGGAGTGCCAAGAGGCGCTGTAAGCGGGGGAGAACTCCCATCCGAGGCGCGTCGGTGATGACGCGCTGCAGCGCCGGTACCACCACCTGCGGTGGCACTGCTCCGCACGCGGTGACTCGCGCCCCGGCATCCCCCGCGTTCGGGCGACGGACAT
>CAZDOK010000009.1:102036-145106 GCA_964507025.1 uncultured Anaerolineaceae bacterium
CAGCGCGCCATCACTGGCGCGCCTCGGGAATCGCTTGCTCGCTCGCGCGCCCGCGATGGGCGTTGGGGTGGTTCAAGCGGGGGCGGAGCCACGCGACTCCGTGCGCCTTTGGCGCGCCCGCGATACCCTCGAACTCGATGGCTGAACCGCTGCGCGCCGCCGTTATCGGGCTCGGGTCGATGGGCGCGAACCATGCCCGCGTCCTCAGCGACACTCCCGGGGTCGAGCTCGTGGCGGTCGCCGATGCCGACCCGGAGCGCGTGAAGAAGACCATCGGCGGGCGCCCCATCCCGGGCTTCCCCGACGCCGCCAACCTTCTCCGCGAGACCCGCCCCGCCATGGTCTCCATCGTTGTGCCGACACAGCTGCACGAGGCGGTCGCACTCGAGGCGATCACGGCGGGGGCCCATGTCCTGGTCGAGAAGCCGATCGCCGCCTCGCTGCCCGCCGCCGCCCGCATCGCCCGCGCCGCCGAGGCGGCCGGCGTGCTGCTGACGGTCGGCCACATCGAGCGCTTCAACCCGGCCATCGGCGAGCTCAAGAAACGGCTCGACCAGGGGCAGGGCGGACGGGTGCTCCAGCTTCGCGCGCGCCGCGTCGGCCCCTTCCCCCACCGCATCCGCGACGTCGGCGTGATCCACGACCTCGGCCCGCACGACATCGACATCATGCGCTACCTGCTCGGCGACGAGATCGAGCGCGTCTACGCCGAGTCGCGCAGCCACATCGCCACCGGCAACGAGGACCTGTTCGCGGGCTTCGTCGACTTCCGCGGCGGCGCGATGGGGCTGCTCGATATCAACTGGCTCACCCCGATGAAGGAACGCTCGCTCACGGTCCTCTGCGAGCGCGGCATGTTCGTGGTCGACTACGCGGCGCAATCGCTGGCGTTCTACGAGAACTACGCCGCCGCCGCGCGAGAGGGCAGCTACGCAAGCGTGACCGAGGGCCCCATGACCCGCTACCCCATCGCCAACCGCGAGCCGTTGCGGGTGGAGCTCGAGGCCTTCCGCGATGCGGTCGCGAACCGCGGCCCGGCGCCGGTCAGCGCACACGACGGCATGGCCGCGCTCGCCGTCGCCGAAGCGCTCGTACGCTCGGGCGAGACCGGCATGCCGGTGCAGGTCGAAGAGGTAACGGCCGCGCCATGAACGTCGCCGTCGTCGGCATCGGGCGCATCGGGCTGCCGGTGGCGGCCACCATCGCCTCGAAGGGTCACCGGGTGTTCGGCTGCGACGTCAACGCCGCCCTGGTCGACCGCGTGAACCGCGCTGAGAACCCCATCCCCGATGAAGCTGGCCTCGACGCGATGCTGCGCGAGGTCGTCGCCTCGGGGAACTTCACCGCTACTACCGATACGGCCGGGGCGGTCGCCCAGTGCCAGGTGGTGCTCTTCGCGGTGCGCGTCGACATCGACGGCGAGGGCCGGGCCGACCTCCAGTACCTGCTCTCCGCAGCCGACGACGTGGCCCGCGCGCTCCAGCCGGGCACGCTCTGCATCTTCGATACGACGCTGCCGGTGGGCACCACACGAAAGGTGCTCGCCCCCCGGCTCGAAGCCGGAGGAAAGCAACTTGGCGTCGACTTCCACGTCGCCTTTAGCCCCGAGCGGCTGCTCATGGGGCGCGTCATCGAGGACCTGACGAAGTATCCGAAGGTGGTCGGCGGGGTGGACCCGGAGGGCGGCGCCCGCGCGGCCGCGTTCTACCGCGAGGTCTTCGGCGGCGAAGTGATGGAGCTCGCAAGCGCCGAGGCCGCCGAGCTCTCGAAGCTGGCCGAGGGGGCGTATCGCGACCTGAACATCGCCCTCGCGAACGAACTTGCGATGATCGCCGACGTGCACGGCATCGACGTGGCCGAAGTGATACGGGCGGCGAACTCGCAGCCCTACTCGCACATCCACGTGCCGGGCACGGGGGTGGGCGGCCACTGCATTCCCGTCTACCCGCGCTTCCTGATGCAGGGCGAGGGGCCGAGCGCGCTCTCGGCGCTGGGGCGTCGCGTGAACGACGCGATGCCGGGCTACGTGGTCGACCGCGTGGCGGACCTGCTGGGCGGGCTCGAAGGGAAGCGCGTGCTCATCCTCGGGCTGACCTTCCGGCCGGATGTGGCCGTGACGTTCCACACGAACGCGGTCGACCTTCTGCGCGAGTTCCGCGAGCGCGGCGCGGTGGTCGCCGGGCACGACGCGCTCCTGAGCGACGCCGGCGTGCGCGAGCTCGGCTTCGAGCCGGCGCCGCAGCCGCTCGCCGGGTACGACGTGGCCGTCGTGCACGCGAACCACCGTGCCTACGCGGCCCTCGACTGGGGCAAGGTGGCGCCGCTCATCGTCGATGCGCGGAATGCGCTCGACCGGGCGGCGGTGGAGGCGGCGGGCGTTCGTTACCTGGGCGTGGGCCGGCCGGTCTCGGGGGGCTGAGGCCTTACTGTGTGTCAGGCGAAGGTGGGGAGCCCGAGACCGGCATCACCTATGAGCTGTTCAACCTTGCGTGCGAACGGCACGTCGCTGAGTTCCACGCCCTCGCTCGCATCGATGAACTCGATGCCAACGACCGCGCCGTCCTCAGAATAGTCGATGAGGCGCATGTCATCCAGCGGATGTGTCTTTGCGACCCTTGCGTTCGGGGCCAGCCGGACATAGAGCACGTCGGCCTCGCGGTCGTACTCGACGGATACCTCAGCCATGGGTCGCCTCCAGAGTCACTCGTCGCCTTCCCAGACTACGGTCTTCACGAATGGTGGGCTGGAACCACGCGCGACGTACACCTTTAGATTTCGGCCCTGATACTCGCCGATGAATATCTCCGTGGGACCGGCATTTTCCCGGGCCGGAGCAGGCCGACGTGTGATAGCGCGCAAGCACCCATCGCACGGCTTCTTCCGAGATATCGCGCTCGGCCATTCGCTTCCACGCGTACGGCCGAATCACCGGAGGGTCGGCAGGGGGCTCGCCGCTCTCGGTCACGCGAAAATGATAGACCATGGGTCAAGCCAGTTTGCGCGGTCCTCGGTGCTCCGAGCGCCCTAGCGCCGGATCTTCTTGTTATCCCAGGTCACCGTGTGCTTTGGCGTGAAGACCACCCAGCGCCAGTGGCGCCCGCGCGCGGTCGACTCGTTCTTGCGCGGTTCCGACGGTTCGCCGTGGCCGCCGGCGTACTTCTTGCCCATCTGCCAGCGCACCTCTTCCATGCCGGGCTCGGCGGCCTCGGCCTCGAGGTCTTCGAGCACCTTCGCGGTCCCCTGGAACATCGCCCCCTGGAGCTCCGGGAAGCGCTCGTTGCGGTCGACCAGGATGGTCGCGGTGGGGTTCCGGCGGAGGTTCACCACCTTCTGTCCGCGGCAGTAGAAGAAGATCTTGCCCTGGGCCCAGCCGAACCAGAGCGGCGTGAGGTTGATCCGCGTGCCCGGGCCGATGGTAGCGACGCGCATGTTCCACGAGCTCAGCATCATCTCGTCGAGCTCTTCAGGGGTGAGCGAAAGTTCCTTTGGGATCGGCATGGGGTACCTCGAACAGATGGTGCCGGGATGATACGCTGTTCAGCGTTCGCACCCGGGCGGGTGTGGTTCAATGGCAGAACGCGACCTTCCCAAGGTTGAGACGAGGGTTCGATTCCCTTCGCCCGCTCCACTCCCCATCGCTTTTCCCGGTTAGTAGTCCCCCGCGAGGTCGCGCTTGCCCTGCTGGCTGGCGAGGGCCGCGTGGTTCAGGATGTTGCGCGCCATCGACGACTCCTGCAGGGCAGCCCGGGCGCCGTAGACCTCCGCGCGGAGCGCATGCGCGGGCTGTGAGCCCGGGTCGGCGATGACCGCGTACTCGACCAGGTGGCAGGCCATCCGCAAATTGCCTTCGGCCTTCAACGTCGCGGCGCGCTCGAGCACCTGGTCGATACCGCCTGCCAGGGTCACCCATTCGCGCGCCTGCTCGGCCCGGGGTGCCGGCAGCAGGTTGTCCGGCTCACCGTCGTACCAGCCGCCGTACAGCCGCCAGACGTTCCGCACGAGGAACTGGGGGTCGTCGTAGACCGGGCGCAGGTAGGGCTTTTCGAGCAGGCGTCTCGGGATCTCGACCTGGTGGAGCACCCGGTCGAGCGTGCAGCCGGTATTCATGAGGGCGACCACCTGCGCCTCGATGGAGTCGAGCAGTTCGGCCGAATCGAGCAGCGCTACCTTGATCCGGTCCGCCCCGAAGATGGGCAGGCCGTGGCCCGAGAGCATGATCTCGGCCCCGAGCGCGGCCATGCGCCGGAGGGCCGCGGCCCACTCGCCGGAGTAGCGCTGGACCTTCTGCGGGTTGCCGGCGTTCGGCACGGCGTAGATGAAGAGGTCGCCCGGGGCGAGCAGCTTGCGCTCGGGGATCCAGGTCCAGGTCGCGTCCTCGGTCTCGCCGCGGGCGTGGTTGAGCTCGAAGGTGAGCTCGCCGCAGGTGAAGGTCAGGCGATCCTTATAGGTGACGTCGGCGTAGCGGTAGTGCTCCTGCCACTGGAACTGCGGGAGGTCGATGGCGAACTGGCGGCGGTTGATGGCCGTGTTCCAGCCGCGGGTGCGCTTGTAGCGGTCGAAGTGCCAGGCGAGCGCCTCGTGTCCGTAGACGAGCGGCCGGCCCCAGCCGTTCGCCTGGGCTTCCTGCTCGAATGGTCCCATGCCGAAGATGTGGTCGACGTGGTGGTGGGAAAAGACGGCCGCGCGGAGCGGGGCCTCGGGGCGCCACTTCCGCACTTCGGCGTGGAGCGCGAGGGTGTCGTTGATTGCGCCGGTATCAAGCATGACCAGGCCGTCGCCGGTATCGATGGTGTTCGCGCTGGCGATGCCCTTGTAATAGAGGAGGCCGGGAGCGATTTCCTGGCCCTCGGGCTGGCGCCAGCCAACGGGGTGGACCTCCTGGGTGGAGACTTCGCCATTCCAGATGCGTTCGGCGAGGTCGCGGATGTCTACCATGGGGGTCCTCCGTGGGAATTGCTAAGGTGCCTACACTTTTCTAGCGGGGCGGAAGAGCGGCGCGGACTTTTCTCGTTTGGTGGTCAAGACTAGAAAAGTAATGGCGCATTCGCGTACGCTTTTCTAGCTTCGCAGAAGAACCGGCCTGACTTTTCTAGTCCTAGCCAAGAAACGAGAAAACATGGAGCCAGCCGACTTCCCCCGGCCTTCGGGCCGCGTGATCCTACGCCACTCCCCGGCGACAGGTAACCCGTACTGGGCGTTTGTGCCCGCACCACTTCCACCGGGCACCGAGCGCGACGCCCTCGCGGCGAACGCGGCCCTCCTTGCCGAGGCGAATCGTAAGCTCGGCCAGCTCGACGGCATAGGGCAGTTCATTCCGAATCCTGATCTGCTGATCCAGCCGTACATGCGGCGCGAGGCCGTGCTGAGTTCGCGCATCGAAGGCTTGCACACCACGCACGCCGAACTGGCAACGCTCGAGGCGATGGGGGAGCTGGAAGCCCTGTCCGATACGCGAGATGTCCACAACTACGTAGTTGCCCTGGACTATGGTCTCAGGAATGTACCTGGGGCCGGCATCTCGCGCGGTCTCGTGCTCGAGATGCACCGCAAGCTGATGCAGGGAGCCCGCGGCGAGTCGTTCTCCACCCCCGGTGAATTCCGGACCATCCAGAACCACATTGGGAACACGCGCGAGCATGCCGATGCCCGCTTCGTGCCGCCGCCGCCCGATGAGCTCCACGATTGCCTGGACGCCTTGTTCCTCTACGTTGCAACCGCCAAGCCCGAGACTCCGGCGCTCGTCGAGGCTGCCTGGCTGCACTACCAGTTCGAGGCGATCCACCCGTTTCTCGATGGCAACGGCCGCGTGGGACGCGCACTGTTGCCGCTGTTCCTGGCCTGGCGGCTCCAGCTGAGCCACCCGCTGCTCTACCTGAGCCCATACTTCGAACGCGACCGCGGAGAATACTACGATCGGCTCCACGCGGTGAGCACCCGCAGCGAATGGAGCGAATGGCTTCGCTTCTTCTTCCGCGGCGTGATCGAGCAGGCCGACGAGGGGGTCGCTCTCTCGCGGCAGGTGATCGACCTCGGGGTGGACTGGCACCGCAGGCTCGATGAGCGCCGCGCACCGCGGAGCGCTCACCGGCTGGCCGATTTGGTGCTGCAGTTCATGGCACTCGACACGCGAATGGCCGAGCGCATGCTCGCTGTCTCGACGCAAACGGCCTACAAGGCAGTGGCCACGCTTGTGGATGCCGGGATCCTCGCTGAGATCACGGGCCGCCCGTGGGGCCGGGTCTACCTTGCACCGGAGCTCAATGAGATCTTCAGCCAGTGAGGCGGCCATACCGCTCAGCGACCTCAGCCGATATACACAACCTCCAATCCTCGCGGCGAGGATTGGATTTCTTGCCAGATTTTCCAATCCGCGGGCGGTTACGGCACCGGCGCCAGCTGCGGCTCCTCGTTCGGCACGCGGCCGATCTTGCTCGTCGGCCACCAGCTCGCCATCGCCTTGCCCACGATCAGCTCCTCGCTCACCGGCCCGAACACCCGGCTATCCAGGCTGTTGTTCCGGTTGTCGCCCATCACGAAGTACATGTCCGCGGGGATAGTCACCTCCGGCAGATCGCCCCGCCAGGGCTCCTTCACGTAGGGCTCGATGAGTTCGCGCCCGTTGATGTACACCACGCCGCTGCGGATGCGGAGCCGGTCGCCCGGCAGGCCGATGACGCGCTTGACGAGGTCGCGCTCCTGGCCGGCCACCGGGTGGTGGAGGATGACGATGTCGCCCCGTTCGGGGCCGTGGAAGACGTGGCGCTCGGCGGGGTCGCCCGGGTTCCAGAAGGGCACCCAGCGAGCGATCGCCTGCAGGTCGACCTTCGAGTACACCAGCGAGTTCACCAGCAGGAATTCCCCGTCTTCGAGGGTCGGGTCCATCGATTGGCCCTCCACGCGGTAGTGCTGCACGCTGGCGCGCACGGCCAGGAACACGAGGATGGCGAGCAGCACCGTTTCGACGATTTCGCGCAGCAGCGCCTGCCGCTGGAAACCGGCGCGGGGTGCCGCCGGCAGCTCGGCAGCGGGCACGGGCGCCGGCAAGGCCGGGGCGCCCGGCTCAAGCGGGAAGAAGGCCCCGGGGAGGGCCGATTCCGAACGCCCCTGCGCGCCGTGCTGGGGCGCCCAGCGGCGCATGTCGCGCAAGATCCGTGCCGTTGCCGGGTCGCCACCGTCGTCGTTCACGGGTTCGGGGGTGTCCTCCGCCAGCCAGATGCCCTCGGGGTCGCCCTGATCGACCGGCTCGCCGGGCATGGCCGGGCGCGGACCATGGGGCCACTCCAAACGCCGGTGGGGCCCCGGCGTGGGGCTCATCGCCTGATTAGGCCACATGCGTGGGGCTGCGGCCAGTGCAGGTTGATAATCGGTTATCAGGCAGCATTATCTTCTAAATCGGCTGCCACCGTGCCGGCCAACACATCAGCCCTGTTCCAGCCACTGATTGAAGCGCGGTTCGCGACGCTCGCGGAAGGCGGCCACACCCTCGCGGGCATCGGGGTGATGGTCGCTGATGGCGGTCTTGGCGGCGATGTCATCGAGCGCGTGCGCCCAAGGCATCTCGGCCGCGTTGTAGATGGTGCGCTTCAGGAGGCGCATGGCGACTTGCGGCCCGTTCGCCAGCTCGGTCGCGAGCGCCATCGTCCGGTCGGCCAGGGCGGCATGGTCGACCACTTCGTGGACGAGCCCGAGCGCGAGCGCCTCGTCGGCGGTGACGATCCGCTTGTGCATGAGGAAGTCCATCGTCTTCGCCACGCCCATGAGTTGGACGAGGAGGTACTGGCCGCCTTCGTCCGGGAGGAGGCCGAAGCGCAGGGTCGCGCTCCCGAGCCGGGCCTCGCGCGAGGCGATGCGGAAGTCGCAGGCGAGAGCGAGCGACAGCCCGGTCTGGATGGCGATGCCGTTGATGGCCGCGATGCTGAGCTTGTCGAGGTTGCGCACCGCCGAATTCAGCGTCTGTGAAAGGACGCGCAGGCCCTCGTAGGTGCCGATCGCTTCGCGGTGGCCGGGGTAGATGTCCGGGACGAGCTGCGTGCCCGGCGGCAGCGGCCGCCCGGTGATGTCGTCGCCCGCGCTGAAGGCCCGGCCGCTGCCCGTGAACACCACCACGCGCACGCGGTCATCCATCTGGGCCTGGGTGAGTTGTTCGATGAGGTCGCGCTTGATCGCCTGGGTCAGCCCGTTGAGGCGCTCCGGCTGGTTGAAGGTGATAACGGCGATGCCCGGCTCGCGCAGTTCGGTAACGAACCCGCGAAAGCTGCCTTCCTGGAACATGGGGGCCTCCCGGCGGTGGATGGCGGGATTGTAGAGGAAGCGCGAAGGACGAATTGAGAAGCGCGAGGTGCGGGGAGTCGCCAGGCCACGGAGCGCACACGAGCGTCGACGAGAATCACGTGCTCATTCGAGGGTCCACCACCTCACGGAATCTCGCGCGCAACGCGGATCCCCGCGGACTTCGTCCTTCGCCCTTCGGACTTTCCTAGCGTCCGGCGTGGCCGCCCGCTTCGGCCCGCCGCTCCGTCATGTGTGCGCGCGCCTGGCGGTCCGTGGCAACGGCATCGCTCCGGCCGAAGAGCTGCAGCAGAGCCACCAGCGACATCACCGCCACGCCCAGGAGCACCATCGTCTGCTGGATGCCGATGTGGTCGGCCAGGATGCCGATAGGCAGGGCCGCCAGGCCGAACATGCTCCAGCTGAGCATCGAGATCGACTGCACCCGGCCGTGGTAGGCAGCGTCGGTGCTCGACATCGTGAGCGAGTTGTTGACGCCCTGGAAGCCGCTTGCAAGGGCTCCGACCGCGACCATCGCGACCAAACCGAGGGTAAAGCTCGGGGCCATGCCGAGGCCGACCAGCGCGAGCCCGAAGACCACCGCCAGCACGGGTTGCGCGACCCACGCCTTCTTGCTGCTCGCGTAGGTCGCGACGAAGACGGTAGCCACCACGGCGCCGACCGCACCGGCCGATTGCAGCATGCCCAGGCCGCCCGAGCCCACGCCATACACGTCCTTCGCCACCGAAGGCAGGAACGACTGGTACGGGAAGCCAATCATGATGACCGCGAACGAGGTGAGGATGAGCAGCAGGATGGATGGCCGCTTTCCCACGTAACGCACGCCGTCGGCCAGGTCGGCCAGCGGCGACGCCGGCGTTTCGCGCGGGCTGGGATTGCCCGGGGGCAGCCGGAGCAGCGTGAACATCGCGATGAAGAACCCGGCCGTGGTCATGAAGTACACGCCGCCGGTGCCGATGAAGGCGACCGCGATGAAGGCGCCGGCCAGCGAGGGGCCGATGACCCTCGTGCTGTTCATGCTCAGCTGCTGGAGGACTACGGCGTTGCCGATGGAGTCGCGGCCGACGAGGTCACCGATGAACGCCTGCCGGGCCGGGCCGACGAATGCGAAGCCGCCGCCCTGAACCACGCCGGCGACGATGAGCATCCAGTATTCGAGCTGGCCGAGCTCGATCATCACGGCGACCCAGGCCGAGTTGAGGGCGATGATGCCCTGGCAGACGAAGAGGAGGTTGCGTTTCGGCAGCCGGTCGGCGAGTACGCCACCCCAGAGGCCGAGCAGGAGCTGGGGCACGCCGAATGCGAGCATCACGCCGCCGAGGGCGCTGTTCTTGCCGGTCAAGTCGTAGGCGAGGTAGCCGCGAGCCACCACCTGCATCTGCATCCCGAGGAACGAGAAGAGCGTCCCGATCCAGAGCAGGCGGAACTGGCTGTTCTCCAGCGCGTAAAACGTTCGACGGAACCAGCCGACCAGTGCCTTTACCCTCACGTTAGGGTTGTCGTTCGAGCCTAACACAGCCGCCTGACCAGAGATACCGGGGGAGCACGCTTGCGGGGCCGTTGGGCCCCCTCCGGCCGATGGCCACCGCCGGGCCTGGGGAAGGGCACGGGTTTTCCCCGATTTTTCGTCGGACCTGACCTCCGGGAGCTCCGCGACACGAGTCCAGCAGGGCCGAATTCGTTTACGTGGTGTTGCAATTCTGTATACAGTGGGGTTACAACGGTGGCAGCATTCCGTGTGAGGGGGCATGATCGCGCGGATGACAGGCAGGGCGCCCTTACTGCTGGCCTCGTTCCTGTTCGGCGTCGGCGTGACCGGGCTGGTGATCACCACCGCTGAACGCGCCGAGTGGGGGCCGTTCCAGCCCCACACGCCCACGCCCGAGGCGCGCGTCATCGTGGTGGATGTTCGCCCCCAGATTACGCCTCCGCCGCTGCACGAACTCTTCACCAGCTACCCGGCGGAGGTCGCGGTCGAGACCGCCGCGCAGGTGCAGGCGCCTGCTTCCGAACCGTCCGCGCCCGAACCCACGCCGACGCCGGTCACGCCGCTGCGCGTCTATGGGATCGCCTCGGACGATGCGGGCGTCTCGGCGGCCGGCACCACCGCCACGCCCCCGCCGCCGATCCGCATCATCAACATCGCGACCGACGTGGAACCTGAGCCAACGGCGGAAGCGACCGCCCCCGAGGCGACCCCGGCGGAGCAGTCGGAACAGCAGCCGCAATCGGGCTGCGCTGGTGCCGCCTGTGCTGGTGGAGCGGCCCCGGGTAGCGAGGAATCGGCCCCGCCCACGCTGATGGCCGGCAATAGCGGCCACGAGATCCCGGGCAACGCCCAGGGCCTGCAGCGCCGGGCCGACCCGGGCAGCGCCGATCCCCCCGGCCCGGCTTCAGGGAACCGGGGACGGGCCGGCCGCTGACGCCCGCCGGCCCGCTCGATCCCGCTCAGGGCGCGACCTGTACCCCGACCTGCCAGCAGACCGCGAGCGGCTCCCTGCCCGATGGCCAAGATTGCGATTGCACTTCGGCGCCCGGAGGAGGGCTGAACGCGAGGTGGGACCCTTGGCGGACGGCGCGGGAAAGCGTGGCCCCTGCGTGAAGTGTGAATCCGGCCCTACTCTGTAGGGAGTGCGGAGCCCCACGCTATTTTCATGTACACACCGCCGCATAACCGGAATGACGATCCGGCCGCCCTGCTCGCGTTCATGCAGCGCTACCCGTTCGGCACGCTGGTCACCTGGGGAGCGAGCGGGCTGGTGGCGAGCCACCTGCCCCTCAACGCCTCGTTCACGGGCGAGCGCTTCGTCATCACGAGCCACATGGCGAAGGCGAACGGGCAGTGGCGGGAGTTCGGCTACGGCGAGGTGCTGGCCATCTTCGCCGAACCGCACGCCTACATCTCACCGGCGCACTACCCGCCCGGGACGTGGGTACCCACCTGGAATTACATCGCGGTGCACGCCCATGGACGCGCGCGGCTCATCGAGGACCGGGAGGGCAAGCTCGCCATCCTTCGCGACACAATCGCGACAACCGAGCCCGCTTTCCAGGCCAGCTTCGAGCGCTACGCCGGCGAGTGGCTGGATGCGAAGTTGAAGGGCATCGTGGCGTTTTCCCTGGATGTTTCGCGCATCGAAGGCCGATGGAAGCTGAGCCAGGACCGCGATGCCGAGACCCGCGAGCGCATCAGCGCGGCGCTGGAATCGGCGGGCGGCCCGGCGGCGGACCTGGCGGCCTACACCCGGGGGACGGCGTAGCGGCGACTCCGAACCGCCTGGGCGCCATGGCCGCCAAGAGAGCAGTGGTCAGGATTGTGTCGTAAGTGGGGAACTCCACGACACTTGCCGACCACCGAGATGGTTCCCGGGCATTGATGGGGTGGGCCAGTTGGAGTCCGGCCTCCAGGCGGCCCAGTCGTCCGCAAACGGCGGTTGGCCTCTCCCGATTTGCCCGATCAGGCCGTCCGCCTCGATCCGGGCGCGGTCGGCTATCGGCTGTGAGATGACGCCGAGGGCAACCGAACGCTCCAGGTCGTCGATATCCTTCCAGCGCCAGGTCCGGTCGGGCGCAACCACGATGTCGAGCTGGAGATCGCGCACGTGGAACCCATCGCCGGTGCGGACGAACGGCTCCTGCAGGTTCACGTACCAGCCAAGGAACTCCCAATCAGGGCTCCACCGAACCCATGTAGCCTGCCAGTCGGCGGGCCTCATGAGGAAAACGGCGTTCCACCGCGACCAAGTGCTGTCGACCAACTCCCATTCGCCCGGCCGCCACGGTTTGGGCCGGTCCCGCTGAACCGGAAGGCTCAGCTTCGTCGGAGTCCCCGCCGGCAACCACAGAATGACAATGTCCGGAGAGTCTTCAACCACGACCAGCGGCTTCACGTCGCAGATCACCGGCGGACCGCTGGCTCCGCTCTCATCAACGAACGCCTGCTGGTGGAGGACGACAGTCCCGGACGCGAAGTGACCGTCCACGCCTTCATCGTACGCCGGGCAAGGACCGTCGGGCATCGCCGGGCGTCACAGGTGCGCGCGAGCAAGCGCGGGGATGCGGGCTCGCAACTCACACCTCATCCCTCATCCCTCGATCTGCTACCCTCTTGGGCGCAGACCGAACCGCGTTCGGAATTCCACGACTACACGAAACCAGGAGGCGTTCATGCCCATCGATCCCTCGAAAGCGCTCGGCGCGGAAATCAAGGGCGGTTCCGTCCGCTGGGACCGCGACCGCGTCATCCTCTACCACCTCGGCCTCGGCGCCGGCGTCCCGCAGACCGACGCCAACGAGCTCACCTACACGTATGAGAAGCACCTCAAGGTGCTCCCGAGCTTCGGCGTCATCCCCGCCTTCGGCTCGCTCGGCGGCATCGGCATGGTCCCGGGCCTGCAGTTCAACCCGGTCATGCTCCTCCACGGCGAACAGGACCTCGAAATCCGCAAGCCCATCCCCGTCGAGGGCGAAGTCGAGACCACCGGCAAGGTCGCCGGCATCTACGACAAGGGCAAGGCCGCCCTGGTGGTCCTCGAAACCGAATCGCGCCTTAAGGGCGAGAGCGACCCGCTCTTCGTCAACCGTTTCTCGCTCTTCCTCCGCGGCGAAGGCGGCTTCGGCGGCGAAAGCGGCCCGCCTCCCGGCAACGAGGCCCCTTCCCGCACCCCCGATGGGGTGGTCGAATCGAAGACCATGCCGCAGCAGGCGCTGCTGTACCGCCTCTCCGGCGACAAGAACCCGCTCCACGCCGACCCCGACTTCGCGAAGATGGGCGGCTTCGATGTGCCGATCCTGCACGGCCTCTGCTCGTACGGCGTGGTCTGCAAGGCCGTCGTCGATAACGCCCTCGGCGGCGACACCGCAAAGGTCGCGCGCTACCAGGCGCGTTTCGCCGGCGTTGTCTTCCCCGGCGAAACCATCGTGACTTCGTTCTGGAAGGATGAGAACACGATCCTCATCGACGCGAAGACGAAGGAGCGCGGCACGCCAGTCATCACCAACGCGGCAATCACCGTGCGCTAGTCACCGGTGCCATCGCGCCAGGCGATTGGAATGGCGATTGTCGGCGCGGACACGGCCGGGACTCGCAACACCCACAAACAACGAGGGGGCGTACCCGATTGGTACGCCCCCTCGCGTGTGCCTAACGCCAGCCGACTCGGCACCGAATACAAGGAAGCAGGTTGGAGCGCTCCCCGGGGGGAGCTGGCTCCGGTTCGGGGTTGGTCCTCCCCGTCGCCGACCGGGGGAGTCATCCCGGCCGCAAACGAACGTACCGCGCCGCGGGCCGGGCGAATGCGTAACGCTTCACAAACTCCGACTAATGGGTGAGGCCCGAACCGTGCCATGCCAGATCCGGGCCACCACGGAGCGCCCGACGGCCGTATTCATGGCACCGGCAACTGGCTACCATGACGCGCATGACAACCATCCCCGGCGTCGACCCCGCCACCCTCGATTGGCTGCTCGAACCGGGCAACCCCGGTGTGCGTCACCTGGCCCTGCGCGACCTGGTGCGGCTCGACCCAGCCGGCCCGGAGCTGGCGGTCGCCCGGGCCGCCGCCATGGCCGCCGACCCCATCGCCAGCATCCTGGCTGCCCAGCACCCGGAGGGCTACTGGGTGAAACCGGGCGCCGGGTACAGTCCGAAGTACAGCGGCACCACCTGGCAGGTCATCTTCCTCGAACAGCTCGGTGCCGATGGGGACGACCCGCGCATCCGGGCCGCGTGCGACTACCTGGTGGGCCACACGCAGAGCACGAGCGGAGGGTTCGGCTACAAGGCCGGCGAACGCGTCCCGCCGCCCTCGACCGTGATCCACTGCCTGAACGGCAACCTGGTGCGGGCACTCGTCCGGCTCGGCTGGGGCAGCGACCCGCGCGTGCAGCGCGCCATCGCCTGGGAGGCCGAGGCGGTCACCGGCGAGGGGGACATCCATTTCAACGCGGCCACGCCCGGCCCGGGCTTCCGCTGCGGCGTCAACAGTGGCGAGCCGTGCGCGTGGGGCGCGGTGAAGGGGATGCTCGCCCTCGCCGCGGTGCCCCCCGCACTGCGCACCCCCGTGGTTGAGCGCGCCATCGCCCGGGGCGTGGAGTTCCTCCTGAGTGTCGACCCGAGCACGGCGATGTACCCCATGCCGCCGGGCAACACCCGCCCGAATTCGTCCTGGTTCAAGCTCGGCTTCCCGCTGGGCTATGTGGCCGATGTGCTGCAGGTGCTCGAGGCGCTGGTCGAAGCGGGCGCCGCTGGAGACGCCCGCCTCGCGCCGGCGATCGACTGGCTCCTCGCCCAGCGCGACAAGGATGGCCGCTGGCGCAACCGCTACAGCTACGCGGGCAAGCTCGTGAAGGACATCGACCGCCAGGGCCAGCCGAGCAAGTGGGTCACCCTCCGCGCCTGCCGCGTGCTGCGCGCGGTCCGGGAGGCGAACGCGGGCTGACCTCGCCGACGGAGGCTCCTTCAAGATCGGATGGCCTTCTGCCGACTCTTTCGAGGAGCCTCCCGGCTCCCGGCGCCGTGCAGCGGTCCTGGCGCCAGCGAATCTAGCCCTGACCTGCCGAAGGGAATCGCCATGCCACAACGCCATGCCTGGAAGGCCCGTGCCTTCGCGACCGGAGTCGCCCTCGCTCTGTTGCTGGGAGCCTGCGGCGGAGACGATGACCAGCCCGCCAGCACGCCCGGCCCGGGAGAGGCAGCGGCCTCTCCAGCGTCCCAGGGAGGAGGCGATTCCTGCCGCCCGGTGCCTTACCTGGTTGCGCTCAGGGCTGCCCACGGAGACGAAGTGGCCATCGAAAACGACGTGTTCGAAGTGGTCTCCGCGAAGGCAGTGTCGCTCTCCGGCGGAGCCGCCTACACCATCTACCTCGCCGACTACGAGATCCCGGACGACGAGATCAGCGCATTCTCCGCGCCGAAGCCGGGCGAGGGGCAGACCCTCGTGACCATCTTCATCACGACCTTCAACGGGCCCGAAAACCCGCCCGCGATCACGGCCGGGGAAGAAATCGCCTTCACGCCCGATTTCGGCGTCCTCACGTTCCGCGTGATCACGCAGAAGGGCAGCGAGACATACAGCTCCCACAGCGCGGCCCGCGGCACCGTCACTCTTTCGGATATCGGCGACAGCATTTGCGGCGAAGTCGTCTACGAAGACTCGACGAAGTCCGATCTCAGCTCGATCCAGAACCGCCTTGAAGGAGTGTTCGGCGCGGTGGTCGTGAAGAAGTACTGAGGCAGCGGGCGTACTACAGCCCCGCCCGCTCCTCCTGCACGCGCGCCCATTCCGCCTCCGGGTCTTCGCTGCCCAGGTTAGCCGCCGCGGTGCGCCGAGACTGGATGCCCGCCTCCACCAGCGACCGCTCCTCCGTCACCTGCCGCGAACGGTCGACCGGGAGGATGGGCCCCCAGTGCATCACCGGCCGCACGCCGCCGATCTCGAGCCCCGTGAACTGCGCGAGCAGCCGCAGCACCAGCTCCGCACGGCGTTCGTAGACCGCCGTGCGGATGCGCTGCTTGCGCGCCACCTTCCGCGCGATGGGGTCGAGCTCGGTGTTGAGCGCCACCCCGCTGAGCCCCTGCGGGTTGTGCCCGAACGCCGTCCGCGGCGATTCGCCGAGGTCGTGCAGCGTGCGGTAGACCAGGTCGATGTACTCCCGGTGGAGGGCCACGCCACCACCCTGGAGCAGGTCCAGCAGGTAGGCCTTCGCGCTCTCCGGCACCTCCCACACCGCCCCCGGTTCGACCGCAATGTCCTGCGAGCCCTGGACGCCTTCGAGCACCGCGATGGGGTTGCCTGAGAGTTCCAGGATCTGGCTGAGCTGGCTGAACGCGCGATTGAGCTCGCGGCTCGATTCGACCAGTGCCGGGATGTCGCTCGAACCCCACGCCTGCTTCGGTTCGCGCACGTTGGGGAAGAGCACGAACGGGATGAGGCCGTAGGGATTTGGCTGCCGCTCGGCGAGGTCGTTGCCACGCCACAGTTCGAAGGCGTCCGGTGTCCAGTATTCGGTCACCAGGTCTTCGGGCCGCGGGGGAAGGCCGGGGCCGGCCGGGAGCCGGTACTGCGAGGCGATCGCCACCAGCCGCGCCGGGTCGTCGGGCTGGCGCCAGGCGAAGATGCCCTGCACATCGGGCGCGGCCACGCGGACCTGCCCCGCCACCGCATCCCACGACACGCGATAGCAGGCGTCCCCGAGGACCGCGCAGTCGAGTTCCGTCTCGTAGTCCAGCTGGGCGAGGGCGTTCGCCTGCTCCACCTCGCGGTAGGTCCGCTCCGCGATGCGTGCCCGCTGAGTCCCGCCTTCGCCGCCTTCGAGCTGGATGGACGAGCCGGTGAGCAGGTAGCTCGTGACCTTATCGATGAGCGCCTTCGCGTAGTTGAAGGTGAGGCGCCGTTCGCCGCGGCGCGGCCGGCCCGCCCACTGCGAGCCCTGGTAGAAGGCCAGGTTGTCGCGGTAGCGCTGGCGGCGGTCCTCGTCGAGCCGCTGGAGGAAAACGGGCAGGGGAGTGGCGTTCGGCACGGGCGCACCTCGGGAGGGGAAGTGACACACCCTGTGCCGGCGGGTCCCGCAGCTCCAAGGCCCGGGTGGCAGGGCGGCCAGCCAGGGGGGCCGCGCGTCGGTGGTGGCATGCCGGAGTGCCGTCGCCCTGCCGGTCGCGGTTAGGAAGCGGGCCGGGGAGGAGGGGCCACTTCTCCCTTCCCCCTTTCTTTTCCCCTTTCCTTCCGCCAAACCGGGGTCAAACGTACACTCGGGCTACACTTCGCCCCCGGAGCTGTTATGCCACGCCGGCTCTTGCTGGCCCTTTGCGCCTGTTCCCTCATTGTCCCGGCCTTCACGGCCTGCGGGGGCGATGGCGGCACAGCCGGCGCCAGCCCCACCGGCACAAGCGCGCCCGGCACCACCAACTCTTCCAACTCTGGCAGCTCGCCGAAGCTCGATGGCCCCGCGAGCAAGTACTCCGTCGCCATCACCGACCTGGGCGTCAGCTGGATCACCGATATCCCGGCGACCTTCGTCCTGAACATCGAGAACTATGCACCCACCCGCACCTTCACGTCGGCCGAGGAAGGCAAGCGCCTGCTGAACGAGTGGGGCTACCAGAGCGGCTACGAAACGGGCTACTCGCCCGAGGGCCGCGATACCGCCGTGCTGAACGGCGCCTTCTACGTCCGCGTCGAATCGCACCTCTTTGCCGATGAGGCGGGTGCGAAAGCGGCCATGGCCTACTTCGAATCGATCATCAAGTCGACCGGCGCCAATCCCGTGAGCGCGGACACCGTCGGCAACGAATCCGCCGCCTTCACGGCCACGTTCGGCACCATCGGCAAGTCGAAGGTGAACGCCGTTTACCACCACGTGATCTTCCGCCGGGGGAACCTGGTGACCGTGGTGCTGACGAAGGGGGCCGAGGGGTTCATGAAGGTGGACCCGGCCCGCGAGGTCGCGCTCATCGCCGATCAGAAGGCGCTCGGGCAGAAGCCGGCCGTCGAACCCACTCCCACGAGCAACTACACGCCGGCCGCCGGCAACTAACCCGGAGGCGCGATGCGCAGGAACCAGCCCCTCCTCATCCTCGCCGCCGGCCTGGTCCTCATTGCCATGGCCGTCCTGGTGATTTTCCTGGTGGCCGGGAACAACGGCGGCGACCCGGACGTTAGTAAGACCGTGGATGGCAACAAAGGCCCGGCCAGCACCGGGGGCACGCTCGGCGGCCCCGAACCCGTCGCCGATCTGCCGGCCTCGAAGTATATCCCGCTCATCGCCGAAGTGCCGGGCGACAACGAGGTGAACGTCTCGGACACGTTCACGATGAACATCACGACGTTCACCAGCTCCTACTGGTTCATCAACGACCAGGAAGGGCAGGACCGGGCACGCGAGTGGAAGATCGTCGATGGCTACCAGGTGCTCTACCAGCCCGTGGGGCTTTCGGCCCAGGTGCTGCAGGGCGGCTACTACAGCACCATCGAGACCTACCTGTTCGCCGATGTCGATGGCGCCAAGGCTGCGTATTCGCACCTGTCGGACAAGATCGGGTCGCTGCCGGGTACCGAAAAGGAGAAGCCGCGCGGGCTGGCCAACGAATCCGCGGCCTACCGCCTGGTGCAGGGCACCATCGGCTCCTCCGAGGTGGTGGCGGTCTATCACCGCTTCCTCTTCCGCCGGGGCAACGCGGTGGTGAGCGTCCAGACGTATGGCGGCGAGCCCTTCATGACGATCGACCAGGCGCGCGAATTAGCGGTTATGATTGACGACAAACTCCTCGGCCAGCGCCCGGCCACGGAGCCCACGCCAATCCCAACCCCGGCGATCATCGGGGTAGATTCGAACTGAGCGGATAACCGCGGGGAGGTTGTGTGCGCGCGCGATGGCTGGGCATCTTCGCCCTGGTACTGGCCGCGACCACCGGAGCGGCAACCACAACGCTGGATGAACCCCTTGCCCTGGCCGAGGCGCCGGAAGCGTACGTCGACGTCCAGTTCAATACCGGCGTTTCGGCCCAGCAGCTGCGCGCCGACGGCCTGCCGCCCACGCTCGCAGAACAGGGCTTCCGGCGCCTGGCCGTGCCGAAGGGGAAGACCGTCGACGAGTTCCTGGCGGAACTGCGCGCCCGCCCCGATGTCATTTCCGCCGTGGAGGACGCGCCGGTCTACGCGGCCGGCATCCCCAATGACCCCTACTACAGCGCGAACCAGGACCAGTACCTCGCGATGGTCGGCGCGCCGGGAGCCTGGGATATCCACACCGGCTCCGACCAGGTCGTGGTCGCCGTCATCGATAGCGGCCTCGATGTCACCCACCCGGAGTTCGCCGGCCGCCTCTGGGAGAACCCGATCGATAACAAGAGCGATGGCATCGACCGCGACGGCAACAAGTGCACGAACGACCGCTACGGCTGCCGCTACGTCTCGCTGACCACGGCCAACGCGGCCCTCTGCGGTTACACCAGCTCGCTCCCCACGGGCAACATTCTCGACGACATGGGCTCATCGCCATCGAACATCGGCAGCCACGGCACGCTCGTCTCGGGCATGATTGGCGCGGCCGGGAACAACGGCCAGGGTATCGCCGGCGTCGCCTGGAACGTGAAGCTGATGACCGTGAAGGTGCTCGACTGCCAGGGCGAGGGCCGGATGCCCGATGTGGCCGATGGCATCGAGTACGCGGTCCGCAACGGCGCCCGGATCATCAACGTCTCGGTGGCATCGAAGCCGGGGGACCAGGACGCCGATAGCCCGCGCCTGCGGGCAGCGCTCCAGCTCGCCCAGGACTCCGGCGTCATCGTGGTAGCCGCGGCCGGCAACCATCCCGTCGGCTCGGCACAGGTGGGGACGGCGTACCCCGCCGCCTACACCGAGTTCCCAAGCCTGATCGCGGTGGGCGCCTCGAACAACCTGAATAACAACATCTGGGCGGCCTATTCCAACTACGGCCCCGCCATCGACTTTGCCGCCCCGGGCAACAAGCTGGTGAGCACCACGCGCACGAACATCGGCCTGGCCAATCCCTATGCCGAGATCGGCGATGCGCGCGATGGCTACGACGGAGGCACGAGCTTCTCGACGCCGCTGGTGAGCGGGATGTTCGCCCTCATGATGTCGCGCAACTCGCGCCTGGCCGCGGCGGACTACATCAAGGCGGCACGCGATGCGGCCACCCCGGCCGAACCCGCGCCCCACGGCCAGAACTGGGCCGGATCGGGTGTCATCAACATGGCCGGGGCACTGGCGCGCGTGCCCATGTCCATCAGCGGCGCTCCGCTAAAGGACTGGAAGGATGTGCCCGGCGGCACCGCCATCCAGGCGCTCGTCGAAAGCACCGAGTGCGGCACTACCACGGCCCAGGCGTTCGGCCGGGCCAGCACCTACTCGATCAAGGTGCGGAGCGCGGCCGAATCACCCGGCTGCGGCCTGCCGGGCCGCACGGTCACCCTCTACGTTGGCGGTTCGCCCGCGAAACCCACGCTCTCCTGGCCGGGCGCCAACGCGGACATCGGACTGGTGAGCAAGGACGTGAGCACCGTTTCGCCCGGGCCCGGGGCGATCGTGGTGCAACAGCTCAACGGCCAGTGGTCGAACATCGCTCACCTGGAGCCGACTGGAGCGTTGCCTGGCGCCGCCCCGGGCCTCCCGACCCCGTGGAACGTCATCTACCGCTGGGACCCGCTCAAGATGTTCCTCGATAGGGCGGGCGGCTACCGTCGCTTTGCCCGGCTCGCGCCCGCCTATGCAAGCGACTACCCGCAGATCCAGCAGTACGACGCCTACTGGGTGGATGCCCCGGCAACGAACATGACGAGCGCGAACCCCAACCCGGCGCCGGGCCGTGCCATCGAGCTCCAGCCCGGCTGGAACAACTTCACCTACACGGGCACGAGCAAGGCCGTCGCGGAGGCCCTGGCCGGGGTGAAGTACACCCAGGTGCTGCAGTTCGATAACCCCACGAACACGTGGCTCTCGCACCTCCCCGGCCAACCCCGCTACCTGAACGACTTCGGCGGGCTCTTCCAGCTCAAGGTCTACTGGATCTACGTCACCGAGCCGGCCACCCTGGTGATGAATTAGCGCCGGAATTCCGAGCTAACAGCACGGCACCTTCCTCGTGGCGGCGGATGGCCCATACCCTCACCCCTCACTTGCAGGGGGCAGGCAGATGGACCGTTCGGAATGGGATGTCGTCGTCATCGGTTCGGGGCTGGGAGGGCTCACCGCGGCAGCCTGCCTGGCCAGCCTCGGCCAACGGGTGGCGGTGCTCGAACAGCACTACGTGGCCGGCGGCAACGCCCACGTCTTCCGCCGCATGAAGAAGTTCGAGTTCGACGTGGGCGTCCACTACGTCGGCGATTGCGGGCCCGATGGCGGGATCCCGCGCATCTTCCGCTCGCTCGGCCTCGATGGCCGCATCGAGTGGGTGGAGATGGACCCGGATGGGTTCGACACGCTCATGTTCCCGGGTATCACCTTCAAGGTGCCCGCCGGGTGGGACCGCTACCGCGAGCGGCTTGTCGCCACCTTCCCGGACGACGAATCCGGGATCCACCGCTGCATCGATGTCCTCCAGGGCGTGACCGAGCGGAAGCAACTCCAGTGGGCCATGCGCTCGCTGGGCGAGCTGTTCGACGAGTGCGGCCTGGGCCAAAAGGTCAGGGCAGTTATCGCCGCGGAGAGTGGCGATTACGCGACCCCGCCGTCCCGCACGCCCGTCCTCCTTCACGCCGGGGTGCTCAACGGCTACTTCAAGGGCGCTTACTACCCGCGTGGTGGTGGGCAGGTGCTTCCCGCGCATCTGGTCGAGCTTATCCGCGCGAATGGCGGCCAGGTGCGCACCCGAACCCGCGTCGAACGCATCCTGGTCGATGAGGGACGCGTACGCGGCGTCCGGCTCGATACCGGCGAAGAGTTGCTCGCGCCGGTCGTCATCTCGAACGCCGACCTCAAGCGCACGATGCTCGACCTGGTGGGCGAAGCGCACATCTCGCCCGCGACCGTGGACCGCATCCAACAGTACCGCATGGCCCTCCCCCTGTTCGTCGTCTACCTCGGGCTCGATATCGACCTGCGCGAGACAATGCCACGCACCAACTACTGGTACTACGACTCATTCGACCTCGAGGGCATGTACGCGGACGCGACCGAGGGCCGCCTGCCGCAGGACTTCTTCTGCTTCATCTCGGTCGGCTCGGTGAAGGACCCGGAGACCGAGACCATCGCGCCGAAGGGGTATTCGAGCCTGGAGATCATGACGATCGTGCCCGCCGACCACCGCTTCTGGGGTGTAGAGGAGGGGCCCGTCGCGGGCGAGCGCTACCACCGCAAGCCAGGCTACCGCAGCTTCAAGGACCAGGTCGCCGACCGCCTGATCGAGGGGGCCGAGTGCGTCATCCCCGGCCTGCGCGACCACATCGTCTGGCGCGAGGCGGCCACGCCCGTCACCCACGAGCGCTACACGTTCTCCACCGGGGGCACCTCCTACGGCATCGAGCTCGCGGTCGACCAGTTCGGCCCGGGCCGGGCAATGCCGAAGACCGAGATCGAGGGGCTCTACCTCGCCGGGGCCAGCACGGTCTTCGGGCACGGCATCTCGGGCGTCATCCACGGCGGGGTGGGTACGGCGAGCATGGTCGCCGGCCGCGACCTGATGGCCGAGATCGCCGCCGGGACGGTGTTTGGCGACCCCTCGAAGTTGCCGACGATCGGACCGGACTGGGACCCGTGGGAAGCGAGCCGCTAGGCCGGGCTCAGTTGCAGGCTACCCCGCCGACCGAGACTGCCAGCGCGGCCGCCTGTGATGTGCCGTCCCTGAAGAGCGCCGTCAACGACACCGTGTAGCAGCCGGGCGATGGGAACGTCACCGAGACACCCGCCACGTGCGGTACCGTGCCCGAAGGCGTCGACCAGGTGCGAGTCAGCACCTCGGTGTGCGGCGCCGAGGCGTCGTAGAACACGGCCGTCTCACCCCCCTCGGCGGTGGTGGGGCCGCTGATGGCGGCGTAGGGGCCGGCCGGCGTGGCCGTTGGCTCGGGAGTGGGCTCCTCGGTCGGGGTGGCCGTGGCGGCCGGGGTGCTCGTTGGCTGCTGCACCGCCGGGCGGGCCGTGGCGGTGGCCGCCGGCCGCGAGGTGGGCGTCGCCGTGGCGGCCACCGCGGTCGGGCTCGAAGCCGGCGGAGTGTTCGACGCGGCGGTGGCGGTGGCCCCGCCTGCGTTCAGCGGGCCAGCAGCCCGGGTGCCCGCGGTCTGTTCTTCCGGCGTGGGCGTGGCCACCGGGCGCGCCTCCTCCGAGGGCGCCGGGGCAGCCAGGATCGGCCCATCATCTTCCCCGTTGCCGCCGCCGTTGAGGAAGAGCGCCGCCGCCAGCAGCCCGATGCCGGCGACAACCAGGCCCCCGCCGAGCGTGGTCATGAGGCGCGTGGCGGCGAGCCCGCCCCGGGGCGCGGCAGCGGGCAGGTAGCCAATCATCCTCGCGAAGCTCACCAGCGCCGCCTCGAATTCGCGCGGCTGCTCCAGGTTCGCGGCGTGTCCCGCCTCGGGAAGGTGGGCGACGCTCACCAGCCCCACCGGGAAGCGCACCGCGAAGGCGTCAGCATTCGGGGCGAAGTCGGCGTCGCGGTCGCCCACCACCACGAGCATGGGCACGTCGAGGTCGCCATGGCGCTCGTAGGCGTTGACCTCCACCACGAGCGATTCGGCGGTGCCCGCCAGCCCGGCCGGCTGGATGCGGTCGAAGTCGCGCGTGAGGAGATCCTTCGAAACCGGGTCGAGCCGGCGCGAGTGCGCCGGATAGAGACGCGTCTTCTTCAGGAACCCCGTGCCTTCGGCACGGACGCGGGCTGCCATCTCGGTCATGCCGGCCCGGGCCGTCTCGCGCCACTGGGGCGTGCCCGCGGCCGAACTCGAATTGATGACGACGAGGCCCGCCACCCGCTCGGGCACATCGAGCGCGAACCGCAGCGCGAGCGCGCCGCCGAGCGAGTGCCCGCAGAGCAGTACCTGGTCGAAACCGAGATGATCGAAGAGGTTGAGGAGCCGCCGGACCGCCTGCTCCGGCCCATAGGCGGCGGATGCGATGGGTGCATCGCTGCTCCCGTGACCCAACAGTTCCACGGTCACCACCGTGAAGTGTTCGCGCAGGCCATCGAGATTCGCTTCGAAGGAGGCCGCACTCGCCGTAAACCCGTGGATGAGGACCACGGGCGGCGCACCCCCGGGATGCGGATAGACCTGGTAGCCGATGCGCTGGCCGGGTGCCCCGAAGAGCGGCATAAGGCGACTGTAGGTGCGCCGCGTGCGAGGCGCAAGACAAACGTTCGAAACCCAACGTCCACAGGTGGCGCCCATGCCTCCCCGGCGTACGATGGCGGGGATGGATATCGACTACGCGATCCTTGCCGACCATGCCGAGGTGGTGGCGAACAAGCTCTACCTGATGGGGGGCGGCTGGGACACGGTGGGGGCCAACGAGGTGCCCGCGCCGCTCCGCCTGGCCATCGCCGCCGGTATCCGCATCGAATGGGACGAGACGAACGTGCCCATCCCGGTCCTCATCACAGTCGATGACGACGATGCGCAAGAGGTGTTGCGCCTGCAGGCCGAGGTGAACATGGGCCGGCCGCCCGGGCTGCCGGGGGGCTCATCGCAGCTTTCGCAGGTCGCGCTCACGGTCCAGGTCTCGTTGCCGCGGTTCGGCGGCTACCGGGTGAACGTCATCGCGGGCGGCGGCGAGAAGGAAGTGCGCCGCGGGCTGCCGTTCCGGCTGGTGCGCCGCGGGCAGCCGCAGCCACGGCCGGCCTGAACGAGGCCGGGAGGCTCATCGGTGAGCCGAGGCCGGCTCGCCCACCGATGTCCGGCCCCGGGTCAGGTACTCGTCGTCGAGCGAGAGGTAGAGTTCCTCTTCCTGGGCGAAGTTGAGCCGCAGCACGGCGTGGAGGGCGTAGAGCACCCGGCGGATGTCGGCCAGATCTTCGCGGTCGGGCCCGGCAGCGGGCATGTCTTCGTGCAGCGACTGGAACTGGCGAACGAGGTGGAAGATCTCCTGGTGCGTGCGGCTCATCGCGGCGAGGGGCTCATCGCCTTTCAGCAGCGCCGCGAGCTTCGGATAGAGGTCGCGCTCGTCCTCACGCTCATGTGGGAGGATATCGCCTTCGAGGAAGCTGGCGATGCCATCCATGGCCTCGGCGGCCTCGGCCTGGCTCATGTCCTCGATCCGGTCGGCGAGAGAGCGGAGTTGTTCGATGGCGGGCACCAGGCGGAGGTGCTCACGCTTCAATTCCTCGGCCAGCTCGGCGGGCATGCGCGCCGGTGGCGCGCCGTTCCGTCCGCCGCCAAGGGCCCGCAGCGCGCTGAGGATCGCCAGCACATCGATGCCTTCCTGGAGCACCGCCCCCGCCACCGGGGGCAGGTAGCCAAAGGCCGCGAAGCCCATCGCGACGAACGACAGGCTCATGCCCAGCACCATGCTCTCGACCGCGATCGACCGCGTCCGCCGGGCAATCGTAAAACCCTCGGAGAGCCGGTCGAGCCGGTCGACCATCAGGACCACGTCAGCTGCCTCAGATGAGGACGTCGCCCCCCGCGCGCCCATGGCCACGCCGACATCAGCGGCGGCCAGGGCCGGGGCGTCGTTGATGCCGTCGCCCACCATGAGCGTCACCTGGCGCTCCTTCGAGCGGCGGACGGCGTCGACCTTTTCGCCCGGGGTGAGCCCCGCCAGCACGTGGTCGACGCCGAGGGCCGCGCCAACGGCATCGGCGATGGTCGGGTGGTCGCCCGTCACCATCACCACCTCGCCGACGCCGGCGCGCTTGAGTGCGCGGATAGCCCGGGGGGCCTCGGGGCGGATGGGGTCCTGGAGCACGAACGCCCCGGCCAGCTCGCCATCGACCTCCACGAACACGCTCGAACCGCCCTCGCGCCGGATGCCGCGGTAGAACCTCCGGGCCGCGTCGGGGGCGTCGCCATCGCCCTTGAGCCACGCGAACTTCCCGAGCCGTACACGGCGGCCATCAACAACTCCCTCGATACCGGCTCCGGGGCGTTCGCTCACGTTCGCCGGTATCGAAAGCGCGAGGCCCTGGTCGCGCGCCGCGCGCACGAGCGAAGCGGCCATCACGTGCGACGAGAGCTGATCGAGAGAGCCCGCGAGGCGCAGGACCTCGGGCTCCGGGATCGACCCGAATACCCCGATGCGGTCGACCACCGGCGCCCCCGCGGTGAGCGTGCCGGTCTTATCCATGTAGACGGCGCGTGCGCGGGCCATCACCTCGATGGCGCCGCCACCCTTGACCACGATGCCGCGCTTCGCCGACCGCGAAACGCCGGAGACGATGGCGATGGGCGCGGCGAGGAGCAGCGGGCAGGGGGTCGCCACGACGACCACGGCAAGGGCGCGCTCCGGGGTCCCGGCAAACAGCCAGGCCAGCCCGGCCACCACCAGCGTCAGCGGAAGGAAGAACATCGCGTAGCGGTCGGCAAGCCGAACCAGCGGCGCCTTCGATTCCTGCGCGGCGCGCACCAGCCGGATGATGCCGGCATAGGTGCTCGCCTCGGCGGTCGCGGTGGCCCGGATGCGAAACGGCGAGCCGGCGTTGACGACGCCGCTGGCGACGCGCTCGCCCATCCCGCGTTCCAGCAGGCGGCTCTCGCCGGTGAGCGCCGATTCGTCCAGCACGGCGACACCCTCGGCCACGATGCCATCGACCGGCACAACATCCGAATCACGCACCACGAGGATGTCCCCGGGCTGCACGTCCTCGATGGGCACGGTCACCAGCTGGTCGCCCTCGACACGGACGGCCGTGCGGGGGGCGCGCTGGAGCAGGGAGGAGAGCTCGCGGCTGGCACGCGCCTCGGCGTACTCCTCGAGGGCGATGCCGGTGGCGACCATGATCGCGATGACCGCGCCCGTGAGGTATTCGCCCAGCGCCAGCGAGCCGGCCATCGCCAGCACGGCGATGACGTCGACGCCGGCGCGGCGCAGCAGCAGCTGCCGGCCAATGTCGATGACGAGGGGGATGAGCGCGACGACGGTGGTGGCCGCCCAGGCGCCATCGGCGAGTGAGTCTCGCCCCAGGGCCCAGGCGACACCACCTCCGGCCAGCCCCGCCAGAGTGGCGATGAACAACCAGTAGCGCTTCGCGAGCTCGATCACGCTTCCATTTTCGCCTGCCGGGGGCGGTGCCACCACGTCCGACCGGCCGCGTATTCGATCCAGGAGTTGGGGAAACCCGGGTCCGAAGGCTCAGGGCACAACTTCGAACGCCCAGCCCACCACCTGCTTCGAATCGGCGAGCGGGTTGTTCGGGTCCTGCACGGCAAGCGCGGCGGTGTGCTTGCCGACTGCAAGGCCCTGCTCCGGCGTGAAACAGACCTTGCCGGTGGTAGGCGCCTCGCGCGTGGGGACGATCCAGAGCAACTGCTCCGTGACTTCGACGCCATCGACCGCCATGCGGAACCACTGCGCGTACTGCGGCAGCCCCTCGAAGGTGACCTGGGCGCAGACGCCCTTCGGGTCGCCCAGGTTGGTTGTCACGGTCGACGCCTGGGGCACCCTGGCGGCGTGTTCGGGCGAAATCGAGGTGATGTTGCCGCCGAGCACGGGCGCCGGGCCGAAATCATCGGGGATGGCGGGCGTGCCGGGGGTCCCGGTGGCTCCTGGCGTCGAGCCGGTCGCGGGCGAATCGGGCCCATCGCCACAGGCGGTGAACGACAGCATGGCGCCGGCGAGGGCAACGGGAAGGAGGTAGCGCAGCTTCATGGGTCGAAGCCGAGGCTAGCATCGGCCCGCCGCTCGAACCAGCGTGACATCTGGACCTTGGCTTTACGGTCGCCCGCACCCCAGCCTCGCCTTCACCACTAACCGGAGGTCATCCATGGACGACAACGCAACCGGCGCGCCCGAACTCACGGTCGAAGAGCTGCAGGAGCGACTCGCACAGAGGGAGGCGGAATTGGCGGCCAGCTACGAAGCGGGCCGCACAGCGGTGGAACGGCTGAAGTCGGCGCTCATCGCGGCGAACCCCGCAATCGACGCGACGATGCTCGCCGGCGAGACGGTCGACGAAGTGGAGGCGAACTTCGCCACCGCCACCGCACTGGTCGCGCGTATCCGCGAACAGGTGCGGCGCGAGAGCGCGGCATCTATCCCCGCCGGGGCTCCCCCGCGCGGCGCGGCCGCACCGCGGACGGCCATCGAGAAGATCCGCGACGGTCTCTCGCGCCAGTCCCCGCGGGGTTAGTCCTTCGTCAGGTCGGCGATGAGCGTGTGCGGCTTCGGGAAGTCGGCATCGACCCAGACGGCCACGAGCTCGGCATCCTCCGGCACCTCGAACGTGATGAACCCGCGCTGGCGCTGGCCAGGGGCCAGCTCGCGGCTCGTGAATTCCGGCTCCTTCTGCCCGAAATCGAAGTCATAGATGAACCCGTCTTTGTCCTGGACCGTGAAATCGAACGGGCTGCCGGAGACCTGCTTGTCGAGCGCCTCCTGGGTCACCTCGATGACCACCCAGCGCTTGCCCTCATCGGGCCCAGAGAACTCGCCGGCCTTCACCGGGTCCTCGATGCTGTGGACCGTGTAGCGGCTGCCGCCCGCCTCGACGGGCGTGCCAATGGCCGGCCCCGAACCGGGGCTGGGCAAGGGCTGCTGGTCGGTGGCGGAGTCGTCGTCGCCGCCGTCGCTCAGGCCACCATCCATCGCGAGGTCGCCGCAATCGGTTTGCACCCACTTCCCGTCCTCCCAGGCCCACTCGGTCCACTCCTCCTCCTGGTTTTCGTCGAAGCCTTCGATATCCGACTCGACTACGACCAAGGCCTCGCCGCGCTCACCCTCGAAGTTGCGGACTTCGACATCCTTCACCTTGATGTCATCGAGCCCGGCCCCGGCGAAGGCCTTCATGAAGGCTTCGGCGACCTCCATGGCGCTCTTGAAGTCCTCGTAGGAGGTCTGTTCGCGGCACTCCTTCGAATACGAATCGTAGAAATCGCGAAGGTCGCCCCCGAACATGCCCTCGGCGGCCCGCCGGACGGCCTTTTCGAGGCCCGCTTCGGACTTGCTATCGCCGCCGCCGCCGCCGCAGGCGGCAACGAACACCAGGGCCATGGCGGCAAGGATGCCGGACAGGACACGCATCGGGCTTCACCTCACAGGAGGCAGAGTCTGGGCGATAGGTAGTGGGGCGGCAAGGGGCGGGCCAGTGAGGAAGCGACCTTGAGAGCGCGGCGCGGTCTGACCGTGACGCGCGTGGGGCGCTCGGGGTGTCCCGTTGGGGCCGTGGGATGCGGGGGAGAGTGGTCGGGGTGACAGGATTTGAACCTGTGGCCTCTACGTCCCGAACGTAGCGCTCTGCCAGGCTGAGCTACACCCCGCCGACGTCGTAGCGTATCACCCGCTCGCTTTTCGCGCTTGCCACCCCGGCCGTGTAAGAATCCCGGCGCTCCCCGGTCTCACCAGCACAACACCTCTGGAGAGACCGGAAATGAACCACAACATCGCCTTCGAAACCGCTCGCCTGCAGCTTTCGCAGATCAGCCGCCGCGCCGAGCTCCTCGGGCGGCTGGGCGATCTGCCCCAGCCCCGCCCGCTCCTTCCGTTCCGCCGGCGCGTCATCTCGCTCCCGGCCGCCATCGAGGTCAGGCACGGGCGCTAGCACGCTCAGGGGGTGGAGCGGAGCCCCCTGCCCCGGGTAATCGTCTTCAGGCCGAGGTACCAGGCGCCGCGCGTGTAGGCATCGAAGCGGCGCCGGTGCGGCGGCATCGCCCAGCTTTCGCCTGCCGTGCAGAAATCGGCCAGCGGCTCTACCGCCACATCCCAGGCGAGCTCGCCGGCGATGCGCCCCAGGTTCTCTCGGCACTGTCCCGCGAACTCGGCGTCGTCGAGCAGCCGCTCGATGCCCGCCACCACCGCGTCGACATCGCGCTCCGGGACGGTGATCCCCAGCGGGTCATCCCCCACGCGCTCAGCGAGCACGTCGCCGCGCGTGCAGAGCAGCGGCACCCGCGCCCGGAAGAGGTCGACGTAGCGCGTGCGGAAGGCGAAGCGGCTCTCGACGTTTTCGTAGCCGAGGCAAACGCTCGCGTCAGCCTCGGCCAGGTAGTCGTCGATCCGTTCGTAGGGCACCCAGCCGGAAAGCACGAACACGTTCCGGTTTTCGAGCCCGAGCTCGCGCGCCAGGTCGATTGCCCGTTTCGTCACGCCGGCCTCCGGCCCGAATGCGTAGTCCGGGTGGTTCACACCCATGAACACGAGCTTGACCTCGGGGCGGCGGCTGGCCAGGCGGTCCATCGCCTGGAGGAGCGTGGTGGCGTCGTTCCACTCGGTGATGCCGCCGTTCCAGAGCAGCACGCGATCGCCGGGCTCGATGCCGGGCACCACGCCCCGGAGCACCGGCCCGCGCGCGTCGAGAGGCCGCTGCGAGACGCCATACGGAACGATGTCGATGAACTTGCGGAGCGAAGGGTCGCGCTCGTACATGTCGGGCGGGACGAGGGCGAGGGCCATCAGCATGCCGATCCACATGTCGCGCTGGCGCTCATCGGCGCAGAACATGAAGTCGGCGAGGGTGAGCTGCATGTTGAGGTACCAGCGGTTGCTGGCCATCCAGGTGCGGCGGAGGTTGGGCGGGAAGTCGCGGCGCGAAAGCTCCATCCACTCCACGTAGAGCGGGGTGAAGGCATCGAGGGCCAGCAGGGTCTTGCCCATGAGCCGGGCGAACTGGGGCGGGAAGTTCCGCGAGACGGTGACATCGTGGTTGCCGGCGAGGAAGGCGGCCTGGGCGTTGGTTTCCCATGCCTGCATGCGCACGTTCGGCGCTGGCAGCGCGATCTCGCCCCGGTCGCCGGGGATGGCGAGGGTGATTTCGTCGTCCGGGAGGGCCCGGCCGAGGGCGCCGGCGAGCTGGTAGGCGCGGATGCCGGGGGAGGCCATTTTGGGCCCGACGGCCGCGCGGGAGAGCACGAGGATTTTGGTCATGCGGACAGCCGGACCGGGCCCGCCGCGGGGTCGGGGATCGGTATGGAGTTCTTCAGGGCAGCTTCGAGCCAGGCAGCGATCGCTTCGTCGAGGTTAGTGAGGGCCTCAGCGGCGGTCTCGCCGGCCGTGTAACACCCGGGCAGCTCCGGGACCTCTCCGAGGTAGCCCTCGATGGGCTCACCCGTGATGACGCGGTGGTAGGGCATCTTCAGCCGGCGCTGGACTTCGTTCTCGATCTCTTCAGGCGTCATTCGTCATCCCTGGTCGCGTCGAGGGCCTTCCGGACGTACACCGCGAGAACGCGCGGGGGCGGAACGGAATCACCAGAAGGTGTTCGCCAGGCCGTTTGTACGTGTGGTGGCTTCCGCGAATAGTATCAAGTTCCCAGTCATAGAGACGAAGCAATCTATCCAGCTCCTCGAAACGGACGTCGGCGGGCCTGGCTGCGAGCCGGCGGCGGAACTCCTTCCTATCCACCAGCGGCCGGCATTCCGGCCTCACCTCCTTCCGCCGTTTGCGCTTGTCGCGCGGCCCTCGCCCGTTCGGCGGCCTTCTCTCTGCGATCCCGCTCGCGGTCCTTCCCCTTGTCGCGGTTATCCAGCACCTGGAAGATGGCGCGCCGCGTCACGTAGGTGAACACGCGTTGCACCAGCCCCGGGAAGCGCTCCCACTTCGGCGACACCGGCGGCCGATCGTCCGCGCAGAAGCGGATGAGCGGCTCCATCGTCACATCCCACTGGAGCGAGGCCCGCGCCGCGGCCAGGTTCGCCTTGCAGCGCGCGTGGAACTCCCGATCGTCGATCAGCTTCTCGATGGCGCGCGCGAGCGCCTGCGGGTCCTCTTCCGGCACCACCAGACCCCAGCCGTTCCTGGCCACTTCCTCGGCCAGCACGTCGCCATGCGTGCAGATGAACGGGAGCTCGGCCCAGATGAGGTCGACGAAGCGCGTGCGGTGGCTGTAGCGGGTCTCCAGGTTGTCGAAGTAGGAGCAGACCGAGATATCGGCTTCCTGCACATAGCGCTTCGCGGTCTCGTGCGAGACCCAGCCTTCCTCGAAGAAGACGGTCCGGTTGAGCTGGCCGTTGCGCTCGGCGATCGCCTTGGCATCCTGGAAGCGCACGCCCTTGCCCAGGTCCTTGATGCCCGGGTAGGAGGCGCCCAGGAAGAGCAGCTTGATGTCGTCGCGGCCGAGGAGACGCAGCGCCTCAAGCAGCGTCGCCGGGTCGTACCACTGGATGATGCCGCCATTCCAGATGATGACCCGGTCGCTCTCCTTGAACCCGGGGTGGACGCCCCGGAACACGTTCCGCCCCGGCTCGGGCAGCTCCGGCCGGATGCCGTGTGGAGCCGAATCGATGTAGCGGCGCAGCGTGGCGTCCGTGTCGTAGGCGTTCGGCGAGATGAGCCCGAGCGAGACCATCATGCCGATGTAGCTATCGCGCTGCCGCTCGTTGCAGGTCAGGACGAAGTCGGCCATGGTCAGCTGCATGGCGAGCACCGTGCGGGTGCGCTGTACCCAGGCGTGGCGCTTGTAGCCCTGGTGGTGCTGCCGCCCGACCTCCATCCACTCCATGGCGTACTGCGAAAACAGGTCCACCACGATCCGCCGCCACGGGAAGAAGGCCGCCAGGTGCGGCGGCAGTCCCGATGAGATGACGATATCGTGCCGCGCGACGAGCCCGAGGAGGTTGCGCGCGCTCCAGCGCACCACCTCGAAGGCGCCATCGGCCGGCTGCTCGAAGTCGTGGTTGGGCGCCCCGAGGGTGACGCGCGCGCCCGGCACGTGCTCGGCGAGCACGCGCGCCTGCGCCGTGGCCCGGATGCCAGGCGCCGACATGTGGCTGCCAAGGTGTCCGCGGGCAAGGATGAGGATGCGGGGACCCATCGCGCCGAAGCGTACCGGGAGTCGGGGGAAGGGAGAAGTGACGCCGCGCATCCAGCGCGTAAGATCCTGCCGGCCCAGGCTGTCCCACCTCCATGCAGCAATCACCCATCACCCGGCCGTCCTCCCTGTCCGTTCCAGCCGTCCTTGGCCGCTTGCTCCGCCTGGGCTTCGCATGGGGGGCCATCGCCCTCGGCGCGTGGATGCTCCGCAAGGGGATCACCGGACACGCATACCCCTATGCCAGCGGGTGGGTGGTGAGCGGCGGGCTCGTGCTCTGGTTCGGCGCCCTCTTGGTTCGCGGCGACCTCCGCCGGCTCCTGAGTTCCGAGTGGCTCGGCCTGCGAGGGACGGCGCTCGACGCTCCCGGGTGCTGGCTCGACCGGTCGTTTTCCATGGCGCTGGTTTTCCTCCCGGCGGCCCTGCTCTGGTGGTACGTGTTCGAAGCACCGAACCGTGCCATCGACGCGCCGGTTTCGCTGCAGATGTGCTCGGGCGCCCGGGCCGCGGTGCGCGATTGCCAGCAGGCAACTCCCCGGGGCACCTTCCCGCTCGCTGCCGCCGCCACGATCCTCGCGATCTATGCCGCCATCCGGCTCTTCTTCCACTGGCGCAGTGGGGCGCCTCGCGACTGGACCGTGTAGCCCTCCCCCCGCTGTAAGATTCGCGCCACTCGCCGGTCCTATCCGCAGAACACACACGACGGGGCGCCGCGATGCTCTTCGAAACCTTCCGCATGATCTTCGACCGGGCACCGGGTGGGCCCGGGTCACTCCGGCGCGCATTCGATTGGACCGTGACCTTCGCGGTCACCGCCGCGGGCACGCTGCTTCTGCGCGACGCAATGGCCGGCCGCGAGTACCCCTGGAGCCAGGGCAAGGTCTTCTTCGGAGCCGTGCTCGTCTGGATAGCGGCCATCCGCGCCCGTAACGGCGTGGCCCGGCTCCTCCGCGGCCGCGCAACCGGCGATGCGCTCGGCTGGCTCGTGTCCCGCCTGGACCGGGCGCTCATCCTGGTGCTGGTCTGGTTCCCGGGGCTGGCCGTCGGCTGGTACTCGATTGAGGCCGCCAACCGCCCCTCGCGGAACTCCCGCGGCCAGGACATCTGCGACGTCTCCAGCGCCCAGTTCTGCGTCTCGGGGCCGCGCGCCCTTATCCCGTGGGCGATCATCCTGCTCGTGTTCTCCGCATTCGCCACCTGGTTCTTCCTGCGGAGCTGGGGCAGCGCCCGCCGTCGCGATCCGGCGGCGCCGAGCCACCCGGCGCAGGCCGCCCGCGAACGTGTCGAGCGCATCATCCCCGAAAACGACCCCGCCGCACCCGGCCCGGTCGAGACTTACAACCCGCGCGAACGCCTGCGCCCCGCCGACCCCGACTTCGAGAGCGGTATGGCCCGGCTTTCGGAGCTCGTCCGGATGAAGCAGGGCGGCCACATCACCGAGGAGGAGTTCGAGCAGTTGAAGCGCGAGATCGTCCTGCAGGTGACGGACGGGGCCTGAGCCCCGAAAGGGTGGGGCCACCTGATCATGCGGAGCCCAGGCCTCGAGTCCGCTCTGTTCGAGGATCAGTAGCGCGGCATTTCCCGTAGACTGCGCGCGTAGACACGCGCTCACGGGAGCACCCATGCCTTTCACCGACCGCTACGGCCTCGCCCTCACCACCTCATCCGCCAGGGCCGCCGAACTGTACTCCGTGGGGCTCGACCACTCCCTCGCAGCCGAGGCCCAGGCTGAACAATGCTTCGCTACCGCGCGCGAGGAAGACCCCGGATTCGCACTGGCCCACATCGCCGAGGCGCGCATGCTCCAGTTCCGGGGCAGGCCGGCCGAGGCGAAGGCCGCCGCCACCCGCGCCCGCGAGCTCGCGCCCGCCGCCACGCGCCGCGAACAGCAGCACATCGACTGCATCGCCACCGCCGTCGATGGCGACCCGGTCGGGGCGCTCGCCAGGCTTCGCGCACACATCGCCGAGTTCCCGCTCGATGCATTCGTCCTCTCCCAGGCATGCGGTGTGTACGGGCTCATCGGCTTCAGCGGGCGGCTCGAACGAAACGAGGAACAGCTCGCCCTGCTCGAACCGCTGGCCAACGCCTACGCCGACGACTGGTGGTTCCTCTCGCAGATCGCCTTCGCCTACAACGAGCTGTTCCGCCACGAAGAGGCGCGGCGCGCCGTCGAGCGCTCCCTCGCGGGCTACGAACGCAACGGCCACGCCTCCCACACGGTCGCCCACATCGCCTACGAAACCGGCGACGGCGAGGGCGGCGCGGCCTTCATGCGCGAATGGCTCATCGGCTACGATCCCGCCCACCAGCTCTACGGCCACAACCACTGGCACCTGGCCCTCTTCGAGCTCGCCGCGGGGAACCTGGACCGCGTGCTCAAGCTCTACGACTCGGTCATCCGGCCGTCTGTTGCGACCTCCTCGGCGCTCGGAACGATCGCCGACGCGGCCTCGTTGCTCTGGCGCTGCACGCTCACCGATCGCCCGGCGAGCGAACTCCCCTGGGACGAAGTGGCCGAGTTCGCGGCGCGCTCGTTTCCGCGCTCGAGCATGGTCTGGGCCGATGCGCACTGCATGATCGCGTGGTGCGCCACGAACGACCATGCGCGCCTCACCACCCTCGTCGGGCAGCTGCGCGACCGCTCGGCGGGTGGCAAGGTCTACGCCGGCCCGATGCTGCTCACCCTCGCCGAGGGCTACTCGGCCTTCGCCGCGGGCGAGTGGAACCTCGCCGCCAACCTCTTCGAAACGGCGGCGCCCGAGGTCATCCGCCTGGGCGGCAGCCACGCCCAGCGCGACGTGTTCGAGGAGACGCTCATCGAGACCAACCTCCGCGCCGGACGCATCGAACGCGCCAGGAGCCTGCTCGAACAGCGGCTCGATCGGCGCCCCAATGGCCGCGACGCGCGCTGGCTCTCCAACATCAACGAGCGCTACGCCGCGGCTCCCGTCTGAGCCCACCAGGGCCCCCTCGGCTCTGTGAAGATTTCGCGCTGTTATGCGGATGAAATGCGCGCGTGTCCTTTCGCAGCACCTCCGTGATGCGGCCGGGTCCACCATGGCCGACAGCGCCCCGCAAAGGAGGAACCGCCATGAGCACGACATCCAACATCCAGCGCCCGGCGGTCGGCGCATCGGTCTGGACGAACGACGGCAAACAGTTCGGCTACGTGAAGGAGGTGAGGGGCGACTACTTCAAGGTCGACATCCCCTGGGCCCCGGACTACTGGCTGGCCTGCGCTCACATCGCACAGGTCGATGGCCCGCGCGCCATCCTCCGCCTCCGCACGGATGAGATCGACGACCACCGGCTCGAACAGCCCGGCCTCGAGGCGATCGAGGAGCATGCGCCCACGCTCTTCACCCCCACCGAGGTGGCCAGTCAACGGGAGCGGATGGAACGAGAGCTCGAACTGCAGAAGGAGCGGATGCGGGCTGGCCTGCAGTAGCCCACAGCCCGCTCCAGCCTCCACGGGCGGCTCCCCCCACCGGAGCCGCCCGTTTTTTTGTGCCAGCTGCTGACGCCCTGCCACCGGTGTATAGGAACTGACCCGCTGGCGCGCGACGGTGGCGAGACCACTCTCCGGAGGTCTCGCGATGGCAATCACGGCCCTCGACCCCGCGTTCTCCTCGCCGCCCTGGCTCCGCGCGCTCGCCATCCTCGCCCGGGCCGCGGTCATGCTCCCGGCCGCCGCCCTGCGCCACCCGGGACAGCGACTCGCCATCGGCCGCGCCAGCGGCCGGGTGGTGCTCCGATGAGCGAGGACGTGCCGGTCGGCCGGCTGGTCTCGATCATCGTTGCCGTCCTCGCGGCCGCGCTCCTCCTCTCGCTCGCGGGCCTGGTCATGCTCGGCGCCACCGGCGGCGATGCGGGCGTCAGCACAACCCTGACACACATCATCGAGACCGTGCTGGGCGTGTTTGTCGGCATCGCGGCGGGGCGGCTCGCCGGCGAGGAGTAGGCGGCTTCAAACCGCTACAACTGGAGCGTTATCCTCAGCGCTGCTTCAACGGACCGCAGAGAAGCCGGCGAGAGGGCGCCCCACCGGCGCAACAGACGCGTCTTGGAAAGCACCCGTATGTGTTCCGTGCGCGCCACCGACTCAGCCGGCAAGCCACCGTCCCCCTCGGGGATCACCACCTGGCTTGGGAGGAGCCGGGAACCCCGGCTACGCGTGAGGGGTACCGCAACAACGTGCGTCCTGGTGTTGTTCAGACTGTCGCGCGAAACGATGACCACTGGCCGCGTGCCTGCCTGCTCTGAGCCCTCCACCGGGTCCAGCCGGGCGAGGTACACATCACCCCGGTTCACTCGCCCCAGCCACCGTCAGCTTCATTGAGCGCCGACCAGCTCTCCCGGTCGGCGCCGGCAAAGGCCGCATGGAGTTCGCGCTCTTCGGCCGCGAGATCCGGGTCGTTGGCCAGTTCGTAGAACGTCCGGTCGATTTCCTCTTCTTGCCGCCGCGCAAGCTCAGCGCTCAGCGCTTCGATGATCAACGCCGTGCGCGAGGTGGTTTGCCGCCTCGCGACAAGGGCATCGACCCGGGCAAGCAGATCCGCCGGGAGCGCGACTGTGGTTCGCACGACGGCACGCCGTGATTCGCTGATGACCATAATGATGCCTCCCCAGGCATCATATCATGCGTCAACCCGGGCACGGCTCAGCGCTTCAGACCCGGCGTCTCCTTCCGGTAGGGGCCCTCGCGCCAGTCGAGCGCGCCCTTCAGGCCCGTGCCGTTCTCGGCGCCTTCACGCATCTTGTCCTGCCAGCCGTAGCTGAAGCTGGTGAACTGCCCGGCGGCGTCCAGGTCGGTCGAGCTGCGCACCGAGGAGTAGATGCCCATGTTCTCGTAGAAGCGGTTCATGTTGACCTTGAGGATCGCCAGGTGGTCGGCCGGCATGATCGCCACCCGGTCGGCCAGGCCGACGGTGTACTCGTCCAGTACATCCTTTGGCCAGGCGTAGTTGATCATGCCGATACGCGCGGCCTCGGCGCCGCTGATGGCGTCGCCCGTGTAGTACAGCTCCTTCGCCTTGCGCATGCCAATCACGAGCGGCCAGATGACGCCCGTGCGGCTCGTGCCCAGCCCGCGCAGCCCGGGATGGCCGAGTTGCGCATCCTCGGCGGCGACCACCAGGTCGGCCATCATCGCCAGCTCACAACCGCCAGCGAAGGCGTAGCCGTGGACGCTGGCAATGGTGACCTTCGCCATGTTCCAGAAGTACATGTGGATATCGGTGATCTGCTGCATACCGGTGCGGATGCCCATCAACAGCCGCCGGCGCTGGTCGTCGACGGCGCGGTAGCGGCGCACCACCGCATCGGCGCCGCCGCGGGCGGGAGCCAGGTCGTACCCGGCGCTGAACGTGCGCCCGGCGCCGCGGACGATGATGACGCGGGCGGAATCGTCGGCCTCGATCTCATGCAGCGCGTCGTTGAATTCGAACAGCAGCTCCTGGGAGAGCGCGTTCATCTTCTCCGGACGGTTGAGGGTGATGCGGGCGACGCGGCCATCGGTGCCCACGCGGTCGATCAGGAGGTGTTCGTAGCTGGTAGTCATGGCCGCGATTATAGGGAGCGCGCGGCTGCGGGTGGGCTGGGCTGGCGCGGCGCACCCTGCCGTGCGAGTTCGCGCCGCCGCCAAAGGGCAACGCCCGCCACTACCAGCCACAGCGCCGCGCTGAGCACCCAGCCCTGCACCAGCAGGTCCCGACCGGTGAGCCTTGGAACCAACAGGTCTATTTGCAGCGTGCAGGCCGCGTAACTCGCGTGCATGAGCGTTACCACGAACAGGCTCCCTGTCGCGTCGTGGACCCACACCATGAGCACCCGGTACGCCGTGAGCGACGCGACGGCGAAGAGGAAGTACAACGCGAGGTAGGGTGCCATCGGTACGCCGCCGGAGGTCGAACTCCCCACCCAGATGACCTGGAGCAAGTGCCATCCAGCCCAGATCACGCCGACAATCACCCCGGTCGCGAATGCGCTGTGGCGAAGCCGCAACCGGGGAATCGCGAACCCAGTCCAGCCGAGCTCTTCGAGGACGGTGGTCAGCCCGACCCCGAAGCCGGCCAGCAGCGCCGCCGCCGTCGCCTCGTCGGAGAAGATCGGCGGCCGGAACGCGGACGAGGTGAGCCACAGCCCGAGGCTGACGGCCAGCACCACGACCGGCGCCGTGAGCAGGGCCACCGCGTACCAGCGGATGGCCACCCGCCAGCGTCGCATCCGGCTGGACAGGTCCCGGACGCCCGCCCGCCCGGCGAGCCGCCATGTCAGCACCAGGCTTGCGACCGTGGGGCCGGTGAGCATGGCGATGATCGCCAGCCCGAACAGCGAGCTCTCGTCCCAGTCGACGCCGGAGAACAGGTCGTAGCCTCCAATCAGCAGCAGCAGGCTCCACGAGACGATGAACGTGAGGATGAAGTAAGAGAGGACCGGACGTTCGCGGATGACGCGGTCGATGCCGTTCATGGCTGGTCCCTTTCGGGCGGCTGCCTATCGCGCACACCCCGCTCCACTATTGGCTTGCGCCCCGGCAGCGGCATCGTCCCAATGGCCCCAACAGCCGGTCCCGTTCGCCCGCGGGGGCCGCCAGCTCAATCAGTGCCATCGATGGCACCCGCTTCACCGGTGCGCCCCGGTGCGCTTCAATCGATCGCAGTGCGCCACAACCGGCCACCGGGGGGACCGTGCAGGATACGCTTCACATCACCTTCATCTGGCTGCACATCCTGGGCATCACGCTCTGGGTGGGGCCCCAGTTCCTGCTGGCCGTGGCCTGGGTGCCCGCCTCACGCCAGATAACCGACCTCCCGATGCGCGTGGCCGCCATGCGCACCATCACCCGCCGCTTCGGCTACCTTGGCGGATTCGGCCTCATCCTCACCATGGTCGCGGGGACGTACCTGATCATCGACTGGCGGGACCGCTACGCCGTGCCATCCGACATCGAGTTCATGTCGCTCCGCTTCGGCGTCGTCTTCGTGATCAAGATGACGGTGCTGACGGTGATGCTGGGGGTGGTTGCCCTGCACATGTTCGTGCTCGGGCCGCGCCAGCTCGAAAAGCTCGAAGCCCAGGCCCGCGGTGAAAACGTCACTGAGGAAGAGCTCCGCGCCGTCCGCAAGCAGTCGATGTTCCTGAGCATCTCGGGCCTCCTCCTCACGCTGGCCATCATGGTGATGGGCGTGATGCTCAACACGGCCTCGTGGAGCCTCCAGGAGATCTAGCCCGGCCCGCCGTGCCCTTCCCGGCTGGCTCGGTGATAATCGCACCCATGACCGCCCCCACGTCGCGCCGCGTTGTCATCGACCTTGGCTGCGGTTTCCGCAAGAAACCGGGCGCCATCGGCTTCGATATCGCCCGCATCCCCGGCGTCGATGTCGTCTGCGATGTGATGCGGCCACTCCCCCTGCGCGATAGCTCGGTCGACGAAATCCAGGCTTCGCACATCATCGAGCACGTCGAGGATTTCATGGCCTTCATGGGCGAAATCTGGCGCGTGTGCAAACCGGGCGCGCTGGTCTACTTCCGCTTCCCCCACGGTTCCTCGAAGTACGTCACCTGGAAGGACCCAACCCACCGGCGCGGCGTGCTCCTCGCCACGTTCGAGTACTTCGACCCGAACACCTTCGATGGCCGCGCCTGGGGCTACTACCACCCGGCCAAGTTCGAAATCGTGAAGCAGCGCATCAACTTCAATATGAACGCCGATACGTGGCAGCCCAAGCTCGGGCGCCGCATCCTCGGCTCGATCTTCGATACGCTCGCCAATCACAGCACCCGGACCCAGTACTTCTGCGAGCGCTTCTGGGGCAACTGGGTCGGCATGGAAGAAGCCCACATCTGGATGCGTGCGATCAAGCCAGCCGACGATGGCGCGCCCGTCCCGGCGCCCACGGCCTGACCGCTACGCGGCCCGCCCGAACCAGCCCCACGCGGACACAGGCTCGCTTCCGGTCACAGGCTGGCGGATCGGCAGCCACAGAGGAGAAAGCACGTTATCGAGCCGGCCGGGCGACGTGATCGCCGGCCGCATCGTCTCCCAGCTGGTCTCCACCGCCGGCGCCGGGGTCCGGGCCGGGGCAGCGTCGGGCGGCGTTTCGCGCTCCGAGCGAACCTTCAGTCCCCAGGCTTCGAGCGCCGCCGTGATGATCTCCAGCGAGGCCTCGTCTTCGAGGTACACCACCTCGCGGGTCTCGGGCGACACCACGGTGACAGCACGAGGTGCTGCCTCGCTTTCGCACGTCCTGGGCACCGGGCGAAGGTAGCTCATCTTGTCTGTTCAAAACGGATGCCACTGGGGCCGCCGACAGCGCGATCGCGGCCTGTTACGTGAACGCCGGGTAGAGTGCCGGAGACCCCCCGCTTCGAATGCAAACTGCGTGTAACCCGCGCGCGAAAACGCACCAAATCGCCTCCCCAGGTGAACGCCCGGGGACAACAGTGAACGCGCCCGCTCAGAGCCCTTTCGCAGCGGGCGCGACCTCGGCCGCCAGGAACTCCGGCACCGTGTCGTCGGCGAAGTCGAAGTGCTGGAACTGCACCTCCTGCAGGCCCATCTCCCCGTACCGGCCGAGCGTCTGCAGCACCTCGTCCTTGCCGCCCACCATGAGTCCGCGTCCGCGCAGCACCTGGCGGTAGTCAGCCGGCTTCGTCCCCGCTGGGGCGCCCCACATGCGCATCATCCGCTCCGTGGCCGCATCGAGTGAGCGTTCGTCGGGGCCGATGACCGCGAACGTCATCATCGACCGGCGGATGGTCGCCGGGTCGCGGCCCTCGGCCTCGCAATGCTGCTCCAGCACGCGCACCTTCGCCGCATAGGCATCCGGGGCCAGGTTCACGGCGTTCCACTCGGCGGCATAGCGCGCCACCAGCTTCAACGTGCGCTTTTCCCCGCTCCCACCAATGAGGATGGGCAGCCGCCCGCCGGTCGGCTTCGGCTGGCAATCGGCGCCTTCGAGCCGGTAATAGCGGCCCTCGAAATTCGCCGGGCCCGGCGCCCACAGCGCCTTCACCACCTGGATCGCCTCGTCGAGCCGGTCGAAGCGCTCCCGCACCGGCGGGAATGGAATGCCATAGGCGCGGTGCTCCGCCTCGTTCCAACCGGCGCCCATCCCCATTACGAACCGGCCACCGCTCAGCTGGTCGATCTGCGCCGCCATCCGCCCCACGTCGACCGGCGACCGGAACGTGACCGGCGAGACCAGCGGCCCGAACCGGATCGTCGAAGTCTCCCGGGCCGCCACCGCGAACGAGAGGTATGCCTCCAGCGAATCTTGCTGCGGCCCGATGAAGTAGTGGTCCGAACGGAATACCGTCGGGAAGCCGAGGCGTTCGGCCAGCCGCAGAATGTGGATCCAGCGCTCCCACGTGAGCCCGTTCTGTCCTTCGACCATCAACCCGATATCCATTGCCATGCCCCCGCCGTGGAACTCGCTCTCACGAGCGGTTGTACCCCCTCCGGGAACAGCCCGCCACCGGCGCCCGCGAACCGCGTTTGTCCACTTCACACAAGCCAACCATTATGTACGCATGCGATTCGGCCGAGTGCCACTGGTGTTGCGCACTGTCGCCATCTGCGCCTTCGCTGCCGCGTTCGTGGTGGGCGCCTTGACGGCGCCAGCCGCGCACGCTCACGCCGCTACCGCTCCGGCCGCGCAGGACAGCACCACACGCGCCTCCGGCGTCAACACACCCCTCGCACTGGCCGGGTTCGCCCTGCTCAGCAGCGGGCTGCTGGTCCTGGGCAGGTCCCGCGGCAGCCAGGGCCGCACCGGCGAGCAGCATACCCTCGTCCCCGCGCAAGTTGCCCCCGTGATGCTTGCCCCCCCAGCGGCGGGGCCTGCACACCGGAGCCCGCCCCCCGACCCCGCGGTGCTCGTGCCGCTGGTCGCCGTAGCGGGTGCCCTCCACGCCACCGCCGGCGCGCTTGAGTCGATTGCGCCAGGGCTTTCCGGCCCCGCGGCCGCTACGGTTGCCGCCTCGGCCGAACGCATTCGCGAAGCCCAGGTCATCATCGCGTGCTGGATCGAGACCCGGGGCTAAAACACCCCGTTTTCCCTAGTGCGCGCAGGCCGTAGTGTGAGCAGCCGTGGGTGAATTCCTTCGCAATCCAATTGATGGCGGTGGGCGGCAGTTCGTCGCAGAGCGCTTCATCCGCCCAATCCAGGCTTTTGCCGCCGTCGAAGCTTCCGGCGGCATCGTCCTCCTCGCGGGCGCCATCGTCGCTCTTATCTGGGCCAACTCCCCCTGGCAGGACCAGTATTTCGAGTTCTGGAACACCGAACTCGCCATCGACCTCCATCTCTTCAGCATCGAACACAGCCTCGGCCACGCCGTGAACGATGGGCTCATGGCCATCTTCTTCTTCGTCGTCGGGATGGAGATCAAACGCGAGCTGGTCGAGGGGCAGCTCGCGACATGGCGGCAGCGCA
>CAZDOK010000010.1:0-120913 GCA_964507025.1 uncultured Anaerolineaceae bacterium
CCCCTCTCATAGCGCATAAAGCTTTTACCACTCGGATTCTCACCGGGGGTGTTATGCGGTATTAGCTCGCCTTTCGGCGAGTTATTCCCCACTACGAGGCAGGTTACCCACGTGTTACTCACCCGTTCGCCACTAGCCCGAAGGCTCGTTCGACTTGCATGCCTAATACATTCCGCCAGCGTTTGTCCTGAGCCAGGATCAAACTCTCCGAAAAAACAGAAACACCGGTCTCACGACCGGAACGTTCCGTGTTAACGGGTTCCCAGACGTTCTCTTTCGTCCGCTATCCAGTTGTTAAAGTGCGCTGGCCTTTCGCAAGGCCCGAACGAGAAGATTAACCCCCTCGCCCTGGCCTGTCAACCAGCCCTGGCTGCCCGCCGCAGCCCGATTCCACCGGAATCACCTGGGGACTCTCAGCGTGGCATCCCTGTTCGTTTCTGGCAAGGCCCCGTGCCGCTTTTTCATGTTCCCTTCGCGCCGGCGGGATCGCTCGCCTGCCAGCGCGCCTTCTGTTCCATCCGGGTGCTTTCGTCAGTCGGCCGGTACCGCCCAAGGTACTCCCCCGCGAAGTCCTCGAACCTCCCGGCAGCAATCGCGTCGCGCATCCGCTCGCACAAACGGACCAGGTAGTGGACGTTGTGGATGGTCGCAAGCCGGTAGCCCAGCATCTCGTCGTTTCGGAACAGGTGGTGCAGGTACGCCATGCTGAAGCGAGCGCAGGAGAGGCACTTGCAGCCCTTGTCGATGGGTTCCGGGTCTTCGCGGAAGCGAGCGTTCCGGATGTTGACACGGCCGTCGTCGGTGAAGAGCGCGCCATTGCGACCAAGGCGCGTGGCCAGCACGCAATCGAACATGTCGACTCCGCGTGCGACGGCGTTGACCAGGTCTTCGGGGCTGCCGACGCCCATGAGGTACCGGGGCCGGTCCACCGGGAGCTCGGCGGTGACGACGGAAGTCATCGCCCACATCAAATCTTTCGATTCGCCCACCGAGAGGCCGCCGATGCTGTAGCCGGGCGCGCCGGCAGCCACGGCCTCGCGCGCATGGAAGCGCCGCAGGGGTTCGTGCACACCACCCTGGATGATGGCGAAGGTCGCGAGCCCGGGCTGGGCAATCCGGCAGCGCTCGTACCAGCGCAAGGTTCGCTCGACCGCGTCCCGGGCAGCCCGTTCGTCGGACGTCCCCGGGAGGACATGGTCGAGCGGCATGGCGATATCGACGCCGAGCGCGGCCTGGACTTCCATGGCCAGCTCGGGGGTGTAGAAGTGTTCGGAGCCATCGATATGCGACCGGAACGTGACTCCCTGTTCCGTGATCTTGCGCAGTCCAGCCAGGCTGAAGACCTGGAAGCCTCCGCTGTCGGAGAGGATGGGGCCGTTCCAGCCCATGAAGCGATGGACGCCGCCCATGCGTTCGATGAGCTCGTGGCCGGGCCGAAGGTAGAGGTGGTAGCCGTTTACCAGCAGGATGCCGGCTCCCGTCGCGGCAACCTCGTCAGGCAGGAGCGTCTTGACGGTAGCCAGCGTGCCGACCGGCATGAAGGCGGGCGTTTCAAAGGATCCGTGCGGCGTCGTAACGACGCCTGCACGGGGCGCGACGGGGGAATCCGGCGACGAGGTAAGCCTGTAGTGGAACTCCTGCCGGGACACTATTCCAGCACCGTCTCCACCGCCCGCCGGACCACCTCGTCTGGCACGCCATCGCGTACGGTGGCGTTGCCGATGCCTTCGAGGAGCACCCAGCGGATGCTCCCGCCTCGGACCTTCTTGTCGAGCAGGGTGGCTTCGAGCACGGCGTCAACTGCGAGGCCTGGCGCGGCATCTGGCAGTCCGAAGGCGCGCAACAGTGCCTGCTGGCGGGCGAACTCGTCGTCACTCAGCAGCCCGAGCTCAACTGCAATGAGCCCGGCGGCACGCATGCCGATCGAAATTGCCTCGCCGTGCAGGCAGGTCGAGTACCCGCTAACAGCCTCGATGGCGTGGCCGATGGTGTGGCCATAGTTCAGGAGTGTCCGGCGCCCGGTCTCCCGCTCGTCGTCCGAAACGACGGCTGCCTTGATGGCGACGCTCCGGGCGATGAGCCCGGGCGACATCAGGGGCGGGCCATCCTTTGATGCTCGTTCCAGGTCTCGCACAAGCGCCTCATCGAGGATGAAGCCGTGCTTCAGGAGTTCGGCCCAGCCATTGCGTAGGTGACGCTCCGGCAATGTCCGCAGGAAGAGCGGGTCGATTACGACGGCCCTGGGCTGGGCGAATGCCCCGATGAGGTTCTTTCCCCTGGGATGGTCGACCCCGGTCTTGCCACCGATAGCCGCATCAGCCATCGCGAGGAGGGATGTTGGGACGTGGACGAAGTCGATGCCGCGGAGGCAGGTGGCTGCGGCGAAGCCTGCCAGGTCGGTGACGACGCCACCCCCGAGGCAGACCACGAAGTCCGACCGCTCGACCCGGTGGTCGATGAGGAAGTCATAGACGCGTGAGACCGTAGCGAGGGTCTTGTGTTCTTCGCCGGGAGGGATGCGGAAGGGGTGAGCTGCATAACCGGCTTCGCGCAACGGGTCACACGCCCGGCCGTCGAACAGCGGGCCGACGGCTTCATCGCTGATCACAAAGGCCCGGCCCTTGAGCCCGATGCTGCGGCAGATAGCTCCGAGCTGGCCCGCGACACCCTCGGCTACGTACACCGGGTATGTTGCCTGGGGGGTCGTAACGATCGCGGCCGGGTCGGGGATGTGGCCCGGCGCAGGGCGGGGCGCCGCCCGCTGCGAACCATAGAAGCGCTGGCCCGGGGGCAGCGGGTCTCGGCGCCATTCTTCCCAGAGCGCGACCACCTCGTCGGCAACCTGCTCGGGGTCGAGTTCATCGACATCGATGGCCGCGTCGGCACCACGGTAGAGTTCGAGCCGTGCCTGGAGCAGTGCCTCGAGACGGGCCCGGGCGTCGCCTGCGAGCAGAGGCCGCTCAGAAGTGAGGGGATTGCCGGCGAGGCGGCGAGCGGCCTCGGCTGGCGAAACGGCGAGCCAGACCACGAACCCATTCCCCAGGGCCACCCGGCTTTCAGGCGTGGTGGGAGCGCCACCACCCGTGGCGATCATGATCGGCTCGCGGGCCGCTAGCGCTCGCAGCGCTTCGGCCTCGCGTTCGCGGAACCTGGCCTCGCCTTCCTTCGCGAAGAGTTCCGGGATCGACCGCCGGGCCACCCGCTCAATCTCGTCGTCGGAGTCAGCAAACTCCCACCCGAGCCGCTGGGCGACCAGCCGGCCGACGGTCGACTTGCCGCCACCTGAGAGCCCGATAAGGAAGATGCGGGCGGGGAACATCACGAGGAACGGGCACGCGGCCCGATGGTGGTGAGGTAGTGCTCGTAGTTGGCCCGCGTCTCGGCGAGGGTATCGCCGCCGAACTTTTCGAGCCAGGCATCGGCGAGCACGATTGCGACCATCGCCTCGGCAACCACGCCGGCGGCGGGCACGACGCAGACGTCGCTACGCTCGTAGTGCGCAAGTACCTCCTCGCCAGTATCAAGATCGACCGAGGGGAGCGGGTGGGCGAGCGTGGGGATGGGTTTGACGGCGGCCCGAACGATGATGTCCTCGCCGGTACTCATGCCGCCCTCGATGCCGCCGTGGTTGTTGGTAGCGTGGCGCCAGGGCAACCCCTTCCACTCGGCGACGGGCAGGATGACATCGTGCACCTTTGAGCCGCGCATGGCGGCGCCCTCGAATCCGAGGCCAAAGCCGACGGCCTTGAAGGCGTTGATACTGCAGATGGCCTGGGCGATGCGTCCGTCGAGCTTGCGGTCCCAGTGGACGTGGCTTCCGAGTCCGATCGGTACTCCCGAGACGCTCACTTCGACTTCACCGCCCACGGTGTCGCCGTCGGGCTTGGCCGCGTTGATGGCTGCGACCATCGCCTCGCCGGCAACCGGGTCGGAGCAGCGGACGGGGTCGGCCTCCACGGCCGCCCAGTCGACCTCGGCGGGGACATCGGCGTGAACACCGCCAATGCTGAGAGTGTGGCTGTGGAACGCGACGCCGAACTCTGCAAGGAACCGCTTGGCCACCGCGCCGACGGCCACTCGCGCGGCGGTCTCGCGGGCGCTGGCGCGTTCGAGCACGTTGCGGACATCGTCGAAGCCGTACTTGATTGCCCCGGGCAGGTCGGCATGTCCCGGGCGCATCCTCGTCACGCGCTCGATCTCCGTCTCGACAGGCTCGACGGCCATCTTCTCCGTCCAGTTCACCCAGTCGCGGTTTTGCACCCAGAGCGCGATCGGGGTTCCAAGGGTGAGCCCGTGGCGGACGCCGGACATGATCTCGGCGTGGTCTTTCTCGATCTTCATACGGCCGCCCCGGCCGTAGCCGCCCTGGCGCCGGGCCAGGTCGGGGGCGATATCAGCCTCGGAAAGCGCCAGGCCCGAAGGCACGCCCTCGATGACCATCGTGAGGCCCTTGCCGTGGCTTTCGCCAGCAGTGAGGAAGCGGAACTGGCCCATTGCTACTCCTTGCCGCTCTGCTGGCGGCGGGCGAATTCTGCTGCGGCCTCCTCGGTCGGACGTGGAGGCGTCCCTTCGATGGGCAAGAGCCCTATCGGGACCGGTTGCCCGGAGGGCCCGCGTTCGAAGGTGGCGCCGAAGCGCCGGAGCACTTCTTCCGGCGTCAGCGCTTCCCAGTCGAGGCCATCGGCCGTGGCCCGGTCGGCCGTGACGGTGATGATAGGCCGCTGGATGGGCGTCCCATCTTCGCCCGGAAACGTCGAATAGACGTCAACGCGCGCATAGCCCAGGCGGAGGTTGGGCACATCGTACAGGATCATGTCGAGCAGCTTCGAAGCGAGGGCCATGCCAGCATCGAGCGCGGAGGCCACCTGGACGCGCTGACCGCCTTCGGTCCGGAACTCGGCGTCGGCCGAGCTCGACAGCGTCGCGCCGTGCGTCTCCACGGCGAGGAGCTGGGCCTCCTGTACGCCTGCCCAGAGGCTTGCAGGCGTCCCCTTTGGCGGGCGGCCCCGCCGCCACGTCCCGAGTGCTTCCTCGATGAGCGCCGCGACGATGTCGACATCGCCCGATTCGACTCGTTTGCGCCAGGCGCGCTGCTGGAACATCTCGGTCGAAACGGCCCAGCCGACTACAACAAAGATGGTGAGCACCACGATCATGCCGAGCAAGATCACGCGCCACCCCCGGCACGGCGGGCCAGCTCGTTCCGGGCAGCCGCGAACATCACATCGATCGGTGCGCGAACGCCGGTCCAGAGCTCAAACGCCAGGGCCCCCTGGTAGATGAGCATGGGCAGGCCGCCAAGCACGGGGAGGCCGCGGCGGGCCCCCTCCGCAAGGAATGGCGTCTCCTCAGGCGCATAGACGATATCCACGATGAGCGTGCCGGGCCGGGCGGCATCGAGACCGGCAGGCAGGCCGCGCGGGTCGGGCCCGCCATGCATGCCCACGGACGTGCAGTTCACGATGCAATCGTACTCGGATACGGGCTCATCAAGCGGGACCGCGCTCACGAGGCCGGCAGCGCCCCCTACCTCCTGCGCGAGCCGCCTTGCGCGCTCAACGGTCCGGTTGGCGATGGCGACGGCGGCCGCGTTGGCCTCGACGAGGGCGAAGGCAATGCCGCGCGCCGCGCCGCCCGCACCCAGCAGCAGCAGCTTCTTGCCCGCCGGGTCGAAGCCTGCTTCGTGCTTGAGCGAGGCGACGAATCCCGGGCCGTCGGTGTTGAAGCCAAAGAGGCGTCCCTCGCGGTTCACGATGGTATTGACCGCGCCCATGCGGGCGCTCTGTCCGCCGAGCTCATCAAGGAAGGGGATGACCGCTTCCTTGTAGGGGATGGTCACATTCGCGCCGAGCATCTCCGGGGCCCGGAGCGATTGCACGCGCGCGCCCAGCGCTTCGACAGGCGTGTCCCACCGTTCGTACACAGCATCGAGCCCGCAGTGCGCGAAGGCAGCCGACTGGAAGGCAGGCGAGAGCGAGTGCGCCACAGGGTGGCCGATGATGCCGGAGCGCCGGGTCATTGTCCGCCAACCGTGGCGATGTTCCGCTCGTGCTCGGCGAAGGTGACCGCGAAGGCGTGCGAGCCATCGGCCTTCACCGCGTCGGCCACGAAGTAGTAGTAGTCGGTCTTCGCGGGATTCGCCACCGCCTCGATCGAGGCCAGGCCCGGGTTGGTGATGGGCCCGGGGGGCAGACCGGGGAACAAGCGCGTGTTGTAGGCCGAAGGGTTCTCCAGGTCGAGGATGGTGAGTTCCTTTTTCCACCAGCCGAATTCATCGACCGACTTCGGATCGAGCGCGACCGCGAACTGGACGGTGGGATCGGCACCGAGCCGGTCGTTTTCGGCGAGGCGGTTGTAGAACACGCCCGCGATGAGGGGCCGCTCATCGGGGATGACGGCCTCGCGTTCGACTACCGAGGCGAGCGTGAGTGCCTGGTGAGGGTTCAGACCGTTGGCAAGCGCCGCAGCACGGAGATCAGGTGTGAAGCGTTCGTCCAGGGTCTCGATCATCAGGGCCACCAGCTCATCCAGCGTTGAGCCCGCGGGCAGGATATACGTATCGGGGAAGAGGTAGCCCTGGAGGCTGGACCCCTCTGGCAGCGTCTCGGCCAACCCGGGCGGCAGCTTTGCGCGGCCCACCGCCGCGATGAACTCCTCCCGCGGGCCGAAACCGGCTTCCTCCGCGCGAAGCGCCATCTCTTCGAACCGGATGCCCTCCGGGAACGTCACCTTGAGGACAGGCACCATATCCTGGACGGTGAGCTGGTTCAGGATCGACAGGGTCGATGAGTTCGTGAGGAGGAGGAAGTCGCCTGCGCTGAGCTTGCGATGGATGCCCATCAGGCTGGCCATGAGTTCGAACTGGCGTGCGGATCGGATGACACCGAGCTCCTCGAGGGCCTTGCCCACGTCGCCCGCCGAACGCCCCTCCTCGAGGGTGAACGGCACGCGGGTCCGTTCGCTGGCCACCGGGGCCGCGGCAGGAAAGCCGTCGAGGACGTCTTCAGGGGTCCGTGCGATGCAGTAGCTGGCGACCAGGATCGCGGCAACCGCAAATACGACTCCCGCCAGCGCAACGGGCGTGGGCCAGGTGCGAGTCACCGGCGGCCCCCGCGGCGGCGGTCGAGCACGGTCTGGAGGATGACCGCGGCGGCGGCCGAGTCGAGCGTGCCGTCGCGCTTCTTGCTGGCGCCAGGCACGAGCCACCCGGCGTGGGCGGAGGAAAGCCGCTCGTCGGCCTCGGTCACGGGCACGGAGAGTGCCTGGCGAAGTTCGGACACGAACCTCCGGACTTCTTCGGCCTGGGCGCCGCGGGCTCCCTCAAGCGTGAGCGGAAGTCCGACGATCACCTCCATTACGCCTTCGGTGCTGACCATCTCAGCCACGCGGCGAATGGCTGCGGCACGGCCCTTCTCGACGATGGCCGGGCGCGGGTGGGCCATGATCCCCAGGTCATCGGAGATGGCCACGCCGATGCGGGCACCCCCGGGGTCAAGGGCGAGGATTCGTCGGCTCGCTGGTGCTGCTGGCTGTGGTTGCGTCATTCGTGTTCGAGGCAGCGCTATCGCCGGAACGGCTGCGGAGTTCGACATTGAGCCGGAACCCGAAGCGGGGCACCCAGGGCGCCCAGCCGGGCGTCAGCCTCACCTCTGCATCCTGAATACCATACCGGTCTGAGAGCGTCGAACGCGCCGATTCCGGGGACTTCCCTTTCACGGCATCCCTGACAGCGACAGCGGTGACGCCGCGTGCGAACTCGCCCTGGATGCGGACCTCGGTCCGAATCACACCCGTATCCGCATCGAGCTGGCGAGCACCGGTTTCGAGAGCCGTCACTGTCCCGGGCAAGAGGGTTCCTTCGCCAGCTTCCGCCTGCAGAACCTCGCGTGCAACCTGGTCCAGCGTCTCGGCGAGGACCGCGAGCGCGCTGATGTGGACGGTCACCCGGAGGAGGACCAGGTCCGCGGGGGTCCCGGCCGGGGGTTCGGGCATGCCGTACTCGACGGACGTTTCGGCAGTCCGCAGGAAGACCGCGTCGTGGGGGCGCGCCTCAACCAGCCCGCGTTTGACGGCTTCGGAGCCTTCCAGCGTCCTGGCGAGCTGCTGAAGGTTGACGACGTCCTGGGGGTCGACCGCGGGGCGCGGTTCGCTTGCCCCTCCGGCAGCGGCCTCGGGGTTGGTGACCGCGAGGAAGCGGAACTTCTCATCGAGCCAGCCGCCCACTATTCCGGCGGCGAGATTACCTTCGGTGCCGGGTCGAGCGGCCGTGGCCGTTGCGGTGACGTTGCCTTCGCGGGGCACGGTGACCGTTTCGTCGAGCTCGAACGGGAAGAAGGTGGGGCCGCCGAGCAGCACCGTCCCGGCCGCAACCACAACATCGGCCGCAGTTGGATTGGAGATGACGAGCGACACCTTCGCGGGCTCGACGCCCACGTCGACGGTCCCCGTGGGCACCTGGGCAAGTGTGATGACCTGCTCGCCGGACACGCGCGCGGCAGGCACTTCCAGGGTCTCGAGATTCACCGTGGCGTAGTCTTCGGAAGCCGAAATGGTGACGACCTGGCTCACGGTCTCGGTTGGCGGATACGCCACGACCCTGGCGGACGGCGCCATCGTGACCGCGAGCCCGATTGCCACCAGCCCGACCGCCAGGATCACGAGTCCTTGCACATAGCGGCCGACAGCCGGTGCGGCAACACTCAGGGGGCCAAGACGGACAACGTAGCGGCCGCCGGCATCCCATCGGACCGTGTCGGGGCGGCGGGATACCGGCACGCCGATCTGCCTGGCGCGAGAAGCGAGCGACGAGGAGCGCGTGGCTATCGCGACAATCTTGCCGGCCTCCTCGGCATGACGCACGAGGCGGCGCATCCCGAGCTCGGTGCTCAGCTGACGGTTGCCATCGGGCGCGTGGATGACCACAGCCCAGGTAGGCGCCATGTCGACACGCCCGCAGATGGCGGCGATGTCCTCGGAGCGCTCGACCAGGACCACGCTGGCGAGGCTCTCGGTGGGGCGCCGGGCCTCGTCGTCGCCGGCCTCGCCGGTAGGCTCGAAGTCCTGTTGCGCCACGCATCCACCTCGCTTTCCGCGGACTACCCCGTCAGCGCTGCAAGCCCGATGCGGCGCCCTTCGGCGAGTGCCGCATCGATCTTCGAAGCATCCTTCGCCCCCGCCTGAGCGAGGTCGGGGCGTCCGCCGCCACCGCCGCCGGCGACCTTCGCGACCTCGCGGATGATATTGCCGGCGTGGATGCCACGCTCCACCAGGTCCGGCGTGGTGGCGCACAGGAATGCCGGGCGGCCCTCGACACTGGCCGCCAGGATGATGAGTGCCGGCTTGAGGCGGGTTCGCACCCTGTCGGCGATATCGCGGAGCACGTCTGCATTCGCGGCATCGACGCGGGCGGCGACGAGGAACGCGTCTCCCGCCTTCTGAGCGCCTTCGATGAGCCCCTCGGCGACGGAGGCACCCTGGAGTCGCTGGAGCTGGTCACTCTGCTTGCGGAGACGTTCGAGCTCGGCCTGCATGGCGTCGAGGCGCTCCTCGATCTCGCCGGGACCGGTACCCAGCCGTTCGGCAAGCCGGAGGATGCGCTCCTGCTGCTCGAGCAGGTAAGCCTCGGCTGGCCGGCCTGAGACCGCTTCGAGCCGGCGCGTGCCGGCCGCGACGGCGGATTCACGGATGACGTGGACGAAGCCGATCTCGCCCGTGTGGTGGACGTGCGTGCCACCGCAAAGCTCGGCGCTGAAGGTGTCGCCGTCGTCCCTGATCTCCACCACGCGGACCTCGGCGCCATACTTGTCGCCGAAGAAGGCGAGCGCGCCGGATTCGACCGCCTGGCGGTAGCCGGTGGTACGCCAGCGGACCTCCAGGTCGTGACGGATCTTCTCATTGGCAAGTTGCTGCACTTCCACGAGGGCGGACCGCGGTGTCTGTTCGAGGTGGGTGAAGTCGAAACGGAGCCGGTCCGGGGTCACGAGCGAGCCCTGCTGCCGCACGTGACCGCCGAGGATCGCGCGCAGGGCGGCATGGAGCAGGTGGGTGCCCGTGTGGTTGCGGGCAGCCCCCGAGCGCCAGCTCAGGTCGACCGTTGCCTGCGCGCTTTCGGCCACGCGGATTGCTCCCTCGGCGACACGGCCCCGGTGGACGATCGCGCCCCCGGCGGCCTGCGTGTCTTCAACCATGAAGACGCCGGATGGTGTGCGAATGTTCCCGTGGTCGCCGACCTGGCCGCCGCCTTCGGGGTAGAAGGGCGTTGTCGTCAGGATAAGCTCGCAGGCCTCACCCTCGGTGGCGATGTCGGCCAGGGCGCCACCCTTGAGGATGGCGGCCACGGCGGCATCGGCCTCGATGTGGGTGTAGCCGACGAAATCGCTGTGGTCTTCGCCGAGCGACTGGATGACGGGCGAGACCTCGCCCTTCAGGAACTTGCCCTGCTGCCGGGCCCGTTGGCGCTGGGCCTCCATGGCGGCCTCGAAGCCCTTTTCGTCGAGCCCAAACCCTTCGACGGCGGCGATTTCGCGGGTCAGTTCGAGCGGCATGCCATACGTGTCATAGAGGGTGAAGGCCTCTTCGCCGGGGACGGCTTCGGCCCCACCGGTGCCGAGCCGCTCCAACAGGGCCTCAAGGCGGACCGAGCCTGCGGCGAGCGTGCGGGTGAAGCGTTCTTCTTCGGCAGCGAGGGCCCGCTTGATGAAGTCGCGGTTCTCGATCAGGTGGGGGTAGGCGGCACCCATCTTCCCGATGGCCGCCTCGGCGAGGCGGGCCGTGAAGGACTCGCGCACGCCCACCTTGCGGGCGAAGTAGATGGCACGGCGGACGACGCGGCGGAGGACATACCCGCGGCCCTCATTACTGGGCACCACGCCATCGCCAACGAGGAGCGTCGCGGCGCGGCAGTGCTCCGACATGGCGCGGATGGCGTAGCCCTGTTCTTCGTTTGCCGCACCACCCAGGTAGTCGACACCGACCACGGCCGCCGCTTCGGACAGGATCGGCATGAAGATGTCGGTTTCGAACACCGACCGGACGCCCTGCAGGACCATGGACACGCGCTCAAGGCCACTGCCCGTGTCGATGTTCTGAGCGGGCAGGTTCGTCCGCGTTCCATCCGGATGCTGGTAGAGCTGCATGAAGACCAGGTTCCAGATCTCGAGGAACCGATCGCTGTAGCCGACGCCCGCCGGGCTTCCATCGGGGCCGGTATGCAACTGCGCTTCCGCGATCCCCCGTTGGGGTTCAAGGTCGTAGTAGATCTCGCTGTCGGGCCCGCAGGGCCCGCTCGCGCCCGGCGTGTCCTTTGGGAAGCTGAACCAGTAGTTCAGGTCCTCATCGCGGCGGTGGATGTGGTCGTCCGCCACGCCCACGTCGCGCCAGTAGCCATACGTCTCGTCGTCATCGAGGTAGATGGTCACGTGGAGCCGTTCGGGATCCATCTGGTAGACCCGGGTCATCAACTCCCAGGCCATCTCCACGGCTTCGCGCTTGAAGTAGTCGCCGAAGCTGAAGTTGCCCATCATCTCGAAGGCGGTGCAGTGGCTCATGTCGCCGACTTCTTCGATGTCCGTGGTGCGGAAGCAGCGCTGGACCGTCACTGCGCGGGGGCCGGGCGCTGGCTGTTCGCCCATGAAGATGGGCTTGAACTGCTGCATGCCGGCGCTGGTGAACATCGAGGTCGGGTCGCCGATGGGTACGAGAGGCCAGGGAGGAAGGTGGGCATGCCCGCGCTCCTTGAAGAAGGAGAGGAAGGCTTCGCGAATCTCGTCGGATGTGCGGGGTGCGTGTGACATGGTCGTCGTCGAATCCTAGGGGGCGCCGCGCCGGAGTGTCGAGGGTTGAGGGATGTTGGCAGGGTGAATTCGAAAATCGCTTGACAGCCTTTTTCGTCGCTTTCTACGATGCCGGTGGACGCCTCTGTTGCGTCCCCTATGCGTACCGAATCAGAGCCTCCCAGTACGTCCTCCGGTTCCAGCCCCGACCGCCAATGGTGGTGCATGGAAGGAGCGGCGCGATGAGCCGCCTTGGCGTTGTCGTGCTCGCGGCGGGCATGGGTACACGCATGAAGTCCGCCTTGCCCAAGGTGCTGCACCCGGTCTGTGGCGCGGCGATGGGCAAGCATGTCATCGATGCGGCACGACAGCTCGAACCCACGCGGCTGGTCGTGGTGGTGGGTTACGAAGCCGAACTGGTACGAACCACGCTGGCGGGCCCGGGCGTCACCTTCGTCGAACAGAGCGAACTCCTCGGCACCGGGGATGCTGTGAGGCGCTGCGAGCCTGTGCTGGCCGAGTGCGACCGGGTGATGGTGCTCAATGGCGACTGCCCGCTGATCACCGCCGGCCTGCTGCATGAGCTGGATGAGGCGCTGGACCGCTCCGGTGCGATGGCGTTCGTTTCGTGCCAGGTGGACAACCCTGGCCGCCTCGGACGGGTGCTCCGCGATGCCAACGGCGCGGTGAAAGCCGTGGTGGAAGCCTCGGAGTACGAAGGTCCGGGTGGGCCTGCCGAAATCAACGCGGGCCAGTACGTGTTCGCGGCCGACTGGCTTTGGCGAACACTCCCCCAGGTGCCCATGAGCCCGAACGGGGAGTACTACCTCACCCACCTTGTTGGCGCGGCGGCTGCACTGCGCCCGGCGGCCGCGGTGGCGGCGGCCGCGGCAGAAGCGCTGGGCGTCGACGATCGGGTGAAGCTGGCGGAAGCCGAAGCGCTGATGCGTGCCCGGATTCTCGAGGGGCACATGCTTGCCGGGGTGACCGTCACCGACCCGGCGACCACCTACATCGATTCCTCCGTGCGTATCTCCCAGGACGTGACCATCCTCCCGGGTTGCCACCTCCAGGGCGCAACCAGCATCGAGACGGGCGCCATCATCGGGCCTTCGGCGATTCTTTCGAACGCCACAATTGGTGCGGGCACCGTCGTTCGGGCGTCGGTCATCGAGGATTCGCGCGTTGGTTCGCGGTGCAGCGTGGGCCCGTTCGCGCACCTGCGGGGCAACGCGACGATCGGCGATGACTGTGAGATCGGCAACTACGCCGAGGTCAAGAACTCGGTGCTCGGCGACCGCGTGAAGATGCATCACTTCAGCTACATGGGCGATGCCGACATCGGCGACCGGGCGAACATCGCCGCCGGATCGATCACCAGCAACTTCGATGGCACGCGCAAACACCGGACGACCATCGGCGAGGACGCCTTCATCGGATGCGACACGTTGCTCATCGCGCCAGTGACGATTGGCGCGGGGGCGTACACCGCGAGCGGGGCCGTGGTGACCCACGACGTCGAGCCGGGGCAGACGGTGGCGGGCGTCCCGGCCCGGCCGTTCGAGCGCAGGGAGCGGCGAGAATGAAAACAGACCCTGCCAGTAGACGTGCCAATGCCGAAGGCATGCCGGTTTCCAACGGGAGGGCAGGCTGACCGTGGACATCGAGACCATCTCGACGATCGTTGCCGTTGTGATGCTGGGACTCGTGCTTGGAGCGGTGGCGGCAACTGAAGCAGCCCTCGAGCGGGCGAACGATGTTCGCATCCAGGCACTGGCGGCGCGCGGCAACCGGCAGGCGCGGCGCATCGCCCCGAGCGTTGGTGCGCCCGGCCGGTTCCTCGGAGCGATCACGGCGGCGCGCGTGCTGTGCGCCACCCTCATCCTCTCGCTCTTCGCCTACCTCGGCGCACGGGAGTACTCGCCCTTCATCGGCGCAGTGGGCTTCGGCATGATCGGTGGCACGTACATCGCCGTCATTCAGCTGACGGTCGGCATGGTGGTGGCGCGCGCACCGGAGTACGCGGCACTCCGTCTCTCTGCGGTGGCGCGGATCACAAGGGTCGTGTTTGCCATACCGGCGTTCATCCTGGGGCTGCCGTCGACGCTTGTGGCGCGTTCGATTAGCGCGGTCACACCCGACGCCGATACGGACATCCTCTCGCTGGTCGAGCGCGAGGAAGCCGCGGGCGGCGTGGAGGAACAGGAACGGCGGATGATCCGCGGCATTATCGCGCTCGAGGATAAGACCGCCCGGGAGATCATGGTCCCGCGGATCGACATGGGGGTTGCGGATGTCGAGGACTCCGTTGGCGATGTGGCGAGCATCGTCACCGAACGCGGGTTCAGCCGCGTCCCTGTCTACCGGGAGAACATCGATGACATCGTTGGCATCGTCTACGCAAAGGATCTCCTGCGGGCGATGGGCAACGGCGGCAAGGACCGGCCGCTCACCGACCTGTTACGCGAACCGTTCTTCATCCCCGAGTCGAAGCGCCTCGATGAACTCCTGACCGAAATGCAGGCGCGCCGGGTGCACATGGCCATCGTGGTCGACGAGTACGGCGGCACCGCTGGCCTGGTGACCATTGAGGATCTGCTCGAGGAGATCGTCGGAGAGATCGAGGACGAGTACGACATCGCGCGCCCACCAATGGAGGTGATCTCCGAGGACGAGGTGGTCCTCGATGCCGGGACGAGCACCGACGTACTGAAGGATCTGTTCAGCTACGAGGTCGAATCCGAAGATTTCGACACGGTCGGCGGCTTCCTCATCCACCTGCTCGGCCGGTTGCCGGCGGTGGGCGACGAGGTAGAGGTCGACGGGCTCACGCTCCGTGTGCTGAGCATGGCTGGCCGGCGGGTCCGGCGGCTGCGCGTGGCCCGCGAGCGCAAGGTTCCGGAGGGGGCGCTCCCACAGTAGCGAGCGGACATGCGAGAATCCCGGGCCGTGACACAACATCCCGAGCTGCCTTACTGGCTCGCCCTGCGGCGGGCCGGGCTGGGGAGCACCAACTTCGCGCTGCTGCTCGCGCGGTTTGGCACAGTGGAGGCCGCCTGGAACGCCCCGGCCGAGGCGCTCGGCGCCGCGGGCATCGAGCCCCAGTACGCGCGGGCCATGGCGAAGGCGCGAGCATCGTTCGACGCGGAGAGGGAACGACAGTTGCTCGAGGAGCACCAGGCGCACGCCCTCACGTGGCTCGATCGGGACTACCCGGCGAACCTGCGGGAAATCCCGCAGAGTCCCCCGGTCATCTTCGTGCGTGGGTCTCTCGGACCGCAGTTCGAGCAGGCAGTGGCGGTGGTCGGCACGCGGCACGTGACGCCGTACGGCCGGCAGGCCGCGGAGCACTTCTGCGAAGCCCTCGCAGCCGCTGGAGTTGCCATCATCAGCGGCCTTGCCCGGGGCGTGGATGCAATCGCGCACCGGGTCGCACTGGAGCACGGCGCGGCAACGGTGGCCGTCCTCGCCGGCGGCATCGACCAGGTCTACCCTCGCGAGAACGCCGGGCTGGCCGGCCGCATCGTTGAGCAGGGGTGCCTCGTGAGCGAATACCCGGTCGGCATCCCGGCACGCCGCGACTATTTTCCGCGTCGGAATCGCATCCTCTCCGGCCTTGCGCGGGCAACGCTGCTGATCGAGGCCGGCGAAGGGAGCGGCGCGCTCCACACGGCGAACTGGGCGTTCGAGCAGGGCCGCGATGTGTTCGCAGTGCCCGGAAGCATCTTTTCGCGCCAGAGCCAGGGCACGAATCAGCTGATCCGGGAGAACACGGCGAAGCTGGTTGCGACCCCGGAACAGCTGTGCCAGGAGCTGAACCTCTTGACCACAGCCAGTCAGCTGCCGTTAACCCGGGTGCAGGCCGAACCGTTACAGGAGCGCGGGGGCCAGGGCGCCGTCGCGCTCGATGACCCGGTGCTGAAGGCGCTTTCTGCTGGCCCACGCCACGTGGATGAGGTGGCCCGTGAGGCGGGGCTACCCGTCGCGCGAGTCAGCAGCTCGCTCCAGCTGTTCGAACTGCAGGGGAGGGTGCGGCAAACCGCGCCGATGACCTACACGCTCGCCTGAGCTGAGGTTGGCTTTTCCGGGTCCCTCTAGACAGAGCGAAGAATCGCTCACTACCCTCGAAATACTGCGCTGCACATGGCCAGCGCCGAAAAGGTTGAATCAGATTGGCTACTGCGACAGCAACAAAGGGCAAGAGCACCGCAAAGGCTGCGGCCCGGACAACCCGGAAGCAGCCCCAGGCGGCCGCGCCCTCGAACGGGCGGACCCGGGGCAAGCATGCCCCGAACCTGGTCATCGTCGAATCTCCCACGAAGGCACGGACGGTGAAGAACATCCTCGGCGATGAGTATGAGGTGATCGCCTCGGTGGGCCACGTGCGCGACCTTCCGCCGTACGGCTACGGCGTCGAGGACATCGAGTCCATGAACTTCACGCCGAAGTACGTGGTGGTGAAGGACAAGCGCCGCGGGGTGGACAAGACCGAGGTGGTCGCGGAGATCGCCGCCGCAGCGAAGGCTGCCAACCGCGTGTTTCTCTCCACCGACCCTGACCGGGAGGGCGAGGCGATCGCCTGGCACATCAAGGAAGCCGCAGGCATCCCCACCGAAAAGGCCACGCGTGTTGTGTTCCATGAGATCACGAAGCCGGCCATCGAAGCCGCATTCGCCGAGGCGATGGGCCAGCAGGTGGACGGCGCCGCCGACCACCACCGGAAATCCGCCGGCAAGATCGACATGGACCTCGTGGATGCTCAGCAGGCACGGCGCGTGCTCGACCGGCTGATCGGCTTCCCGCTGACGTGGTTTGTGCAGAAGAAGGTGAGCCGCGGTGCCAGTGCGGGCCGCGTTCAGAGCGTCGCCCTTGGCCTCATTGTGAACCGGGAGAAGGAGATCCGCGATTTCCGGCCGGTCGAGTACTGGACCATCCACGCGGGGCTGGCGAAACAGGGCCGGGCTTTCGAGGCAGAGCTGACGAAGTTCGCCGACGGGCTGAAGGGAGCCAAACTCAAGCCGACGTTCACGAACGCCGGACCAGCCATTCCCTCGGAGGAGACCGCCAACGAGCTGCTGGCGAAGCTCCGCCGGTCGCAGTTCCAGGTCGCCAGCGTCACCCGCGGCGAGAAGAAGCGGTCGCCAGCGCCCCCATTCACCACCAGCACTTTCCAGCAGGCCGCGGTCAACCGGCTCGGCATGAGCGCTGCCCGCGCCATGAGCATCGCCCAGGAACTCTACGAGGGTGTGGGCGGCCAGGGCCTCATCACCTACATGCGCACGGACTCGCTCAACATCTCTCCGATTGCTCGGCTCCAGGCGCGCGACTTCGCCGCCCGCACGTGGGGAAGCGAGTACATCCCATCGAAGGAGCGCGTCTATGTCACGCGCTCACGGGGCGCCCAGGAGGCGCACGAGGCCATCCGGCCGACCAACCCCGCCGCGACGCCCGAGAGCCTTCGCCGGGCACTGGGCAACGACCAGCTTCGCGTTTACACGCTTATCTGGCAGCGCTTCATGGCGAGCCAGATGAGCGACGCGCGCTACGCCACGGTTACCGTCGACATCGAGGCGCGCGAAGGGGCGACGACGCATGCCACATTCCGGGCCAGCTCGAGCACGCTCACCTTCGAGGGCCACCTGAAGGTGTACGGCGCCGACGCCGCGGAGCCTGCCGCCGGGGAAGACGAGGAAGACGGCCTGCAGGGCTCGCTGCCCGACCTTGCCCAGGGCGATGTCCTCGACCAGCGCAACGTCGAGGGCCGGCGCCACCAGACCGAGCCGCCTCCCCGCTACACGGAGGCGACCCTGGTGAAAGCGCTCGAGGAGGAGGGCATCGGCCGGCCGAGCACCTACGCCACCATTGTCCAGACCGTGTTGAAGCGCGATTACGTCGAGAAGCAGGGACGTCAGCTCGTCCCGCAGGAGCTCGGCTTCATCGTGCATGACCTGCTCGAGCAGTACATGAAGAAGTATGTAGACGTTCCGTTCACCGGCGAGATGGAGCGCGAGCTGGACGAGGTCGCCCAGGGTGACCGGAAGTACGAAGAGGTGCTTCGGGAGTTCTGGCCCGAGTTCAAACGCGAGCTCGACAGCGCCGAGGGCGCGGCGGAAAAGCAGCAGGAAGTCACCGCCATCCGTTGCAACGTATGCAACCAGGCGAACCTGGTCATCAAATGGGGACGGAACGGTAAGTTCTTCGCCTGCCCGCGGTATCCCGAGTGCACGAACTCGTTGCCGATGGGCCCGGACGGCGAGCCGGTGTACGCAGCCGCGCCCCAGGAGATCGCCTACCGTTGCCCGAAGGACGGTGGAGCGCTGGTGCAGAAGAGCGGGCCGTACGGGCAGTACGTGGACTGCGTGAACCGTGAGAAGGGCACCTGCGACTTTCGTGGAGGTGTGCCGGTTGGGGTCGCCTGCCCCGAGGAGCCGGAGACCGGCCAGCTGGTGCAGAAGCAGACGAAGCGGGGCATCTTCTACGGATGCTGGAACTACCCGCACTGCAGCTACACCACCAACAGCCTCGAACCGGGCAAGATGTCGCCGGCCCGCCCCCTCGCCGAACGCGAGGAGGCGAACAAGAAGTTGTTGGAGCGCAGCCTCCGGGGCAAAGCTGCCTTCGCGAAACGGAAGGCCGGGACAACCACCACGCGCGCACGGAAGGCCAGCTGAGGGTCAGGCCACCGGGCTCAGGCCGCCGTGACCGCCTGGCCGGTTAAGTATCCCCGGAAAGTATTGACACCCCCCCCCCCGACACGCATATCGTTCGCTGCGAGGGCGGTACATGCTGCACGATCTCCTTTCGCCACGCGAGATTGAGGTTCTTCGTCTCATTTCTCTTGGACACACGAATCAGGCAATAGCCCGAGCGCTCACGCCTCGTGTCACGACTGCAACGGCCAAGACCTATGTCCAGCGCATCCTGCTGAAGCTCGGGGTACCAAATCGGGCCGCCGCCGCGGCGGTTTACGCCACCCGGACGTCTCCATCCGGAGACGTCCCAAATCAGAACTTGGATTCGGCAGAAGACATCCCTAGCCTTTCGGGCAGGCGCAGGCCAACGAAAGGTAGAGACTATGACATTGAATCCTAGTTCTCAGACCAGAAGGTTCGTCTGGATCGTCCTAGTCATTTTCGCGTCTGGGTTGACTCTGCTCAGCTGGCAGTCGGCTCAAGCAGACACTCAGTACTCGTCCAACGGCTGGGGCTCCGGTACGACATATCGGTCATCGTGGGCATCTTCTTGCCATTGGGTTCATCCTTACGTAGCTGATGGATCGCCTTGCTTTAAGCAGGTTACCGGGGTCACCAACCTCTATATTCAGAATGATCAAGCAAGTGTCTACTTGTATCCCGAGCACCACTGGTTTGACTGTGTGTCACTAGGACTTCCCTACGGGGGTTGTTCATATGGAAATTATCAGCATTACTACCCACCGCCACAGCAAGGCTTGGCCTGGCTGAGCGCGGTGACCTCATTCTACTACGCTGGGTGGCCAGCTCCCAACAACTGGAACTGGGACGTGCGTGGCTACTCCATGCATTGCGATGACACCACGGATCCATACCACTATTCATGCTGGTGGACCTCGGATGGATTCTAAGGACACTACGCCCGCGTACTCCGAGAAGGGAACGGCCCAAGACATGACTATTTCAGGTAGCATCGATGCGCGCTGGCGCCTCTGGCTGGCGCTCAACGTGGCCATCGCCGCGCTCGTCGTGGCGTGGATCACGGTCCGCGCCGGGGACGAGTCGGGCGCCCCGCCGCCATCGTTTTCCCGTCCTCCCGCCGCCGTGAGCGCCGACATCACCGTGGTCAGCGCCGTCAGCACAGCCGCCGAGACGCGCATCGACTTGAGGGTGGGCGCCATCGGCGATGAGCGCACACTGCCAATTCGCGTGGCAAATCGCCCCCGGCTGGTCTTGGCCGACGGCAGCGCCGTGGACGCTCGCGGGCAGGAGACCGGCGTCGACCGGATCACCCTCCTTTTCCCCGGGAGCACCGGCGGCGAGGCGCGGCTCGAACTCAGCCTGTCGCGCGAAGCCGGGCAGATGGACGCGGGCAAGCCCGGCAGGACTGCCGTTCTGGACCTCTCCATCAGCATCGACGCGCCGTACGCTGCCGAGGCGTGGGAGCCACAGGGGCTGGAAGCGGCTCTTGGACCCGGCGTCGCCGTCGTCGACCGTGTCGTCCGCGATGCCTCGGGCGTCGAGATAACGGGCCACTTCACCGGCTTTTCGGTCGAGGAACTCCAGGCAATGGAACTGATCGGCAGCACGCTCGCCGTGCCCGGCAACGAGCTTCGCGTCTACTCCTTCCGCGGCGGCTTTGGCGAGAAGTACGAACGATTCGAACTCGTCTTCGCCGGTAAGGACGTCCCCACGGGCGCGGCGCTCACGCTTCGCCTCGGCGTGCTTCCCGCGCAGCCCGGGACGGCTACGCCGGCGCGCCTCGCCAGCCCGGGACTACCCGCGGAGGCAACCATCCCGCTGGCCAGCGCCAACTGATGCGGCAACCACCTTCCTGGGGCCGGCTGGCACTCTGGCTGGCCCCTCCCCTCGCCGTCGCGGCCGTGGCGCTCTGGGCCTTCACCGGAAAGGGTGATGACCCGAAGGTCGAGTTCCGGGTGGACGGGGCGGCCGTGGCCACGGTCTCGCTCGGCGAGGCCATCCGGCGCGCGGAGGCCGAAGTCGGCTACGAACTCGTCCGCCCGCGTGACTTGCCCGGCGGCTACCGGCCCGAGTACGTCGACGCGGTCTGGGTCGATGACGAAATCCGGCACGTGCGCGAACAGCGCGTGGTGATGGGCTATGCCGATACCTCGGGCGGAGCGACGCCGCTCACCATCGTGCAGGGTGCCAGCCCCGTCGGCCCGACTGTCCGGCTTGTCCCGTTCGATGCGGGTATAGACCCGGTGCAAATCGACTCCGGCTGGGGCTACGGCCGGACTCACTACTGGACGGTGGACGGGAGCGGCCCGCCGTACTTCCAGGTGTCGTTCTGGGGAGAGGGCCCGCCGCCGGAGGACGAAGTAACGCGCCTGTTCAGGGCGCTGTACGCGCGGTAGCGGTCGATAGCCCCGCCGTGTCGGGCCCGCGGGTTTTTTCGCGCCTGGAGACAAGAATCGCCATCGACAAACAGCATACCGTCGATGTAGCGTGCGTCCGCCGGGTCCCACCGGTGCAGGGTTGATGAGATGGCCGTCCGGAAGTCCGTGATTCTGATCGCTGCCGGGGTGCTGTGGTGGGCATCCCTGGCCCTCGCTGCCACGTGCGGCGACTCCGATGACGCCTCCACACCGACACCAGTCCCGGATTCGCCAACACCGGCCGCAACGCCCACAGCGGCATCGTCCGTCACAGCACAGGGGACGGCGACCCGGGCCGCTCAAACAGCCTCGCCGGCCGCTGCCACGGCCACCACAGCCGCACCAACCCCCACGACGGCCCCGAGCCCCACCACAGCTCCCCCGACCGCGACGCCAACCCGGCCACCGGCAACGGCGACACCGCCGCCGCCGACAGCGACCACGGTCCTCGCCACCCCGACCTCGACGTCGACTCCCCAACCGACCGCTAGCCCGACGCCCGCGCCGTTCCGGATCACAGGGGTGAACTACCCCTCTTCGGTGGTCTCTGGCGGTGCGAAGGGCTCGCTCAGCGTCTCCTGGAGCGGCCAGCCGAAGTTCCCGGTGACGATGGTCTACCAGATGTACAGCTGCCCCCCGGATACCAACTGTACCGACCCGATGATGACCTTCAACTCGGCCGCCAACCCCCTCGTGTTCCCCGAGTCCGTCTGGTGCATCGGGTTCACCCAAACGGCCCAGTTCGGGTACCGGGTCATCCTGATCGACGCCGACGACAAGGCCACCAACGCGTGGGACGCGCCGTTCACCTGCACCCCATAGCCTCTTCCTCTTTCCTCCTTCCAGAGCTGCTTCCGCGTTCTCCCTTAACAGTTCATACTCCCGTTATGCCAAGCCCGGCGCCCCACAAGTCCGCCCAGGCCTTCCTCGACGCCTATCTGCGGGAGCTCGGCGCGGTCGGCGGCCGCTCGCCTTACACCATCCGCAACTACCGCACGGACATCGGCAGTTTCCTCGCATGGTGCGGCGACCAGGGCCACGAACCCCTCCGTACCACGCGCCAGGTCTTCCGCGAGTACCTCACCGAGCTGAAGGACTCCGGGATGGTCGCCGCCTCGATCACCCGCCGGACCAGCACGGTCCACGGCTTCTACAAGTACCTCCACCGTGAGGGCGCCACCGAGCGCGACCTGCTCTACGGGGTCGCCCTGCCAAAGCGCCCGAAGCGGCTCCCCAAGGTGCTCGACCCGGCCCTGCTCGATGCGCTCCTGACCGCGCCCGATGCCGGGACGCCACAGGGGCTGCGCGACCGGGCGATGTTCGAGCTGCTCTACGGTGGGGGTCTCCGTATCTCCGAGCTCGTCTCGCTCGACATGGGCCAGGTGAATCTCGCCGACGGGTCGGCCATCATCCACGGCAAGGGCTCGAAGGAACGGGTGGTGCTTTTCGGCGAGCCGGCGATGCAGGCGCTCGAACGGTACTTGGACGCCGGCCGGCCGGCGCTCATCGAGGCACGGGGCACGGCTCGACGAAGGCAGGGAGCCGAGCCCGCGCTCTTCCTCAATCGCTTTGGGGGCCGGCTCACGGCCCGCTCCGTGCAGTCGCTTAGCAAGCGCCACGCGGCGGCGGCCGGCATCCCGGTCGATGTCCACCCCCACCTGTTGCGGCACTCCTTCGCTACGCACCTGCTCGATGGCGGCGCGGACCTGCGCATCGTCCAGGACCTGCTCGGTCATTCGTCGGCCAACACCACGCAGATCTACACCCACGTCTCGCAGGCCCGCCAGGCGCAGGTCAGCGCCGCCGCCTGGGAAAAGGTCGCCGAACGGGCGCTCGAAGGGTCACGCCGCAAGCGGTCGCGCTCCGCCTGAGCCGGGAAACAGAAGGCGCAAGGGCGTCCTCCGGAGGAAGGCCGGAGCATGGCCGCTGCGTGTCACGCGGCGAATGGGTTGACGATGGTCAGCCCTTCGATGCGCTGGCCACTCTGTAGGTCCTCGCTGTACAGCCGCGAACACCCTTCGGAGAGTGCGGCCGCGATGATCAGCGCGTCATAGAAGCCGTATCGGTAGCGGGCCTGGATTTCGAGTGCCCGGTGGTAGAGGTCGATGGTTGCGGGCACCCGGTAGAGCGGGGCCAACACCGACTCGAGGTAGTCGTGCGCACTATCAGAATCGAGCGGGATCTCCGCCTTGCGCACGACGGTGTTCAGCGTCTCCGACACAACCTGGAAGCTCACGCAGGCGTTACCCGTCTCGATGCCCTCGCGGATGATCTTTTCGGCGATGGCTGACTTGCGTTCGTCCCGGCGTTCCAACCGGTAGATGAACACGTTCGTGTCGATGAACACCTCAGCGCTCATTCATTTCTTCCCGGGTCAACTTGCGACCCACGCGCACCTTCCCACTCAAACGGGCCATCACTTCGTCGTATCTCCGAAGACGCTCTGACGGCCGGGCATATCCTTCAAGCCAGCGACGGAACTCTTCGTTCAGCGTTGTGTGCTCTGCACGTGCGCGTTCCCGCGCTGCCTCGATCAGGGCGGGGTCGGCGCTGAGGGTAATGTTCTTCAAGATGGGAAGCCTCCATCCACGAATCCAGTGTACACGAGCTTCGTGAAATTCAGGTCTCTGTCCCGGCGAACCTCGGAGCCTCCGTGCCTCATTGTTGACCCTTACCTCCCCACCCCAATCGACAATCGACAATCGACAATCGACAATCCCCCCGTGAACCTGCTCCTGGTCCATGGCCCGAACCTGAACCTGCTCGGCGAGCGCAATCCGGCGGTCTATGGCACGACCACGCTCCTCGACATCGAAGCTGACGTGGCGGCCGCGGCGGGCGCACGCGGGGCGGCGGTGCTGTGCTACCAGAGCAACCACGAAGGCTCGCTCATCGACTTCCTCCATGAACACCGCCGGCTCGCCGATGGGGTGGTGATCAATGCGGGCGCCTACACGCACACGTCGGTCGCCCTACGGGACGCCATCGAGGCCATCCAGTTGCCGGTGGTCGAGGTACACATTTCGAACACCCATGCCCGCGAAGGCTTTCGTCACCGCTCGCTCATCGCGCCGGTTTGCCTGGGGCAGGTGACCGGACTCGGACGGGCTGGCTACACTGTCGCGACCAACCTCCTCCTGGACCACCTGGAGGCGCAGGCCGGGGCGTGACACCGGCGGGAGCCGCCATGACCGACCGCCTCACCCGGGTCCGCATTGAGCTCGACGAGCGCAACCTCGACGCGTTGCTGGTTTCGGCTCCGGGCGAAGAGGAGCTCGGGGCCGCGAGCAGGCGGTACCTCAGCGGATTCACCGGGTCCACCGGGCTGGTCCTCATCACGCGCGACCGGGCCATCTTCGCCGCTGACTTCCGCTACATCGAGCAGGCGGAGCGTGAGTGCGCCCCCCGCGGCTTCGAGGTCTTTCATGCTCTCGGAGCCCGGAAGGACTGGTTCCCGCGACTGGCGGGTGAGGCCGGCCTCGCGGGGAAACGCGTCGGTGTTTCGACGCGAGACCTCTCCTTTGCCGGTTACCTGGCAATGCTCGAGTACCTCGAACAGGTTCCCCAGGTAGACCAGCCGGAGTTCGTCCCGGCGAGGGGCATCCTTGAGAAGCTCCGCCGCCACAAGGACACCGAGGAGATGGCACTGCTCCAACGCGCGATCGACATCTCGGACGCCGCTTTCGAACGGCTGGAGGATGCACTCGCGCCAGAGATGAGCGAAGTTGAGGCCGCTGAAGTATTCGCCGCGAACGTGAAAGCCGCTGGCGGCGAGGACATCTCCTTTCCGACCATCGTCGCTGGTGGGCCGTGGGGTGCGATGCCGCACGCCAGCCCGCGCCCCGAGCCACTGGGGGCGAACCGCCCGATCGTCATCGACATGGGCGCGAGGTTCGCGGGGTACTGCAGCGACCTGACCCGGACCGTCGTTCTCGGGAATCCGGACGAGAAATTCCGCGAGATCTACAGCATCGTCTTCGAGGCGCAGCAGGCTGCGATCGACGGCATCGAGACCGGCATGAAGGCGTCGGACGCGCACATGCTGGCGCAGTCGGTGATTGACCGGGCGGGGTATGGCGAACGCTTCGGGCACGGTCTCGGGCACGGCGTCGGACTCGATGTCCACGAAGACCCGTACCTCGGCACGTCATCGGAAGATGTCTTGGAAGAGGGAATGGTGTTTACCATTGAGCCGGGCATCTATCTGCCCGGCTGGGGCGGCGTGAGGATCGAAGACATCGTAGTCCTCCAGGACGGCCGTCCGCGCGTGCTCAGCCACGCGCGCAAACTGACACCCGCAGGAGTGTGACTCGTGATTTCAACCGGCGAACTGAAGAAGGGCGCCACCATCGAGCTCGATGGAAAGCTCTACTCGATCATGGACTACAGCCACATCAAGATGGGCCGCGGCTCGGCCCAGGTCCGCATCAAGTTCCGCGATGTGCGCAGCGGCGCCATCATCGAACAGACTTTCCAGGCGGGCACGAAGTTCAACCGCGCGCGGGTGGAGCGCCGCGAGATGCAGTACCTCTACAGCGACGACCAGTTCTACTACTTCATGAACACCGAGACCTTCGAGCAGATCCCGGTCGGCGCCGAGAAGGTGGGCGACGCCAACAAGTACCTGAAGGAAAACGATACCTGCGAGGTTGTGCTCTACGGCGACGAGGTGATTGGCCTGGAGCTCCCGATCACGGTCGAGCTCACGGTTTCGCAGACCGATCCGGGGTTCAAGGGCGACACGGCGACCGGTGGGACCAAGCCGGCGACCCTCGAGACCGGCCTCGTGGTGCAGGTCCCGCTGTTTATCGAGGAAGGCACGAAGATCCGGGTGAACACAGACTCGGGCGCCTACATCGAGCGCGTCCAGTAGCGAGCAGCCTGTGTCAGGCGGGGTCGACTTCTCGCAGGCGGCCTGACTTTACGTCGTAGACGAACCCACGGAGCAAGACGTCCTGGCGTACGAGCGGCGATGAGCGGTAAACCTCCATGTCGTCGCGCACCGACTGTTCGAGATCGCGGAACGGCAGGAACGCGAGATGGTCGGCGATGAAACCGGCCTCGTCGCGCAGCCGCTTGCGCATGTCGTCATCGCTGAAGGTCATCATGGCGCACTCGGTATGGTGGATGACCGCGACCTCGCGGGTGCCCACGAGCCGCTGGCTGATGGCCAGGCTGCGGAGGGCATCGGCCATTCGGCCGCCGGCGTTGCGGATGATGTGGGCGTGGCCGTAGCGCAAGCCCAACGCGCGGATGGGGTCGATTCGCGCATCCATGCAGAGGATCACGGCGATTTGTGGCTGCCCTGCCTCGGCCGGCAGGAACGTGCTGGCAAAGCGCGCATTCGCCGCCAGCGCGTCATCGATGGCTGTGTGGTGAGACATGCCCAGAGTCTCGCACAGGATGGCAGGGAGGGATCCCGAATGCGGGAGTACGTGGGCGGGTACCCTCGCACTGCGCGTCCGTTCCGCTGCCGCTATCCTGTCCCCTTCGATGACCACACCCTCAGCGCTCTCGGTCTCCGCCGTCGTGTCCTTCCTGCGGGAAGTGCTGGAGGCGAATGAGTTCTTCAGCGACCTCTGGATCCAGGGGGAGGTTTCGAACTATAGCCGCTCGCAGCTGGGCCACCGCTACTTCTCGTTGAAGGACCCCGGTGCGGCCCTGCGCACGGTACTCTTTCGCGACAACATGCCGGGCTTCCAGCTCAAGGACGGCGAGCGGGTGCTGGCCCACGGGCGTATCACCATCTACCCGCAACGCGGGGAGCTGCAGTTCGTGTGTGACTTCGTCCGTCCCGAGGGAGTCGGGCTCATGGCGGCGAAGTTCGAAGAGCTCAGGCTCCGCCTTGAGTCCGAGGGGTTGTTCGACGTCGCACGCAAGCGGCCTTTGCCACGTTTCCCCCTGCGGATCGGGCTGGTGACTTCTCCCACGGGCGCGGCACTCCAGGACATCAAAAATGTGCTGAGCCGGCGCTGGCCGCTGGCGAACCTTGTCCTCGCGCCGGCACTCGTCCAGGGTGAGCAGGCGGCGGGGCAGGTCGCAGCTGCGCTTCGGCGGCTGGCCCGGGAGCCAGGCCTCGACCTCTGCATCGTCGCGCGCGGGGGCGGCGCCGCAGAAGACCTCTCGCCGTTCAACGATGAGCGCGTGGCGAGGGCTATCTATGCCTTCCCCGCACCCGTCATCTCCGGTGTTGGCCACGAGACCGATGTCACGATCGCCGACCTGGTGGCCGATGTTCGCGCACCAACGCCAAGCGCCGCGGCCGAGCGCTGCGCGCCGGACATTGCCCAGATCGAACGCGCGCTCCGCGTCATCGATCGCGCGATGGCTTCGGCGGTCCGTGGTGCAGTCGGAGAGACCGCCGCGGATGTCGAGGGCACCCTACGGCGCCTCCAGCGCTCGGCGCCCGACCCCGAAGCGATGGCTCGCGATGTGACCGAGCTCCTGCGCGGGCTCGAGGGGGGCCTCCAGCGCCGTTACTCCGCCGACCGGGCGCGGTTCGAGCAGTTGGCCGCCCGGCTGGCCGCGCTCGACCCGATGGCCACGCTGGCACGCGGCTTTGCCATCGTCCAGAAGGAGGGCTCCACCAGGAAGCCGGTGGTGAACAGCACGCGCAAGGTGAAGCCGGGTGACCGGCTGTCCGTATCGGTTGTCGATGGCGCATTCTGGGCGGAGGTAAGCTAGTGGCCTCTGAACCTACCTTCGAATCGCTCTATGCCGCTCTCGAAGAGAAGGCGCGCCGGCTCGAGCAGGGCAACCTGCCGCTCGAGGAATCGCTACGCCTCTACGAAGAGGGCGCGAAACTCGTGGACCAGCTCCGGGCCATCCTCGAGCAGGCCGAGCTGAAGGTGAAGACGCTCCAATCGCGCCTCGATGAGGACGAAATACAGCTCCGTGAGGTCGAAGCCGAGTACGAGGCAGACGAGTGATGCGCATCGCGTGGCTAACGACGGGGCGGGGACCGGGGTCGTACGGCGCGCTGGAGTATCTGATCGAGGCCCTCGAGGGCGGGCTGCCCGTCGAGATCGCCGTCGTCTTCATCAACCGCGACCGCGGCGAGGCCGAGGCAACCGACCGGCTCATCGAGATGCTCGAAGCCAACGCCATCCCCGTCGAAACGATGTCGTCCGTCGCTTTCCGCAAGGCCCGCGGCGGCAAAATCGGGAGGCCCGGCGAGCCGCTCCAGCCCTGGCGCTTCGAGTACGACGCCGAGGTCACCCGTACCCTCTCCGGCTACGATTTCACGCTCGGCGTGATGTTCGGGTACATGCTCATCGCCACCGAGCCGCTCTACTCGAAGTTCACGTTCATCAACGACCATCCCGCGCTGCCCGATGGCCCGATCGGGACCTACCAGGAGGTCATCGCCGAGCTCATACGCACACGCGCGCTGGAGTCGGGCTGCATGGTGAACCTGGTGACCGGCGACGTGGACCGCGGCCCGGCCGTCAGCTTCTGCCGGTTCCCCATCCGGGATGCGGCGAACGAGCCGGCGTGGGAGGCACTCTCCGCGAGCGAGATCAGCGCGGCCAGCCTGGACGAGATCGTGACCATGCCGCTCTACGCCGAGATCCGCGCGCGTGGCGTCGCCCGCGAACGCCCGTTCCTGGTCGAAACGTTGCGGGCGGTGGCCGCCGGGACGCTCGCCGTGCCCCCGCCGGAACCGGCCGACTTAACCGAAGCTGTGGAAGCCGCCGTCGCCCGCTCGACACGATCCGTATAATCGCCCGCATGATCGATGCACCCCGCACTTGCCCCGACTGCGCCGCGAGCTTCGAGCCCGCCGACAACTACTGCCGCCAGTGCGGGATGTACCTCGCCGCGCTGCGGGACACAGCCATCATTGCCTCGGCGGCCGCACCACCGGCCCGCGTCGAACGCCAGCGCGCGCAACTGCCCGCCCCGGTGAAGAAGGCCGCGACCGCGGTCGCCATCGGCACGGCGCTCCAGATCGGCGTCGGCCTGACCGGGAAGTACCTCGCGCGCCAGGCCACACGCCAGGCCGTTAGCGCCGTCCGCCCGAAACCGGGCCGCCGTGAAAAGGCGAAGCCGGTCGCCGAGACCTCCCCGGTGGTCCAGTCGGGCACACCCGACCCCTACGGTGATGCTGCTGCGGTGAGCGAGACGGTGATGATCCGGCGGGTGTGGATCCGGCGAGGGTAAAGAGCACAATCCAGCAGCGATTGACACGCGCCCCCCCCCCCCCGCTACGCTCACCGCACCTTGATGCGGGGTGAATTGGATGTATCGACATCTTCTATTGGCGGCCGTCCTGGTCGCTGTGATGGCATTCGGACTGACATCCTCGGGCCCATTTGCCAAGGCCACTACGCCAAGCACGGCCAACTGGTTCAGCTGGCGTCTGGATACTTCGGGACCAAGCGTCAAAAACAACACTGGGTGGTACATTCATGACGCTTTGTGGGCTTGGAACTACGCTTCCCGAATGAGCCCATACGAGGTTGGTTTGGGGCCGGACTTTTACTTGGATACAGCGTACGAAGTGAGCGGGTATTGGGCTTGGGTTGAGTACGTTCGACGCGGTGTGACGATTTGCGGCGGTCGAAGCTATGGGGATACAGGCAACTGTAACTACACGACTCAACAAGGTGAGTGGGGCCAGATATACTTCAACACCTACTACTCTCTTTCCCAGGTAGAGAAGACTTGGCTTGTAATGCATGAACTCGGCCATGTGTTCGGGCTTCAACATCACTCGGGAACACTCATGAACGACACCTACACCAGTTATTGGGACATGTCGCATGTGGACTACCACCTCGGCGCACATTACTAGATCGGAGATAGAACCATGCGCCCTCGGCATTTCAGCATTCGGCCCTTGATTCTCCTTGTTGTGGGAGCCGTCGTTGGCACCAGCCTCTTGGCGGCTGGGTGCCAGAACGAGCCCGCTCCGACCACTCCGTCCGAAGAACACAATGCATTTGCGGTGCTGGCGCCGCCTCCGGGCACTCTCGACGACATCACGTCGCGCATGTCGATCGTGGTCCGCGGCCATTACGCGGAGGTGCTGGAGGTTCGCCGTGATCCCCGGCCCGTCCCCACCGAACGAGCCGAACTGCTCGGCACGACTGCCGAAGCGGGCTCGCCCTACACGCTCATGAGGTTCGTGGTGACCGAATACATTGTCGGGGAAGGGCCAATGGAGCTAACGGTGGGCCAGGCAGGCGACCTTCGGGATGATCACGGGTTGGGGTATGGGGTAGCGCGGCCGGTGTTCGGACAGGAGATCACGTTGATCGCACATCCATGGGAAGGTAAGCCATCGATTACCGTGTCGCTCTTTGCCGACTACGGGAGATTCGTCGAACGCAACGGCCGGGTGGCGTACGCGTTCCTCGACGACGAGAAGGAGGGCCATCCGGTCCTTGGCGCCGTGCCTTTCGCGGAAGGCCTCTCGCTCGACGAGTTCCACGAAGCCCTCCGCGAGGCGGCCCGCGCACGGGGCATGGTCGTCCCCGACAGGTAGGGTTTCAGGACTCGCATCTCGCGGCTCGCATCTCGCAAACTGCGTCGCGAACACACGAACGTGATTCGACATGTACGCTGAGGTGCGCATGTCCCTCGCTGTCCCACGCTCGCAACGCACGCTCATCCTCGCGTTGCTCTGCGTTGCCTCGTTCGCGGTCGTCTTCAACAACCTCATCATCACGCCGATTCTCCCCGACATTTCCGAAGACCTGGGCGTGAAGGTGGCCGTCGCCGGCCTGCTCGTGACCGCCTACGCCATCGTTGGGGGTGTCGCGGCCGTCTTTTCGGGGCCGTTCATCGACCGCGTTGGGCGCAAGCCCGTCGTCGTCGCCGGTATGACCACCCTGACCATTGCCACCGCGCTCTCGGCCATCGCCCCAACATTCCTGACCCTGGCCGCAGCCCGCGCGCTGGCCGGGCTCGGTGTCGCCTGCCTCACCCCGGCCGTCTTCGCGGCAGTGGGCGACTACTTCTCATACGAGGAGCGCGGGCGGGCAATGTCGTGGGTCATCTCGGCGAACACGAGCGCGAGCATCCTCGGCGTGCCGGCGGGTGCGCTCATCAGCGGCCTCGTCTCGTGGCGCTGGACGTTCGTCGTGCTGACCGGGCTGCTGGTCATCTTCTCGTGGCTGTTGTTCTCCCGGCTGCCGAAGGACGCGCCTCGCACCGATCAACCCACCAGCGGGATGAAGGCGATCCCCCGTGTGCTCCGCGACCTGCCAACGACAATGGCCCTGTTCTCGAATTATCTCTCCACGAGCTACTGGTTCGTCTTTGCCACCTACATGGGCGCGTACTTCCATGACGAGTTCGGCCTCGCCAAGTGGGCCCTCGGCGCCCTCACCATGACGATGGGGCTCGGCGTCCTCCTCGGCAGCAACGTGGGTGGGCGCCTTTCGGACAAGGTCGGTAAGCGGCCCGTCATCGTCTGGAGTTCGGCCGGCTGCGCCTTCTTCATCGCGCTCGTCACCACCGCCTCCATGGTCATGGCGCTCGGATTCGCGTTCCTCTTTCTGTTCGCCGTGTTCGGGGGCGCCCGCTTCGCCAGCGCCCAGGCGATCATGACCGAGATGTCTCCCGAGAACCGCGGCACCGTGATGGCGCTCAACGCCAGCGGCCAGCAGTTCGGCATTGTCACCGGGTCGGCGGTCGGCGGCCTGGTGCTCGAACTCTGGGGCTACACGGCGCTCGGGCCAGCGTCGGCGGTGCTCGCGCTGGCGTCGCTGGTCACCTATGCGACGTTCGTCGATGAGCGGCGCTTCGAGGCGCCAGCGCCGGAGCTGGTGCCATCGCCGTAGGGAGTTGCGAGATGCGAATCGCGAGTTGCGAGCCGCCACCTCGTTGTGGGATAGCACGATGAACGGAACACGTGCCTTCGACTCGCGGGAGGCGGCCCAGTTCTGGCAGTACATCGCCGGTTCGCTCGACCGGCTGATGGCGTTGGTCGGGGAGCAACCTGGACCCGTTCTCCAGTTCCGGCCACCGGCCCCCAACGCCAATTCCATCCTGGGACTCGCGCGTCATACGCTCGCCAACGCCCGCGACAACATCCTCGGCGTCCTGGGGGGCAACCCCGCTGTCCGGGACCGCCAACGCGAGTTCGAAGACCTCGATTCCGCGGCGCTTCTGGAACTCTGGACCGGCCTCCGGCCGGATTTGGAAGAAGCGATGAAGACGCTCTCCCCCACGATGCTCGACGAGACGGTGGCGCACGGCCGGCGCGGCCGCATCGCTCGCCGCGAGGTGCTCATCGTGGTCGCCCGCCACGCGGCCGAACACCTCGGCCAGGCTGAACTCACGCGCGACCTCGCCCTGGCTCGACACGCCGGAAGCCGATGACAACCGGCATCCTCCGGGGCCGCGGTGGTGGGGACTCCTCCCTCCTCCCTTCTCCCCCCTTGTGTTTGTAATCACAATCCCCCCTTGTTAGACTCTGTTCGCCGGATCGGGCGCGGTATAGCCCGCCGTGAAAATGGGGGCGCAATGGCGTACGGCAGTGGCATCGCAAAGGGCATGGGCCTCACGCTCCGAAGCATGTTCAAGCCCGTGGCGACCATCAACTACCCCGAAGAAGTCCGCCCGGTCCCCGTCTACGCCCGCACGAACCTCCTCTGGTTCGAGGAACGCTGCACCGGCTGTTCCACCTGCGCGCAGGCCTGCCCCGATGGCTGCATCCTGGTGGCCACCAGCCAGGACGCCGAAGGCCGACGCAACATCGACCGCTACGAGATCGACTTCCGCATCTGCATGTACTGCGGGCTTTGCACCGAGGCCTGCCCCTACGAGGCGATCCAGCCGGGCGGCCCGATGGACGACGCGGTCTACCAGTTCGAGGAGATGTACCGCGACAAGCACGCGCTCACCCGCGTGGCCGAGAAGTTCCTCGAACGGAACAACAACACCTATCCCAACGGTATGAAGGCCCCGGCGCCCGGCGCCGACTTTCACCGGCTGTAGCAGGCACACATGGTTTCCATCACGGTCGACGGCCAGGTCATCGAGGCGCCCGCCGGCGCGCCTCTTGTCGAAGTCCTGAAGAACAACGGCTTCTACGTCTCCAGCCTCTGTTACATCGACGGGCTGAAGCCGTATGCGGGGTGCCGGTCGTGCCTCGTCCGCATCGAGGGCCCGCCCGCGCTCCAGCTCTCCTGCACGGCCGTCGTCCAGGAGAACATGGTCGTCTACACGGACACCGACGAGGTGAAAGAGGCCCGGAAGTCGGTCCTCTCGATCATCCTGGCGAACCACAGCGACCGCTGCCTCACCTGCCACCGGCGTGAGCATTGCCATCCGGGCGACATCTGCCTGCGCGACGACGTGGTGACGCACCGCTGTCTCACCTGTTCGAAGAACTACCGCTGCGAGTTGCAGGCGACGTGCGAGATGGTGGGAACGGCGGGGTATGAGCCGTGGGTCGGTGAAGAACGCTCTTGGTACCAGACGCAGCATCCGCCCGCCGACCGCGCGAACCCCTACATGGAGTTCGACCCGCAGATGTGCATTATCTGCACCCGCTGCGTGCGCGCGTGCGACGAAAAGCGCCACACCGGCGCCATCACGCTCAGCGGCCGCGGCTGGGACACCATGATCGCGTTCGGCGCGGGCGGGCCCATCCACGACAGCAACTGCGACTTCTCCGGCGCGTGCATCGACGTATGCCCAACAGCCACGCTGATGGAGCACCCCAACAAGTGGGTCGCCAAGCCGGAGAGCTGGACCACAACCACCTGCGACTCCTGCGCCATCGGTTGCAGCATCCGCATCGGTGCAAAGGACGGCAGGGGAGTGATCGTCCGCCCGGGCGATGGCAACCCGGTGAGCGGCGACCAGATCTGCGTGCGGGGCCGCTATCACTACGACTCGCTCAAGCCGCGCGAACGACTGGGCAAGCACCTGGTGCGGCGCGGGAACATCCAGGCGCCGGCCAGCATGCCCGACGCCATTGCGGAAGCGGCGAAGGCGCTCAAGGCCGCCGCCGCGAAGGGCCGGGTTGCCGTACTCGCGGGTGGAACGATAACCAACGAGGAAGCGTTCCTTGCGCAGGCCATCGCCCGCGCGGCCTTCAAGTCGAGCGCCGACAGCTCGCTTGGTCCCGTGGTCCGGGCGACGAAGGAGGCGCTGGAAGCCCGTTTCGGCACGTGGCGCATGGCGGCCGACATGACCCGTGTACGCTCGGCGAAGGCGATCGTCGTAGTCGCGGACGACCTCGAAGAGAGCCACAACGTCGTGAGCGTCCGGGTGAAGGACGCCGTCGTGCATCACAAGGCGAAACTGATCGTGGTCGGACCACTTCGCAGCGAACTGGTGGACTTTGCCACGGCCTGGGTGCGCCCCAACGCTGGCGAGGAGGGGCTCGCCGCAGCCCAGATCGCCGACGCGCTCAACGGCGCCACTGCCACGAACGACGACATCGCCCGGGCAGCGGAGATCCTCCGCGATGCACCGAAGGACGAGACGCTCGTCATCTGCGCGCCAAACCCCGTGAGCGCTCCCATTGCTGGCGCGATGACCGGCGGCGCCGCGAACCTCGCCATCGCGCTCTTCGGAGCCGATGCCAGCAAGAACCTGGTGGTCCTCCCGCCCGAAGTGAACGTCCACGGCCTCCTCGACCAGGGGGTCGCCACCGAGGGACCGGCCAACCCGCTCGAAGGCGCGACTGGCCTGCTCGTCATCCGCGACGACCCCAGCATGCGCCTCGCTGGCGCCGCTGAAACGTTAGGCGCAATGGACGCCATCGTGGCCATCGACAACGTCGTGCACGAAACGGCGAAGCAGGCGACCGTCGTCATTGCCGAGGGCCGGGCGTACGCCTCGAACGGCACCTACACGCAGGGTGACTTCCGCGTTCAGCGCCTCTCAGCCGCCATCCAGCCGGAAGGTGATGCGGCGACAATGTTCGATGCACTGGTCGCGCTCGCCCGCGAACTCGGCGTCGATGTACCAGCTTCGACTGATGCCGCGCTTGGTGAGATTGCGAAGGCGAACCGGGCCTACGAGCCCGCCTGGGACCTGATCGTGGGCGAAGGCGTGCGCCTTGAGGTCCCTGCATCGCCGAAGGCAACCGCCGTCCCGGTAGAAGCGCCATCGGCTGCCAGTGGGCTGCGGGTGATCGCCTCGCGGGACCTGTACACCGCGCTCGATGCGGCCGCACTTCGCCACCCCGAAGCCGAGAAGTTGCACCGCTACGACCGTATCCAGGTGAGCGAGGCCGATGCCGCGGCCATGGGCATCAGCTCCGGCGACGAGGTCCGCATCGCCGCGGGCGGAGTGGCCATCGCCGCAAAGGCAACGGTGACGGAGCGCGTTCCAGCAGGTCACGTTTACGTTTCGAGCCTGCTCCAGGGAGGGGCCGTGGCCGGGCTCTTCGCTAACGGCCATGTGCCCGCAGTTCAGCTTGCCACAACCGAGACGGCCGCACGGCCTGTCACGGGCCGCATTCCGGTCGAGGCCATCATCGGCGTGGACGATGCGGCGAAGGCAACCCTCAACGGCGCCGGCATCACCTGGCTCGATGAGTTTCTCGATGCTGCGGGACCTGCTGATGGCCGCAGGGCACTCGCAGAGTCCACCGGCATCCCCGCGACGCAGTTGCTCGAGTGGGCGAACCGCGCGGACCTGATGCGTGTCCCGGGCGTGAGCGCGGCACTCGCCGACCTCCTCGAGAACGCCGGCGTGGATACCGTGAAAGAGCTGGCGACCCGGAACCCGGAAAACCTTGCCGCAAAGCTCGCGGAGGTCGGTGGCGGATCGGCACCCGATGCCGCCGCTGTGCATGCCTGGGTTGCTGCCGCGAAGACCATGGCCCCCGGCGTTACCCACTAACCACCAGGGGCCGACAACGAAAGAACCCGCCGGGCCAACGGCGGGTTCTTTGTCTTGGGCTTCTGACTGGAGAGGTTAGAGACCGGTTGAAGCCTGCGGGAACCAGGGGAGAGGAGGCGAAGCGCCAGTCCGGGGAGGTGGTCCGGCGCCGCCAGGACGGATACCGCCATGCGACGGTGGTGACACGAGGATGGCGATGGCCGCGCCGCACGCCAGCGAGCCAGGGACGGCCAGCCAGCGCTGAAGGGTGGGGGAGAGCGTGCGGGCCATCGCTTCTCCTTGCAGAAACCACTCTAGGACGCTCGTGTGAAACGGCGACGCCGCGGGCGTAAACGTGCGGCAAAATCTCGCTGGATCAGCGCGCCTGGACCAGCAGTTCGGCTGCCGCGGGCTGGGTTGCTCCCGGGAACGCGCCGGGCGAGATCGGCTCGTAGTCGTGGGCGAACACGCCGTTTCCACCGGGCACGGTCCACACGTGCAACTGCCAGGCGGTGCGCGCCACGAACAGCCCGTTACGGCATTCGGATTGCCCCGCGACGGTCCGGACGCCAGCGCCGGCGGTGAAGCACAGGTTCGAGTGGTAGTGCCACGCATCCAGCGGGCCGAAGTAGCTCGGCGGCTCGGCGGTCATCTTCTCAGCCATGAACATCGCGCCGACAAGCTTCCACTGGCCGTCGAGCCGTTTCGTGTAGAGCAGCACCTCGGGGTGCTCCGGGTCCATCTCGCGGCCATCGCGCTGGTATTCGCCGCGGATGAAGTGAGCGGCGATCCCGGGCAGGTCAGGCGTGATCTGGGCGTAGCCATCGGCCAGCGCCGCGCGCACATCCTCGTACTGAGCGATGTGCAGCTTGAGCGCGCCCACGAACTCAGCGGCCTTGGCGAGCTGTTCGCCGGTGACCGGCACCTCTTCGCCGTGGTGGTGCGCGTTCCCTTCGTCCATTCCGGCCGCGAGGGTGTCGTGCGGGTGGCTGTCTCCCGAAGGCGTCGCGCCCGCGTGGCCCACCGCGGCCATCACGCGCAGGATAGGACCGGTCTCTTCCGCGTGAGCGTGCTCGTGGTCCTCGGGCGTGCCGTTGGGGTGCGGATGGTCGGCAAACGCGAGCGTACCACTGTGCGAATGGCCACCATCCTCGGCCTGCGACGCCAGCCACACCGAGCCTGCGGCCACCACGCCGATGAGCGGCAACCCGACCCCGCGCAGGGCCGCGCCGAGTGGCCCACTGCCGCCGATGTTGCGCTCCTGCAGCCATGTGAAGGCGATGCCGAGGAGGCAGGCGGCGACGACGGCCATCCCCGCCACGATCATCAGGTGGCTCGGGTTGGCGAGCGAAAGGACGTCCTCGCGCTGCGCGAGTGTGGAATCAGCTGAGTGCCGGTAGACATCCCAGGCGAGGCCGCCGAGGTGGAGGGCAAGCCCCGCCATGGCGCCTGCCCACAGTACGCGATAGTTCATGGTCTGCCCCCGGTGGAAGCGTACATCGAACATGGACCATTTCGGAACCCCACCGAATGCCCAGGAGCGGGGCCTCCGCGAGTATCGCGCCGCTGGGCCAGGCGACCGACGGGCGCCTTGTCCTGTGTGCTACCGTGACGTCGCGCTCGTCGGCGGGCGACTCACTGATGGTGGAGCAATACACTCATGGCAGACCTGCTCGGCTCGCTCTTGGAACAACTCGAGCGTCGCGGCGCGATCGATCAAATCGCCAGCAAACTTGGCGTAGCGCCCGGCCAGGCCAGTTCCGCCGTCGCGGCGGGCGTACCCGCCATCCTCGCCGGGCTCGCCAAGAATGCCCAGAAGCCCGAGGGCGCCTCTGCAATAGCCAGCGCGCTCGACAAGGACCACGACGGATCGGTCCTCGACGACGACTCCTACTTCGACTCGTACCAGGAAAAGAAGGGCGACGGCATCCTTGGCCACGTCTTTGGCGAAAAGACGGGCGCCGTCGAATCCCAGGTTTCGGCCCTCGGCGGTCTCGATGGCGCGAAGGGTGGCGAGCTGATGAAGATGCTCGCCCCACTCATCATGGGCTACCTTGGCAAACAGAAGTCGTCGGGCGGGCTCGACGTCAGCAGCCTCAGCCAGATCCTTGGTAGCGGCGGGAGCGGCGGCGGCCTGCAGCTGCCGGGTGGCCTCGGCGAGATACTCGGTGGACTGGGTGATGGAGGCAGCTCAGGCGGCGCTGCTTCTTCGCAGAAGTCCTCCCCCGGAATCGGGAGCATCCTCGGGAAGCTCTTCCGAAAGAAGTAGCGACTGGTGGACGACGCCCACTTCGACCATCTGCTCAACTCACTCGCGGCGGCGGCTGCCAGCGTGGAGTCGCGTGTCCAAACCGTCCCGGCGGACCGGTGGGACGATGTCATACAGACTGGCGACGGGGCATGGACACGCCGCCAACTTGTCGCCCACATGGCAGCTAACGATCTCCGCCAGCTCGTCCGCGTCCGGGTGGGCGCTGGCATGGCGCAGCCCGGTGACCCGGAAGCCCACGCGGCAGAGCTCGAAACCCACGCCTGGAACCAGGCCCGTGTGGAAGAGCGTGCTGGCGCCGAAATCAACACGCTTCTGGGGGAGATGCAGGCAAACCGCAGGGCGCTGGTCGCACTTCTCCGGGGGCTGACCCCGCAACAGCGCGCCCGCCCGATGCCCTTTCGCGGCCGGCCGACGCCGCTCCAAGAAATGGTGCCGGTGCTCATCGGCCACCTGGACCAGCACGCCGAGGAGCTCATCGCCGGACTGAATGCGCAGGGGGCTCTTCGCGAGCGACAGGGGCCGATGGGATCGGGAGAGGGTGGGGTGGTAGCGCGTAGGGGATTCGAACCCCTGATCTCCGCCTTGAAAGGGCGGCGTCCTGGGCCTCTAGACGAACGCGCCACAGAGGATTCAGCGTAGCACGACCCGGCAGTAACGATCACGCCGGACGTGGACATGCGGGCGTGGAATCAGGCCCGCGCGGCCCTCGCGAGCCGGCGGACTGAGCGGCACACTGCGCCTGTGACCAGGGTCGCTCAGTCCGGGAGTGGCCTCGTCCATCGCGCCCGGCCGGGAAGTTTCAGCGGGCGCCAGTGGTTGGCGTACGTCACCCCCGGCGAGGCGCTGGGGTTCATGGCGCCCGGGCTCACCTGGTTCGCCGCCTGGAAGCTCGACTTTCCGCCGCTGGTGCTCGTCGCGGTGGTCGTTTGCGCGGGCGCGATCGAGGGAGCTGTGCTTGGCTGGAGCCAGTGGCGCGTGCTGCGCGAACGGCAACCGGCCATCACGGGCGCCTGGGTGCGACTGACGGCGCTGGCAGCCGCAGTCGCGTGGGCTTGCGGCATGGCGCCTAACACCATGTACGACCTCGGCGCGCCAACGTGGGCTTCCGTGGCAGCCGGTGTGGCTGGCGCGCCCGTCCTCCTGCTGAGCATCGGCGTGGCGCAGTGGGTCGTTCTCCGGGAGTTCGTCCCGCGCGCATGGCGGTGGGTCGCGGCAAACGTCGTGGCGTGGTTCGTTGCCCTGCCGCGGCGTTCGCCGGGCCCGCGCTCGTGCCACCCGGCGCGCCGATCGCGCTCGACCTCGCCGTGTGGGTGTCTCGGGGCTGATGATGGCGGCGATCCTCGCGGCCGTAACGGGCGCGGCGATGGCGCGGCTCACTCGCGAGGCAGGATAGCCCGCTACAGCCCCTGGTTGAACTCCGCGAAGTCGAAGTACTCGTTGAGGCCCTGGAGGTTGCCCGCCAGCAGGAGCACGCCGACGGTGATGATCGCGATGCCGCTGAACACCTCGATGAACGGCGTGTACGGCTGGATCTTCTTCATGAAACGGTTGACGTCGGAGATGGCCAGCCCGGCAATCAGGAACGGAATGCTCATCCCGGCGGCGTAGGCCATGAGCAGGTAGGTACCCTGGACTGCCTCGCCGGAATTCCCCGCAAGCGTAAGGATGCTGCCGAGGATCGGACCGACGCACGGGATCCACCCGAGCGCCCACGCCCCGCCGACGAAGGCCGAGCGGGCATAACCCACCTTCTGGTTGCGGGCGATGCCCACTTCGTAGGTTCGATAAAAGAGCGTGAGCTGGAGATAGCCGGCGAACCGCCCCCACACAACCAGTAACACAGCGCCGAGCAGCAGGAGGCGCACCCGGTCGTCCTTCACTCCCGAGACTTCGGCGAGGAAGAAGAACACGATGGTGAGCCCGATCAGCATCAGGGCCGACCTGAGCGGGTCGGCACGGCCGCGGGGCGGGATGACGAGCACGCCCATGAGCACCAGGATCGCCCCGGCGATCTGCCCGAGATCGCGCTGGTTGTCCTGGAGGAAGTACGAACCGAAGAGCCCGGCCGCTGCGCCGAGGGCGATGAACACTACCGAGAGCCCCGTGACGAACGCTACGGCGTGGCTAAAGGTGACCTTGCGGTCGGCGGTCAGCCGACCGTTCTGGATGCTCGAGCCGGAGATCTGGGCGATGAAGATTGGCACGATGGGGAGGACGCACGGGGAGAAGAACGAGAGCACCCCGGCGGAGAAGGCGAGGAACGGGCCAGCCGGGCCTTCGAGGCTGAAGCTCGAACTGGTGAGTGGCCCAATGGCGAACGCGAGCACCGGGATGAGAGCCAAGAGCCCGAGGATCAGGTAGAGGGTGTTGCGGGATGGAAGCGAACCCACGGTCGCACGATGCGATGCCACGATCTGATCATAGCCGCTCGGAGGCTACCCGCGACGCGGAAAGTGGTAGCTACTTGAAGGGATTATCGGAGGGATTGGCGGGACCGAGGGGGCTTTCGTCGAGGCCAAGTAAACGCAGGCGGGCGGCGTCGTACTTCTCCTTGGCGCGGGCCTCGCGGTTCAGGAGCCCCTTGATCTGGTCCGGGCGTATGGGCTCGCCTTCGAGGAACACCCGGTGCACGTGCTCGAGCTGCTTCACCCAGGCGTCCCAGGCCTCGCGATAGGCCTTCGCGGTTGCTTCATCAGCGAATGCCATGACACCCTCCAGTGCGAGGATTCACGCGAGTGCGCATCGTATCAGCACCCACGGACGGCGAAAGCAAAACGGGCAGGGATGGTCCCCTGCCCGCTGATTTCCTGGTAGCGCATAGGGGATTCGAACCCCTGATCTCCGCCTTGAGAGGGCGGTGTCCTAGGCCACTAGACGAATGCGCCGTACCGCTCAGGATAGCTGTTGGCCGCGAGTTCGGGCAAGGAATCGCCCCGTGAGGTGGCTCCCGGTCGCGGCCGCCATGGCTGTCGCCGCCCTGATCCTCGGCGGCTGCCGTGAACCCGAATCCGACCCGTTCGAAACGCGCCCGCTCACTCCCGAGCTCCAGCAGATGCTCGAAGAGATCGCGGATCTGCGCGGCCTCGAACCGCCGCCCGCGCTCGAAGCCGGGACCGTCTCGCGCCTGGACGTGCCCGCATTACTCGACCGAGAACTCACCGAAGCAGACCGCATGTGGTTTGCGCAGACAACCACCCTCTACCGGCTCCTGGGCCACCTCGGCCCGGCCGAGGACTACCTCAGCGTGTTCCGCGACTTCGGAGCCGGGGCGATAGTGGGCCTTTACTCGCCTGCTTCAAACCGGTTCTGGGTGGTCCAGCGCGAACCGGAGGTAGACCTCGAGGCGATGAGCCCGGTCGAGCGGTCGGCACTCGCCCACGAACTCGTGCACGCCATCCAGGACTACCATTTCGCCCTCGACGAGCTCTCAGCGCGCACCGCGGCCGACCTCGATTGGAGCATGGCGGCCACGACGGTGATCGAAGGCGACGCGGTCACTCACCAGGGACTCTGGGACGGGCGGCAGCTGTCGCTTCCCGGGGGTACGCGCCTGTTTCTGGGCGCGCATGGGACTGCTGGCCGGACACCACCGTCGATCGAGCGTGAACTGCGATTCCCGTACACCACGGGCGCCGAATGGGTGAACATCGTCCGCAGCGAGGAAGGCACGGCCGTGATTGACCGCTACCTCCGGGGCGAGCCGATCGCCACGGCGCACATCCTGCACCCGGAGCTGCGAAAAGCCGGCTGGCAGCCGGAGCGGGTGGTCCTGCCGGAGCTTGCCACGGCGCTCGGCGACGGGTGGTCGCGGGAGTCGGGGGGTACGTTCGGCGAGTTTCACCTGCGGAACTACCTAGAGCTAGGGCTTCCCGCGTTGCCGTCGGTGCAGGCAGCGGCCGGATGGCGAGGCGACCGTTATGACGTGTACGTGCATGAGGACTCGGCGGTCGCGGTGTTCCGCGTCCGGTTCGCGGACGCGGACGAGGCGGAGGCGTTCGCGGCAGCCCAACGGAGAATGCTCACCCCGGCCGGGGCGGAAGCCGCGCCGGCTGGTGAACCTTTCATCGCGGAAATGAGGAACGGCCGAACGACGATCCAGCTCGCTTCGCCAAACTCATCCGAAGTGCTCTTTGTGGTGGGGTCGACGCGAGAAGCGGCGGAGCTGGCCGCGCGGGCCGTGCGGGACGCTTAAACGGCAGGTCCGCGTACGCGGGCGGCAATCGCGGAAGCGACCTGCAGCGGCGACAGGCCAGCCGTGTCCACGACCTCGCCGAAAGCGGCGTCGTTCGCCATCGCCAGCCCGGACTCGAGGTGCGACCACCACCAGTCGTGTCCGTTGCGTGCGTCGGGTCGTCCCAGCACGCGCCGGCAGAGCTCGTCCTCGGGGGCAGTGAGCTGGAACAGGTGCAGATCCTGGTCGACGTGCCGTAGACGAGCGAGAAGCTCGTCCAGGTAGTCGCGCCGCCAGACTGCCATCGGCATGATCACGGTCCGGTGCCGGAGGCGGTACAGCCTGGCGCCCACGGGGACGATCCGTCTCCACGCAGCCAAGTCCTGGTAGTCCTCAGCCCGATGGAAAGGTCCACACGCCATCCGCAAGGCGGCGCCGACGTGCTCCGGGTTGTAGTGCACGGCGCCCGGCAGCAGCGTCGCGAGGATGCGCGCGGTGGTGGACTTGCCGACGCCGAACGGCCCATTCAGGAAGACCATCACGGGAGGAGTCTACCGGGCGGCCGTCGATGCCTCATTCCTGGCCGCTACACCGGCTTACACGTATCGCACGGCACGTACCCCTCCGCCAGGGCTTCCTCGGGCGAGCGGAACGCGCGGTGCAGCGCCGGGTCCTCCTCGTCCAGGCCCGGGCAGGCGGCCAGACAGAACTCGTGCGTCCCCAGCTGGCCGATATAGCGCGGGGCGTGCTGGAGCCACTCCAGCCGTTCGTGCGTGACACCCTCCGCGCGCAGGACCTTCTCCTTCACCTCGGTGCCACCCGCCGAGTACTCGCCGAGTGTCCAGTCGGAGCGGACGACCCGGTGGCAGGGCACCACGAAGGGCACGGGATTATGGCCCAGTGCGGTGCCCGCTGCGCGGACCGCCCCCGGGGACCCGGCATGGCGGGCGACCCAGTGGTAGGGGCGGAGCTGCCCTTTCGGAATCGTCGCGGTTGTCTTGAGCACGGCCTGCTGGAACGGTGAGAGTTCGCCGAGGAAGGCGACATCACTGCCCCGGCGGCGGCCGGCGAAAACGGCGGAGACGGCCTCGCGCACCCGTTTGGAGTCGCCAAAGCCAGGCTCGAAGCCAAGACCTTCGTGCACCAGCGCATCGAAGCGTTCGAGGTCGCGGGTGACCATGTGGATCAGCTCGCCATCGTGCACCAGCCGGATGGGGCCAACCGGCAGTTCGAGGTCGAACCAGCTCAGGCTGCGCGTGGCTCGCGCCTGGCGGGCGCGCAGTTCGGCACGAAGGCGCGTGGCGAAGCCTGGATCGGCGGTGCGCGCGAGTTCCTGGCGCACGTGTTCGGGGAGGGTGAGTTCGGGTTCAGCCATCATGCTCATATCCGGCCTCCACCAGGATTTCGCGCAGACGATTGACGGCGCGATAAGTCAGTTGCTTCACGGCTGCCTCCGACTTCCCCAGCTGCTCCGCGACCTCACGGCAGGAACGTTCGTGGCCGAACCGAAGGACAACCACCTGCCGCTGGACATCCGGCAGCCGTGCCACCGCTGAGTGGACGAGCGCGCGCCGTTCGGCGAGTTCGGCGCCAGCACCGGGCCAGCCGTCGATAGGCTGGTCGTGATCCATGAGCGGGACCTCGCGGCCGGCCTTTCGGCCCCGGTCTCGCGCCAGGTTTCGCACGATGGTGCACAGCCAAGCGGCGAACGGTTTGCCGCGATCTTCGTACCTGGGCAGGTGCAGGAGCGCCCGCCGGTAGGCCTCGGCGGTCAGGTCCTCGGCCCCGGTGTGGTTGCCGGCGAGCGAGTAGGCGTAGCGGTACACCTCCGGCTGAGTCCGGTCATAGAGCGCGGCGAACGCGTCGGGCGATGCCTTCGCCGCTGCCACAAGCGCCGATTCGTCCATCACCAAAGCCTAACGCGCCGCCCGCACCGTGGTAACGCCAGTTCAGCGCACTCGCCCGATTCGCCCAATCGGGTGGTAGCGGAAGATCACCCGGCCCACGATGTCGCCGGCGCGAACCGGGCCAAACTGGCGGCTATCGGTGCTCTCGGCCGGGTTGTCGCCTTCGATCCAGGCATGGTTTTCCTCGCTCATGCGGACGACGCGCTTCACCAGCATCCGGCGTGAATCCCGGGGGTCTGGTACGAGTACGACATCTCCGGTGCGGACAGGGCGGCTCGCGCGTGTCATCGCCTCGACGATGACCCAGTCACCCGGGCAGAGCGCCGGGAGCATGCTCCGCCCGTCGATCTCCCAGCAGACGAAGCGACGGTGGCGCAGGTCGACCACAAACCCGAGTGCCAACGCGACGACCGCGGCGATGGCGAGACGGACGAACATGTCGAGCTATCGAACGCGGATCGCGACCAGCAGCATGGCCGCGGGGAGCCGCCAGCGCACTTCCCAGCGCAGCCCGAGGCGGTCGAGCGGCGTGGGAAAGCGGTCCGAATCGGGGAATTCCTCCAAAAGCATCGTGGCGAGCCCCTCGGCACCGAGCGAACTCACCAGGTCACCCAAGGTCCATGCCCGGCCGTCGTCGTGTTCATCGTGGAAGTACGAACGTCCAACCACAAACAGACCCTTGTGCGCGGCGCCAACGCTCGAAACGGGGTGCCGGTCGTAGATGACGAGCCGCCCCCCGGGCCGGAGCACCCGCGCCATGCTTGCCGCCCAGTGGTCGAACAGGGGCAGAGCATCGAGCGTGCCCCAGGGCACGTAGACCGCATCGAACGACTCGTCGCCGAAAACTGCCGCGGGACCGGCCGGGTCGCCCTCGACGAACGTCATGGTCATCCCGGCGCCGGAGGCGAGCCGACGTGCGCCTGCCAGCGATCGATTCTCGCCCATCACCGTGACCGCGGCGCCGAGGTTGACGAACGAGAGGGCCTCTTCGCCGCTGCCAGCGGGAGCGACCAGAATCGATTGTCCCGGGCGGGGGTCCATTCCCTCGGCCTCGGCCGGGTTCAAACAGCTGCCGCCGTGACGATAGAACTCCGGGTCGATTTCGAACCAGGACGCCTCGGGCTTCAGGAGCTCCATCAGGCGTTCAGGTCGCCGCGCGACTTCTGGAACGCCATCACGTGGCTGTAGTCGTTGATGGTCAGGAGGAAGCGGCGCGTATCGGCGGCGCGCATCACCGTGATGCTCGTGTGGTGCACCGAGACCAGGTGGTCGAACACGGACCCGAGGACGCTGCTGAGGATGGCGTTGATTACGCCGCCGTGACACGCGACGACCACGCGCATCCCGACACTCTCTTGGATGATGCAATCCATCGCGCGGAACACGCGCTCCCGGAAGGCATCGACGTCTTCGCAATAGGGGTAGGCGGTGTGCTTCCGCGTGCGAGTCACCTCGCGGTAGATGTCGGCCAGTTGTTCACGTGAGTAGATATCGAGCAGGCCCTTGTCCTGCGGAGCGCGTTGCCAGAGGTCAATCTCGCGGAGGTCGGGCATCACCACCGGGGTGAGACCGTGATGGCGCGCGACCTCCTTCGCGGTGTCGTGGGCGCGGCGCATATCGCTGCTGTACACGCGGCCAATCCGGGCGGGAGCGAGGCGCTCACCGACGGCCTGGGCCTGCCGCTGCCCGAGCGCGGAAAGCGGCGCATCGTATGCCTGTCCCAGCGGGATGTTATCGAAGAACTGCTGCTCGCCATGGCGGACCAGCAGCACCTCGCACATCCCCTCGAACGATTCGGCGAATGGATTCTCCAGGTCGATAGTGCGGACTCGCCTGTGTGTGGTCATGCGTTACTCAACCCCGGCATGGCTACCGCCGCGAGATCCGGCTCCACGCTGGAGACGTACTCGCTGGCATTGACGAAGGCCCGGAGGCCGATGATCAGCGCCTCAAGGTCCCTGTGATTCATCTCGATAAGGATTCGCCGCGTGAAGGTTTCCGTGCCCTGCTCGAGCCGGCTGCAGACGGCCGCGCCCTGTTCGGTGAGCATGTTGCGGACGAGCCGGCGATCCGATTCGTCGTCCTCTCGCCGTACCAGGTCCATCTTCACAAGCCGATCGACGATGCCTGAGATGGTAGGCGGCGTTACGCCAATGCGCTGGGCGAGCTCACCCGCGGTCACCCCGGGGGCCTCGCGCACGAGGAAGAGGACGCGCAGCTGGGCCGTGGTGAGCCCCATTTCGGCCCAGGCGCGGAAGCGCAGCGGATCGAACATGCTCACGGTGTGGCCGAAGTAGCGGATGGCGGTATCGACGGCGTGCTCGGAAGTTGGAGGTGAAGCCGACACGGTTAGCCTCGCGCGAAGGACTTCGCAGCGCGAAGCGTAACAGGCATGACCCTCAAGGCGACAGTGCGCCGAGGCCTGGCAGGGCGGAGACCGTGCTTATGGGCGGCGCTATCGCGATACTTGAGGCATGACATTGGACCTCGACCCGGGGACGGCGGGACTTGGCAACCCGCGGCTGATCCAGGCCATCATCGATGAGATGGCCGGGGGGGCCATCTCGTTCGAACGTTTCATGGAGCTTGCCCTGTACCATCCCGAACACGGGTACTACCGTAAGCCCGGGCGCATTGGCCGCCAGGGCGACTTCCTCACCAGCCCATCCATCCACCCGATGTTCGGCTGGGCCGTGGCTGCCTGGTGCCGCGAAACCTGGGAGCGCCTGGGCCGCCCGGATCCCTTCACCATCTTCGAGCCGGCGGCGGGCGAGGGCGCGCTCGCGAAGGCCATCCTCGACTGGGCGGAGGGGAGGGATGACGGATTTCGCCAGGCGATCCATTATGTCGCGCTCGAACCGAACTCCCCCGGCACTGACCCGCGCATCGAATGGGCGACACCACCGGTCAAGCCAGCCCAGGCCGGCGCGGTCGTTACGAACGAGTTCTTCGACGCACTGCCCGTCCGCCTGTTCGACGCAACGGCGCGCGGACCGGTCGAGGTCTTCGTGCGGTGGAATGGCGAGCGCTTTGTCGAACAACCGGGTGGTGTGGCATTGATCGATGACGCGCCATCGGAAGGACGGTTCGAGGTGAATCAGCGCGCCTACCCACTGATGCGCAGCCTATGTGCGCTCATCGAACGGGGGTCCGTGCTGGTGTTCGACTACGGGTACCCCCAGGAGGAGCTGTGGGCGCCTTGGCGAACGACCGGCACGCTCCTCTGCTTCTACCGGCACACGGCGCACGAGGATCCGTACATCCACGTTGGTGAGCAGGACATCACCACACACGTGAATTTCACAGAGCTCGCGGCAGCTGCGGAAGACGAGGGCATGGCGGTCTTCGGGCCGGTTGCCCAATCGGAGTTCCTCTACGCGCTCGGGCTGGGTGGACTCGTCGATGCGGTGCGGGGCGACATGCAGGAGTACTTCACCCGCCGACGGGTACTCGAACAGCTGACCGACGGAGCCGGGCTGGGACGCATCCGCGTGCTGGCAGCAACGCGGGGCATCGAGGGCAGCATGCCGGGGTTCGAGGCCGTCCCGTGAGCGATGCACCCACCCTGAGCCCTCGCGACGTCCCCCTGGCCCCCGGCGACCTTGCGCCGCTGTTCACGCTCCCCGCGATAGGCACCGATGGCGAACAGCTGGAGCTGTCGCTTGCGGAGCTGATGGCGGCGGGCCCCGTGCTGCTCGTCTTTTACCAGGACGATGGGATGCCAATCTGCACGGCGGAGCTGAAGGCGTTCGCGCAGGAGCATGCGCTACTGACTGGCTCGGGGGTGCAGGTTGCGGCGATCAACACCAACGGCCTGGGTTCGCACCAGCGATTTCAAGAGCGCGATCGGTATCCGTTTCCGCTCATCAGCGACTTCTACGGGGACGTGGTGAAGGCCTACGGCATGTGGGATCCCGACGAGGAGAAGTCACGCCGCGGTGTGGTGATCACCGGGCTGGATGGCCACGTGACCTATGTACTGCCGCACTTCAACCCGGGGAGCGTATCGACCTTCGAGGAGATCTTCCGGGCCCTCGGTCTCGCCTGACAGCGTGCTGTTCGAACTGGTACCGTTTCCGTGTGGCCGCGTACTCCGACACCGTGATGGAGCACTTCGAACACCCCCGGAACGCGGGTGAGCTGGAGCAGCCCGACGGCGAAGCCACGACAGCGAACCCGGTCTGCGGCGACCGCATGCGCGTGATGATCCGGGTGGCGGATGGGCGGGTAGCCGAAGTGCGCTGGCAAACGCGGGGGTGTCCTCCGGCGATCGCGACCAGCTCGTTCGCGAGCGAAATGGTGCGCGGCTGGACCCTTGAGGACGTGGAAGCGCTGACACGCGACCGCATCGCCGAGGCCATCGGGGGCCTCCCTCCCGACAAGGTGCACTGCAGTGTGCTCGCCGCGGACGCGCTCCGGGCGGCCATTGCCAACTACCGCTCGAAAGCCCGCTGAACATCCCCGAGCAAAGGCGTTCACAAAGGAAAGACGCCCCGCTTCGTCCCGCCCCGGTCACCGGGCAGTAACCGGCCGGTCCCCGGCTACGGTCGATTTCCCTAACAGGCTCCCCTGGCATCCCGGGAGCTCTGGGGGATTCGATGAACATCCGGTCACACCGTGGCACGCTGCCACTCGCCCTGGCGCTCATTGGCGCGCTGCTCGCCGCTCTGGCGATGACGGTTGCCGACGACCACCGCGCTGGCGCACTCACGAACTGCACGGTCACCCACGATGGCAACGACGCCGAGGAGCTCGCCTTCCTGACATTGATCAACAACTACCGGTCGCAGAACGGGCTCGGCGCGCTGACGATTTCGACGAACCTGAATCGCGGCGCCGCGTGGATGGCAGAAGACCTGGCAGCGAACAACTACTTCTCGCACACCGACTCGCTGGGCCGGTCGGCGTACCAGCGTGCGATCGACTGCGGCTATCCATCGGGTGCTGGCGAGAACCTCGCGGCGGGCGGAGCCTGGGCCTCGGCACAGGCCGCGTTCACGGCGTGGCAGAACTCGCCCGGCCACAACGCCAACATGCTCGGGCAGTACTACAAGCAGATCGGTATCGCCCGCTACTACCTGGCCGGGTCGCAGTACGGCTGGTACTGGGCGACCACGTTCGGGACCACCAACGACGGCACGGGCGGGGGCGGAGGCGGCGACGGTGGCAGTGGCGGCGGGACCGAGCCGACCAACACGCCATTCCCGCCCACGAGCACGCCGTTGCCAACGAACACTCCAACCCCGGTGCAGCCCACCGCCACGCCGACAAGCGTCCCACCGACCGCCACGCCGACGGTGAACCAGGGCAGCGGTGGCGGCCAGCCCGCGGGTGGGCAGCAAACCGCAACCCCGACCCCGTTCGTACCGACGAGCACGCCGACTCCGCGGCCGTCGACCACAGCGGCCCCCGGGACGCCACCGGTTCCGCCATCGAGCGGCGCCGCCGGCGCGACGAATACACCGGCGGCACCCGCGGCCACGCCGACGAAGACCCCGACCCCGGCACCGACGAGCACGCCGAAGCCGGCTGCCACCAACACCCCGAGCGCACCCTCGCTGCCGCTTTCTCCAGGCGCGAACCTCGTGGCATGGCCAGGTGAAAGCGTCTCGCCCGCGCAGGCGTTCTCCGGGAACACATCCATCAAGGTCGTGTACGAGTGGAACCCGGTGACCGGCGAATGGAGGCGCTACTTCCCAGGCCTCCCGGCGTACCTGAACAACCTGAGTAAGCTGAACAAAGGCGGTGCCTACTGGGTGATCGCGAACCAGGCTTCGAAGCTGCAGGTTGGCGACTGAGTCGCCCTCGCAGGCAAACATGACATCAAAAATGGGCACCCGCACGGGTGCCCATCTTGATTGCCGGTTAGAGCTAGTATACTTTTCCTCCACTCACCACTGGAGGGACTGCGATGCCGCGCGTCCACGTTCTCGTTGGAACCCGCAAGGGTGCCTTCATCTACACATCGAACAACGACCGTACGCAATGGCAGGTCAGCGAGCCCCTCATGCGCGGCTCGTCGGTTTTCAGCATGACGGTTGACTCGCGCGACACGAAACCACGCCTCTTTGCCGCCTCGAATCACTGGGCCTGGGGGCGCTCGGTGGCACGGAGCGACGACGGCGGGAAGACGTGGGAGACGAACACGCCTGGCCTTGCTTTTCCCCAGGATCCGAGCCGTCCGATCCCGAACCTGAATTTCAACTCAACCGGCGGCATGACCGACCAGGGGCCCGTGGTGGTCGAGAACGTCTGGGCGATTACGCCGGGGCTCCCGAGCCAGCCCGGAGTCGTCTGGGCGGGCACCCAGCCGGCCGGCCTGTTCCGCAGTGAGGATCGCGGCGAGAGCTGGGCGCCCGTGGAGAGCCTGATCTACCACCCGGAGCGCAAGTACTGGTACCCGACGGGCGGCGGCGCATCGAGCCTCCACGGGATCGAAATCGACCCCCGCAACGGTGACCATATGTACGCCTCGATTGCCTCAGGCGGCACCTACGTCACCAGCGACGGCGGCAAGAGCTGGAGAAACACCTCGCACAACTGCGTGGCTACCAACCCCGGCGCCCGGGCGATGCTGAAGGCCATGGAAGACATGGACTTCGGGGCCGACTTCGAGGTGCCCGAGGGGGTCGACCCGGCGGCGGCCAACGAGTTCCACAAGTTCCGCATGGATGCCAAGAACCCCGACCGCCTCTGGGGCCAGGCGCACATCGGCGTCTTCCGTTCGGATGATGGCGGGGCCAGCTGGAACGATGTCACCGTTGGGCTGCCCTCATTCCACGGGTTCCCCCTCGCGGTGACGAAGCGGGCTAAGGATGCCGTCTTCGTCGTCCCACTGGAGTTCGCAGCCGACAACTTCCGCGTGTGTCCCGGCCAGTTCGCGGTCTACCGCACGACGGACAGCGGGAAGTCGTGGGACCGTCTTGAGAACGGCCTGCCCGGCCCGCACGATTACCAGAGCGCCTACCGCGACGCGATGGACACCGACGGCTGCGCCGACGAGGGCGTGTATGTCGGGACCACGAACGGCCAGGTGTACTTCGGGCGCGATGGCGGCGACCGCTGGGAGCGCCTCCCGGGCACCCTGCCGCCGATCCTGTCGGTGAGCGCGTTCGAGAGCGACTTGCTGTAGGTTCAGGCCTCACGCTTCAGCAGGGCGCGCGCGGCGGCGACGTTCTCCGCGCCCTGGCCGCCGAGCATCGCTGCTAACTCCAGCACACGCGCCTCGCCTGCAACCGCGCAAACCTCGCTCCAGGTCCGCGCGCCATCGGTCTGCTTCGTTACCACGAAGTGACAGTCACCGTAGGCCGCGACCTGGGGCAGGTGGGTGATGCAGAGCACCTGGTGGCGCGCCGCCAGCCGTAGCAGCGCCTCGCCGACCACCGCGCCGGTGCGGCCACCCACGCCCTCGTCGACCTCGTCGAGCACCTCGATGCGCCCCTCGCCGCTCTTTCCGAGGGCCGTGGTGAGGGCGAGCAGGAAGCGCGAGGTCTCGCCGCCGCTTGCCACGGCCGAGAGCGGCCGGGGGCTCTCGCCGGGGTTGAACGACACCAGAAACTCGATACGGTCGACTCCGGTCTCGGTGAATGAGCGGGGGTGCGGTTCGCCCTCTCCGGCCAGCGGGCTCTGGGTGATGACGATCTCGTAGTCCGGCACGGGCACCGCGGGCCCCGCCTCGTCGTCCTCGCAGGAGAAGCCGACGGAGAGCGTGGCGCCGCCCATCCCCAGCTGTTCGAGCTCGGCCGCGATGGCATGAACGAGGTCGCCAGCGGCTCCCCGCCGGGCGCGCGAGAGCGCGGTCGCCTGTTCGCCGAGCTTCGCCACCAGCGCGGCCTCGCGTTGCCGCAGCGCTTCCAGCGATGTCCCTGCGCCGGTCAGGGCTTCCAGGTTCGCGGCGGCCTCCCGTCCGTAGGCGATGACCTCCGCCACCGTGTCGCCATACTTGCGGCAGAGGCGGGCGATGCGGTCGAGCCGCTCGCCGACCTCCGCCAGCCGTTCCGGGTTCTCCTCGATGCGGTCGCGGTACCGGCGCAGCGCGCGGCCGAGGTCGGTGACGGTGGATTCGAGGCTGGACACCAGCTCGGCCAGATCCGTTGCCGAGGGGTCACGCGTGGCAAGGTCGCTCACTGCCCGCACCGCCTCGCCAAGCGGGGCGGAGTCCAGCGCCTCCAGCGCGATGGCGGCGTCCTCCAGCAGCCGGTTGGCATTGGCGAGGACCGCCTGTTCGCGACGCAGGTCGTCGTCCTCGCCAGCGTTCAGCGCTGCGCTTTCGATTTCCTCGACTTCGAACCGCAGCTGTTCGATCGTCCGTTCGCGTTCGCGGGCACCGGTCGTCAGCGCCTGCAATTGGCGGCGAGCATCCCGCAGCTCTCGTACCGTTGCGGAGACCGTCTCGCGCTGGGGGACCAGGCCGGCGAATTCGTCGAGCACAGCGAGCTGTACCTGCGGCCGGAGGATCGCCAGCTGCTCCGTCTGGCCGTGGATGTCGACAAGCCCCGCGGCGAGTTCGCGCAGGTCATCGAGTGTGGCCGGTGCGTCGTCGATTTTCGCGCTGGTGCGGCCGCTCAGCGCGATGGAGCGCTCGATGACCTTCCGGCCGCCGGGAAGGACAACCGTGGCGCGGACGGTGGCGCGTTCGGCACCGGTGGCAATGACCTCGCGGCCGCGCCGGGCCCCGAAGACGAAGGCGAGCGCATCGACCACGAGCGACTTGCCCGCACCAGTTTCGCCGGTGAATACCGTGAGCTCCGGGCCCGGTTCGATCACGACCGAGCGGGCAACGGCGAAGTCGGTGATTTCGAGCCGTTCAAGCACGCGGAGTCATGGCGCTCGAGAGCTGCATCTCGAGCTTCTCGGCGAGCTCGGCGTAGAACGTCGCCGGCTCGCGGAAGCGGACGAAGCGCGTCACGTGCTCGCTCGGACGAACCACCACCCTCACGCCGGAGGCAATGGGCGTGTCCTCCTGCCCGTCGATGCTCACAATCGCGCCGTGGTCGGAGGTCACTTCCATTTCGACCAGCGAATCGGGCTGGAGCACGAGCGACCGGCCAAGCGCCATGTGTGCCGAGACTGGCGTCAGCACGAGGTGGTGTTCGGTCGGCGCCAGGATCGGGCCGCCCGCGCTGAGCGAATAGCCCGTGCTGCCCGTGGGCGTGGCGATGATGATGCCATCGCAGCGGTAGATCGCGAGGCGCGCGCCATCGACGTGGACATCGACGTACACCGGGCGGCCCGGGGACATCCGGCTGACGACGATGTCGTTCAGCGCCTCGTAGCTGTGCAGCGAGGCCCCGTTCTCCATCACGTCGCAGCGGACCATCAGGCGCTCCTCGATGCGCCAGTCCTCAGCGACGATGCGTTCGATCGAGTTGAAGCAGTCGCGCGGGCTCATGTCAGTAAGGAAACCGAGCCGGCCCATGTTGATGCCGAGGATTGGACGGCCATGGGGCACGGTCACGCGGCTGGCTCGCAGGACGGTGCCATCGCCGCCGATGCAGACCACGAGCCCGGCGGCCTCGATGGCCTCATGCGGTGGTGGTCCCCAGACATCGGCGACGGTGGAGCCCACGCCGCGGCGCTGCAGCTCCTGGGCGAGCTGGTTCGCGAACGCGGCCGCTCCCTCGCTCCGCGGCGCATGGAACACGACGGCGCGCTTCAGCATGGTTCGGTCCGGTCACCGGGCGAAATCAGGTGCACGAGGAACTCCGTGTTGCCATCGCCTCCGCGAATGGGCGAAGGAATGATGCCACACACGCGCCAACCCTCGCTCGTCGCGCGGCTCACAAACTCGTCGCAAACACGCTGCAACACGGCCTGGTCCCGGATGACGCCACCGCGGGGCACATCCTTCGGGCCGGCCTCGAACTGGGGCTTGAGCAGCACCACCCCGGGCGTACCCGGCGCCAGCCGCTCCGCGACCGAAGGCAGCACCTTCGCCAGCGAGATGAACGACAGGTCGGCCACGAAGAAGTCGATGGGGGGCAGCTCCGGCAGGGCGCGCGCGTTCGTGCCTTCGCGCAGGGTCACGCGTGGGTCCTCGCGCAGGAGCTGGTGCAGCTGCGCCCGCCCCACGTCGACCGCGAGCACTGTGGCCGCGCCGTGCTGCAGCAGGCAATCGGTGAACCCGCCGGTCGAGGCCCCGAGGTCGAGGCAGCGCAGCCCGGTGACATCGATGCCGAACCCGGAGAGCGCGCCTTCGAGCTTCTGCCCGCCGCGCGAGACGTACCGCTCCGGCTCCGAGACTTCCAGCGCCGCATCCTCGGGCAGCATCTGCGACGGCTTGACCAGCACCAGCGTCCCCGACCGCACCCGCCCGGCGAGGATCAACCGCTGCGCGGCCTCCCGCGTGGGCGCCAGGCCGCGTTGGAGTAGGAGCAGGTCAGCGCGTGTTTTAGGCACGAACCGATTGTACGGAGTCGCGGGGCTCCGCCCCCGCTTAATGACCGTGACGTTCGCGGCACACCCACAGGGTTCGCACGCCACCCGCGCCCTGGCCGGGGGCCGGGCGCGGGCTGCGTCACCCGTAAGCAGACGTTGGGGTTGGGTGGTTGCCTCCGAGTGATCAAGCGGGGGCCGAGGCCCGCGACTCCAGCCAAAACGCCCACGTGTGCGGCCATTCGGTGGCATCGTTCACCAGACCGGCCGCCACCGGGTTCTGGACGATGTAGGTGACGGTCGCATCGAATTCGGCCTGATCCCGGCAGGCGCGATCCCACATACCCGGTTGCCAGAGCGGTAAGGCGTGCCCGGCCCCGCGTGCGAGCCGGCTCGTCCACGACTTCCACGTCCGCACGAACGCGATGATGTCGCGCTCACGCGGCGAAACAAGCAGATGGACGTGATCGGGCATCAGGCAGGCGGCGTGCAGTTCGACGTGGGGTAGTTCCCGCTGCTGCATGATCGAACGCCAGACAGCCTCTGCAACTGCCGGAGCGAAACGGTGAACCTCCGGGTGAGCGCGGATCGCCAGGTGGAAGCAGCGGTCGACATCCGCATACTCAGACTTGTCGGCCCGCCGAATCGTCTTGGGATACCGCACGACGCGTCATCATACTGGAGTCGCGGGGCTCCGCCCCCGCTTCATGACCGTGACGTTCGCGGCACACCCACGGGGTTCGCACGCCACCCGCGCCCTGGCCGGAGGCCGGGCGCGGGCTGCGTCACCCGTAAGCAGACGTTGGGGTTGGGTGGCTGCCTCTGAGTGATCAAGCGGGGGCCGAGGCCCGCGACTCGGCCCACTCCCCACCCCACTCCCGAATCGACAATCCGGCCCCCGACAATCGACAATTCCCGCGTGTCTGCCCCCGAACGCGTGCAACAGGCCCTCGTGGCCCTCGGTCTCCCCGGGCGCGTGCGCGTCTTCGATGACGGCAGCACCCACACCGCCCAGGAAGCCGCCGACGCCGTCGGCTGCGCGCTCGGGCAAATCGTCAAGACCCTCTTCTTTATGGCCGAAAGCCGTCCGACCATGGTCCTCGCCGCCGGCGACCGCCAGGTCGATACCGCCCTCCTCGCGCCTATCCTCGGCGTCGGGCGCAAGAAGCTGAAGATGGGCACCCCCGCCGAGGTGATGGAGTACACCGGCTACCCCGTCGGTGGCGTGGCGCCGGTCGGCTGGCCGAAGCCGGTCGATGTCGTCGTCGACGACTCGCTGAGGCGGTTCGATGAGGTGTGGGCCGCGGCCGGCGCCCCCAACGCCGTCTTCCCCGCCCGCACCGAAGACCTGGTCCGCGCCGTCAACGGCCAGTGGGCCGCCGTGGTACGGTCGCCGGAATGACCGAGGCGACGACGGTCGCGGCCAGCGGGCGCTCGGTACTGCCGGCGCTGGTGGTCGCCATGCGGCCCTACCAGTGGCCGAAGAACCTCATCGTCTTCGCGGCCCTCATCTTCAGCGCTGGCGACGCCTGGGTCCCCCGCGAAAGCGAGACCTGGTGGCCGTTGCTCTGGCGCAGCGGCGCGCTCTTCGGGCTCTGGTGCCTGGTCGCCAGCGCCACCTACCTGGTCAACGACATCCAGGACCGCGAGGCCGACCGCCTCCACCCGCGCAAGCGCTTCCGGCCCATTGCCAGCGGTGACCTGCCCGTGCCCACGGCCATGATCGCCGCGGTCGTCCTCGTGGCCATCGCCCTCCCGCCGGCATTCCTGCTCGACCCGCTGGCTGGCGCCGTCCTGGCGGCCTATGCGGCCCTCATGACCGCCTACTCCTACGGCCTGAAGCGCGCGCCGGTGCTCGACATCCTCATCCTCTGCACCGGGGTGGTTGGGCGCGCGGTGGGCGGCGCGGCTGCGATCGAGGTGGACATCAGCCCGTGGCTGTACGTCTGTTCGAGCTTCGGCGCGTTCTTCTTCGCCTGCAGCAAGCGCTGGGCCGAATACCGCCAGCTCGGCCCCGAAGCTGCCCGCCACCGCCCCTCGCTCGCGCACTACAACGGCGACATCCTCGCGCAGATGCTCACGATCAGCGCGGCCTCGGTGTTGCTCAGCTACTCGCTCTATACCATCGAATCGGCGCGCGTACCTTCCGATGGTTCGATGGCACTCACGATCCCGTTCGCGGCCTTCGCGCTGTTCCGCTATCTGCTGCTGCTCAATGGCGAGCGGGCGACCGACGCGCCCGACCGCATCCTGTTCACCGACCCGCAGATCGTCATTGCGGGGGTTGGGTTCACGATCACGGCGCTCGCGGTGCTCATCGGCCACCGCTGAGCGCGGGCTGCCACCGGCTCAGTGGACCGCGTCGCCCGTGCCTGCTCCGGCGAGGTCGGGCCGCCCGCTCCAGAGCCAGCCGTAGTTCGTCTTGCTCACGCCCATCAGCATCCCGAAGAGCGTCTGTGGGTGGATGAAGATGTTGGTGCCGTCGGGGCGTCCCTCGCCGGGGGCGTAGCGCAGGTTGGCCGCCTGTAGGCGCTGCTCCATCGCCGTCACGTCATCGGTTTCGACGTAGCACATGTAGAGCGAGTCGCCGCGCTTCTGCCAGAAGCGGTCCATCGCGCCGCCGCCCCACGTCTGAGTGATCTCGATGCGGTCGAGCCGGTGCGGCGGGTCGAACAGGGTGAGCGTGCCCTTGTAGCCGTACAGCTTGCTCTCGATCGGGCAGTACTTGCTCTCGTCGAGCCCGAAGATGTCGGTGTAGTACCGCGAGGCCGCTTCCCAGTAGCCAACGGGGTTGGTCACTTCGTACACGCAGCGGATGTGGCCCACGTACGCGCGAGGCTCATCCTGCACGATGACTGTGGGCATGCCGAACCTGGTTTCGCCCAGGTAGAGGTGGCCCTTCTCGTCGACTACCGGCACCCCCGCCGCCTCCAGGCGCCTCGCCATCGCGCCGAGGTCCGGCGTCGAAAAACCGGCTCCATAGAGTCCCTGCCCCCAGCGCTCGCGGAAGTCCTGCACCGGGCCAGGCCCCGCGGGCTCGATGAACTCGAAGAGCGAGCGGCCCGTCTGGACCGTTGTTCGATGAGCGTTGAGGAAGCGTGAGCCGTCCTCCCCGACCTGCTCGGCGCCAAAAATGGCGCTCCACCGTTCGACGGCGGCCTGGCGGTCCGGCACCACCAGTTGGATGCGGTCAACGTAGCTCAGCATGGCATTCCTCCAGCCGCGTGCGCGGAGTGACAGTATGTGCCGAACGCCCGCGGCGGCGCACGCCCCCGAACGCTACCGGCTTTTTACACAACATCCGCAGACTGTGGCGGTTTGTATGCCCTGATCGGCCGTATGTTGCTGTGCAGGGGTGTCCGTCACGCTGCACGCAGGAGGTGACCACCATGATGATGCTGTTGCGGAAACATGCGGTGCTGTGGGCCGGAGCCGGAGTGCTCGGAATTGCCGGGGCGGCAACGTCGTTTGCGGCGACCGAATTCGGCTCGCCCTCGCCCGAGGAGCCACCACCCGCCCCGGCGGAAAACCAGGTCATGGAGCAGGAGGCCGCACCACAGGCCGAAGGCGAACCGCGGGACGAAAGCCAGGAGCAAGATCCTCCCGCCGAAGACCCGCGCGCCCAGACCGACGCAGTGCTCGGCGTGCCCGAGGATTCACCCGCCTGCGAAAACGTTGGCTGCGGCGAAGTCGAGAACGCAGGAGGCCTGACGCTCCACCTGCCACAACCCGCTGTTGACGGCATGAACAAGGCCGCCGAGAACCGGGACGCCGCGCGCAACAAGAGCCAGGAAGAGGCGACCGGGGAGACGGGCGGCGATGAGGCCGTTACGGATGCGGACGAGGAGCCGACTGAGGATACCGTCCGGGGCGTCCCCGAAGACTCACCCGCCTGCGAGAACGTCGGCTGCGGTGAAGTGACCAACGCGGGCGGTGTCACACTCCACCTGCCGCAGCCAGCGGTCGACGGGATCAATCGCGCACGCGACCACCGCGAAGCCGCCCAAGACAAGGGGCAGGGCGCGGATGCAAGTGACGAACCCGGCGCCACCTCCGCGGCGAAGCCGGGCGGGCGCCCCGACCATGCCGGGCCCCCGGATCGAGCGGGCAAGCGGTAGCCTCATCCCGAGAGACACAGAAAGGCCCCGCTCACGCGGGGCCTTTCTGTCGGTTGTGACCGGAAAGCGGTGCTAGGCCGTTTCGCCGTGGAGTTCCTGGCTGATCACCGGGATGTCGACTTCCTGGCCGCCGCGGGTCAGGAGCAAGGGACGGGTCTTGTTGAGCACGGAGTCGGCGTTCACGACGCATTTCTTCACGTCGCCGCGGCCGGGGATTTCGTACATCACGTCCATCAGCGTCTCTTCGAGCACGGTGCGGAGGCCGCGCGCGCCGGTCTTGTGCTTGATCGCCGACTCGGCGATGGCGCGGAGGGCGTCGTCGGTGAACACGAGCTCGACACCGTCCATATGGAAGTAGCGCTGGTACTGCTTCACCAGCGCGTTCTTGGGCTCGGTCAGGATGCGAACGAGCGCGTCCTCATCGAGCGACTGCAGACCGACGACCATGGGCAGACGACCGACGAACTCAGGGATGAGTCCGAATTCGAGGAGGTCATCATGGGTGACGTGCGTCATCAGCTCGTCCTTGCGCCTGGTGCCGCGGAAACCGCGTTGCGCCTGGAAACCGAGCCGGACGTGGTCGCGCGTGAGGCGCTTCTCAATGTGGTTCTCGAGGCCCTCGAAGGCGCCACCACAGATGAAGAGGATGTTCGCCGTATTGATCTGGAGGAAGTCCTGGTGCGGGTGCTTGCGGCCGCCCTGCGGGGGAACGTTGGCGACGCACCCTTCGATGATCTTCAACAGGGCCTGTTGCACGCCTTCACCGGAGACATCGCGGGTGATGCTGGGGTTGTCGCTTTTCCGGGCGATCTTGTCGATTTCGTCGATGTAGATAATGCCGCGTTCGGCCTTCTGGATATCGAAGTCAGCCGCCTGGATGAGGTGGAGGAGGATGTTCTCGACATCCTCGCCAACGTAACCTGCCTCGGTGAGCGCGGTCGCGTCGGCGATCGAGAAGGGCACATCGAGCATCTTCGCGAGGGTCTTGGCGAGATACGTCTTGCCGACACCCGTCGGTCCGACGAGGAGGATGTTCGATTTTTCGAGCTCGATATCCTGGTCCAGGCCAACGCCGATGCGCTTGTAGTGGTTGTACACGGCGACGGAGAGGACCTTCTTGGCCTGCTCCTGGCCGACGACGTACTCCTGCAGGTGTTCGTAGATTGCCTTCGGCGGGGGGACATGCTGGCCGGGGCCGGCTGCCGCCTTGCCTGCCGGGGCAGCCGTCGCGGTACCACTTTCCTCGTCGATGATTTCACGGCAGAGATCGACACACTCGTCGCAGATATAGACCGCGCCGGGCCCTGCGATGAGCCTCCGGACCTGGTCCTGGTTCTTTCCGCAGAAGGAGCAGTGGTACTGGACGCGGTTGGTGCGGTTTGTTGCCAAGGCGATGGTCCCCCTCTGCCTGACTATCGAGTCTCGGCGGGCCGCGCAAGCAGCTCGTCGACGAACCCGTACTCCTTCGCGCCCTGCGCGTCGAGGTAGAAGTCGCGGTCGAAATCCCGCGTCACCCGCTCGACGGGCTGGCCCGTGTGGCGGGCGATGATGTTACGGATGATCTCGTTGTTGCGAAGGATCTCCTTCGCCGCAATTTCAATATCGGTCGCCTGACCACGTGCACCACCTAGTGCCTGGTGCATGTGCACGGTGGCGTTGGGGAGGGCGAAGCGCTTGCCCTTGGCCCCCGCGCAAAGGAGCACCGTGGCCATCGAAGCGGTCTGCCCAACCGCGATCGTCGAGACATCGGGTTCGATGAGCTGCATCGTGTCGTAGATGGCCAGTCCAGCGGTGATGACGCCGCCGGGCGAGTGGATGTACATGCTGATGTCGCGTTCCGGGTCCTCGCGCTGAAGGTAGAGGAGCTGGGCGACGATGAGGTTGGCGATCTGGTCGTTGATCGGCGTGCCGAGGAAGACGATCCGCTCCTTGAGCAGGAGCGAGAAGATGTCGAAGGCGCGCTCCGATCGCGGGCCGGACTCGATGACGGTGGGGATCACGTCGTAAACAAGCGGGTGGATGCGCGCGGGCTGGTCAGTCATGCCTGTTCCTCCTGCAGTTCGCCTCTGGCGATCGCCGCGAGACAGTCGAGCGTCTTTCGCGAGAGGAGGTTTCGGCGAATCGTCGAAACCCCCTCTTCGGTGGCGAACATCTGGCGGAACCGCGCAGCGTCATCTCCCATGGGAGCCACGAGCGTGTCCAGTTCCTCTTCTATCTCTTCGGCCGAAACGCCCAAACCTTCAGCCTCGGCGAGCTCGCTCAGGACGAGTGAGCGGCGCAGGCGCATGTCGGCCGCCTCTCGCCACGTCTCCCGGAACTCCCCCTCGGACTTGCCGATCGATTGCAGGTAGAGCTGGTACTGCTGCTGGTTGCTGTTGCCCATCGCCTCGCGGATGAGGTGGTCGATCTCGTGCTCCACCAGGACGCGCGGGTACTCGAGCGTCGCGCCTTCAACCAGCTGGTCGACGGCGGCGTTGCGGAACTTTTGCTCGGACTGGTTTTCGAGGGAAGCCTTGATGTCGGATTCAATTCGCGAGCGGAGCGCCGCAAGATCGGGGAACTCGTCGGCATTCACCATGTTGGCAAACTCGTCGTCTGCCTCGGGAAGCTGCTCTTCCTTCACCTCATGGATGTTCAGGGTGAAGGTGACTTTCTTGCCCTGGAGCTGCTCGATGTGGAAGTCGGCGGGGATCTCGATGTCGAGTGCCTTCTCTTCGCCCTTCGTCATGCCGAGGAACGCCTCGGAAAGCCCGGGGACGAAGAGGATCCGGCCTTCGCGGAGGGGAAACTCGGCATTCTCGTCATCGAGAAACTGGTTGCCGTCCTCTTCGGAGGCCTTCACATCGGCGATGATCACGTCGTCCCACTGGATGGGCCGGTCGACCGGGACCTGGGTGGCATGGCGGCGCCGCAGGAGCAGGATCTGCTCTTCGACCATCTCGTCAGTCACGTCCACTGCTTCGGGTTCCACTCGAATGGAGCGATAGTCGTTGAGCTGCACGGACGGGCGGATGGGCACGGTGGCGGTGAACTTCACTGGCTCGAGCTGGTCGATCTGAAGGTCGGGCTGGCCGATGGCGTCGACGTTCTCGGTTTCGATGGCCTCGTTGTAGGCCGCGGGCACGAGCTTATCGAGGGCTTCGCGGATAAGGCCCTCTCGGCCAACGGCGCGCTCCACGATGGGGCGCGGGGCCTTCCCAGGGCGGAACCCGGGAAAGCGGTTTCGCTGGGCGATGCGCTTGTACGCGGAATCGAGCGACCTCTCAAGGCGCTCTTCGTCGATTTCGATTTGAAGCTGAACGCGGCTCTCGGGGAGCCGTTCGAGGGTTACCTTCACAGGGCGATCACTGCCTCCTTTCCGAGTATATCAGACCGGATCCGGGGTGCCGGGAGCGGTTGTGTGAGCTGCATGACGCCCGGCGTTAGCGCAGCCCGTGTGCACGCGGCGAAAGCAGGTCGACCAGTGCATCGCCGAGCAGGTTCCACGCAAAGAAGAACAGCGCCACGGGGATGGCCGGAGCCAGCAGGAGGTGGGGAAAGCGCTCAAGCGTTTGCGGCCCTGCTCCGTCGGCGATCAGGCTCCCGAAGCTCGCTGTCGGCGGGTCGATGCCAAGGCCAAGGAAGCTGAGCGTGACTTCGGCCCCTGCCGTGCCCGCCATCCCCGCGGAGACGCCGACGATGAAGAGCGGCATCACTCCTGGCAGGACGTGCCGCGTGATTACGCGCCAGGTGGAGGCGCCCATGGCCTCGGCGGCGGCGACGTAGGTCTCCTCGCGGATGGCCAGCGCCTGGCTGCGCACGATGCGCGTGCTGCCAATCCATGCGAAGGGAACCGTCGCAAAGACGATGATGCCGAACTTGGTGACGGTGCGGGCGTCGTCGCCGAGCCAGGTGTGATCCTCGAGCCAGAATGAGACATCGTTGATGCGCGTTCGAAATGCTGCCGTTATGGCAAGCATGAGGAGAAGCGTGGGCAAGCCGCCCATGACTTCGCCGACCCGCATGATGAGGGAATCGACCCACCCGCCGCGGTAGCCGGCGAGCAACCCGAGGCCGAGCCCCAGGAAGAGACTCCCGCTGATCAGTACCACCACGGTGAACGCCACCGTGGTGCGAGTCGCATAGACAACGCGGCTGGCGATATCCCGGCCGAGGCGGTCAGTCCCGAGCCAGTGCTCAGAGGAAGGGCCCTGCAGGCGTGCTTCTGCGGTCAGGCTCTGGGTGTACGGGTCTTTCGGTGCAACCCACGGCGCGAAGATGCCGCAGAGATAGAAGAGCGTGAGATAGGCGATCGCCAGCATCGCGATTTTCTTGCGCAAGAGCGTTTTCAGCACGCGCCGCCGCGGCGAGGGCGAGAGGCTCTCGCTGATGACTGGCTCCTGCGCCACTGCCACGCTCACCTGCTCATCCTCGCGCCGCCCCGAGCCTGACTCGGGGGTCGATGACCGCGTACAGCAGGTCGATCAGGATGTTGGCGATCACAAAGAGGAACGAACCAAACAGGACAAGCGCCAGGATCACGTCGAAGTCGGGAGCCAACACGGCATCGAAGCCCTCCCGCCCGATACCCGGGATGCCGAAGAGCTGTTCGACGATGAGCGAACCGCCGGCCACTCCCGGGAGGGAGAGTCCGATGACGGTGATCAGGGGGAGGAGCGCGTTCCGGGCGACATGCGTGAGGATCACCGTCCGCTCCTTCAGTCCCTTCGCCCGGGCGGTACGGACGTAGTCTTCCTGGAGCACGCCCAGCACCGAGGCGCGCACAAACCGGGCGACTCCCGCCGTGCCCGGGAGCGAGAGGACGATGATGGGGAGGATAATGTTGGGACTGGCGAAGCCGCGCCACCCCAGCCCTACGAGGTCGAGCTTGAGCGCAAATAGCCACATCAGCGCCGGGGCAGCAACGAACACGGGGATCGCGTCGATTGCCAGCCAGAAGGAGATGGTCAGCGGGTCGAGGAAGGTGCCGCGCGCCACGGCCGCGTAGATCCCGGCCATGATGCCGAGGGTGAATGAGATGACAAGTGCGATGAGGCCAAGCCGCGTGGAGACCCAGATCTTGGGGATAATGACCTCGCTCACGGTGAACTGTTGATGGCGAGTTGAAACGCCGAGATCACCCTTCGCCAGGTTCTCCATGTACTTGATGTACTGGATGTGAATGGGCTCGTCGTAGCCGTACTTCTTGCGGAGGAGCGCGGCCTGCTCCTCCTGGAAGCGCTGCCCGAGGATGGCGTCGACCGGATCCCCAGGGGCGAGCCGGAGCATGTAGAACACAACAATCGAGATGACGAAGAGGACGACGATACCCCAGGCCAGGCGACGAATCGTGTAGCCAAGCAGCCCGGGGGCCATCGCCGCCTATTCTGCCTTGATTTCCACGTAGCGGAACTTCGGTACCGTCATCGAGACGTCGGGGTAGCCCACGACACATGGCTTCACGACGATGTGGTCGACGGGCCAGAACGTGGGAATCACGATGGCATCGTCGAGGATCTTCTGCTCGGCCTGGGCATAGAGCTGGTAGCGCTTCGTGCGGTCCTGCTCGGTCCGGGCCTCTATCAGTAGCCGGTCGACCTCGTCGTTCCTGTACTTCGTGTAGTTCAGCGTGCTGTCACTGGCGAAGAGCTTGCCGAGGAAGTCCTCGGGGTCCGGGTAGTCGGCCGACCAGCCGTCAGAATGCATCTGGAACGTGCCGCGCCGCTGTTCGCGGAGGAAGGCAGAGGTATCGATGGCCTGGAGCTCGATGTTCACACCAAGGGCAGTCTGCCAGCCCTCCTGGATGGCGACGAGCAGGTCGCCCGGGGCGGCGCCGCTGCCGCTGAAGCTCAAGACAACGCGCGGCATGTTCCCCGCGTACCTGGATTCCGAAAGCAGCTGTTTCGCCCGTTCCACGTTGTAGTCGTAGCTCGCCACCGACTCGGTGTAACCGGGCATCTCGGGGGGAAGGAATCCATCGGCCACCCGGTACGCCTCGTAGAGCAGGACGGTGTTAATCGTCTTGCGGTCGATGGTCATGGCGAACGCCTGGCGGACCTTCGGGTCATCGAAGGGCGGCTGGTTCGGGTTCAGGGTGAAGTAGAAGACCGCCATGTTGGGCACGGACCGGTATTCCTTTGCGAGATTGTTCGAGCCGTCCTTCACGGAATCGAGCAGGCTCGCCGGGAAGAAGCTCAGGTGGAGTTCGTCGTTCTCATAGCGCGTCAGCAGCGACCCGCCGCCAAGTTCGAAGATGATCTCGTCGATCTTCGGCGCGCCAAGATGGTAGCGGTCGTTCTTCACGAGGCGGATGCGCTCGGCGGGCTTGAACTCGGCAAGGCGGAAGGGTCCGGTGCCATTGGGCTTCTGCGTCCAGTTACGCGGGTTCGACTCGATCTGCTGGCGGTCTACGACGAAGGCAACAGGGTACGTCAACTCCGAGAGGAAGTAGTCGGACGGATCGATGAGATCGATCTGGACGGTGCGCTCGTCGATCACTTTCACGCCGCTGACGCTGGAGGCCTTGTTCTCGAATCGGTCGCGAAGGCCGACGATGTTCCCCAGGTAGGCACGGACAGTGGGCGACGCATTCACCGGATCGGCCGCACGCTCGATGCTGTACTTCACGTCCTCGGCCGTCACCCGGCGCGTGTTGCCAGTGTGGAAGACGACGTCGTCGCGCAGTTTGAAGGTGTAGGTCTTGCCGCCGTTCGAGATCTCCCAGTCCTGCGCGATGTCTGGCTGGACTTCGAGATTCGCATCGAGGGTCACGAGACCGCCGAAGATCTCGACAACGTATTCGCTGGTCGAAACGTCGCCGACCTGGATCGGATCGAGCACGGTAGCCGGCTCACTGCCCGGGACAATGAGCGAGTTGCCGCTGCAGATGCCAGTGCCGGTGCTGCGCGGACGATCCTCGCCGCCGTTTGAGGGGCTGGCCGGCGAACCACCGTCGTCATCGCCGCCACCACCCGCCAGCGCAATCACGAACACCACGCCCACGGCAAGAATGAGGAAGGCGACGACCCCCATCATGAGGGTCAACATGCGGTTCGACATCGGCACTCAATCCCGGAGGTTCTTCATTGCAGTACGCCCGTAAGGCCATGGAACGATCCGTCCCCAGCCGGACCGGGTCGTTGCAAGGGTACACGGTATCTCGCGCCGTGGGCACCGAACGCCAGCTGCCGCGCGAAAACGCGGCTTTACATCCCATCCGCGCGGGCTGCGGTTTACCGGTCGCGCGCGGCGTCCTCACCGAGCCGCAGCCCCAGCTCGTCGAGCTGAGCCTTTTCCACGGGCGAGGGAGCGCCCATGAGCGGGTCACTGCCGGAGGATGCCTTGGGAAACGCGATCACGTCGCGGATGTTCTCGCTGCCGACGAGTGACATCACGAGCCGGTCGATGCCCATGCCCACTCCGCCTTCGGGAGGGGCGCCGAATTCGAGCGCATCGAGCACCACGCCAAAGCGATCCTGCATCTGCTCGTCGGTATATCCCATGAGCCGCAGGACTTTCTCCTGTGCGGCCCGGGTGTTGATGCGGATGGAACCGCCGCCGACCTCGGTGCCGTTCAACGTGAGGTCGTACTGGCGAGCGATGACCTTGCCGGGGTCGCTATCGAGCAAGTCCTCGTGCTCGGGCAGGTACCCGCTGAACGGGTTGTGGGTCGCGTCCCAGCGCTCCTCTTCCGGCCGCCACTCCAGGAGCGGGAAGCCGGTGACCCATGCGAAGGAGAGGGTTGATTCGTCCTTGAGCTTGAGCCGATTCCCAAGTTCGGTTCGAACTTCGTGGAGCGAGCGGGCCACGGTCGCCGGCTGATCGGCGACGATGAAGACCATGTCGCCCGTCTGCACGCCGGCGAGCCGTTTGATGCTGGCCAGCTCGGCCTCGGACAGGAACTTCGCAATCGGAGACCGGAGCTCATCGCCGGCGAACCCGATGTAGGCCAGGCCGCGCGCACCGCCGGATTTTGCGATTTCGGTGAGCTCGTCGATCTCCCGGCGGGTCATGTCCGCCTTGCCGGGGACTCGGATCGCTTTCACCTCACCCCCGCCCTGCAGGGCGCCTGCGAACACCTGGAAGCTCGACCCTCGGAGCGGTTCGCTGATGTCGACGAACTCGAGACCGAAGCGCAGGTCGGGGCGGTCGATGCCGTAGCGCGCCATGCAGTCGTGGTAGTCGAGCCTGGGGAACGGCGTCGCCGCGATCGGCCCGTGTCCGAACTTACGGGCGATGCCCGTGTAGAGATCCTCGATGAGGCCCATCACGTCGGACTCATCGACGAACGCCATCTCCAGGTCGAGCTGGGTGTGCTCGGCGACGCGATTCGCGCGGAAGTCTTCATCGCGATAACAACGCGCGATCTGGAAGTACTTTTCGAACCCGGCGACCATCAGGAGCTGCTTCAGGATCTGGGGCGACTGGGGAAGCGCGAAGAAGTGCCCGGGTTTGAGGCGCGAGGGTACCAGGAAGTCGCGGGCGCCCTCGGGGGTTGACTTGATGAGCGTGGGCGTCTCGATTTCGTGGAAGCCGCGCTCCACCAGGAAGTTGCGGATGTACCAGACCACCTCGTGGCGGAGCTTGATGACCTCCGCAACTTCAGGGCGCCGCAGGTCGAGGTAGCGGTACTTGAGGCGGAGTTGCTCATCCACGTCGGCCGGCTCGTTGATGTAGAACGGGGGCGTGAGGGCCTCGTTGAGCACCGCGCAAGAAGTGGGGATGACCTCCACCTCGCCGGTGGCCATGTTCGGGTTCACCGTGGCGGCGTCGCGGGCGGCAACCTGGCCCTCGACCTGGAGCACCCACTCGCTCCGGGCGCGGTGGGCAACCGCATGCGAAGCGGCGTTATCGGGATTGAAGACGAGCTGCACGAGCCCGCTCGAATCGCGCAGGTCGATGAAGATGAGCCCGCCGTGGTCGCGGCGTCGGTGCACCCACCCGGCGAGCCGCACCATCCGGCCCGCATCGGCGATTCGAAGGTCCCCGCAGTTCGTGTCTTTCAGCATCGGCCAATCGTAGCCGACCGCGGGGTTAGGTTCCGTTGGTCGCGGTCGTCTTAGGGTTGCCCAAGCGACTCAGCCAGCATGAGCTGGTTGCCATCCAGGTCGCTGAAGGTCGCCAGCTTCACCATGCCCGGGATCTCGTTCGTCGGCCCTTCGAACTGCACGCCGCGCCGTTCGAGCTCGGCGCGTGTCGCTGCGATGTCCTTGACGCCGAACACGATGGTGATCGAGCCCGCTCCCGGATGTGGGCCATCGAGCCGGTTGAGCCCGATGGTTGCGCCCGCCAGAGGGGTCTGGAACTCGGCCCAGCCCACTTCCTCGACGGCGTACATCTCCTCAAAGCCGAGCTTCTCGGTGTACCAGCGGCGGGCAGCGGCGAAGTCGGTTACCAGTATCGAGAGCGTGAGTTCGGGCTTGAATCCAAGGTCAGCCATTCTGGTCACCCCCAGGTTCGCGACGCACAGCCCCCGGCCCGGTACAGTCTTCGGCGGGCGTGCTTCCGGCGCAACGAACGCAGGGAAAGTATACTAGCTCTATTCGCTCGTCAAGAGGTGTTGTACGGGATCGCTCGCCCCGGCCATCCGGTTCTTCCACCACCGCTGGTCGGTGCCGATCGTTGCCACGCTGCACCGCGAGGGCCCGTTGCGCTTCGCCGACCTGGCCCGCCGGCTCGCGGCGAGCCGCGACACGCTGACCGACACTATCGCCAGACTCGAGGCGTCAGGAGTAGTCACGCATGAAAGCGGGGTACCCCGGCCCCATTACCACCTCACGCACATGGGTGAACAGGTGGGCGATGCCGCGCTGGCCACAGTGGCGGCCATCAGGGGGACCGACCTCCTCCCTATCGCCCTTAAGAAGTGGCCGATGCTGGTGGCAGTCGCCATCGGCCGCGGCGCGGAGCGATACAACGAGATGAAAGCGATGCTGCCGGGAATCACGGCCCGAGCGCTCGCCCTGGCGCTCAAGGACCTGCAGGCAGCGGGCATGGTGGACCGGGAGGTGAGCCACGGCTATCCGCCGGTCGCGCGGTACTCGCTCACCGAGGATGGGCTCCAGATCTTCCCGGTGCTCGACCGCCTGTGCACCGCGTCCGAGGACGCAAGCTGCGCCAGATGACATCGACATAGGCGATGGGGGATCGTACAGGTTGGCTTTCGATCACCCACCTGAGCATTTCTTCGTGTGATACTGGAACGACCACATCCGGGGGAATCACCATGGCCATCCAGGTCACCCTCCTGTCCCACTCCGACGACCCCATGCGGTCGCTCTACATGGCCTACCGCACCTGCTATAGCCAGCTCACCCCGCAGCAGGTCGCCGCCCGCATCGAAGACGACCGCATCACCGATGCGCAGATGCGCCAGTTCATCGAGGAGCGGCTCAAGACGGGCCACGCGAGCCCCCTCGAACAGGTGTACTTCGAGTTCGGCATCTCCGGGGTCAGCCGCGCCTTCAGCCATCAGTTCGTGCGCCACCGAGTGGGCATTTCGTTCGAGCAGCAGAGCCAGCGGTACGTCACCTACAAGGAAGGCGAGTTCCCCTACACGGTCCCCGAAACCGTGCGCAAGGCCGGCATGCAGGACCGCATGGACGAGCTCTTCGACCGGGTCGGCGAGCTCTACGAGGAGATGGTCGCCGCCGGCGTCCCGGCGGAGGACGCCCGCTTCCTGCTGCCCAACGCCACCAATACGAACTTCAAGATCACGGTCAATTTCCAGAGCCTCCTCCACATCTGCGACCTGCGCCTCTGCACGCGCGCCCAGTGGGAGTTCCGGAAGGTCGCCGCCCTCATGCGCTCGGAGGTCAACAAGGTCGTGCCCGAACTCGGCCGCTACCTCCAGCCGAAGTGCGGCGAACACCGCCTGGGTTATTGCGACGAAAGCGAAAAGGACTGGGCCGCCTGCCCCATCGGCCGCGTGCGCCCCCACAAGGACGTGCTCTTCCGCATCTACGAGTCCTACCGCAAGGGCGAACTCCAACCGCTCCGGGAGGAGGACTGGGATGCCATCGAGGAGCGGGAACCCGCGCCTGCGGGCGGAGACTGATGCCCAGGCCAACCCTTCGGTTCGGGCGGTGGCTGCCGTGGGCCCTTGTGGCGGTGGGCGTGGCGCTCGTCCTCTGGGGTTCGGTCAACGACGACCGCGAGACGGTGCTGGCCGGGGTGATCGGCCTTGTGGGCGTCATCGTAGCCTTTCCGCTCGCCTCGCTGGTGACGCGCCACCACCATACCGACGAATAACCGGCGGGCAGGTCAGGGCACGACGGAAGGAGGCGGGGATTGGGGTCCAACCTCGACCGTAACGGAGCGAGCCCGCGGCTCGGCGAGCGGCCCGCGCGACGGGAGGCTTGACGCCCACAGAAGCGCGAACGCCAGCAGCAGCAGCACCCCCAGGGTGGCGACGATGCCCAGCCCGAAGTCATGCGGCAGCCAAGCGTGCGCCGTTCGCGGCCGTGGGATGGATGTCATGGGGTGAGGCTAGCGCGTCCGTGTAAACGCGGTGGCAACCGCAAGCAAGAAATTCGGCGAGCCGGGAAATCCTGTTTCGCTGGAAGAACATCTGCTTCTGGAATACCATCCATCGGGTAGTGACGATCCCGCTCGCCGGTGGGACTATCGCCTCCATGACGAGCGCACAGGTCGAGCATTTCGCCGAGGCGAAAGCTCACGAACACGAACTGAATGACCGCCAGCGTCGCGTCCTCGACCTCCTTGTCGAGGGCAAGACGAATGGCGAAGTCGCCGACGCCCTCGGCATCACGCTCGACGGTGCCAAGTGGAACGTCAGCGAGATCCTCGGGAAGCTCGGCCTGCAAACCCGGGAGGAAGCGGCAGACTACTGGCGCTGGCGCAACCGCCACGGCAGAGGCGCGCTTCGAGCCATCAGGGGGCTGGCGGGGCCCGCCGCGCTGAAGTGGGCCGCCGGAGGCGTGGCGGCCGTCGCCGCCGCGGCCATCGCCGTGGGGTTCCTGGCAGCCAGCGACGATGAACCCTCTGCACCCGGGGAGTTCTACCTCGAAGCGCGCATCCAGGTCGTCGACCGCACGCGAACGGATGGGGCCAACATCGCCGGCGCCACGCCCGCCCCTCGCGACGCCGAGACAACTGTCTCCACGCTTCGCTGGTGGTCGAAGGACCGTGACCACACACGCTGGGAGATAGAGAGCGATCGAGATGGCACCAGGACGGACACGACCGTCGTGGTCGATGGCGCCTGGCAGTGGGTCTACTCCGGCACGACGAACACCTACAGTAAGTCCGCCATCCCGGACCTCCCGGATGGCGTGGAAACTCGCCCACTGGCGCTGGGTTTGTTTGTCGGGCCTGTCGGCGCCGCATCGAAGCAGGCGTTTCTCGAAGGGCTCCGCGAGTCCGCGAACCTCGACTTCGTGCGGGAGGCTGGCACCGGCACTGTCCTCGGGCGCGTGACAACCATCATCGAGTTCGGCCCCGCTTCGCGCAGCAGCACGAACCAGGGGAGTGCGCCTCTCGGGGGATCGCCGCCCGCGGGAGTCACGCCAGCAGCTACCGAGACATCGAGCGGGATGGTCCGCGTGTGGCTCGACGAGGAGCGCATGGTCGCGATGCGCTATGTAGTGGAGGACTCTCCGGCGGAAGTCCGGGCGGAGGTGGTACGACTCGACTGGGACACACCGGTGCCCGGCCGCCAACTCCTGTTCGAACCGCCACAGCGTGCGACGCTCGTCGACGCGGAGACAGGGTTCGCCCCCTACGGGCACTCGGAGGCTGGCTCCATCGCGGGGGGCGGCACGCTCTGGTACGCAACGCCGCCCGGGTTCTTCACAGTCACCTACCTCCCGGCCGCTTTGAAGGCCAGTGAATACGAACGGCAGTTCGATGCCAACAACGAGCCGACGCGCTTGACCGTGAAGTTCTCCGGCGGCGGGGACGCCAACCTGACCGTCGACCAGGCCCGCGGGCCCGGGGCTCTCTCGCTTCGTGACGAGCCGATGGAGCACCTCCAGGTGGGCGGGGCCGAGGCGTTTCTCGCCGAAAGGGCCGGTGACCGGGGCTCAGGACCGGAAATCGCCCTCGCGACCCGGCGCGACGGGATCAACATCACCATCACCGCCCGGGGGCTCTCACGCGAGGAAGTTATTGCGGTCGCTGAAGGGCTCGAACTCGTCCGTTAGCCCCTTCCGGATCCCCTCCAACCTGCCGATCCTCTCCGTAGCGAACGCGTGCGATCACGGGGGAGGCAGCTCTTGGCAGTTTCTATCTCGGTGCCCAACCTTGGGCCCGAAATGGCCGGCGGACTCGTCGCCGAGTGGTACGTGCCCGATGGAGCGCCAGTTGGTGCCGGGGACCTCATCTGCCGGTTCGAGTGCGAGTTCGTGGCGGTGGAGATCGAAGCCGATGCACCAGGCCTGTTGCGCCAGCAAGCGGCGGCGGGAAGCATCGAGCGGGTGGATGCGGTGATTGGGATGATCACGAGCCCAGGCGAGGCCGTCCCGGACTCGGAATCCGCACCCGTGTGCGCAGGCCCGGCACCAGCAACGCCGCCGGTAACCGAGCACCATCAGCACGCCGGCGCGGTGCCCGAACCGGCAGAGCCGACCGTCGTCCCCTTTCGCCGAGGTCCGCGCGAGGCTGCGGACGCTGATCGCCGCCCAAGTGAGAAGGTGCAACCGCTGGAGGACGCAGGGACGGCGATCCCCGGCCTGCCTCTCTGGGAGCCCGACGAGGATCCGCCGTTCGCCGACGCCTTCCCCGCAGGGGTTACAGCCGGTCACGTGAGCCGGTTCATCGCGGTCGCCGCGGAGGCAAGCGCGGGGGCCGAGGCGCTGACCATGGAACTGCGCCTCGATGCGGCTCAGGCGCTGCGCGCTGTCGGGGTGCTGGCATGGGAGTGGCACGAACTGGAGCCGCCGATCGTTGAGGACCTGGTACTACGGGCCTTCGCGCGTGCGCTCGGCGAGAGCGGCCTGGACTCGAGCCCCGCCGGGCTGACCCGGATTACGCTGGAGTCCGATCACGCTGTCGCTATCAGGGACGCGAGCGAACGGGGCTTCCGCGAGGCCGTCGGTGTGCGCGCCGCGGGCGGCGACACCGCGGCGGACCGAGCGGCATGGTGGTTGCTCTCGCTCCGCGAGACGGGAGTCCTTATGGGCCAGCCCCCGCTGGACGCGGGGCACGCACTCGCGGCCTCGATAGGGGCGATCGACGAGTCGGGCTGGATGAGCGTTACGATGGCATATGACAGCTCTCGTCTCGGTCCGGGCGAGGCGGCGCGCATCCTCGCCCGAGTGCGCCGCCTGGTCGAGGAACCGTACGGGTTGCTGTCATCGTGAATGCCATGGGAGAGCCGCAGGTGCCGGGCACGCCGCGCAACGTTTCCGTTTATGAACTGGGCACCACGAGCTTCAGCGAGGTGCACCGGCTGCAACAGCGCCTGCAGGCTCAGCGCCGCGAGGGTGGCGGCGCCGATACGCTCCTGCTGACCGAACACCGGCCCGTGTTCACGCTCGGCCGGAGCCACCCGGTGCCAAGCCTGCGAGCGAGCGAAGACCTCGTGCACCAGTACGGCATCGAGATCGTCCAGACCGAGCGCGGCGGCGACATCACGTACCACGGCCCCGGCCAGCTGGTTGCCTACGGGATCATCGACCTTCGGGTTTGGGGAATCGCTGTGCTGGATTACCTGGCTGGACTTGAGCGCACGGTTCTTGGCGTCCTGGCCGACTGGGGCCTCCGCGGAGAGCGGTCGGCCATGGGCAGGGGAGTCTGGGTGGGCGAAAGCAAGATCGCTTCGGCCGGCCTGAACGTGCGCCGCGGCGTGACGATGCACGGCATTGCGCTCAACATCGACCCCGACATGAGCCATTTCGCACTCATCAACCCGTGCGGTATGGAGAACGTGGAGATGACCAGCATGGTCGCAGAGCTCGGCAAGCAAGTCGGTTTCGAAGAGGTGAGCGAGGCGTTCGTCTTTCACTTCGGCCGCGTGTTCGAGTGCGACGTGCGGCCAGTGCCAGTGCCCGGTGCTGCGGGAATGAGCCCCCATCCTTCGTGAGCGTGAACGAAGTAACAGATCGCCGCACCGGCTGTGGCGCATGCTGGAGGTGAAACGGCCGGGGCAGCGGCGCTGGTCACCGGTTCTACCCCCTCACGGAACTTTTGCCGTGCCCCGGCCGTTGGATTGAATACACCGCGATGGAGTATTCACTGTGACCCAACTCATCAGCACCGCTGCCCTCTTTGCGACGCTTTACGCGGCCGTCCTGCTGATGAAGCTGGCCTGAGGACCCCTCGTCACCCGCTCTACCCGGCGTAGCTTTCCAGGACCTCATCGGTGAAGTCGGCGTTTGAGTAGACCCTCTGCACGTCTTCCAGGTCTTCGAGCGCCTCGATGAGCCGCAGTGCCTGGTGGGCGGCCTTCTCATCCAGCTCCACGGTCACTTTGGGGACCATGGCGAAGTCGGCGTTCTCGACTTCAAGCCCGGCTGACTCGAGCGCCTTGCGTACATCCTCGAGGCTCGATGGGTCGGTGCGCACCTCGACAACGTCCCCCTGCAGCTCGACATCCTCCGCACCGGCATCGATGGCCTGGAGCGCGAGCTCCTCGGGGTCGTCGGAATTGACCGGGACCGTGATAAGGCCCTTGGCCTCGAACTGCCAGCCCACGGAACCGGTTTCGCCGAGGCTCCCGCCCGCGCGGCTGAACTGGTGGCGAATCTCGGAGACGGTCCGGTTCCGGTTATCGGTCAGGGTCGAAACAAGGATGGCGGTCCCGCCCGGGCCGTAGCCCTCGTAGGTGATTTCGTCGAGATTGTCCTCGTTGCCGGCGCCTGTCGCCTTCGCGATGGCCCGGTCGATGTTGTCGTGCGGCATATTGGCGTCCTTGGCCCGCTGCACGGCAAGGCGCAGCTTGAAGTTCATGGACGGGTCGCCGCCGCCCTGCCTGGCGGCCTGGATGATCTCACGCGAAAGCTTCGTGAAGAGCGCCCCGCGCTTCGCGTCATTCGCGCCCTTCGCGCGCTTGATGGTCGACCACTTGGAATGGCCGGACATAGGTCGTCTCCGGTCGAATCAGGATGTCAGGTGTAGCCCGAGTGTAAACCCGCGGGTCGGCAGGTGTCAGGATCTTCCCCTGCCGGCACCGCACGACGGATGGACCGCCGGCCGGTAGCCCGCCCGAAAAGCTTCCACGACGGAGGGCGGTGTAAGCAACGTCCCCTCGCCAGTCGCGAAGGCATCACCCCATGCCCGCGGCTCCTGATAGCCGGCGAAGCTCCACGGCCATAAGGCCCCGTCCCAGACGAGCAGCGGCGTACCGGGGTCGACGTCGAACGTGACCATGGCGCCTTCAGGCAGCCCCTGGAGGGGAGTCCTGGCGGTGCGCTGCCGGTGTGTCGCGGTGTCTACCCGTTCCGCGTGCAATGCGCGATCCAGCTCATCAACGCTGCGGAGTGACTGGCCGTGGCGGTTCCCCGCGAGCCACGCGGCGATGAACCGGCGGGCGTCGGCCCCCCGGCACAGCATGCAGGGGCGGTGTCCCGCCGCGAACGCGGTGGCTTCGTCGAGGAAGAACAGCTCGGTGTACCGGCCCAGCTGCATCACTTCCCGGTGCCACCCACGGAAGTCGAGCTTGCAGGCGATCCAGCGGGTGCTCACCCATCGCCGCCCGGTGAGCCTTTGGTGGCGGGTGTGCATGCATCCACCACGGTTGCCCATGAGCGTGCCCCGCGCGGCGACCGCATGGATCGCGCCGAAGGGATCGACCCGGTTCTGCAGCACCACGGCTCACACGGCCCGGACGCCGTCCACGATCATGGCGCCGGCGAACGCGATCAGCAGGGCTCCGCTCACCCGGGCGATGCCATCAGCGGCGGACTGGAATCGACCCAGCCGGAGCCCGACAGAGAAGGCGGCCAGCGCAACCGCCACCGCGGCACCGCCCATGGCCATCCCGGTGTCGCCATCGGCTGAGTGACTGAGGACCGCAACGAGTCCCGCGGGCGATACCAGGATGGGCAGTGCGAGCGGGAACAGCGCGCTCCAGCGCGAGTCGAGTTCGCCACCATACCCGGAGGTTCCGGACCAGATGGCGAACACCCCCCCGACCGCCATCACGAGTCCCGCCGAGACCCGGAAGGTCTCAGGCTCGATGTCGATGGCTTCGAGCAGCGGGTCGGCTCCGAGGCCAGCACCGCCATACGCCGCCAAAGCGACGACGGCGGCGATTGCCATGGTCCGGGCCTGGACGCGCAGGCCGGGCTTTTCCACCGCTACCGCGACCGCCGCCGGGCTGATCGCAACGAACATGGTGGCGGCGATGCGGAGAAAGTCGCTCACTCGGGCTTCACCCCCTCGATGATCGGTGCGGAGTAGAGCAGTCCGGAGAGTGCGTGCTGCTGGTCGTCCATGCGTGTGATTCCCTCGGTGAACCAGGCACCCTGGACACGGGGCGGCTCATCGTACGCGGCGGCTCTGCCAGGCGAGTACTGCCGGTCGGCCAGCATGCCTGCCCCGCAGGCAATGCGCTCGGCTATCTTCGGTTCGAGGTCGCTCATGCGAGGGTCGGACACGGCGAGCCGGTGGAGCGACGTGAGTCCCTCGACCCAGGTGCCCATGCCCGCGGCGCGAGCCTGGCGGCCGTGGATGAGCTTCGACAGCCGGTTCTCGCGCCGCTGAGACTCCACGCGCACAAGCAGGCCGAATCGTTCGGCCAGGCTGCGAGCGTACTCAAGGTGGTGGTCTTGCAGGGGCCAGTCGGCCATCTCTCCCAAACCGTACGCGGCCCACTGGTCGGCCCAGGGCGGGTACTTCTGCTGCTCCACCTCATCGCGTTGGAGCGCCAGGTAGTCGGCTGTGAGCCATGCGGGCTGATCCCAGCCTTCACCGGGGAATACGCGGTGCATGAGGGTCAGCGTCCAGAAGGCTTCGCCGGAGGCGTACTTCGAGCGTTCGCCGGGGACGGGCGCGTTCGTCGCCGGGTTCCAGCGGTTGAGGAAGGCGCCGTCCGGGAGTTGCAGTGCGAGCAGCCCGCGCGCGAGGCCCCGCGCGAGCTCGTCGTAGCGATTGTCGCCGGTGGCCAGCCGCCGCTGCATCACGCTGGCGAGCATGAGCGCGCTCGCGCCCAGCCGCACGCTGCCATCCGACGGATCCTGCAACGCGACCCAGCCGTTGTTTCGGTAGAGATTCCGATTCATCCACCCGAGCCCCCGGTCCGCCGCTGCCAGGATATCCATGTCGCTGGCCGCGGCGAGCTGGTAGAGCGACATGGTGACGCCGGCATGGCGCACGACGTTGTAGCCGCCGAGGTTGGCGTTGTCATCCTTGCGGTATTCGTAGACGTAGGTGCCGTCCGGGAGCTGGTTCTGTTCGATCCACGAAGCTGCGGCGCGGGCTGCAGCCCGCGCTCCGTCAGCATCGATGGCCGGGCAGTACTGGGGCGCCAGGAAGGTCCCTCGCAGCAGCACGGCGCCCAGAAGCCATGCGGCGATGGTGAACAACAGGGGCCGTCGCACGGGCGGAAGGATAGCGGAAACGCAGGTTTCGCGATTTACCGCGAGTTACCGCCACCCCCGGCAACATTGCCGAATCTAGTGCCCTGGAGAATTGCGTGAAGTTCCTCTTCGGCAGCCTGGCCGGACGGCTGCTGTCCCTCGCCATCGTTGCAGTCATCGCCGCTGGCGCGGGCTGGTTTTTCTTCGTCCGCGAAGACAATGAGGCGCAGAAGTCCGCAGCCGACGTCACTGACGAGGTTCGGGAAGCCGCCAATCAGACCGCAACCGCAACAACGGGGGCCACGCCGGCTGCCACGCAGAGCTCGACGACCGCGCCTGCCACAGCAGAGCAAGGGACCTCGACCTATGCAGGCAAGACCTACCGGATCATCGAAGGGCAATCGGAGGCCTGGTACCTGGCACCGGAGAAGCTCGCCAGTCTGCCCACGAGTTCCACGGCGAAGGGTTCGACCAAGAAGGTCTCGGGCGAGTTCCACCTGACTGAGGACGGCCTCGACCCATCGAAGCCGACGAGTTTCACCGTCGATCTCGCCAGCATCACCAGTGATGAGTCGCGCCGTGACAACCGGATGCGGAGCGCCCTGGAGACTTCGAAGTACCCCACGACCACGTTCACGGCGACCAGCATGAGCGGCCTCCCGGCGGAATTCGGGTCGACCGACACGGTCCTGCAGATCACGGGGACGCTGGACCTGCACGGCGTCCAGAAGGACGTGACCTGGGAACTCAAGGTGAAGCGGGATGGAGACATCCTGAGCGTGCTGGGCACCACGAAGTTCAAGTACACCGACTTCAACATTACGAAGCCAGAGGTTGGGGGCTTCGTAACCGTGGAGGACGAAGTCACGCTGCAGGTGCAGCTCTTCATCCAGGAAGCCTGACTCGATCTGTTTCAGGAAGTCGCGAAGCCATCTCTTCCGAACGGAGGAGATGGCCGATTCGCGTTCAGGCAGCCTGGAAGTTCAGCTTCAGGCCCCGAGTGGGCCAGTTATCGAAGGCGATGAGTTTGCCCGTCGTGCTCAGCGTGACGTAGAGCCTCCGAAGGTCCGGCCCGCCGAAACAGGCGTTGGTCGTGAGCAGGTCGGGGCAGGGATAGTGCGTGACCGTCTTGCCGTCGGGGGAGAACGAAGTCAGGCCACCGTTCACCAGCGTTGCGACGATGATGTTGCCCTCGGCATCTACGCAGAGCGAATCGCACATCGCGCTGTTGATCGGCCCGCCTGGAGGGAGGGTGCCGACCACCCGCCGCGCGCCAACCTGCCCCGGCGCGACCACATCCAACCCCCAGAGGCGGCCGGTCGGCGTCTCGGCCACATACAGCATCTTCTCGTCGGGGCTGAGCCCGATGCCGTTGGGAGCCTCCATCGGGAAGATGATTTCGCGGATGAACGTCCCATCGGGCGAGGCGTAGAACACCCCGGTACGGTCCCGATCGCGCGGCCGGGTCTTGCCGTGGTCGGTGAAGTAGAAGTTGCCCTCGCGGTCGAACACGAGGTCGTTCGGCCCCTTCAGCCGCTCGCCATCGCACTCGCGGTAGAGCGCCGTCACCTCGGAACCATCGGGGCTCACCCGCTGAATCTGGCCGCCGATGTAGTCGGCTGGCTGTTCGCCGGGGAAGAGCCCCACCGAGCCATCCGGAAGCGGCCGCTCCGTCCAATGGAAGCCACCGTTCTGCGTGACGTAAATGGCGCCATCTGGCCCCAGGGCCGCCCCGTTTGGCCCGCCACCGGTGACAGCGAACACTTCGGTCGAGCCATCGGCCTTCACGCGGGTGAGCCGGCCAGCGGCGATCTCGGTGACGAGAATGTCGCCACCGGGCAGTTCCAGTGGCCCCTCCGGGAACTTGAGGCCCGTGGCGACAACGCGATGTTCCATTCCCCTGCACCCTTAACGAAGTGCGCGAATCCTAGCCGATGCGCAGTGGGGATGTGCAGGGGGCCGGCGCAGACGGCACAATTCCGGGCATGGACGGCGATGTGCTCAACAGGCTGCGCGGCATCTGCATGGCGCTTCCCGAGACGACCGAGCGGCTGAGCCATGGTGAGCCCACGTGGTTTGTCCGGGGGAAGAAGACGTTCGTGATGTTCTCGAACCACCATCATGGCGGTCCCCTCGGTTTCTGGTGCGCTGCTCCCCCGGGTGCCCAGGACGTGCTGGTGAATGCGGCACCCGATCGATTCTTTGTACCGCCTTACGTGGGGCATCGCGGTTGGCTTGGTGTCCGGCTCGATGTGCCTGCGGACTGGGACGAAGTCGCGATGATCGTGGAGGAGGCCTACCGGACCGTCGCACCCGCCAAGCTCCTGGTGCTGCTGGACTCCCGGGACCCATGAGCCTCGACTACCTCGCCTGCGAAGCCTCCGCCTGCAGGCGCTGTCCGGCGGTGGTGCCGGGGAGTGCGGTCGTCGATGCGCGAAACGGCGCGCCCGTGTCCGGCGTGCTCTTCGTGGGCGAGGCGCCCGGCCGCCTTGGCGCCGCTCGAACCGGCGTACCGCTACATGGAGATGTGGCAGGCGACCGGTTTGAATGCCTGTTGCGCGAAGCCGGCCTTGAACGTGTCGATGTTGCGGTCACGAATGCGGTTCTGTGCCTCCCCCTCGATGGGCACGGGAACAACCGCCGGCCAGTGAGGCGGGAGGTCGTGGCCTGCGCCGGCTTCCTGGCGGGCGTGATCGCCGGAGCCCAGCCCAGGATGGTGGTGGCGCTCGGCGGGGTCGCACTGGCCGCCCTGGGGGGTATCGAACGCCACCAGCTCACCCTGCGGACGGGCGTGGGCCGGTTCGCCCCATGGCACGGCACGGTCCTGACGGCGCTGTACCATCCTGCGGCACGCTCAACGGTCCACCGCCGCTGGGAGCAACAGGTCGCGGACTGGCGGCGCCTCGGGGAGGCCCTTACTCTCGAGGGAAATCTCAGGATTCCGCGAAAAACCCGAGGCGGCCGCTTGACGCCTGTCCATCGTATTTCTACGATGTCATCGTAATTCTTCGATGAGGAGACCCCCAGTGACCACCCGCACCGACGACGAGATTCGAACCGAAGTCGCGAAGGCTTATGGCAGCCGCATTCAGCGCATTCTCTCCGAGGCCGAGACCGTGCCTCTCGTGCAGGCAAGCGACTGTTGCGGCAGTGCAGCGCCCGCAGCAAGCAGCTGCTGCGGCGACACCAGCCCCGACGAGGTCCAGATCACCAACATCGCGCGGCTGTATGCGGACACCGATGTGTCTGATCTGCCATCGACCGTTACCGACGTGGCTTTTGGCTGCGGCAATCCGACCGCGATCGCGGCGCTGCAGCCCGGCCAGGTCGTTCTCGATCTCGGCTCGGGCGGGGGCATCGACTGCTTCCTGGCGGCCAAGATGGTGGGCGAAACAGGCAAGGTCTACGGCGTGGACATGACGCCCGAGATGATTGCCCTGGCCCGAAAGAACGCGGAGAAGGTGGGCGCCACGAACGTGGAGTTCCGTCTCGGCGAGATCGAGCATCTGCCCATCGCCGACGAGTCGGTCGACGTGATCATCTCGAACTGCGTCATCAACCTCTCACCCGACAAGGACCAGGTGTTCCTTGAGGCCTTCCGGGCGCTGAAGCCCGGCGGCCATCTCCAGGTGTCCGACATCGTCTGGACGCAGGCGGTGCCAGAGAGTGTGAAGGGTGACATGGAGAAGTGGGCGGGGTGTGTCGCGGGCGCGCTCCAGGAGAGCGAGTATCTCGACAAGATCCGCGCAGCCGGGTTCGAAAAGGTCGCCTCGAAGGCCTCGGAATACCCGGACGGAAACGGGCTCGCATCGGCGGCCGTGGTGGCAGTGAAGCCGGGTGGCGGCGACGCATGGGCTGGCAAGGCCTGCTGCTGAGACGGCTGCTCCGGGGATGCAAGCACGACGGGGCCCCATAGCGGGCCCCGTCGTGCTTGCTGGGATGGTGCAACGGATGGAGAGAGCCGGCCCCGGTGGACAGGTGCTTCCGGCGTGACCTGCCTTGGGGAATGAGTCTGACCCACTACCCCCTGCCTTGACTCGCGTTCGCGGGATTGCAACAATGGAAAAGGCGCAGTCTGCCCTGCGCCTTTTCGCGTCTCCCCGCACACTGAGAGGTTTGATTTCTGAGCATGACCGATGATGCCCTGACCGACACATCCTCCGCGAGCGATGGCACCGTCATCGACGGTGTCCTTTCGCGCCTGTCCGCCTTCAGCGATGAGGACGCTGGCGAGGACGAGCTTTCCGATATTGCTGCGGACGAAGAGGAAGAGGGCCCCGGAATCGAGGAGGAGGAAGAGGAGGAGGAAGACGCCAGCATCGCGCTCCTCACCGAGGAGTCGGAAGGGATCGACGATCCCGTCCGGATGTACCTCCGCGAAATCGGCAAGGTCTACCTGCTGACCGCCGACGACGAGAAGCACCTGGCGCGGCAAATGGAGGAAGGGCTCCACATCGAGGCGATCGAGCAGGAATACGTGCAGAACTACGGTCACCCGCCCTCGGCAGCACGTATCGCGGTGCGGCTGCTGGAGCAGTGGGGCGCTCTCCTGCCGGTGCACAAGGAGGCGAAGCGCTTCATCGATGACTTCGACAAGCTGGTGAAGCCGGCGGGGCCCGATGAAGTGACCGTGGTTCGGAAGTGGCGCAACCCGGACGGCCAGAAGCTGAAGAACCTCTCGTTTAGCGAGACGATCGGGGACCCACAGTTCCGCGGACTGATCGACGGCGAGACGGACAACGACTTCAAGTTCCACGTGTTGAACAAGCTGAAGATAGAGGAGGACGACGCCCACCAGCGCATCGTCACGCTCTCAATCGTCACGCATATCCTCACTCCCGACCTCGTGGCCCAGATGGGCGAGGAAGCAGGCAGCGAGGACGACCTGGTGCCGCCAGTCGATGGACTGATCGAGAAGATTGCGCCACTCGAGGAGAAGCTGCGCTACCACTTCGACACGGTGAAGCGGAACGGACAGAAGGCCACTCGGCGGCTGACCGAGGCCAACCTGCGCCTGGTGGTCTCCGTGGCGAAAAAGTACATCGGGCGAGGCATGTCGCTCCTGGACCTGATCCAGGAAGGCAACATCGGCCTCATCCGCGCGGTCGAGAAGTTCGACTACCGCAAGGGCTTCAAGTTCTCAACCTATGCGACCTGGTGGATCCGCCAGGCCATCACACGCGCAATCGCCGACCAGGCCCGCACCATCCGCATCCCGGTGCACATGGTCGAGACGATCAACAAGCTGGTCCGCGTGAGCCGGCGGCTGGTGCAGGAGTACGGCCGTGAGCCGACGAGCGAAGAGATTGCCCGTGGGATGACCGAGAGCGGCAAACCCGACGCCGCCGCGGCCTACACGCCCGAGCGCATCCGCGAAATCCAGAAGGTCTCGCAGGAGCCGGTGTCGCTTGAAACGCCGATCGGTGAGGAGGAAGACAGCCACCTGGGCGACTTCCTCGAGGACCCGAGCGCGCTCGCGCCGGCCGAGGCGGCCAGCCAACAACTCCTGCGCGAACAGGTGGAGGATGTGCTGGCGAGCCTCACGAGCCGCGAGCGGCGCGTGCTCCAGCTCCGGTTTGGGCTGGAGGACGGCCGCAGCCGCACGCTCGAAGAGGTGGGCCGCGAGTTCGGAGTCACGCGCGAGCGCATCCGCCAGATCGAGGCGAAGGCGCTGCGCAAGCTGCGCCACCCGAGCCGGAGCAAGAAGCTCAAGGACTACCTGGACTAGGATCCTCAGCGCAAACCACTGAACAGAGGCGCCCGGAGCTCGGACGCCGCTGTTTGCGTTTTCCGAAACGTCACGCACTTCACAGATCGCGATACCTGGCTCCTGTAACACTTGTTACATGTAACGACTGTTACAGGAGGCCTCGAATGCCACAGGGTTCGCTGAACGACCGCAAAGAGCAGCTCATTGAACGGCTTGTGACATACGTCCAGGACCACGGCGTCTCCGACTTTTCACTGCGACCTGTGGCCGAGGCGCTCGGCACGAGCCCCAGGATGCTCCTGTATCACTTCGGCTCGCGCTCGCAACTGCTCGTAGACGTGCTCTATCGATACCGGAGGGTGCAAACGGCGGTGGTGGAGGAATGGGCTGCTGAAGAACAGCTGCCCGGCGTCGTCCGGCTGTACTGGCGGTGGGCTTCGCAGCCGCAGCACGAAACCTACCTTCGCCTGTTCTTCGAAGTGGCGGGACTGGCTGTCCAGCGCCGGCCGGGCACCGAAGACACGCTCCCGAGCATCATCAGCGACTCGATGGATCTCTTTGTCCCGCCGCTGGTCGACGCAGGGTGCGACCCCGAGTTTGCCCGGGAGCAAGTCGGGCTGGCGATCGGCGCCGTGCGCGGACTGTTCCTCGATCTGCTGGTCACTGGCGAACGCGAACGCCTCCAGCATTCCATCGACACGTTGGCCGACGACATAGAAGCGCGAATCGCGCGCCACATCACAGAAAGGACTGCCCGATGACTCCCGCGACCTGCGAACCATCCCCACCTCAATCCGCCCGGGGCAGCGGCTGTCCCTGCGTCCGCATTGCCCCTGCCACCACGTCAGCGGATTGGGAGGCTGTCCACACGCTAACTCGAGAGCTCGTGACCTGGATCGGTGAGACGCTGGGCGTCGACATCGAGACAGCACAGGCGAGCGCGACCGCCGAATTCGAGCACCTGCAACGCTATTACGAGTTCCCCGGTGCCGTGTTCTTGCTGGGGCGCCTGCATGGTGAGCCCGCAGCCATCTCCGGCGTCCACTTGCTGACTCCCGACATCGCGGAACTCAAGCGCATGTGGGTGACACCCGCGGCACGCGGCCACGGGATTTCCTCGCAGCTCCTTGAGACGGCCATCGCCGCGGCGCGCACGCTCGGGGCATCGCACCTGCGGTTGGAAACTGAGCCGACTGTGATGGCAAGGGCCTACGAGATGTATTGTCGCCACGGGTTTCGGGAGGTGCCGCCTTACACGAACCTTTCCGACGCGGTTCCGGGCGTGGTCGCCCTGGAGCGCCGGCTGTGAGGCAAGGGAGCATTTGCCACCGCCAGGACTCACCGATAACACTGGGAACCATGGAACGGGTGATCCTGTACTCCCACGAGCGCTGAAGCGCCTGCCGGGTGGTCAAGAAGTTTCTTGACGAGCGAGCTGTGGCATACGAACTCCGGAACGTGGTCGCCGATGCAGCGGCGGCCCGGGGGTTCCTTGCCCTTGGCGGACGCGTGCCGCCGCTGCTGGTCATCGGCGATAGGCTGGTCCACGGTTTCCGGCCAGCTGAGATCGAGCGCGCGCTCGGAATGGATTAGCGCTCGACGAGCTGGGTCAGCACCCCGCCGGTGACGGATGGATGGATGAACACCTGGCCCCTGACCGGGTTGCCCGGCCCAGGGTCGCCGACAAGCCGGATGCCCTTTTCACGCAGGTCGGCGAGGGTAGCCTCGAGGTTGTCGACCTTCATGGCGAGAAGGTGGACGCCCTCGCCCATTTCGGCGAGGCGCTTTGCGATGGGTCCCTGGTCGCCGGTGTTGGAAACGAGCTCGATGTAGGAATCGCCGAAGCGGAAGAAGGCCATCGCCATACCTGCCGCCGCGGCCTCGCTGCGCTCGCTGACCTTCGTGCCGTAGATGGCCTCGTAGCGGCCGACCGCCGCATCGAGGTCTTTCACCGCGATGACCACGTGGTCCACGCCCTTGAACATTGCACACCACCCTGTCGAGATGTGGCCAACCCTAGCGATTCGGCGCCGCGCCGTCACGTGCGGCAGCCGGTGGGCCGCGCACACGGAGGCAGGTAGTATCCGCACATACCGGATACGAGGTTCGCAAGGTGAAATTTGAAGAGGTAAAGACAATCGGTGCCCTGGGCGGGGGCGTGATGGGCGGCGGCATCGCCCAGGTGTTCGCCCTGGCCGGCTACAACGTGGTCATCCGCGACATCAACGATGAGGCGATCGAGGCCTCGCGGCACGCGCTTTGCGATGGCAAGTGGGGCATCAAGCGGGCAGTCGAGCGCGGCAAAGTCAACTTCGACGACGCGGTCGCGGCGATGGCGCGAGTGAGCTACACGACGAAGGTAGAAGACCTGGCGGCCTGTGACATCATCATCGAGGCCATCCCGGAGAAGCTGGACCTGAAGCAGCAGGTGTTCGCCGAGCTCGACACCATCGTGAAGCCGGAAGCGATCTTCGCCTCGAACACCTCGGGCTTTTGTATCGAAGACATCGCGAAGGATGTTTCGGACGACCGGAAGACGAAGTTCGTGGGTATGCACTTTTCGAACCCGGTTCCCACGATGCGGATGTGCGAGGTGATCTACACTCCGCAATCCTCGGAAGAGAACGTGCAAACCGTGCGGCGGCTGGCGGAGGCGGCGGGCAAAGCAGTCTCGATGGTGAAGGACACGCCGGGGACGTACGGGTTCCTGTTGAACCGCATCTTCGGCGCCGCGGCGCGCGAAGCGCGGCTGATCGCAGAGCAGGGCATCGCCACGAAGGAGGACATCGACAAGGCGATGATCACGGGCCGCAACTGGCCGTCGGCGTTCTTCGGAGGCCGCGGCGGCATCGGCAAGGAGTGGTAGCCACCCCCTGACGCGGGACGGGAGCGGCGAGGCCACCTGTCGGATGGCCTCGCATGTTACCGCCCGAAGAGCTTCCCGAGCTTTCCTCCCACATCGCCAAGTGGGCTGTCGTCGCCGAGGAAGGCGCTGAGTTTGTCGGGATTCTCCTTGAGGAACCCCTGGAGAGCGTCGAGAACCTTGTCGACGAGTGCGGCATCAACGCCCGCCTTCTGAGCGACCGTCTTCACTATCTGGTCATTCACCAATGGCCTCCTAGTACGAGACCTTCGGGGGGAGCGTCTTCGCCTCGGCGACCCAGGAGGCCACGTCATCGAGGGTGGGAGTTCGCCGCACAAGCTTCTTGGCCTCGTTCACCTCGAGCATCTTCGCGTGGAGGTTGTCGGGGCGGCGGGTAGCGAGTTCCTTCACCGTGTCGACGCCGGATGCTTCGAGGAGGTCGGAGTATTCAGAACCGACGCCCTTCACGCGCATGAGGTCGGCGCGGTTGACCCACTCAAGGATGCGGTCGGTCGAGAGACCGGTGGCTTCGGCGAGGCTCTTGCGCCCGGATGGCGAGCCGCCCTGTTCGAGAAGAGCCTCGACGGTCGCCACGCCGGCGCCTTCGAGCTTCGCGGCGAACACCTCGCCGATGCCTTCGATTTCGATGATCCTGGCCACTGTTGCCTCCTTCTTGCGCACGGCGGGCCGCGGCGTGCGTTATCTTAACAACTCGCACAAACGTATTTCGCGCCCAATGGGACGGAATTGTAGGGCCACCAGGTACCGGCGAGAATGCGCTGGTGAAGGGACCCGCAGCCGAGACGACGACAAGCTACGACAAGATCCCGTACCCGGGGTCGGCGGTTACCACGACGCACCCCGCGCATGTGGGAGCGCTCGCCCGCCTTTTCGGGATGGACCCGGCGCGACCGGAGCGGTGTCGCGTGCTCGAGCTGGGCTGCGGCGATGGCGCGAACCTGCTGCCCATGGCGCACGGACTACGGGGCTCCCAGTTCGTCGGGATCGATCTCTCCCGGAGGCAGGTGGATGGGGCGCGTGCCATCGCGCTGCAACTGGGGTTGGCGAATGTTCGCTTCGAAGCATTGGACATCCGTGATGCGCCCTCGATCGAGGGGCCATTCGACTACATCGTGTGCCACGGCGTGTTCTCCTGGGTGCCCGTGGAGGTTCGAAACGCGATCCTGGAGTGCTGCCGTGAGCTCCTTGCGCCGCAGGGCGTGGCGTTCGTGAGCTATAACGCGCTGCCTGGGTGGCACATGCGGGGCATGCTCCGCGACATGATGGTGTTCCATGCCCGGCACTTTGCCGACCCGGCGGAGCGCGCGACGCAGGCGCGGGCCATCGTGAACTTCGTCGATGAGGCCTCCGGGCTCATCAGCGAGAGCACCGGCAAAGCGAGCCCCTTCCACGATCACATCGCGGCCGAGCGGAAGCTCATCGAAAGCAGACCGGATTACTACCTCCTGCACGAGTTCCTCGAAGACGAGAACCGGGCGTTCTACCTGCACGAGTTCGCGGAGATGGTCTCGGGCTTCGAGCTGCAGTACCTGGCTGACGCCAGCTTCTCGACGATGCTGACGATGAACTTGCCCGAAACGGTGGGAAAGACCATCGAGGAAATCTCCGCCGATCATCTGGCTGTGGAGCAATACCGCGACTTCGTGACCAACCGGATGTTCCGGCAGTCACTGGTCTGCCGCTCAGATGTGGAAATCAACCGCACGTTAAGCACTCAGCCGCTGTCCGAGATGTACTTTCGGCTTGCCGTGCCGCCCGGTCCGCGACCCTGGCCAGAGGACACCACGCCAATCCCGGGGGGAGGCGAGCTCGCGGTCGCCGCGCCTGCGGCCCGGCAGCTCGTCATGGCGCTCCGCGAGGCATTCCCGGGGGTGCTGAGCTTCCCTGAGCTCCGCGCGGCGGTGACGGACCTTGGCCACGCCAACCCGGATGAGTACGTCGGAGGCATCCTCTTCACCTTGCTGGGCCACGACGCCGTCGATATGCGCTGGCACAGACCGGAAATGGTCGCGCGAGCGGGCGAGCGACCGAGGGCGAGCGCCGTCGCGCGCGCCATCTCGACCCGCGGCGGCTCGCTGCCGAACACGATGCACTATGCGGTCACGTTCGACGAGTTCACCTACGGATTCGTCCCCTATGTGGACGGGACCCGCGACCGGGCGGCCCTTGGCGAGGCTGTGCGCGAGTTGCTCCGCCGCCCTGGGATGACCCTCCAGGCGGAAAGCGGCCCCATCGACGCCGGAACGCTGGAAGACCCTGACATCGAGGGGATCGTCGAGCAGCTCCTCGCCGGTCTCGCAGAGTTCGGGCTGCTGGAGGCCTAGGGGCCGGGTTTCTCGGCGGTGGCGACCAGCTCGTCGAGCGACATGGACCCGGGCTTCAGCCCGCGTGCCGCGAAGTCCGTGGCGATTCGGCGGACGGTGGTGTTGTAAGGCGTTGGGATGTCATGGAGCTTGCCAAGGAGTTCGATCTCGCCGTTCAGGTAGTCGACCTCGATGGTGGAGTGACCGCGGAGGACGCTCTGGAGCGTGGAGCTGCCGCTGCGAGCCTGGCCCCCGACTTCCATTGCACGGTAGTGGTCGGTGACACGTCGGGCATACTCGTCCTGAGACGTGGCCGCGATCCCGGCGGCGGCATAGCAGGTTGTGGCTTCATCGCGGAGACGGGCGGTGATGGCGCCCAGCTGGCCGCCGGCGCCCCAGGACATCCTTCCGGTGATGAGATCCAGTCCATTCCCAAGGTTGAGCATGAGCTTGCGGTATTTCAGAGCCAACGCGTCGTCCGCGGGCCGGGCGTGGAAGTTGGAGCCGGAAAGGGCGCCGCACACTGCCTCGATGGTTGCATCGGTGCCGCGTGGGAAGACGCCGGCATGAAGGCATCCGGTGAGCGGCGCTGCAGAGGCAATCACCTCGCCAGGGATGAGGAAGGTGGCCGGGAGGGCAACGAGCATGGCATAGACGTGTTCGAAACGGCGGGCGGCGAGGCGTTCGTTCTCAACACCATTTTGCGCGCAGACCACCGGCACTGCGGCGCCCACCGCTGATTCGAGGTCGCGAAGGGCGGCATCGGTGTCCTGGGTCTTCATCGTGAGGATGACGACATCGCCGGGCCGCCAGTCGATCTCGCGAGGATGTCCAACAGCAGGCACGGGGATTTGGAAGTCGCCCCCGGGGGTGCGGAGGAGCATCCCGGAGCTGCGGATGGCCTCCAGGTGCGCACCGCGGGTGATGAGGATGACCTGGTGACCGGACTGGTGGAGCCTACCGCCGATGGCGCCACCGATGGCGCCGGCACCATAGATGATGAAGCGCACGTGCGCCTCCCTGACGTGGTGAGATGCCGAAAGCCTATCAGGGAGCCGGGGCCTAGAGGTACCGGGGGCCATTTCTTGATGTCAGGCTGCCTGGGGTGTCTCCTGGCGTGCGGAGCGGAGCAGTTCCAGCGGTGCCTGGATGAGAATCAGTCCGACCCCCGCGAACAGCACGAAGTCGCCAAGCGAGTAGATGTTCGTGCCATAGCCCGGCAGTTCAACCACGTACTTATCAGAGAGGGGGAAGAAGTGGATATCGTCACGTTCGAGGACGACATCCTTGCCGTGATTGGTCTGGCTGCCGAGGTGGTCGCGAGTTACCTCGGGGAACGCCCCTGATGATTCGATGATTGCGATGTCGATGGGCATGGCGCCCCCGTGAGCAGCCATGGGGATGAGATTGAGCACAATGCCGGCGGCCACGAGCCACGCTCCCCAGAAGCGACGAAAGCGGAGTGCCAGCAAGACCAGGATGCCTGTGGTGGAGAAGAAGAGGGAGCGCCGGACTATCCCCTCCAATCCGTTCGTGGCCATGAAGGAGATTGCCAGCTGCTGGGCGAGGAAGATCGCCGCGGCGGCCGCCAGAAACCACAAATCGCCCGCGCGGCCAAGCCGGCGGGCGATCATTCCGGGGACCTGCCATGGGGGCATGCCCCGAGGGTATCGAGAGTTACCAGGACTGGAACGGCGCAGCCCCGGCAAGCGCGATGACAGCGAGCGAAGCAACAGCAACGAGAGTCGAGATAAGCCGAGTCATTCCGTGTCCCTCCAGGACGTCTTGAAGATGTCGCTGGAAGGTTAAGGGGGGTGTTCTCGCGAAGTTCTCGCGAGAACACCCTGGAATGAACACGGGTTGCCAGCCTAGACCGCCACACCTGCGGCGATGTCGGCGCGGAGACGCCAGAAGCGCTCCGGCAGTTGCTCGCCAAACTCGGATTCGTAGGTCGAGCCGTAGTCGTCGATGAAGCTGAGGGCCTGCACGACCTGACCGGCCTTGCTGCGATAGCGGGCGAGCTGGTAGGCGGCTTCCTCGTTGTACTGGTTGGCACGGAGGACTCGCTCCATGCAGATCGCGGCCGATTCGTAGTCTTCGCGGCTGGCGAAGTAGGCAGCGAGCATGGCCAGTGATTCGTGGGCATCGCGTTCGAGACGGGCCCTGGTGGCCGCAGCCCACTCGGATTGGAAGGCCTCGGCGAATGGGCCGCTGTACTTTTCGAGCGCCTCCTGGAAAGCGAGCGCGCGTTCCTTCGAGCCGGCCTGGGCGCACCGTCCGCGCTCAATAGCCGATTCGAATTCCTCCACGTCCCATTCGAACTGGCCTTCGGGGTTGAGGAGGTACGTGCCATCGCGCTTGACCACACTGTCCTGGTAGAGGGCCTTACGGATGCGATAGAGGTTCGAGTGGAAGGCACTATTGCACTTCTCACGCGGAAGGTCGGGGTAGAGGTATTCCACCGCCTCTTCCTTACGCAGGCCGGTGCGGTGGGAGAGGAGGAGGAAGAACATCTCTTTTGCGCGGGCGCTGGCCCATTGCTCATCGGTGACTTCGCGGCCACCGACGGCGACCGAGGTGGCGCCGAGGCTGCGGGCAACCACGCGAGGCAGGCGGCCGCGCGACTCGGCGGCTGGCTGCTCTTCGGCGGGTGAAAGGACGCCGAACGACTGGCGTTCGAGCAGATCGCGGAGGACACGGACAGCCGGTCCGCGCGAGGCGGCCCACTGGGCGAACATCGGGTTTTCGCGCATGAGCGGGACGAGGGCGCTGGCCATCCACGGCTCCTTCAGCGCCCCGGCTGCGCGTGCGACCTCTTCCTGGGCCTCAGCACGGCGGTTCGCCTTGAAGTGGGCCATGGCGATGCGGTAGTGGGCGCTCGCGAGCGAGGGCGGAACGTCCATGGACTGGAACAGATCAGCGGCCTGCGCCGCCTCGGAGATCGTGGAGACGTAGTTGCCCGATGCGAACTCGCAGGCTGCCTGCTGGAGACGGCAGTGAGCGACTTCGTAGTCGTTTGCCGAGGCGAGGGCGACGAGGAGTGCCCGGCGAGAGAAGAAGTCGGCCTGCTGGAGATCGCCCAGGCCGAGGAACGCCGCCGAGAGACCGGCGATGGAGAGCGCGGCGAGAGTCTCATCGAGCGCATCGGTGGCGCAAATGCGGATGGCCTCTTCGTAGTGTTCGCGAGCGTTCTGGAAGTGGCCCAGGGCCAGTTCAGCGTCGCCGAGCGAGGCCGTGGCATAGGCGACATTCCGCTGGTTGCCGCAATCGATCCCTTCCTGCACCGCCTCCTGGAGCACCGAGGCAGCGCTGGCGAAGTCCCCGGCCTGGAGGTGCGACATGCCGAGGTTGTTGAGGACCCAGCCGAGGTTCGACGAGCGGCCGAGGCTGCGCCAGCCCTGGGCCGCCCGGGTGAGAACGGTGACCGCGGCTGGGGCATCGCCGTGCATGGCCAGCGCCTGGCCGAGGGTTGACCGGGCAAGCAGCCCCAGGGGCTCGACGTTGTGTAGCTCGCTCATGCGGATGGCCTGGTTCAGGAGCTCTTCGGCACGGGCAAAGTTCCGCGTGACGGACAGCTCGAACTCGGCACTCTGGTAGGCGACCTCTGTCCGGAGGATAGGGTCCTCTCCACATTCCACCGCTCGCAGCTGCTCGGCGGTCGCACCCGCCTCCTCGAGCCGCCCGAGCAGGCGCAGGGCGCGGAGCCGGGCGAGGAGCGCGTGAACGTGCACCGGGCCGGCGTTGGCGGGGTCGCGAAGCACCAGCGCGGCCTTGCGGAGTGCCTCGTCGGGATCGCCATGATGGGCGGTCAGGCGGGCAAGGAGCGCGCGAAGCATCGGGCGGCGCCCAAGCGTGGTGGTGCTCACGCATTCAAAGGCGCGCCAGAGGAGGGTGAAGTCCCCGTGTGTGATCAACTGCGGGCTGTGCTCCTCGAGCACCTCAGCAAGGATGCGTTCGCTGGCCGCCGATCGGGCGAACTCCACGGCCTCGCTGAGGTCGCCCGCCGCGGCCATCACCTGGAGGGTGTGCTCGACGGCGGCGTCGTAATCGTCCGGATCCGCGCGCTGAAACTCGTCGACAACGAACTGCCGGAGGAGCGGCACAAGCCGGAACTCAGCCGGCGAGAGGTGCTCGCAGAGGAAGTCGTGGGAAGCGGCCCACGCTGTGAGCGAGCGCCACGCCGACGATCCAAAGTCCAGCTCGACGGCAGCGCGTTCGATGGAGGGGCTGAGCGCAACGTGGCGAAGCACCTGCCGCAGTTCGGGGGGCACCCTCCCCCACACCTCGGACTGGAGGTAGAGATCAAAGGCGGCAGCGCTGAGCCGATCGCCTGCGGGGCCACCGACCAGCGAGGCCATCACGGCGACGGGCCAGCCACCGGTACGGGCGGCGATGTCAGGGGCGCTGGCAGTGGACCCGGCAAGCGCAATGGCAGACGCGATTTCGGCGGCGTCGAAAGCAAGGTCGATCGCCTGGAGGACGGTGATCTCGCCAGTCGCGATTCTCGCGTTGATAGAGGGAATGAACGGCATTTCGCGGCCGGAGAGAATGACTTCGCTGCCCTCGGGCAGGACCTCCATGAGCCAGACAAGCAATGCGCCGGCTTCGCGGCCGTCAGCGAGTTCCTCGACGTTGTCGATGATGACGAGCAGGGGCAGACCGGATTCGTCAGCTGCGCGCCGGGCGGCGGCGTGGATGTAGGCCTGCAGGTCGCTGAACTTGGTGGCGACCGCCGGGGGCTCGATCTCGCGGTCGCCGGCAAGGGCGGCGGCGAGCTGCTGGGCAAGGACTTCAGGCGCGCCGGCCGATGCATCGAGGGTGAGCCAGGCGGGGCGGAACTCGACTTCGGCGGTGAAGCTTGCGATGAGCGTGGTCTTGCCGTAGCCGGCTGGGGCCTGGACGACCGTTAGCCCGTTGCCAATGCCAGCGTGGAGGCGTTCGAGCAGGTGTGGGCGATGGACAAGCCGGCGAGGAAGCCGGGGTACAGAGATTCTGCCAGTTGCCGTCATGGTGGCCGCTCCGGGTGCAAGCTCAGTTGTGCGCATTCGACCCCGCAATACTACGCCCTCTGAAGCGGGTGTGCTACGCCGAATTCTTGACCTGGGGCCGAAGGCCGATGTTATGGTGGCCGGGCCAGCGCCCCCGCGGTTGGTGGAACGTGACGATTCGGTTTCTCATCCTGTTTGGCCTTGTGGCCGGCGTGCTCGCGGCTGCGATCTCACTGCAGGGATCGCCGGTGCAAGCGGTCGCGGGCCCGTGCGGTACAGCGCACGACGCGCTGAGCGCCGAGGAGCAGGAGTTCCTGGGCCTCCTGCAATCATGGCGGAATGCAAACCTCCCTGTATCGACGACGCTCGAGTCATCCGGGGCACTCAATTCGGCGGCAGCATGGTTCGCCGAGTGGCAGGTGACCAATGGCACCCCGGGCGGTCACAACGACGGCTACGGACGGAACTGGGTTCAGCGAGCCATCGACTGCGGCTATTCGGGAACCACATCGGGAGGCCAACCGTACGCACTCGGTAGCGGAGAAGGCACCTATGCAATCGCGGCATCTGGGGGAGTGCAGGTAGGCGCCGCGCAGGCTATCACCGGAATCACATATCCTGGGAGCGGAGTCTATGCATGGACGCCATCCACCGGTCTCCCGTTCAAGTGCGTCGGAGCCGCGGTTGCGCGGAGTGCAGCGGGGACGGCCGTGGCATGGGTGGTGGTTGTCGCCCAGTATCCCGCGGGCCTGCCGTGCCCTGGCAGCACGGGGACCCCGCCCACGACGACCACGACCGCTACGAACACGCCAACGGTTACCCCAACACCATCGCCAACGCCTACGCCCTCGCCCACCCCGTCGCCGACGCCGACCGCGCGGCCGGGCGCCCCGAGCGTGTACCTGGGCGCCGGCTGGAACCTCGCCGTGTTGCCGCCGGGGCCTGTGGACCAGGTCCTGGCGCGGGCCGACGGATGCTACCGCGCGGTGTACCAGTGGGACGGGAGCCGATGGCGGCGCTACATGCCGGGGGCACCGGCCTATGCGAACAATCTCTGGACGCTCAACGGCGGCACCTTCTGGGTGGAAGGTACCGCCGCGAACTGTGGACTGATCACCCTCTGACGGTCAGAGGACACCCGGCAGCTGAGTGAAGCCGGGTGAACTGGCGATCGACACGCCGAGTTGCTGTAGGGCCACGATGCAGACGAGTGCCACGAACGTGAGAATGAGGGCATATTCGGCGAGGCCCTGGCCGGCCTCGCGATCACGTCTTTCGCGCAGCGCCCGCAGCCGGGCAAAGGCTTTTCTCATGTACTGTGCTCCCCTGCGAAAGTCTCTCCCTGTTCCCAGATTCGGCAGCGGTGCCCGCGTCAACCGTCCCGGCGAGGTGCTGTTCCGTGTCGCGCAGGTGAAGAATTTACAGTCCGTTTACAGGCGGCCGGTCGAGGTGAGCGAGGCCGCTGCGCGGGCCGACGTCAGCGGGACATCAGTAATGACGGTCTCGACGCCGGCGTGGTACAGGCGGCTCAACAGGTCCGCCGGGGCGCCTTCATCCGCGCGCAAGGTCCAGGCCGACAGTGCGACGCCGCGCCTGTCCAGCTCCTTGCCCAGGTTCGTACCGAGTGCGGTCAGGTGTTCGATCGTGGCGATGTCGACCATCCACTCGACAGCCGACGGCAGCAGGCCGTGCAAGTCTTCATTGCGACCCTGGATGTAGTCGGGGACCGCGACGTTCGGGTTCGCGGCGAGCGGGGAATCATCCCACATGCCGTGGAGACCCGCTGACTTCGGGAACACGTTGCCGTTTCGGCCCGAGTCGCTATGCCACTGAAGCGTCGGGTCGAGCGCAAGCGGGAGACCGCGCAGGCGCCGGAGGTTCCAGTGCGCCTGGGAGCCAATGAGCATATGGTCGCGCACCTGGGCGAGGGCGTGCTCCAGCGCTCGCGCGCGCTCGGGCGTGATCGCGCGCATGAGCTTGAGGTCGACCTGGAGGACACAGTCACTGCCACGGGTCCTGTCGACCACCTCATCGAGGAAGCAGAGGCCCACGCGTTCGTTGTCCCGATAGCGAAGGCGCCGGGCCCCGGTCGAGTCCAGTGCCTCGACCTTCCCGGTGCCGGTCGTTTCATGGTCGAGGCGGCCGTCGTGAAAGACGAGCATGGCATCGTCGGCGAGGAAGCGAACATCAATCTCGAAGCGGGGGACGCGAGCTGTTACGCACTCATCCACGGCTTCGAGGGAGTTTGGGATGTGGCGCCCGGAGAGGGTGGCGCGATGGCAGCTGAAGGGACGGCGGCGCCCGAGAATCACGGGTGCGAGTGGCGAACCGTCGTCGGCATGCACAGCGTGTCGAAGTGTAGAAGGAGGCGGCGCAACAGGCAGGAGCATTGCCGATTCAGTGGCGGGACGGCGAGGATGTCGCCAATGGATGCAGAACTTGAGGTCGCACGCTTCCGCATCTATGCGCTGCAGGACGGGGCCATCAGGGCGCAGGCGCTTGCGTACGCGCTGTCCATCGGTTTCTTCGACCGGCTGGACCGGGCGTCGATGACGCGCGGGGAGATCGAGGCCGAGTTCGGCCTGGCAAGCCGCGTGGCGCCGGCGTTCCTGGCGTTCCTCGCGAGCAATAGCCTCATTGCGCTGGGCCCTGATGGCACATTTCGAAACACAGAGGCCGCTTCGGCGTTCCTCGTGCGGTCGAGCCCGCGGTATGTCGGCGGGCGGGGGCTGCTGTTCCAGGGGTTCTACGATGCAATCGCGCACCTTCCCGAAACCCTGGCAAGTGGGCGGGCATGGACTCCGGCGGGGCAGCACGACATGTTCGCGGGGTTCACGGCCGACCAGCAGCGATGGTTCGCAGATGGGATGTTTGCCAACGCCGTGCACGGGGGGCGGAGCCTGGCGGAGGTCGTCGACTTCACGATGTTCAGGAGGCTGCTGGACGTCGGCGGGAACGCGGGGGGCTATGCGATCGGCCTTGCCCGGGCCAATCCGCGGCTGCAGGCGACGATCTTCGATCTTGAACCGGTGCGTGAGCTGGCGATCGAACGCATCGCCGCCGCCGGGCTGGATGAACGGATCGAGTTCGTGGCGGGGTCGTTCTTCGAAGAGGAGCTCCCGCGCGGGCATGATGCACTGTTGCTCTCGAGCATCCTGCACGACTGGGACGACGCGGATTGCGCGCGCATCCTTGCCCGCTGTTACCGCGCGATCGAGCCGGGCGGGACGATCATCGTCGCCGAGCCCATGCTCTCGGAGGATGCGACCGGCCCCGACCACCCGGCAGCGAGCGGTCTGACGATGGCGTTGCTGGGAGGTGAGAACCGCACCCGGAGCCGTATCGCACAGATGCTGGCGGAGGCCGGCTTCGGGAAGGTGTGGAGATCGGCCCTGCTGCCACAGAACAGTGTTGTGACAGCCATCCGCGAAGGGTAAGTGCGGTTTGGGAAAGGAAAAGGGAGCGAATCATGTCCCCTGTCGCATAGTGTCAATCACGTTATTATCGTTAAGTACAGCGAAGTTGCCGCGTAGCAAATGCCGCGTGATATACTCCCGCGCGTCCTGAGGGGGCCGCTAGCTCAACTGGCAGAGCAGCTGACTCTTAATCAGCCGGTTGGAGGTTCGAGTCCTCCGCGGCTCACCAGCTCCCTGTTTCCGAACTGCGGGCCCGCCTCCGGCAGGCCCAGCCACTCGTGGGGAAGTGTCGGAATTGGCAGACGAGCATGACTTAGGATCATGTGCCGCGAGGCGTAGGAGTTCGAGTCTCCTCTTCCCCACATACTCGAAGACTGGAATGCCGCGGCGCTGGGCCGCTCTGCCCGGTGGGATGGGCAGGCGAAAGGAGAAGGGATGGCGCTACTCGAGGTCAAAGACCTGCGGACGTACTTCTACACGCAGGAAGGCATCGTCAGGGCTGTCGATGGGACTTCCTACGTTGTGGAAGAAGGTGAGACGCTCGGACTGGTGGGGGAATCGGGGTGTGGGAAGAGTGTTTCGGCCCTCTCAATCCTTCGCCTCATCCCGCAGCCGCCGGGCAAGATTGTCTCTGGGGAGATCATCTTCCAGGGGCGCGACATCCTGAAGCTGGATGAGGATGAGATCCGGAAGATTCGCGGCAACGAGATCGCGATGGTCTTCCAGGAGCCGATGACCTCGCTCAATCCCGTGCTGACTATCGGCCGGCAGATGACGGAGGCGCTGGAGCTCCACATGGACCTCCACGGCAAGGCTGCCCGGGACCGCGCGGCGGAACTGCTGGAAATGGTGGGTATCCCGGAGGCGCGCAATCGTCTCGATGACTATCCGCACCAGTTCTCAGGCGGTATGCGCCAGCGCGTGATGATCGCCATGGCGATGAGCTGCAACCCGAAGCTTCTGCTCGCGGACGAGCCGACAACGGCACTTGACGTGACCATCCAGGCTCAGATCCTCGAGGTGATGAACCGCCTCAGCCGCGAGTTCGGCACGGCCGTCATCATCATCACGCACAACCTTGGTGTGGTGGCGCGCTATGCCGACCGGGTGAACGTGATGTACGCGGGGAAGGTGATCGAGACGGCCTCGGCGGTGGAGCTGTACCGCAATCCGAAGCACCCGTACACCGTCGGCCTGCTGAACTCGGTGCCGCGTCTCGACGAGACGCGCAAGGAGAAGCTGGTCCCGATCGAGGGGCTGCCGCCGGACCTGGCCCACCTGCCGCCGGGATGCCCCTTCTACCCGCGGTGTTCGTGGCGCGTCGACCGCTGCACGGAGGAGTACCCGCCGTTCAACCTGGTCGCAGAAAAGCACTACGCCGCCTGCTGGGAAGCGGAGCGCGTGCAACGGGAGGTGCCAGTTGGCGCAGCAAACTAGCTCAAGCACCCGCCAGCGGACTGGCACCGCGGGCGAGGCACTCGTCCAGGTCGAAGACCTGCAGGTTTATTTCCCGGTCACCGCTGGCGTGATCTTCCAGCGGAAGGTGGCCGACGTTCGGGCCGTCGACGGACTGTCGTTCGAAGTGCGGCGCGGCGAGACGCTCGGGCTGGTGGGCGAATCGGGCTGTGGCAAGAGCACCACGGGCAAGGCCATCCTCCAGCTCACGCGGCCGACGGCGGGGAAGGTGAACTTCGAGGGGACGGACCTGACGAGGGTGAAGGGCGGGGAGCTCCGCCGCTTCCGCCGCAAGATGCAGATGATCTTCCAGGACCCGTACGCGAGCCTCAATCCGCGTATGTCGGTCGGCAGCATCATCAGCGAGCCCCTGACCATCCACAAGCTCGCGGGCGGCAAGGAGAAGAAGGAGCGCGTTCAGAACCTGCTGCAGACGGTGGGTCTGAACCCCTACTTCGCCAACCGCTTCCCGCATGAGTTCTCGGGCGGCCAGCGCCAGCGCATCGGCATCGCGCGCGCGCTTGCCGTGGAGCCCGACTTCATCGTCTGCGACGAGCCGGTCTCCGCGCTCGACGTGTCGATCCAGGCCCAGATCATCAACCTGCTCCAGGACCTGCAGGACCAGTTCAACCTGACGTACCTGTTCATCGCGCACGACCTTTCAGTGGTGCGCCACATCAGCGACCGTGTGGGCGTGATGTACCTGGGCCACATGATGGAGCTGACCGACCGGGACTCGATCTTCGAGAACCCGCTTCACCCGTACACCAAGGCCCTCCTCTCCGCTGTCCCGATCCCGGACCCGGACGTCGAGCGCCAGCGCGAGCGCATCATCCTCCTCGGCGACGTGCCGAGCCCGCTGCGCCCACCCAGCGGCTGCGTGTTCCATACGCGCTGCCCCATCGCCATCGACGAGTGCCGCGCGCGCCGGCCCGACTGGCGCAACGTGGGTACCGCCGACAAGGAGCACTGGGTCTGGTGCCACCGCGTCTAGCGGGAGGGCCACCGAGCCGGAACCTGAAGAGGGGGCTGCCGAATGGCAGCCCCCTCTTTGTCGTGACCCGTACGGTCCGCGGGGTCAGGGTGTGGCGGACGGCGTAGGGGTGGAGGTAGGGTCGATCGTCGGGGGAGATGTCGGCCCCGGGGTTGTCTCCGGAGGGGTCGGCGTGGGTACGGCCTCTGTAGGGGTCGGAGTCCGTGTCGGCGAGGGGCTCGGACTCGGGCTGGGCGAAGGGGATGGGCGGCGCGTCGGCGTGGCCGTGGGCTCTGGCTCCGTTGTAGGCGTGGCGGTTGGAGCCGTGGTGGTCGGCGTTGGTGTCGGAGCCGGAGCACCTCCCTGGTCCCGGTTCGCGAGGAAGATGGCCGCGGCCGCTCCCACACCGATGGCGATGAGGATGATGCCGATGACAACGAGGATGGTGGCGCCACTGACGCCTGGCGACTCCTGGCGGACCGCGCCACGGCGAACGCGCGCGGTGGGCTGCCGGCGCCGGAGTTGCGGCGGCCTGCCCGGGGGGGCGACAACCGGGGCAGCCTGTGCAGCAGTGAGCGGAACCCGCCGAAGCGCGGAACCGAGGGCTGCTGCCGTTGGGAAGCGTTCCTCGGGAGAGAGCGCGAGCGCGTGTGCAAGCACGCCCTCGAGTTCAGGAGATGCCCCGCGCGCGTGGGTGCGAAGGAGCGGAGCGGGTGCAGCCAGGCGCTGGCCTGCGATGGCCGCGGCGCTCGTCCCTGAGAACGGCAGGCGCCCGGCCACCATCTCGTAGACAGTGAGCCCGAGGGCGTAGACGTCGGCGCGCGGGTCGGGCTGGGCGCCCTGGATGACCTCCGGCGCGAGGTAGGCGATGGTGCCGAGAAGGTCCTGCGCCTGGCCCGGTGCGAGTGTGCGGTTGAGCGTTTCGGCGACTCCGAAGTCAGTGACCTTCGCGACACCAGTTTCGTTGATGATGATGTTCTCGGGCTTGATATCGCAGTGGACGACGCCCTGTTCATGCGCGTACTGGAGGGCGGCGGCCACCTGCACCCCGTAGCGGATGGCCTCGGCCTCGGTCATACGCCCCTGGGTCTCGAGGAGCTCGCGCAGGGTATAGCCGTGGACATACTCCATCACGATGAAGCGGCGGCCTTCGTGGATGCCGGCATCGAACACCCCGACGATGTTCGGGTGCTGGAGCCGTGCGATGACGCGCGCCTCGCGTTCGAAGGCGGCGACTGCGCCGGCATCGGACTCGGCGCTGAACGCTTCGCGAAGGAACTTCACGGCCACCCAGCGGCCGAGGCGTTCATCTTCGGCCAGCCAGACTTCGGCCATCCCACCGGTACCAAGCAGCCGTTCGAGGCGGTATCGTCCGTCTATGACATCCGTGGCGTTCACCGGGGGATGAGCCTCCGCCAGGCCAGCAGCTCGCGCGAGCGCAACATCGAGGTGCTCCTGTTGACCGGGGCGGCCGGGTTCGCCGTCCTGGGGTGGTATGCGCTCCGCGCCGCCGAGTTCGCGCTTCCAGCCAGCACTGGGCGCATCCTAACCCAGTTTGCCGTTTCCGGTCTGATCGCTCACGTTGCGGGGCGGGTGTTGGCGCCGCGGGCCCGGCCGGAGATCCTCGCGATTGCGGCGTTCCTGGCGGCAGTAGGTCTGGTGTTCGTCATCCGCCTGGCGCCGGGCGTGGCCGCGGACCAGGCGAACTGGGTGAGCGTTGGCGCCGTGGCGTTCGCCGCCGGGCTCTGGGCCGGCACCCACTACCCGCGGCTTAAACAGTACACGTACACCTCAGGAGTGACCGGGCTCGCCGTCCTGGTTGCCACCGGCCTGTTCGGCACGACCATCAACGGCGCCCGGCTCTGGATCGACGTTGCGGGACAGTCAGTGCAGACGACCGAGCTCATCAAGGTGTTCGTCATCGTGTTCCTGGCAGGCTATCTTGCCGATTCGGCGAGTGTCCTGGCTTCGCCAACGCTTCGAATCGGTGACCGCACGTACTCCGGTGCGGCTTACCTGGTGCCGCTGGCATCGGTCCTGCTTGGTGCGGTAGGCGCACTTGCCTTGCTGCGCGACCTGGGCTCGATCGCCATTCTTCTCCTGCTGGCGGTGGGGGCGCTGTACCTGGCGACCGGTCGGGCCCGCTTCGTGGCGGGCGGCGTCGCGCTGCTGGCGGCAACGGGGTTGGCGGGTTATGTCCTCTTCGGCCACGTGCAGGTGCGGATCGACACGTGGCTCGACCCGGGGGCTGACCCCGGGGGTGCGGGCTACCAGACGATGCAGGCGACGTATGCCATCCAGGCAGGCGGAATCACGGGGGCGGGTCCGGGCCTGGGGCAGCCGGACTCAGTGCCGGCCGCGCCGACGGATTACGTCTACACGGCCATCGCGGAAGAGCTCGGCCTGGCTGGCGCTGCGGGGGTAGCGCTCCTGTATGTGGCATTCCTCTACGCGGGCCTGCGTGTCGCAGCGGAGGCGGGCGATACGTACGGACGGCTGCTTGCCGCGTGCATTGCCCTGCTCATCGCGATCCAGGCGGCCGTGATCATCGCCGGGAACCTGAGGGTGATCCCCACCACGGGCATCACGCTCCCGTTTGTGAGCTACGGGGGATCGAGCCTGGTGGTGAACTTCGGGCTCGCCGGGCTGCTCGGGGGCGTTTCGCACGTCGCGCGGCGTGGGCTCACGGCCCGGCAAGCCTGAGAACGACTGCCCCGAGCGCAATGCGTTCGCCACCCCTCAGGAGCACACCCGCCGGTCCAACCGGGCGCCCATTGGCGCTGGTCCCGTTGGTGCTACCGAGGTCGGTAAGCCGCCATCCACCCTGGACCCGCTCGATGGCGGCGTGCCGGCTGGAAACCGAGGGGTCTCCGAGGACGACTCCCGCATCGAGGTCCCGGCCAATGGTCATGTTGCCTGCGACGAGGATCTCGGTCCCCGGTGCCAGGCCCGTCTCGCCTGGGCCGACCACGACGAGACGCCAGACCTGCCGCCGCGGAGAAGAGGCAGCAACGGGGGACCTGGCAGGGATGAGACCACCCCGCAGGGTAACGGCGATAGCCAGGACGAAGATGAAGACCAGTGCGATGAGCGCAAGGCGCAGGACGAGCAGCTCGGTACTTCCACTCATTCGCCGGACTCCAGCCAGAAGCGGGCATCGCCGAGGACAAACATGTCCCCGGGGATGAGCTCGGCCTCATCCGCGAGTCGCTCGCCATCGATGATGACACCATTCCGGCTGCCAAGGTCGCGGATGGTCAGCGTGCCGCCGGGTCCAGAGCCGATCTCGGCGTGGCGGCGGGAGATGCTGAGGTCGGGCACAACGAGGTCACACCCGGCGCCGCGGCCGATGACGAACGGCGTATGCGTCAAGGGGACCCTGGTGCCGTCATCGAGGACGATGCTCTTGCCCCGCTGGCGGGTGATGACACGGGTAGCACCCGCTGCGACGGTCTCCGGCCGGTGCGTCGGTTCGCGGTACCGGGCGGACACTCGGAGCGCCCCCGGCGCCAGGTCAGCCACCGCCGCGAATTCGAAGTGCCAGGGCCCGAGTGGATGCAGTTCGCGGCTCCTCACGAGCTCGTCGAGCATGCGGCCGGCACCGCGAGTGAGCTGCTCGCGAAGACGGGCGAACCGCTCGCTGTCAGAAGGGGAGAATTCGACGCGGTAGGCGTTGGCGACGTCCCGGTCACGGACCGAGCTCTCCGCGGCCGCCTGGATGCGCTGGAGGACCTCAATCGGGTGGATTCCCGGCCCGGTCGCCATGCGCGCGGCCTGCTCGAAGAAGCGCTCGATACGCGGTTGGTCGCTCATCGGTCCAGCACCGCGCGGATGACTGAACCAGCGACAGGCGAGGCGACCACGCCACCCTGGCCCCCGCTTTCGACGACGACGGCCACGGCTACCTCCGGTTCCTCGGCGGGGGCGAAAGCGATGAACCAGGCGTGGGACGTGCCGTCGCCGGCCTCGGCGGTGCCGGTCTTGCCCGCCACGCTCACTCCGGGGATGGTGACACCGCCGGCCTGGCCGTTTTCGACAACCGACACCATGAACTCCCGCATGGTGCGTGCGAGGGTGGCGTCGATGACGCGTGTGGCCGCTGGGTGCTCCAGCTCCCGGACGAGCTGGTTGTTCTTGTCGGAGGCGCCCAGCGTGAGCCTGGGGAGAGCCATTTGGCCGCCGTTCGCGATAGTCGCCGCCACCAGTGCCATCTGGAGCGGCGTGGCGAGAATCTCGCCCTGGCCGAAGGCTGTGCTCGCAAGCAGGACGCGGGAGAGTTCGGAACCGGGGGCGTAGACCTGGCTGGCCGCTGTCTCGAGGGTGAAGTCGAGGGGCCGTTCGAAGCCAAACGACCGGGCGGTCCGCAGGAGCCGCTCCCAGCCGGCCTTCACGCCGACCTCAGCGAAGATCGCATTCACGGAGAAGGTGTAGGCATCGCGAAACGGGTAGGTGCCGACTCCCTGCGGGACATTCCGGCAGGAGATGGGGAAGCCATCGATGACGATCTCGCCGGGACATTCGACCAAGGTCTCGGGCGTGATGACTCCGCTGCCGAGGGCGGCGACCGCGGTAACCGTCTTAAAAGTTGACCCGGGCGGGTAGAGGCCCTGGGTAGCCCGGTTCAGCAGCGGGGCATCGGGGTCATTGAAGAGTGCGTCGCCCACGGTTCCCAGCCCGCCGGGGTCGTAGGTCGGGACGCTGACCATGGCCAGGACATCGCCACTGCGCGGGTCGATGGCGATGACGGCGCCCTTGCGCGCTCCGAGTGCACGGGCCGCGGCGGCCTGAACCTCCGGATCGATGGTGAGACGGATGTCGTTACCCTCGAGGCGGTTTCGTTCGAACTCGGCGGAGAACGCGCCGGACCAGCCGGTAGGGCGCTGGCCGGTCAGCTCCTGGTTGAACACGAGTTCAATGCCCTGCGAGCCATACCGGGGGTCCAGGTAGCCCACGGCATGGGCGACCGAGGCATCGTGGTAGTAGCGGGTGCCATCGCCCAGGGACTCGGCGATGATGTTCCCGTCGCGGTCCAGAATGTTGCCTCGGCCGGGGTCATAGAACGCGGAGAGGACGCGGGGATTGCGGTCGTCGTCTGCCAGGTCGGTCCGCAGCGCCTGCCAGTAGGCGAGCATGACGAAGAAGACGAAGAACACGAGCAGCGAGAGGCTGCCGGCAGAGGCAAGGCGGCGTTCGAATGCCCCGGGACTGAGCACCCGGCCATTCTACGAAGTGAAGACGAAAGGGGCGCCCTGGCGGGCGCCCCTCCGTGTCGTATGCCCGCTGGCTGGTTAGCCGCGGGGAAGGCCGAGGCCGCGCGTCGCGATGACGTTGCGCTGAATCTCGTTGGAGCCGCTGTAGATGGTGGATGGCACTGCCTGGATGTAGGACTCGGGCAGATCGCCGCCGAACGGGGCGCGAGGCTCTTCGGGGATGAACTGACCGGAGAGGCCAAGCATGTTGACGCCGAAGTTGTAGATCTTCTGCCCGAGCTCGGACTGGTAGATCTTGACGACCGACGCCTCATAGTTTGGCACCATCCCGCTGGCCTGGATGTACCCGATCCGATAGCCGAGGAACCGCCCGACGTTGTTGGCGACCACGAGGTCGGCAAGGCGCGTCCGATAGCGTTCGCGGCGGGCCTTCTCACCTTCGCGCAGGTTCTCGGTGAGCTTTTCGAGGGTGCGCTTCTGCGCGGCAGTGGTGCCGATGCCGGAGCGCTCGAAGTCAAGGAGCGTCATACCGACGTACCAGCCGCGGTTTTCCTCGCCCACGAGATTGCGCGCAGGCACGCGCACATCCTCGAAGAAGACCTCGTTGAAGTGGTGGCGGTTGGCCATGTTGATGAGGGGCCGGATGGTGAGGCCGGGCGTGTTCACGATGTCGTCGATCAGCAAGAAGCTGATGCCGCGGTGCTTGGGCGCCTCGGGGTCGGTGCGGACGAGGCAGAACATCTGGTTGGCGCGGTGGCCGCCGGAGGTCCAGATCTTCTGGCCGTTGATGACGTACTCGTCGCCATCGCGGACCGCGCGGGTCTGGAGGCTGGCGAGGTCGGAGCCCGCGCCGGGCTCGCTGTAGCCCTGGCACCAGATATCCTCGCCGCTGGTGATGCGAGTGAGATAGCGCTTCTTTTGCTCTTCGTTGCCGTGGATGATGAGGGTGGGGCCAATCATGCCGACACCGAAGCCGCGGGTGCCGGTATCGGGCGCGCCCCAGTAGCCAAACTCCTCGTTGAAGACCATCTGCTCGTAGATGCTCGCACCGAGCCCGCCGTACTCCTTGGGCCAGGCGGGGGCGATCCAGCCGCGCTCCGCAAGCTTGCGATTGAATTGCTTCGCGAACTCGAACTCTTCGTCGGAGCGGCTACCAAGCTGGCCGCTCTCGGCTCGGCTGTTCGCCTGCAGAAACCCGCGCACTTCCTGCCTGAGTTGTTCTTCCTTCTCGCCGAAACGCAGTTCCACTAATTCCTCCGGGCGGGCGCCTCTCGAGAGGATCGCCGCCAACTGTGCAAACTGATTCTGCCAGACCGGGAGGGCGGTGAAAAACGGCGGTTCAGGGTTCGCCAGGATCCACGGCGGCGACTTCGGCGGTGGCCGCTTCCTGCGCTTCGAGCCAGGCCTGGCGGGTGGCGGTCGCGGTGACGTCGAAATCGAAGCCGCGGCGGCGCAGGAACCCTCCCACTTTGGCGACGAACGCCTCGTAAGTCGTCCGGGGCGCCTTGCGCGCCCGGGCCCGGGCGAGCTCCATCGCGATCTCGCGGTCGTCTATATCACGGATGGCCTGGTCGGCCGATTCAGGGTCGACGCCCCGGCCGAGGAGTTCGTACTTCAACATGCGGCGGCCGCGAGGGGCGAGCCGCCTCCGGTCCTCCACCCAGGCGCGGGCGAACTTCTCATCGTCGAGGAGCCCGGCACCGCGGAGGCGCTCGACCTCGTCGTCGATGGCATCCGGGTCGAAGCCACGCATGGCGAGCCGCGTGCGCATTTCCGTCTCGCTCCGCGGCCGGGCGGCGAGAAGTCGAAGCGCAGCCTCGTGAGCGTTGACCCGGATCTCGACGCCCTCGAGCTGCTGAAGTAACTCAGGGGTTACATCGAGGCCCTCGGCGATGCCCGCGCGCGTACATGCCTCGTCGCCAAACAGGTACTCGCGGCCGTCGCTCAGCTCAAGCAGGCGCTGGCGCCCGTGGGCGACACTCCGGATGCCGGTGATGCGTGCGGTACTGGGAGGCTCGTCCATACTGCGGCCTAGCGAGCGGCCAATGCTTCTCCTGCGTCCTTTTTCGACGGGGCGGGCAGCCCCACTTCCCTGCGGATTTCGGTCTCGATCTCCAGCGCGAGCTCGGAGTTGTCGTCGAGGAACTGCTTTGCGTTCTCCCGTCCTTGCCCGATGCGCATGTCGCCGTAACTGTAGAACGAGCCGCTCTTGGTGAGCACCCCGTGTTCGACTCCGAGATCGATGATGTCGCCGGTGCGGCTGATCCCGCGCGGCGTATCGAACATGATGTCGAATTCGGCCTGGCGGAATGGCGCGGCCACCTTGTTTTTCACAATCTTGGCGCGCACCCGGCGGCCCACGACATCGCTTCCGCGTTTGATGGACTCGACGGGACGGATATCAATGCGGACCGACGCGTAGAACTTGAGTGCGCGGCCACCGGGCGTGACCTCCGGATTACCGAAGACGATGCCAACCTTCTCGCGGAGCTGGTTGATGAAGATGACCGAGGTGCTCGTACGAGAGATGGTGGCGGTGAGCTTGCGCAAAGCCTGGGACATCAACCGCGCCTGCAGGCCAACATGGGCATCGCCCATCTCGCCTTCGATTTCGGCGCGAGGCACGAGGGCTGCGACCGAGTCGACAACGATGACATCGACAGCGTTCGAGCGGACGAGGGCCTCGCAAATCTCCAGGGCCTGTTCGCCAGTATCCGGCTGGCTCACAAGGAGATCCTCGAGGCGGATGCCCAGGTCGCGGGCATAGCCGGGGTCCATGGCGTGTTCGACATCGATGTAGGCGGCGGTGCCACCCAGCTTCTGGGCCTCGGCCATGATGTGCTGGGCGAGCGTGCTCTTGCCGGCGGATTCGGGGCCAAAGATCTCGGTGACGCGGCCACGGGGGATGCCCCCCACACCGAGGGCGATGTCGAGCGCGAGCGACCCGGAGGAAATGACCTCGGTAGGGGCGTTACCGGCCTCGCCGAGCTTAATCACGGCGCCTCGCCCGAACTGCTTTTCGATTTGCGAAAGGGCGAGTTCGAGCGCACGTGCGCGGTCGTTGTCTGCCATGCATCACCCGCAACGGATCGTGTACGGCGCCGGATGATACCACCACGGAGGGCCGTCGAGCGCATCCTACCGCGTACCAAACAAATGTTCTAGTCCTCCCGTGCCTGATCCCTGGGCGGATCTCCAATAGGCTGTTGGCATGGCTCGCCTCTCCGTCCGCGTGACTCCCCGCGCCAGCCGCGACGGGATCGATGGATTCGACCCGGAGGGGGTGCTGCGGGTACGGGTGACGGCCGCGCCGGCGGATGGGGCCGCGAATGCCGCGGTGGTGAAACTGCTGGCGCGGGCGCTCGGCCTGCCCGCGCGCGATGTCGTGCTGGTGTCGGGAGCGACCGGGCGGCAGAAGATCTTCGACGTCCCCATCGAGGTAGAGGAAGTGCGCGCCAGGGTGGACGCTGCCCGGAATCGCTAAGCCGCGGCCGATGATAAGCTCAGGCAACTGCGGCGCGCCCGCCAGGCGCGCCGACATCGTTTCCCAAGGATTCTCCTGTGCCTGCACCTGATCTCGAGACGATCGTCTCGCTCGCGAAGCGTCGCGGCTTCGTGTTTCCTTCCGCCGAAATCTATGGCGGCTTTGCGAATGCCTACGACTACGGACCACTCGGTACCGAGCTCAAGCGCAACATCCGGGAGGCATGGTGGCGTTCGATGGTGCGGGAGCGCGACGACGTGGTCGGCCTCGATGCAGCGCTCGTCACCAACCCGCAGGTGTGGGTGGGGAGCGGCCACGTGGCGAACTTCACGGACCCGCTGGTCGACTGCAAGAAGTGCCAGCGTCGTTTCCGTGCCGACCACCTGGAAGAGGGTACCTACGGAGCGGTGGTCCGCGATGCCAGTGGGGCGATTGTCTGTCCCTATGACGGGGGCGAGCTGACGGAGCCGCGGCAGTTCAACATGATGTTTCGCACGCAGGTGGGCCCGGTCGCCGATGAGTCGGCCATCGCTTACCTGCCACCGGAAACGGCGCAGGGCATCTTCGTGAACTTCGACAACGTGGCCCAATCGATGCGCCGCAAGCTGCCGTTCGGCATTGCCCAGACCAGGGTGAGTTTCCGCAACGAGATCACACCCGGGCGGTTCATCTTCCGGACGCTCGAATTCGAGCAGATGGAGATGGAGTACTTCTGCCGGCCGCCGAAGGATCGGGCGAACCCGGCAGAGTACCTGGAGCTGCACCGCCACTGGATCAACGAGCGGCTGAACTGGTACATCAACGTTGTGGGGATCGCGCCGGAGCGGCTGCGGCTGCGGGATCACGACAAGGACGAACTTTCGCATTACAGCGCGGGGACAACAGATATCGAGTACCTGTTCCCGTGGGGCTGGGGCGAGCTTGAGGGGATCGCTGCGCGGACCGACTTCGACCTGTCGTCGCACGCGGCGCTGAGCGGCAAACCGCTCACGTACTTCGATGAAGAGACAAACGAGCACGTGGTGCCGTGGGTAATCGAACCCGCGGCCGGGTTGAGCCGCACCCTGGCGGTCACGTTGCTGGAGTGCTACACGGAGGAGCCCGATGAAAAGGGCGAGAACCGCGTGGTGCTGAAGTTCCGGCCAAACATCGCGCCGATCAAGGTCGCCGTGCTGCCGCTTTCGAAGAACGAGGCGTTGCGGCCGACGGCCCGGCGCGTTTACGACATGATCCGGCCGCTCTGGATGAGCCAGTACGACGAGACGCAGTCGATCGGCCGGCGCTACCGGCGCCAGGACGAAATCGGCACGCCACTCTGCGTGACGGTAGACTTCCAGACGGTCGGGGAGAAGGGTGAGCCGGGAGACGACGCGGTCACCATCCGTGAGCGCGACTCGCAAGCGCAGATACGGGTACCCATCAGCGGGCTGCTACAGGCGCTACGGGAGCGGCTCGGAAACCCCTGAACAATGCGCCCGGGACTCGAAGGCACAACGAGGGGGCTGGCGAATCACCAGCCCCCTCGTGCTGTCCCAACTTGAGCGCGATGTGGAGTTACTGTTTCTTACCAGCAGCGCGGCAGGCCTGGCCATACTCCGCGAGCGCATGGACAACCGGATCGTTCGCGGCGAGGTCGCGCGGGCCGAAGTGGTGGGTGAGCGCCTCATAGACATGGGCGCTGGCCCGCTTGATGCCTTCCTCGTCGTGTTCGCGTGACCGCTGGCCATACTCGGAGATGGCCTTCACGAGGGGCTGATGCGCAGCCAGGTCGAGCGGGCCGTAGTGGTGGGTCATTGCCTCATAGAGGTGGGCGCTGGCTTGCTTCACTGCTTCTTCTGCTGTGCTCATGGTCTCCGTGGTCATATCCCTCTCCTGCGAGATTTAATTTGATTGTAACACGAGTGAAACACGCAAGAAACAGCCCCCTGGCGGGCCTTTCGGGTATGTTTCGGGTCCCGGAGGTCCCGAATGGTCGCTGATCTCACCGTGCGGGCCGCGCGCTCTGCCGACCTCGATGCCGCGGCCGAACTGCTTGCGGCGCGCCACCGGCGAGACCGGGTTCGAACCCCCCACCTTGATGTACGACTCGAAGACCCTGGTGGCGCACGAGGACTTATCGCGCCCCTGTTCGCAAACCCGCGCGCGCAGGGGGCTGTTGCCGAAACCGGGGGCCGCCTGGTGGGCTTCCTGTTCGGTGAGCAGATGTTGTTCGCCCCGACCGAGATGGCCTCCCTGTTCGTACCCCCGCACTCCATCTCGATGCCGGTCGAAGGGCATGCAGTGGCCGAAGGTCACGATGCGGTCCCGATCTATCGGGCCCTGTACGGAGCGCTGGCCGCCGATTGGGTCGACGCCGGCTTCTTCGTCCATCGTTGTGCGATCCCGGCGGGCGACCCCGACGTGCAGGAAGCCTGGGTGAGCCTGGGCTTCGGGCGCTACCTGACGGCGGCGACCAGGACAACGGCGCCAGTCGAGCGGAACGCGGGCGGAGCGATCGAAGTTCAGCGCGCCTCGCCGGAAGACATCGAAGTGGTGATGGAGTTGGCCGAGCACCTCAACAGCTGGCACCGGCAGAGTCCAATGTTCTGGCCGTTGCTCCGCACTCCCGAGTCCGCGGCGAGGGAGTTCAATCTGGCGCAGCTCCGCGGTGGCGACCTCCCCTACTTTGTCGCATACCGGGACGGGACTCCGGTCGCGATGCAGACATTCCTGCGGCCGGGCTTCACGCCACCGATCGTGACGCCCGGGAGCAACGTGTACCTGTTCGAGGGCGTGGTCAGCGGGGCCGCACGGGGCGGGGGCGTAGGGTCGGCCCTCCTGGGGCATTCGATGGCCTGGGCCCGCACCGCCGGGTACGAGACCTGCACACTCCATTTCGCGGCGCCGAACCCAAGTGGTGGACCCTTCTGGCTCGGGCACGGGTTCGAGCCCGTCGAGCACACCATGGAGCGCCGCATCGACGAGCGCGTCGCCTGGGCGAGATAGAGACCACCTCTTTCGACCGGCGCGGAGGCAACGGCGATACTGGATCGGTGCTCCTGATCATCGATGGCAACAACGTGGCCTGGGCGGGCTTTCACGCGCTTCGCCGGCCAATGGGCGCCGACACGCCTGAGAAGAAGGGGCGGGCGGCGCTCCTGGGCCTGACCCAGAGCGTGATCGGGCTGGCGGTCCGGGCTGGCGAGCCGCCGGACGACGGCAGGGGGCGTCGGGCCGGACAGGCGTCGATGTTCGACGCGCCGGCCCGACGGTTGACGCGGCTGGTGGTGGCCTTCGACCAGGGACGGCCGCTTCGCCGCCGCGGCATCTACCCGGCGTACCAGACCGGCCGGGAGGGCGACCCGTCGTTCATGGAGAACGAGCAGTACGTCGTGTCGGCCATCGCGCAGTTCATCGAGTTGAGCGCGGACCTGCCGCTGACGGTGTTGCGCGGCACCAACACCGAGGCGGACGACCTGATTTCGGCAGCGGTGCACCAGGCGCCGGAAAGCGACGTGCGGATCGCGTCGACCGACAAGGACTTCCTGCAGCTGGTCGATGAGCGCGTGTCAATCTACGCGACCGTGAAGCGGCTGGTCATCGATACGGCGAACTTCGCCGAGGCGGCCTGTCCTCGCGATTCGGCCGCGGCGCCGGTGGTGTTCCCGCGGGAGCGGTACCTGGACTACCGCGCGGCCAGCGGCGACGCGAGCGACAACCTGCCGGGGATTCCCGGCGTGGGCACCCTCTCGGCGGCGCGGCTGCTGGCGGTCGCGCCGCTGGATGCGTACCTGGAGGACCCGTCGCGGGCCACTGAAGCGCTTGGACGCCGCAGCGCGCGCATCGAGGCTGCCATCGCCTCGGGGGAGGCGCGCGAGACGGTCGAGCGAAACCGCCAGCTCATGGACCTGCGACTCGCGGCGCGAAACTACCCGGACCTGGCGCCCTACGCGCGGGAAGGCCGGTGGAACGAACTGGATTTCCGGGCGCGGGTGAAGGCGGAGCGGATTTCGGGGCTGGACATGGAGACATCGGTGGCGGCGCTGACGGCCATCGCGGAGGCGATGTAGGGCCGGTTCGCGGTACACTCGCATGGTCGCGGGCGATTAGCTCAGCTGGTTAGAGCGTCTCGCTTACACCGAGAAGGCCGGGGGTTCGAGCCCCTCATCGCCCACCAGACTCCAGACTGCTTCATGGCGGACAGCCCGGCGCCGTACAGGTACTGGTTGCCATCGTCCAGGACGACTGGCAGACCCGCGTTAATGTCCCAGGTGAAGTTGGTGGTGGTCATGCCGACCGTGCGGGTGTCGCGCAGGCCATCGCCGCGATAGGCGTAGGTCGTCGTCCCGAGTTCACCGCCTCCGAATCCATCGGGCCAGCAATAGCGCCGGTGGCCAGATCAGGATGAGAGCGACCAAGCGCCACGGCTCCTCCGCTCGCCAGGTTATGTACCCCAAAAGCAAGGTGTTCGCAGTCCCCACGAGCAGTACGACAGACATCAGCACGCGGCGAACGGTGTTACTAAACATTGCCCGCTCGGTCACCTGTCTTGCGCCAGGCTCGTGGGGGGTTGAGCGGATTGCGCGGCATAGGCGTAAGCTTCCCAGACAAGACCGGCCGCTGTGACAGCCGCCGCGAACCCTTGACCTCCCGGAATCACCGCCAAGACCGCCGCAGCACTCATCAGCCCCAATGCCACAGCATTCGAACAGGTGAAATCGAGCGCACAGGCGTGTATTCTCGGGCCGATAGATGCGGCAAACTCCGCCTCTCGTATCTGCCCTTCTCCAACCGCCTCGAGTCCGCTCTGCCAGAACTTCGCGAGGTCCAGCAGCCTGTTGAGCGTGTATTCGCCCAGCAGCGTCCAATCGCTAAACGGAACGCGATCCTTGCAGTACCTGTAGGTGTAGAAATACAACCCGGCGCATGCTCCCTCGGATTCAGCCTGGACCCGCCGCTGGCAGCCAGTGTCGTTGTCGCGACACCCGTCCGAATCCACAGGCACAAGCCCGGTTGGATCGAGGTAGCGCGCGGGGTTTGCTGCGCCGTAGCCGAAGGGGTTCCCCATCCATCCGGGCAGGCGCTCCAGAGGCTCCCGGCTCAAGAACACCCCCGTGGCCGGGTCGTAGTACCTTGCACGCAGGTACTGCAGCCCCGTGCTGGCGTCCGTCTGCTGGCCGGCGAAGTCGAACTCGTTCGCGAGGCTGCCCGTTACCGTTGGCTCGCCGTAGACGTCGTAGGTGTAGCCGTTCTCGACATCACCGTTCGCGTCAACGATCGCCATCGTGGAGCCGAGGCCGTCGGCGAGGTAGTAGTAGTACCAGCTGCCCGACTGCTTCATCGCCGAGAGCCCGGCGCCGTACAGGTACTGGTTCCCATCGTCCAGGACTACCGGCAGGCCGGCGTTGATGTCCCACGTGAAGGTTGTGGTGGTCATGCCGACGGCGCGGCTGTCGCGTCCCTGTGCGGAAGGATTTCCGCGGTGGGCGAAGGTGGCCGTCACAGAGTTCACCGTGGTCCCCGTCGCGGAGTTGAGGCCGTCAGAGCAGTGGGGATTGCGAGGATGAGAGACATGAGCGCTGACATTATGCCTTCGCCAATTGACCCGAAGAGCAGGCTCAGTCCGAAGGTGGATAGTAAGAGGTATGCGATCAGGACCGGAGGAAGCCAGTTCTTACGTTGCCAGCCTGTCCGCTCGCTACCCGCGATGGCTGACACCAAACACAAGACCATCGCGGCTAGGCCGAACAGGAAGATGCCAACCCACTCTTGTGTTCCCATTGACTTACCGTCCGCGCGCTTCCGCGCCTTTGGCTCGGAGCTCCCGACCGAGTGCCTGGTTGAGCAGCGAGAAGGTCACGAAGTGCAGAACTCGCGACCCGCCGACCACGACAATGAAACAGAGCGTCCCACCCGATCCCGCACAGGCACCTGACACGCCCGCCCCAATAGCGGTGCTGAGGAGCAGTGTGGCAGCCTGGGTTCCAATCGCAGCTGCGCACAGGGCGGGGTCAGCTTTGCATCCGTGCCACGTGTTGAGGAGGTACTCGCCGATGAGGCTACCCGCGTTCCCGTTGAATGGGACTAGGTCCCGACAATGCGGATGCCGGTAGTAGTACAGGCCTCCGCAGACGCCGTACACCGAATCGGGTTCAACTGGCACGTCTCCGTTCGGCATGTCGGCGCCGCCGTTCCGCACAGGTGCCGGATATTTGCGCCCGACCCCAGGGCTGCAGTCATCAACCTCGCAGGGTCGGTGACCCGTTGGGTCGAGGTAACGCGCTGGGTTGGCACCCGCATAACCGAACCGATTTCCCATCCAGCCCGGTGCTCGCTCCAAGGGCTCCCGGCTCAAGAACACCCCCGTGGCCGGGTCGTAGTACCTTGCACGCAGGTACTGCAGCCCCGTGCTGGCGTCCGTCTGCTGGCCGGCGAAGTCGAACTCGTTCGCGAGGCTGCCCGTTACCGTCGGCTCGCCGTAGACGTCGTAGGTGTAGCCGTTCTCGACATCACCGGACGCGTCCACCATTGCCATCGTCGAGCCGAGGCCGTCGGCCAGGTAGTAGAACCAGTTCCCGCCCTGCTTCATCGAGGACAGCCCGGCGCCGTAGAGGTACTGGTTGCCGTCGTCCAGCACCACGGGCAGCCCCGCGTTGATTTCCCAGGTGAACTGCGTCGTCGTCATGCCGACCGTGCGGGAGTTGCGCAGGCCGTCGCCGCGGTAGGCGTAGGTGCTGGTCACCGAGTTCACCGTCGCCTCGACCATCCGGTCTTCGTAATCCCACACGAAGGTGTCGGCGCCACGTTCGACCAGGTTGCCGTTGTCGTCCCAGTGGTAGGCGATGGCTGATGCAGGGCTCGGCGGCTGCACCTCCGTGATCCTGTCTGCGTCATCGGCGAGTCTTCCGGCCCGCGCATGCCCCTCTCCGGAGGAGACTTGACATGCAACCTTCTCGCTCCGCAGGGACGGGCGGGCATGGAACTGCCCCAGACGTAGATGTACAGCTATGAGTTGCCCGGTCAATAAATCCAGCCAACCAAGCTAACGCCTACAAATATGACACCGAAACAGACGGCGCCTATTAACCATGCCCAAGTAGTAAGACGAGCCCATGATTGGGTGGCTTGGTCGGCACCCGTCGCAAGCCGCAACACCGAGAGCTGCCTTGTCGACCTGGCCACATGACGTTCCCTCAGCGGTTTCGAGAATAACGGTGGTACACTGAAAATCAATAGTACGACACCAAAGAACATCGCATACCAGTTCACGGCCACAGATCCGGCAAGCCTGGGTCGATAACGCCGCACGTATAAGATACTCCGGGAGTGCCGAACCCAACCGTTCCGAAGGGGGCTGTGGAACCCCCCTTCTCGTCCAATAGATTCCCGATACCCACTTGCCCGGCTGTACCACCCGCTCCGGCATTGAATTCGCAGAACGTGCCGTCAACAATGGATTGCTCCGGACCAACAGTGACAGAGACTCCTGGAGTCCCAACTCCGATACCCGTATAGCAGTGAGGGTCGAGCGGGTCAAGGATTTCGACTTGGCACCCCACCGACACGACGGCCCCGGGAGCTATGGGCACGATGACGTTGGCGTCGATGTACGACTGAAGCCACGGATCGACCACATCCGCCACGTGGTTTCCGAGGTTCACCACATCGTTTGCGACGTCGGCTGCCGTCTCATCGCCGTAAACATGGATGTCGCCACACACCCACGTTGGAAGTCCAAACGGACAGAGGCCGGTCGGGTCCGTGCGGCTCACTGCATTGCTCCCGGCATAACCGAACGGATTTCCCATCCAGCCCGGCAGCCGCTCCAGAGGCTCCCGGCTCAGGAACATCCCCGACGCCGGGTCGTAGTACCGGGCCCGCAGATACTGCAGGCCCGTGGGGTCCGTCTGCTGGCCAGCGAAGTCGAACTCGTTCGCCAGGCTGCCGGTGCCGCCGGTCGGTGCCCCGTACACGTCGTATTGGTAATCGCGGACGACCATGCCGGTACTATCGACAGCAGCCATCGTCGAGCCCAGGCCGTCGGCGAGGTAGTAGGACACGTCAGCCTCCAACCTCGGTCACACCGACCAGATGTTGCAGTATCCGCTCTTGGAGTTCCGTGTACCGTGTCCACTCCCGACCGATCCGTAACTCATCGGCGTGCAACTTCAGCCAGAGCACCCGTTCGGAATTCCAGGGGCCAAAGCCGTACCGCTCGGTGGTAATGCGCCAACCCTCAACCTCATGAAATGTGATGCCAAGGGCTGGCCCTGACAAGCCAACCACCCGATCCTGATACACGCGAACCATCCCTAGGGTTGGGCGCACCGCCTGGAACCCTACGACGAGGATGCTGCCCGCTCCCACGACGATAACGAAGTCCACCGCGAACGCGAGGGCGGTTGGCAGCGCAGCATGTGCTCCCAAGCAGAGTCCGCTGCCCACTCCCAAAGTCATGGTCACCAAGAGCGTGGCCCACCCGGAGGTCATCCATGCCGCGCGGGTCTCAAACTCACAGGCGCCGAACCGTGCATCAGCGGCTAGCGGGGCTTCTGACATCCGGCACCAAAGTCCAGTCCTTCGCCGGGGCAGGGCTGCGGCGGCTGAATGGGCCCCGTGGAGTCGTGGAACGGGGTTAGAATACTGACGATCTTCGCCAAGAACTGGACCTTCTCGAGAGTCGATACGTCCCCATCGCCGTTGGCGTCCACAAGCCGTTTCCCAATGCTATCGTTGGTAACGTGGATGGTGGCGATGACCCCTCCGAACTTGTTCCGGCAGACTACTGCCGTCCAGCCAACAACGAAGTCGCAAGAGGTTTCGGCAAACTCCTCCGGGGAAGCATCGCGGCACCGCGTCCAGCTCTCACACCACTGCGTTCGCCCCTGGTACTCTCGGAAGGCCCCTCCGTTATGCGGAATGATGTCATTTGTGTCGAGGCACGATCCTTGCCCACACCCATCGCTTGAGTCCACGAGCACAAGCCCTGTCGGGTCGAGGTAGCGCGCGGGGTTAGCCCCAGCGTAGCCGAAGGGATTCCCCATCCAGCCCGGCAGCCGCTCCAGAGGCTCCCTGCTCAGGAACACCCCCGCGGCCGGGTCGTAGTACCGGGCGCGGAGGTACTGCAGGCCGGTGCTCCCGTCCGTCTGCTGGCCGGCGAAGTCGAACTCGTTCGCCAGGCTGCTCGTTACCGTTGGCTCGCCGTAGATGTCGTAGGTGTAGCTGTTCTGCACCTCGCCATCAGCGTGAACGATGGCGGGCCTATTGGCGCAGGCTGTTCCCGTTCGCACGGCCCCGCTCACGCCTGGATCCCTGTTCCGGGGTCCTCAGGACCCGGTCGGAGCCACCGATGGCCGGCGCGTCTCAACAGAGCCATCTTGTCAGGGTCTCTACCGTCGTCGCCGTCCGCCATCAACGTTTCCCAGACAAAGGCCGCATCGTCCGCCTCGATGGCTCCGCCGCTCGCGGCCAGCGATACGAGTTTGGCGAAGTTGGCGACCGCCTGGACCAGAAGCGGTTCGTCCGAGGGCACGCGGCGATTCCAGACGGCCATGCCCCCTGTCACCGCGATGCCGATCAACGTGGCGTTGATCTCTTTGTCCTGTCCGGCGGCGAGTTGCTGCAGTTCCCCGGGTTTAAGCCCTTTGAGTACGCTTAAGAAGTGCCTCGACTGGCCCCGCGTTATTGGGGCCCTTAACCAGCGTGGCTGTTGGTGCTCCATCCTGCCCGTCACCTTCCGGGGAGCGGCCGCGGGCCCGGGCCTGGCACGGGAATGAGATGCCATGGATTGACTGGATCTCCATCCCACCAGACGTCAGGAACGTCTGGCCAACTGAAGCGTGAGCTCTTTTCGAACTTGGGATACTCGCCGTTCTCCAACTCCTCTATGTCCTCCGGCAACGCCCCAGTGCCAACGTGCTTTGGGCACTCCAACCGGCGCCATCGTGCCATCAGCTCCTTGACTTTGCCCTGGCTATCCCTCCAGCGCCCCTGCTTATTCTTCTTCTCCGCATCAGACGCCGGCCGCCCAGTGCCGCGACCCTCGATCACCTCCCTATCAGTCCTCATCTTCTGAGCCTTCTCCAGCAGCTTCTCTGCGATGGATAGACAGAGCTTCTGCCGTGCGCTCAGTGACTTCTGGTCGCTCCCGTCCGAGGGGATCAGGCCGGTCGGGTCGGTGACAAGAACCGGGTCGCATCTGCCGTATCCGAAGCCGCTGCTCAGCCACCAGGTCTCGTTCGCCATTGGATCCCTGCTCAGGAACACCCCCGCGGCCGGGTCGTAGTACCTGGCCCGTAGGTACTGGAGCCCGGTGGGGTCGGTCTGCTGGCCGGCGAAGTCGAACTCGTTTGCGAGGCTGCCCGTTACCGTTGGCTCGCCGTAGATGTCGTAGGTGTAGCCGTTCTCGACATCGCCCGAGCTGTCGACCACGGCCATCGTCGAGCCCAGGCCGTCCGCCAGGTAGTAGTACCAGTCTCCCGACTGCTTCATGGCGGAGAGTCCGGCGCCGTACAGGTACTGGTTGCCATCGTCCAGGACGACTGGCAGACCCGCGTTAATGTCCCAGGTGAAGGTGGTGGTGGTCATGCCGACCGTCCGGCTATCGCGGAGGCCATCGCCGCGGTAGGTGTAGGTGCTGGTCAGCGAGTTCACCGTGGCCGAGACCATGCGGTCCTCGTAATCCCACACGAAGGTGTCGGCGCCACGTTCGACCAGGTTGCCGTTGTCGTCCCAGTCGTAGGCGATGGCTGATGCAGGGCTCGGCGGCTGCACCTCGGTGATGCGGTCGGCGTCATCGTGGGTGTAGCTGGTCGTGCCAGCTGGCGTGGTCATGCCCGTCCGGTTGCCGAAGGCGTCGAAGGCGTAGGTCGTCGTGCTCGGGCCGGGATAGGTGACCGAGGTCAGCCGGTAGAGGTCGTCGTAGGCGTAGGTGTGGGTGCCCTGCTGGTCCACCCGCTGCGTGCGGTTGCCCACGTCGTCCAGGGTGTAGGCGACGCTCGCCACGGTGGTGGAGCCGTCCTTGACGTGACTGATGCGGGTCAGGCGGTCGCCGTCATCGTAGGTGTAGGACGTGACGATGCCGGTGCTCGAGGGGAGGGTCGCGCTGGTCATCCGGTTCGCATCATCATACCCATACTGGATGCTGTTCGAGTCCCAGCCGGTGACCCTTCCGTGGAAGGGTGAGACGGTTTGCGGCGTCACTCCTGTTATCCCCCTTTACGTCTCCTACGCGCTATCCAGACGAACAGCGGAAAGGAGACCGCAAGAAGTCCGGCACACCAGAGCGCAAGCCATAACTCGCCAGATCCAGCCAAGAGCACGAGCCCCAAAATGAACACCGAGAGGAGAAGCACGAACGCTCCCCAGTTCGGCCTCACCTGGCGGCCTTCGGGTTCACGAGGGTGGACAGCAGGTTCATCATAATCGTCCTTGCCTTCCCCATCGGCAGCGAATTGATCACGTCAACAGCCATCCGAATGGACTTCTCCGTTCGGTCGCCGTCGCTCTTTTGCAAATGGTCGAGGGCTGTCGCAGCGCTCCACGCGCCCCATCCTGAGGCTATCGCGACACATCCCGGGCTGGTACCGCCAGCGGAGACGACCGCGGTCGCCAGACAGGCGCCGAACCCAAGCGTAAAGGCCGTACCGATCAAGAAGTTCATCTCGTCGGGATGAGCCTTCATCCAATCCGAAATCCCGTCACCCACCACCCGGAGGTATTCACCTACGATAACCAAGGGCCGGACGACCGGGCCACCGACACCGCGGATATCGTCGATGACCTCACCGGCCTTAACGCACGCTCCGCCTGTCAGGCCTCCCCAGTTGCAGGGATTCACACGCTTTCTCACCCCGTCCCATGGGCTGTCGAGCCCAGTCGGGTCACTCAGTCCCACAGGGTCGGCGTATGCGTAGCCGTGTGGGTTTCCGAGCCACGACGCGAGGCTGGCCAGCGGGTCCCGGCTCAAGAACACCCCCGTGGCCGGGTCGTAGTACCTTGCACGCAGGTACTGCAGCCCCGTGCTCCCGTCCGTCTGCTGGCCGGCGAAGTCGAACTCGTTCGCCAGGCTGCCCGAGCCGCCCGTGTCGCCCCATGTTCTCAAAGACGCTCAGTGGTGCCGTTCGGTCCGAATCCGTCGCCGGCCTTGCAGGTACCTCGCGCTTTGCTGTCACGCGGTCTGTGCCGGGGCCGTCCGATAAGGGAGGTCCTGCTGACCTTTGTGTCCGGTAAGCGGTCAGCTCTCCCTATCGCTTGGCGATCGTCAGTCACACGCAGACCTCCTGCGAAACTCGTCGGCTGACATGTACTCCGTCCCGACGCGAAGTTCGCCGACACGCAATTGGTCCTTTGTGAAAGTCATGGATTCACCCTGTGGTAACGCGGAGGTTCTCACTTGGACGTTTAAGAGCAGGCCGTCAAGCGACGCGTGAAGTGGGACTCGCTCTTCAAAGCCGTCGGGCGTCGATCCAATCTCGAAATGTTTCAATGGCGATCCAGCGGGAGACTGAATCTCCCAGAGCACTCGATCGTCGGAGATGTTGGTTCTCGTTTCGGCGAGGTCTTTGAGAACTACTGCCTCCACCAACGAATTCTCCCGACAGTGCTTGTACTCCACGGTTATCAGGCCCTGCTCACTCAATTCGACTCCAATCCTCTCGCGCGGTTCGTCGCAGGCGGCGAACGTCGTCGCCAAGACAGCTACAATCCAGGCTTGGGTGGTCACCATGAACGCGCTGCGCCTCAACAGCTGTAACCTCCGTCTGCGGGACCGGCCCACACCTCGAAGAAGTTGCTGCACGCATTGCCACCCGTCCGAAGGATCTCTTCGCCATGAGCTCCAGCCAAGATCGCTTGGCCGATTAGCGGTTCTCCGGCCGTTGCGAGCCCGGCGAGCGCCCACTGGTCAGCGTGTTTCATTTCATGGTCCAGCGATGGTTGGAGTAGTTTCTCAGGTTCGAATTTCTCGCCCAGAATGTAGACGTTACCGAAGGTCATTCCGCCTTTGTTGATGGAGTCCATTACCTTGACACCGGTGCAGACCCAAAACGCCCCAGCGCCGAGCGTGCAAGATCCGCCGCCCGCCGTGGCGGCGGCGAGAGCTAGCGCTGTGAGTTTTGCATTGGCAGCCGCGCGAATGGCAATCCAAGCCTGCTTTAGCATCCAATTGGCGCCGTCGGCTGTGAAAGCTGCGAACTTCTTCGCAGCTGCCGCGGTGGCAGCCGCAATCGCGGCAACCTTGTCTCCGGTCCAGGCCGCACCGTCGGCGATTGCCGATCCGGCTGCCTTACCTGCGGCCATAGCGCCCTCGATGGCGTCATCTCCGCATTCCCACACCTTCCAGCCGCATAGACCTGTGGGGTCGCTTGAGTTTGTCGCGCCCCCGGAGGCGTAGGCGTACGGGTTGCCCTTCCAGCCGGGAATCTTGACCATCGGGTCCCGGCTCAGGAACGTCCCGGTGGCCGGGTCGTAGTATCGGGCGCGGAGGTACTGCAGGCCGGTGCCGTCGGTCTGCTGGCCGGCGAAGTCGAACTCGTTCGCCAGGCTGCCGGTGGCCG